>NZ_JBHXMZ010000007.1:0-433170 GCF_042719915.1 Nocardia sp. NPDC058499 | reverse complement strand
CGCCCCGGGCGTGGGGTTTTTGCCCCCTTTTGTTCCTTGTTGTGGGCGCTCGATGCTCGCGGCTGCGCCGCATTGCCTCGAGCGCTGACAGCAGGGACGGGCCAAAACCTTTCAGGGCCTCGCTGAACTCGGCGGCGCCGCTGGTTACGTTGGGGTTCGTATCGGTCGCGCCGAGTCTCGCACGGAGGGGCACGGTCCGTGGTCGCGGCCGTAGGCGAGGGCTCCGGAGAGCCCGACGGCTGCTCCCCCGGCGTCGTAGCTGTCGGCGAAGGTGGGGTCAAGTGCCGGGAGCGGTCATCCGGGCGACTCGTTCGACGATGTTCGGGTACCGCATCACCCTCACCGTTCGGCGAGGACCTCGCCGATGTAGCGGGCTACGGCCGCGACGGAGGCGATCGTTCCCGGGTAATCCATTCGGGTGGGGCCGAGCACACCCATACCGCCCAGGACCGCGCCCGCGGCGCCGTAGCCGGTGGTGACGACCGAGGTTCCGCGCATCTCCTCGACCTGGGTTTCCTCACCGATCCGCACCGTCACCATTCCCGGCTGCTGGGCGGCGGCCAGCAGTTTGAGGACCACGACCTGCTCCTCGAGCGCTTCCAGCACGGTGCGCAGCGAACCGTGCAGGCCGAAATCACCGGCGTTGCGGGTGAGGTTGGCGGTACCGCCGAGCACGAGCCGCTCCTCGGGATGCTCGACCAGGGTTTCCACGAGCACCGTGGACACTTTGATCAGCACATCCCGCAGTTGCGGTGGCGCCTGCTCCGGCAGTTCGGCCACCGCGGCAGAGGCGGCGGCCAGCCGTTTACCGTCCATCGCCGCGCCCAGCATGCCGCGCAGCGCGGCCAGATCCTCGTCGTCGACGACGGTGCCGAGCTCCACGATGCGCTGATCGACCCGGCCGGTATCGGTGATCACCACCAGCAGCAACCGTGCCGGATTGAGCGCCACCACCTCGAGGTGCCGCACCGTCGACGCGGAGACCGTCGGATACTGGACGACAGCAACCTGACGGGTGAGCTGGGCCAGCAACCGGACCCCGCGGCGCAGCACATCGTCGAGGTCGACTCCCGATTCGAGGAACTGCATGATGGCCTTGCGTTCGGCGGCCGAGAGCGGTTTCACATCGGCGATACGGTCGACGAACTGCCGGTAGCCCTTGTCGGTGGGAATCCGGCCCGAACTGGTGTGCGGCTGGGCGATATATCCCTCGGCCTCCAGAACGGCCATATCGTTGCGGACGGTCGCACTGGAAACACCCAGGTTGTGCCGGTCCACCAGGGTCTTCGAGCCGATGGGCTCCTTGGTGGCGACGTAGTCGGCGACAATCGCCCGCAGGACCTCGAAGCGCCGATCCTCGGTGCTCGACATCGACCCCACCTCCTCGCTGTGCTGTACGCCGTCGTTGCCGACCGGCGGCGCACCGTCTTCCTCCGAACCCAGCTCGGACACCCGGGCTCACCACCCAGTCTATGTCCGCGGCGCTCCTCCACCCGGGCACAGCCGCCGAAAGACCGTGCTAACGTCCCCCGGAGCGCAGCAGAATCCAGTACCCAGGGGGGATTTCGGTGTCGGACGACCCATTGGCGACAGCCGCCGGCCTGGCCCAGTGGGCCGAGCAGATGCAGCAGAAGGCCCAGCGGTTCCAAGTACTCCAGGGCCGGCTCGCGCAACTGTCGGTGACCGAGACCTCCGGCGACAACAGTGTCCGGGTCACCGTCGACAGCAACGGCGTGCCGACCGATATCCGCTTCACCGACGGGATCCGGCGCAGAAGCCCGGTCGCACTGTCCACCGAGGTGATGGCCTGCCTATCGCGTGCCCGTGCCGCACTGGGCCGCGAAGTGACGGCGACGGTCCACGAGGTGGTCGGCGACGACCCGATCGGCGCGACCATCATCGAGCAGTTCGCCGGCCGCCTCGCCGACCCCGCAACCGCCCCGGGACTTCCCCATCCGGCGCCACCGGTTTCGCAGAGGACGCCGCCGCAGCCCGGGTCCGCGGCGCCGGCACCGATATGGTCGGACCAGCCGAATCCGGCCTCCTCCTGGAACCGGCCGGCACATCCTGACCCCATCTGGAACGAACCGCAGTCGAACCGGTCCCCGGGCCCGGCACCTGCCCGGCCCGAGCCCACATACCCCGCACCCGCGCCCCCGCCACCCACACCGGCGCCCCCGCCACCCACACCGCCGGCTCCGGGCCGCAACCAACCGCCTCCTCCGCCTCCCGCGACTCCGACATCGCTGATCCCCGATGTCGAGGACGAAGAAGGCGAGTACTACCGGAACAAGTCCTGGCTGGTCTGAGGTAGCGACGATGACGAACGAAGCAGCACCCCCCTTGCAGGTCGACCCGGAAAGCCTGCGCAAGCATGCGACCAGCGTGCAGAGCCTGATGGCCCGGACGACCGCCGCCCTGGAAGCGGCGAGCTATATCGCCGCCGCCGATGACGCTTATGGTGCCATCCCACGTCCGATCGTCGATTGGATTCTTTCCGACAATCACGCCTCGACCGTGGCGGCGATCCGCAAGGTAGCCGAGAAGGCCGCCGGGGTTCCCGGGAAATTGAACGCCGACGCGGACTCGTTCGAGGGCACCGACGGCACCTTCGCGCAAACACTCGAGGGGTTGCAGACAGCGATCGAGGATTCGAAGGGGGGACTCTAGATGGCCACCGAGATCGGGGAATGGCTCAACGAGCACACGCCGGGGTTCGACGACGAAGCGCCCCCCGAGGGCAACGAACTGATCGTCGACGGTACGAACTACCGCGAAGAATATTTCCAGGAAGACGCCTTCCTACACCACAACGTCGGCTTGGCCGGCGAGGAAGGACCCTGGGGAATTCTCGAGGGCACCATCGCCTACGACGCGTGGAAGGTCGTCTCGGATCTCAACAAGGACGCCTATCTGGACTCGGCCCTGGGGGCGATCGGAGTCGGCGCGACAGCCGCCGAAATCGGCACCGATCCATTGGCTTTCGTCGGCACCCAGATCGCCTCGTGGATGCTCGAACATGTCGAACCGCTGCGCAAGGCGTTCGATTCGCTCATGGGCAACCCGGACATGGTCGAAGCGTACGCGGGCACTTGGACGGAGATCGCGAAAGAACTCACGGCGATCCGTGGCGACTGGCAGTCCGCTATCGACGGCGAAATCGCGACCTGGTCGGGGCACACCGCGATCGCCTACCGCAATTACGCGACGACCCTGCTCGATCAGATCGGCGCGGCAGGCGGTGCGGCTGCCGCGCTGGCGACCATCATGGAGAAGACCGCGAAAATCGTCGATGCGGTGCGAACACTGGTGCAGAACATTCTCACCGCGCTGTACGGTGCACTCTTCAGCTGGACCATCGAGCTGGCACTCTCCGGCGGCACGGCGGCACCGGTGGTGGCCGCTCAGGCGACCACCCGCATCGCCGCGGAGACGGTCAAAGTCTCCACGTTGATCACCAAGATGCTCGACGTCCTGACGGATATGGGTCCCTACAAGGAAGCCCTCACCTCTGTTCTCGAGACTTTGCTCGCGCCCGAAGGGGCTCCTGCGTAACGCCCGGACGTCCGCGGCCACCGCTGCCCCCGGCACATTCCCCAGCACGGACGCGAGAGCGGGGCGGCAGGGACGCCCTTCGCCCGACTCCTTCGGCAACTCCCGGATACAGGAAGCTCATGGACAACCCAGCAGACCGGCACCGGCCACCGCTTGCTCCACCGCCGAGGCAGCATTCCTTCCCTGGGGCGCCGGTGCCCCGCCCGGTCACGCCCGGACAGCCCTATCACGGCACCATGCTGCCGCCCGATTTCATCCTGCCGTACCGCCATGACCCGGAATCGCCTATGCCCGAGTATGTTCCGGAGCCCGGCGAGACCGGCATCGTCATCGACGCAGCGTTCTACCGGTGGACGTTTCTGCCGTACGCTTATCTGGCCTGCAAACCGCGGATCACGGTGGACGGGCAGCGAATCCCGGACACATCGTGGGGTGCGAATTTCATTCCCGTCGCGCCGGGGCTCCATCACGTCCGGGTCAGCACCTACCCGTCGGCGTGGGCGAAAATGCGCCTGGTTATCGGAGCGCCGTGGATGGAACTGGGGTTCGCGGACGCCATGATCCCGGTGCGCGACCGACACCTGACCCGCACGCACTATCAGTCACCGTTGTCGAAGATTTTCGCCGGCGCGCTCGGTCCGCAGCCGCGGGAACATTTTCCCGGTCGCCGTTTCTACCTGGTGATCCAATGCATTATCGGTGTGCTGTTCGCCGTCGTCGCGGGAGGGATTCTGTACTCGACGCTCTTCGGATAACTACTCGATCGCCGGCCGGCGATCAGCACGCCGAGTGGCGGTCCGCAAGCACTCAGCCGAGCAGCTGCAGGACCACGCCGTCTGCCAGTAGGCGGCCACGGTCGGTCAGGACGAGGCGGTCGTCACGTATCGACGCCAAACCGTCTGCGGCGACCCCTCGCGCGGCGCGTACGCCTGAGGAATCGAGATCGGATAGCGGCAGGCCGGTGCGCAGGCGTAGGGCGAGCATGACCCGCTCCAAGTAGCGGTCCTCGGTCGTGGAGGCTTCCCAGCCCGCGGCAGGTAGACCGCCTGTGACAGTGCGGTCGGCGTAGCGGGCCGGGTGCTTCACGTTCCACCAGCGGACTCCCCCGACGTGGCTGTGTGCACCGGGTCCCGCGCCCAGCCAGTCACCGCCGTCCCAGTAGCCGAGGTTGTGGCGGCAGCGGGCGGTATCGCCGGCCGCCCAGTTCGAGACCTCGTACCAGGTGAGACCGGCGGCGGCCAGGCGGGCGTCGATACGTTCGTAGCGGGCGGCGAGGACGTCGTCGTCGGGAGCGGGGAGTTCGCCGCGGCGTACCCGGCGGGCCAGTGCGGTGCCGTCTTCGACGATGAGCGAGTACGCCGACACGTGGTCCACACCCGCCTCCAGTACGGCGTCCAGGCTGGCGTCGAGATCGTTGTCGTGTTCGCCGGGGGTGCCGTAGATCAGGTCGAGATTGACGTGGTCGAACCCGGCGGCCCGGGCTTCCCGGGCGGCGGCCACCGCGCGACCGGGAGTGTGCGTGCGGTCCAGTACCGCCAGGACGTGTGATGCCGCCGACTGCATCCCCAGCGAGACGCGGGTGAACCCGGCCGCCCGGATGCGTTCGAAGAATTCGGGGGAGGTGGATTCCGGGTTGGATTCGGTGGTCACCTCGGCGTCCGGGGCCAGGTCGAATTCGGACCGGACCGCGTCGAGCACGCCGGCCAGTCCGTCGGCGCCGAGCAGCGACGGTGTGCCGCCGCCGACGAACACTGTCTCGACCGGCGGGGTGGCGCTGGGTAGCTCCGCGAACTGCCGGGCGGCGGCCGCGAGTTCCCGGCGCAGCGCGGCCGACCAGGATTCCGGGGAGGCGGAGGTGCCCAGTTCACCGGCGGTGTAGGTGTTGAAATCGCAGTACCCGCAGCGGGTCGCGCAGAACGGCACGTGGACGTAGATGCCGAACGGCCCGCCACCGAAATCGCGCAGCACCGGAACGGTATCGCTGTGCGGGGTCGCGGTGGCGGGGGAAGTCATCGTTCCAGTGTGCCGGGCCGCGGCTCAGCCTGCGATAACCGGGGTGTTCTGGTTGGCGGTGAGCATCCAGCGCCCGTTCTCCTCGGTCATCACGTACAGCGGGGCACCTTCGCTGTCCAGTTCGCCGGCGCCGGTGTAGTAGCGCTGCCGCACCTTGACCGCCGCCACATCGGGCCGGAGAAACAAGATGTGCTCGACGTCGTAGGTGACCCGGTCTTTCAAGGCAGAACCCGGCAGCACCTGTGCTGTGAACTCCGCGATCGCGGGCTGCCCGTACAGGCGTTTGCCGTGGCCGGTGGTCCACAGGGCGTCCGCGCGGAACAACGCGGCGAACCGGTCGACGTCCTCGTTTGCCTGCGCCTGCGCGACGGCGTCGACCACAGCGTGGATCGCTGCGATCTCGGTATCGGTATCGGCCGGTGCGTAGGCGGCCCCGTCTGTTTCGGTACTCATACCGTCAGCCTGCAACCTCGAGTTATCTCGAGGTCAAGCCTTCCTTTCCCGCCGGGTCCCGAGCCCCGTCAAGAAAATATGACGACCGTCACATATAACCGGCCGGAACCAGGCGATTTCCCGGGAGTGCACGGGAAATACTGGTAGGGCGGTCGGAATGCGCGTCGCGGCATGGCACAATGGGTCGCATGCGCGCATCCGGAGTTCGACTTGTGGCCCGTCGCCACGTCGACTACAAGCGCGTCTGCAGCGCCTGTTGTCTGCCCGGTTCCGCCCGGTAGCTCAGCTGCGCCCAGTCCCGGTTTTCCGGTGATCTTCCCCGATTCGAGGATTTCGGCCCGCTGATACCGCAGGTGCGAGTCAGCCCCTCGCGCCCTCAGCACGGACCCAAGCCATACCCAGCAGGAGCGACTTCATGACGTCGAGCACCGACGCCGCCACCCCCGCGAAGGCCGAGACCCCGGCAAAGGGCGAGGCCCCCGCACGTCCCACGCGGGCTCGCACCGGTAAACCCGTGCGCCGCCGCGCCGAGGGACAGTGGGCGCTCGGCTACCGGGAACCGCTCAACCCGAACGAGCAGTCCAAGAAAGACGACAACCCGCTCAACGTCCGGGCCCGGATCGAGAACATCTACGCCAAGAACGGGTTCGACAGTATCGACAAAGGCGATCTGCGCGGACGTTTCCGCTGGTGGGGCCTGTACACCCAGCGTGAGCAGGGTTACGACGGCACCTGGACCGGCGATGAGAACGCCGATCTCCTCGAAGCGAAGTACTTCATGATGCGGGTACGCACCGACGGCGGCGCGCTGAGCGTCGATCGCATGCGCACCCTGGGCCAGATCTCCACCGAGTTCGCCCGCGATACCGCCGACCTGTCCGACCGCGAGAATCTGCAGTACCACTGGATCGATATCGAGAACGTGCCGGAGATCTGGCGCCGTCTCGAGGCCGTGGGCCTGCACACCACCGAAGCCTGCGGCGATTGCCCGCGCGGATTGCTCGGTTCGCCGCTGGCCGGGGAATCGCTGGACGAGATCATCGACCCCACGCCCGCGATCGAGGAGATCGTGCGCCGCTATATCGGCAAGCCGGAATACTCCAACCTGCCGCGTAAATTCAAGACCGGAATCTCCGGCCAGCAGGACGTGGTGCACGAGATCAACGATGTCGCGTTCATCGGCGTGAACCATCCCGAGCACGGGCCCGGCCTGGACCTCTGGGTCGGCGGCGGCCTGTCCACCAACCCGATGCTGGCCCAGCGGGTCGGCGCCTGGGTGCCGCTGGACGAGGTGCCCGAGGTGTGGGAAGCCGTGGTCGCACTGTTCCGCGATTACGGCTACCGCCGACTGCGCACCAAGGCCCGGCTGAAGTTCCTGATCAAGGACTGGGGTATCGAGAAGTTCCGGCAGGTCCTTGAGGACGAGTACCTGAAGCGCAAGCTGATCGACGGCCCCGCCCCGGAGCGGCCGAGCCGGCCGATCGACCACGTGGGTGTGCAGAAGCTGCGTAACGGCCGCAACGCCGTAGGCTTCTCCCCCATCGCCGGCCGGGTCTCCGGCAGTGTGCTGACGCAGGTCGCCGACGCGATGGAACGCGCCGGTTCGGACCGGGCCCGGTTCACCCCGTACCAAAAGCTGATCGTTCTCGATATCGCCGACGACAAGGTCGAGCAACTCATCGCCGAACTGGAACCGCTGGGCCTGCAGGCGCGGCCCTCGGTGTGGCGGCGCAATTTGCTGGCCTGCAGCGGTATCGAATTCTGCAAGCTCTCCTTCGTCGAGACCCGCAAGCGGTCGCAGGTGCTGGCGCCGGAGCTCGAACAGCGGCTCGCCGATATCAATGCCGAGCTCGATGTGCCGATCACGATCAATATCAACGGTTGCCCGAACTCCTGCGGCCGGTCCCAGATCGCCGATATCGGGTTCAAGGGCCAGCTGGTGGACGACGGCGACGGGAATCAGGTCGAGGGCTATCAGGTTCATCTGGGTGGCAGCCTCGGCCTCGACAGCAGTTTCGGCCGCAAACTGCGCCAGCACAAGGTGACCAGCGCCGAACTCGGCGATTACATCGAGCGCGTGGTGCGCAACTTCGTCAAACTCCGCGAGGGTGGTGAACGGTTCGCGCAGTGGGCTGTTCGCGCCGAGGAAGCCGATCTGCGATGAAACCCGCAAGCGTGGTGACGGGAGAACCCACTGTGACAACCGAGCAGAAACAGCTGCCCGCCAAACTGGGCGCCGACGAACTCCGGGCACTGGCCGAACGCGGTGCCGCCGAACTCGGCCCGGACGCGACGGCCGCGGAGCTGCTGCGCTGGACCGAGGAGAACTTCGGTAGCGGCTATATCGTCGCGTCGAATATGCAGGACGGGGTGCTGGTGCAGCTCGCTGCCCAGGTACGCCCGGGCGTGGATGTGCTGTTCCTGGACACCGGTTACCACTTCGCCGAAACGATGGGCACCCGTGACGCCGTGGAGGCGGTATACGGCGTGAACGTGGTGAATGTGCGCCCCGAACACACCGTCGACGAGCAGGACGCGCTGCTGGGCAAGGACCTGTTCGCCCGCGACGCGGGGGAATGCTGCCGGCTGCGCAAGGTGGTGCCGCTGCGTAATTCGCTGGCCCCGTACAACGCCTGGGTCACCGGTATCCGCCGGGTGGAGGCCCCCACCCGCGCGAACGCTCCGCTCATCTCCTTCGACGAGGGTTTCGGGCTGGTGAAGATCAACCCGATCGCGCCGTGGTCCGACGACGAGATGCAGGACTACATCGAGAAGCATTCGATTCTCGTCAATCCCCTGGTGGAGGAGGGGTATCCGTCCATCGGCTGCGCTCCGTGCACACGGAAGCCGGAGCCGGGTTCCGATCCGCGAAGCGGCCGCTGGGCCGGGCTCGCCAAGACCGAATGTGGGTTGCACGCATCATGACCGACGTAATCACCGAACGCTCTGTCGGCCTCTCGGATTTCGACACCCTGGCCGCGCTGGAATCGGAAGCCATCCATATCTTCCGTGAGGTCGCGGGCGAGTTCGAACGGCCGGTGATCCTGTTCTCCGGCGGTAAGGACTCGACCGTTCTGTTGCATCTGGCGCTGAAGGCGTTCTGGCCGGCGCCGCTGCCGTTCGCGCTGCTGCACGTGGACACCGGGCACAATCTGCCCGAGGTGCTCGAATTCCGCGACCATGTGGTCGAGAAGTACGGGCTGCGGCTGCATGTGGCTGCCGTGGAGGACTATCTCGCGGACGGCCGCCTCACCGAACGCGCCGACGGTATCCGCAACCCGCTGCAAACCGTTCCGCTGCTGGATGCCATCAGCGAGAACCGGTTCGACGCGGTATTCGGCGGCGGCCGCCGTGACGAGGAACGCTCCCGCGCCAAGGAGCGGATCTTCTCGCTGCGCAACGCCTTCGGCCAGTGGGATCCGAAGCGGCAGCGGCCCGAACTGTGGAACCTGTACAACGGCCGGCACGCACCGGGCGAGCATGTGCGGGTGTTCCCGCTGTCGAACTGGACCGAACTCGATATCTGGCGCTATATCGCCCGCGAGAACGTAGAGCTGGCCACCATCTACTACGCGCACGAACGGCCGGTGTACCAGCGCGACGGAATGTGGATGACCCCCGGTAGCTGGGGTGGCCCGCGTGAGGACGAGGTCCTGGAGACCCGTTCGGTGCGGTACCGCACTGTCGGCGACGGTTCCACCACCGGCGCCATCCTGTCCGACGCCGCCGATAACGAGGCCATTCTGGCCGAGGTCGCCGCCTCCCGGCTGACCGAACGCGGCGCGACCCGTGGCGACGACCGGGTCTCGGAAGCCGCCATGGAAGACCGAAAACGAGAGGGTTATTTCTGATATGTCCGACCTATTGAGGCTGGCCACCGCCGGTTCTGTCGACGACGGCAAGTCCACCCTGGTCGGACGTCTGCTCTACGACACCAAGTCCGTGCTCGCCGACCAGATCGATGCGGTGACCCGGGCGTCGGTGGACAAGGGTCTGTCCACTCCCGACCTCTCGCTGCTGGTGGACGGTCTGCGGGCCGAACGCGAACAGGGCATCACCATCGATGTCGCCTACCGGTACTTCGCGACACCGAAACGTTCGTTCGTCCTGGCCGACACCCCCGGGCACGTGCAGTACACCCGTAACACCGTGTCCGGCGCGTCCACCGCGCAGCTGGTGATCCTGCTGGTGGATGCCCGTAAAGGCGTGATCGAGCAGACCCGCCGCCACGCCGCGGTGCTGGCGCTGCTCGGGGTGCCGAGGCTGGTGCTGGCCGTGAACAAGATCGACCTCATCGGTGTCGACGAGCCCAGCGAACAGGCCAAGCAGGCCGCGGCCGGCAAGGTTTTCGCCGAGATCTCCGCCGAGTTCTCCCATCTCACCCGCACCCTCGGCTGGGCCGAGGAGGATGTCCTGGAGATCCCGGTCTCCGCGCTGCGCGGCGACAATATCGCCACCCGCTCGGACGAGACGCCGTACTACAGCGGCCCGTCGCTGATCGAGCATCTCGAATCGGTGCCGGTGGACGCGGACAACTCCGGAACACACGCGGTGGGCCTGCGGTTCCCGGTGCAGTACGTGATCCGGCCGCGCACCCCCGAATATCCCGACTACCGCGGATACGCGGGACAGATCGCGGCGGGTTCGGTGGCGCCGGGCGACGAAGTGGTGGTGCTGCCCTCCGGTATCCGCACCACCGTGGAGCGGATCGATACCCCCGACGGGGAACTCGCGGTCGCACAGGCCGGGCGCAGTGTCACGCTGATCCTTGCCGACGAAGTCGATATCTCCCGCGGCGACACCATCGCCTCCCCCGGCGACGCCCCGGAACCGGTCGACACCTTCGACGCCACCGTCTGCTGGCTCGGCGACAAACCGCTGCGCCCCGGTGCACGGCTGCTGCTCAAACACGGCACCCGTACCACGCAGGCCATCGTGGGCACGCTCACCGAACGCTTCGACGAACAGCGTCTCAGCGCTGATCCGAACCCGGAATCGTTGTCCCTCAACGATATCGGCCGCATCTCGATACGCGTCGCCGAACCGATCGCGACGGACGATTACCGCACCAACCGGCACACCGGCAGCTTCCTGCTGATCGACCCCGCGGGCGGCAACACCCTCGCGGCCGGACTGGTCGGGGACGTTCTCAGCGCGGTAGAGGTCGGAACCGAGGCCTGATGCTGGCACCCACGCTGGTCGCGGTGGCACACGGCAGCCGGGATCCCCGGTCTGCCGCCACCGTCGCCGCGCTCATGGACGAGGTCCGCGCGGCGCGCCCCGATGTGCCTGCGCGCCTGGCGTTCCTGGACCTGAACGCGCCTTCGGTCGGGCAGGTCCTGGACGCGGTAGCCGAATCCGGGGAAACCCGGGCCGTCGTGGTCCCACTGCTGCTCGGCAGCGCCTTCCACGCCCGGGTCGATCTCCCCGGTCTGCTGGCGGAGGCGGCGGCCCGGCATCCGCGGCTGCAGCTGACCCAGGCCGATGTCCTCGGCGCCGATCCACGTCTGATCTCGGTACTGGACAACCGGGTTCGCGCGGCATGCGCAGCCCGCGGCTGGACTGCGCCGCACGATCGAGTGGGTATCGCCTTGGCCGCGGTCGGATCGTCCTCCGCGGCCGCGAACCGCACCACCGCCCGCCTGGCCCGCCGGTTCGCCGCGCAAACCGGCTATCCGACGGAAGTATGTTTCGCCACCGCCCAGCCGTCACTGACCGACGCGGTCCAGCGGTTACGTGCGCGCGGCGCCGGAAAACTGCTGGTAGCTCCCTGGTTCCTGGCTCCCGGCCTGCTCACCGATCGCCTGGTCGCCGAGGACACCCGCCTGCCGCACGCTGCGGTCCTGGGCCCCGATCCCGCGCTCGCCGAGGTCGTGTGGAACCGCTACGACTCCGCGACCTCGCGACCTCTGCTCCTTTCGGCCTGACCGCTCCCCGCGGGCGGTCCCTGCAGGCCTGCCGCCTAGAACCAGCGTTCCAGGACGGCGGCGACCCCATCGGCTGTGACGTCGGCGGTCACTTCGTCGACAATCGCGTGCAGTTCGACGGGGGCGTTCGCCATGGCGACGGAATGCCCGGCCCAGGCGAACATTTCCCGGTCGTTGAATCCGTCCCCGATGGCCAGCGTGGCTTCGCGCGGAATGTCCAGTGTCCGGCGCAACTGCTCCAGCGCCCAGCCTTTGGACACTCCTTCGCGTGAGATGGTGAGCCACGGGCCGAACTCACCGTAGACCCAGCTGATATCCGGAACGGCGAGGGTTTCCAGCAGACTGCGCATCTCGGTGACAGAGCCCTCGGGCCACCAGCAGTTCAGCCGGGGTGTGGGCACGCTGCACAGGGTGTGGTGGTCGACCACCAAGTATTCCCCGCCGGCGTAGTACTCACCGGGACTCATTCCGGTCGCCCAGAAACCCGAACCCACCTGCTCCGCGGTGAAAATCATATCGGGGAACAGATCTCGCAGCGCCGTCACCGCCGGCCGCGGATCGAAGGTGTGCACCGCAGTCGGCTCGGCCGCTTCGATATCGATATGCACCGCCCCGTTCGAGCAGATGGCGTGCCCGCGCACCAGACCCAGTTCGGCGAGAACCGGCCGGGTACTCACCACGGTTCGCCCGGTACTCACGACTACATGCGCTCCGGCCGCAACCGCCGCACGAACCGTGGCCGCCACCCGGCCGGTGACCGGCGCACCGGTTTTCAGCAGAGTGCCGTCCACATCCAATGCGATCAGCCGCGGTGGGCCCCCGTCTACATCCACCTTTCGATTCTCCCGCGGACCAGGTTCCCCGGCACCGGATTTTTCGGATCGCACCGAACCCGCCGGACGACCGGCCGAAGGATCAGCCGGTTTCCCCGCAGTTCGGCTATGGCGTCGTGGTCCTACTCTGCGAGGTCAGTTGTCGGAGCCGCCGCCCGAGGACTTCCCGCCCGAGCCTTTGCTCCGGGAGGACCCGCCGTCACTGCCGGAGGAACTGGAGCCGCCGGAATCGGAACCGCGGGATTTCGAGCCCTTCGACGAATCGGAACCGCCGGAATCCGAATCGCCGCCGCTCGAACGACCGCCGCCGAAACCACCGAACCCGCCTGAATCACTGTTCGAGCCGCCGGGTGAATCGGATCCTCCGGAGGAGACCCCGCCCGGGCCGCTGCCCGAGCCGCCGAAACCGCTCCCCCCGAAACCACCGGAGTCACCTGCGTCGGAGCCACCCGAACCGTAACCGCCCGAGTCGCCCGCGCCATAACCACCCGAATCACCCGCGCCATAACCACCCGAATCGCCCGCGCCATAACCACCGGAGTTTCCCGTACCGAAGCCGCCGGTGTCACCGGTACCGAAGCCGCCGGTGTCACCCGTACCGAAGCCGCCGGTGTCACCCGTACCGGAACCGTCCGAGTCGCCGGTACCGGATCCGTCGTCCCCCGACTCCGGTGCCGAGGTATCGCCCGAACCACCCGGCGCCGTCCACCCGCCGCCCGGCTCCGACCACTCGCTTCCCGGGGCCGACCAATCGCCTCCCGGCGATTCCGGGCCACCGGACCAGCTCCCGCCCGGCACCTCCGGCACTCCGGGGTCACCTATATCGGGAATTCCCGGCACCGGGCCCGTGCCGTTGTCCGAACCCTGCCCCGGCTCATCGGTTTCCCCGCCGGGCAGTCCGCCGGGCGGATCGATAACGGGCGGATCGTCCGGATCGGGGCCACCGGGAAGTTCGATTCCGGGAGTCTCCGGTTCCGCGGGGCCCGGATCGGGCCGAGCCGGAAGATCGGGCGGGTCGAACGGGATCGGGTTCTGGAATCGCGCCGGATCGTTGTAGCGGGATTCGTTGTCGGCGTGCCGGTCGCGGGGTGAGGTGTGCGAGTCGTTGCGGTCGCCATCGCGATCCGGTGCCGAATCCGCGGGCGCCGCCGCGGTACCAGGCATCGGGGGCCCGTACGGTCGCGACACCCCCGCGGGAGCGATTCGCGGCCCGGCCTCCAGCGGCGCGTAGGACACACTCCATCCGGCGCCGGAACGTTCCACCTGCGCTTCGCCGTGGATTTCGTACAGCACCGCACCCGGGGTCTGCAGCGGCATCCGGTCCCGCTCCGGCCCCACGGTATCGGCGGCACCGTTACCCAGGATGGTGGCCGCGGACATCGCGACCGCGGAGAATACGGCGGCGCCGGAGAAGATCGGGGCGTGTTTGGCGCGGGACGAGCCGGCCAGCGGAACACTCTCCGCGGCCATGGCGGCGGCGCCGAGCGCCACGCATTGCGCCGAATCGGCGGCGATCGTCACCGGTAATCCCAGTTCGGCGAGTGTTTCGGCGACCTGCGGCGGCCGGGCCGCGCCGCCCACCACCAGGATGCGGCCGATATCGGACAGTGCGACACCGGCCGAGCGCACCGCACCGCGCACCACCTCGAGCGAATCGCGGATATGTTCGCGGCGCAGGCCTTCGGGGTCGACGAACGACATCAGCGAAACGGTGCCGGTGCCCGGCTCGGCCGGGCCGATCGCCCGGTCACCCGCGCAACGGGCGATCATGGCGCCGAGCGGGCGGCCACCGAAATCGTAGGACCGTACCGGTTTTCCGACCACGGGATGATCCGGCCAGTCCATCCCGGTGCGCACCACCGCCACATCGAGACTGTTCCCGCCCAGGTCGTAGACCAGGACGAATCCGGTATCCAGCGGGCCGTGTTCGGTATCGAGCCAATGCGCTGCGGCCACCGGTTCCGGGACCAGCTGGACATGGCCCACACCCGCGAGGTCGAGACTCTGCCGGAGTAGGTCGAGTTGTTTGGCGCTGTATCCGGCCGGATGGGTGGCGACCACTCCGGCCGCCGGTTCGGCGGCGACCAGCCCCTGTACGACCGAGGCGAAAATGGTGGCCGGCGCCCAGATCCGGCCATCGACGTACACCGATTCCGGGTCGCGGCCGAGGTCGGCGAATTCGCTGACCGCCGTGGAGAATCGGGTGATTCCGCCGAGCCGTGCGGTACCGCGGTTGTCGAATCCGACAGCCGTCCGCCGTGTCCGCACGATCGGCCGGGCGTCGTGCTCGGCGACCCGCGCCGAGACAACGTTCACCGTGCCGATACTGATACCCAGCCCAGAAGTCATTTGCCATCCCGTCAACGCACCGAGACCACGTCCTGCGAAAAAGCCATGGGCGCGGTCGTTTTCCAAACAGCGACCACAGGTTAGCTGCAATGGCTCGAATAAATCGAATAATCGGCGATGAAAGATGAAGTTACGGAACAACTCCCCGAATACCGGCTGGAAAACAAACCGGCAGTTCAATTGTCCGCTACGCAGGAAATCTGCCCTGAACTGGTGATTCGCCAGAAACCCACAGGGACACACCACTGTCCGCCGGCAGGTCCGCAGGAAACCCCCACTGACACCCGGACGCCCGTCCAGACTCCACCAGCCGCCGGTAACCGATCAATAGCTGTCCGGACGGAATTCGGCCCGCGCAAACAAAAACCGCCCGCCCGGTGCGATACCGGACGGGCGGAAGCTGGAGGATTGCCTCAGGTACGGGCGAACAAGCGGCGCACCGGTTTGGCGGTGCGGGTCACCGCGCCCGCGGCCCGGACCTGCGGCCGGCGCTGCCGCAAAAGCCGGTCGAACGCCTCCGCGCCGCCCGCGGGCTCGGCCAGCCGGCCCGCGTTGAAATCGTCGGCCAGTTGCTGCACGGTTTCCTGGGCGCAGGATTTGTTGGTGCCGATGAACCCGGTGGGGCCGCGCTTGATCCAGCCGGTCACATACGCGCCCGGCAGCGCATCGCCTTCCGGACCCGTCAGCACCCGGCCGGCCCGATTCGGGATGATCGCCCGCTGTTCGTCGAACGGAAGACCGGGTGTGGGTACGCCGCGGTAGCCGACCGAGGTGAGCACCAGCCCCGTCTCCAGGAGGTCGATATCACCTGTGGCGGCCGCGCGGACCCGGCCGTCGTCGCCGGGCACCAGCTCGGTCCGGTCCACTTCGATACCGGTGACCGCGTCGGGTCCGAGGATCCGGCTCGGCGCGCTCTGATAGCGGAAGACGATCCGGCGGCGCTGCCCGAACGGCCGATCGGCCACCTGGTGCAGTAATTTCAGCTTCTGCTCCACCTGGTACGGCAGGTCGCCGGTGAGCGGCGGCAGGTCGCCTTCGATCGCGATATCCACATCGGCACCCAGCAGCCCGACGAACTCCGGGACGGTGAAGGCCGATTCGGCCGGACCCCGCCGGCCCAGCACCACGACCTCGCGTACTTCGCTGCGCCGCAATGCCTCGAGCGCGACCGGCGAGATATCGCTGCCGGCCAGTGCTTCCGGATCGGTGGTGAGGATCCGGGCCACATCGAGCGCGACATTACCGTTGCCGACCACGACCACCCGCCGCTGGGACAGATCGAAATCGTCGTCGACATGATCGGGATGCCCGTTGTACCAGGCCACGAAATCGGTGGCGGAGACGTTTCCGGCCAGGCCTTCACCGGGGATGCCGAGCTTGCGGTCGCTCGAGGCACCGACCGCGTATACGACCGCATGATGGTAGGCCAGCAGTTCTTCGTGCGAGATATGTTTGCCGACCTCGATATCGAAGTACGACCCGAATCCGGGCTGCCGCGACATCACGTCGAACAGATCCGCGACCTTGCGGGTCTTCCCGTGATCCGGGGCCACGCCGTAGCGAGCCAGGCCGTAGGGAACCGGCAGCCGGTCGAATACGGTCACCCGTACATCGGGCTGGGTGAGCAGTTCGTCCGCAGCGTACATGGCCGAGGGCCCGGAGCCGACCACCGCGACCCGCAGCGGGCCGCGGCCGGCGGTATCGATCGACGGCGCCGGAACCGGCTGGGCGAGGATCGGGCGGGGGCGCGACTGCCGGTAGAAGTCAGCGTTGATCTCGATGAACGGCTTCTGCTCGTCGGTCAGCTTCTTCGAGGAGGTGATGGCATCCACTGGGCAGGCCGAGGCACAGGCACCGCAGTCCACGCAGGCGGCCGGGTCGACGTAGAGCATCTCCGCGGTCCGGAAATCCGGCTCGTCCGGGGTCGGGTGGATGCAGTTGACCGGGCAGGCGTAGACGCAGGACGCGTCGCTACAGCAGGACTGGGTGACGACGTAGGGCATGAAAGTCCTACCGTCCCTCAGGCCGCTTTGCCGGGCACGACGCGCAGCGGTTCGGAGCGGTAGCGGGTGACGTGCCCGGCGATGCCGAGGGCCTTCCACACCCGCTTGGAGATCGGGTTCATCAGGCCGATCTCCTTGGCCAGCATGCGCACATCGCCGAAGTAGTCGCTGAAGGTCTGCTTCGCATCGGCGGAGCCGTAGAACAGTTCCTTGCGAACATTCTTCGGGATATCGAACTCGTCGAAGAACGCCTTGGGCGGGGTCACGATGGCGCGCCCCAGGATCCACATGACGATCGGCATGGCCAGCGACAGCACGAACTTGTTCATCCGCGACGATTCGGGAACGTGCTTGGCGAGGAACTCATGGGCGAAGGAGATGTGGCGGGCCTCTTCGGCCACGTGGATCGCCATCACCCCGCGCATGATCGGGTGGACTTCCTCGCCCGAACGCAGGATATCCTTCTGGATGTGGTCGATCGGCTCCTCGCCGCCGAGCACTGCCATGAAGAAGAGGTTCGGGAAGGCCACCGCGACCGGGACGGCGATATGCCGGAACTGCCGGACGAACGGGCCCATGCCCGGAACGTCGGCACCGATCCGGTTCACCATCTCCTGGAACATCAGGGTGTGGTTGTGCTCCTCGATCATCTCGTGGGAGCAGTAGCGGAACTCCGGGTCACCGTTGGGCAGGCCGAAGACGTGCTGCATCATGCCGCTGATCAAGATGGCCTCGAACTGGAGCCCCACCTTGGCGACATTGGCCTGGCGGTACTTACCGAGAGCGATCTTCTGCTCGTCGGACAGCGCCTGGTACCAGGGGTGGCGGCCGATGGTATCGCCGGATACGGGCAGGATCCAGCGTTCGGGGCGCGCATCGACATCGAAGTCCGGGTGATCCCAGTCGATATCTTCGAACGGGTCGAAATGCCGGTTGACCGAGCCTTCCGACAGCAGCAGCAGCTTTTCCGCGTACTCCTGGGCCTGCGCGACCAGCTGGTCGTCGGAGACCGTGGTGGCTGAAGACGTCATCGTCATGCCTCTCGTCAATGATTCCGGCTTAACTGTTTCCCATAGTTACAGCTAAGCTGGGGTACGTCAACACGACGTTCGGGGCACCGGGATCACAGTCGATAACAGAAGGACATCACCGCAGCTCGACACGCAGAACGAAGGACGCTGTCAACGCCCGGAGAACTGCCGCTGCCGGGCGCCCGGGACGGTGTCCCTCCCCGCTTTGCCGAAGCTCGGGTCACAGATATTTGCCGATCCGCCGGATAGAACACACGGCCGGACCCGAGCGGACCCGCCCTCGGCACGTGGGCTCGCACGGGTCGCCCACGAGTTGGACCAATGTTCGGACCGCGGCTACAAAGCCTCGCCCGAAACACCGGCCGACACGTCGACCTGGCGCGCCGGGCAACACCGCATGTCGAGCTGTGAGATGCCGGGAGGTCGTCGCACACGGTAGGAGCGGGATAGGTGGGTCCTAGGCGACCGGCAGTTCCGGGATCCGGGTGGCGCGGGCGTAGACGGTCTCCCCCTCGGCCAGCCGCAGCGCCTCGGCATCACCGCGGGTCACCTGGGCGACGAACAGATCCCCGGTGGCGGCATTACGCATCTCCACCCGGACCTCGAACCCGAGCCGCACCACCCGTTCGATCGTCGCCCGAGTCACGCCCGCCGATTCCGCCGTCCCCTCATAGGCGGCCAGCGCCATACCCGGATCCCGGCCGACCCGGATATCGTGCGGCCGCACCAGATGGCCGTTCAACCGCGCCACCGCACCGAGGAATGTCATGACGAATTCGCTGGCCGGCCGGTCGTAGACATCTTCGGGACTGCCGACCTGTTCGATCCGGCCGGCGTTCATCACCGCGATCCGGTCCGCGACGTCGAGGGCTTCCTCCTGGTCGTGGGTCACCAGCACGGTGGTCACATGTACTTCTTCGTGCAGGCGCCGCAGCCAGGTGCGCAGATCCGCGCGCACCTTCGCGTCCAGCGCACCGAACGGTTCGTCCAGCAGCAGGACCTGCGGGTCCACGGCGAGTGCGCGGGCCAGCGCCATCCGCTGACGCTGACCACCGGAAAGCTGCGCCGGATAGCGGTGCTGGAAACCGTCGAGCCCGACGATGCCCAGCAGTTCGTCCACGCGTTTGGCGATCTCGTTCTTGGGGCGTTTGCGGATGGTCAGGCCGAACGCCACATTGTCGCGGACCGTCATATGTTTGAACGCCGCGTAGTGCTGGAAGACGAACCCGATATCGCGCTTCTGCGGCGGCACCCGGGTCACATCACGACCGCTGATGGTCACCACACCCGAATCGAGGTTCTCCAGCCCGGCGATCGACCGCAGCAGGGTCGATTTGCCGGAACCGGAGGGGCCGAGCAGCGCGGTCAGCTCGCCGGAGGGGATCTCCAGGCTGACATCGTCGAGGGCGGCGAAAGAACCGTAGTTCTTACGCGCGTTGGTCACGGTGATCATGGGCGGCCTCCGGCGTGCACGGTCATGACACGTCCCGCTTACGTTCCAGGAGCGTCATCAACAGCAGGGTGATGAGTGCGAGACCCATCAGCAGGACTGCGGCGCAGTAGGCGCCGAAATCGTTGTGATCGTTGATATAGCGTTCGTGCACCAGCAGGGTGAGTGTCTGCGAGACACCGGGGAAACCGGACGACACCATGATCACCGCACCGAATTCGCCGAGCGCACGGGCGACGGTGAGCACCACACCGTAGGTGAGGCCCCAGCGGATCGCGGGGACGGTGATCCGCCAGAAGGTCTGCCAGCGGGAGGCGCCCAGGGTCGCGGCCGCCTGTTCCTGATCGTCACCGATCTCGTGCAGGACCGGTTCGACCTCGCGCACCACGAACGGCATGGTGACGAAGATGGTCGCCAGCACCATCCCGGGCAGCGCGAAGATCACCGGGAAACCCCATTCGGCGATCGCCCCGAACCAGCCGCCCACACCCCACAGCATGATCAGGGCGACGCCCACCACCACCGGTGAGACCGCGAACGGCAGGTCCACCAGGCCCTGCAGCAACCGCCGGCCCGGGAAGTTCCCGCGCACCAGGGCCAGCGCGATCACCACCCCGAGCACCACGTTCACGGGCACCACAATGACCAGGATGATCATGGACAGGTTGAAGGCGGAGATGGCGGCCGGGGTGCTGATCTGGTCGATGAAGGCGCCGATACCGTGCTCGAACGCCCGGTACAGGATGATCCCCAGCGGCAGCACCAGCAGCACGAACAGGTAGCCGAGCGCCAGCACCCGTAAGCTCACCCGGCTGGGTGTGGACAGTTTCATCGGGCCTCGCGTTCCTTCCGGGCCGTCCGCTCGGCGAACACCCGCAGCACCAGCAGGACGACGAACGCGATCACCAGCAGCGCCACCGATACCGCCGCCGCGTTCACCGGCCGGTCGATTTCGATCTGCTGCTGGATGTACTGCGAGGCCACCTGCGTTTCGCGCGGGATATTGCCGCCGATCAGTACCACCGACCCGAATTCGCCGATCGCCCGGGCGAAGGCCAGCCCACCGCCGCTGATGATCGCGGGCGCCAGCGTGGGCAGCACGATCCGCCGGAAGGTGGTCCAGTTGTCCGCGCCCAGTGACAACGCCGCCTGCTCGACCTCGCGATCGGCCTCGATCAGGACCGGCTGCACCGACCGCACCACGAACGGCAGGGTGACAAAGGCCAGCGCGACCACCAGCCCCGGCTGGGTGGCATTCAGATGGATATCGATCGGGCTCTTGGGCCCGTACAGCGCGAGCAGCACGATACTGGCGACGATGGTCGGCAGCGCGAACGGCAGATCGATCAACGCATTGACCATGCCCTTGCCGGGGAAGTCGTCGCGTACCAGTACCCAGGCGATCAGTGTGCCCATGACGATGTTGAGCAGCGCCACCACGATGGATACCAGCACCGTCACCCGGAGCGAGGCCAATGCCAGCGGGTCGGTGATCGCGCCCCAGAAGCCCGACCAGCCGTCGTCGAAGGCGCTGAAGGTCAGCGCGGCCAGCGGTAGCAGCACGATCACGCTCAGCCAGAGCATGGCGGTGGCGATACCGAGCGGGCCCACCGAACCGGTGAACCGCAGCCAGGAGCCCAGCGGGCGGCGGGTGGGTTCGTCGCGCGCCGCGGCCGCGGCGGGCGCGGGTGCGGTGTCGGGGCTGTGTTCGGTCACGAGTATCGAGTATCGCGTGTGGTCCGGGTCACCCGGCTACTCGGTCGCGTTGTCGTAGGCGATCGCGATGGCGCCGGAGTCGGGAGCGAACAGTTCGGCCTCCACCGTTTCCCACCCGCCCAGGTCGGCGATGGTGTACAGCGTGGCCGGTTCCGGGAACTCCGCGGCGTACTCGGCGGCGACCCCCGGGTCGACCGGCCGGAAGCCCGCCTCGGCCCATGCCCGCTGCGCGGCCGGGGTGTAGAGGAAATCCCGGAACGCCAGCGCCTTCTCCGGATGCTGCGCATGTTCGAGCACCGCGACCGGATTCTCGATCCGGAACGTGGAGTCCGGCACGATATGTTCCACCGGGTCACCGTGCCGTTCGGCGAAGATCGCCTCGTTCTCGTAGCTGATCAGCACATCGCCGGTGCCCTGCAGGAACGTCTCGGTGGCCTCCCGGCCGGATTTCGGCTGCACCCGCACGCGGGTGAGCATCTGATTCAGGAAATCGATCCCGGCCTGCTGATCACGACCCCCGTCGCTGGCCGCGGCATAGGGCGCGAGCAGATTCCATTTCGCGGAGCCGGAGCTGAACGGGTTGGGGGTGACCACCTCGACGTCCGGGCGCAGCAGATCGTCCCAGCCGCGGATGTTCTTCGGATTACCGGCCCGCACCACCAGGGTGACCACCGAACCGAACGGGACACCGCGGGTGGCGTCGGCATTCCAGTCCGGGTCCACCAGCCCGGCGTCCACCAGCCGGGTGATATCGGGTTCGAGGGAGAAGCTCACGATATCGGCGGGGGCGCCGCGGGCGATCTTGCGGGATTGGTCGGCGGAGGCGCCGTAGGACTGGCGCACCTCCACCCCTTCGCCCGCCTCGGTCTCGTTGAACGCGGGCACGACCTCGTCGTAACCGGGTTTGGGAATCGCGTACGCGTACAGGTCGACCGTGCCGCCACTGCCGTCGGCGCCACCGCCACCGACCTCGTCACTGGAACCACCCGCGCAGGCGCTCAGCAGAACGGGCAACGCCACCAGCGTGGCGAACAGCCGGCGGCGCCCCGCCGGGCGACCGGTACGCGACATCATGAACCTTTCCGCGCCGAATCCGCGCCGAGCTCGTGCGGATCCGCGGCCACCGGGGCGGATCACAGTGTGAACAACCAGGCGATGACCACCAGCACCAGCAACGCGGCCAGTGCGAGCTGTACTCGCGAGCGCGGCATCAGCCCACCTCGCTTCCGGTCTCACGGTCTCCGTCGGTGTCGTCGCGCCCCAGCGCCCCGGCGGCCAGGCGCACGGCCCGGTCGATGAGATAGGCGATACCGAAACTGATCGGCACCATACCCACCAGCACCACGAGGAACTGCGGGATGAACGGCAACCCCGCCACCCACAGTTCGAACCCGTCCCACCAGCCGGCAATACGCTCCACGGCGACCAGCGTAGAACACCGGGTTCCGAACCCTGCTCACCTGGCATGGCCGGACCCGCGTACCGGCACCCCGGGCCTTGACCTCGAGCGTGCTCGAGGTTGCAGGCTGAAGTCATGACACAGGCTCCCGAGGTATGGAACTCCGCCTACGACAACGACACCGCGCCGTGGATCATCGGCGAACCGCAACCCGCGATCCTCGCCCTGGAACGCGCCGGCCGGATCCGCGGCCGGATACTCGACCCGGGGACCGGCGCCGGTGAACACACCATCGCGCTGACCGCCGCCGGCTACGACATCCTCGGTGTCGACCTCTCCCCCAGCGCCGTCGCCTACGCGCGGCGCAATGCCGCGGCCAAGGGTGTGCCCACCGCCCGGTTCGAGGTGACCGATATGGTCGCGCTCGCGGATTCGCCCGGCAACCCGCTCGGCACCTTCGACACCATCGTCGACAGCGCCCTGTTCCACGTATTCATGGATGACGACGAGGCCCGCGCCGCCTACGTGCGCGCGCTGCACCGGCTGTGCGAGCCCGGCGGCTATGTGCACATCCTGGCGCTCTCCGATGCGGAGCCGGGTTTCGGGCCGCGTATCGGGGCAGACCTCATCCGCGATTCCTTCGCCGGACCGGGCTGGGAGCTCGAGAACCTGCAGCCGGACCAGTACTACGGGCGGGTCACCGAATCCAATGCCGGGCAGCTCGGTGACCTGACGGTCGACGCCGCGGGCAAGGTGAAAGTCGTGGCCTGGCTCGCCCGGATCCGGCGCACCGGGTAACCGATGGTGGCGGCTCGGGCCTCGGCAACACATCATGGGTGGTATGCCGAGTCCCGAGCACGCAGCACCGGCGAGCGGACTGCCGGGCACCCACCCGGCGGCGCCGCGTCGCGAGGACAACTTCCCGGCCATCGACGATTACGCATTCCTGTCCGACTGCGAAACCACCTGCCTGATCGCCGGCAACGGCTCGGTGGAGTGGATGTGTATACCCCGTCCCGATTCACCGAGTGTTTTCGGTGCCCTGCTGGATCGCAGCGCCGGCCATTTCCGGCTGGGACCGTATGGGCATTCGGTTCCCGCGGCCCGCCGCTATCTACCGGGCGGCATGATCCTGGAAACCACCTGGCAGACCGCGACCGGCTGGCTGATCGTGCGCGACGCACTGGTCCTGGGCCCGTGGCACAGCACCGAGCAGCGCAGCCGCACACACCGGCGTACCCCGACCGACTGGGATGCCGGGCATATGCTGCTGCGCACGGTCAAATGCGTGAACGGCACCGTCGAACTAGAAATGAGCTGCGAACCGTCCTTCGATTACCACCGGGAAATGGCCACCTGGGAGTACACCGGCAAGGTGTACGAGGAGGCGACCGCGGTCTGCGCCGCCGATCCGACCGCCGGGCCGAGTCTGGTGCTCACCACCGATCTGCGCCTGGGCCTGCAGGGCCGGGAAGCCCGCGCCCGCACCCGGATGACCGAGGGCGACTGCGCCTATGTCGCGCTCACCTGGTCCGAACTGCCCGCCCCGCGCACATTCGACGAGGCCGCCGACCAGATGTGGACCACGATCGAATGCTGGCGGCAATGGATAACCCTCGGCGATTTCCCCGACCACCCCTGGCGCCGCTACCTACAGCGCAGCGCGCTCACCTTGAAGGGCCTCACCTACGCCCCGACCGGCGCGCTGATGGCGGCGGGCACCACCTCGCTACCGGAAACACCCGGCGGGGAACGTAACTGGGACTACCGCTATTCCTGGGTACGCGATTCCAGTTTCGCCCTCTGGGGCCTCTATACCCTCGGCCTGGACCGCGAAGCCGACGATTTCTTCGCCTTCCTGCACGACGCCACCACCGGACCCGACGGCGAACCGGTCCCGCTGCAGGTTCTCTACGGAATCGGTGGCGAACGCCATATCCCCGAATCGACCCTCGATCACCTCTCCGGCTACGGTCACGCCACACCCGTGCGCATCGGCAACGGCGCATTCGACCAGGAGCAGCACGATATCTGGGGCACGATGCTGGACGCGGTGTACCTGCACGTGAAATCGCGCAAACACGTTCCGGAAACGCTGTGGCCCATGCTGAAACGCCAGGTCGACGCCGCCATCGCGAACTGGCGCGAACCCGACCGCGGCCTGTGGGAAGTACGCGGCGCACCACAGCATTTCACCTCTTCCAAGGTGATGTGCTGGGTCGCACTGGATCGCGGCGCGCGCCTGGCCGAACTGCACGGCCAGATGCGGATCGCCCGGAAATGGCATGAGATCGCGGCGGAGATCCGGGCCGATGTCCTGGCCAACGGGGTGGACGAACGCGGCCGGTTCACCCAGGTCTACGGCGGTTCCACACTGGACGCCTCGCTACTGCTCGTGGTGCTGACCCGGTTCCTCCCCGCCGACGACCCGCGGGTCCGCGCCACCGTTCTGGGGATCGCCGACGAGCTCACCGAGAACGGGCTGGTCCTGCGCTACCGCACCGAATCCACCGACGACGGGATGTCGGGCACCGAAGGCACCTTCACCATCTGCTCGTTCTGGCTGGTTTCGGCGCTGGTGGAAATCGGTGAGACCGACCGTGCCCGGGTGCTGTGCGAACGACTACTCAGCCATGCCAGCCCGCTCAAGCTCTACGCCGAGGAGATCGACCCCTACACCGGCCGCCAGCTCGGCAATTTCCCGCAGGCCTTCACCCATCTCGCCCTGATCAACGCCGTCACCCACCTGATCCGGGCCGAAGGCGCGGAAGCGGCCGGTACGTTCCGGCCCGCGCACGACCGGACCGGCGGCACCCCGTGGCGCAGCCGCCCCCGCGATATCGGCCGTATGCGCTGACGATCGCCGTCAAGCGGCGGCGATACTGTCGGCCTGCTGCCGTAGATCGCGCAACTTACCCATATCGGTATCGAGCCGGGCGAGCCGTTCCGCACCCCGATCGCCGTACTGCGCGCCGGCCTCCTCGGCCACCCGCAACGCCTCGTCCGCCGCGCGCAACGCATCGGTGGCGATATCGGTGAAGTGGTCCCGCAGCACCCGCTGCACCTCACGCAGCCGGGTCCGCGACTCCTTACCGACCTGGAAGACCACATCGTCCATCAGCCGGGAGACCGCCGCTTTCGCCTCGGCCTGCCGGCGCAACCGGCGCGCCCGGCGGTCCTCCCACAGGGCGTGCAGGCCGAGCAGGATGCCCGCCCCGGCCGAATACCAGTTCACCAGCGACATCCCGAGCAGGCTGGTGGCCAGGCCGACCATCAGGATGCCACCGTAGGATCCGCGCAGCGCGGACAGGAACTGTTCGGGGACACCGGCTTTCGCGCTCTGCAGCGGTTCCAGCGGTGCGACGTCGGCCAGCAGATCCGAGGCGTACCGGGGCCGGATATCGGGCAGCTCCGGGCGGCGGTGCTCGGCGGGAAAACGCGCCGCGACCTGTTCGCCGAGCTCCTCGGCGCGGTAGTTCGCGGTCTCGAAATTCTCCGCGATCGCCTCGGCGATCCGGCCCTCCAATTCGGTGCCGAACCGCTTCCACCGGGTGGCCGGATCTATTCCGGAGATCTCGGTTTCGGCGTCCCGCATCAGGCCCCGCAGCCGGTGCCGCAAATCGTGCTCGATATCGGCCATCAGTTCGGTACTGCCGTCGGCCAGCGTGACCTGCCAGGTCGCGGTGCGCTGCCGCAACTGGTCGGCCTGATCCCGGGCGGTGGCCAACTGCTGGGTCACATGGGCGCGGCGCCGCGGATCGCGCAGCGCGTCGGCTTCGGTGCGCAACACCACACCGAGATGGTCGCCCACGAGCTGGATATCGCGGACCGCGGATTTCACGGCCATGGCATCGGCATGGGCCACCACATAGTCGCGCAGATGCTCGACCAACTGCGGGACCCCGGATTCGATCGCCCGCTGCTGATTACCGGCCCGGTGCGCCTGATGGTGCAGTTGCGCCGACACCGGCGCCACCGCAAAGCCCAGCCCGGCCTCGTCGAGCAGCTCTCGGTTGAGCTCCTGCACCTGCGCCCAATGCGGATTGCGGTCGATCTTGTTGAGCACACAGATCACCGTGGGGCAGATCTGCCCGATCCGCCGCAGATGCGCGATCTGATCCCGGTTGTAGGCGGTATCGGCATCGCTCACATACAGCACCGCATCGGCGGCCGCGATCATCGACCACGTGGTGCTGTCCTGCACCGCGGCACCCGGCGCATCCATCAGCACGATGCCCTCGGCCAACAGCGGGCTCGGGTGGGTGAAATCGGCGCGGATCACACCCGTAGCCGACAGCGCCGGGCCCGGGTTCAGCGGGTCCACGGGCTGCCGCCGGACCCGGCCGCCGCCCTCCCGCCGGACCAGGGTGGCCGTGGCTTCGGGGCCGTACTCCACGATCGACGGCACACTGATCGGGCTGTCGGTCGCGCTGACCGGCGCTGCGGCCAGCGCGTTCACCAGGGTGCTCATCCCGCTCTTCGGCGGACCGACCACCACCAGTCTGACCCGCGTATCGGCGACCCGGGCGCGGACCATACCGAGCCGGCCCCGGAGATCGTTACGGCTGGCGGTGCGGGAAACATCCCGCAACTCGTCGATGATCTGGATGAGCGGGGCCATCACATCCGGATTCTTCACCGTGGCGGCCTGCGGTCCGGCTACGGCAGACAAGCCCTGCTCCTTCGTCTCGGTCACAACACGTCCTGCGGCCACGATCGGCCGTTTCACCCCCGCCCACCCGACCGGATCGAATCCGGGATCGGCCGTGAACCGTCAGAAATATACCCAGAAGGCGGGGTCGGGAACCGGGTCTTCGGCCACTGTCACGGTATGCGGCAGGAATCCCGCCGACAGATCACCGGTCAGCTCGCCACCGGCAAACCCCAGCACCGTGTGATCGGTGTAGGGCGTGGCGGTGGCGACCCCGTGCACATCGTACGGAACGACCGCGGCACCGTGCTCGGCGATCGGCTTGACCTGTGGCGCGGGCAACGGAGTCGGCATCGGCTGCGGCACATCGGGCATACTCGGCTGCTGCACGTCGGGCATGCTCGGCGGCTGGGCCGGCATGCTGACCGTCGGTACTTGCGGCTGCTCCACCGTCGGTACCTGCGGCACAGACTGATCCGCGGTCGGGATCTGCTGAGTGGGCAGATCGACAGTGGACCCAGTGGTGCCCGAGGGCTGATCCCCGGCGCTCGGCGTGCCGGTGCCCCCACCGATGGGTTCGGTGGTGCTACCTGTTTCACCGGTGGAAGAGCCCGGCGCGGTGGTGGTCACCCCGCCGGATTCGCCGGTGGTCGAGGATCCCTCGGTGGCGGTGCTCGACTCCCCGGAACTGCTCGTCGGTGACGAACCGCCGGTGGTCTCGGTGAGTTCCGTGGGCGTGGTCGAGCCGTCCGGCGAGGTGGTGCTGTCCTGCGGCGAGGTCGTGCTGTCTTGCGGCGAGGTCGTGCTGTCCTGCGGGGAGGTCGTGATGCCAGGCAGCAACGTCGCGCTGCCGCCGATCGACGTCGTGCTGCCGTCGGTGGTGGTTGCGCTCGGGCCGGTGGTCGTCGAGCCGTCCGGGCCGGCGGTCGTGGTATCCGGTGTCGTTGTGACACCGTCGGAGGTCGTCACGGGCGCCGTGGTGGTCGGCAGCACCGTCGTGGAATCACCCGGCAGCGTCGGCTCGGTGGGCATCTCCGGTGGCACCGGCTGCGGCAGCCGGTGGAAGAGATCCGGCAGCTGGGCCGCCGGGGCGGTCAACGGCGAGGGCCCCGCCGGCGGCTGGAAAACGTGCGCGACCGGACTGGTCGCCACATCGGGCTGCACCGTCGTCTGCAACGGGGTCGCCGCGACCGGCTGTACCGCGGGAGCCACGGCCGCCGGCGCCACCGGCGGTGGCGGAACCGGCGCCGCCACCACCGGAGCGGGCGCCACCGGCGCCATCGGAGCAACCGCAACCGGTGCGGGAGGCGCCACCGGGGCGACGGCCATCGGCGCGGGGGCACTGGGCAGCGGGGCCGGGGCGGCGGCCGGTGCCACCGACATCCCGGAGGTCGCCGGCACCGCCGCGTTCTGTGCCGAGGCCGCGCCCGTTCCGGTACCGGTGCTGCCGCCCACCGCGATCGCGGCATCGTCGCGCTGCACCACCGCATCGGCGTCTGCCGGACGGCCGGGTTCGGGAACCCCCGGCTGCCCGGCACCGGACGCCGATTCCGCGGCCCCGGCGTGCATCCAGCCGGTGTACTGATCGAGCTGATCGTCGAGGGAGAAGGCGTCCTCGGCCGTGATCCCGAAATCCCAGTCGCTGTCGACCCGGACACCGCCGGAACCCACCGAGATATCGACGTCCATATCCGATTCGACCTGCACCGACCCGCCGGCACCGCCGAGCGCGAGCCCGGCGAACCCACTTCCGCCGGCATCCACGGAGAACTCGAACCAGGCGCCGTCGTCGCCGGAACCGCCGTCCCCCGCGATCGTCCGCGCGCTGCCCGCCGAATCGGAGAAGCCGAAATCCCAGTCGGAGGGGCCGGAATCGGAGGTCTGTGCCACCGACTTCGGCTGACCGGCCGGATTCAGGCCGAACCCGGGCAGATCGAAGATATCGGTCTTGAAAGCATCACCGGGTGCCGGCAGTTCGAAACCACCGGGCGCACCGGGGCCTTCGTTCCCCGCACCGGGAAAATTCCCGCCCAGCCCCGGAATATCGCCACCCAAGCCGGGAATACCGTCGAACCCCGGGATCCCTCCGGGGGGCTCTGGAGGACCGAACTCCGGCAGACCGGGGATATTCGACTCGGGCACACCCGTTCCCGGCGCCCCGGGAACGTAATCGGACCCGGGAAAATCGCCGTCCGGACCGCCGGGAATCAGCTCCAATCCCGGGACCTGGTCCATGTAGGGCGCACTGTAGGAGTCCAGGTCTTCGAAGCCGAACTCCCCCGGACGACCGACCTGGATATCGAAGGTTCCGTGCGGCAACGGCATCGTGACGCTCGCATCGCCCGGCGACCCGAACGGCATATCCTGCGGCGCAACCGGTTCCGGGTCCGGGAAGGTGACCACCGGGCTGGGCACATCGGGATCCGGATCGACGTTGTGGGCCCACCCGGCATTGCGGCTGTCCAGTTCCCCGGGTGACGCCGGGACCCCGCCACCGTTGGCGGCAACCAGCGCGCCACCGGTCACATACGCGCCGCCGCGGGCAACTCGCGCGGTGGCGCTGGCAATACGATAGGCGGCGTCACCGCCCCGTCCGGCGACCTCTTCTTCGTCGTCGAACGGCAGATCACTCGCCATTGGCATAACTCCACTCTCGCGTGCACCGGCGACCGCACCGCCGTCGATCCGGCGCGGATCCGCCACCAGCCTATTGTCGACATCTACGGCTGTCACATTTTCGTTATCAGCAGATATCCAGGCGGGCGAGAGGCAGCGGAAACCGGCAGCTACTTCTTGTCCTTCGGTTTATCGGCCTGGGCGTCGGAGGACAGCGCGGCCACGAACGCTTCCTGCGGGACGTCCACCCGGCCGATGGTCTTCATCCGCTTCTTGCCTTCCTTCTGCTTCTCCAGCAGTTTGCGCTTACGGCTGATATCGCCGCCATAGCATTTGGCCAGCACATCCTTGCGGATGGCGCGGATGTTCTCCCGGGCGATGATCTTCGACCCGATGGCCGCCTGGATCGGCACCTCGAACTGCTGGCGCGGGATCAGCTCACGCAGTTTGGTGGTCATCTTGTGCCCGTAGGCCTGCGCGGCGTCGCGGTGCACGATGGCGCTGAACGCGTCCACGGCCTCGCCCTGCAGCAGGATATCCACCTTCACCAGCTGCGATTCCCGTTCGCCGGCCTCCTCGTAGTCCAGCGAGGCATAGCCGCGGGTACGCGATTTCAGCGAATCGAAGAAGTCGAAGATGATCTCGGCCAGCGGCAGGGTGTAGCGCAACTCCACCCGGGTCTCGGACAGATAGTCCATCCCACCGAGGTCACCCCGGCGCGACTGGCACAGTTCCATGATCGCGCCGATGAACTCGCTCGGCGCGATGATCGTGACCTTCACCACCGGTTCGAAGACCTGGCGCACCTTGCCTTCCGGCCAGAACGAAGGGTTGGTCACGGTGTGCTCCGCCTCGTCCTCCATCACCACCCGGTACACCACATTCGGTGCGGTGGAGATCAGGTCGAGACCGAATTCGCGCTGCAACCGCTCGCGGGTGATCTCCATATGCAGCAGACCCAGGAAGCCACAGCGGAACCCGAAGCCGAGCGCCACCGAGGTCTCCGGTTCGTAGGTGAGCGCGGCATCGTTGAGCTGGAGTTTGTCCAATGCGTCCCGAAGGACCGGATAGTCGGAACCGTCCACCGGGTACAGCCCGGAATACACCATGGGACGCGGTTCGCGATACCCGGTGAGCGGTTCGGTGGCACCGCCCCGCGCGGAGGTGACGGTATCGCCGACCTTCGACTGCCGCACATCCTTCACACCGGTGATCAGGTAGCCGACCTCGCCGACCCCGAGTCCCCGCGTGGGTTTGGGTTCCGGTGAGACGATCCCGATCTCCAGCAGCTCATGGGTGGCGCCGGTGGACATCATCTTGATCTTCTCGCGCGGGGTCAGCTTGCCGTCCACCACACGGACATAGGTCACCACACCGCGGTAGGTGTCGTAGACGGAGTCGAAGATCATCGCCCGGGCCGGTGCGTCGGCGTCGCCGACCGGCGGCGGCACCCGCTCGATCACCCGGTCCAGCAGTTCGGTCACCCCCACGCCGGTCTTACCGGATACCCGCAGCACATCCTCGGGCTCGCAGCCGATGATATGGGCCAGCTCGGCCGCATAACGCTCCGGATCGGCCGCCGGTAGGTCGATCTTGTTGAGGACCGGGATGATCTCCAGATCCTTGTCCAGCGCCAGATACAGGTTCGCCAGCGTCTGCGCCTCGATCCCCTGCGCGGCGTCCACCAGCAGGATCGCGCCTTCGCAGGCCTCCAGCGCCCGCGAGACCTCATAGGTGAAGTCGACGTGGCCCGGGGTATCGATCAGATGCAGGACGAAATCCTCGCCCGCGTGTTCGCCGGTCCCGGGCGTCCACGGCAGCCGCACGTTCTGGGCTTTGATGGTGATACCGCGTTCGCGTTCGATATCCATCCGGTCGAGGTACTGCGCGCGCATCTGCCGCTCCTCGACGACCCCGGTGAGCTGCAGCATCCGATCGGCCAGCGTCGACTTGCCGTGATCGATATGCGCGATGATGCAGAAGTTCCGGATCCGCGACGGATCGGTGAACGTCGTATCGGCGAAGCTGGCGGGCACTCCACTCCTCATGGGTATCGGGCGTACTGGCGACCATCGTCCCATGGTGAGCCGGACCACCGGCCCCCCGGTCCCGCCCCGCGGCGATACTCCACCGGCCGGGTGTGCCGTTATCCTCCTGAGATGCCCCGCAGTTGGAACAGTCTCGGCAAGCAGCTCACCGCGATCGCGATACAGCAGGGGCCGAAGCTCGTCCGGCGGCAGGCACCGCGACTGGTGGAAGCGCTACTCGTCCGCGGCAGCACCCGCCGCACTCCGCGGGCGGTGACCGGCCCCAAGGGCATCCCCGTCCGCCCGGCGGCCTCCACCCCGGTCCCGACCGCACAGCGCGCCCGCCGGGTGGTCTACGCACCCCAGCTCGACGGCCGCGCCGACCCCGGCGAAATCGTGTGGACCTGGGTGCCCTTCGAAGAGGATCCGGACAACGGCAAGGACCGGCCGGTACTGGTGGTCGGCCGCGACGGACGCAGCCTGCTGGGCCTGATGCTCAGCTCGAACCCGGACCGGGACCACGATCCCGAATGGGTCGGGATCGGCGCCGGCATCTGGGACCACCAGGGCCGAGCCAGCTGGGTCCGGCTGGACCGGGTACTCGACGTCCCCGAGGACGGTATCCGCCGGGAGGGCGCCATCCTGCCGCGCCGGCTGTTCGACCGGGTGGCGCATCGCCTGGTCCGGGAATACCACTGGAGCTGAATCGTGCCCCGGCGCCGCCGGATCAGGCCTGCAGTTCCCGGGACCGCCCGAACAACAGCCCGTACAGCAGTGCACCGAGCACACCACCGATCAGCGGGAACACGATGAACGCCCACAACTGCCCCATCGCCCCGTCCTGGTAGGGCGCCACAGCCAGGCTGCGGGCCGGGTTCACCGAGGTGTTGTCGACCGGGATCGAGATCAGGTGGATGAGCGCGAGGGTGAAACCGATGGCCATCCCGGCCTGCGGAATCTCGGAGATCCGGTCGGTTGCGGCCAGCACCACGAAAACCAGCAGCGCGGTCAGCATCACCTCGACGATGATCATCGCGGCCATCCCGTACCCCTCCTGGATCACCACCTCACCGGCCGGTCCGGTGACCGCCGACGGGCTGTGCTCACCCCAGCCGTTGGCGCCCAGCCCCGAGGACGCGCGGTCGTAAGAGGGCAGGTTCTTGGCAATCGCGAACAACACCAGGCCGGCGAGCAGACCGCCGATCACCTGAGAGACGATGTAACCCACCGCACTCATCGGCGAAAGCCTGCCCATCATGAGCTGCCCCACCGTCACCGCGGGGTTGACATGACAGCCGGAGACCGGCCCGATCGCGTAGACCAAGACGAGCAGCGACAGGCCGAACGCCAGCGCAACCCCCAGCGGCCCCACCTTCTCGCCGGCCAGCACGGCCGTCCCGACACCCCCCATCACCAGGACGAAGGTGCCGAGGGCCTCGGCGATCCATTTCCTGGTATCGGAGATATCCGCGGGCTCGACACCTTCGAGTACAGCTTCTCGTTCCTGCGCAGTGGGAGACATGAACGCCGCCTTCCGAGAGGATCGACGCCCCGCCGGATATCGGGGCGCGCACCGGGAAAACCTGGGTCCTGCTGCGAAACCATTTGGGCCGAACTTCCCGGCACCTTACGCCGCACGAACACTCTTCACAACGACATACGGCCAGGTCACGGTGTTGCAACGGACCCACGATTTCGCGGCCCCGGCCCCTGCTGGTAACCTGGCCACTCGGCATTGCCGTACCCCGTGCCCGGAGAAATCCGAGCCGGCCGCATTCAGGATTGGTACGCGCATACAGACTTTTCCGACCGAACCAGACAGGAACCAGAGGATACCGGCGTGGCCAATATCAAATCCCAGATCAAGCGGATCCGCACCAACGAGGCGGCGCGCCAGCGCAATCAGTCGGTGAAATCCGAGCTGCGCACCCATATCCGTGCCTTCCGGGCGGCCGCCGCGGCCGGCGATAAGGAGACCGCCGGCGCGCGCCTCCAGTTCGTGAGCCGCAAGCTCGACAAGGCCGCCTCCAAGGGCGTTATCCACGCGAATCAGGCCGCCAACAAGAAGTCGGCGATGGCCCTCGCGCTGAACAAGCTCTGATAGACCGAACTCTTTCGCACAAAGCCGCCGCGGCTTCGATGACCACGGCGGCTTTTGGTATGCCCGGGCTCGGTCAGCGCATGTTTTCCGAGGCAGTAGTGGATGGCGGCCGCCCGGCGGCCCAGCGCCTGTCGTAGCATGCGGCCCATGGTTATGTTGTATGCGAACCAGTCGGTCGTCCAAGCCGAGGATCTGCCCGGCGTCATCCGCGCCGCCGAGGTACTCGGTATCGGCGTGAAAATCGAGAATGTGCTGGTACCCGCCGATGACGACGGCAGTCAGGTCGGCGTCTGGATGGTTACCCGCGAGGAGGAGACCCCCGTCTACGAAGAGTGGGATGGGCGTTTCGACGAGGTCGCGGAGGAAGCGCTGGAGCTCAGCGCGGTCGATTAGCCCGGACCCGCCCGGACGACCATGCGTCGTCTCCTCGACCATCTCCCCGGGGCACCCCCAGGTCAGGCACCGCTGCCACTCTCTTCACGGCCCGTCGGCTTCAGTACCGCGGAACGGCCGGGTTACCGGGCGGCTTCGGCACCCAGCCGCCCGCGCTCAGCGGTTTCGGCGCCTCGGCCCCCAACTCACCAGCCGGGCAGCTTCGACCCGACGGCCGATACTCACGTCACGGCCCCGGCGGGCTCGGCTGCCGCGGCGCTCAGTCACGCCCCTGTAGCGCCAGCAGCTTCAGCACAGCGTCCTCCAGGGCGAACCCCGAGTCCGCGGCCCCACCTTTCACATCAGCGTTCAGTGTTGCCACAACCTGTAGCGCGGAGCCGATCGCGGCCGGTGACCAGCCGCGCGCCTGCCCCTGCGCCTTCTTCACCTTCCACGGTGGCAGTCCCAGCGGTCCCGCCAGTTTGAACGGGTCACCGCGCCCCGCCGACCCGACCTTCGCGATCGTATGCACGGAATCGGCCAGCGCGTCCGCGAGCACCACATGCGGAACCCCGCGGTCCTGCGCCCAGCGCAGCGCCTCCACCGCACCGGCCCTGTTCCCGGCGACGGTCAGATCCGCGACCTCGAAACCCGATACTTCGGCCTTACCGGAGTAGTACCGCCGCACGGCCGCGAGATCGATCTTCCCGCCGGTATCGGCGACCAGCTGCGAACAGGCGGCAGCCAGCTCCCGCAGCTCGGACCCGACCGCATCCAGCACCTCCTGCACGACCTCGCCGGACACCCGCGCTCCCGCCGCCCGGAATTCGGCGCGCACGAATTCGGCGCGTTCGGCGGCTTTGGTGAGCTTGGCGCATTCGTGGACCTGCGCCCCGGCCTTCCGCAGCGCCGGCACCAAAGCCTTGGCCCGGCCGCCCCCGGAATGCACCACCATCAGCACCACCCCCTCGGGCGGGGCCGTGACGGCTTCGGTGATCACGGCCACGGCATCCTTACCGGCCTGATCCGCCGATTCGAGAATGATCACCCGGTCCTCGGCGAACAGCGAGGGACTCAGCAGCTCGGCCAGTTCCGCACTACTGGCATCCCCGGCCCGCAACCGGTCGACCGGGACGGAGTCCGGGTCGGGGGCGTCCGCCCGCACCTGCGCCGTCACTCCCGCAATCGCCCGCTGGATCAGCAGTTCTTCTTCCCCCAGGACCAGGTGCACCGCCGCTCGCTCGCTCACGGCTCCGATCGTACGGCGGCACCCCGACGATTCCCGGGATCGGCCTCACAAGGCTCCGCATTCGCGTGCAGACGTACGGCATGAGCCTCGAGATCGAGATCGGTCCAGCCCGGCCTTCGGCCCACACACTGAGCCTGTCCGCCACGAACAAACCCGCCGCCGAACAAATCATGAAAACCTGATCTCCATCCGCCCCTCCGGCCCCGCGCTGCCGTCTGCCCGATATAGCCGTCCGAGCATGGCCCTCGGCGGGGTAGAAATGAGGCCGGGCGACCGGGTCAGCGGGCGATACGCCGTCGCGCAGTGGACGCCGCAGCCGGGCGTGCGAAACGCACGAGCCCGGCATCCGCTGCTCACCAGTGCAACCACAGAAGCAGCGGAAGATAGGCGGTAGCAACGCCGACTGCGGTGGCCGCCAGGTATCGCCGTAGCCGCGCAACGCGCAGCGCTGCAATCCCGGCAGCCGCAGCGCAGGCGGCGAGCAGCCCGCCCGCCGACCCGCCGGGCACGGTGAGCAGTGCACCGGGGACCGCGGCTGCTTCGGTGGCCACGGTGAGCAGCCACCACAGCGGTGGGCCGGTGAGGTGCAAAATCAGCTCCGCGGGCGCGTACCAAAGGGTGGATACCACCGCGGCTGTTGCCCCGAGAACGGTGATCGGCGCGACCACCGGTGCCACAAGGATATTCGCGATCACCGCCAGAATGCTGACCTTGCCGGACAGAGCGATGGTGATCGGTGTGGTGACGACGAAGGCCGCGGCGGCAACGGCGGCCAGTTCGGCGGGCAACCGCCACCAGCCGTGGTCCCGGAGATAGTCGGCCCAGCTCGGCGCCAGCAGCAACAAGGCTCCGGTGGCAAGAACCGAGAGCGCGAAACCGGCCTGCACTGCGAGCGATGGCCACAGGGCGAGCAACCCGATCACCGCGGCGCACAGTGCGGGCAACGCCTGTTTGCGGCGACCGGTCAGCAGGGCGAGCAGCGTGACCGACCCCATGGCGGCGGCCCGCAGCACACTCGGATCGGGCCGGGCGATGACGACGAAGAAGACCAGCGCGGTCGCCGTCGCACAGAAGGACAGCCGTGGACCGCAGGTGAGTACCCGGGCCAGTGCCAGCACCGCGGTCAGGAGCACTGAAAAGTTCGCCCCGCTGACTACACACAAGTGCTGCAATCCGGAGGCGACGAAATCCTCGTGGACTCGATCGGGCAAGCCCGAGGTGTCGCCCACGACCAGCGCGGGAAGCAGCCCGGCAGCGTCGGGTGTGAGGGCGGACCGGGCAACGGTGGCCAGATCCGCGCGCACTCCCGCAGCCAGATCCTGCCACCAAGGCAACGGCCCGGCCGGGTCCGGCGGGCCGATCGGGCGCAGCGTGACGACCGTCAGATCGTGTTGCCGCGGGGGCGCGGTGCGGGCACGGAATTCGATCGGCCGCCCGGGCAGCAGTTCACCCCACCCCGGACCGGCAGCCAGGACAACCACCGACCCACCCGCTCGGACCACCTCGTCGCGGTAGCGGAACTCGCGCAGTCCGGCACGCACCACCCAGAGTCGGCCGGCGCCGGATCCGCTGCTCCGCACAGGTTTCGGATCGTCGGACGGAGTGATCACCACATGCACCGTCGCCTCGTCAGGTACCGCCCGGAGCGGATGCACGGTCACCTGATGTTCGCGCCATGCACCCGCCAGCGCGAAGCCCGCGCCGAGCAGAGCGGCACCGATGATCGTCGTCGCGACCACCCGGTAGCGCTCCTTGCGGTGAGCTACCCCGGCCCACAACAGCGCCCACGAAACGAGTGCCACCGAGGTGAGCCCGGCCGCCACCACGACCCCGGCGAACCACCCGGCGGCGACGGCCGCGATCGTTACCGCCCAGCAGACCAGGGCCGCCGGGAGCAGCCGGGCGTCCAGTACTCGTGCAGCACCGTCGAATTCGTCGCCCGGCCGGTCATCTCGATCCGCGTTCCCGGCACTGTCCGCGCCGGTCACCGGCGGAGCCGGACAACTGTCCGCACCAGCCACCAGCTCCACTTCCCCGCCCTGGCATCATCCAGTGCGCGAGCACCGGTGAAATCAGCGGCGAGCGCGCTCCGGGCGGTGCGCATCCCACTGGCCGCCGGTACGCCGCACAGTCGGCCCGCGCCTATCGCTCGACGCCCGCTGAGCACGGCCCGGCCGAAACCGGCGCAAGTGGCGGCGAACGAGGCGAAACGACGCACGACCGACTCGACCCCTGGCTCGATATCGACAACGAGACCCGCGGCCACACCCAGGCCCACACCCAGGCCTCGGGCCTGCCGGCTCCCCGGATCCGCCGCCAGCGGCTGGACGACGACTTGCGCGTAATTATCGGCGTATAGCCGCACAGCAGGCCGATGGACGGCAACTGCCTCGGAAAGTGTGCGGTCACCGCTGATGATGCCGGTCGGGGCGGGGCCGGTACCGACCTCGCCGGATGCTCCCGAGTGATTTGGCACCGAGTCGTCGCCGGCGATCCGCTCGGCGCGGGTTCGTCGGCGATCCGGTTCGCCGGCCGACCCGACGGCGCCGCCCATATTCTCGAGAGCACACCGGCTCGCCTGCCCGCCGGCTGTCGAACCGCCCGTCCGCGGCGGGCTTCCGGCTCCTGACCCGATATCGCCCGCCTCCGTCATACCGTCACCAGTTCCCGGAGTCGCGCGAGCCGGGCCGGGCCGATGCCGTCGACCTCGGACAGTTGTTCGACATCGGTAAAACGTCCGTTCGTCTCGCGCCAGGCGATGATCGCCTTCGCGGTGACCGGGCCGACTCCGGGCAGCGCGTCGAGATCCGATTCGGTAGCTGTGTTCAGGTTGACCGGAGTGCCGGTCGCGGGTGCCGGGACCTCGGTATCCGGATCTGCCGCCACCGTTTTTCCGCCGCTCACCGTGGCGCTGCCGGGCGGCGGGGCAGCGGTATCGGCGGGGCCGACCCGGATCTGGTCGCCGTCGGCGAGGCGCTGAGCAAGGTTGAGCCCGGTCAGATCGGCACCGGAGAGTGCTCCGCCGGCGGCGGCGAGGGCGTCGGCGACCCGGGCACCCGGCGGTAGCCGGACGAGACCGGCCTTGTGCACCAAGCCCACCACACTCACCACCAGCTCGGCCGACGGCGGGGCCGGCGCGGTTCCGGGCGCGGCGGGCGCGGTGGCGGAGACCGGTACCGCCGCGGGTAAGGCGGCAGGGTGGGCGGCCGGTAGCGGCGGTACGGGTTGCGCGACGGGGCGCTCCCAGAACACCACCACCAGTGTGACCAGAAAGGCGAGGAGCCCGACCCCCGCCATGGTCGCCACACCGCGACGGCTCGGGTCCAGCCGCGCGCCACGGAATCGGGGCGGTATCAAGCGTTCTCGCCAGGTGGGCGCACCGGGCCCGGCGTCGAGCCAGCGCGGAGTCCGGACGCCGTCGTCATCGTCGGTGAGTGCGGTATTCGGGTGCGGAGCATCGATCCCGGAATCGTCGCGCCGGCCGCCGCCGAAGTATCCGCCCAGCTGCCGGTGTACCCGTTCCCGCTCGTCTTGTCGTGCCATGCTCGCGACGCTAGGCCCGCGGCGGTACCCGATCTACGGCCCGACCAGGCACTTCGGCAAACCTGTGGACAACCGTGCCCTGTGGATGAACCCGTCCCCGAGCGGCCGAGAGCAGGCCGGACCGGATCCGCCCGGCACAACTGTGCGGTGAGCTCAGCCCCAGCCGCCGGGCAATACCAGTACGCCGACCGCACCGATCCCGAGGTGCACCCCGAGCGCGGGACCGAATTCCGCCGTCAGGATCTCCCGGACCTGCGGCAGGCGTTCACGCAGCTGATCGATCACCGTTTCCGCCGCATCGGCCGCATCCAGATGCTGGACCCCCAGAACGGCTTCCCCGGATCCGGCGGCCGCCACGGCTGCCGCCACCAGCTTCCCGACCGCCTTCGACCGGGTGCGTACCTTCTCCCGCAACTCCAGCCTGCCCTGCACCAACTGCAGGATCGGTTTGCTCACCAATTCGCCGGCGAAGAATCCGGCCGCGGTACTGAGCCGCCCACCGCGGCGGAGTTGTTCGGTGCGATTCACCAGGATGAAGGTGTGCGATTTCTCCGCCGCCGCGACAGCGGTCCGGTGCACCGCGTCCAGCGGGGCACCCGCGGCGGCCGATCGGGCGGCGGCCAGTGCCGGTAGCCCGGTGGCCAGGCCGGCGCCGAGCGAATCCACCAGTCGCACGGACTCTTCGGCGCCCATATCCCGGACGGCCTGCCGCCCGGACTCCCAGGTGGCGGACAGCTGCCGGGACAGATGCACCGCGACCACGCCGTCGCCGCCGCTGCGTGCCAGTGCCGCGGTGTAGGCGTCGCGGAGCTCACCGGGAGACGGTGCGGAGGTGCTGACCGAATCCGCGGTGTAGTCGATATCGAGGTCATCGACACCTTCGCGGTGGGTTGTGTCCCCGACCAGCACATGCAGGGGCACGATGTCGATCCCCAGCTCGCCGATGTGGTCCGCGGGCAGGCCGGCGGACGAATCGGTGACGACCACGACCGCCACGGCTCACCCCACCTCGCGCAGGGTTTTCACCATCGATGTGGCGACCTCGGAATGCCCGGCCCACCCCCAGTGGATACCGTCGGGGTTGGCGTCGCCGGAGAAGATGTTGTCGTGCACGGCGGCCTTCAGATCGACCAGCGGCACACCGGTACGCGCAGACCAGCTCTCGAGTGCCCGCACCGCCGGTTCCCGGCCGCGGTGCACCCGCCCATAGGCGTCGCAGTCGTGCACCGACGGTAGTACCGCCACCATCGGTAGATCGGGCCGCAGCTGCGCCAGCGCCGTACGGCACTGCTCCAGATAGTCCACGCTGATCTCCGGCGGCAGCGCGACCCGGCTGCCCAGCTTCGAGGCCCTGGGCTGAACCCACTGGTAGACCGAACGCACAACCCGGCGCAGCCCGGCGGGCCGGACATAGCGGATCAATTCACGGAGCGCAGTAGGCAACGGCGAGGGCAGCGAATCCATACCGCCCACCGCGAAAACCACCGCCCCGGCATGCGGTACGGCCGCCCAGACCCGCGGGTCGCCGATCAGAGCCCAATAGGCGTCCCGGCAGGTCCAGCCGATCCGGGCGACCAATTCGACATCCCAGTCGAGTTCGGACGCCACCAGATTCGGCCAGATCCGGGGATGGTCGGCCGGCAGACCGCCTTTCGGCCCGAAATAGGACAGCGAATCGGCGATCACCAGCAGAACCGGCCGCCGGCCCACCGGATCCGGGGCCGCGGATTCTTCGAGCGGGCGGGCGGTGGCAGCGCCGTCGCCTGTTCCCGGTATGGGCCGCGGATCGGCCGAACCCTGTACCGGCCCGGCCGATTCCGGCCGGCTCGTATCCTCCGACCTCGCTGTCACTGCGCGACCCTCCTGGTGATCAGACTGCCTTACGCATATCGTCGCCGTCGGCACTCTCGGCGTTTTCGTCCTGTTGCGGCTCGGTCGCCGGGCCGAACAGCGCATCGGGTAGCGCGCGTTCCGGTTTCGCGGAAACCCGCTGGAACAGTTCGTCCGGAATCTGCCGGTTCAGGTCTTCAGATGACATCGGGTGCTACTTTCGCCGCTGCGTTCCACACATCGAGACGCCAGCCGGGCTTCTCGATGCTCGGACCGTGGCTGCTGAGCTGCACCCAGCTGGCATTGGCGAGCCCACCGAGGGCCGGCCAGTTCTGAGGCGGCAGGTCGAGCAATGCGGCCGTGAGCGCGGCGATCAGCCCGCCGTGCGCCACGAGAATCATAGTGGCGCCCGGCCAATCCCGCCGCTCGGTGAACAATTCCTGCACCACCGGTAGCGCCCGGGCGCCGACTTCGAGCTTCGATTCGCCGCCCGGCGGGGTGTAGGTGGCGTCCATTCGCCATTCCAGGCGCGCGCCCGGATAGAGCGAATCGACCTCCACATCGCCCATCCCCTGCCAGTCACCGAGATGGGTTTCGCGCAGCCGCGGCTCCCGGACCACCTCCAGGCCGGAATGCTCCGACAGCGCCTGCGCGGTCTCGTAGGCCCGCTTCAGGTCGGAGGAGATCAGGCCGATCGCCTTGTGCGACACGAGTTCCCGTGCGGCCTCCTTGGCCTGCCGCCGGCCCAGATCGGTGAGATCGGTATCGATCTGCCCCTGCATCCGGTCGTTGGCGTTCCATTCGGTTTGCCCGTGGCGCAACAGGATCAGGGTGCGCACACCGGTTTTCTGTGTCACTCGGTCTCTCCAGCACTTTCCGCATCGGTGGTGGCCTCGGGCCCACCGATCCCCTCGACCGGAACGACGGGGCAGTCTTTCCACAACCGTTCCAGCGCATAGAAATTACGTTCGTCGTTGTGCTGGATATGCACCACCACATCGACATAGTCCAAGAGCGCCCAGCGGCCCTCGCGGGTCCCTTCCCGGCGAACCGGTTTATGCCCGGCCGCGCGCAGTTTCTCCTCGACATTATCGACGATGGCGTTCACCTGGCGCTCGTTCGGCGCCGAAGCGATCACGAAACAGTCGGTGATCACCAACTGCTCGGAGACGTCGAGTACCACCACATCGGCGGCCAGTTTCTCGTCCGCGGCCAACGCGGCGACGGTCGCCATCTGCACTGCCTCGGCTGTCGCAGTCATGGTGTGGTTCCCCCTGGTCCTCGGTTCACGCTTCCATTACCTTCCGCTTGCGCCGGCACGTAGAGGTGCCGTTTCGATATGTATTGGACGACGCCGTCCGGCACCAGGTACCACACGGGCCGGCCCTCGGCCGCGCGCCGGCGGCATTCACTCGACGAGATGGCCAGCGCGGGGACCTCGATCATCGTGACCGCGTCGTCGGGCATACCGCGCAGATGGTCGGCCAGATGATCGATGTTCAGCTCGTACCCCGGCCGGCTGACACCCACGAATTTCGCCAGCTCGAACAGTTCCGCCCAATCCTGCCAGGTGAGGATGCTGGCCAGCGCGTCCGCCCCGGTGATGAAGTACAGTTCGGCGCCCGGACGCTGGGCGTGCAGGTCGCGCAGGGTGTCGACCGTATAGGTCATCTTGCTGCGGTCCACGTCGGCCCGGCTCACCGAGAACCGCGGGTTGGAGGCGGTGGCGATCACCGTCATCAGGTAGCGGTCCTCGGCCGGACTGACCCGCCGGCCCGATTTCTGCCACGGCTGGCCGGTCGGTACGAACACGACCTCGTCGAGGTCGAACCGGTGGGCGACCTCACTGGCCGCAACCAGGTGCCCATGGTGGATGGGATCGAAGGTGCCACCCATCACCCCCAGCTTGGGTCCGCCCTGGCCTGTTCCGCGCATGAGTGTCGAGCTTAACGGGGTGTTCCCGGCGGGTCCCGGTCAGACCGGCAGCAGCCGGGAGACCACGGCCGTGAGCTGGGACGCGGACCGGCATTCGTGCATTTCGATGACCTGCTGGTAGCGGTCGGCGGCCGAATCGCCGGAACCCCAGTTCTGGCGCGGTTCCGGATTGAGCCAGTGGGCGTGCTTGGCGACGGCGACCAGTTCGGACAGGGTGGACAGTTCCGGGTCGCGGTAGTTGGTGCGGGCGTCACCGAGGATCAGCAGCGAGCTACGACTGGTGACCGCGTCGGTGAATCCGTCGGCGAAGCTGGTCAGGGCGCTGCCGTAGTCGGAGTGGCCGTTGAAACCGACGATATCGGCCTCGGCGAAGATCCGCTGCATGGCCTCGTCGAGCCGGGTGTGCGGATCGAAGAACCGGGTCACCTCGTCGGTGTTGTCGACGAAGGCGAAGATACGCACCTTCGAGAACTGCTCGCGCAGGGCACTCACCAGCAACAACGTGAAATTGCTGAAACCGGCGACCGAACCGGACACATCGCACAGCAGCACCAGTTCGGGGCGGCCGGGCCGCGGTTTGCGGTTCACCAGGTCGATCGGGACGCCACCGGTCGACATGGATTTGCGCAGCGTTTTTCGCAGGTCGATCTCGCCGCGCTTGGCGTGCCGCCGGCGCACGGCCAGCCGCGACGCCAGGATCCGCGCGAGACGCTGTGTACTGCGTTTCAGCTCGGCCAGCTCGTTCTGCGAGGCACGCAGGAAATCCACATCCTCGGCCTGCCGGGCGACCCCGTACGAAGCGACCCGCTCCCGGCCGATCCGTTCGGCCACCCGCCGCCGCGTCTCGGCCTCCACCGTCCGGCGGAAGTTGTCGATCCGGCCGCGGGCCGTCCGGCGCGCGATCTCGGTCTCGAAATCGCTCATATCCGGGGTGGCCATTCCGGCCAGGATCTGCGCCAGCAGGGTTTGCGGCTGGATCTCCTTGAGCGCCTGATACGACGAGAACGACGCGCCGCGCGCCGACTGGTACTGCCCGAGCTGCTCCACCAGCTGCGCGGCCATCAGCGCCTGCGCGCCGCCGGAGTTCTCGTCGGCCAGCATCTCGGCCAGCATCTGGCGCAGCGCCGGTACGTCGAGGCGGCCGTCGTCGCGGTACGGCAATTCGATTTCCGCGGCGGCGTCGCGCTCCCCGATGGCGACAGGGAACCACAGGTCGAACAGGCCGTCGTAGGTGGCGCGGTGGGTGGTGCGCCGCAGCAGGGCGCAGGCCAAGCCCTCCCGTACGGCTTCCCGGTCCATGAGATCGAGGACGGACAGCACACGGCCCGCGTCCACCGTTTCCGAGGGCCCCACCGGGATCCCGCGTGCCCGCAGCGCCTCGACGAACCCCACCAGATGCCCCGGCAGTCCGTGTGGGGCCAGGGGCCGGTCCTCGGTGACCGCCATGATCAGACCGGTTTCAGCTCGGCCAGCGCGCGCTGGTGGTCGCTGCGATGCTTCAGCACGACCCCGAGGGTTTCGCGCACCGTCGTATCGTCGAGGTCGGTATGCCCGAGCGCTAGCAGTGTGCGCGCCCAGTCGATCGTTTCGGCGACCGACGGCAGTTTCTTCAACTGCATTCCGCGCAGGACGTGCACGATCCGCACCAGCTGCGCCGCCACGGCCTGCGGGAGTTCCGGTACCCGGCTGGCCAGGATGCGGCGCTCCAGATCCTCGTCCGGGAAATCCAGGTGCAGGTACAGGCAGCGCCGTTTCAGCGCCTCCGACAGCTCCCGGGTGGCATTAGAGGTCAGCACCACGAACGGTTTGCGGTCGGCGGTAATAGTGCCCAGCTCCGGGACGGTCACGGCATAATCGCTGAGCACCTCGAGCAGCAGCCCCTCGATCTCCACATCGGCTTTATCGGTTTCGTCGATGAGCAGCACCGTGGGGTCGGTTCGCCGGATCGCGGTGAGCAGCGGCCGCGACAGCAGAAATTCCTCGGTGAACACATCGGCCTTCGTCTCGGCCCAATCGTTCTCCCCGGAAGCCTGGATACGCAGGATCTGCTTGGCGTGATTCCACTCGTAGAGCGCCCGCGCCTCGTCCACTCCCTCATAGCACTGCAACCGCACCAGTTCCGCGCCCGAGGTCTGCGCCACCGCCCGCGACAGCTCGGTCTTGCCGACACCGGCCGGACCCTCGACGAGCAGCGGCTTACCGAGACGATCCGCCAGGAAAACCGAGGTAGCGGTCGCTTTATCGGCCAGATAGCCGGTTTCGGCGAGCCGGACCTGCACATCATCGACCGACGCGAAGATCGGCTCCTGAACCGGCGGGATGGGGGAACTCGCGGGCTCCATGGGGCGTCCTTCCGTCGAACTCTGCCCATCCCACGCTACCGGGCCCCCAGCCGGCGGACCTCGTCCCCCGGAGCCAAGAGACCCAGCTCACCACCGAGCCGAGCCGACCAGTCCGCGTGTAGGGCCGGTCCGCACCACTGTGGCATGTGACAGACGGACTACGGTGCCATCGGGCTCGGGTGTTCGGCTGCCCGGTCGGTCTCGGTTTTCACCCAAGGTAGGGGCTGGTTCGCCCCTCCAGATAGTGGGTCAGCCTCAGTCGCTGCGTGTGATGCATGTCGAGAACTTCGAGTTGTGCAGGGGCGACAAACCGCAGTTCGGTGGATTCATCGGAGATAGTGAGGTCACCGCCGACGACACGAGCCCGAAAGCATACGTTGAACTGGCGCCGGACCTCGCCGTCGCTGTAAGCGATCACGTGGCGGGGGTCGGTGTAGGTTCCGACGAGTCCGGTGATCTCGATATCGAGGCCGGTTTCCTCTTTGACCTCTCGCACAGCGCAGCCGGGGAGACTGTCGGTCATCTCCATGCCGCCCCCGGGAAGCGCCCACAGGCCGCTGTCGGCACGCCGCTGTAGCAGTATGTGACCGCTGTCGTCGCACACCACGGCGGAAGCCGCGACTACGAGACTGTTCGGCTGCGGTGCCGCCGGGTCGTCGTAGAACTCGGTGCGCGCCATCGGTTCACCCCTCCACCGGTCGGGCCGTTTGCCACACGGCGTCGAAACTCGACGTGTAGGTATCGAACAGGCCACCGTCGATGGTACGGCGCAGATGCCAGACGGGCGCCCCGTAGGCATTCACTCCCCACACATGCGCGTTGACCAACATCTGATCGTCAGCGCGGTAGATGCTGTTGTAGAGCGTCGTGCCGTGGGTGCGCAGTTCGATGCCCGGCACCGATCGCAGTGCCCGGTAGTGCATCAGGCCGAGACGGCAACGGGATTCGATGCCGTGCCCGAACTTTTCTTCTGTGCCGCGTTGCCGGACGTTGACACTGTCGGCGTCACCCACGGCTATTCGTATCGAGCAGCCCGCCCGTGCCCGTTCGATCAACAGATCATTGAGCCGTGGGTACGCCTCGTGGAGGAATACGGCCGCGTAGACCAGGACGTCGATGCGGTCGGACGCTGCGGCGAACAGGTTGACGAACGCCGATGCCGGGACGTCGGCTCGCTGATCGTGGAGGGCGACGAGTTCAGGACTCACTGCACGCGCCGGCCGCGCCTGCCGGAGGGCGGGCCAAAGGACATGAGCATCCTCACCCAGACACTCCGCAGCGTGGATTGCGGTGCGCCGCCGCGGGATCCGGCCGAGGTTCACCCAGCGTTCGACAGATTTCGGATCCACACCTGTTGCCTCGGCCAGGCTCGCGTGAGTCCACCCACCGGCCGTGGACATCGGTCCCGCCGCCGCAGTGCGCCACAACCGATCACGCAGGGGATGAGATGAACAGCCACATCGAGGATCAGCCCGTTTCCGCCAACCCGCAGGGCCGATGCCACGTCCGCCGACAACATCTGCGAGCGGCGTTGCCGCTACTGGATCGCGATACTCCGGTCGATCTCACAACGTTGCAACGAGTCGCCGCCGCCTTGCGCGCAGAATCCGGCGCCCGGCACCGGGCCCACCCGGGATCGTCGGCCGATATCGCCCGGCTGCGACGCGACATGGGGAACACCATCGCAGACCTGTGGGCGGCTCTGCCGGAAGAGGTACGCGGTGCCCACTGACCTGAGACGCGCGATTCTGCTGCATCGATCCGAAGCAAACCGTAGCGAGATCGATGACTTGACACAGCGGCATCATCTGACCGTGGTGTACACGGCGGTCACGGATACGGCAGCGCCGCGGTTGGCTGTGCTGATCGCGATGGAGCACGTCCTGAACCACAACGCCGAGGTGGTCGTCGTGCCGCACCTGACCGCGCTGGAAATGTGGCACGACCGGGAGTGGCTCGCCCTCGCCGAACTAGTCGGTCTGGTGATGGCCGATGGCGAACTGCTCGGCGGTCGTGCCGATGTCGTTCGGTACTGAAACCCCGGCAGCGGGGCCATAGCGACCACGGCTCAGGGTTGCGGGCCGGGTCCCACGTCGACGCGGCCGATGTGGTCCTACGCGGGGCGAATCTGACCGGATCCGCGGACAACCCACTTCGACGAGGTGAGTTCCGGCAATCCCATCGGGCCGCGGGCGTGCAGTTTCTGGGTGGAGATACCGATTTCGGCGCCGAAGCCGAACTGCTCACCGTCGGTGAAGGCGGTGGACGCGTTGACCATGACCGCCGCGGCATCCACCCGGCGGGTGAACTCGTCGGCCGCCGCAAGTTCGCCGGTGACGATGGCTTCGGTGTGGCCGGTGCCCCAGGTGTTGATGTGGTCGACGGCGGCGTCGAGATCGTCGACGATTTTCACCGCGATATCGAGGGTCAGGTATTCCTCGGCCCAATCCTTGTCCGTGGCCGGAGTCATACCGTCGAGATCGCCGTGCAGGGTGACGCCCTTATCGGACAGGGCCTTACCCAGCCGCGGCAAGGCGGTTTCGGCGATAGCGGCGTCGATCAGCACGGTTTCGGCGGCATTGCACACGCTGGGCCGGCGGGTTTTGGCGTTGATCAGGATTTCCTCGGCCATATCGAGGTCGGCGCCGGAATGGACGTAGACGTGGCAGTTGCCGGTACCGGTTTCGATGGTCGGGACCTGGGCGTCACGCACCACGGCGTTGATGAGGCCGGCGCCGCCGCGCGGGATCACCACATCCACCAGGCCCCGCGCCTGGATCAGGTGGGTCACGCTGGAGCGGTCCGCGCTGGGCAGCAGCTGGACGGCGTCGGCCGGGAGACCCGCCTCGGTGAGCGCGGACCGCAGCACCTCGACCAGCGCGGCATTGGACCGGGCCGCCGACGACGACCCGCGCAGCAGCGCCGCGTTACCCGATTTCAACGCCAGCCCGAAGGCGTCCACGGTGACATTCGGCCGGGCCTCGTACACCATGCCGACCACCCCGAGCGGCACCCGGACCTGCCGGATCTCGAGCCCGTTGGGCAGCGTCGACCCGCGTTCCACCACACCCACCGGATCCGGCAGGGCCGCCACCTGGCGCAGGCCCGCGGCGATCCCGTCGACCCGGTCCTTGGTGAGCCGCAGCCGGTCGAGCAGCGAATCCTCGGTGCCGGCCGCCTTGGCGGCCACCAAATCCTCGCCGTTGGCTTCCACCACCGTATCCGCGGCGGCCAGCAGCGCATCCGCCGCGGCGTGCAGCGCTTCGTTCTTCCGGGCCGTGGTGAGCTGGGCGAGCACCCGGGACGCAACCCGCGCCCGGCGCGCAGCCCCGTGCACGGCCTCACGCATATCGAACTCAGCGGTGGTCTCTGCTGCCGTCATAGGTATATAGCCTACGCACCACGAAAACCGGATTTCACCGGCGCTCACGCGTTACGTTCTCCCCGTGACCTCGCCACTGATCGCCGTACTCGGCAGTATCAACATGGACCTGGTGACCACCACCGCGGCCCGTCCCGCACCGGGTGAGACGGTGCTCGGCCGCGGTTTCACGATGGTGCCGGGCGGTAAAGGCGCCAACCAGGCGATCGCGGCGAGCCGGGCCGGCGGGCAGACCATGTTCCTGGGCGCGATCGGCACCGACGTATTCGCCCCGCGGCTGCGCGCAGTGCTCACCGAGTCCGGCGTGGACACCACCGGGCTGCGGGTGATCGACGGTCCGAGCGGTATCGCGACGATCGTGGTCGACGATTCCGGCGAGAACAGCATCGTCGTCGTCGGCGGCGCCAACACCGCGGTGACCGGCTTGACGACCGCGGACCGCACGGCCATCGCCGCCGCCGACCTCCTCGTCTGCCAGCTCGAGATCCCCCTCGGGACCGTGACGGCCGCCGCCCGGCACGCGCGCGCACACGGCACCACCGTGATCCTCAACCCGTCGCCGGTACAGCATCTTTCGGACGAACTGTGGGAACACGTGGACGTCGCCGTGGTGAACACCGGCGAGGCCGAGCACTTGGACAGCCTGCTCGACCCCGTCCCGCACGTGGTGGTCACGCTCGGCGCGCACGGCGCCCGGTATCGCGGCCCGGACGGTGTGGAAACCACCGCCACCGGACCGGCGGTCGAGGTAGTCGACACCACCGGGGCCGGAGACACGTTCACCGGGGCACTTGCCGTGCGCTGGGCACAGGGACCGGCCGCCGCATTGCGCTTCGCCTGCACCGCGGGGTCACTGGCCACCACCACACTCGGTGCCAGCGCGGCGATCCCGTGGCGCCCCGATATCGAGGCAATGCTCGACCGGTGAGATCCGGCCGTCCCGAGAATTCGATCCGAGCGGCGGCAGATGGTTCACGATACTGAAACGGTGGAAGCGTGGAACGGTCGCACCGGCAGACAGGCGACCCGTTCGCTGGTGGATGCCAGTCGGCGCCGCCCGAAATTCGGATGCCCTGCCCCGCTCCCTCGGCCTACCGTGAAATACGGAGGCGGACACCGGTCCGCCGAACGGAAGGATCGAAACAATGTTTCCCGTCGAGCTGTCCGGTACCCGGGCACGGACGTTGATGTGGGCCCAGGAGAGCGAGATCGATGCGGCGGCGCTGCAACAGCTGCGCAATATCGCCCGGCTGGAATGGGTGCACGGCGTCCGGGTCATGCCGGATGTGCACCTCGGGAAGGGCGCCACGGTCGGTTCGGTGATCGCCATGCGCGATGCGGTCGCGCCGGCGGCGGTCGGGGTCGACATCGGCTGCGGGATGGAGAGTGTGCGCACCGATCTGACCGCGGCCGACCTGCCCGACGACCTCCGCGCGTTGCGCTCGGCGATCGAGGCAGCGGTACCGGTGGGGTTCAATGCCCACAAGAACCCTGTGCAGGTGAACAAGCTGGCACCTGGACCGTCCGGTGTCGCCACCTCGACCCTGCGTACCGGCTGGGACCGGTTCTGGTCGGCGTTCAACGACCTCGACGAGGCCGTGGCACCACGGGAATCCAAGGCGCATAAGCAGCTGGGTTCGCTGGGCTCGGGGAACCACTTCATCGAGGTCTGCCTGGACCAGAACGACCAGGTGTGGATCCTGCTGCACTCCGGCAGCCGCAATATCGGCAAGGAAATCGCCGAGCGGCATATGGCGGTTGCCCGCAAACTGCCGCACAACCAGAACCTGATAGACCGGGACCTTGCGGTATTCCTGGCGAACACCCCGGAGATGGCCGCCTACCGGCACGATCTGACCTGGGCGCAGGAGTACGCGGCCCGCAACCGCGCGGTCATGCTGGCGCTGGTGTCCGAGGCGGTGCGCAAGCAGTTCCCCACCCGCGAGGTCCGGTTCGATACACCAGTGAGCTGTCATCACAACTATGTGGCGGAGGAGAAGATCGACGGTGTCCCCATGCTGGTGACCCGTAAGGGTGCGGTCCGCGCCGGGGCGGGCGATATGGCGCTCATCCCGGGCTCGATGGGGACCCGCTCCTACGTGGTGCGCGGTAAAGGCAACCCCGAGTCGTTCCAGTCCGCGTCGCACGGTGCGGGCCGGCGGATGAGCCGCAATGCCGCCAAGCGGCAGTTCAGCGTCGCGGATCTGGTCGCCCAGACCGAGGGTGTGGAGTCCCGTAAGGACGCCGGTGTCCTGGACGAGATCCCGGCCGCCTACAAGAACATCGACGAAGTGATCGAGGCCCAGCACGATCTCGTCGATGTGGTCGCGACCCTGCGTCAGGTGCTCTGTGTGAAGGGCTGAGCATGCGGCGGGCGGGACCTGCTGGTCCCGCCGCATGCTCGATCGCCGGGGACACCGGCCCGAGGGTCGGTGTCCCCGGGCACCGCAACCCGATCACCGAACGACGCGCAACCGGTCACCTCGCGGTGACCGATCAAGACCTGGGCAGATGTCCATGGGAGGGCCCTGCGGCGACGAGGCCAGGGCGCTGCCGATCTTCCGGCACTGCCGCACCGCGGCACCGCGAATCATCCCGCAAGTCGACGGCGCAGCAAGCCGGCGGTGAGACCGGCGCCGAACAGCAGCACACCGACCATGAGCACCACTCCGCCGGACAGCCAGCTGTACAACGCGTGGTCCAGATCGGTAGGTAGCCCGGGGACAGCCGAGATCAGCCGGTAGGTGCGTTCCGGTATCACGATCTGGACCACTCCGGGCAGAATTCCCCACACCAGTCCCGCTGCGATCGCCGCGGCGGGCACGGCGACCGCGAGCGCCGCGACTGCCAGCAACAGAACCGCGCCGAGCACGGACTGGATCGGGGCCAGCCAGCGGTCGGTGGAGTCCCACCAGCGCCCGGTGAGAACCGCGCCGTTGGCCGCGACACCGATCGCCACCGGCGTGAGCAACAGCGCGACCAGAATCGCGGCTACCACGCGCAGGGGTTTTCCGGGTAAGCGGCCGTTCGCGTCCGCTTCTTCTCGATCTGCACCGCCCCGTTCGACGAGTTCGGTCATCCAGCGCTCCTCCGGACGGTCGTTACATGATCGGGGTGCCATTGTCGCTGCTCCCGACCCGGCACCGACAACTCGCCACCCCGGCGGCACGATCGGCCACCGCCCCACCGTGCTCGCTGCTCAGCCGAGACGGACTCGGCGCCCTGGCTGATTCGGCCCTCGGTATGCCGCAGGACTACCGCACCCTATGCGGCTCGGACGAAACGATCCGCTGGTCCGACGCTTCCGCCGCACACCTCCATAGCTGGATGAAAGCCTGCAGGCCCCCGAACCATTGACTAGTTATCATCGAATGCATACTCTTATTTATCATTCGATAACAACAATCATTCGGGTTCGCCCGGATCTCCTTCCCGAGGAACCACCATGTTCGGCACACTCATGATGTTCGTCGTCCCCACCTTCGTTCTCCGCCTGCTCGGCCTGGCCGGCGTACGCCGCTTCGCCACCTGGCGGGTCGCCGCCGCATACGGGCTGGCCTTCCTGTTCACCATGACCGGGCTGGCGCATTTCGTACCCGATTCGGTCACCGTCATGCCCAGCCACAGCGACCTCGTGGCGATGGTGCCCGGCGCCATCCCGTTCCCGGACTTCGCCGTGTACGCGACCGGTGTCCTGGAGTTGGCCGGCGCCGCCGGCCTGCTGTTCGCCGGCACCCGCCGCTGGGCCGGGCTCGGGCTCGCCGGCCTGCTGGTCGTGATGGTCCCGGCGAATATCTACGCGGCAGTCGAGAACATCCCGCTCAACGGCGAACCGCCCACACCGCTGTGGTTCCGGATCCCCGAGCAGATCGTGTACTTCGCTGCCGCACTCTGGGTTTCGCAAGCGTTGCCTGCGATCCGGCGCAGCCACACCGAGCTGCCCACGGTCGCCGACCCGGACACCACCAACCCTGCCGCGCAGCCAGGAGGCCGCTGAGTCACCGGCACGGTGCAGGCGATCGGCCCCGGCGCCTCCCCGGACGCAACTGCGGCGGGGAGGCGGGCTTATCGGCCCGGCACGTGTCCGGCCGACCCAAATCATCGGGCACCATCGGCAGCGGCGGGTGGGCTGCACCGATCTTCGGTGCGGTGCGGGCGAAGACCTGCACCGCACCGAAGATCAGCCCTGCGGAGTCGGTACCAGGACCAATTCGGCGATATTGAGCCGCGCCGGAACCGAGGTCGCGAAGGCGATCGCCTCGGCGATATCTCCGGGCTCCAGAATCGTCATCGACGAACGCCACTCGTCCAACTGCTCCCGCTGCGCCGCCCAGCTCATCCCGGCACCGAGTTCGGTTCCCACGAAACCGGGTTCGATATTCTTCACCCGCACACCTCGTGGCCCGTATTCCGCCCGCATATTCCGGGTCAGATGCGCGACCGCGGCCTTGGTGGCGCAGTAGACGGCGTATTCGGGAAAGATCGCGTGCCCGCCGATCGACCCCACCAGCACCAGATCGGCCCGCCGGCCGTCGCCCGCCGCCGCGAGCAGATCGTCGATGAATGCCCGCGCCGTGTACAGCAACCCGGTGACGTTGGTGCCGACCATCTGCTCCCACTCCCCGACCTCCGCGGATTCGAACGGCGCACCGAGCATGACGCCCGCATTCGCCACCACCAGATCCACCGGCCCGAGCGCCGCCCGGATCGTGGCGGCCGCATCGCGCACCGAATCCCGGTCGGCCACATCGGCTGCCACTGCCACGGCGGCACCGCCGATCTCGGCCGCCAGCTCCTCGATACGTTCCTTACGCCGGCCCAGTAACGCGACGCGGGCCCCGTCGGCGGCCAGCCGCCGCGCGGTGGCGGCACCGATTCCACTGGATGCTCCCGTCACTACCGCGACCCGGCCGTTCAGATTGTCGTTGTTCGTCATGTCCACAACATTCGGCCCGGGTGCCGGCCGCTACCAGGTCGCGGATTTCCTGGTAGTTGCAGGGCCACCCAGCCCGCTCACCCTGCGCATACCCTGAAACCATGAATTCCGACAACCGTCTGGGCGCGTTCCTGCGGGCCCGCCGCGAACTGGTCCGGCCGGAAGAGTTCGGGCTTCCCGGCGGTGGCCGGCGCCGCGTCGCGGGGTTGCGGCGCGAAGAGATCGCGATGCTCGCGGGCGTGAGCGCCGACTATTACGTGCGGCTCGAACAGGGTCGCGATAAACATCCGTCCGAGCAGGTCGTCACGGCACTGGCCCGGGTGTTCTCGCTGGACGACGAAGGGACCGCCCACCTGCGGGAATTGGCCCGGCCCACCGCGGCGCGTCCACGTACGCCGCGGCGCCCGGAGCGGGTGACTCCCGGTCTGCTGCGGTTGATGGAGGCGTGGTCCCACACTCCCGCAGTGGTGCTGGGCCGGCATCTGGACGTTCTGGCCGCGAACCCGCTGGCGGCCGCGGTGAACGCCTGCTCGGTCCCGGGCGTCAATCAGGTACGGATGGTTTTTCTCGACCCCCGCGCCCGCGAAGTGTTCCCGAACTGGTCCCAGATCGCGGCGGATACGGTGGCCAGCCTGCGCGCGACCGCGGGCACCGACCTCGACGGCCCCCGGCTCACCGAACTCGTCGGCGAACTCTCACTCAAGAGCGACGAATTCCGCCGGTTGTGGGCCCGCCATGATGTCCGGGCGAAAACATCGGGGGTCAAACAGTTCCACAACGAGATGGTCGGAGAGCTGACGCTGGCGTACGAGAGTTTCGCGGTGACCGGGGCGCCGGGGCAGTTGCTCATCGCCTACCACGCCGAACCCGGATCGCCCTCCGAACGTTCGCTCGCCCTGCTCGGCAGCCTGACCACGGACAGCGGTCCCGGAATCGAGTCCCGCCCGGCCGGGACCACCGCCGGCCCGTAGGGACGATCAGGCCGACATCTCGCCGACGACCTTCTCCACCCGGCGGGCCCGGGTTTCGGGCCGTTTGGCCGATTCGACCGCGAGCACGTGCGCGCGTTGTTTGCTGTAGGAGAGCGCATCGAATGCTTCGCGCGCCCCCGGGGCCTCGGCCAGTGCGGCGGCAAGATCGCCGGGGACTGTGACAGTACGTTCCGACGTATCGAGTTCGACGCCGACCGTGACGGTCTCCCCCGCCGACACACCGGCCGCGTTCCTGTTCTCGGCGCTCAACGGGAGCATGTACTCCCCGCCGTAGACCGCGACGGTGCTGCGGTAAGTGTGGCCACCGATCCGGACCGCCACCTTGGGTTTCTTCCCGCTGCCCAGCTCTTCGACCACAGGGGCGGGCACCCGGAACCCGGTGGCTGTCTTACCGGCGAGTTCGATCACGGTGTCGAAGGTGAGCATTGGTGTCCTTCCCGCCGACTCGTTGCCGTATCGGCCAGCTTAAACACGTCGCGGCCGTTAGGGTCGGTGAATGGGCAGCGGCACGGGCGCGGCAGTGGAGCTGACAGTGGGCGACCGCGAGGTGCGGATCACCAACCCCGACCGGGTGTATTTCCCGGAAAGCGGCACCACCAAGCTGGATCTGGTGCAGTACTACCTGAGCGTGGGCGACGGAATCGTCAACGCGCTGCGGGATCGGCCGTGCATGCTGCACCGATTCCCGAAGGGCCTCGCAGGCGACAAGGTGCACCAGAAGCGGCTACCGGCCGGCGCGCCGGAGTGGGTGCCCACGGTGCGGGTGTTCTTCCCCCGCTACAACCGGCACGCCGACGAACTCTGTGTGCGGGAACTGGCCGATGTGGTGTGGGCGGTGCAGATGTCCACGGTGGAATTCCATCCCTGGAACTCGCGCCGGGCCGATACCGAACGCCCCGACGAATGGCGGATCGATCTGGATCCCATGCCGGACTGCCCGTGGTCGCGGGTGCAGCGGGTGGCCGGGGTGGTGCACGAGGTGCTGGACGAGATCGGCGCGGTGGGCTGGCCGAAAACTTCCGGCGGCTCAGGGTTGCACGTGTATGTCCGGATCGCGCCCGAGCACGGGTTCCAGCAGGTGCGCCGGGCCGCGCTGGCTTTCGCGAAGGAGGTGGAGCGCCGCGCGCCCGGCGATGTGACCACTACCTGGTGGCGCCGCGACCGCGATCCCGGACTGCTGTTCATCGACTACAACCAGAACGCCCGCGACCACACCATCGCCGCCGCCTATTCGGTCCGCGGTGTCCCGGCCGCCACCGTCTCCACCCCGGTGACCTGGAACGAGATACCGGATATCGAGCCGCGCGATTTCACCGTCGCCACCGTCCCCGGCCGCTACCGCGAACTGGGCGACCTCCACGCCGGTATCGACGACGCGGTCTTCGATCTCACCCGGCTGATCGACTGGGCCGACCGCGACGAGGTCGATCTCGACGAGGACCCTGCACATTCCTGAGCGCCATCGGCGCGGCCACCAAGGGGTGAGCTCCACCGTCCGGCACCGGTATGGATCTCCAGGCTGGGAGGCACGGTGCTACGAAAACCGCCGCCTCGATCCCGGCGGCGGTGATCATTGCGCCCGGTGAGATACCTGACGACCCGGCGGCCAGCGAGAACGCGTACGGCACCGGCCCGACCCCGTCCCGGCGGCACGCGCCGGGGCGGCCGCCGCCCTGGGGGCGAAACCCGGCTGCCGAAGTCCGAGCTGTGCACTGAGACGAGCGTGCGGTCGGTGCCGTGCCGGGTTGCGTACCCGTCAGGTCGGGGTGGCCAATGCGAACGGCAGAACTGCAGGGGCACCGGCGCGGCGCAGGGTCCAGGCGGCGACGGTGAAGGTCCAGCCGGAGTCGGTGAGGGTGTCGACCAGCAGGATCGGGCCGTCGGCGGTGGACAGGTCGGGGATCTCCCAGGAGTCGTACAGGGCGGCGACCCGATGCGCGGAGTTGACCGCCGATACCGGCGGGCGATCGGGACGCAGGTGCAGGGTTCCCAGATTGCGGAGACGGCCGATATCGGCGAGGCGTTCGGCCAGCGAAGTGGTCAGTACGGGGTGGTCCGGTGATTCCAGGGCGAGTACCGCGGTGGGCCGGACGGCCCAATCCCATTCCCGCAGCACCGGAATACACGCCTGCACCACTTCGTCGGGAACCGGCCCGTCGGGCCCGTCGAGAACGGGACGCAGCCGCCGGCCCCAGCCCAGGGAGTTGAGACGGCCCAGGACCCGGCCGGTTTCGGCGCCTTCGGCGATCTTTCCGGACAGCGAGATACCGAGTTTGGCCATCCCGGTGGGCCACTGTTTGCGGGGTGCGAGATCGAATCCGGGGCGGTCCAGCCGGGCCCGGGTCGCGGCGACCGCCTCGGTATCGACGGTGGTGTCGCGGTGGTTTCCGGTGCAGTTGTCGCAGCGACCGCAGGCGCCGGTGCCCGGGGCGGCGCCGATGAGTGCCGGATCGTCGAGCTGGCGGCGCAGGAATTCCATCCGGCAACCGGTGGTCTGCTGATAGTCGAGCATGGCCTGCTGTTCGGCGGTGCGGGCGGCGTCCAGGCGCTCGTAGCGGTCGGCGTCGTAGGTCCAGGGCTGCCCGGTCGCCAGCCAGCCGCCGCGGACCCGGCGGACGGCGCCGTCGACATCCAGCACCTTCAGCACCATGTCCAGACGTGAACGGTTCAGCTCGACCAGGGGCTCGAGAGCTGCCGTGGACTGCGGGCGTTCGTGGTCGAGAGCTTCGAGGACCGAGCGCACCACGTGTTCGCGCGGGAAGGCGACGGAGGCGAAGTAGCTCCAGATACGGGTGTCCTCGGGGCCGGGCAGCAGGACCACCTCGGCGCGTTCGGTCGCACGACCCGCACGACCGACCTGCTGGTAATAGGAGATCGGCGAGGAGGGCGCCCCCACGTGGACCACGAAACCGAGATCGGGTTTGTCGAAGCCCATCCCCAGCGCGGAGGTGGCGATGAGGGCCTTGACCTCGTTGTCCAGCAGCGCGGTCTCGAGCGCTTCGCGTTCGGCGGGATCGGTCTGGCCCGTATACGCGGCGACCCGGTGGCCGTGGGAGGTGAGTACATCGGCGAGATCGTGCGCGCCGGCGACGGTGAGGGTGTAGACGATGCCGGAACCGGGCAGCTCGTCGAGGTGGCCGCTGAGCCAGGTGGTGCGTTCCACCGCGTCGTCGAACCGGACCACCGACAGATGCAGCGATTCGCGGTCCAGGCTGCCGCGCAGGACCAGGGTGCCGGTGCCGATCTGACCGGCGACATCGGTCACCACGCGATCGTTCGCGGTGGCGGTGGTCGCCAGCACCGGCACATCGGTGCCGAGGTCGGCGATCAGGGTGCGGATACGCCGGTAGTCGGGCCGGAAATCGTGGCCCCAGTCGGAAACGCAGTGCGCTTCGTCGATGACCACCAGTCCGGCGTCGGCGGCCAGCCGGGGCAGGACTTGATCGCGGAAATCGGGATTGTTGAGCCGTTCGGGGCTGACCAGCAGGACATCCACCGCCCCGGACGCGACCTGCTGGTGGATCTCATCCCATTCGGTGACATTTCCGGAGTTGATGGTGGCCGCCACCACCCCGGCGCGCCGCGCGGCCGCGACCTGATTACGCATGAGCGCCAGCAGCGGCGACACGATCACCGTGGGCCCGCGCCCCTGCGCGCGTAGCAGCTTGGCGGCGATGAAGTACACCGCCGATTTACCCCAGCCGGTGCGCTGCACCACCAGGGCCCGGCGTTTGTCCACCACCAGCGCCTCGATCGCGACCCACTGGTCGTCGCGCAACCGCGCGGCCGGCCCCGCCAGCTCACGCAGTAACTCTTCCGCACTTCCCCGCAACCCGTCGCCGATCGCTGCGGTCTCGTTCCGAGTGCTGCCCGGTGCCGTGGTCATGCGCCCCATACTGCCGCAGCCCACCGACAGCGGTCGGCGTGCAGGGCGAACCGCCCGGTCACACCGCGGATACCCGCCGGAGCCACCACCGGGCCGGTTTCCAGCCCCGGCTGCTGGACGGTGTCGCCGACCGCGGAACCCGCGTCGCACCCGGCGGGCCGGCCGGGAGGTCACGCGGGTAGCCCGCCGGCCGCTCAGGGCCGCGCGCTCACTCGTCCGTGCCCCGTCGCCAGTCCGCGGCGGTCACCGGCGGCAGCGTCGGCGCCCCGATGTCTGCGCTGTCCGAGCCGGTGGCGTAGCTGCCCGGGTTGCTGCTGCCGCGGATCGGCCGGGCCGGTGGCCTCGGTGTCGGCGAGATAAGCGGCCACCTTCTGCCGCTGCGGCGTCAGCGCGGTCAGCAGAGCGGCCAGTGTGCCGATCTGCGGAAGGTCGCGGGCCGCCCTCTGTTCATCCGGCTCCATTGCCGTGACCTCCTCCGGAAAGCACCGTCACCGTTCCTGCCGTACCGTCGACCCGGATCCGCATCCCGGTCCGCAATTTCCGGCGGCAGCCCGGGACCTGGAGTACTGCCGGCACCCCGAGCTCGCGGGCGACGATCGCCACCGGGACGAGCGGGCCGCCGCGTTCGGACACCAGCGCCGCCGCCGTCGGCAGCGCCGTCACCCAGCTCGGATCTGCGCGGTGGACGACGAGGATCGCGCCTGCCACATCGCGCGGTTCGTCCACCAGCACGGCGATGCCCTCGACCACGCCGGCGGCCGACGGCGACCCGGCCAGCACATCGTGGGGCGCGGCGGGCGGGGTTTCGGCAAGCGGAACCCAGCCCCGCTCCGCCAGTTCCGCATCGGTGAGCTCGGGGCCGATCGTCGTGAATCGCGCCGGCGCGACAAAGTCGGCGTCGGTGGTCCGGGCGACCTTGCGTACCGTGATCCGATCGGCCAGGCCCGGCATCGGGACCCGGTCGTAGCAGTTGCGCAGTTCCTCGACGGTCAGCAGGAAGATATCGACCGCATCGTCGATGATTCCGCGCGCCTCGAGATCGCGCCCCATCACCCGGATCATCTGTTCGATCGTCCCGAGCGCGCGGGTCCTGCAGTGCCTCAGTTGTTCCCGGTAGTCGGCGTAGTGGGCGGTTCGGGCACGCACCCGGTCGTAGAGCGACCGGCGAATTCCGCCGAGGTGTGCGTCGAGATAGGCGTCCGGGTCGTAACCGGGGCCGGCGGGCGGGTTCACGAGCGATTCCGGAGCCCCCGGCAGAAGGGCTTTCGTCAGCAAGAGCTGAGTGTCGGTGCAGGTCAGCAGGATCGCGTCCAGCACCAGCATCGGCCCCCACCGCAGCACGAGGTCCCGATCGAGTCGCCGGTACTCGGCATACGCGTGTTCCCCGTGGAGGTATTCCATCGCGTCGTAGCGGTCGGACAGGCGGGTGACCTCGGCGCAGAATTCCCGTGTCATCGTCTCGATGGCGAGTATCCGGCGCAGGTAGAGGATGGTGGTCCGAATCCGTGACCACGCCCACTGCCAACTGTTCTCGAAGAAGAAGGGGCGCAATGTTTTCGCGTGATCGTCCGGCAGCGTTTCGCCCACGCCCAGCTCCGCCGCGAGCGCGGGGCGGGACCGCGAATAGCCGGGTGTGATCCCCGCCGTCCGATACCAATGCAGCAGGTTGACGTACTCCCGGCCGTGGAAGATGCCCAGCAGATACGGGGTCCACGACTCCATTTGCCGCAGCTGGCTTTCCGGCACACCGAGCGACCGCGCGTAGCCCCGGTACACCCGGCCGTAGATATCGGCGGCCATGGTGAAGGTCAGCGGTGACATCGGCCCCGGAAAGCTCTCGAAACCCGTGGCAGTGGCCCATATCCGCGGCTCCGCCGGCGCCACCGGTTCGCCCGCGCCGCGGAGCACCGCCGCGGCCGTCTCCGCTGCGCGGAGCAGCGACGCCTGGGCGTGCTCGATACGCCCGGGCCGATACCCGGAGGGACGCGGCCCGCCCACCTGCCCCGGCGAATCCTGCAGCGTGGTGATGGGCCGTGCCTGCAGAAACCACAATCCGTCGGCGTCGATCGCCCATTCGATATCTTGCGGCCCGCCCAGCGCACCGGCCAGCGCCCGGCCGCGTCCGGCGAGCAGCGCGACGTCCTCGTCACCGAGTACGACCCCCGCCCGGCGAGGTTGCGCGACCTCCACCACCTCGATCCCGGACCCGTCCGCAGGTACGTATTCGACCTCTTTGCCGCCGGTGACCCGTGCGACGACCGTGCCCGCCCGGTCCACCACCACGGTATCGGCGTCGACCGCCCCCGCGGCCAGCCCTTCGCCCGAACCGTGCACCGCATTCACCACTACCTCGCCGGCGGCACCGCCCGGATTCCGGGTGAACAGCACGCCACTCGCCCTGGCCGCGACGAATCGCTGCAGCAGCACGGCGATCCTGGTCACCGGCACGAGGTTCCGCGCGAACGTGTACCGGACCGCCCGCTCGGAGAAGCCGGAGATCCAGCAATCCCGCACCCGATCGAACACCTCACCCGCACCGACATTCGAGTATGAATCGAACAGTCCCGCATACGAATCCGCACCGCCACCCGCCCCCACCACGGATGAGCGCACCGCGAGCGCACCGCTGCCCAGGCGAACGTGGGCTGCGCGCACCAACTCCGGCAACCCGGTGCCGTCGATCACCGCACCCGCCGACGCGATATCGGCCCGGATCCGACCGGCCAGCTCGAGCGCCACATCCATATCTCGGGCACCGGCCAGCTCGCCGAGCAACTCATCCAGCCCCGCAGCGGCCGCGAACTCCGCGAACACATCCGCGCCCAGCACCAGCCACTCCGGAACCCGTGCCCCGGCTGCCCCCAGCGCATACAGCCCCCGTGCCTTACCTCCACCGAGAGCCGCGATATCCGCTTCGGTGTCGTCCGCTGAGAGCACCCGCAAGAACCGACCTCCAACCCTGCCTGCCGCGGCGGCGCATCGTTGCCCGTTCCGCACGAGTAAACCCCAGGGACACCCTGTCTATCGTCCGATCGGGTGTGTTAGCCCACAATTTCGCCGATCCCGGCCACGGCCGTTACGAGCAGCCCACGGCATACCACCTTTTCGCTCCGCCGGTACAAGCAGTGCGGATGGGCCCCGCCCGGCGGCACCCATTAGGCTGTGGTGGCCCGCGCAGGTTTCGGTGAGGATGTGATTCCGCGTGAGTTGGAGCCTGACCCCCGACGAATTCGCGCACATATGGCGCCAAGCCGACCTGGACCGGCTCCCCTACCCGTTGCGTGTCCTCGAATCGCCGCGTACCGAACGCGACGCCCAGGCGCTCTACGCAGAACTCGCGCAGCGCCTTCCCCCGGACCCCGACCGCGATACCTGCCTGCGCATCCTCGCCGGCCCGCACACCCGCGTGATCGCCATCGGCGGTGCCACCGAACCGGGCCGGGAACTGCGCGCACTGGGTTGTGTCGTCTACGACCGCGCCGTTCTCGCGGTACAGGAGCCGGGACGTACCGCGGAATTCGGCGGCACCATCCGGTTGACCATCGGTCACAGCGCCAAACTCGGCGCCCGCCTGGCCGCCCTGCTCCCGAAATCCCGGGCCGGGCGCCATCCCGCGCGCACCGCCTCCACCGCGGCGGTGCGCGATACCGAAACCGTTGTCCAGGAGGAACGCGCGGCCGCCCCGATCCGCAAACTACTGCGCGCCCCGCACACCGCCCAGGGCCATATCCGGATCGAGGCGCACCTCGACCGGCCGAAACCACCGCCCGCGGTGCACTACACCTGGCTCGACCTGGAGAACGACGGCCGCTACCTACTCAAGGCCGACGACACCGTGCACATCGTGCCCGCCTCCACCGAACAACTCGCCATGCACCTGCAGAAGCGGATCCCCGCCTGATAGCCGATCACTACGACCCGCTGTCCGCGACCCGCGGTTGCGATTAGGCTGAGCGTGACCGACGGAGGGGTACGCCAGTCATGATCGAAGACAGTCGAGCCGAGATCGTCCGGTTCCGCCAGGCAGCCCATGCGGGAACCGTCAAGTTCGATCCCGAGGCGGCGCGGCGCTGCGCAGATTTCTACGACCGGCAGGCCGACCAGCTGATCCAGCTCAGGCAAAACCTCACCGACGCCGCCGACCCCCACGGATTCGGCGGCCTGAACTCCGCCCGGCAACTCCAAGCCGGGTTCGGTCACAAAGCGCGCGATACCGCGGCCCTGCTCGACCACTACATCGAAGCCGCCTACCGCATGAAGGAGGCGTTCCTGCTCAGCGGCGGCCTGTACGAGGAAGCCGATGCCGCCAACGCCGCCGCCGTGCGCTCCGTCGAAGCGAGGATCCCCCGATGAGTGGAACCGACCCCGATTACATCAGCGCCATGGAGCATTTCGAAGCCATGCGCCACGAGGACATCTACCAGGCCACCCAGCAGATCGACGCCGGTGAGATCCTGCGCCTGTCCGGTACCTGGATGAATGCCGCCGCCACCCTGCAGAGCTCCTTCCCCCTCACGCGCGCGAACGCGAACCTGGTCATGAACGAGGCCGAATGGGAAGGCGAGGCCGCCGACGCCGCACTCGCCTGCACCCGCAGCTTCGCCGAATCCATCGAAGAACTCGCCGGGGTGGTCGGCCAGGTCGGTCTGCGCCTCGGCGCGGTGGCCGCGGCCGCGGAAGCAGTGAAGGTCGCGGTGGTGCCACCCGGCAGTACCGGCCCGGTCGGCGCCCTGGCCCGCCTGCTGGAAGCAGCGAAGGTGATCGACGCGGACATGGTGCAGGAAGTTCTGCGCCAAGAGGCGGTCCTCACCATGAACCTGGTCTACAAACCCGCCTACACCGCCGCCGGCAGCGGAGTCCCGGCCCTCCCCGAACCGCCCCCACCGCCCGGGGCCCTGCCTCCGCTGGCCCCGCCCATCACCACCCCGCAGGTCGCCCCCGCGCCACCCTCGTCCACCGGCACCGCCCCCAGGGACGACGTGGACCCCGAGCCGCCGAATCAACCGGGCACCATCCCCGCCCCTCCACCCGCCGCGCCGGCCCCCGCACCCGGGTCGCCCGCGCCGAGTCCTGACAGCGAGGGGCCGAGGCCACAACCCGCACCGGAAATCCCGGCACCCACCGACAATCCGTCGCCCCAACCCCCAGGCACCCCCGCACCGCCGGAACCCCCGCCCGCGCCGGCACCTCCCGCCCCAGCACCACCTCCTGCTGCCGAAGCACCTCCGGAAACGGACGACCCCGGCCCGGCCGCACCGCCACCGCCTCCCGGCCAGGCCTCCTCCGGCGCCCCCCTCTCCGACCCCGACGGCCAGCCGGGCATCACCGGCCCCATTCCGGGCGGACGAGCTCCGGACCAGCCCGGCGTTATACCGCCGCCGTAGGGTTCTACGTTGAGAAAGCGACCGGCCGATGCGCGTGGATCCGGCCCTTATCTCAGTTCACCCGTTCACAGACACCAGCTACAGCCGCCACGTAGCTCACAGTGCTACACGGGGCTACACTGGTATCCATGCGGACCATCACCCAACGCGAGTTCCGAAACAACTCGGCCCAGATCATGGACGCGGTAGCCGCCGGCGAGACCGTGCGGGTAACTCGTAATGGCGTCGAGGTCGCCGAGGTCCGGCCCGTTCCATCCCGGCGCCGGCTCACTGCTGGAGAACTCATCCGGCGGCATCGGAATCTGCCCGCAATCGATTACGCCGAGATGCGACGCGAGGCGGACGAGTTCTTCGGAAACGAAGACCGTATCGGTGAGGACGAGATCTGGGACCGTCACCGATGAGCAAGCGGTACGACGCCGGCGTTCTGGACACATGCACATACCTGGACCTCGGGAGGCTCGATGAGGAAGTGTTGCCGATCGAGCCGGCGATCACCGTAGTCACCCTCGCCGAACTACATCAGGGTGTCGCGATGGCGCGCGATGCGGCAACACGCGCAGTCCGGACGGAACACCTCGGCGCCGCGATCGTAAATTTCGATCCGCTACCGCTCGATGCCGCGGCCGTAGCGCGCTACGGCTCACTGGTCGCGCTCACCATGGCCGCGAATCGAAACCCACGGCCGCGCAGGATGGATCTCCTCATCGCGGCAACCGCCTCCGCCCACAACCTGCCGCTGTACACCAGGAATGGCGCCGATTTCCGCGGATTGGAATCGATGGTCGACATCATCGAACTCTGATGCCGCAGTATGGCGGCAGATGCACCCGGTGGGAGCCGGGCGCTGGACCCCACCGCTCGAACTGGTGCTCTGCACCAACGCAGGCCCGAAACTGCGTCGTCAAGTCCAGTGATCCAACCCGGCAGATCTACCCCCTCAACCCCCAGGAGTGACACGGACGGCGGCTCAGGAGCGCCGTCGGCCAGCGGTTGTAACGAGGACAGCGAGTAGTGTGGCGGAAACTTCGCCTCAGGCTTGGGCAGCCTTCACAGCTGCCGTGGCGACCACATTGGCGTGACCCTCCACCTCAGCCCACAACCGGTGGTTGGACGGAGACCGCCCTTCGCGCTCACGGTTCGACTCGACCCAGCTCAGGGCTGTAGACATTCGTAGACATTTCCGGCTTTGGATAGCTCCATGAAATCGATCAGTGTCGACGAACTGCGGCAGAAGCAAGTCGCTGACCCCACCGTTCGGTCCGGCGCGGGTCGGCGCCGGCCCGGTCTGGTGGCAGACAGCCGCGGCTGAGGTCAGGTCACTTCTTGATCCCGACCCCACCTGTCATGAAACGCACCCCGATGGTCGTGGCGTCGGTGACGATCTCATCCGGCCGCCACAATGGCAGTGGGACGAGGCCCGGCGGGAGGATCTCCAGCCCGTCGAAATATTCGGCCAGTTCCGCAGGTGTCCGCACACGGCCCGTGCCCAGCTGTGATAGCAGCACCTGTTCGAGCTCCTCGCTTTCGCGGGAGTCGCTGAGCCGGGTGAAGTTGGTGATGAAGAAGCACGAACCGGGCGGCACTGCGGCACGGAGCGTCGCGACGATTCCCTTCGGGTCTTCCTCGTCGAGAATATGGTGCAGGATTCCGACGAGCATCACACACACCGGCTTGTCGAAGTCGATCAGTTCCCGCACATCGGGATGCGCGAGTACCTCTCCGGGCTTGCGGATATCGCCGGTGACCACCCGGGTGTTCGGGTTGGTCTCCAGATGCGCCCGGCCGTAGGCGAGCACAATGGGGTCGATATCGACGTAGACGACCTTCGCGTCCGGATTCGTCTCCTGCGCAACCTCATGTGTGTTGCGCGCCGTCGGTAGGCCGGAACCGAGATCGAGGAACTGGGTGATTCCCTTCTCGAGGGCGAGATGGCGCACTACCCGGTGCAGGATCGCCCGGTTGTGCAGCGCGATCTCTTTCAGTTCCGGCATGACGGCGAGACTGGCTTCCGCCACCTGGCGATCGATGCGGTAGTTGTCTTTTCCGTTCAGCATCACGTCGTATACCCGCGCGGCGGTCGGCTCACCGTCGTCGAAAACGTTGCTCCCGGACTGTCCTGAGTCTTCGGGGATCATCAACAGCCTCTCATCACAATCAGCACCAGCGGCCGCCAGCATAGCCACCGAACCCGCGCCCCGCGCACTGTCCAGTCCCCGGCAGGTAGGCGGAACCGATTGGAACGCAGCCTTTTTCGTTCCAACTCTGGAAGTCGCTACCTCGACTTCCATGCCGCAGTGCCCCGGCAACTTCGGCTCGATACGCCTGGTACACAGGCGGGCATCTACTGGAAATCTCAGCCGACGCCCGGAATGGCGGACCCGGTGGGGACCTGAGATCTCGGATATGCGCCGCCGAATGTCCAGCCCATCGGCCGCCCACCACTACAGCCCGGGTTGACGTCCCGGGTGGTGTGCGGCTCGAAAACCTCCGACCAAGGATCGGTTCGGGTGGTGTATGGGGAGGCGGGCGGCACAGTCGGGTCAGGCGACGGCAAAGGCGGAGCGAATACCGAACAGGTCACAAAGCCATGGATGACATATGCCTCGGCGTTGTCATTGGTACATCGTGCCCCGTCGCAGTGAACTCCCGGTGCGAGATCGAGTGCGGAAGCTCCGGGAACGAACCCACTGAGCGCGGCGCAACTTGCCGCCGCGACAACGGCCACACGAAAGGCATTCCGAAACTGCATATTTCCCCCTCAGAACTTCGTCCGACGCCAACGGTAGCCGTTGTGCCCCTGCGGAACAAGGACGATTCATCCCGCGTTGGGGTAGTCCTGCACCCAGTGGAACCCATCGCCGTTCAACGGGAAGGCGCCCGGGTCGACCGCGCTGAACTCGATCCGGGCCGAGCGGCCGTCGAGTTCGCCTTCCAGGTGGAGGTGTTCCGCGTCGGGGCGCGCATAGGAGAACGTGACCGGTGGCTCTGCTGCGCCCGGAGCGGTGACGACGGTGAGCGTCTGCGCGGCCGCGTCCACCTCCGCCGGAACACCCATCAGTCGCCCGTCCATTCCTTGAATGGTCGCCGCGCCCTCGACTTCGATCACGAGTCGCTGCCAGCGGGTCTCGTCGGTCAGCAGCGGCGGCACCGGCTCGCCGTCGATCCGGAACTCGGTTACCTCCCACAATCCATAGAGTTCCGGATTCGGTGCTCCCCCGCCGAATTCCTGCCAGCTGGTCCAGCCCACCCACGATATTCCGGCGACCAGCCAGACGCCGATCGCCGCCTGCGCCCAGGTCGCGTACCGGTTGGCCCGGACTGTGGTGAACAACGGCGGTTGGACCGCGGGCTCGGTGCGGCGGGCCAGTAGGAAGAAATCGGCAAACCGGCGGGCCTGCGGGGCAAGCAGGACCAAGGAGAAGACCAGCAGGTGGAAGGACAGGATTTTGACCGGTACGTCGAAGGTCATATTCAGCACGAATACCTGCGCCATGCTCACCACACTCAGCATCGCGCCCAGGGTGGCGGTGGGCGGCAGCAGCAGGAGTAGCCCGCCCGTGAGTTCGGCGACGCCGAGCAGGATTTCGTACACCGGCGAACTGCCGACCTGCAACCACAGCACCGACATCGGTGTCAGCTGGCCGTACGGCAGGAGCAGGGTCGACAGCGACGGCGGCGGCATCTGGCTCGGTATCGCTTTGGCGATACCGTAGAACAGCATCTGCCCGGCCAGGCAGAGCCGCAGCCCGGTCAGGAACCAGGCGGCGAGACGTGGATAGGCCGGGCGGCGGCGGTCGAGCACCGACCAGACAAGGGTCACCACGGCGGCGACGACGGCGATACAGAACAGCATCACCCAGATGGCGGCCTGATCACCGCTACCCGAGTTCTGCTGGAATACGGCTTCGACCCCGAATACCGTCCGGCCCACCCACTCCAGCACCGGCGCGGCCTGCTGCAGCGGCCAAATCGGCGCGGTATCGGGGAGCCATTCATCCAAGACCGCGACGAGCGCGAAGACGATCTGCCCGATCATGACGGAGAACAGAACCGTGTAGACGACGCCGAAGCGGAACCCCACCCGCGCGGCCCACGGCCAGCGCGCCGGCGCGGCATTTTCCGTCATGGACGGGGCCGGGTCGGCACCGGGTTCGACGACCGCCGTATCGATGGCACTCACACCGCACCTCACTGTCCTGGCCGGTATCCGGCCCCCACGCGATCCCTGCCCGGAGGGCATCACGTCGAACCTAGGCCACCGCAGGGGTCGGCCGCCTCCGTGACAACCCCCATCCGTGGTCCTCCGGAAGCAGGATTTTCACCTCGGGTCGGTCCACCTGCCCGCCTATGGTGAGAATATGGGAGCTCAACCGGATCCGATTACCGAAGCCACCCCGATAGCCCGGGCCGTCGCGGACGTGCTCGGTGACGGCCTGGCCGGGCTGTATCTCTACGGTTCGGCAGTGACGGGCGGATTGCGTCACGACAGCGATATCGATCTGTTCGCCGTGGTGCGGAGTTCACTCGGTAGCGAGGTTCGAAAAGCGCTGGCCGACGTGCTGTTGCGTATTTCCGGCCACTGGCCGCGGTCGGGTCCGGCCCGGCCGGTGGAACTCACGGTGGTGGTCCGGGACGAACTGGTGCCGTGGCGTTTCCCGCCGCGCTCGGATTTCGTATACGGCGAATGGCTACGCGCGGAGTTCGAGCGGGGCGATCTGCCCACCCCCACCGACGACCCGGACCTGACGATTCTCGCCACCATGGTGCGCGACTCCTCGTCGGCACTGTTCGGCCCGCCCGCCGCGCGCCTCGTGGATCCCGTCCCGGCGAACGACCTCATCCGCGCGATCGTCGCCGGCCTACCGGAGTTGGTCGCCGGTGTGCGGGGCGACGAACGCAATGTGGTGCTGACTCTCGCCCGGATGTGGGTCACGGCCGAATCGGGGGTCGTGGTGTCCAAGGCGGATGCCGCCGAAGCGCTCGCGTCCCGGCTGCCCGCCGAGCACGCCGCGGTGCTACGCCTCGCCCGGGCCGGCTACCTGGGAGAAGCCACCGACGAGTGGACATACCGAGAGGCAGAGTTGGACTCGTTCGTGACCTACGCCGAACAGCAGATCAAGGATGCGTGTAGAACAGCCGGCTGATTCGGGCGCCGCCACCGCATGGCGAGATCGGGCGCCCGAGCCCATCCACCGTCGCGCCGGTATCCCCGAAGCGCAATATCGGCCGGGCTCGATGTGGCGATTCGGGCCGCCCGGCGCACGGCCCGAATCGCCGACGACGCTCGACTACCAAGGGATCGGGCCGCCCGCGCCCACGAAAGCTCCGTTGCGGCACGGGTCGGCGGATTCCGCGGCGGACAGGATGATCCGCGCGGCATCGTCCGGTGTCGTCGGCGCGTCCGCTGCCGCTGGGGCGAGTTCGGTCGCGACGAAACCCGGGCAGACCGAGGTCACCCGAACCGGGGTATCCGCGAGTAGTTTCGCCAGACCCACCGTGAGGCTGTTGAGGGCAGCTTTCGACGCCTGATACCCGGGCACCACCATCGAGTAGTAGGCCGAATCCGGGTTGCGCTGCTCGGACAGCGATCCCATCTCGGTGGAGACGTTTACGATATGCCCGGCCGGAGCCCGCCGCACCAGCGGCAGCAGGGCTTCGATCACGTTGGCGGGCCCGAAGGTGTTAGTCATCAAAGTTTCGGTGAAAGCGCCGGGGTGGGCGAAGTTCACCGCCTCGGATGCCGTCGCCTCGGGGAGGATCCCGGCATTGTTCACCAGCACGTCGATGTGATCGTGCCGCTCGCCGAGGGATTCGGCCAGGCAGCGGGCGCTGTCGACCGAACACACGTCCAGCAGTTCACCTTCGGCGGCGAGACCTTCGGCACGCAGATCCCGCACCACGGCGTCCACGGCTTCCGCGCGCCGGCCCGTCACGACCACCCGGTAGCCCTTGCGGGCGAACGCGGTGGCGGTCGCCCGGCCGATTCCGCGCGTCGCGCCGGTGACTACCACGATATTCTCTGCCATTTCGGTCCTTTCGCGTTTGCTGATGTACTTCGAGCAAACGCGAATCCCGGCACGGACGCTGGCAGGAAATCGCCATTACGTTCGAGCACCGATACCGCGGCGAGCGCGCGAGTTCCGCCACCACAGCAGGATCGCGGTGACGAGGAACGGGATCGCGACGAGGACCAGTGCCGAGACGGTACCGTCGGGGTCGGCGAGCTCGGCCTGGGGCCAGTGGTCACCGGTGAGCAACTGGGCCGTCACCTGAAACGCTGTATGGAAACCCATACAGGTCCACAGGCTCCCGGTGACCGCGCGTAACGCACCCAGCAGCGCCGAGAATACAGCGAACAGCACGATCCGTTCGATCGAGGCGGCCGCGCCGATCAGGGTGCCCCACAAGGTGAACAGCACAGCCTGCCCGCATACCGCTATCGCAGGCGACCAGCGCCCGGCGAGCGCGGTATAGAAGAACCCGCGGAAGACCAGCTCCTCCGGTACCGCCTCGTACAGCAGAACCAGCGCAGTGAGCCCGATCAGCACGCCGACGGCTTCGGCGGCCGGGGCCCGCACCGTGATCTCGGTCCACCCGGCCGCGACCGCCACCGCCAGTGTCGCGGCGGCGGGTACCAGCCAGTACCCGACCCCGGCGGCGAACTGCCGGAAGCCGGGACCGGCCCGCTCCAATCCGATATCCGCCCAACTGCGGCGGATCGGATACCGCAGTGCGAGCGCGATCAGCGGAACGACGAACAGGGTGGCGCAGAGCGCTCGAACGATATGCGCGGCGCGGGTGTATTCGGCGCCCATGAGCGCGCCGATACCGTCGATGAGAAATATCCACCACACCGCGACCGCGGCGAGCACCACGACAATGCTCGCGGCGCCGATCGGCGACCGGCCCTGCGTCCTCGTCTCCACCAGTCGACGGTAGGCAGCCGAAGCCGCGGAGCGCGTCCTCCGTTGGGAGGATTCGCCTACTGTCTCCGCCCGATCGCTCCGGGCGCGTTGTCCGAATCGGCGGGCGGATGACGCCCGCCGGACACCGGCTGTCCGTAGTGGTGTCCGGATACAAGCCCGGCGGTTCGCCCTGGTCGTACGTCCAGTCGGGCGTCGGATAGCATGGTCGCGGCCGCACTGCGGCCCGCGGCGTGGTGAGGGAACCCGGTGGGAGTCCGGGACTGGCGCGCAACGGTGACACCGTGCAGGTGAAGTCCGATCGCTCACGCGCCGCACGACGCCGGCCTCGCGCACAGGCCCAGACGCAAGGAGTCCAGCCCTGATGCGGTCGTTTCCGCTGATCATCGCCACCGTCCTGGCCGCCGCGACGCTCGCCGGCTGCTCGGCCACGGAGGCCGGAACCGCCGCGGATACCGCGACCGATTCGCCGGGTTATCCGATGAAGATCAGCAACTGTGGGGTCGAGGTCACGGTGGACGCTCCGCCGCAGCGTGCGGTCGCCCTGAATCAAGGGTCGGCGGAGATCATGCTGTCGCTCGGCCTGGCCGACCGGATGGTGGGCACCGCGACCTGGACCGATCCGGTGCGCGAGAATCTGGCCGCCGACAACGCGAAGGTCCCCCGGCTGGCCGATAACGCCCCGTCGTTCGAGGTGGTGCTCGATACCGAACCCGATTTCGTCGCGGCCTCCTTCGGTGGCACGCTGGGCGCCGGCGGAGTGGCCGACCGGGACCAGTTCGCGCAGCTGGGCGTGCCGTCCTACCTGTCGCCGACCGATTGCGACGGGAAAACCGATGCCAGTGTCAATGCCGACGGCGCCCGCACCGAACCGCTGACCATGGATTCGGTGTACAAGGAGGTCCGCGAACTGGCGGCGATCTTCGATATCCGGGAACGCGGTGAGCAGCTGGTCACCGCATTGCAGAGTCGCCACGACGCCGCGGTCGGCCGGATCGCCGCCCAGGACGTATCCCTGGCGTACTGGTTCGCCGACACCTCCACGCCCTATATGGCGGGATGCTGCGGATCGTCCGGCATCATCACCGACGCTGTCGGCGCGAAGAACGTTTTCGACGACACCACCAACGAGTGGCCGCAGGTGAGCTGGGAAACCGTGCTCGACCGCAACCCGACCGCCCTGGTCCTGGCCGATCTGAGCCGGCGCAGCCTGGCCGGCGACGCCCTCGACAGCAAGATCTCGTTCCTGGAATCGAACCCGGTCACCGCGCGCCTGGACGCCGTCCGCAACAAGCGCTACATCGTCGTCAACGGCGCGGATCTGAATCCGTCGATCCGGACGGTCGACGGTATCGAGAAGGTCGCCGACGCCCTGGAGCGGTGGGGCTACGGTTCGTGAGTCCGCAGCCGGCGCCGGCCGCCCCGGTCACGCGCGCACCCGCGACGGCCGCGCTGGTGCTGCTCGGGCTGGCGGTGCTGGCCGTCTCGATGGCGTTCACGATCACCATCGGTCCCGCGGAACTTTCCATGGGCGATGTCTACGCCGTGCTGTTCGACAAGCTCGGCGTCGGCGCCGCGGACGTATCGGCGATCCGGGAAGGAATCGTCTGGGAACTGCGGCTACCGCGGACACTGCTCGCCGCGATCTGCGGCGCCGGACTGGCCGTCTGCGGGGCCATCATGCAATCGCTGCTGCGCAACCCGCTCGCGGATCCGTTCGTCCTCGGAATCTCTTCCGGCGCGTCCACCGGTGCGGTGATCGTGGCGGTGCTCGGGGTGGGCGGCGGCCTGGTATCGCTGTCCACCGGCGCGCTGGTCGGCGCATTGGTCTCGTTCGGCCTGGTGCTGCTGTTGGCGGCGGGCGCCGGCGGCGGCGCGGCGAAGGTGGTGCTGGCGGGAGTCGCGGGCACTCAGTTGTTCTCCGCGCTCACCTCGTTCATCGTGCTGTCCTCGGCCGACGCCGAACGCACCCGCGGCATCCTGTTCTGGCTGCTGGGCTCGCTGGCGGGCGCGAGCTGGACCGATGTCACGGTCACCGCGCTGGTCTGCGCCGCCGGTTTCGTACTGTGCTGGTGGCGGCATTCCGCGCTGGACGCGTTCACCTTCGGATCGTCGGCGGCGGCGACCCTGGGCATCGCGGTCGGACGGACGCGGCTGCTGCTGCTCGTCGTCACCGCCCTGATGACCGCGGTGCTGGTCAGTGCGGCCGGGGCGATCGGTTTCGTCGGCCTGGTCCTCCCACACGCCGCAAGGTTCCTGGTGGGACCGCGGCACAGCCGGTTACTCCCTGTCTGCGCCGTTCTGGGCGCGGTGCTGCTGGTGTGGGTCGACGCGCTGGCGAGAACCGTTTTCGCGCCGCAGGAGGTGCCGGTCGGGGTGGTCACCGCATTGATCGGGGTGCCCGCATTCGCACTGCTGCTGTTCCGGACCCGGAGTACCGAATGATGCCGCCGCGACCCCCTGTCCGGCCGGCGAAGCGCAGGACGCAGGTGAGCAGATGACACTGAGCGGCACACATCTGTCGTGGACCCGCGGCGGGAACCTGGTCGTCGACGATATCGATATCCGGCCGCAGCCCGGGCAGACGGTCGGGTTGCTCGGGCCGAACGGGTCCGGTAAATCCTCGCTGCTGCGGCTGCTCGCCGGAGTCTCGCGACCCGATCGCGGCACCGTCACCCTCGACGGCACTCCCCTGCACCGCCTCGGCCGGCGCCCGCTGGCCCGCCGGGTCGCGATGGTCGGCCAGCATGCGCATACCGAGGTCGATATCTCCGTGCGCGATGTCGTACGCCTGGGCCGGATCCCGCACCGCGATCTGTTCGGCACCGATCCCCAGGAGGACGAGTCGATCGATAAGGCGTTGCACGCCACCGGTCTCACGGCACACGCGCATCGCACCTGGCGCACCCTCTCCGGCGGCGAACGCCAGCGCACCCAGATCGCGCGCGCCCTTGCCCAGGAACCCAGCGAACTGCTACTGGACGAGCCGACGAATCACCTCGATATCGCCCACCAGCTCGAGATCCTGGATCTGATCACCGAACTGCCCATCACCACCGTGGTCGCCCTGCACGACCTGAACCTCGCGGCGATGTTCTGCGACTATGTACTGGTTCTGGACCGCGGCCGGATCGCCGCCCACGGACTGCCTGCCGAAACCTTGACCGAAAGTCTGGTCCACGGCGTCTACGGTGTTCGCGCCACCGTCACCGTCGATGACGGTGTCCCCGTCATCCGCTATCGCCGCCCGGCCGCCGCGCCGCTTCCTATCGACCGGTGAGGCGCTCGCCCTCCCGATGCCGTCGGCTCCGGGCCCGGTGACCGCCCGGCAGCCGGTGGCCGGTCACTGCCTGATTGTGGCTTTCCACCCGGCCGGCGCCGGCGACGGCTCAGGACGGCGCCGGGTTCGTCTCGCCACTTCGCCGACAGTGAAGCGGCTTTTCGGCCTACAACCCTGCGAAATCCGGGTGGCTCACCGGGGCGCTGAGCAGGCCCGCGCAGGCGTCGGTGAGGAAGTATCCGAGCGCTGTCCATTCGGCGGTTTGTGAACCTTCGCTGATCCGGGTTTCGTATTCGGCGCAGATATCGATGATCATGCGGCCCACGATCCGCTCGCGGCCGATACGCACGGTGGGCGGAACGGCCGACAGGGATTGGTGGATATGCGCGATCACGCGGTCGGACAGCTCGTCGGCGCGGGCGGATTCGGTGAGCATGGCCGCGGTGGACGGTGTGGTGGCCAGCTGACGTTGTAGCCGCGCCCGCCAGGTCGGGGTGGGCAGGGATCCGATATGGCTGGTCACCGGCAGGATCAGGCATTGCAGGTACTCGGTGAGTCCGGGGTCGGCCGGGAGCCGGGCGATCAGCTCGGCGCGGATTCGGCGCACCGGTTCGCGGTACCGGTCCACCAGTTCGCGCAGGAGTTCGTCGCGGCCGCCGAAGTGGTAGGTGACGGCCGAGTGGTTGGACTGGCCCGCGTGCTCGGCGATACGCCGGCTGGATACCGAGTCGATCCCGTGGGTCGCGAACAGTTCCTCGGCGGAGTCCAGGAGCGCCTGCCTGGCCAGATCACCGCGCCGTCCCACCGTGTGTCCTCACCTTCTGTCGTTGCCGTGCCGGCAGGTTCTCATCCTGCCCGCCTACTGCTCGGCTGCGGTTGCGATCAGTCTCACAGGGCGTCGGTGTCCCCATTTTAAGTCACGTGGCGTAAATTAGTTTCCATATCGGGTGTGCGGCCCGAGGGAATCGATGATGCTGCCCCGGCGCCGGGAACCCACCGATCTTCTGCCGAACCCGCGGGTTCGCATCTGCCCACAGCAAGGAGTACCGCGGTGACGATTGCGCCGACCGAAACCGAGAGCCCGCCCACCGAGGCGGAGCTCGACAAAGCCGAGCAGGACGAGCTGGCTCGCGCAAAGAAGGAGAAGATCGGCCGCATCGTCGGCATGTTCATCTTCCCGTTCCTGATGGTCGGCATGATGATCACCGGCTACCTCGCCGCCATGCACGCACCCGCGCCGAACAATATGCCGGTCGCGGTCGCCGGACCGGGCGCCGCCGAATTCGCAACGGCACTGGAAACCGACCAGGGCGACGCCGTGGATGTGCGGATCGCGGGCAGCGATGCCGAAGCCCGCGAACTGGTCTTCGGCCGGGAGGTCACCGGCGCGGTCTCGCTACCGGCCGGACCCGACGGCACCGCCACGGTCTATACGGCCGGCGCCGCGGGCGCTTCACAGTCGTCCAGCATCGGCCAGGTGCTGTCGGCCCAGGTGATCGCCGACGGTCTACAGCCGCACACCGAAGATCTCGCATCGCTCCCGCCGCACGACACCGCCGGGCTGGCGGTCATGTTCATGACCACCGCACTGATGCTCGCCGGTTATATGCCGTTGAGCCTGATGCTCTCCTCGGCACCGGAACTGTTGCGGTTCCGGCGGTTCGTCCCGCTGCTCGCGGGCTGGGCGGCGCTCATGGCCGGGCTGGTGTGGACGGTCGCCGATCCGATCCTCGGCGCAGTTCAAGGCCATACGGCGGAAGTGCTGGGTATCAGCTGGCTGGCGGTCTTCGCGGTGGGTTCGGTGCAGTTGTTCCTCACCCGGATCCTCGGCCCGATGGCCGTGCTGGTGGGCATGCTGTTCCTGATGGTGCTGGGTGTCCCGGCCTCGAACCTCGGCATGTCGGTGTACACGCTGCCGTCGCTGTACCCGGTCCTGCACAGTTTCCTGCCCGCCCCGGCCACCGGTGAGGCGCTGCGTTCGGCCCTCTTCTTCGGCGGCAACGGGTTGGCCGGTCATCTGGCCGTACTCGCCGCCGGCGCCGGAATCGCACTTGTTGCCACGCTCGGGGTCGACGCCGTCAAGCGGCGCCGCAACCCGGACGCCGCGCCGCCCGCACGGACTGTCGAATCCCTGCTGCCCGGCCCGCGGCCCCGCGCCCGCGTGCACTACGCCCTGCTGGCGTTCTTCCCGCTGGCCATGGTGGGCATGATGATGACGACGATGCTGGGCGCGATGTATCAACCGGCGCCCAAGGAGATGCCGGTGGCGGTCGTCGCGTCCACCCCGGAAATGGCCGATCAAGTCGTGCAGGGTCTCGACCAGAACATGGCCGGTTTGTTCGATCTGCGCGGTGTCACCGATAGCGACGAGGCCCGCGAACTCGTCCGCGACCGCACGGTATCGGCCGCCTACATCCTGCCGTCGCCGCAGACCCCGCATGCCACGCTGATCACCAACGAGGCCGCCGGAATGAGTCAGCAGCAGGTGGTGCAGACGGTGTTCGGCCAGGTCGCTTCGGGTCAGCAGGTGCCGATGGAAACCGAGAACATCACGGCCCTGGCGGATACCGACAGCATGGGTACGGTGAGCATGTATCTGGCCATGGGCTGGATCATGGCCGGCTTCATGATCATCATCGTCGGCTCGACGGCGGCACCGATGGTGATGGGCCTGCGAACCCTGCTGCCGCTCCTGGCCGGTTGGTCCCTGGCGATGTCTGCCGTGGTCTGGCTGATCGCGGGCCCGCTCGTCGGCGCCGTACACGGGCATTTCCTGCCGCTGTTCGGGGTGGGTGCGGTCGCGATATTCAGTACGGCCCTGTTCACCACGATCTTCGTGCGACTCCTCGGCATGCTGGCCGTACTCCCGGTGATCGCGGTACTGATGTTCCTCGGTATACCGGCATCCAACGGCGCCATGTCGATCTATATGGAACCGGAGATGTTCCGGGTCCTGCACGAGGTGCTGCCGATGCCGGCGGCGGTGGAGTCGGTGCGCTCGATCCTGTACTTCGACGCGGATATGGTCGGCACGCATCTGACGACATTCGCGGTGTGGGGCGTGATTTCGCTGATGGTCGTGGTGCTGATCGACCGGCTGCGGCCGCGCCGGGCCGAGGCGGCGCTCCCGGTCGGCGCCGAAAACTGAATCGGTAGAACGTATCCGATCCGTTCTGCTCGCGGCACCGGTGGCGCCGCGAGCGGAACGGCCGGATGCGAAAGCGGGCCCCGTGGCGCACTGACGCCACCCGCGGCGCGCGAACAAGAGTTGCCGGGCGATTGCCGATATCATCACAGGCACCCGAAGCAACCCTGGAGTACAGGTAGTACCGATGACAGCCCAGCCGAGCACGCTATCCGCCGAACCGCCTGAAGCCGAGGCGGGTCCGGGAGTGCGGCCCGGCCCGCCCCGGGTACAACCGGGCGGCTTCTTCCCACCGCCGCGGGAGCTACGCGGCAACCTCAACGGCTGGACCTACCCGGCAGTGTTCCTGGTGGCGATTCTCGCCACCTTCCTCGCGGCTCAGGCGGCACTCTCCCTCGACTCCGGTGAACCGCTGCTCACCGCGCTGCATATCGCGGCCACCGTCTGGCTGGCCTCGTATCTGCCGATGATCTCCGCAACCTCGCGGGGCCGGTCGCGAATCAGGGTCGACGGCGCACGGTTCGCCAGCGATCGCGGCGCACTGGTGGTGCGCCGCTCGCTCGGCTACGAGATCGCGCTGGTGATCTGCTTCCTGAGCCCGGCGGCACTCTGCGCGATCTACGGGATCGGCGTACTGACCGGCAACCTCACCCTGCGATTGCCGATTCCCCCGTGGCTCGCGATCACGGTCGCAGTCGTACTGCTCGGATATCTCGCGGTCTACGCGCGCCGCCCGGAAATCCGCCGCCTGGTGCTCACACCGATGCATATCGTGGTGCCCACCAAAACCTCCATCGGGAACCGGGTGAGCTGGACCGCCGTGGAGCGGGTCGCCGTGCAGTCGCGCAACAATTCCAAGGGCACCATCCGCATCGAATTCCCCGGCCGCCGGCCGGGCCGCACCAGCATCAAGCGGATACACGCGGAAAAGCTCTCGATCGGGGCCGCGGGAACGTACTGGCTGATCCGCTACTACCACGAACATCCCGAGTCGCGTGCCGAACTGTCCGACGACCGCGCCCTGGAGCGACTGCGTAACTACGGGGTCGTGGACCCGTTCTCTGCGTGATTCGCCGGCAGGTCAGGCCATTCGAGAGTATCTCGTCGAGGTCGATCCATCTGCCGGGCCACCTTTTGAAGCGGCGACCCCGCCGTCGGTCACGCATCCGCGAATACCTTTGTCCGCGGTGTTCGGATTAGGCTCCGGGGATGGTTCGGGTGCGGCAGATGCACGAATGGGTGGTGACCGAGGACGCGGCCGTCGCAATACAGCAGCGACTCCGGGCGCAGGTCGTGGTCGGCGACGACCACGGGCCGATTCGGCGGGTGGCCGGGCTGGATGTGGCCTATCGGGACCCGGATACCGCCGTCGGGGTGGTGACGGTACTCGACGCCGAATCGCTGACGGTGCTCGACCGGGCCGTGGTCCGGGAACGGATCGATTTCCCTTATATATCCGGTCTTTTCGCATTCCGCGAGGTCCCGGCACTGACCCGCGCACTCGAGGAACTGACCGTCGAACCCGATGCGCTCGTCTGCGACGGCCACGGACTGGCCCATCCCCGCCGTTTCGGCCTGGCCGCACACCTCGGTGTCCTCACCGGCCTGCCGAGTATCGGGGTCGCGAAGAACTCCTACGGCGAAGCCGGCGCACCCGGACCCGATCGCGGTGACTGGAGCCCGGTCACCGCTGACGGTGAGATCGTCGGCCGCGTCCTGCGTACTCAGCACGGGGTCAAACCGATCTACGTCTCGGTGGGCCACCGCTTCACCCTCGACTCGGCCTGCGAGCTGGTGCTGCGCCTGGCACCCCGCTACCGGCTACCGGAAACCACCCGCACCGCCGATCACCTGGGGCGTATTTCCTGAGGCACCGGCCGCCCGCAATCGGCCGGGACCGTCAGACCTTCACGAGGTCGTCGGCGTGGATCACCGGGCGCTGCATACTGTCCGGCAGTTCCCGGGTGGACCGGCCCAGCATCGTGGAAAGTTCGGCCGCGTCGTATTCCACCACACCCCGGGCCACGATCGCGCGGTCCGGGCCGATCAGATCCACCACATCGCCGCCATGGAAGCGGCCGCGTACCCCGACGATCCCCGCCGCGAGCAGCGACCGCCGGGCCTGCGCCACCGCGGTGACAGCTCCGGCATCGATGAGAATGGCACCGCGACTGTCGGCGGCATGCCGGACCCAGAACCTGCGGGCCGACAAACGCACCGGACGGGCCGCGAAAGCCGTACCGACGGTGCCCGTTCCGAGTGCACTGGACGCATCGGCCGCGGCCGCCAGCAGCACCGGCACACCCGCATCGGCGGCCAGCCGGGCGGCGGACAGTTTCGAGGCCATGCCACCGGTCCCCAGCACACCGCCGCTCCCGGCGATCACACCGTCGAGATCGGCACTGCTGCGCACCTCGGCGATGAAATTCGCATCGCCCTTGCGCGGATCGCCGTCGTAGAGCCCGGCAACATCGGAGAGCAGGAACAACGCGTCGGCGCCCACGAGATGGGCGACCAGCGCGGCGAGGCGATCGTTGTCGCCGAACCGGATCTCCTCCGTGGCGACCGTATCGTTCTCGTTCACCACCCCGACCGCCCCGAGCGACCGCAACCGGTCCAGGGTGCGCTGGGCATTGCGGTGATGCTCGCGCCGGGCGAAATCGTCGGCGCTGAGCAGCACCTGGCCCACGGTGCGGGCGTACCGGGCGAACGAGGTCCCCCACGCATGCGCGAGCGCGAGCTGACCGACACTGGCCGCGGCCTGTTTGGTCGCGAGATCGCGCGGCCGCCGGGTGAGCCCCAGCGGTGCCAGCCCGGCGCCGATCGCGCCCGACGACACCACCACCACATCGGAACCGGCCCGCATCCGCGCCTCGATGGCGTCTGCGAGCCGATCCAGCCGATCGTTGTCCAGACCCCCGTGCAGGCTGGTGAGCGCGGACGAACCGATCTTCACCACAACCCGCCGCGCCCCGGCTATTGCCTGCCGGGCATCACTGAGTTCTAACGGCAGCTGGGTCACGGCTGTGCCCCTGCTCCGCGGTTCCCCAGGCTCACCTGCCTACTCCCTGTCTTCTTCGTCGACGAGTCCACGCCGCACCCGCGAGGCGTGCTTACGTTCGGCCGCCCCGACCCGGTCGGTCTGTTCGAGCCGGATATCGGTGCCGCGGCCGGTAGGAACGATATCGGCGCCCGCGGTGATCTGCGGTTCCCAGTCGAAGGTCACATCGCCGATCGTCACGGGCGCACCCGGTTCGGCGCCGAGCCGCACCAGTTCGTCCTCCACACCGAGCCGCGCCAGCCGGTCGGCCAGGTAGCCGACGGCTTCGTCGTTGTCGAACTGGGTCTGGCGGACCCAGCGTTCGGGCCGGGTGCCGCGGACCACGAAACCACCCGGTTCCTCCGGGTCGGGGATCACCGAGAAGCCCGAATCGTCCACCGCGATCGGGCGGATCACCGGGCGTTTCGGTTCGGCCTTGGGATGCGCTTCGCGGTAGTGCTGCACCAGTTCGGCGAGGGCGAAGGTCAGCGGCCGCAAACCGGCGTGGCTGACCGCGGAGATCCGGTAGACCGGCCAGCCCCGCTCGCGCAACTCCGGTGTCACCAGGTCGGCGAGGTCTTCGGCATCGGGCACATCGGCCTTGTTCAGGATCACCACCCGCGGCCGGTCGGCCAGGTCACCGAGGCTCGCGTCGCCGCGCAGCGCCGGTTTGTAGGCGGCCAGCTCGGCCTCGAGCGCATCGATATCGGAGAGGGGGTCGCGGCCCGGTTCCAGCGTCGCCAGATCCACGACATGGGCGAGTACCGCACAGCGTTCCAGGTGGCGCAGGAAATCCAGGCCCAGCCCGCGCCCGTCGCTCGCACCGGGAATCAACCCTGGCACGTCGGCGATGGTGAAGGTGGTGTCACCGGCGTTCACCACACCCAGGTTGGGGACCAGCGTGGTGAACGGATAGTCGGCGATCTTCGGTTTCGCGGCCGAGAGCACCGAGACCAGCGATGATTTACCGGCCGACGGAAACCCGACCAGCCCCACATCGGCGACGGATTTGAGTTCCAGCACCACATCGCGGACCTCGCCCTCCTCGCCGAGGAGCGCGAACCCGGGAGCCTTGCGCGCCCGGGACACCAGCGCCGCGTTCCCCAGCCCCCCGCGACCGCCCTTCGCGATCACGAACCGGTTGCCGGCACCGACCAGATCCATCAGGACCTCACCGTCGGAATCCAGGACCACGGTCCCGTCCGGAACCTTCAGCAGCAGCTCCGACCCCTTCTTCCCGTCCCGGTTCCCGCCCTCACCCGGTTTACCGTTACCGGCCTTCGCGTGCGGGTGGAAGTGGAAATCCAGCAGGGTGTGCACGTTGGGGTCGACCTCGAGCACCACATCCCCGCCGTTACCGCCGTTACCGCCGTCGGGCCCGCCGAGCGGTTTGAACTTCTCCCGGTGCACCGACGCACAACCATGGCCGCCTTTACCGGCGCTGACATGAAGAACGACGCGGTCGATGAACTTGGCCATGGCCGGATCATCCTCCTCGGGAACTGGAAGGTCGGGAAGGCGCGGCCTCCGATACCGGGACCGCCCCGGGGGACCTACGGCGAACCGTAGAAACGCGAAAAGCGGGTCGAGGGTGAATCACCCTGACCCGCTCGCTGTGGTGGAGTCGTCAGCCGGTCAGGCTTCGACCGGCTCCGGGACCACGATGTTGACGGTCTTGCGACCACGCTTGCTGCCGAACGTCACCGCACCGGCTTCCAGCGCGAACAGGGTGTCGTCCCCGCCGCGGCCGACGTTGACGCCGGGATGGAAGTGGGTGCCACGCTGCCGCACCAAGATTTCGCCGGCCTGGACGGTCTGCCCGCCGAAGCGCTTCACGCCGAGCCGCTTGGAATTGGAATCGCGGCCGTTCCGGGAGCTGGATGCACCCTTCTTATGTGCCATTGCTGATACTCCTTCAGCGCGGGACGAAAGCCCTGCGAGTGGTTACTTGATGCCGGTGACCTTCAGGACCGTCAGCGGCTGACGGTGACCCTGGCGCTTGTGGTAGCCGGTCTTGTTCTTGAACTTGTGGATGCGGATCTTCGGGCCCTTGGTCTGCTCGACGACCTCGGCCGACACCGAAACCTTCGCGAGCTTGTCGGCCGTGGTGGTCAGCTCGGCGCCATCGACGACGAGGACCGGCGACAGTGCCACAGAGGTGCCCGGCGCACCCTCGATCTTTTCGACCTTCACCAGGTCACCGACCGCGACCTTGTACTGCTTTCCGCCGGTCTTGACGATCGCGTACGTTGCCATCGGTCGGCTGCCCTTCTTCCTATAGTGCTCGGCACTCGTTCGCACGGTTGTCTCTCGGAGTGCACCGGGATCCACCGCACGACTGGTCTGGTAATCATCGCCGCCTCGGCATCTGGTGGCTCTCGGTATCGGGAACCGGCCACGGAACAGCACATGCTGTCGCCGGGCAGCGAGTGCCAAGGTTACCCGATGCCGGTTCCCGCGACCAAACCGGTCCCCTCACAGCCCCCGGTCTCCGGCCGCTGCGCCCGGTATGCGGACCCCGCGGAGCAGACGGCCGGCGCACAGCGAAGTGCCCGATCCGAAGCCGGACCGGGCACGTTCACCTCGACTCAGTTGTCTTCGTCGACCGGTGGTCCGGCCGGACGCCCGGCCGCGCGGCGCCGTGCCCGGCGCACCGGTACTTCGGCCGCCACGGGCTCGGCCGCAAGATCGGCGACCGGTGCTGCCGACGGCTCCTCGGCGGGCAGCACGAAGACCGCGGCCGCGGCATCGGCTGCCGGTGAGGACGTGGACCTGGCGACGCGACGCCGCCGGGTCCGCGACTCGGCAGCACCGTCCTCGGCCGGTACCACCGCAACCGGAGGCTCTCCCGCGGTCTCCACCGGGCTACCTGCGGCCGCCGGCGGAGCAGTCGTGCCGTTTGCCGCGGCAGTGGTGCCGTTCAGCGCGGCAGCGGGTTCCGGAGCACCGTTCGAAACAGGCTCGGTTACCGGGGTGCCGGCCTCTTGTTCTGTGTCACTGGACACAGCGGCGGAGTTGTCGGGCACGGTGGCGGCATCGGCAGCAAGGCCTGATGTCGGCGGCTCGCTACCCGATACGACATCGGTATCCGCGTCAGCGGTCGATTCGATGGGTTCCGGCGCTGCGGTCGCCGCACTGCCGGTATCCGGAGCCGCGGTATCGGCATCCGATGCGCCGGCGTCAGCTGCCGTTCCCGCAGCAACTCCGGCCGCTTCCGCGGCAGCACCCGCGGTATCCCCAGCACCTGCCGTATCCGCAGCAGCTCCGGCCGCATCCACAGCAGCTCCGGCCGCGCCCACAGCTCCGGCCGCATCTGCGGCGGACCCGGCCATCTCGGGCCCGGCCGTCTCCGCCGCAGCCTCGGCGGTACCCGCGGCACTCGCTTCGGAGACCGCATGCGCTGTGCTGCCGTTCGACTCGGCAGCGGGACGCTCCCCGGACGATGCGGCGCCGGCGGAACGCCGGACCCGAGTACGCCGCCGCCGCGGTTCCGCGGCACCGGCCCGGCCGGTGTCGCCGCCGGCCTCGGCTGCCGCGCCGGTCTTCTCCCCGGCCCGGTCAGCGACCTCACCGGTCGCGACCTGATCCGCGGCGGTGGCCGCCTCGTCCGCCGAATCCTCCGACTGATGCGCGGCCATGGCCAGCGCGACCGGATGCGCCCGTTTGGCCGCCGCTTCCTCTTCCGAGATTTCGGGCACCGGGGCCGGCGCGGCCGCGGCGGGCGCGGCCTTGTCGCGGTTGCGGCGCCGCCGCGAACCCGATTCGCGACCGCGGCCCGAGCTTTCGTCACCGCCGCCGGTTTCCACCGGGTAGCTGTGCACGAGGATGCCGCGACCGCGGCAGTGCTCGCAGGTGGTGGAGAAGGCCTCCACCAGGCCCGTGCCGAGCTTCTTACGGGTCATCTGCACCAGGCCCAGCGAGGTCACCTCGGAAACCTGGTGGCGGGTGCGGTCGCGGCCCAGCGCTTCGGTGAGCCGGCGTAGCACCAGGTCACGGTTGGATTCGAGGACCATATCGATGAAATCGACCACGATCATGCCGCCGATATCGCGCAACCGCATCTGCCGCACGATCTCCTCGGCGGCTTCGAGGTTGTTGCGGGTGACGGTTTCCTCGAGGTTGCCGCCGCCGGATCCGGTGAACTTACCGGTGTTCACGTCGACCACGGTCATGGCCTCGGTCCGGTCGATCACCAGGGTGCCGCCGGACGGCAGCCAGACCTTGCGGTCCAGTGCCTTGGCCAGCTGTTCGTCGATCCGGTGGGCCTCGAAAACATCGACCCCGTTGTTCTCGTGCCGGGAAACCCGCGCGAGCAGGTCCGGGGCGACGGTGCCGATATATTTCTCGACCGTGTTCCAGGAGCGTTCGCCCTCGATCACCAGTTTCGAGAAATCCTCGTTGAACAGGTCGCGGACCACCTTGACCAGCAGGTCCGGCTCTTCGTAGAGAGTTTTCGGGGCATTGGATTCACCCTCGGCGGCCGCGGAGACCTTACGCCAGGTGGCCTGCAACCGCTCCACATCGCGTGTCAGTTCCGCCTCGCTGACCCCTTCGGAGGCGGTCCGGATGATCACCCCGGCATCGGCGGGCACGATCTCGCGCAGGATCTCCTTGAGACGTTTGCGCTCGGTATCGGGCAGTTTGCGGCTGATCCCGGTGGAGGTGCCGCCCGGCACGTACACCAGGAAGCGGCCGGCAAGACTGATCTGGGTGGTCAAACGGGCACCCTTGTGCCCGACCGGATCCTTGCTGACCTGCACCAGCACCTGATCACCGGGTTTGAGCGCCTGCTCGATCTTGCGTTCCCGGCCGCCGAGCCCGGCGGCCTCCCAGTTCACTTCACCGGCGTAGAGCACACCGTTGCGGCCCCGGCCGATATCGACGAATGCGGCCTCCATGCTCGGCAGCACGTTCTGCACCTTGCCCAGGTAGACATTGCCCACCATGGACGCCGATCCGGTGCTGGTGACGAAATGCTCGACCAGGATGTTGTCCTCGAGCACGGCGACCTGGGTCGCCGACGGATGGCCGGGGAATTCCTTCTCCCGGACCACCATCACCCGGTCGACCGATTCGCGCCGCGCCAGAAATTCCGATTCGGTGAGGATCGGCGGGCGGCGGCGGCCGGCCTCGCGGCCGTCGCGCCGGCGCTGCCGTTTGGCCTCGAGCCGGGTGGAGCCGCTGATGCCCTGGACCTCGTCCACGGTGGCGCGGGCCCGGGTCTTGTTCCGCGGCTCGCGTTCGTGCACGACCGTATTGGGCGGATCGTCCTCCGCGGATTCGGCCGACTCCCCGGAATCCCCGCCCACCTTCCGGCGGCGGCGGCGCCGCCGGCGACGGCTCGAGCCGCCCTCGGATTCCTCGCCGGTATCGCCGGCATCCTGATCGTCGGCATCCTCGCCTGCGGTCTTGTCCTCGGTCTCGGCGGATGCTTCGGCCGGTTCGGTGGACTCGCTCTCCTCGGCCTCGTTATCGCCGTCGCCGTCGGACTGCTGTTCCCCGCGACCACGGCCGCGGCCCCGGCGACCCCGGCGCCGGCGGCGCGGCTGATCGTCGGAATCGCCGCCCTGATCGGACTGGTCGTCCCCGGTTTCGTTATCCGATTCGCTGTCCGCGGCCGGCTCCGGCTCGGGCTGCCGTTCTGCCTTCGGCTCGGCCTTCGATTCCGTCTGCTGCTCTGCCTGGCGTTCCGTCTGCTGCTCTGCCTGCTGTTCGGCCTTGCGGCGACGGCGCAGATCCTCGGCGGCGGCCGCGTCCGGGGAGAGGAACAGCGGGGCCGCGACGACCGCACTTTCGAAAACGACCGGTTCGGCGGCGGCGGGTTCCTCACGTACCGGGCTCGCGAACAGATTTGCCGCGGCGGTGAACGCGGGCGGCGGCGTGGCCGGGGAGAGCGGTGCACTCGTGGAGACCGTGGCGGAGACGGAGACCTCCGCGGGCCCGGACGGTTCTGCGGAACCCCCGGTATCGGCGGCCGCAGCGAGTTGCGCGCCCGCATCGGCCTGCGCCGATTCAGTAGATTCGGCCTTCTCGCCGGGCGCGGTTGTTCCCGCTGCTTCGGCCCCACCGGGCTCGGCGGCGAGACCGGACCCGGTCGTCTGCGTTCCGCCGGAGTCGCCGACCCGGGCGGTATCGGCGGTGAGCGCCGTCCCGCCGGTCGCCGGCGCACTGCCCGATACCGCGGATTCTCCGGTACCGGAATCGGCAGGAGCCGATTCGGTTGTGCCCTGATCACCGGTGGTGGCGGAGGCCGCCGCACCGGATTCGGCCGGGCCGGTTCCGGTCGCGGGGGCCGGTGCGAGACCTGTACCGGCCGGCACCACATCGGGTGCGGGCGGCTCTTCCGGTTCCCATACCGCCGCACCTGCGGCGACGGTTTCGGTCTCGATGCCAGGAATTTGCCCGGTCACACCATTGGGCGCCGGGGCCTGATCTGCCCCGGGGGTGCCCGCAGCGGAAGGGTCGGCCTCGGCGGCACCGAGCGTCTCGTTCGCCGGCCCCGGTTGTCCCGTCGCGCCCGTTTCCGGGACGGCGGCCGCCGGCTCGAACAGGCCCGGTTCGGCCTGAGTCAGGTTGGGGGTGGTCAACGATTCGCGGACCGATTCCGCGACGGCCCGGTCCACACTCGATTGCGGGCTACGGACCTCGGTCCCCAGTTCGCTGAGTTTGGCCAGGATACGTTTGCTGGTCACGCCCAAGCGCTTGGCAAGGGCGTGCACTCGGATTCGCTCCGGCAAGTGATCGTCGTCCTGTGATGTTGTGTCCAGCGGCTCTTGATCGGCCACGAAGTCTCCTCGGGCCCCCGGGCGCGTTCCTCTACGAGTGACGCGGCCGTCGCGGGGACGCTTTCCGTCCGCCTCGCGCGGTTGGCGCAAGGTCAATGGTCTCGCCCCGCGTGCCCGGTTATCTCCACTATCGAACGTCGGTCGGGCTAACTGGCCACGCGGCGCCTGGCATCTGGCTGAACGCCGCGGTCCGAGCACTCGTCCAGCGCGCCGGGCAGACGCAGCCGAGATCTCCGGCTTCTACGTCCGCGGCAGCGATGGCGGCATCGTTCCGCAGTGTGTCATCCGGTCGCACCCTGTGTCGGGCGCAACCAAGTACCAGTATCCCACACCGTGCGCCAGGTGTTCGCCATGGCGCTGCGCGAGGCACTCGCACGGATCCGGTAAGCCCGTTACCGGGCAGTGTTCAGAGCGGGAATTCGGGGAACCAGAGGGAGATCTCGCGTTTGGCGGACTCGGGCGAGTCCGATCCGTGGACCAGGTTCGACTGGGTCTCCAGGCCCAGATCGCCGCGGATACTGCCGGGGGCGGCTTTCTCCACCGGATCGGTGCCGCCGGCCAGCTGCCGGAAGGCGGCGATGGCACGCGGACCCTCCAGAACGGCCGCGACCACCGGGCCCGAGGTGATGAATTGGATCAGCGAACCGAAGAACGGTTTATCGGCGTGCTCGGCGTAGTGTTCACCGGCCAGTTCCTCGCTCACCTGCTTGAGCTCGAGGGCGGCGATCTTCAGGCCCTTGCGCTCGACCCGGTTCAGCACCTCGCCGACACAACCGCGCGCCACGCCGTCCGGTTTGATCAGAATCAATGTCTGCTCTGTCACGCGGCCAGCCTAATGGGCGCGGTCGAGCCCACCTCAACCGCAGTCCGCACTCGGCCGCAAGCAGCCCCACGGTGGTCGCCGGAGCGGACGGCGCGGGCTCGTCAGGAGCTCGGACCCATCCGTTGACTGGGCAGCGTCCCCGCCTCCATCCGGCGTTTGACATCGGACCGCAGCACCAGGATGAACCCCCACACAATGAGGAAAACGATGCCGATGACCGCGATGGAGATATGGAAGACGCCACCGATCAGCACCAGCACCTGCAGCCCCAGATTGAACGGTATGGCCCAGGACCGCCGCTGCAGCCCCGCCCCGGCAATCATGATCAGGGCGAGCACCACCAGATAGGTCCCCGAGACCCAGGTGATACCGCCGGCGATATCAGCGACCACCGGCAGGGCCAGCAGGACCGTGATCGCCTCGAGCACCAGTGCCCCCGCCATCACCCCGCGCAGCCCCTTCCAGGGATCGGGCGGGGCAGGAACCGGCTCGGACCCCTGGGATTCGCTCTCACTCATCATGCGTCCTTATCGTTGGCGCAGCGTCGAGGATGCTGATCGGCACCACCTCCGGCAGCGCGGCCTTCCCTCACGCCGGTTCCTTGCCGAACAGCGCACGGGCGGCGCCGGCGGTGACGACCGAACCCGTGACCACTACGCCCGCGCCGGACACCATCTCCCCGCCCTCGCCGACTTCCTCGGCGAGGGCGACAGCGGTTTCCAGCGCATCGGGCAGGCTCAGTGCGGTGACCACGCGCTCGTCACCGAAGCGCTGCACGGCCAGGTCGGCCAGCCGATCGACCGGTAGGGCGCGGGGCGACCCGTTGGTCGTGACGACTATCTCCTCGAAAACTGGTTCGAGCGCGGCGAGGATCCCGGCCGCGTCCTTATCGCCCAGTACCGCCACGACTCCGACGAGTTTGCGGAAATCGAATTCCGCGGTGAGTGTGGCTGCTAATGCGGCCGCGCCGGCCGGGTTGTGCGCGGCGTCGATGAACAGGGTGGGGGCGTTGCGCATCCGTTCCAGCCGGCCGGGGCTGGTGACCTGGGCGAAGCCCGCGCGGATCGCTTCGATATCGAGCTGGCGCTGCGCTCCCGCCCCGAAGAACGCCTCCACCGCGGCCAGCGCGAGGGCGGCGTTATGGGCTTGGTGTTCGCCGTGCAGCGGCAGGAAGATCTCGTCGTATACGCCACCGAGCCCTTGGAGTTCGAGTTGCTGACCGCCGATGGCGATCCGGCGGCTCAATACCTGGAATTCGGCACCGGCCCGGGCGACCGCCGCATCCACCTCGACGGCGCGGCGCAACAGTACATCCATGGCTTCGGGATCCTGCTCGGCGATGATCGCGACATTGTCGACGGGTACCAGGGATTCGGGGGCAGGTTTGATGATCCCGGCCTTCTCCTTGGCGATGGAGGTCAGATCGGGGCCCAGATAGTCGGTGTGGTCGAGACCGATGGGGGTGATGACCGCGATCTGTCCGTCGATCACATTGGTGGCGTCCCAGGTGCCGCCCATCCCGGTTTCCACCACTGCCACATCGACCGGTGCCTCGGCGAACGCCGCGTAGGCCATGGCGGTGAGCACCTCGAATTTGCTCATCGGCGGGCCGCCCGCGGCGGCCGACTGAGCATCGATCATCTCGATATAGGGCTGCAGTTCGCGATACAGCTCCACGTAGTGCGCGGGGGATATCGGCCGGTTGTCGACGCCGATTCGCTCGGTGGCCAGCTGCAGATGCGGGCTGGTGAGCCGGCCGGTGCGCCGGTGCAGTGCGGTGAGCAGCGAATCGATCATCCGGGTGACCGATGTTTTGCCGTTGGTGCCGGCGATATGGATCGACGGGTAGCCGCGCTGGGGCGAACCCAGCACATCCATCAGCGCCGAGATCCGGGTGAGCGATGGCTCGATCTTGGTTTCCGGCCAGCGCCGGTCGAGTTCGGCCTCGACCAGCGCCATCTCCGCGAGTTCCACCGGCGACGGTCCGGTACCGAGCTGGGCGCCGCCGTGCTGCGGTTCGGGTTCCGGGTTCGGTTCGTGTTCGTTCACTTGCCGCTCAGCTCGGACAGCCGGGCCCCGATACGGTCGACCTCGGCCGCCGCGATATCGCGACGCGACCGGATCTTGCCCACCACCTGCTCGGGCGCCTTGGCCAGGAAAGCGTCGTTGCCGAGTTTGGCCTCGGTGCCGGCGAGTTCCTTCTGCGCGGCGGCCAGATCTTTCTCCAGGCGGCGCCGCTCGGCGACCAGGTCCACACTGCCGGAGGTGTCCACCTCGACGGTGACCGTGGTGGTGCTCAGCCGCACCTCCACCGACGCGGTGGCGGCGAAGTCGGCGCCCGGTTCGGTGAGCCGGCCCAGGTTCGCGACCTCGGGATGCAGATGGGTAAGCCCGGCGGTGTCCAGGCCCAGCACCCGCGCGGCAACCTTCTGTTTGTCGTTCAGCCCCTGATCGCTGCGGAACCGGCGGATCTCGGTGACCAGCCGCTGTAGATCGGCGATCCGCTGCGCGGACCCGGTATCGGTGGGGACTCCCGTCGGCCGCGGCCATTGCGCGATCACCACCGATTCGGCGCCGGTCAGCGCCTGCCACAGCGTTTCGGTGACGAAGGGGATCACCGGATGCAGTAGCCGCAGCACCGAATCCAGGACGGTGCCGAGCACCACGCGGGTGGATTCGGCGCGGGCCTCGCTCTCGGTGAACTGGACCTTGGACAGTTCCAGGTACCAGTCGCAGAGTTCGTCCCAGGCGAAGTGGTAGAGCGCCTCGCAGGCCTTACCGAATTCGTAGGCGTCGAACGCGGCGTCGACCTCGATCAGCACTGTGTCGAGCCGGTCGATGATCCAGCGGTCGGCATCGGTGAGCGTATCGCGGGCCGGGAGGTCGCCGGCGCGAGCGCCGATCATGTCAACGCTGCGGGCGCCGTTCATCAGCGCGAACTTGGTGGCGTTGAAGAGTTTGGTGACGAAACTGCGCGAGGCCAGCGCATGCGGTTCGCCGACCGACAGATCGCCGCCCGGCTGGGCGCCGCGGGCCAGGGTGAACCGCAGGGCATCGGCGCCGTAGTCGCGGATCCAGTCCAGCGGGTCGATACCGTTACCGCGCGATTTCGACATCTTCTTGCCGTACTGGTCGCGGATCAGGCCGTGCAGGAACACATCCTTGAACGGCACCTGGTAGTCGGGACCCTTGCCGGCGGTGATCGCGGTATCGCCGGCCACGAAGGTGCCGAACATCATCATCCGGGCGACCCAGAAGAACAGGATGTCGTAGCCGGTGACGAGCACGCTCGTCGGATAGAACTTGCCCAGTTCCGGGGTCGCGTCCGGCCAGCCCATGGTGGAGAAGGGCCACAGACCGGAGGAGAACCAGGTGTCGAGGACATCGGGGTCCTGCACCCAGCCCTCGGGAGCGTCTTCGTCGGGGCCGACACAGACGACCTCACCCTCGGGGCCGTACCAGATGGGGATTCGATGCCCCCACCACAGCTGGCGCGAGATGCACCAGTCGTGCATATCGTCGACCCAGTCGAACCAGCGCGGTTCCTGACTGGCCGGGTGGATCACGGTATCCCCGTTGCGCACGGCAGCACCGGCGGCCTCGGCCAGCGATTCGACCTTCACCCACCACTGCATGGACAGTCGCGGTTCGATCGGTTCGCCGCTGCGCTCGGAATGACCGACACTGTGCAGGTAGGGGCGTTTCTCGGCGACGACCCGCCCCTCGGAGGCCAGCCGTTCGCGCACCTTCACCCGGGCTTCGAAACGGTCCATACCGTCGAATTCGGTTCCGGTACCGGCGATCCGGCCGCGTTCGTCCATGATCGTGGGCATGGGCAGGTTGTGCCGAAGGCCCATTTCGAAGTCGTTCGGGTCGTGCGCGGGGGTGATCTTCACCGCGCCGGAGCCGAACTCCGGATCGACATAGGAGTCGGCGACGATTGGAATCTGCCGCCCGGTGATGGGGTGTTCGAGGGTGGTGCCGATCAGGTCCTTGTACCGCGGATCGTCGGGGTGCACCGCGACCGCCGTATCACCGAGCATCGTCTCGACCCGGGTGGTGGCGACGACGACATGCGGTTCGGCATCGTCGAGCGACCCGTAGCGCAGCGACACCAGTTCCCCGGCGACCTCGTCGTATTTGACCTCGATATCGGAGATAGCGGTACGCAATTCCGGCGACCAGTTCACCAGCCGTTCGGCCCGATAGATCAGGCCGGCCTCGTAGAGCCGTTTGAAAATGGTCTGCACGGCCCGCGACAGGCCCTCGTCCATGGTGAACCGGTCACGCGACCAGTCGACGCCGTCGCCCAGGGCCCGCATCTGTCCCTGGATCGCGCCACCGGATTCGCGCTTCCAATCCCAGACCTTCTGCACGAACAGATCACGCCCGAAATCCTCTTTGGTCTTACCGTCGACCGCGAGCTGCTTCTCGACCACCGACTGGGTCGCGATACCGGCATGATCCATCCCCGGCAACCACAGCACCTCGTACCCCTGCATCCGCTTCCGGCGGGCGAGGGTATCCATGAGGGTGTGGTCCAGGGCATGACCCATATGCAGGGTGCCGGTGACGTTCGGGGGCGGCAGCACGATCGAATACCCGGGCGCGGAACTCTGCGGGTCGGCGGTGAAGTAACCGGCGGCTACCCAGCGTTCGTACAGGTCGGCCTCCACCTCGCCGGGATTCCAGCTCTTGGGGAGGGCATCGGCACGATTACGCGTGTTGTCAGGGGCTGCGCTGGTCACGCGCCGATTCTAGTGTCATCGGCGGGGCGTCCGGCATGGCGGGTGCGGTGTCATGGCACCGCATTCGGTGGCGCGGGTGGGATGACGGTTGGCCGTGAGGGGCGAGTAGACCATCCGTGAAGGGGCGGGCTGTAATTTTGGAGACGCTCCGCGTCTCGAGGGTGGGGCCCTTTTGGGCCCGGTTCTTCACTCCTCCGCTCCTCCGCTTCGCTCCCCCGCTCCGTCGCTCCAGAACCGGGCGGGCCCCACCCACTGATTGATGCCAGCGGGATCGGGGGGTGGTGAGTGACGCCGACGGCACCGGATGCTGGTGCGCCCGGATAGCGGCGGGCAGCCGTAGGAAAAGGCCGAGGCGGAGCCTTCGGTGGATGAGGGACACCGAAGACTCCGCCTACATCGATCAGCCTACCGCCGTTCGACGGCCGTCCCGCGAATCCACAACCAATTCTCAGCTTGAGCACCGGAATTTTCAGGTCGGTCACAAACCCGTGCTCGACGCCGGTTTCTCCCGGGCCCTGCTGCGGCGACCCGAGAATCGGCGCATCAGGGGGTCGTCGATCCAGTGATAGATGGCCGCGCCCGCCACCGTGGACAGGACCAGACTCAGTGCGGCGAACCCGAGCCAGCCCAGCAGGCCGAACTGTTTTCCGCCGATGAGGAAGCGGGTGATCAACGCCATCACCGGGAACTGGATCAGATAGAAGGCGAAGGAGATATTGCCCAGCCAGACCATCCGCGGCGAGGCGCTGAACCCCCGGATGCCCGCCAGGTCACGCGCGGCCAGCGTGGCCACCAGGGCCGTCATCGGGGCGAGCAGCAGCGCCGACATCTTGTAGTTCGGTGGCACCACCCAGGTCGCCGCGTAGGCGATCAACAGCGCGATCACCGGCCATGCGAGCCGGGTGTTGCGCCAGCGGCCTTCCAGCACCAGCCGTGCCGCGAGTACCCCGAGGAAGAACTCCGGCAGCCGCGAGAGCGGGAAGTTGTAGCTGAGCCAATAGGACAAGGCCACCGGGATATCCGACTGTTCGAACCAGATGGGCGCGGCATGAAGTTCGAAATACGGCGAATCCTCACCCGGGATCAGCCGCGGCGCGAACGTATTCGCTATCCCCTTGGGGCCGGGTACCCACAGGTAGTACGCGGTATGCAGCAGCAGAATCGCCACCAGTGTCCCCGCCAGTGCCCACGGCACCCGATGACCCCTGATCCGGCGCACCAGCGGAAGGAAGAGCGGAAAGCTCAGGTAGAACAGGATCTCCGCGGCAAGCGACCAGGACGGCACATTGAGTCCGCCGACCGTCGTCCACTTCGGCACCCAGGTGTGGATCAGCGCAAGATTCGGCGCCCAGACCACCGGCCGCGTCAACGGGACGCTCACCACCAGGATGAACGCGACGGCCGCGACCAGGTGGGTCGGGTAGATCTTCAGCACCCGGCGCCAATAGAACCGCGGCACCGAGCTGCCCGGCCGGAACGACCAGTAGATGATGAACCCGGACAGGACGAAGAAGAAGGTCACACCCGCGGCACCCAGCTGCATGGGCATGAGCTGATGGATCTGCCGGAACAGCTCCGACTTCTGGAACGGATACACCGGCAGGAACACCAGGGCATGCAACACGAAGACGGCGAACGCCGCCCACCAGCGTGCCCCGGTCAGCGACGGCAGCGACGGCCGCAGGGCCGCGGTATCGAGGAATTCCGATCCGGACTCGGCCCGGGCCGGGACCGTCTTCACCCGCGGATCGCTTCGTACACGGCCGCCGCGGTCACCGCATCACCGTGCGCCGAGGGATGGAACGGCATCCCGGCCACATCGGCCGCGGGATCGAAGAAACCGTTCAGCCACGGCTCGTCCGAGCACAGCCCGTGGCCCGCGGTCACCGAGCGGATATCGACGAACTCGAGGTCCAGCAGTTCCGCGGCGTCCCGTTGCGCGTTGTCCAGGCGGTCCAGGTATTCGGTCACCGCGCGGCCCCGCGGCTGCACGACCTGCCCGGCGCCGAGCACGTTCACGCACACGTGTTCCTGCCCCGCAGGGAACAATTCCGGGTACCCGACCAGCATGATCCGTGCGTTCGGCGCGTAGTAGCGCATATAGGTGATCACCTCACGGATGCGCTTGGCGTAGAGCTGCCCCGTGACGTTCCGGTACTCCGTGAACCGTCCCTGTTCGGCGGCCTCGAGCCCGCATCCGTCGACGAAGTTGAATACGCAGGACTGCAACGAGGTGATCAGCGACGCCGAATTGGTCTTGGACCAGACATCGTTCATCCCGGTCTGGATCGCGATGACCTGGGTCTGCGGTCCGAATGCCTGCTGCTTTGCCGCCTCGGCCACCTCGTGCACGAGCCACCAGCCCTGCCCCGACGAGATCGTGGAACCACTGCAGGAGGCGTCCACGAACTCCGGCGTGCCCGCGACACCCATCTGCTCGCTCAGTCGAGTCGGCCAGGATGTCGCCGCATGCAGGCATTCCTTGGTCCCCGAGAACAACTTCGGGTAGTTCGCGGTGAAGGAATCACCGAGCACCACCAGGGATTTTCCTGCGGGGCGGGTGCTTTCGGCTGGCGCCGCCACGGCCGGCGCGTACATGGTGGTCGCGGTGAGAGCGGCCGCCACCACAGCGCTCGCCATTCCTTTTCGCCACCGGAAAAACTTGCGGAACACGATTTACCCGTCGATCAGTAGCCGGCCTGCGGATCGAAATCGGGGAGCGTGAGTGTCGGCTCGGGTTGAGCGGGTTCGGGTTGGACGGGTGCCTGCGCAGGCGCGGGAGGCTGCGGGGCCGGCTCCTCGGCCGGTGGTTCCGCGGCCGGCGGGGGTTCGACGGCAACGGGGGGAGCCGGTGGCGGGCTCTGCGGCACCGGAGTGGTCGAGGCAACGCTCGACGGCGCCTCCGTGCTGGTCACAGCGGTAGTGGAGGTCGTCGGGTGGTCGTCGTGCGATGCGGAGTCGTCGCCACACCCGCTGACGCCGAGAACCACCGCGGCGCATACGAACACGGTCGCCAGGCAACGTTTCATGAAGCTTCCCAATCCTGCAGGCATTTCGGCATCCTCGACCCACCCGTTCCGGGTCGCGGAGTTGTCACCGGCGATATCGCCGGACCCGCCGGACCCGTTACCATCCGGTACTCTGCCGTCGGCGCAACCGGTACAGTTGCCGAATTCGGCCGCACTGGGGACCCTGGACCACGTGAACCCCCCGCTCGACTCGGTCCCGTTGTATCCCCCCGAATCCGTCTTCCCCGAATCGGATTCGCTTGTCGTGAACCCGCGGGGAGTCGTGGACCTACGGGGCCGCCGCACCGGGGAGTTGCGGTATCCGCCCACGGCCACAGTGATTTTCGCGGGCATCCCCGGTGCGGGTAAGAGCACCGCGCTGCGCAAACTGTTCGGCTCCGAACCCGACGCCGAGGCCGCGCCGGTGGGTCCCGGCGGTGCGCTGGTACTCGATTCGATCCAGGCCCGGAACTCGTGGCGGCCACGGCTGGCCCGGTTGCCCTACCCGCTCTGGCGCCCGGTGGTGCATCTGGTGCATTTCCGCCGGATCTGGCTCGCCTTACGCGACCATACGGGTCCGGTGGTGGTCCACGATTGCGGTACCGTCGCGTTCACCCGGCATCTGCTGACCCGCTGGGCCGCGCGACGCGGTCGCGAACTGCATATGGTGCTGCTCGATGTCCCCGCCGCGCTCGCCCGGGACGGGCAGTACGCGCGCGGGCGACGGGTGGGCCGGGCCTCCTTCAACTGGCATGTACGGCGCTGGAGACGCCTGCTGGACCGGGTCGAGAACGGGACGGGGCCACGGCCGCAACCGGAGTCGGTGGTCGTCCTGGACCGCTCCGGTATCGACCACCTGCACGAAGTCCGGTTCGCTGCCTGACTCGCCGGCTCACGGGACCGCACGAGCCGGCACCGGGTCCACAACCGGCGGAACTCAGCACAACACGGTGAGCGCGCGCGGTGCGACCCGCAGCGTGACCGGGAGGTGCCCGGCGGGTTCGCCGTCCGCGGTGGCGGGGGCATCCGGCGCCGACAATCGCACCGATTCGACCCGATACTGGCGCACGGCGGGATGCTCGATCCGTTTACCCGCCGACAGTGCGGGCAGAATGCGCAGCATCTCCAGATGCGACACCTTGCCCACGACCGTCACATCCAGCAGCCCGTCATCGCAGACGGCATCGGGGCAGATCCGCATCCCGCCGCCGTAGGTGGTGGTGTTACCCACCGCGACCAGCAGCGCCTCGGTCTCGACGACCGGATCCGGATGGTCCCCGCCCAATTCGATGCGATACGGCACGCTGGTGCCGTGGGCGATCTCGGCGACCGCGGCGAAGGTGTAGCGCAACCGCCCACGCGGCCGGCGCATCCGGTTGGCACGCAGGGTGACCCGGGCGTCGTAACCGGTGCAGGCCACTGTCGCGAACCACATCGGTTCGTGCCCGCTGGGTTCGAGCCGGCCCAGGTCGATCGTGCGCACCCGCCCCCTGCGGACCAGGTCGGCGGCGGCGCGGGGATCATCGCCGATACCCAGTTCCCGAGCGAGATCGTTCCCCGTGCCCGCCGGCAGCAGGGCGAGCGGGACCGTTGTATGCGCAAGCGGATCGAGAATTGTGGAGACCAGTCCGTCACCCCCGGCGCAGACAACCGCGTCGGGTGGTCCGGCAGCGAGGGTAGCCCGCAACTGTTCCCGTGTTTCGGCGGCCGTGGGCGCGTGGATCTCGAGGATCTCGATCCCGTCGCCGGACAGCTGTTCCATGATCGCGCGTGCCGCGTCGCGGGCCCGGCCCTGACCGGCGGACGGGTTGGTCACCACGGCGACCGCTCGCACCTCGCGGAGATCGGCTCCGCGGCCGCCGGCCTCGGTCATGGCAGCAGTGTGCCAGGGTTGAGGATCCCGGCCGGGTCGATTTCGCGTTTCACCGCGCGCAGCACCCGCACCCCGAGCTCCCCGATCTCGTCCGGCAGCCAGCGGCGATGGTCGGCGCCGACGGCGTGATGGTGGGTGATGGTGGCGCCGGCGGCGGCGATGGCGTCCCCGGCGGCCTGTTTCGCGGTCTGCCACTGCGTGATCGGATCGTCGAGGAGTTTCGCGACGACGGTGAAGTACAGCGAAGCACCGGTCGGGTAGGTGTGCGAAATATGGCACATGACCAGCGCGGGCGTGCCCTGGGCGGACAACGACTCGGTAAGCGCGCTGGTGACCTGCGTTTTCAGTTCGCCGAGCCGGTTCCACGTGGTAGCGGTTTCCAGGGTTTCACACAGCACCCCGGCATCGAGGAGGGCATCGCGCAGGTAGGGCGCCGCGAAACGGCCGTGCTCCCAGGCCCGGGCCGGATCGGGCCCCAGTTCTGTACCGCCGGCCGCGCGCAACACCTCGGCCGCCTCGGCGCTGCGTGCGGCGACATGTGCCGCGCTGCCCTCGAAAGTCGTCACCGCCAGGCATCCGGAAACCGGGGCACCGCCGACATCCTTGGAACGGGCCAGATTCAAGCCGGTTTCCGCCTCGTCCGACAACCGCAGCACGGTGGGGGGCGCACCGGCCTGCACCACCGCGCGCAACGCGGCGGCGCCGGCGGCGAAATCGGGGAATGACCAGGCCATATGGTCTGTGGTCTCGGGGACGGGATGCACCCGCACGGTCACCTCGGTGATCACTCCGAGCGCCCCTTCGGATCCGACGAACAGTTCACGCAGATCCGGCCCTGCCGCCGAGGCCGGCGCCCGGCCGAGTTCCACTGTCCCGGTGGGTGTGGCGACCCGCAGCCGCTGGACCATATCGTCGAAGCGGCCGTATCCCGCGGAGGCCTGCCCCGACGAACGGGTCGCGGCGAAACCGCCGATACTGGCGAATTCGAAACTCTGCGGGAAATGCCCGAGGGAAAGATCGTGCGCGGCGAGCAGCTCTTCGGCGCGCGGGCCGGTGACCCCGGCGCCGAAGGTCGCGGTACCGGAGACCGGGTCGCAGTCCAGCAGCGCGTCGAGGCGGCGCAGGTCCAGGGCGATCACCGTCTCGAAACGACCGCGTACCGGGTCCAGTCCGCCGACCACGCTGGTTCCGCCGCCGAACGGTACGACGGCGATGCCCTGTTCGGAGCAGTAGGCGAGCACATCGGCCACCTGTGCGTGATCGGCCGGGTAGACCACGGCGTCGGGGGCGTCCTGTGGGCCGGTGACGCGCCGTCGCAGCAGGTCGAGAGTGCTTTTTCCGCCGGCATGCCGCAGCCTGGCGACGTGTTCGGTGGATATCTGCTGCTCCCCCACCACCCCTTCGAGTCCGGCGCGCCGGTCCGGGGACAGGACCGGCGGCCGCAGCGGCACATCGCCCTCATCACGACGTATCGCCGGTTCCCCGGAGACGCCGAACACCTGGCCGAGCAGACCGCGGATCTGCTCCGGCAACGGCGTGTGCCCGGCGGGAACTCCCCAGGCGTCCCACACCATATCGGGTCGTGCGGCGGTCGCGGCCGGTTCTTCGGGGGTGTCGCCCTGCCCAGTGGTCATGCGTTACAGTTTGACATGTTCTGTCAAGCAGTAACGAAGTGAGATGAGGTCGCAGCCCCGTGCCCCCTGGTGCAGTCCCCGAAGACGCCGGTTCCGTGGACCGGCTCATCCTGGACGCCGCACGTGACTGTGTCGCGGAATTCGGGGTCCGCCGGACCACACTCGCCGAGGTCGCCCGCCGCGCACGGGTGAGCCGGCCCACGGTCTACCGGCGCTGGTCCGACAGTCGCACGCTCATCGGCGAACTGCTGGTGCGCGAACTGCGCGCAATCATCACGGCGGCCTTACCAGAATCGGGCGACGCACGTACGCGCCTGGTCGCGGGTATCGTCGGCGGCGCGGCGCAGGTGCGGTCGAACCCCCTGTTCGGCAAGATCTTCCGCACCGATACCGATCTCATGCTCACCTATGTCTTCGGCCGCCTGGGCCGCAATCAACGCGAACTGCTCGACCTGTTCGGCACCGGTATCCGCGAGGGGCAGGCCGACGGATCGGTACGCCGCGGCGACCCGGCGCGGCTGGCCGCGATGGTCCTGCTGATCGCGCAGTCGGCGGTCCAGTCGGCGGCCACGGTCGCCGAACTGCTCGACGGACCGGCAATGGACACCGAACTCCGGCACGCCCTCGACGCGTACCTCGCGCCCGAGGCCTCCTCGTCCAGGAAGGAGTAGCGCACGGCCCGCGGACCCACCGCCCCGCCCCAGAGGCGACCGTGCCACGAAACCATGGTCAGCAACCCTTCCGACACCACCGGCGCCGCGCTCAACGCCCGCCGGCGCGTCCGCGAACTCACCGCCCTCGGCGACGATCCCACCGTCGACCTACTGGTCATCGGCGGCGGAGTAACGGGTGCCGGCGTAGCCCTCGACGCGGCCGCCCGCGGCCTGCGCACACTGCTGGTGGAGAAACACGATCTGGCACACGGCACCAGCCGCTGGAGTTCCAAACTGGTTCACGGCGGCCTGCGCTACCTGGCGAGCGGACGGGTCGGGATCGCCTACGAGAGCGCGGTGGAACGCGGGATCCTGCTGCGCCGCAACGCACCCCACCTGGTGCGACCGCTCCCCCAACTGGTACCGCTGCTACCCGATATCGGCCTGCCGTCCCGCGCACTGATCCGCACCGGATTCCTGGCCGGCGATCTGTTGCGCACCGGCGCGCGCACATCCGGTTCGCTGCTACCGCGCTCGCGCCGGGTGACCCGCGCCGAAGCACTACGTCTGGCCCCGACCGTGCGCCGCGACGGGCTACGCGGCGGACTGCAGGCCTGGGACGGGCAACTGGTCGACGACGCCCGCCTGGTGATCGCGCTGGCCCGGACCGCGGCCGCCCGCGGCGCGACCGTACTCACCCGCGTCGCGGCCGAAGCCGTCACCGGCGATGGAGCCACCCTCCGCGATACCCGGACCGGGGAAACCCTCACCGTCCGCGCCGGGGCGGTGGTCAACGCCACCGGAGTCTGGGCCGACGAGGTCGATCCCAGTATCGAACTGCGCCCCAGCCGCGGCACCCATCTGGTGTTCGACGCCGCCGCCTTCGGCGGCCTCACCGCCGCACTCACCATCCCGGTCCCGGGTTCCGTGGGCCGCTTCGTCTTCGCCCTGCCCGCACCGCACGGCCGGGTCTATCTCGGCCTGACCGACGAGGACGCACCGGGACCGGTCCCCGACGAACCCCGCCCGACCCCCGCCGAGATCGATTTCCTGCTCGACACCGTGAACACTGTGGTGCGAATCCCGCTCACGCACAGCGATATCCGCGGCTCCTACGCCGGACTGCGCCCACTGCTGCGCACCGGCGGGGACAACACCGCCGATATCTCGCGCGAACACGCGGTCCTCACTTCGCCGTCCGGTGTGATCACCGTGGTCGGCGGCAAACTCACCACCTACCGAAAAATGGCACAGGACGCCCTGGACACCGCGATAGCGCACGCGCGCCTGACCGCCGGACCGTGCCGGACAACCGATCTACCGCTGGCCGGCGCCGTCGCCGGCGCGGCCCGCGATCATCTGCTCGCACCCCAACTGCTGATCGAACGCTACGGCGCCGAAGCACCCGCCGTCGCCACGCTGGCCGCCACCGACCCCGAACTGGCTATCCCCGTGGCGCCGGGAGCGGATGTGCTGGCGGCGGAATTCGCCTGGTCGCTCACCCAGGAAGGCGCCCTGGACGCCGGCGATCTGCTGGACCGCCGCACCCGGATCGGTCTGGTCGCGGACGACCGCGCCGCGGCCCGGGCCACCGCCGAGGCAATGGTCGCCGCCTATTCCGAATGAGCCGGGGCGTACTGCCACTCCGGCACGGAAGCGGTCATACAGGCGCGCGGCCAGCGATCCAGTCCGTGCGCGATCTCTTCGGCCCGCACCGCACGCAGACCGGGCGTCTCGTCGGCGGTATCGAGATAACGGAATCCCAGCCGGTCGTAATAGGGCCCGTTCCAGGCAACCTCGGTGAACGTGGTCAGCGTGATCGCCGGCAGCTCGCGCTGCGCGGCCCAACGGACCGCCCGGTCGATGAGCCGCCGCCCGATCCGCTGCCCCCGGTATCCGGGCAGCACCGACACCTGGTCGATATGAGCGTTCCCGTCGACAACGCTCACGATCAGATACCCCACCGGCACACCTCCACTCACCCACAGCCAGGCCCGGCCGTCGAGCACGAATTCACCGAGCACCTCCGCGGACAGCGGTTCGTCCCCGGCCACTGCATCCATCCCCACCGCGGCGAACGGCTCACCGGCCTGCACCTCGATCTCCTGCAGCCGGGGTATATCCGTGACGGTGACCTCACGTATCATGCGCACTTCCTCGATGCAAAGCGGCAAGATTGCGAGTGTCGAGTCATGGCTGCGATCATCCCGCTTGCCACGGGTCGATGGTGGGAACTCCGGCGGCCTCGAACGACGACGGGTCCCGGGTGGCGACGGTTAAGCCTGCGGCGGCCGCCGTGGCGGCAATCATCCCGTCGGCGACGGCGATTGCGAGCCCGGCAGCGCGGGCGGCCGACATAAGGCGGGCGTATTCCGCGGTGGCGGCCGGCGGGCATAGTAGCGATGCCGTATCGGAGTTCGCCGACGGTGACGGCCGAAAGGTACAGGGTTTCGCCGGCCTGGGCGTCCAGCCATGCCGTGACCCGCTCGTCCGGGGCCTTCTTGGTGGTTTCGCTGATGACGTTGGTGTCCAGGATGATCACCGGCCGGACACCATCGGTTCGTGCGGGGTCTTGGCACGACCGAAGTAGGCGGCATGTTCATCGTCGGTGAGCCGGTTCTCTTCGCTGATGACGCCGGCGAGCAGCGTGCCGAGCTTGATCCGTTCGGGGGGTTTTACCGCCTCGGTGAGGATTGCGCGCATTTCAGCCTCGATGCTGCGTTCGTTCCCTGCCGCGCGCCGGCGGATGGCGCGGTGGACTTCGTCGCTCAAATGTCGGATCGTCACGTTCTTCATGCGCCATCATGTCCTCGCTACGGACTACCACTGATCACAATACCGACAGATTCGCCATCAATGATGGCAACATCGAAGGGCCTGATATCACCCCACGATAACCGTTGCCTTCTGGTGAGCAAACGTGAGTGCTCTGTTCCATTAGGCAGCCTCGCCTTGCGGTGAGGCGCTTCCACTGCTGGATTCAGGTTTCGCAGCCACCAGCACCGCCGGAGCGGTCGTCTTACGGTCGGCTCCACCACTATCGAAGCAGGCACTCTGCTCCGCTCGCGCCACACGCGCGAGGTTGATCGCGGCGTTGAGATCACGATCGATCTGCAACCCGCAGTCGTTGTTGTCGCAGACGTAGAGGCGTTCTGCCAGGGTCAGTTTGGCTTTCACCGAACCGCAGCCGGAACACGTCTTCGAACTCGGGTACCACCGGTCGGCCCGCACACGCACGGAGTTGTACCAGATGGTTTTGTAGTCGAGCTGGCGGGAGAACTCCCCCAAACCGGCATCGGCGATTGAGCGGTTCAACCCTTTCTTGTGGCTACCGCCCGAGGCCATCATGTTCTTCACCGCAAGGGTCTCGGTGCCGATCACGTCGAAAGACTGCGCCAACATGGTCGTCAGCTTGTGTAGTCGATCCCGGCGCAGATTCGCCACCCGCACATGCTGCTTCGCGATGGCCTGCTGCGTACGCAGCCACCCGGCCGAGGGCTCGCACCGGGTCTTGCTCAGCGCGTCCCACGGGCCTCGCCGACGGGCTGCCGTGCGCTGCAGTGCCCGCAGCTTCCGGGAGGCCTGCTCGAACGCTTTCGGGGCGCAGACGCGCATGACCTCGTCGCCTTCTGCGGTGGCCGCGACAACCAAATCTTTGACGCCGACATCGATGCCGACTACCGACGCGACGCGCTTCACGTGGGCGGGCCTTTGCGCTGCGCGTTCGACGACACAGGTGTAGCTCACCAGCCAGCACCCGCGTTCGCACCGCACCGTCGCCTTCAACACCCGTGCGGTGCCTTGTTCGAGTCGCCGGGCGAGTTTGCGAGTCGACTCGTGCACCCGCAACGTCCCCAATCGAGGCAGTCTCACGTGATGACGGTCGGCCTCGACTTCGATCGTGCCGGTGGTGAACGCGAACTTCCTGGTCGAACGCTTGGATTTGAACGACGGAAACCCGACACGAGGACCTTGACGTTTACCTTGGCCGCTCTCGTCCCAGTTCTTCAACGCCGCCGCGAGGTTCTTGCAGGCGTTCGCGTACGCCTCTTTCGAGTTCTCGGGCCACCACGGCGTCCCGTCCTCGCGCACCGCCACCTGGTGTTTGCGGCGGTTGAAGTCGTTACGCAGGGACTGGAACGACCACGACAGGCGCGGGGTGAGATCAGCGGTGTCGATACCGTAGGAGCGTTCGGCGTCGCGTTGGGACAGGTTGGCTTTCACCGCCCGCAGCATCGTGTTGTACGCAAACCTCGCGCCACCGGCATGCGATTCCAACGCGGCACGCTGAGCCGGAGTCGGGTCGAGCGCATACTGGTACGCCTGCAACACCCACCCGTCAGTAACCTCGAACTTCCCGGCCGTCACGCCGCCCCGGTTTCGACTTTGGTGGCGGTGACCGCCCGCATCGCGCGGTTGCGCGCGCCGCGCCGCCCGTAGAGGCGCGCGCACATCGAGGTCAGCACCTCGATCATGTCCTGGACAAGATCGTCCTCGGTCTCGCCCTTGTCGGTCACCACGATCCGCCGCCCCTGCGCCGACAGGGCCGCCTCCAGCTGCTCGACACCGAAACGGGCCAGCCGGTCACGATGCTCCACAATCACCACACTCGCAGAGGGGTCGGACAAAACCCGTCGGATCTTCGGACGTTTCCCGTTCAGGCCGGATCCGACCTCGGTCACCACCTCGCCCACCACGTGCCCGTTGGAGGTGGCCCACTGGGTTAGACGCGCGACCTGCCGGTCCAGATCACCACGCTGATCATGCGACGACACCCGCGCATAGATCACCACCCGCCCAGCAGTCGAAACTTCGGCGACATCGACCCAGATCGTCCCCGAGTCCAACCGGCGAGCAGGCACCGGCATCCGGTCCTCCCGAAACCACCGATACGCAGTCTGCGGATGCACGCCCTGCGTCCGCGCCCACTCAGCCAACTTCACCCCCTCAGTGAAACACACATTCGATCACGTTCACTCACAAATCCCGAACAGTTCACAACCCCCACAGGACGCTCGGCTCGGCGGCTCAACTGCGCGGGGCCGCAGGCGCCGCAGGAATATACACCTCGCCTCTATGCTGGTGCGGTGGTCTGAGGAAGGAGCCTGGGGTGCGCGTCGATACGTCCACCATCGGTATCGCGCCGGGTGAGGGCCTGGTCGCGCGCTTCGGTGATGTCGTTATCTATCTGGTGGGTGCCAATGCGTCCACCGAGCGGATACTCGGCGCCGTCGAGGCGGTGGCGGATGTGGAGCATCCCGGGGCGGCGATCGCGCAGCGGCTCGCAGCGGTGGTCTTCGGGACGGGCTCGGAACCGCCCCCGTTCGGTTTGGTCGCGCCCACCGCCGACGGCACTCTGGTGCTGTTGCGGGGCCCGGTCTCGGCGTTGATCTCCGGTGCGGAAGGTTCCCGGCGGCTGGTGGGGGCGCGTGCTTTCACCTGGGTGGACGAAATCGTGCGCGATCCGGTACGCACCCTGTCGGTCGGCCCGGGCGCGGACGCCCAGGTGACGCCGTATCCCCGGACCGATCTGCGCGCCGGGGTGGTGCCCGGCGGTGGTTTCGTGATCCACGCGGCGGTGCGCCGAAGCAAGAAACCGGGCCGCCCCGCCGCGGCGAAACGGGTCGCCGGGGAGCCGCCCGCCACGGCACCGGCCGGTCTGGTCGCCGCCGATCCGGAACCGGCGGCGGATTCCGGCCCACGTACAGGGCTTGCGACCGCGCGGCCGGCGGAGCCGCTACCCGGCACCCGAGCCTGGTCCGCGGCACCGGCGCGGCAGGCTGCGGATCCCATCCGGCTGCGTAAGGACGCGGCGAAATCGCGCGCGCACGCCAGCCACAACGGCGCGGACACCCCGGAGAACGGCCCGGCCGTACTGCTCGCCGAGGACGGTACGAGTTACCCGCTGGACCGCGCGTACGTAATCGGCCGCGGGCCCTCGGTCGACGAATCGGTGCGCCGCAAAACCGCGGCACCGCTGGTGCTGCAGCGCGACCGCCATATCTCGCGCGTCCACGCCTACCTCTCGGTGGATGCCGGCAAGGTGTATCTGCGCGACGCCGGCACCGCGGCGGGCACCTTCGTCTCGACCCCCGACGAACCGCGCTGGACCCGTATCGGTCAATCCCCGACCGAACTACCGCCCGGCGGCCGGATCCGCATCAGCGAACAGGTCCTCACCTACCCGTCGGAGACCGCGCACGCCGGTTGAGCGGTGTGCCCGGACCACGCGCCCGCGCCGCACAGCGCACAATGGCGGTATGCACCGCAACGGCCCGACCGAGGACATCGACGAATCCGCGCTCACCGTCACACCGCCGAAGACGCAGGCAGCCGGGGTGCGGGCGGTCGGGGTCGCGCTGGGGCGGGCGGTCGCCGATATGGGTGTGGTCCGCACCGCGCGCACGCTGGCGCGGGTGAACCAGGTGAACGGGTTCGACTGTCCGGGGTGCGCCTGGCCGGAGCCCAGCGGGCCCCGCCGCCCCGCCGAGTTCTGCGAGAACGGGGCGAAAGCGGTCGCCGAGGAGGCGACACTGAACACCGTCGGGCCGGAGTTCTTCGCCGGACATTCGATCGCCGATCTCGCCGGGAAGTCCGGCTACTGGCTCGGTCGCCAGGGCCGGCTGACGCACCCCATGGTGTTGCGGCCGGGCGATACCCACTACCGCCCGATCGCGTGGGACGACGCCTACCGGTTGATCGCCGAGCAATTGCGCGCACTGGACTCCCCGGATGAGGCCGTGTTCTACACCTCCGGCCGCACCGCGAACGAAACCGCGTTCCTCTACCAGCTGATGGTCCGCAGTTTCGGTACCAACAACCTGCCCGACTGCAGCAATATGTGCCACGAATCGTCGGGCACCGCTCTCACCGGTTCCATCGGCATCGGCAAGGGTTCGGTGACCGTCGACGATTTCACCGCCGCCGATCTCATCCTGATCGCGGGCCAGAACCCGGGCACCAACCATCCGCGCATGCTCAGCGCCCTCGCCGACGCGAAGAAATCCGGCGCCGAAATCGTCGCGATCAACCCGCTGCCCGAGACCGGCCTGATCGGTTTCCGCGATCCGCAGACCGTGCGCGGGCTCACCACCGGCGTCGATATCGCCGACGATTTCCTGCAGATCCGCCTCGGCGGCGATATGGCTCTGTTCCAGGGCCTGGCGAAACTGCTGTTCGAGGCCGAGGACCGCGCCCCGGGCACCGTCCTGGACCGCGCCTTCATCGAATCGCATACGGCCGGTTTCGCCGGCTACGAGCGTCATATCCGCGCGGTCGACCTGGATACCGTGTACGAGGCGAGCGGTCTCACCCCCGATGAACTCGCCCGCACAGCCGACCGGCTGACCCGCTCCCGCAACACCATCGTCTGCTGGGCGATGGGGCTCACCCAGCACAAGAATGCGGTCGCCACCATCGAGGAAGCCACCAATCTGCTGCTGGCGCGGGGCATGATCGGCAAACCGGGCGCGGGGGTCTGCCCGGTGCGTGGTCATTCCAATGTGCAGGGCGACCGCACCATGGGCATCTGGGAGAAGATGCCCGAACCGTTCCTCGCCGCCCTGGATCGCGAATTCGAGATCACCAGTCCCCGCGCCCACGGTTACGACACCGTCGCCGCCATCCGCGCACTGCGCGACGGGCAGGCCCGCGTGTTCTTCGGTATGGGTGGCAATTTCGTCGCCGCCACTCCGGACACCACCGTCACCGAGGCCGCCCTGCGCAACTGCGCACTCACGGTGCAGGTATCGACCAAACTCAACCGCAGCCATATCGTCCACGGCGGCACCGCACTGATCCTGCCGACCCTGGGCCGCACCGACCTGGATATCCAGAACGGCCGGCGCCAGCAGGTGTCGGTGGAGGATTCGATGTCGATGGTGCATCTGTCCACCGGCCGGCTGGATCCGGTGAGCGACGAACTGCGCAGCGAGGTCGCGATCGTCTGCGAACTCGCCCGGGAGCTGCTGGGTCCCGGACATCCCGTGCCCTGGGAAGGTTTCCGCGACGACTACGACCGGATCCGCGATGCCATCGCCCGGGTGATACCGGGCTGCGCCGATTACAACAGCCGGGTCCGGCAGCGCAACGGTTTCGTCCTCCCCCATCCGCCGCGCGATACCCGCGAATTCCGCACCGCCACCGGGAAAGCCAATTTCGCGGTGAACGACCTGAGCTGGGTGCCGGTACCGCCCGGCCGGCTCATCCTGCAGACGCTGCGCAGTCACGACCAGTACAACACCACGATCTACGGCCTCGACGACCGTTACCGCGGCGTCCACCACGGCCGCCGCGTGGTGCTGGTGAACGCCGGCGATATCACCGAGATGGGTTTCCGCGACGGTGATCTCGTCGATCTGGTCGCGGAGTGGACCGACGGTATCGAACGCCGGGTAACCGGTTTCCGGCTGGTCGAGTACTCCACGCCTCGCGGCAACGCCGCCGCCTACTACCCCGAAACCAACCCCCTCGTCCCGCTCGACCATGTGGCGGAGCGGTCGAATACACCCGTATCGAAGGCGGTCGTCATCCGGCTCGAACCCCATATCCACCAGCGCAGCGCCGGATGAGCAGAGTTACCGCGCGACGCCGGATGCGACGGATCACCCCGGCCGGCGAGATCACCCGTCCCGATACGCTGGCCGTCGAAGAACCCCTCGAAATCCGGGTCCGCGGGCAATCGCTCACCGTCACCATGCGCACACCGGGCAACGATATCGACTTGGTACACGGTTTCCTCTTCGCCGAATCGCTGATCACCGAGGCCGCCGATATCCGCACCGCCCGCTACTGCGCCGGCACCGACGACGAAGGCCGCAACACCTACAACGTTCTCGATATCGACCCGGCCGCCCCCTTTGCCCTGCCGAAGCGCCCGTTCCTGACCACCGGCGCCTGCGGTGTGTGCGGGAAAACCGCCCTCGACGAGATCCGGCAGCGCGGCCGCCACCCGCTACCACCTCCGCAACCATTGATCGGGGCCGAGGTCCTCGCCCGCCTGCCGGACGCCCTACGCAGGTGCCAGACGGTTTTCGACGCCACCGGTGGCCTGCACGCCGCGGGCCTGTTCACCACCGACGGTGACGCCGTGGCCGTGCGGGAGGATATCGGCCGGCACAACGCGGTCGACAAGGTCATCGGCTGGGCGCTGCGGGAGAACAGGATTCCGGCATCGGACCTCGTGCTGGTCGTGAGTGGTCGCGCTTCGTTCGAGCTCGCGCAGAAAGCGGTTCTCGCCGGTATCCCGATCCTCGCGGCGGTCTCGGCCCCGAGTTCGCTGGCCGTGGATCTCGCCGCCGAATCCGGGCTCACCCTGGCAGGTTTCGTCCGCGGCGACACAATGAACATCTACACCGGCGGCGGACGGGTCTCGGGATCGATCGTCGGCAATTGAGCGTGGTCGCCGAATGCCGCGAAGCGGCGACCGATTCGGTGGACGCGCGTCTCAGCGCGTTTCGAGGGCTGGATAATCGGCGAGGTCGATATCGTCCGTAGCGTCGGCAGCGTACTTGTCCATGAGATCGAACAGGCGCGATCCCAGAAACCAGTTGCGTGCTCGTAACCCGTAGCCGGTCTTGGGCGCCAGGAAACGGCCTGCGTTGCTGTTGCCACCGATCTTCACGTAACCGCGCATGATCTTCTCGTACCGGGCGAAGGCGGTACCGTAACCACCTGCGGCGACCGCGAGTTCACCGGCCAGGACATAGGCCCCGACCACCGCCGAGCCGGTGCCGAATCCGCCGAGCGTGTTGCCGTAGGCGCTGTCCCCGACCAGGGCCACTCGCCCTGAGACATAACTGGGCATCCGCACCCGGGCGATCGCGTCCAGGTAGAAATCCGGGTGATCCGGCAGTTCTGCGAGCATTTCCGGCACCTGCCAGCCCATCCCGGCAAACCGTTCGGTGAGTACCCGGCGCTGGGCGGCTTCGTCGGCGAATTCGAGTTGCCCGGCGGCGAACATGTACATCTGCTGCGCCTTGGGGCCGCCACGAACCGCAAGCAGCCCAGGGGCACTGTGCGCGTGGGCCACACGCCGGCGCGGCCCGTCGCCGCTGCCGGGCGCGTCGCCGGCGATGGCGTAGTAGTAGCCCCGATGTTCGACGAAGTCGGCTTCCGGACCGAAAACCAGGCGGCGCACCCGGGAATGGATCCCGTCCGCACCGAACACGAGATCGAAACGACGTGCGGGACCGTGTTCGAATTCGACCTCGACACCACTCTCGGTTTCGCGTAACGCATTGATCGAATCACCGAACACATAGCGGCAGTGCTCGGCCGTGCGACCGTAGAGGATCGCGGCGAGATCGCCGCGCAGGATCTCCACCTCGCCGCCGGTGAAATCACCCGACATCCGCGCTCGCTCACGCCCGTCCGCATCGACGAAGACCGTATCGGTGGCGCCGGTACTGTGCCGCCGGATCTCGTCGTAGATGCCCATCCGCTCGAGCACGGTGCGCTGTACGGAACCTTTGAAGTCGACGGCCTGACCGCCCGGACGCAACTGCGGCGCGCGTTCGACCACCGTGACATCGAATCCGTAGCGGTCCAACCAGTAGGCGAGCGCGGGCCCGGCGATGCTCGCGCCGGAGATGAGCACAGTGCGGTTCTGCATGATGATCCCCATTCCAAATATGCGTCCACCGGAAACTGTTTCCAACGGACGCCATTTAGCGTATGGTAGACACAGTTCCACGTCAACGAGATTTTCGAGAGGCGTCCGATGGCGATCCCGACCGTGCTGGAACTGCTCTGGGGAACCGAGCGGCGCCCGACCCGGGGCCCGAAACCCACCCTGTCCCGGGCCGCGATCGTGGCCGCGGCAGTCCAGTTGGCCGACGCCGAGGGCCTGGCCGCGGTATCCATGCAGAAGCTGGCCGACGAACTGGGCTACACCAAGATGTCGCTGTACCGCCACGTGCCGGGAAAGACCGAGCTCACCGCACTCATGACGGAGGCAGCCATGGCCGGCCTACCGGAACTGGACACCTCGGGCCCGCAACCGTGGCGCAGTGGCCTGCGATCCTGGGCCCACGCGAGTTTCGACAGGTTCCGGAGCCATCCCTGGTTGATGGAACTACTCGCCGGCGCGCGGCCCGTGGGCCCCAACGAACTCGGCTGGACCGAATCCGCCCTGGACGCCATGGCGGATATCGCGCTGACCGGTCCGGAACGGCTGGACACTCTCGTCGTGCTGAACGGGCACGTGCGCAGCCTCGCACAACAGCTGATCGGCCCAGGATCCACCGAGGAAGAATTCACCGAGACGATGGCCGCGGCGCTGGAATTGGCCGGCGACCGTTTTCCACGGCTGATCGAGGCGATAGCGGACCCCCCGCAAGCACAGCAGTCCGCCGAAAAGACACATCAGCGCGATGCCGCCCTCGAATTCGGGATAGAGCGCATCCTCGACGGCGTGGCGGCACTCCTGGCTCAACGCACCGCTCGGACTCCGTAGCGCGCACCGCCCGGCTCCCGGGCTCACATCCCCGGCAACCGAATCCCCCGGTCCGTGGCCACGCGGGCCAGTTTCTCCGTCTCGTCGATGGCGACGGCCACATAGGTTCGCCAGCCCTCGTCGTCGCGGCGGAGCAGATATTCGTAATCGCTGTCGGTGAGCAGCGCATCGTCACCGTCGTAGAAATGCCAGCGCACCCGCACCCGCGTCAGCGCGGAGGTCAGCTCGGCGAATTCCAGCAGGGTGTGATCGACCCGGGACAGGCCCAGCATCTGATACATGGGATGCGCCTGCGCCAGGCCCCGCGCCATCTCTTCCCGGGAATGCAGCGCCCCGACGAATTCATCGCCGACGATCGTGCCCGGGACACCCCACAGTGCGGCCGTACGCTCGGCGTCGAAGGCGCTCAGCGTGGATTGATACTCATCGAGAAATGCTTCGATGTCATCGCGTGTGGACATAGCAGTACCTGGCCCGCCGGGCCATGCCGGTCGTTTACCCGAACGACGACCGGCTCGGCCGCGGCCGGAGTTCGGAGCGCCCACGATCGGACGCTCCCCTCCTCAGTTGGCCAGCGCCTCCAGCAGCGCCGCCCGCTGGCGGGCACCCAGACCGCCGATCCGGCGATCCTCCGGGATCTCCGCCTGGTCCATCAGCTTGGCGGCCTTCACCGGCCCGACGCCCGGCAGCGCCTTGATCACAGCGACCACCTTGGTCTTCTTGACCAGTTCATCGCTATCGGCCTTGCGCAGCAGGTCGGCGACCGAAACTTTGCCGTCTTTCACCTGACCGATCAGTTCGGAGCGCGCCTTGCGCACCGCCGCCGCTTTGGCCAGAGCCTCCGTGCGTTGTTCCGCGGTCATCGTTGGCAGTGCCATATCTCCTCCGCTTTCACTCGTCGCTCGAACATCTGGTTGATCGGGGTCGATTCAACATCACAATACCGACACCGAACCGCCGACACACCGGCCAGACCAGCAGTCATAGCAATGATTTCTGAGTGAGTTACCGCGGCGGGCCCGGATCTGCCCCCTCCGCACGCTCCGGAACAGGTCGCAATACTGACTGAAACACGTAACATCCGCCGGTTCCGCAGCGAAATTCCGGGCAGACGCATTACTTGCGCGGCGGCGATTCAACGGCGAACCGAGGGGTCAGCGAAGACGCCCGTCCGGCGCGCAAGGTATGCGCTCTGATCAGGTCTTTCTCTGTTCCACGCCACCGGGGTCCGAAAACGGGCACCCGGCCTGCTACCCCGTTCCCGGTGCCGGATCGGCACCCGGCTGCTACGCTCGCGAACCTAGAACACGTTCCAATTCGTAGGAGTGGTGATGGCACGGGAGATCCGCGACGTAGTCGAGCAGTACGTGAAACGAGTCGGCTCGGGGCCCACCGAAGATATCGTCGCGCTCTACGCCCCGGATGCCGTGATCGAAGACCCCATCGGCTCCGAGCCGAAACAGGGTCACGACGCCATCCGGGAGTTCTACAACGTCATCACCGGCCTCGAACGGGAAACCTCGCTCGCGCCGGAAACCGTGCGGATCGCCGGTAACCACGCCGCCTTCGTCTTCACACTGGTCACCAAGTTCGACGGTCAGCGGATGACCCTCAGCCCGATCGATGTCATGGAATTCGACACCGAGGGCCGGATCACCCGCATGCGCGCTTACTGGAGCGCCGGCGATATGGCCGTCGAGCCCGAATGAGCCGCGATCCGGCGGCTCTACTGCGCTGAGCCGTCGTATCGCCGACCTCGGGGCTGCCCACGGCCGGCCCCGGCCCCCCATCATGCGCGCGAACTCTTGGAGATCCCGCGCGCCGGGCCGGCACCGTGGGCACCCCGGGCGTCACGCCGCGGGACCGTATCTCGTCCAGGTAGTAGAAGCATCCCCGGACCGAGGAGACACCCGATGAGCACCACCCGTATCCCCCCGCTCGCCCCGAAGGACGCCGGGCTGCTGACCAAGGCCATGTACTGGTTCGCGCGGCGCAAGGTCGGCGAAGTACCGGAACCGTTCGCGGTCAGCGGCCACCACACCGGAATCCTGCTCGCCGGCGGGATACACGAACTCGTGGCGGAGCGGGCCTCCACCAAACTGCCCGCCAATATCCGCGAAATCGCCGTCTACCGCACGGCCTGGACCGTCGGCTGCTCGTGGTGCGTGGATTTCGGCACCATGCTGCAACGCCTGGACGGCCTGGATATCGACCGGCTCCAGCACATCGACGAATACGAGACCTCGCCGCATTACACCGACGACGAGCGGGCCGCAATCGCCTACGCCGACGCGATGACCGCGACCCCGATGACCGTCACCGACGAGCAGGTGGCCGATCTGGAACGCCGGTTCGGCAAAGCGGGCGTGATCGAATTGACCTACCAGATCGGCCTGGAGAACTCCCGGGCGCGCAACAACCACGCGCTCGGTATCACCTCACAGGGATTCAGCACCGATTCGTGCCGGGTGCCGTGGGCGTGAGTGGTCAGGCCCGGAGGCGGTAGCGGAGCGTGACCACGCAGGGCCCCGCTCATGCCCCATGGACACAGCCTGAGCGGTCAGGCCCGGAGGCGGTAGCGAAGCGTCACCACGCAGGGCTCTGTCAGATCACCCAGCACGCATAACCGATATGTGCGCCGCGTCCGACGAACACCTGCACCGACGGGGCGGGGCCGCCGCCCGGCTGGGCCGCCTGCAGGGTGTGATCGCCCTCGTAGGCGGGCACCCAGTTGATCAGCGCCAGCCCGCCGCCCGCGGGCGGCACGGTGGCGATCGGAATGCCGTTGTCGTAGAACGTCACCGGGGTCACCGCCTCGCTGAGCCGGGCCCGCAGGGTGTAACTACAGCCGGTGCCGTAGTTCGTGCGGATCCCGACGTTCAGATCCGGGGTGACACTGACCTGGGTCACGGTGGCGGCGGCCGGCGGGGCACCGAGTACGGCGGCTGTCAGGGCCGCTGCCAGTACACATAAAACGGCGCCCGCCCGGCCGAACCGTGCGGGCGCCGGGATGTCTTCACATCGCTCGCGCCGTGAATCCCAGGTAAGCAGCTGTGTCGCCATAACCGCTCCTACATCGCACGAATGTCGAGTGGTGACGACCATACAGCGCATACGCCGCCGAGAAGGCCGGAACCGGCCTCGGAACGGTTGCGTTCGGGCGTCAGGCCGACTTGTCGCGCCGCTCCGCACGCTCGCGCTTACGCGGAACGATCGTGGGCAGCACATTGTCGTTGACGGTATCCGCGTCCACGACGACCTTCGCCACATCGTCGCGGCTCGGGATATCGAACATCACCTGCTGCAGCACCTCTTCCATGATGGCGCGCAGGCCGCGCGCCCCGGTGCCCCGCAGAATGGCCTGATCCGCCACGGCCTCGAGCGCGTCACGGGTGAACTCGAGATCCACACCGTCCATCTCGAACAACCGGATGTATTGCTTCACCAGTGCGTTCTTCGGTTCGGACAGGATTTTGACCAGCGAATCCTTGTCCAGGTTCGTCACCGAGGCGACCACCGGCAACCGGCCGATGAACTCGGGAATCAAACCGAATTTGATCAGATCCTCCGGCATCACCTCGGAGAAATGATCGGTGGTATCGATCTCGGCCTTCGACCGCACCTCGGCACCGAAACCGATCCCGCGATGACCCGTGCGATCGGAGATGATCTTCTCCAGACCGGCGAACGCGCCCGCCACGATGAACAGCACATTGGTCGTATCGATCTGGATGAATTCCTGATGCGGATGCTTGCGGCCGCCCTGCGGCGGCACGCTCGCCTGCGTACCCTCCAGAATTTTCAGCAGGGCCTGCTGCACACCTTCACCGGAAACATCCCGGGTGATCGACGGGTTCTCGCTCTTACGCGCGATCTTGTCGACCTCATCGATATAGATGATGCCGGTCTCCGCGCGTTTGACGTCGTAATCGGCGGCCTGGATGAGTTTGAGAAGAATATTCTCGACATCCTCACCGACATAGCCGGCCTCGGTGAGGGCGGTGGCATCGGCGATCGCGAACGGCACATTCAGCATTTTTGCCAGCGTCTGCGCCAGATAGGTCTTACCGCAACCGGTAGGACCGAGCATCAGAATATTGGACTTCGCCAGCTCCACGCTTTCCCCGCGCGCGTCCCGGCCCTTGTCTCCGGCCTGAATACGTTTGTAATGGTTGTACACCGCGACCGCGAGCGTCCGTTTGGCCGTGTCCTGGCCGATCACGTAGTTCTCCAGGAAATCCCGGATCTCCGCCGGTTTCGGCAGCTCGTCGAGCTTGACCTCGCTCGATTCGGCCAGCTCTTCCTCGATGATCTCGTTGCACAGATCGATGCACTCGTCGCAGATGTACACCCCTGGTCCCGCAATGAGCTTCTTGACCTGCTTCTGGCTCTTCCCGCAGAACGAGCATTTGAGCAGATCGCCGCCGTCGCCGATGCGCGCCATCGTGTGGGTCCCTACTTCCTTGTTCGCGTGCAACCATCCGTCCAGCTGTCAGCCGGCCGCGCCCGCAGTGGAGCGAAATCCGGCGCTGTCACCCGGATCGAGGGGCGGTGCTGTCAACCGGGAACAAAGGTCCCTGGGTTTGACCGTACCCGGTGTGTGCGATCGGGGTCGACAACTCGGGCAGGTTTCTCATCGCGGTTGTGCGGGGTTTCACGTGGATACGGCGTCGTCGCGCGATTTCCACCGCGCGGGCCGTACGGGGCGTGTCGCACGTTCGCCGCCGCAGCGGCGCGGCCGGGTCCCGCGGCCCGGCCGGTCCGGCGTACCGCGGTCGATCGCGGTGCGCCGGACCCCGGCCGCGCTCACTTCTGAGCGCTGAGCTTCCGGTAGTCGAACACCGTATCGATGATCCCGTACTCCTTGGCCTCCTCGGCCGTCAGGATCTTGTCGCGATCGGTGTCCTTGCGGATGGTGTCCGCGTCCTTGCCGGTGTGACGGGCCAGCGTGGTCTCCATCAGCCGGCGCATCCGCTCGATCTCGGCGGCCTGGATCTCCAGATCCGACACCTGCCCCTGGATACCGCCCTCGACCGACGGCTGGTGGATCAGTACCCGCGCGTTCGGCAGGCAGGCCCGCTTGCCCGGGGTGCCCGCGGCGAGCAGCACCGCCGCCGCCGACGCCGCCTGGCCGAGGCAGACGGTCGCGACATCGGCGCGCACGTACTGCATGGTGTCGTAGATCGCCATCAACGAGGTGAACGAACCACCCGGCGAGTTGATGTACATGGTGATATCGCGATCGGGATCCAGCGATTCCAGTACCAGCAGCTGCGCCATGATGTCGTTCGCCGAGGCATCGTCGACCTGCACGCCGAGGAAGATGATGCGCTCCTCGAACAGCTTGTTGTACGGGTTGGATTCCTTGACGCCGAAACTCGAATGCTCGATGAACGACGGCAGGATGTAGCGCGACTGCGCGCCCGCCGGGGCGAGGCCGCCCAGACCGGCGCGTGCAACGTTCGGATTGGCCATATTCGTCTCCAAGTCTATGAGTGAGCTGTCCGCCGGACGGATTCGCGAATCCCGGCCGGCCACCCGGGCCGGGTTCACGAACGCCGCCCTAGTTGCCGCCTGTGCCGCCCGTCTGGCGCGCACTCGTGACCACATGGTCGATGAAGCCGTACTCCAGCGCCTGATCGGGCGTGAACCAGCGATCGCGGTCCGCATCGGTGTTGATCTGCTCCACCGGCTTACCGGTGTGCATCGCCTGCAACTCGTTCAGCTCACGCTTGGTGTAAGCGAACTGCTCGGCCATGATCGCGATATCCGCAGCCGAACCACCGATACCGGCCGACGGCTGATGCATCATGATCCGGGTGTGCGGCAGCGCATAACGCTTCCCCTTCGCGCCCGCGGTCAGCAGGAACTGCCCCATGGACGCGGCCAGCCCCATCGCGGTGGTCGCGATATCGCATTCGACGAACTGCATGGTGTCGTAGATCGCCATACCCGCGTTCACCGACCCGCCCGGCGAGTTGATGTAGAGCGAAATATCTTTGGTCGGGTCCTCCGCCGACAGCAGCAGAAGCTGCGCGCAGATCTTGTTCGCGATGTCATCGTCGACCTGGGTACCGAGGAAGATGATGCGCGAGTGCAGCAGGCGCTCGTACACGGAATCGCTGAGATTGAGCCCAGCGGTCGGAGCTGTCATGACCTCGGCTTGGTTGATTGTCACGGATACCTGCCTTCTCTCGCCGGCTCGTTGCTGTCACAAACATTAACGAAAGGTGGTGCGGCCGAACTCCCGGTCCCACGCCTATTCGCTGAGAGCGCAATTACACGGCATATGGTTCGTTGCCCTTCGGTCTCGGGTCTTCCGGCCTCGGGTCCACGATCCGCCGATGCTCTGTAATTTTGGAGGCGCTCCGCGCCTCGAGGGTGGGGCCCTTACGGGCCCGGTTCTTCACTCCTCCGCTCCTCCGCTTCGCTCCCCCGCTCCGTCGCTCCAGAACCGGGCGGGCCCCACCCGGGAAGGTGGGCAGTACGGGGGAGGTAATAGAAGAGAAGCCCTGGGGAAGCGGAGGTGGGCATACCGAGGACAGGGAAAAGTTTCCGTGCATTCTCTGGATTGCCGACACCGCCTCTGGTCCCAGGGCTTCCGATCCGTACTGCTTGTCGGTGCTACTCCTTGTCCGCGGTCTCCGGGGTCTCCGCGGTAGCTTCCTCGGTGGTCTCGTCCTCGGCAGGCTCGGGGCTGCCGAACATCTCCTCGGTATCTACGGTGTTGCCGTCCGAGTCGGTGACGGTCACCTTGCCGACGACCTCCGCCAGTGCCTTGCCGCGGCGGACATCGGCGAAGACCGCGCCCAGCTGGCCGGCCTGCTGTACCTGCTGAATGAACTGCTCCGGCGCCATCCCGTAGCGCTGGGCCTGGAACAGGATGCGCTCGGTAAGCTCCTCCTGCCCGACCTGGGTGCCCTCGGCCTCGGCGACGGCATCCAGCAGCAGCTGGGTCTTCACCGATTTCTCGGCGGCTTCCTTGGTATCGGCGTCGAACTCCTCGCGGCTGGAGCCCTGGGCTTCCAGCGCCGCGGCGAATTTCTCCTCGTCGTGGTCGAAACCGTGCACGGCGTCGTGCTCGACCGCGTCGATCTCGGCCTTGACCACGGCCTCCGGCAGCGGCACCTCGACGGTGTCGAGGAGCTTCTCCAGCACCTGGTCGCGGATATCGCCGGCCTGCTGCACCTTCTTGTTCCGCTCGACGCGGGTGCGCAGATCGGCCTTCAGCTCGTCGATGGTGTCGAATTCGCTGGCCAGCTGCGCGAATTCGTCATCCGCCTCGGGCAGTTCGCGTTCCTTGACCGAACCGAGGGTCACGGTGATGGCGGCTTCCTTACCGGCATGGTCACCGGCGACCAGGGTGGAGGTGAACTCTTTGGACTCACCTTCCGACATCCCGAGCAGGGTGTCGTCCAAGCCCTCGATCAGCTGACCCGAACCGACCTCGTGCGACAGCCCGGTGGTCGCCGCCTCCGGGACCTCCTCGCCGTCCACGGTGGCCGACAGATCGATGGAGACGAAATCGCCGTCCTGTACCGCGCGTTCGACACCCACGAGGGTCCCGAACCGCTGGCGCAGCGACTGCAGCTGCTCGTCGATATCCTCATCGGTGATCTCGATGGCATCGACGGCGACGGCGATGCTGCTGTAGTCCTCGGGCAGCACGATCTCCGGGCGGACGTCGACCTCGGCGGTGAACGCCAGCTCCTCGCCGTCCTCGATCTTGGTGATCTCGATCTCGGGCTGACCGATGACCTTCACCTCGGAGGTGGTCACGGCCTCGCTGTAGCGACCGGGCAGCGCATCGTTGACGACCTGCTCCAGCACCGCGCCGCGACCCAGGCGCGCCTCGAGCAGCTTGGCCGGTGCCTTGCCCGGACGGAAGCCGGGAATGCGCACCTGTTTGGCCAGGGCCTTGTAGGCGCGATCGAAGTCCGGCTTCAGCTCCTCGAAGGGCACCTCGACATTGATCCGGACCCGGGTCGGGCTCAGCTGCTCGACGGTGCTCTTCACGGACATGCTCCTTGTTCTCGTCGGTTCGTCTTGACCTCGGCCCGGCACGTGTTCCGTACCGGTACGCGGTGATGGCGCGTGGTCTGGCGACAGCACGCGGGTACGCGCCGCCGGCGTACCGTCCGGAACGGCGAGCACCTGCGGTTTCACGCGCCCGGGATACGCATCCCGACCAGGGTAGTTGACCGGGTCGGGTGGGCTGCACGCCGGGAGGCGGTTGGCGGCCTCCCGGCGGCGGGCGGGTGGATCACACCGGCGCCCACCAGCACAGCTCAGTCCTGGGGCACCGCCACGGCGTCGGTGACGAAGACCAGTGTCTCGTTCGGCGCCACCCCGTTGCCCCCGGCGCCGTACCCCAGATCCGGCGGGATGATCAGCAGCCGGCGGGCGCCCTGCTGGACTCCTTCGAGCCCCTGCTCCCAGCCGGGGATGACCATGCCGGAGCCGAGGGCCAGCTCGAAGGGTTCACCGCGATCGAACGACGAATCCAGCTTCTGCTTGTCCGACCAGGTGACCAGGGCGTAGTTCATGGTCAGCTGATCGCCGGCGGCCGCACCCGGCCCCGTGCCGGGAACCAGATCCTTCACGACGAGTTGTTTCGGCGGATCACAATCGTCCGGGATGGTGATCTCGGGTACCTCACCGAAACCACCGGTGACGCCGATATCGTCGGCCGTGCATTCGCGGCCCTTCGACGCGGTGGGCGCCCCTTGCGCGGGCGCGCTCCGCGGAGCGGCCGCCGCGGTCGTGGAGGTCGCGGTGGTCTCGGAAGCGTCGTCCGAACCGCATGCGGTGAGTCCGAACGCGGCCGCCCCCACGGCGGCGACGGCGATGATCCTGCCGAATATCTGCATCCGCCGAGCTTATGGTGCGGTGCCGGCGCGGGGTCGCGGCCCCTCGGGCGCAGGGTGCGCAGCCTCTTGTCAGCGGTCCGCCCGCACCTGGGCCGTAATAGCGAATCGTCGGGGATATCAGCAGTCGTATGCGGCTCGCGGCGGAGGCCGCATACCCGACGGACCGGCCCGGCGCCGGGCACATGACCGGTCGCACGGGCGCTCCGCAGGCGAGAGCTATCGGCTCACATAGTCCTCGCGGGTCCGGCGGGCACGGATGCGCTGCTACGCCGTGGCAGTGTTCGGCGACCCCCTCGGTTATCGACCGGTTCGGTGGGTATGCCGCGGGTGAAACGCACAGGACTCGTTACTGCGGCACCCGCACGCGAGAACCGGCCCGAGGCCGGCACACCTCCAGCTATCGTTGGGGGCGTCCGCACCGGCGTGCGGAGTGCCCGGCGCGACCCACGACCTCCAGGAGGTTCGGCGTATGACGCAGTTGGCAAGTGCAGGTGGGGATACCGCTGCCGACAATCTGGGCGGTGACGGGGGCGAATCGATCGCACCCCGTCCTTATGTCCTGTCCGCGACGGCGCGGGGCCCGCTCGATGCGGACGAGCTGGAGACCCTGGACGCATGGTGGCGGGCCGCCAATTATCTGTCGGTCGGGCAGATCTATCTGATGGCGAATCCACTGGTGCGCGAACCGCTGGCACCCGAACATGTCAAACCGCGGCTGCTCGGCCATTTCGGTACCGTCCCCGGCCTGAATCTGGTGTGGGTGCACGCGAACCGGGCGATTCTGGCGCGCGACCTGGATGCGGTGTTCGTGGCCGGGCCCGGGCACGGCGGGCCGGGCCCGAATGCGTGTGCATGGCTGGAAGGCACCTATTCGGAGCTCTACAGTCATGTTCCGCGTGATGCGGAGGGGATGCGGGCGTTGTTCGCGCAGTTCTCCTTTCCCGGCGGGGTGCCCAGCCATTGCGCGCCGGAGACACCCGGTTCGTTCCACGAGGGCGGAGAGCTGGGCTATTCGCTGCTGCACGCATTCGGTGCCGCCCTGGACAACCCGCATCTGACGGTGTTCTGCGTGATAGGTGACGGGGAGGCCGAAACCGGGCCGCTGGCGGGCAGCTGGCATGCGAACAAGTTCCTGAACCCGGCCCGCGACGGCGCGGTGCTGCCGATTCTGGCGCTGAACGAATACAAGATCGCCAACCCGACCCTGCTGGCCCGGATCCCGGAAGACGAACTCTGTTCGCTGCTGCGGGGCAACGGGTACGAGCCGCTGATCGTCTCCGGCCGCGACCCCGCGCAGGTCCATCAGGATCTGGCCGCGGCCATGGACGCCTGCCTGGAGCGGATCGCGCAGATCCAGCGCGCCGCCCGCGACGGGACCGATACCAGCCGCCCGCACTGGCCGATGATCGTGCTGCGGACCCCCAAGGGCTGGACCGGGCCGCCACAGGTCGACGGGGAGCCGGTGGAGGGCACCTTCCGCGCGCATCAGGTGCCGTTGCCCGCGGCCCGCCAGAACGCCGGGCACCGGGCGGTGCTCGAACAGTGGCTGCGGTCCTATCGGCCGGAGGAGCTGTTCGACGAGGCCGGCACCCCGGTCTCGGAACTGCGCCGGATGGTGCCGGTGGGGGCGAAACGGATGAGTGCGAGCCCGGTGGCCAACGGGGGCGAACTGGTCCGTGATCTGCGACTGCCCGACTGGCGCGAGTACGCGGTGGATGTTTCCGAACCCGGACGTACCGGCCACGAAGCGACCCGCGTACTGGGCGGCTGGCTCCGCGCCGTCACCGAACTCAATCCGGACAACTTCCTCACCTTCGCTCCCGACGAACTGGCCAGCAACCGGTTGCAGGACATTCTCACGGTCACCGGCCGTAACTGGCAGGCCGAGATCGGCCCCGACGATGTGAAACTCGACCGCACCGGCAGGGTCATCGAAGTGCTGTCGGAACATATGTGCCAGGGCCTGCTGGAGGGGTATCTGCTGACCGGCCGGCACGGCGTCTTCACCTGCTACGAGGCCTTCGTCCATATCGTCGACGCGATGTTCAACCAGCACGCCAAATGGCTCGACGCCAGCGCCGAGGTGCCATGGCGGCGGCCGCTGGCGAGCCTGAACTATCTGCTGTCCTCGCACGTCTGGCGGCAGGATCACAACGGTTTCACCCATCAGGATCCCGGTTTCCTCGATGTGGTGCTGAACAAGAAACCCGAGATCGTGCGGGTGTATCTGCCGCCGGACGCCAATACGCTGCTCTCGGTATACGACCACTGCCTGCGCTCGCGGCACTACGTGAACGTGGTGGTGGCGGGTAAACAGCCGCAGCCGGATTGGCTCTCGGCCACCGACGCCGCGCTGCACTGCGCCCGCGGTATCGGGATCTGGGAATGGGCCGGCAACCGCGACGAACCGGCGACCACGCCGGATGTGGTGCTCGCCTGCGCCGGCGACGTCCCGACCTTGGAAACTCTTGCCGCGGCCTCGATCCTGCGCGAGAAACTACCCTGGTTACGAGTGCGGGTGGTGAACGTGGTGGATCTGATGCGCCTGCTGCCCACCGAGGAACACCCGCACGGCCTGCCCGACAGCGAATTCGACACCCTGTTCACCCGGGACTCCCCCGTGATCTTCGCCTTCCACGGCTACCCGTGGCTGATCCACCGGCTCACCTACCGCCGCACCAATCACTCCGGCCTGCACGTGCGGGGTTACAAGGAACAGGGCACCACCACGACGCCCTTCGATATGGTCATGCTCAACGATCTCGACCGCTACCACCTGGTGATGGATGTAATCGACCGGGTACCGGCGCTACGGCAGCAAGCGGCGGGGTTGCGGCAGGACATGGTGGACGCCCGGCTGCGGGCCCGGACCTGGACCCGGCAACACGGCGAGGATATCCCCGAGGTCGCGGACTGGCGCTGGCCCGCGTGAACCGGCGCCGACCCGGGTAGAACCGGCGCCGGCCCGGGGGAAACTGCCTTGCCGCACCGGTGTGACTCGGCAACGATCGCAGCATGCTGTTGACGATCACCTGCACATCGGTTGCGGGCAGTGCCACGCCGGCAACCGATCTCGGGTTCCTGCTGCACAAGAACCCGGACCGGGTGCAGGAATTCGCATTGTCCTACGGCACCGCGCATGTGCTCTACCCGCAGGCCACCACCGACCGCTGCACCGCGGCACTGTTGCTGGAAGTGGACCCGGTACGGCTGGTCCGCGGCCGAGGCAAGAGACCGCAGGCGTTCGCGCTCGGCCAGTACGTCAACGACCGGCCCTACGCCGCATCCTCGCTGCTGTCGGTGGCGATCGGCGCTGTCTTCCGCAGCGCCCTGCGCGGTGATTGCGCACAGCGCCCGGAACTGGCCCGCACACCCTTGCCGCTGCGGCTGGAACTCCCGGCACTCGGCTGCCGGGGCGGCCCCGATCTCGCCGAACGGATCTTCGCCCCGCTCGGCTGGTCGGTGGATGCCACACCCCTACCGCTCGATCCGGCGTTCCCGGAGTGGGGTGATTCGGCACATCTGCGTCTCGTACTGACCGGAACGGTGCGACTGGCCGACGCACTCAACCACCTCTACGTGCTGCTGCCCGTCCTCGACGGCGCCAAGCACTACTGGCTCGACAATGACGAGGTGGACAAGTTGCTCCGCGCGGGCGGATCCTGGCTGGCCGCCCACCCGGAGCGCGGCTGGATCACCCGCCGCTACCTCGCCCGCCGCCAGTCACTGGTCCGCACAGCCCTGGCCCGGCTGGCCGAACTGGACAACTCCGAACCCGAGGAACTCGGCGCCGTCGATGAAGCGATCCAGGCGGACGAGACCACGGCCGAGCCGTACGCCGAAGTCCGGCACGCCACCGGACCACTGGCCACTGCTTCCTCCCCGGCCGCCCCTGCACCGACCACTCCGGCACCGGCCACCTCGGTGCCGGCCGGCACCACACCGGACGAAAGGCCGCCGGAAGTGGTTGCCGCCCTTTGCGATGTCACAGACACTCCTGTGGGCGCACCGGGCGACCACGCGCCCGCGCGTACGACGGCAGTCTCCGACACGAGCCGCCCCCGTTGCGAGGACCTGATTTCGGCCACGGCCGCGGGGGAGAACGGTGACACCCCCACACAGTCGCTGGCGGTACAGCGGCGGGCGGCGGTGGTTGCCGCGCTGCGAGAGGCCGGGGCAGCCCGGGTGCTCGACCTCGGTTGCGGTGAGGGCGGCCTGCTGCGGGACCTGCTCGGCGACAGTTCTTTCCGCGAGATCGTGGGCGTGGATGTCTCCGCCCGTGCGCTGTCGATCGCTCGCCGCCGGTTGCGGCTCGACCGGCTGCCGGACATGGTCGCGCGCAGGCTGACGCTGCGGCAGGGATCGCTCACCTATACCGACAGCGCGCTGCGCGGGTTCGACGCGGCCGTGCTGATGGAGGTCGTCGAACATATCGATCCGCCGCGGCTGCCCGCGGTGGAATACGTCGTGTTCGGCGCTGCGGCGCCGCAGGCGGTGCTGGTGACCACGCCCAATGCCGAATACAACGTGCGGTACGACGGTCTGCCGGCGGGCGCGTTCCGGCACAGCGACCATCGTTTCGAATGGAACCGGGCGGAGTTCCGGTCCTGGGCGCAGCGGATCGCCGGGCACTACGGCTACGGGGTCCGCTTCGCACCGATAGGCAGCACCGACCCCGAGGTCGGTCCGCCGACCCAGCTCGCGGTGTTCACCCGCCACGCAACCGAAGGAGCCGCGCAGTGACCGATCTCGCCGTACCGGATCTGTGCCTGGTGGTGCTCATCGGTGCCACCGGATCGGGCAAATCGACCTTCGCCCGCACTCATTTCCCGCCGACGTCGGTGATCTCCTCCGATATCTGCCGCGGGCTGGTGAGCGACGACGAGAACGACCAGTCGGCGACACCGGAGGCCTTCGCGCTGCTGCACCATATCGTCGGGGTGCGGTTGCGGCGCGGGCTGCGGACCGTGGTCGATGCCACCAATGTGCAGCCGGGCGCCCGCAGGGAACTCGTCGCGCTCGCCCGGGACCACGATGTGCTGCCGGTGGCGATCGTGCTGGATGTACCGGATTCGGTCTGCCTGGAACGGAACGCGCGGCGGCCGGACCGCGCCGCACTGGGCGCACATGTCGTGCATCGCCAGCAGCGCGAGCTGCGGCGCGGGCTGCGCGGGCTGGAACGCGAAGGATTCCGGCGGGTACACACGCTGCGCGGCGCCGAGGAGATCGCCGCGGCGCGGATCGTGGACGAACGCCTGTGGAACGACCGCCGCGACCTCACCGGCCCCTTCGATGTGATCGGCGATATCCACGGCTGCCGGTCGGAACTGGAAACCCTGCTCACTTCGCTCGGCTACCGGATCGATCGGGATACGGCGGGCCGGGCGGTGGGCGCCTGCCACCCGGGCGGCCGGACCGCGGTTTTCGTGGGCGACCTGGTCGATCGTGGTCCCGATACGCCGGGTGTGCTGCGGTTGGTGATGGGAATGGTCACCGCCGGTGACGCGCTGTGCGTCACCGGTAACCACGAGAGCAAACTCGTCCGCGCCCTGTCCGGCCGGAAGGTGAAACCGACCCATGGACTGGCCGAATCGCTGGCTCAGCTCGCGGAGACCGACGACGAATTCCGGGCGGCGGCACTCGGCTTCTGCCGCGGGCTCATCAGCCACTACGTACTCGACGGCGGCCGGCTGGTCGTGGCCCATGCCGGCCTGAAGCAGGAGTATCACGGCCGGTCTTCCGGACGCGTCCGGTCGTTCGCCATGTACGGCGAGACCACCGGCGAAACCGACGAATTCGGCCTGCCGGTGCGCTACCCCTGGGCCGAGGAGTACCGCGGCCGGGCGATCGTGCTGTACGGCCATACGCCGGTCGCCGACCTGCGCTGGGTGAACAACACTCTGTGCCTGGACACCGGTGTGGTCTTCGGTGGGCAACTGTCGGCGTTGCGGTACCCGGAGCGGCAGACGGTTTCGGTACCGGCCGAGCAGCTCTGGTACGAACCGGTCCGCCCGCTGGCGCCGGTGGGCGGCGGTCCGTCCGCCGATGGGCCCGCCCACCGCGATCCCGGCATCCTCGATCTCGACGATGTGCTCGGCCGCCGCGTGGTCGAAACCCGCCACCACGGGCGGGTCGGGGTCCAGGAGGAGAATGCGAGCGCGGCGCTCGAGGTGATGAGCAGGTTCGCCGTGGACCCGCGCTGGCTGGTCTATCTGCCGCCGACCATGGCGCCGTGTGCGACCTCCGAATTGCCGGGCTACCTGGAGCATCCCGCCCAGGCATTCGAGTACTTCCGCGATGCGGGCGTGGCGCGGGTGGTGTGCGAGGAGAAACATATGGGGTCGCGGGCGGTGGTGCTGGTGGCTCGCTCCCCGGAAGCCGCCGCCGAACGATTCGGCGTAGCGCACGGCACCGGCATGATCTACACCCGCACGGGACGGCCGTTCTTCGACGAGCACGACCGGACCGAAGCCCTGCTGGCCCGGATCCGCGTGGCGGCCGAAAGCGCCGGACTGTTCGACGAGCTGCGCACCGGCTGGCTCCTGCTCGATACCGAGATCATGCCGTGGTCGGCGAAGGCACAACAGCTGCTGCGCAATCAGTACGCGGCGGTCGGCGCCGCGGCACGGGCCTCGGTCGAAACGGCCGGCCAGGTGCTGGCGGCGGTGGCGGCCCGGGGCCAGGATACCGGTGACCTGCAGGCCCGGATGGCCGGGCGGTCCGCCGATATCGATGCCTTCACCCGCGCATACGGTCGTTACTGCTGGCCCGTCGACGGGCTCGACGGTTTGCGGATCGCACCGTTCGGACTGCTGGCCGGTGAACGTGCGAATTACGCCGTGCGCGATCATCACTGGCAACTGGATCTACTCGACCGGCTGGTCGCCGCGGACCCGGATCTGCTGTCCGCCACCCGGCGGATGACCGTCGACCTCACCGTTCCCGGCAGCGAGGCGGCCGCCACCGCGTGGTGGCTGTCGCTGACCGGCGACGGCGGGGAGGGCATGGTGGTGAAACCGGTGGACGCCCTGGTGCGCGCGGCGCAGAAGTCGCGCGGACCAGCGGCGGGCACCGTCGGCTCGGCCACCGTGGGGGCCACGACCGACGCAGGCCCCACGGGCAACGCGGGCAAGGTCCCGGCTCGCGAGGAGGACGTAAGCGCCGGCGAGCAGCTGGGCGGCGGTGAACTGCTCGGGGAAGGTGCGGTTGTGACGGGAAACGGCGACAACGGCGTACCGGTGGGCCGACTCGTGCAGCCGGGTGTCAAGTGTCGCGGGCCGGAATATCTCCGGATCATCTACGGCCCGGAGTATCTGCGACCGGAGAACCTGCATCGCCTGCGGTCCCGCGGGCTGGGCCGGAAACGGGCGCTGGCATTGCGCGAGTACGCGTTGGGCTTGGAGGCGCTGGACCGTCTCGCGGCCGGAGAGCCGCTGTGGCGGGTGCACGAGGCGGTGTTCGCGGTGTTGGCACTCGAATCCGAACCGGTCGATCCCCGACTCTAGGTGTTCGCGGCCGCGACGGGTTTCCGCCGCGGCCGCAACCTCACTTCCCTTGCCTCGTCGGCAGCGATACGACGGGCCCCGGCACGTCTGCTTCCCACCCAAGGGAAATCGCAGCGCGCATATCCACACACTCGTGTACCGTACCGTTACACAGCGGCGCATAGAACAACGGCCCCACAAATGACGATTTGCCGTAGGAGTTCTGTACCGCCCCGGAGGAACGGAAGACGACCATGATCATCGCTCGCACCCATGGACTGGTGAAGAAAATCGCCGCGGCGGCCGCCCTGACCGGCGCACTCGTCCTGGCGCCCGCCGCCCTGACCGCACCGACAGCCCAGGCCGATGTCGGCCACAGCACCCGCGGTGATTCACACCCGGGTAACGGCACATACAACGACACCCATGCAATTCCCACCGATACCAGCAACCGCAGCGAGCCCGTGCACGCGATCCCGGCGTACCGCAGCGAAACCTACGACGGCGACGGCGTCTTCCAGGACATCTGCGCGTACAAACCCTATTTCTACGCCTGCCGGTGATCCTGCGACTGCTCTACCGTGTGCCCGGCCGTCGCCGACCCCGGCGCCCCGAGGCAGCCCGTTCGGAATCGACGGTACGGGCCAGCTCATCCGGGACATGACCGGCAATCGCGCGGCGCGACCCGATCAGCAACTTCTGCCGGATACTCGCGACCTGCGCGTCCACGGTACGCACCGAACTCCCCCGCCGCTCGGCGATCGCACTGTTCGTCCAGCCCGCGGCGGCCAGCACCGCGACCGCACGTTCGGCCGGTGACAGCACATCCCAGCGCTCGGCACCCGGTACGGCGGGCGCAGCGACCGGGTCCCGGACGACCGGCCAGCTGCGCCGGAGATACTGCTGAACCATTGTGCTACCCGGCCGGTACTGCCGGCCACGCCGTTCGGCCGCCGCCACCTCCGCGGGTCCGATGATCGCCGTGGCGACTGCCGTCGCCCGGCGCACCCCCTGCGCCATCATCGGGACTCGTTCCACGTCGATACCCATCGACCGGTGGCAGGCGCGGAAAACCCCGGCCAGCCAGGCCAGTTCGCCGGCGCGCGCGTGTACTGCGGCCGACCCGCCCACGACTGCGGGATCACCGGACAGCACGTGGGTGAGTACGACCATGCACACCGCGACCGACCACGAGGCCTTCCAGGTATCTCCGACGGCGAACCGCCCGGATACCGCCGCGTACGCCGGTCGTAGCGCTGCCGCCGGATCCGCCGACCGGGCCAGCGCCAGCGCGCGCGCCACCTGCGCCCAGTGCACCGAGAGCGGCGATTCCGCGGCCGCCGAACGGTCCAGGTGCGCGCGGGTTTCCGCATCGGCCTGCGCCGGCTCACCCAGCATCGCCGCAGCCAGTGCGGTGAACACCCCGGCGCGTTCGATTCCGATCCGATCCCCCTGCTCGGTGAACCTACGGTGCGCCCGGTCCAGCACCGTGACGGCGCGGGGATCCAGGTGGAACAGCATGAGTTCCAGGCCCCGGATCCATTCCACCGACGGCGGCAACCCGATATCGGTTACCGGATTCCGCCGCCACGAATCGTCGCCGTCGGGGGCGGGCAGCCACCCGGCCACGCAGTCGTTCAGCAGCCGCCGTGCCCGCGCACTGTCGCCCTCCCACAGGCTGAACCAGCCCAGTAGCGCGGTGGCACGGATCCGGTGCGGGCTGTCGGCCCGGTCGCGCGTGACCTCGAGCGCCGCGGCGGTCAGCCGGGACAGCGCACAGCTACCGCCGTTCACGAACGGCACCCAGACCGATAACAGCACCGAGGCCGTCTCCAGGCCGATCAAGGCTTCGCCGGGATCGGCCAGCCCGGTTTCGATTCCGATGAGGATATCGTCCCACGAGATACGCGCCCAGGTCAGCCACGTTTCTTCCTCGGGTCCGTACCAGCGCGAACGGGCCTCGGCCACCCGATCCCGGTAGTAACGCCGATGGCGGCCAGCCAGCCGCGCGGATTCGGCCGGGTCGCGCCGCAGCCGGTCGCCTGCGAACAGGCGCACACTTTCCACCAGATACCAGCGCACACTGTTCTCGGTGCGGAAGGTCGAGACGAGCGAACGCTCTGCCAGCCGCTCCAACAGTGGGGCGACCCGCTCGGGCGGTAACAGATCGTCGGCGCAGACCGCGGCGACCGCATCCGATTCGACTCCGTTGCGCTGCGGTTCCACCCCATCGGTTTCGTACCCGGCCGCGAATACCGACATCCGGCTCAGCAGGAGTTGCTCGTCGGCGCAGCACAGGTCGAACGACCAGGCAATCACGTCGAAGACACCGCGGTGGCGGCGCTCGCTGCCGGATCGCACGCTCTGTGTCCAGCGCATCCGCTGATCGTCGGCGCCTCCGGTGAGTTCGGCCAGCACCATCGCCGGCGGCTGGTGCCGAAGCCGCGCCGCGGCCAACCGGATGAGCAGCGGAGAATATTCGACCCGGCGGCAGATACGGCGCACGATCGCGAGCCGGCCGGGGTCGTCGGCAACCGGACGGCCGGTGAGTTCGGCACGCTGCCGGAACAGGTCCAGCGATTGCGCCGGGGACAGCGGCCCCACTGCGACGAGGTATTCGTCGGCCCAGCCGATGGGTTCGCGGCTGGTGGCCAGAATCGTCAGATCCGATGTCGCCGAGAGCAGGTCGATCACCACGCGACCCACCGCGGCAAGCACGTGCTCACAGTTGTCCAGGACCAGAATGGCGTTCTCGGCCTGCGCTCCGGTGCGGCCGGGCACCCCGAGATCGAACGAGCACGGATCGCTGATATCGGTGCGCACCACCGACCGCAGCACGTTCTCGGCCGAATCGCCGCGGTCGCGGTCGAGTTCGGCCAGCCGGGCCCAGTACACGGGACGGCCCGGATCGATCCGCCGCAGCGCCTCGGCAGCCAGCCGCGTCTTACCGATACCACCGGGGCCGACGAGCGTGATCAGCCGCGCGGCCGGCGATACCAGCAGGTCGTGTAGGCGTGCGAGTTCCCGTTCCCGACCGAAGAACTCGGTCGCGGATGCGGCGGGTACCGCACCATCCGGGTAGATCACCACCATAGAGACGTAAATTAGTGCACGCGGACGTCGGCTGTGCGACGAACCCGTTCATTTACGGTTACCCGAGGTTGCGCACAGGCGTAACGCTCAGCACAGCATTCGTTCCGGATGCCGGTAATGCATCTGCACCACCGCACTGTCGAAGGTCAGCACATCCACCAGGCACAGTCCGGTGGTGTCGACCGGTGAGCGGAACAGCGGCACCCCGTCACCGAGCAACATCGGATGGACGAACAGGCGGTACTCGTCCACCAGATCGTGTTCGATGAACGTCGCGGCGGTTTCGGCACCGCCGAGCAGGGCGATGTTCTGCCCCGCGGCTTTACGGCGCCGCACCTCGGCGACGAAGCCGGCGCCGAGAACCTCGGTGTTCCAGGCCGGATCTCGCAGTGTCGTGCTGACCACCAGTTTGGGAGCCGCACGCCAGAACCGCGCGAATTCCACATAGAACGGCGAGACGGGGGTGAGGTCGGCGGTGGGCCAGAATGCCGACATGATGTCGTAGGTCTTGCGCCCGTACAGCAGGACATCGGCCTGCCGGAGCTCACTCAGGTATTCGGTACAGAGCTCCTCGTCGACGACCGGCCAGTGGACCGCCTCGTCGGGCCCCTCGGCGAACCCGTCGAGAGATATCTGCATCCACAGCGTCACACTTCCCATGCCCATGCCTCATCTACCGCGTCGGTACCAGGCAGCAGATTGTGCCCGTACCGCGGGAACCGCGCATCGGTATCGGCGGAAAACATACTTAGGTATATGGCCGGTGCAGCTGAAGAGCCGCCGCCGAATGTATCGTCATCCGGCGAACCATTGCGGTCGCACGTTCCCAGCGCCGAGAAGACGAGCGCCGGACCGGGAAGGTTCAGCTGTCGGTGGGCAGTTCGGACAACTCGCTGTCGCTTTCGATGTAGTGCGCGACGAACCGGTTGACCAATTCCGCGGCCGCCCGTCCCGGTAGCGTCCGGGCCAATTGGAGCTGCCCGGTCAGCTCGGCCAGATCCGCGTCGTTACGCTCCGATTCCCGGTACTTCTGCCAGGCGGTGCGATGGAAGAGGTCGACGAAGCGGCGGGCCATCCGGTCACAATCGGCCCGCATCCGTTCCAGTTCGCCCAGAACCTCCGCATCGGGCACCCCCGCCGCCGTCAATTGCTCGGCCATCCGGATGAGCTGCCGGTCGGCGGGCCGGTAAGTGGCGGCATCCACGGGCTCGTACAAACCCATCGCCACGATCCGTGCCAGCCCGTTGGGTACCGACGCGTACCGTTCTTGCAGCTCGGTCGCGGCAATGGTATCGGCGGCCGGGGCCGGTTCCCCAGCCGATGCCGCACCGCTTTCCGTACCGCCGAGCAGCGCGCCGACACCGAGGATATCGCCGAGATCGTCACCGCGATCCCACGCCCTGAGCAGTTCCTTGATGCCGTTGAGCTTGATCCCCCTGTCCAGCAACCTGCTGATCGTGCGCACCCGATTGAGGTGATCGGGGCTGTAATAGCCTGTCCGCCCCTTGACCTGCGGTGGGGGAAGAACCCCTCGTTCGTGATAAACCCGCAGGCTGCGCACGGTCGTACCGGCGGCGCGCGCCAGCTCATCGATCGTGTACTCCACACCAGCAGCCATATAACAAGGAAACCACATCGAAACGGTAACGAGCCCGGCTGGACACGACCGAAACGTCCGCTTCAGCCCGCGTTGGTCAAGGATTCGTCAATTCGTCGCCCTCCGAGCAGCGGTACGTTGGGCATGGGTGCGTCGTTCATCTTCCGACATTCCGCCCCAGACGCCATACGGTTCCCCTACTGCCAGCGCGTAACTGCGACAATTGTCCAGTACCGGACAGGCGTCGCAGATCTGCTTCGCGCGCCGCACCCGGGCGGCGCGAGCCCGGCCGCGTTCGCCCTCCGGATGGAAGAACACCGTCGATTCCAGACCGCGGCAGGACCCGTGCAGCTGCCAGTCCCATACATCGGCGGCAGGGCGCCGATACGGGATCACGGTGGCCATAAACAACTCCTTACCCGCAATTCTGTAGGCCAGCCTAATTACTCCCCACCTCTGGGAATCGACTTTCCGCGGGCGCAGCCCGGCTTCCCGGCAGTGGCGAACCGGGTTTCCGCCGGGCTCACCGGAACAGTCTTATTCTGCGGATATGAGTGAGCTACCGGGGGCACGGATATCCGTCGGGGAGCGCGAACGCGCCTTGCGGGAGCTCGCCGAACATCTGGGCGCGGGCCGGCTGACACTCGGCGACTACGAAGACCGGGCCGGCGCGGCGACCGCCGCGACCACCACCGCGGAGCTGGCGAGCCTGTTCACCGATCTCCCGGCCGCCCCGGCACCGTCGGCGCCCCCGCCGCCCACCGATCCCGCCACGGGATTCGCGGTCATGGCCGGCTGCGCAGCCGCCTTCGCCTTCGCACTCGCCCTCGCCTTCGGCGGGTGGCTGTGGCTGTTGCTGCTGGTCGTCGTCCTGGTGTCGGCACCGCTGCTGCCCACCGCGCTGCGCCGCCGCCGCGCGCCGGGACGCCCCTGAGCAGCTCACCACCGGGTGCGCGGCCGGACACTGTTGGCCAGGTCCACCAGGCGGTACCGGTGCAGCCGTTCGGGGGCACTGCGGGCCAGTGCCCGCAGCCTGGACTCCAGACCACTACGCAAACCGGCCACCGTGAGTGGATACCCGAGCAAGGCGGCGTCGGTGGTGGCGGGCCGCATCCGTGACCGCAGCCACTCCAGGGCCGCCCCCACCACCACGACCTGCAACTGCAACGCGCGCGGTTCGTCGGCGACCTCCAGCCGGGAGGCGGCCTCGAGCAGATCGATCTCGGTGATCTCGCGATGCGGCCGGGAGACCAGCAACAGACTGCCGGTCATCCGAGCGGTGCGGTAATGCCGAGAGGTATCGGGCACCTCGTCGAGCACCTGCACCGCCTGCAACGGTTCACCGTCGGCCGCCAGCCGCCGAGCCAGGCCGAAGGCCGCGCTGACCACACCGTGGTTGGTCTGCCAGACCAGGCGGTAGAACTCGGTGGCAGCCCGGTGCCAGCGATCCGTGTCGCCGAGGTCGCCGGCCGTAGCAGCTGATTCGGATTGCAGCACCAATTCCGCGGTCGCGGCCAGCGCCAGCGCGGGCGCGATCTCACCGGGGAGCATGGTGTGCACCTCGTCGAAATGCAGGTAGGCACGCTGATACTGCCCCTCCAGCAGCGCCGCGACCCCGCTGAACCATTCCACCCGCCAGTCGGTGACCGCCCGCGGTCGCAGCACCTCCAGCAGCGCCAGCGCCGAGGTCAGATCGCCCAGGTCGATATGGGCGCGGATGGCGGCCAGCGCCCCCTCGACCTCGAAGGTCTCCGGGGCGTCGATGGTGCCGGCCGCGATCCGTTCAGCGGTCTGGCGCAACGAGTCCAGCGTGCGGCGCGCGTCCCCGTGCAACAGCGGTGCGAGCAATTCCACGCTGGGATCGTCGGCGTCGATCAGCGGAATCGGCAAGGCCGCCACAACAGATTCGGTATCGAGAACGGAGCTGCGGTGCGCTCCGTCGACCATCCCGTCGGTCTGACCGATCAACGCATCGATCCCGAAGTCACCACGCAGCGACCCGAATTCGGCGGAGGCCTGCGGATGCTCGCGGCCGGTATCGGCCGCCAGGACCATCCTCAGCACTCCGGCCAGCTGGCAGTACATGGCGTAGGTGGACGGAAAGCGGCGGCTCGGATCGGCATGGGTCGCCCGGACCAGCAGCCGATGCAGGCACGGATACTTCCGAAGCAGCGGATACCCCTCCGGCGTGGGGATATCCGCGCAGTAATTGCCCTGGGCGTCCTTGCGCAGATCGAGGATGAGCGCCGCCAGCGTGCGACCGGCCGCGTAGATATCCGAGGCGACCGTCGGCCCCGTTTCGATGATCTCCGGCGCCTGATAACCGGGCGTACCGTAGATACTGCCGTAGGACTCCATGGCTGCCACCGCGCCGAGATCGATGAGTTTGACCTCGTCGTCGGTGACCATGATGTTGTCCGGTTTCAGGTCGTTGTAGGCCAGGCCGAACGAGTGCAGGTAGTCGAGTGCGGGCAGCACCTCCATCGTGTACGCCAGGGTCTCGGCCACCGGAATACGGTCCGGACCGGCCAGATCCAGCATCTTCTTCAACGACCGCCCGCCGACGTACTCCATGACGATATAGCCGTCGGCCTGCTCCCGGTGGGAGCGGTGCTTGACGAAGTTGTAGATCTTGACCACGCCGGGATGGGTGATCTCGGAAAGGAACTGGCGTTCGGCCAGCGCCACCACGTGCGCTTCGAAATCCTGTGGATTCTGCAGGCCCTTGAGCACGACCCAGCGATCACTGACGTTCGTATCGACCGCCAGATAGATCCAGCCGAGGCCACCGTGGGCCAGACACCCCTTGACCACATACTGCTCGGCGACCACCTCACCGGCGGACAGCGCGGGCAGGAAATTGTAGGCGGAACCGCATTGCGCGCACTCCCCCGCGACCGCGCCGGGACCATCCGGCCCGGATCGCCCGTTGGGCGCCTGGCATTTCCAGCAGAAGCGTTTGCTCTCGGGAACCACCGGGTCCGCCAGGACCGCGGTGGCGGGGTCCACCGGATCCACCCGCGGCAAGGCCACCAGCCCGGCGCCCAGCCGGCGCACACTCGGCCGGGAGCGAGCATTACGGCCGGAGGGGGATTCGTCGTCGAATCCGGCGAAGGGATCGAACTCGGCGTCGGGATCCTCGTCGTCCTCCAGCAGCAGGGCCTCGAGATCGTCGTCGTCCGGGTCGCCGAGGCTGTTGAGCCGCGCGATATCGTCACCGGTGAGCGCGGCGATGGCACGGTCGAAATCGGAGAGACCGGACAGATCACCGGAATCGTCCGACCGCTCTCCCACGGCATCGCCGCTGTCTGTTCCGATCCCGCGGTCCGGCGCGAGGGCACTGCCGGAGTCCGATTCCGTACCTGCACCGGCATTCGGCCCGGTGACAGCCTGCGGAGGTGCCCCGATCACCGGAGCCGAGCCCACGGTCACCGGAACGAATACCCCGGACCCGCTCGGTGGCGCCGCGGCATCGGTAGGGCTGCGCGGACCGCTCGCACCCGATTCGGCGAGCAGTTCCTCCGCAGCGCGCGTGAGGTCCGATTCCGCGGCCGGCCCCCGGTGCACACTTCCGCTGCTGGTGGTGCGCCGGGTCGACCAGGTGTGCGCCACCCGTCGTGGCATCGCCGCGCCGCGGACCCGGCGCGGCGACCAGGGCGGCGACAGCGGCTGCTCGGACGGGCTGGAATGCTCTGGCATGCACGACCTCTCAAACCCACAGGGTGAACCGAGAGTCCATTGTGATCCTGCACCTCGAGGGCCGATAGACCGGCGTTCCCTTTCCTGGGAATGCGTACTTCCCCGGACGCGCTGCGTCCGGGGAAGTACAGGGTTGTGGTGTGCCTACTGCTTGTCTTCCGGCTCGTCCAGGACACGGACCGTGGCGGCCGGGTCCGGGGCTCCGGCGGCCGCCTTGGCCGGCACGGCGCGCTCAGCGGCGAGTTCACCGACCCCCTTGCGGGCCAGGAACCAGCCACCCACCAGGGCCGGGACGCCGATCAGCACCATCGCGATCACCGCTGCCCGCTGTTCGATTTCATCGCTGAACAGCATCAGCAGGACGACTACGGCCAGGAAGCCCAGGGTCGCGTAGTTGGTGTAGGGAGCACCGGGCAGCCGGAACTTCGGCCGGGTCACCTTGCCCTCCTGGGACCAGCGGTACAGCTTCTGCTGGCAGAGCAGGATCGCCGCCCAGGAGAAGATGGTGCCCAGCGCGGAGACGTTGAGCACGATTTCGAACGCCTGCTCGGGCACCAGCGCGTTGAGTCCCACACCGACCAACGCGATGGCACCGGTCGCAAGGATCCCGACGTAGGGCACGCCGTTCTTGGACATCCGGCCGGCAATCTTCGGTGCACTGCCGTTCATCGACATCGAGCGCAGGATGCGACCGGTCGAGTACAGGCCGGCGTTCAGGCTGGAGAAGGCGGCGGTCAGGACCACCAGGTTCATGATCGAACCGGCGCCGTTGATACCGATCTTGGAGAAGAAGGTGACGAACGGGCTCTCCCCGGCGGTGAAGACGGTGTAGGGGAGCAGCAGCGCGAGCAGAATCAGCGAGCCGACGTAGAACACGGCGATTCGGGCGATCACCGAGTTGATGGCGCGCGGCATGATCTTCTCGGGGTTCTCCGTTTCACCGGCCGCGGTGCCCACGAGTTCCACCGCGGCGTAGGCGAAGACCACACCGGTGGTGACGACGATCAGGGGCAGGAACCCGGTCGGGAACCAACCGCCGTTATCACTGATGATGCTGAAACCGGTGGCTTGGCCGTCGACCTCGAAGCGTCCGGCCAGGAAGATCGTGCCGAGGATCAGGAAGCCCACCAGGGCCACGACCTTGATCAGTGCCGCCCAGAACTCCAGTTCACCGAACCATTTCACCGAGATCATATTGATCGCGACGACGATGGCCAGGGCGATCAGCGCGATGGTCCACTGCGGTATCACCTCGAACGCGCCCCAGAAGTGGACATAGGTGGCGATCGCGGTGATATCCACGATGCCGGTCATGCACCAGTGGAAGAAGTACATCCAGCCGACCGAGAAAGCCAGTTTCTCCCCGTGGAATTCGCGAGCGTAGGAGACGAACGAACCCGAGGACGGGCGGTGCAGGACCAGTTCGCCCAGCGCGCGCAGAATGAAGAATACGAAGATTCCGCAGACCGCGAAAACCAGGAACAGCCCCGGCCCGGCCTCGCGGAGGCGGCCGGCGGCACCGAGGAACAGCCCGGTGCCGATGGCGCCACCGATGGCGATCATCTGGAGCTGCCGCGGGCGCAGCGACTTGTGGTAGCCCGCGTCTTCGGCGTGCAGGCCCTCCGCCGGCGCCGCCTGTTCCCGAGGCTCTTGAACAGTTGTCATCGTCTTGCCTTTCGAGTGGCGCAGATCATGTCTGCGAGCAATGTACCGCTAGATAGCGGCACGATCAATAGGTAGACGCCAGCTGTATTTCGGTAGGAATCCCGAACTTTCATGGGAAAACACGTTTAGGCGCAGGTCGGCCGCCGGATTGATCGAGCCGCTGACCGGCGTTACGCTGGGTAAGTCAGCTGCAGAGGAGTGCCCGATGGCCTGGTTCGAACGCGAGTTCATCGCCGTCCCGGAGACCGGCAAGAAACAACTCGTCTACAAGTGGCCGGATATGAACATCCGGCGCTACTCCCGCGCCATCGTCAACGCCGACCAGACAGCGCTGTTCATGAAATCCGGCCACGTGCTGGGCATGCTGGGACCGGGCCGGCACCGGATAGACGCCGACGAGCTCCCCGTTCTCGGCGCGCTGGTGGACACCCTGTCCGGCGGCAACTACTACCGGGCCGAACTCTATTTCGTCTCGACCCGCGAGTTCGCCGGTATCAAGTTCGGTGGCCGGCTGGCCGATATCGCCGACCCGGTCAGCGAACAGATCGTGACCCTGCGCGTGTTCGGGGAATTCGCCCTCACGGTGCGCGACGCCCAGCAGCTGATCACCTCGCTGGCCGGCAGCACCGATCTACACGATCCGGCCGGAATCGAGTCGTGGAGCGCCGATCTGCTGCTCAAGTCCATGAAGGTCGCGGTGACACGAGAAGTGTCCCGCGGCGCGTGGCCCGTACTCGGCCTGTCGGGCGAACTGCCCGCGATCGAGCGCGCCGTTCTGGAACAGACCAACACCACACTCTACGAGTACGGTCTCCGCGTCCCCCGCCTCGGAAACTTCGACATCACCCTGGCCCCCGAGGACGCCGACCGGCTCAAGAGACTGGCGAAGGATGTCACCTATATCCGCCTGGCCGGCGATTTCCGGCAGTACGCGGCCGGCGAGATGGCCTTGGGCGCCGGCCACGGCCTGGCCACCGGACACGGCCACGACGGGGGTTTCCTCGGCGCGGCCCTGGGAATCAACGCCCTGCAACAGTCGAATCCGCCGGCACCCGGGGACGGTCCGGTCGCCCCGGCGTCACCGTGGCAGCACCGAACGTCCCCGGAGCGGGCCCCGCAGCCCGGCTTACCGCCGGGTGCCGGACCCGCGGAACTGCCGGCCGGGACCACACCCGGAGGGGCACAGTCCTCCGGTACCGCCGCACTTGCGTGTACCGGATGCAACGCGGTCAACCCGGAGGGCGCCAACTTCTGCGTGAACTGTGGAATGCGGTTCGCCCCCAGTCGGATTCCGGATTGCCGGGAATGCGGAGCCCAGCTTCTCGCGACTGCCAAATTCTGCGGATCGTGTGGAACCCCGACCCTGCTCAGCTGACCCGCGTTCCCCACGCCCGCTGAGGCGCGGTTCGCACACCTGCCCCCGCTTTCCGGTCCTGGAGCGCAACGCTCCGGGACCGGAAAGCAGGGGTTGTGTGCTCAGACGACGGTTGCCGACTCCGAGGTCCCGGCCAGGCTGCGGACCTGACGGGCCGCGACCGAAAGCGTCGCCAGGTCGTGGCGGGTGACCCCGAAGATCTCGGTGAGCGTCGCGCGGGCCCGGGCCAGCCGCGACCGGTTCGTCTGCTCCCAATAGTCCAGCTTCTCCGAGACCAGGTCCTCGGGGTCGGTGGCGGAGGCGATATCGAGCGTCAGCAGGCGCAGCGATTCGTAGAGATCGTCGCGGAGCGCCAGCCGGGCCAAACCGGCCCAGCGCCGGTCGTAGTCGAGATCGCCCACCGCGCCGATCAGCCGCGTGATCTCCAGATGGGCGTTGAGTGCAAAGTACAGCTCGGCCACCTCGTGCGCGTCCCGCTCGGCGATATCGGCGATATCCAGCACGTCCAGCAGCGGGAACAGTTGGATGAGGTGATAGACCTCGGTGGCCAGCGCGATGGGCGCACCGTCGTCCGCCGCGGTGGCGGCCTGCGCCGCGACTCGTTCGGACAGGGGCGCCGGCAGCCAGGCGGGGACCTGGCCCGCCAGCGCCCGGACACCGTCGCGGTAGCGGGCGATATCGGCGCTGATGGCAATCGGCTGCGGCCGGTTCAGCAGCAACCAGCGCGCGCCGCGTTCCAGAACGCGGTTGGTTTCCTGTTCGAGGCGGTCCCGCACCGCTGTCGGCATGGGGGTTGTCCGGATCCGATGCCACAGATCCCGTAACCGGAAGATATCCACCGCGGCGGTGAACGCCCGCACGGCATCCTCGGTCGTGGCACCGATCTCCTCGGCCAGCCGGAATGCGAAGGTCGCGCTTCCGAAATCGACCATCTCGTTGACCACGACGGTCGCCACGATCTCGCGTCGCAGTGGGTGTTTGTCGATGGCACCGGCGAAGCGCTCGCGCAGCGGGGTCGGGAAGTACTGCGGCAGGACCGCGGTGAAGGTCGGGCTGTCGGGCAGCTCCCCGGCCAGCAGATCGGCTTTCAGCGCGAGCTTGACATGGGCGATGGCGGTCGCCAGTTCCGGTGAAGTGAGCCCGGCCCCGGCCGCGATGCGCCGTTCCATTTCCGCGTCCGACGGCAGTGCCTCCAGCCGGCGGTCCACACCGCGACGGGTTTCCAGTTCGGTGAGCAACCGCCGGTGGACGGCACCGCGCCGGTCGGCGACCGATCGGGAGAGCCCGATCCGGAAATTCTGCGAGATATTGTCCCGCAGGACGAGTTCGGCGACCTCGTCGGTCATCTCCGCGAGCAATGGATTGCGGTCGGCGATATCCAGTTCCCCCGCCGAGACCACGGCATCGAGCAGGACCTTGATATTCACTTCGCGATCGGAGCAATCGACCCCTGCGGAATTGTCCAGCGCATCGGTGTTCATCTTCCCACCGCCACGGCAGAATTCGATCCGCCCCAGCGCCGTGGCGCCCAGGTTGCCGCCCTCACCGATCACCTTGACGCGCAGCCTGTCGGCATTCACGCGGACCGCGTCATTGGATTTATCGCCGACATCGGCATTGGTTTCGGTGCCGGCCTTGATATAGGTGCCGATACCGCCGTTCCACAGCAGATCCGCGGGCGCCTCGAGAATCGCCCGGATCATTTCCGGTGGGGACAGCCGGGTGGTGGATTGCGGGAGTCGTAGGGCGGCACGGACCTGCGGTGTCACCGGAACCGCTTTGGCGGTGCGGTCGTAGATTCCGCCGCCCGCGCTGATCAGCGACCGGTCATAATCAGCCCAACTCGACCGCGCCAGCCCGAACAACCGCTGCCGCTCGGCGAACGACGTCGCGGCCTCCGGATCCGGATCCAAGAAAATATGCCGATGATCGAACGCCGCCACCAACCGAATATGCTCCGACAACAACATCCCGTTACCGAACACATCCCCACTCATATCCCCCACACCCACCACCGTGAAATCCTGCGACTGGGTATCCACACCCAACTCGGCGAAATGCCGCTTCACGCTCTCCCACGCCCCCCGCGCAGTAATCCCCATCGCCTTGTGGTCATAACCAGCCGAACCACCCGACGCGAACGCATCCCCCAGCCAGAACCCGTAACGCCCCGCCACATCATTCGCAATATCCGAGAACGTCGCGGTCCCCTTATCCGCCGCGACGACCAGATACGTATCGTCACCGTCCCGCCGCACCACCCGCTCCGGCGGCAATACTGTGCCCGTACCGTGTTCGACATTGTCGGTGAGGTCGAGCAGTCCGGAGATGAAGGTCCGGTAGCAGGCCACGCCCTCGGTGAACAGCGCCTGCCGGTCGGCGGTGGCGTCCCCGGTGGCGGCCGGCGGCCGTTTCACCACGAAACCACCCTTCGCACCCACCGGCACGATCACCGCATTCTTCACCGCCTGCGCCTTCACCAGACCCAGAATCTCGGTCCGGAAATCCTCCAACCGATCCGACCAGCGCAAACCACCCCGCGCCACCGCACCGAACCGCAGATGCACACCCTCCACCCGCGGCGAATACACAAAGATCTCGTACTTCGGCCGCGGCTGCGGAAGTACTCCGATCGATTGGGGATCGAATTTGAGTGAGAGATGGGCCGGCGGTTCACCTTCGGCGTCGCGCCGGAAGTAGTTGGTGCGCAGGGTCGCGGTGACGACCCCGAGCACTGCGCGCAGTACGCGGTCGGTGTCCAGGCTGACCACGGCGTCGATTTCGGCCTCCAGCCATTCCGCGATGCTGTCCGCGGATTCGCTGCTGCCGTCGGGATCGAAGTATGCCTCGAAGAGCCGGACGAAACCGTGCGACATCTCCGGGTTGGCGAGCAGCACGCGGGTGATCCCGGCGGCGCCGTAGGAGAAACCGGCTTGTTTCAGGTATTTCGCGTAGGCCCGCAGTACGACGACCTGGCGCCAGTGCAGACCCGCGCACAGGATCAGTTCGTTGAGCGTGTCGATTTCCGCGGACCCGAACCACATCGCTTCGAACGCGGCGGTGAATCGCCGGGCGATACCCTCGCTCGCGGAATCGGCCGGACGGTCCAGATCGGCTTCCAGTTCGGGGTCCAGCCGGGTGCGTAATACGGCCGAGACGACCCGTAACCGGAAATCGTAGATCCATTCGGACCCGTCGCCGGTGGATTCGAGCTGATAGGGCCGTTCGTCCACAACCTCCACGCCGAGGCTGTGCAGTACGGGCAGGACACGGCTCAGCGAGACCCCCTCACCGGCGGCGTAGAGCGTGAACCGCCACTCCCCCGGCGGAGCTTCCGCCGTCCGGTACAGCGCGGTCCGGAAACGCGCTGTACCCAATTCGTTCGGATCAATCCGGAATCGCATCGGCGAAACTGTGTCCTGCATTGTCGTCACCGTGATCCGCGCCTTTCCGCTTCGGTTTCGATCCTGATACCAGGCACTCTACGCGTTTATCGTGCCGTTGTATAGCGGTACGTTACAGATGTGTAAGCGGTCACGAGTTCTGATCGCGGCAAAAGAACTGCCGCTGCGGCTGTTTCGGCGAACAGACCGCAACCGCACTGCCGGGCAGTAGCACTCAGGGCACGAGCAGACCCGAGCGCGCGAGGAAGGTCCGCGCCGCGGCACTACCGGCGAACGCCCCGGTATCCAGACGCAACCCGGTACTCGTATCGGCGTACCAGACCGCCGAGGACGCACTGATCGCCGCGAATACCTCGCCGTCGGCGACTACTTCGCTACTGGCAGTGCGCCATTGCGCGATAGCCTGCGCCAGCACGGCCGGCTGAGCGCTGTGCACCTGGAACGACAGGGCCCGGCCGCCGGTGATATCACCGGCCAGCAACGGACTTCCGGCGGCGAGCACACAACTCTGCACTCCGTCGGTCTCGTCGTGCGGCCGGCAGGCGGCCTCCCGCAGCGGGCCCGGCAGCACGGCCGACGGGTCGCCGCCCGGCGCGGACACCCCACCCAGCCCCGGCGGGGCGGTCAGCGGCGGGGCGGTGAGCGCACAGGATTTGACCATCAGAAAAGCCAGTACCAGCAGCACCGCCACCGCAACACCGCCCGCTGCCCGCCATTGCCATTTCGGATGATGTGCCGTGACAACGGCTTCCGCCTCACCCGCGATCCGTGAACGCAGGAATTTCAGGACACGGTGCCGATGGTGCGGGGCGGCGGCACCGGGTGGGCGCCCTCGGGTGTCGCCGGCCGGTGAACCATGGTGATGTGGCCACGCCTCCACACCCGGGTGATGCCCCGGTAAGCCCGGCCACGACACCGGCCCGCCGGCTTTGCCGCTCATCTCGGCGAGATGAGCACCCAGTCCGCCGTGCGTCACGCCCGGACCCGCACCACCCGCCGAGTCCACCGCGCGCACCTCCGGCAACGGCGCACCGCAATTGGCGCAGACCGAGACAGCCGCCCCTGCGGTGTGGCCGCAGTACTGGCAGCGCACCTGTGTCATCGCCACACCCCGCATCTCATGACCGGCTCACTGCCCCGTGATGATGATCGAGGAGATGGCGACCGTGTTGGTAGACCGCGAACCGGCGCTCCGCAATACCGTCAGCACGATTTCCGACGTTTTGAGAGGTGGCTCGATCCGGGTGACCACCAGCGAGCGCTGATCCAGCGTCTCCTGGGTGTACGTGGTCCGGTCCTCGTCCTCGAATTGGTAGGAAACCCGGCTCACCGTCCGGAATTCCGTCCACTGGTCGGCGCCGTCGGTACCGACGTGGTCCCAGCCGGGGACGATACCGATCGAGTCGATCTCGTACTCCTGCCCCAGATCGATGCGTAAGACCTGACCGTCGAGCTTGTAGGCCCGGGGACAGGACCATGCCTTGTCCGGTTCGCCGGAAAAGGCATCCATCCCTTCGGTACCGCCGGGCGGACAGCTCGATTCCGCAGCCTTGGGCATTATGGTGCCGCTACCGGGCGGTTCCGTGGCCGGCGGCGCCTGCGTGGGCGCCGCGGTGACGGCCAGCGGAGCGCTGCCGGACTCTTCTTCGCCACCGGTCACCACCAACAGAACCACGATGAGCAGGGCGACCACCGCGGCCACCGCCAGCGCCACCCGTGGCTTGCGGAGCTGCTCGGCCACCTCCCGTGCCATCTCCTGCGGAGTTTGCCGGGGGACAGCGGCCTGCTCGCTTTCGGCGGGCCGTTCCGGCTGGTCCTCCGTCGCCGCGGGAGAGTTCAGCCGGGACGCGGCTCGTTCGGCATTCTCGGTGGCCAGCGACGATGTTGCGCCCGGGTCCATGGGTTGCCCGCTGAGCAGGGCATTGATCCGCTCACTGGCCGAGGGGCCCGCGGTCGACCGCCGCGGCGGGACCGGCACCGGTTCGGAATCCGGTTCCGCAGTGGGCGGTTCCGGTTCCGATCGGCTGTAGGCTACCGCCCCGGAATCCGCGGCCGGACCGAGCAGCGATTCGTCGAAACTCGCCCGGGCCGGCGGTGCGGCGACGGCGACCGGCTCCTCGACCCGGGCAGCCGGTTCATCGGTGAGCCCGAAAGCCGGATCCGCGAGCAGGGCATCCAGTATCGCGCCTCGATTGCGGAGAAATACATCTCCGGAATCCGCATCGGGCATAGCCGAAATGGTATCGGCTCACCGATCGGCCCCCTCCTCAACATTCCCACATATGGGGATGATCGCGGCCGGGACCGTCCGCTCAGCGTGGTTTCTCGGCGGTGACGAAATACTCCGGCGGTACATCGAATACCCGCGCCAAGGCAATGATCAGATCGAGCCGCGGGATGGCATCACCATGGATGAGCCGGTACAGTCCGGACTGCGAAACCGGCACATCGGGATAGGCGAGCTCCAGATGCTGCGCCAGCGAATACAAAGTCAGGCCACGGGTCGATCCGTCCTCGGTGGAAACCACCGATTCGGCGATCAGCTCCGACAGTCTGCTGGAGAAGATCGCCGCCGCGGCTTGTCGTGGAGTGTGCTCCTGCGTTCCCTCCGAGTTGTCGAATCTTCCGCTGTCCGATTCGGTATCCGCTACCACGGTCATCGAGATTACCTGTTCTGCCCTTGTCAACGGGCGGGATATCCATGGGGCCGGGTCACCGGAACCGTCCGCTCGGAACTCTGAATCGCCACTGCGCCCGGCGGCGGCCGGTCGTTGTCCTCGAGATAACGGATTTCGCCGCGCGGCTCCACCAGATTCACCCGGACCGTACGCATCGGGATCCGCACATCCAGCTGCGCCTCCCCCACCTGTTCGATGGCCAGATCCACCGCACCGCGCCGCCGAGTCCCCGGATCACTGATGGATACCGTGGTCGGCGCTGCGGAGACCAGCGGCGGCACCTGGTCGAATACCGCGATGGTGGTGTCCATCTCGGACTCTCCGCCGTCGGCATCGGCCAGGCGCAGCGACCTCGTATCGCCCACCGCGCTGACCAGATGCTGCCAGCGCTGCGGCCGGTTCGTATGCACCTCGATATCCGCGCCCACCACGGTCGCGCGCAACACCAGCTGCTGCGCCACCGGCAGCATCGCCTGTACATCCACTGTCCGCCGCCGGGGGTTGTACCGGGCCGGGTCGAACAGGGGGAGTGCCAGCCGGTGGCGCGGCTGCCCGCTGATCGCGCCCAGGATCTGACCATTGGGACCGATCGCCACCCGCAGATCCGTGAGAACTTCGGGGGACGCCTCCTCAACAACGTGTTCATCGCGGGTCAGGGCACGCAGCGAAACACCCGTGGGCAGCGTGGCGCGCAACGCAAGAGCCTGCCTGCCCGGGAGCCGGCGCAGATAATCCGGCAGCTCCTCGGTCATCGCCGGGCCGATATAGCGGACCGCCGCGCGGGGCCCGTCCACACCGCTCAGGCTCACCACCAGCGTCGTACGCCCGCTGTTCCAGGTCCAGCAATCGTCGAGACCGGAACCGTCGAGTTCCGACCAATCGACCCCGAAACTCGTGACGAAGCGACCCGGAACCGAAGCCTTCAGGCAATCCCATTGCTCGGTCAGCTCGGACAGTTCCGCACCGGCATGGAGCAGGCGGGTGGCGTCCACGACGGCCGGCGCCGGGAGCGGATGCGCAGCCATACCACGCTCGCGTAACCGTCCGGCAATTCGATGGGCCGCCGTGGCAAGGGTTTTCGGTGCGACCACCGCGCACGGACCTCGACGCGCCAGCATCTTGAGATTCCGATCCTGATCCAGCCGGAGAACCAGCCAGGTCAACCGGTTACCGACGACCGGATGCGAACCGATCAACTGGTCGTAGAGCATGCTGTAACTACCCGCCGACCGCACCCGCTGCCCGGTGGTGACGATATCGATATCGATATCGATCCCGTAGTGGTCGAGCATGGGGAGCAGGCTCTCGGCCGAGACCGTGTCCTCGGTATAGATGGTCTGCTCGGCGATCACCGTCGGCAGATCGAGGTTCGGGGCGAGCTGGATCATGGCGACCAGCACGTTGCCGTCCTCGGCGATACCACACACCCCGGCCGGCACCTCGACATCGCGCACCGGCAGAGATTCGCCGAGCCGGGCAGCTCGCCGGGCCCGGCCGGACCGGAACTCGAGCCAGTCGAGCAGCCAGCGGATCGGGGTACGGCCGTTGATCCGGACCACTGCGGTCAGCAGTAGTCCGGCGAAGATCAACGCCGCACCCCACAAGGGCAGATACGCCGATATCGCGGCCACCACCACACTGCCTCCGATTGCCAGCACCGCGAACGGGCCGCGTTCCACACCGGCGACCCGGCGGTCCGGTGCATGTACCGGCGGTTCCGCCGTCACCGTCACCGCTGCCTCCGCCGCGCGCTCACGCCGTAGGTGGCGGCAGCACCGACCAGGACAGCCACGACGATCACGATCGCGGCGGTGATACCGGGCTTCGCATCCGGCGGCCGTGGTGCTGGTGGCAGCTCGAATCCCGCGGCGACGAACAGACCTTCCGGCGGCTCGGGCGGCATACGATAGCTCAGTGCAGCGACCGGATCGATGAGCCCGGCCCCCACCGTATTGTCGATACCACGCGCCGGGGCATGCGCCGAGGCGGCGAGGCGGGCCGTGATCTCGGCGGGTGTTTCGTTCGGATACCGGGATCTGATCAGCGCCGCCACCCCCGCCGTGTAGGCGGCGGCGAAGGACGTCCCGCCGACCGGCCCGAGTTTCCCGGGAGTGCCGACGCCGTTGATCAGCCCCGGGCTTCCGGGCCCCAGCGACTCGATGCTCGTACCGGGCGCGGCCACCGTCACCCACGGACCCAGGAGTGATTCGCCGACGGTCCCGCCGTGCGCGGTGGTCATCCCTACCGACAGCACCGACTCGCTGAAGACACCTGGTGCCGACGCGGTCTTGACATCGCGCCAATTCCGTGGATCACCAGGCCGCGCCGGATCGTAACCGGGGTTCTGGTTGTTGCACCCCTGACTGTTGGTGTTGCCGGCGCCCGCCACGATCAGCGATCCGCGTGAATGCACGGCGTAACCGACGGCTTCGGCAAGCACACCCAGGTCGACACCGGAATCGGTTTCCACACACACCGGTAGCGGTACTGCGATGACTCCCGCACCGAGATTCGCCGCATGAATGATGGCGCGCGACAGCGTCCGCAGTTCCCGGGACTGCCGGTCGCGATCGTCGCCCGCATAGCGTTCCGGCCGGAATGCGCTGGACCGATAACGTATGGAAATTATCCGCGCGTCCGGTGCGACCCCGGTGAACCCGTCCGCCGGAGCTGCGGCGCCCGCGATGATCCCGGCGATCAGCGTGCCGTGGGCGTCACAATCCTGAAGCCCGTCCCCACCCGCGGCCACATAATCACCGCCCGGCGCCAGCGTGGGCAGGCGCGGATGCGGCTCTACTCCGGTGTCGACCACGGCCACCGTGACACCGGCGCCCCGGCTCAGTGTGCGTGCGTCGGCAAGGTTCAACGCCAGCTCGGCCGGCGGCGTCCGCGAGATATCGGTGTCGTCCAGAACTCCCGTGGCCAGGCAACCGTTCTCCTGTTTGGTCGGCAACTCCGGCCCCGGCGGACCGTCCGGCGGCGGCGCACCGACCACGGCCTGGGGCGGTACCATCGCGGCCGCGGGACCGGCACTGACACTCAGGACGAGTACGGCCAGCGCCGCGGCCAGGGCCCTGCCCGGTCCCATCAGATTCCTCGCATAGCGGTGTAGACGCCCATGATCCAGAAGGCGATCACGGGAACGACGAGAATCAGCGCATACTCGATCAGATCGATGATCCTGCGAGTCACCGGTGTGAGCCGCTTACTGGGCAGGCGCAGCGCCGCGGTGAGCGCGGCCGCGGCGATCACCATCACGACGAGCACGACCGCCAGTCGCGCGAAGGGAGAGCCGTAGGCTCCGACCAGTACCGATGCGATACCGAGCACCGTCACCGACGACCCCGCGATCAGCGCTACCGCCTGTACACGGTCGGGGTACCAGCGCGAACGCATGGCCAGGATCCCGGCGACCGCGGCGCCCATGACTATCTCCCGGATACCGCCCGGACTCACCGCCGCACAGATCACGGTGGACACCGACAGCAGCGCCGAAATGGCCACCACGAGCCCCCGCAGGCTGGTCACCGCCAGCCGCGCCCGGCTCTCGATACCCACCTCGTCACCCCGCCGCGTCTGCTCCGCGGCCGCGGTGTCCTCGGCGCTCTGCTCCATATCGCGATGGGTTTCGGCATCGAAGATATCGGTGAGCGTCGCCGGGTTCACCTCATTGCCCGGGTCGGGCAGATCCGGGGGCCGGATCCGGGCGATCAGCACCGCGATCCGCGGCGCGAGGGTGAGCAGCACCAAGCCGGTGAATACCGCGCCACCGGCCACCTGCCGGGTCGCGAGGTCGAAGTAGGTCAACGGCAATACCGTTGCAGTGACCGTGATCCCGAGAACCGAGACACCCATCAGGGTCGCGATACCGGAGCCCGTCAGCCGCATCATCGCCATCGCCGCTACGGCGGTGACCACCGCACCCGCCGCGATATTGGCCGGTGCGAACGGTCCCGGTTCACCGTAGGCCGGCGGCACCAGCATCGCGCTGCCGGCGAACAACAGCGGAAGTGCGGCAAGCGCGGCGCCCAGCGAGATCCGGCGCTTGGCCCCACTACCACGGATCCCGACGGCCGCCGCCCAGCACAGCACGCCGAGCAGTAACGCCGGTAGCCCGCACCACAGCAGCGACCCGGTCCGGGTCCACGTCCAGGACAGCATGGTGGCGATTCCCACCGCGCCGATTCCGAAGACGACCAGCCCCACCACGGCCGCGGTATCGGGGTCGAACTCGGCGAACTCACGTTCGTTGATGAGGGCCAGTGCATCGGTGATGTCCTCGACCACCGGCGTGAACACCTCGGCCGATTCGACCGGCGCGAGCATCAGCACCGTTCCGTCGACGATGTCGTGATCACCGAGGCTGCGCCAGCGCGGAATCGGCGGCTCGCCCGGCCGGGCCAGACTCCATTGTCCCTGCGGCGGGCTGAAATCCACCTCCGGGTCGCCGATCGCGTCCGCGAGAACCGCCACCAGATCGTCGATGAACGTCTCTACGGTGAACTTGGTCGGTACCACCACATCCACCTGATAGGTGGCGACCATCACGGCGATCCGAGCGCGCGCGACCTCGGCGGGGGCGGCGCCGCCGGATGGAGCGGGCGGCGCCGTCTGCACTGCGGTCACCGCATGGCCCCGGGGTCACCACCGGACGGCTCGGCCAGATAGCCGGGGAAATCATCGGCCAGACCGGCCGCCAGATCTTCGAATGCCAGCGCGGTTTCCTTCTGCAACATGCGCAGATCGATCTCGCCGCCCTCGGCGAGATGCGGATCGAACGGTATCTGCACGGTCGGCCGCTGGGCCGAAGCGAACAGTTTCTCGATGGCTTCGACATCCACGGTGGGTTTGACCGGATGCTGCCGCACGATCGCGACCACCGAATTCCCGATCAACTGATCGAAACCGTGGGAACTGAGCCAATTCAGCGTGGCGACCGCGCCGGTGACGCCACCTACGGTTGCGGGAGTCACCACGACCACCGCATCGCTGGTGTGCAGAACACTGCTCGTCGAAGAATCGAGCACACCGGTTCCACAGTCGACCACGAGCAGATTGTAGTGGCGGCGCAATATCTCCACTCCGCGCCGGTATTCGTCGCCCGTCAGCGCCTCACCCGAGTCGGTGTTCCAGGGCGAGGCGACCACCGCCAGATCCGCGGTATTGACCGCGGTGTAGGAGTGGACAGCGGAGAACGAATCCAGTCGTTCTCCCGCGGCAGCGAGATCGCGCAGGGTGAGCCCGAATTGGTGCCTGGCCGTACGACTGGACAGATCACCGAAATCCGGGTTGGCGTCGATGGCGGCCACCCGATCGGGACGCAGCTTGGCGAAGGTCGACCCGAGGCCGGCGACGGTCGTGGTGCGGCCGACGCCGCCCTTCACGCTCACCACCGCGACCTGGTACGGCGCGGTGAGCTGGCGGCGGATCTGGGTACGGCGGCTTTCGGCGCGCTGTTCGGCCGGTGAAAGCCCGAGATTGAAGCCGACTTTGTTGAGCGCCCCGCGCACACCCTTGTTGGAACGCAGATGCGCTTGCCGGACCGCGGCGATCTCGGCCAGCAGCTCCGCGGACGCCAGCGCGGGCGGCAGCACCTCGATCCGGCCGGTGGTGTCGTAGGCCTGCCGATGGATGCGGTCGGGAACTCGTGAATGGTCCGTCGTGGCGTGTGCCGGCGCGTGGCCCGGCGACGCACCGTATCCGCTGTAGCCGCCCGGCGGCACGGCCGGGTTCGCGTGTGCGGAGTAGTTCGCGGACGCGGGCGGTGCGATACCTGCGTCGGGCTGTGCAGGTCCGGGACCGGTCTCCGCTGCGCCGAGCCGGCCCGGCCCGTGGCCGGTGGAACCGGCCGCAGCCGGGCCCGGCATACCTTGTTGTCGACGCTGCGCTATCGCCTGCCGTTCGGCCTCGGCTGCTTGCTGATGCGCATCGGCCGCCCGCCGGCGCAGCTCGGCCAGCTCACCGTCGGAGACACCATCCGGATCGGCGGATGCCGCAGTGGCGGGCTGCGGTGCCGGGGCGGATACCGCCGAGGTTGCGGCACCAGGCGGCGGCGCAGCAACATTCTGTGGAGGAGAGGAGCCGGCCTCTGCCGGAGCGGTCTCACCGGGACCGTGCTCCGGCGGCCGTGGCTCGGATCCCGGGGGTCCATCGCTCACCGAGGCACCGGACGAACTCGCGGATACCGGTACGGACCCGTCCGACGGACGGTCCTCGAGCTGTGCGAAATACGCGTCGTACCCACCCCTTGCGAGCGCCGCGGAGGCATCGCCGTTGGTTGTCGGTGCCCGGTTCATCTCACCGTCCTCTCATCCAGCACTCCGAAACTCAGCCGGTGCGCGCGGTATGGAACCAACTGCTCCCCGGCAGGAGCTCCGCCAGGGTGTTGATACCACTGTGCAGGGCCGCATGGTCACCCGGCCGGAACGTTTTGCGGGTCCGGCCGTCCAACGTCACGCTGGGTGTGATCACGAACCGCCCGGAGAAGGTGTCCAACACGTTCATACAGATTGTGAAGTCGGGTGTTTCGGGTCCGCCGTCCCGATGTTCGATCATGAGCACCTCGGCTTGGCGGACGATCTCGCCGAGGGCACGGGTGAGCGCATTCGCGGTCCGCGGTGTGGCGCCCAGTTCACGCAGCCCGGTCCGGACCCCGTCCGAATCCTGAGGCGGTTCACCCGATTCGGCATCGTCCGAGGTGAAGGGATCGAAATCCAGTACCGGGTACTCGCCGAGTACCGATTCCAGTACCGCGGTGAGCGTATCCAGCTGCGAACCCTTGTGGAACACCGACTGGATCACCACCTCGTCGTCACAGCGCACCGCGAGGACATGGTGCTCGCCGCGGCGAACCAGTGACAGGCGCAGCATCGTCCGAGCGTGCCCACCGCGGCCGTTGTCTATCACCCGGACGGCCAGCTCGGTATCCGGACGTTCCAGACACCGCAGCCACCCGGCCACTACTGGATCCACCTGGCCACCGGAGACGATTCCGTCCGCGGTGAGTTGTTCGGCGACAGCAGCCCGGACCAGATCGCGGTCGGCGATCCGGAAGATGTTCGGCATGATCGCCAGCACCACGGGATAGCTGTCGATGCCGACCATGTCTTTGAGGACAAGGGCGGCATCGACATTCAGATCCACCGACACCGGGTCGCCGGATTCCTCCGCTACCGAGGCATTTCCCACCGGTGTAACTTCGATCAACGCACCACGCGCCTCAGAGCAGACCCCGGAACATCCGGGCGACGTCTTGGTCCGCGGCGCCGATCATATCGGCGGCATTGTTGGTCGACCTGTCGAGATTGGCGATACTTTGCTCGTAGGCCCTGAGCCGCTGGTCCAGGTCCACTGCCACTTGGTCGTAACCACTGGCCGCGTCGCCCTTGAACTGCGTGAGCAGGTCTTCCTTCATTTTGTTCAGTGTGCTGATGTTGGTTGCCATTTCGCCGATGACACCCTTCACCTGCCCCAAAGCCTCCATGATTGCGGCTTTATCGGTATAGATTTGTCCAGTAGCCATCAGAGGCCCTTCCTGTTCCGACTGTATAAGAAAACGTGCGATAAAATTCGCCGGCGCCCGGTCAGGCCCAGTTGTCCTTCACCTTTTGCGGGTCCCAGTTCTGTTCGACCGTCCCGTCATTCCAGGTGCCGGTGGCGCCGGTGCTGACGCTCCCGTCCGTGTAGGCCTCCCCCATCCCGCTGATCAGTGCCTGCAACGCTTCCCCGTCCCGGTGGGTGAACTCCCCGGCCGATGTATTGATCATGCTCATGATCTCCTCGATTTTCACCGCCACCTTCTTACCGGTATCGAGGACGTTGGCGAAAGCATTCTCGACAGCAGTACCGGCTTTGCCGACGAATGCGGTCTGCAGGGTGCTTTGCGAACCGCCGAGCGTACGGAGGTTGGTCTCCAGCGTCTGCAACGGCCCGTTCATTCCGCTGGCGAAATTGACCAGTGTAGTTTCGTCGACGTCTGTCAGGTTGGCCATGCTGCTCTCCCTTTCGATGCTCCAGTGAACCCCGGCCGATTCACCGGGCACTGAATCCATTCTCCGACTCGGCAGGTTCGTCGAGTCGATCCAGTACTCCCACGAGTGAGGAGTCCGCGGGCAAATCGATTTCCGGGTCGTCGTCCTGGTATTCGATGACACCGATCGCCGGCGGTCGTTCCAGTTCCGGCACCTCGAATTGCTCGCCCGGGGTGAAAACCTTTCCGTTTCTCGCGTCCTCGTCCCGGCGGCGCCGCATTTGCGCCGCCGGCGCCGATACTCGTTTCGCGGCAGATCGCACCGGAGCGGCCGGGGCCGATGTGGCAGTGGGTGCGCCGAAAGCGGTACCGGCGCCCGGGGTCCACCCTGTGGGCAACCGGAAACCCGTTGCTGCACCCGGCATAGCACCGATACCGCCCCGGATCAGTCCGAATCCGGTCAGCGCGCCGGCACCGCCATTGAGAGCGGCCAGCGTGGACGACTCCGGGGATACACCGAGCAGCGGTCCGGACGTCGAAGTATCCGCACCGTAGCTGTCCAGGCCGGAACCGGACCCGGGCTGCGGTCCCACCGGCTGTTGTGGATCGGCCGGCGATTGCGGGTCCGATCCCGACGGCCCCGGATCCGGCCCTTCGGCACTGGGGCCGGTGTCCCCTCCACCACCGTTGGTTTCCGGCCCACCACCGGAGGAGTCAGGCCCGCCACCGGGCCCCTGGCCGGGACCGGGACCGGGACCGGAATCCGCGGGTAAGTAGGGGCTATCGGGCCCATTATCGATCAAGCTCTGCAACAGGCCGTTCACCTGGGGATCGGGCGTCGGCGCCGACCCCGGTCCCGGCATCGCGATCGGCGGCGGCACCGTGAGCAAACCCGCCGTCGCGGCCAGGTCCACGAGCAGCGCCACAGCTCCGATCTCGTAGCCCATCATGGCACTGCCGGCGCGGATCCTCAGCTCGTGATACTTCGCCTCCGCCACGGCATGGGCCGCGCTCGAAGTTCCGAAAACCACTGCTGCCGCTGCGGATACCGGTCCGGCGCCCGCGGAGGCAACCGCCCCGCTGGTAGCCATCACCGCAGCCGTTGCCGCCAGCGCCGCCATCACCAGTTCGATCTCCAGCCTGGGCGGCATCGCCTGGAGCGCCGTCTCGTGCAGCCTCACCCCATGACCGGCCAGATCTGCGATCTGCGCCGAGATCCGGGCGTGATCGCGCACCCACTGGTTGTGCTCGGTGAAAGCCGCCTGCGCACGCTGGGAGCCCAGCCCACTGGGCCATGCCTCCGCCATATCCCTCAACAGACCCTCGGTACCGGCCGCTGCTGATTCGAGTGCATGGTCTATTGTCGAATAGGCACGTGAAGCGTCGTACATGGTTGCAGCGCCCGGCCCGCTGTCGATCAGGTCCCGATTCTGGATCGGCTCCAGCGCGAAGTACTCGAAGAATGGCATAGCACCCTCACTCCGCGACGATGTCGATCAGTTACCGAGTACCGAAGTAGCCACGGCACCACCGACCGCGGCGACCGGCACACTTCCAGCCACATCCGTCGCCTGGAGGACACCGGCGGCGGGGACAATTTTGGCTACACCGTCGAGCTTTTCGACACTCGCGACGTCCACGAGGCTCGACACCACCGCGCCGACCGCGCTGAATCCAACCGACATCAAAAAACCCGGCATATGAAATCCCGTGGGTCCAGGCATCGCCCGTGGTGTTGCGGAGTGAACCGTGCCGATCATTTCGGCTTCTTGGGCTGCGAATCCTGCGCTGATGGCCGGCATCAGATCAGGAGTGATATTGATAGGAATCATCGCGGCTCCGATCGATCAATCTCCACGCCCGTCACCCACTTCCGGTAACAGAGCAGTACACAGAGAACGCTAGGCCATTCCCAGTACTGGAGAGTCCCACTGAGCGGTCCGCCGGATGCACCCCTTATTCCGGCACCCAAGCCGACTGCACCAAGTCTTTGGTCGACGACAGCGGCTCCACCAGAATGCCCCGGCCCACCGGTTGTTTGGTGGCCTTCACATCACCGATGAGCATGCCGTCGAGTTTCGTCCCGTCCATGATCAAACCCGACGAGTTCAGGTTCTTCACCTGTCCGAGCACACTGTCGTACAGAGCGGAGTCGGCCTGGGCGATACTGCGCGCGATGATCAGGTGGAAGCCGGTATCGCGGCCGTCGACGATGAGTTCCTTCAGGGCATCGAGGGGATTCATCTGCCCACGCTGCACGACCATGTGATAGTCGTCGACCACCACGAAGATCTCCGGCCCGCTCCACCAAGACCGGTCTTTCAGCTGTTGCGATGTCACCCCTTCCGGGGGACGCCGGGCACGTAGCTTCTGCGCGACGAACGGCAGATCCTGCACCAGATCACGGTTACTGGTCAAATACCCGATCGACTGCTCTTCGGGCACCGCATCCAGATGCCGCCGGCGGTAGTCGACCAACAGCACCCGGGCCTGCTCCGGAGTGAAACGAGTCCGGATGGACTCCAGCACCGCTCCCAGTACGGTCGACTTCCCGCTTCCCGAGGACCCGAGAACCATGAAATGGGTGGAGACTCCGAAATCCACTACGGCGGGGGCCAGATCGGATTCGCGGATTCCGAACGGCACTCGCAGTCGTTCGGCCAGATTTGTGGGAGGCGGTACACGATCCAGGATTTCGGGCATGGTCACCTGGTTCGGCAGCAGTCGCACCTCGGGTGCGCGCCGTCCGGAGAACGTCTGGCTCACCTGGGTGATCGCCGCGCTGAGCCCGGCCGCGGCGCTGTCGGCATCGCCGTCACCGTCGGTCCGCGGCAGGGCCGTGATCATATGCAGACCCTCGCCCGAGATACACCGGCCCGGCCGGTTCGGCGGAACCGAAGCGACGACGGCACGATGGACGCTGAACACCGTATCGGTGAGGTCACCGAGCCGCATTTCCAGCCGGGTCTGGATGAGGTCCTTGACCGCCGGGCGGATGGCCGCCCACCGGGAACTTCCGGCTACCAGATGCACGCCGTAGTTCAGCCCCTGTAGCGCGATCGATTCCATGATCGGCATGTACTCGTCGTAGTACGGCCCGCTGACCGCGAAACCGATATCCCAGCCGTCCACCACCACGAATACATCGCCGTGGTCGTCACCGTAGGAGGACAGTTCGGCAGAACCTTCCGGTGTGGCTCGGCGCCGGCGGAATTCCCGCATGGAGTCGATCCCGAGATGGTCGAACAGCGACTGCCGGGAGGCGAGGAGATTGCGGAGCAAGGCGAATGTGCGGCGGATCCGGTCCACGTCGCGCGCCGAGGCCACCGCACCCACATGCGGCAGCGTGCGCAAGGCCGAGAGCCCGCCGGAGAAATCGAAGCAGTAGAACTGCACCTGCTCCGGTGTGTGGGTCAGCGCGGCCGAGACGATCAGCGTCTGCAGTGCGGTGGATTTACCCGACTGCGGGCCACCGACGACCGCAGCATGACCACCGGCACCGGAGAGGTCCACCGACCAGACGTCCTGCCGCTGCTGCCGCGGTTTGTCGATGATCGCCCACGGCAACCGGAGTGACCCCGGTTCGACCGCCTGGACCAACCGGTCCAGCGTCGGCGGCACACCGAGCGGTGGAAGCCACATCTTGTGCGCCGGGCGCCCGTGCCGCGCGAACTGCTGCAGCGTCGTTTCCATCACGGTCACGGGCTCGCTGTCGTTGTCCTCCGGCTCGTTCACCGGCACCGCCTCGACCACCTGGACAGGGCGCGATTCCACGATACGAGCAGTGGTGAAGCGCTGTGGCGGCTTGTACCCGCCACCGGGACGGCGGGCCCGCTGCGCGCTCGTCGCCGTCGTCTGGGCGGGCGGACTGTACGGTGCCCCCACATACGCGGCCTGGAACCGCTGGAGATCACCGGCGCCGACCCGCAGATAGCCGGAACCCGGTTTCTTCGGCAGATGGTAGGCGTCGGCTGTGCCGATGGCATCGCGGGAGTCGCTGGTCTGATTGGTGCGCAGCGCGATCCGATACGACAGGTGCGCCTCGAGCTCGCCCATACGGTTGGCCGGCACCTTCTGCGAGGACAGCAGCAAATGGATTCGCAGCGACCGGCCCAGGCGGCCGATGGCGACGAACAGTTTGGAAAAGCTCGGATGCTGCTCCAGCAGTTCGGCGAATTCGTCCAGGATGATGAGCAAGGTCGGCAGCGGTTCGAACCGCGCGCCCTGTTCCCGCGCCTTCTCGTAGTCGGCGACACTGGCGAAATTCCCTGCGTCACGCAGAATGCGCTGCCGGCGCGCCATCTCGCCGTTGATCACGTCCTCCATACGAGTAACGAGATCGGCTTCCTCTTCCATGTTCGTGACCACCGCGGTCACATGGGAGAGCCGGTCGAACCCCAGGAAGGTCGCACCACCCTTGAAGTCGACCAGCAGCAGGTTCAGCACATCCGGTGAATGTTGCGCGACCGCCGAGAGCACCAGGGTGCGCAAGAACTCCGATTTACCCGACCCGGTCGCGCCGATGCACATACCGTGCGGGCCCATACCTTCCTCGGCGGATTCCTTGATATCCAGGAAGACCAGCTGTCCGGTGGGGTCGTGCCCGACAGGAATGTTGAGGCGATTGCGGTCGGCGTCACGGCGGGTCGGCCACTGCCTGTCCACCCGGATATTTCCCGGGTCGGTGATGCCGACCATATCCTCCCAGGACGTACTTCCGCTGGTCTGCTCCGCGGCGACCGCCTCCACGACGGTGGACAAACGGTAGGGAGACAGGCGGCGGGCCACGGCCGTCACCTGCGGTACCGACATGGTGTCCGCGGTACCGACGAGGCGGGCGCCACGCGGTGTCAACTCCTCGAGCATATGGTCGGCACCGACGGCGAACTTCAATGACCGCGGCAGTGATTGTTCCGCCTCGCCCAAGCGCAACCAGGTGCAGCCGTCGATACCGGAGATATCCCGGTCGGTGTTGGCGCCCCCGGATTCGACGAGCAGAACGAAATGCGACTTGTCCATCGTGGGCTCGTTGTTCGCGGAGAACGGGCCACGGTTGAGCCCGGCCAGAACCTTCGTCCGCAGCTCGGCGACGGTGCGGTACACCATCCGGCTCGATCCGATGGCATCCGTATCGGACGGATGCTGGGTATGCGGCAGCCATTTCAACCACGCCCACTCCGGGCTGTCCGGATCGTTGAGGACCGCGGCCACCGCGACCTGGTCGGGTCCGTGCAGGACCGTGACCTCGGCGATCATGGCCCGGGCCAGACCGGCGACCGCGGCGGCATCGCCGTCCAGGCCGACCAGCGGTGCCGACAGCAGATTGATCGCCACCGGCATCCCGCCGACGGTCGAATACGCCTTGGCGAACCGGGTCAGCTCGACCACCCCGACCGGATCGAGGTCGGAGGTCGGGGCGGCTTCCGGCACGATGACCCGGACCTGGTTCGCGATCCGGCCGCGCCCCATCCGGACGCGCAGGAACTGCGGATTGGCGACCTGCACCTCCCACATCCGATTGCCCCCGACCAACCGGTTCAGTCCCATCGGCCCGGGATGTGTGTAGGAAAGATATTCGTACAGCTCGGTTTCGGCCTCGTGCACGGTCTTGCGGTTATCGGTGATCGACCGCAGATAATCCTTGCGTTCCTCGTTCAATCCGGCCGCTGTGCTGTTCGCTCCCCCGCTGCCGCCCAATGTCCCGCCCAGCATGCCGAACATCGACACGATCATCATCATCGGGAACATCATCATCATCGGGGACATGGCGCGCCCGCTGGAGAACATCATCGCCATCATCCCGACCATGGCCAGCACCATGATGACCGGCATGATCATCTTCATTCGCGACAACGGCACCGGCCGGGGCAATTCCGTCGGTGGCTGCAAACGCAATTCGGTGACGGCCGGCGCTTTGGGGCCCCGCACCATACGGGCCGGCCGGACGAAACGGCGAGTCGCTGTCATTTCTTGCCCTGCATCTGCACACCCGTCATATTCGTCGGAATACCGTCGTGCTGGATCATCGCGTCGGCTACCGAAAGTGTCGGGCCCACCGCGAACAGCGAAACGATGCTCCACGGCGCCGGTACCGGTTCCTGCAGGCCCAGCGCGGACAGCGACGGGTCCCGGGCACCGCCCTGTACCTTCGCGTCGATCCCGTGCCGGACGCCGCTATCGGTGACCCAGAACAGTGACTCACGCAGGGGCGAACCGGGTTCGGCGCCGGTGACCTGGACGAACTTTCCGGTGTCCCGGGGCAGATAGGCATAATCGGCGGTCGCGCCACCGGACCACGGAGCCGTCACCAACTGCACGGTCCGGCCCCGTTCCTGTTTGGTGAGCGGAAGCTCACGACCGAACAGCAGCCTGGTGTGCGCATTCGGATCCGTTCCGGTGCGAGACCAGTGGTAGCAGGTGATCAGGTCGCGGACGGGGTCCAGGATCTCGACTGGTTGCGCGGGATAGGTGGCCGTGCCCGGCCAGTCCCCCGGCCGCAGATTCGCCGCGGCCACGTCCGGGCTGATGGTTCCCGTCGACACCACTCCGTGCGAATTCGCGTTGCGCACAATGGCTGCCAGTACCGGGCTCACCCGTACCAGCCCGGAATTCGACACCAGATAATAGACGGCCGGCTGGTTCGGGACGGAAACGGTGACGATGGAACCGACCACCGCATCCATCGCGGGTTTCAAGGTCACCGGCGCACCGGCGTCCGGTACTTCTGGCACGCGTATCGGTGGCACTTCGGGAATGGCGCCGAGCAGACCGGGCGAGGCGGCGGCCACGGTGGCCGTCGAGTCGATTCCGAGAGCCAGCAGCACCGCCGATTCGGCCATATTGATCTCGGCGCGCACCACGCCCTGCTCCGAATCGTGGTAGACGAGCCAGGTCGCGTCCTCGCCACGCAGCAGCCGCGCCTGCGGTGCGCGCATCTCGTGGATCGAATCGTCGTCCACGGTCAGCGGACCGGCTATCGCCGTGGTGAGTACCGCGGAGCGAGACAGGATGGGCAGTCCCGTCTTCGGGTCCACCGGCGCCGCCGCTCCGGTGCGGGCGGTGTCACACACCGTCCACTCCGTATCCTTCTCTCCTGCGTCGTTGATCTGTCCCGGAGCGCCCGGTATACCCACCCAGGCACCGCGTGGATATTTCTCCAGCTCGCTGCGCGATACTTCGACAGGGTTGGCGGCCTGCCCGACGATCAACCGCGCCGAGGTCAGATTGAGCGCGGGGTGTAGTCGCTCGCCGAGTTTCACATACAGTGCGCCGCTGTCCTTCTCCGCGATGATGGGCGAGTTGCCCACCGGCTTGGCTGGTTTGAAGAAGGCGAGGACGGCAGCACCGGCGATCCCCACGCAGGCCAGCACGACTCCGATGGCAAGGGCGGTGGACCGGCCCCGGGACGGGTCGTCGATCATCGAGGCGTCCCGGCGCACCAGGGCGTGCTCGATCCGATGTAGCAGAAACCGCCAACCCGAAACCTGGTGTTTGGTCACCACCCGGAAGCGTGCCACCGGTATACGTTCCTTCCGCCGACCTCGGCCACAACCTAACGCGCACCCCGGCGCCGGATAGTTCCCAACGCTGGGAATGCCCTTCGAGGTGAACGAGTGGCGTTAATTTCCGGCCGGTGCCAGCCCCTGCAGTGCCGCGGTGATATCGAAGGCGTCGACGGTCATCAGTTCCTCGTCGGTGAGCGCCGCGATATCGACATTGTCCCGGGTGAACCGGAAATCGCGCTCGGCCTCGGCGGCCTCCACCACATTGCGCACGAACCGGCCGTTACCCGCCAGGTCGATGAGTCGCCGGCCGTTACGGCTCTGCTCCGACATCTCGGTGCACCGGTCGCGCAGCACCTCACGCGCCTGATCGGACAGGATGGAATCCTTCTTGCCCGCGATATGGTCGGCGATCTGCACCAGTTCGGCCGGATCGTAGCTGGGGAAACGGACCCGTTTGGTGAAGCGCGAAGACAGCCCCTCGTTCGATTGCAGGAACCGATCGATCTCCGCCTCGTAACCGGCGATGATCACGACGAGTTTGTCGCGGTCGTTCTCCATCCGCGCCAGCAGCGTATCGACGGCCTCCTTACCGAAGGCGTCACCGCCGGAGAGCCCCTCCTGGATCAGGGTGTAGGCCTCGTCGATGAACAGCACGCCGCCGAGCGCCGAATCGATCAGCGCGTTGGTCTTGGGTGCGGTATGCCCGAGGTGTGTGCCGACCATATCGTTGCGCGACGCCTCGATGACCTCGGCGTTCTCGACCACGCCGAGCCCGGCGAAAATCTTCGCGATCACCCGGGCGATGGTGGTCTTACCGGTTCCGGGCGGGCCGGAGAAGATGAGATGGTTGGACCGTGAATCCACGGCCAACCCGCGTTTGGCACGTACCTGATCCATCAGCACGCCGGATTTGAGCCGGTCGACCTGTTCCTTGACCGAATCCATACCGATCTGCGAGTGCAAGAGGTTCGATGCTTCCTCCAGGAGTTCATCGCGTTCGGCCTTGGCCGCGCTCGCCGCCACCTCGGCGGGATCGTCGCCCGATTTCGGATTCCAGATATCGGTACGGGAGGCGATCACCGCGGGCGTGGTCACCTCGAGCCGGAAGTTCTTATCGCGGACGGCCTGCTGCCACTGCGGGCGATTCGGCCACAGACCGGATCCCTGCAAACCCTTGAGCAGTCTGTCCGCCGTCTCGTGTTCACCGCTGTGCCGCTGGATCATGCCCAGCAGGTAGTGCGCGTCGGCCCAGATATAGGAAAGATTGCCGGATTGGCTGTCCTCCACGATCCGCTGGGCACGGGGCAGTGCCTCACCGAACCGGCCGAGATGCGCGAGGGCACTGGCGGCCATCAGTTCGGCGGCGATATCGAGCAACCCGTCCTCGAGTACCGGCTTCGCCGCCCGTGCGGTGAGCACATCGGGCCAGCGGCCGGTGCGATAGAACAGCGAAATCCGGGCGAAATCGGCGACATCGTCGCCGCGGAGTTCGTCCAGGATGGATTCCGCCTCTTGCCATTCACCACCGTCGGCGTATGCGCAGGCCTGCGATATGGCTATCTGGTCGCGGTCGGCCATGGCTACCCGCAGGCCGAAGACGCCGATCTCCACCTGACACCACAGCGCTCGGTCGGCCAATCCGGCACGTTGCTGGTCGCGGTACAGATTGTGGGAGGAGCGGTAGGCGCCGTAGATGACTTCCGGGGTGATCTCACCCGCCATCGCCCGGCCCAGCCAGGCATCGCACATATCCGGATCGAGATCAGTGGCCGCCGTGAACGCGGCGCGCGCATGTTCCTCGTTGCGCACCCCACCGGCGACCAGTCCCAAACTCTGCACGCCCGTGTAGAACGCGTCTTCGGCCGCTGACAACTCGGACTTCCCTTCCGCCGACCCTCGTCTGATGGCAGGGTATGTCACGACGGACCCACCCACTCCCCGACCATTTCCCCCCACTGGGAAGTGCAGGCGGGTGACGGCGGCGTAAACGGATTGCGGCGATTGCCGGATATTGCTCGGCCGCGATCCCGCACGGCTCGCCGCCCGCCCGCACACATCCGGCTTACTCGTCTACCCCTTGCTGAGCGGCTCAGGATACGACGGCACGGTATCAGCGAATCCGTGCCGGACCTCGACCGACCTCCAGCCGGTCCCGAAGCCCGCCGGACGCTGAACAATTCGAAATGCAGTGCCTTTCACTGTTACCTGTTCGCCTCACGCCGACTCGACAAGGAACACGGCGCGCCCCACCGCCGCTTGCCGAACCCAACGGTCACTACAACGGTTATAGCGCCGTTATTGAACGGCACGTTATTGAGGTATATAGTAGCGGGCAGGTCATCAGTTCCCTCATCCCTGATGACCTGCCCGCGGCGGCCGGTGGAAACAGCGAGCCACTGGCCGCCGCACTCGACTATCAGCCGCGCGGTGGACCTTCCTCCCGCAACGGAGGCGCCGAAACCACTGCGGCCCGCCCGGCTTCGTCGCGTTCCGGCTCGGGGGCGACCACCGCGGCCGTGCCGGGTTCGCTCTCCGCACCTTCGGGCTTCGCCCGCGATCCGGAGAGCGCGGTCGAGGGCGGTGCGGTCTCCTTCGCCGCCACGACCGCAGGGCGCGGCGGAACCGGTTGCGCCGCCGCCTCGTCCGGCTTCGACCACGGTGTCGGTGTGGAGACCAGTTCATTGGCCGGCCGAGCCCAGGGACTCCCCTTACGCAGGCCACCCGACCGACTCGCAGCGATACCCGCACCAGGCGCTTTCGTCACCGGCGCCGGACCTGCAGCGCGATTCGCCTGCCCGGTGGCCTGTGCGGCGGGCCGGTTCCACGGATTCGGCTGATCCCGTGCCTGACCGCCCGCGGTGGAGCCGCCCGGCGGCGCTTCGGCCCGGTCACCCGGCACAGTGTGGGGCGTGTTTCCGGCAGCCTCCCCCACACCTGCGGCCGAAGGGCCGGCCGGGTCGACCGCGGTTGCTGCCCGGGCAGGCTCGGGGGACGCGGGAGCCGGCCCCCGCGCCGAATCCGCTTCGGCACGGATACCGGCAACCTCCGGTCCTGGTGCGGCGGCCGGCGTCGGCGCGGCCTCGATGGGCGACCCCGTCTCGGGCCGGGCGGCGGTCGCCGGGAGCGGCCCGATACCCGGCGCCGATGCGCCACCGGGCGCCGCCGCCCCACTTCCGTCCGGCGCGGTCGATCGCGGCGGGCTCTCGGCCGGATCCGGGGTGAAACTCTCTCCCGGAAGATACGCACCCCGAGCAGGCCCGGGTATCCAGTTCCGCTGAGCCGGGTTGTCGGCCGGGACACCGGAACCCGGCGCCCCACTCGGCGCGACAGTCGGCCCCGGGCCGGTCGTACCGGGCCGGCCGCCGGCAGCGGAAGGCGTGGCGACCTCCGGCGGGCCGACCGGGGTACTGAAATCGAGCGCCGCGACATTCTCACCGAACTTGGCCGCATGCTTCATGATGTCGTCGGCATGATCATCGAGAACCTGGGCGTAGCGCCGGAGCTCGTCCGGGTCGACGAGCACCACGTCACTGCCTCCGGGATCCACGCCCAGCATATCGGCGCTCGCGCCGTACACCGCGCCCTGGATCATGTCCGAAACCGCCGCTTCCAGCGGTTCGATTGCCTTGCCCAGCACCTCCGCCACGATGTACCCGACGAGCACCTCCTCCATGGCACCGACCAACCGCCGAGCCGCCAGCGCCAAGCTCTGGCCCAGCGCGGCCGAGGTTCCGGAGGTGACCACAGTGGCGGCCATCGCCGCGGTATAGGCGGACGCGAGCAGCGCGAGTTCGGCCAGCACCGCCACCTTCACCGCAGTGATCACATCCGCGGCGATCTCCAAGGCGGTGGCGACGATCCTGCACAACTCGTCGAGCCGCTCCATATGTGTGGAGCTCAGTTGCGCCCAGGACGCCACCAGGGCGCGATACGACTGCCCCTGATAGACCCCGCCCATCTCGGAGATCGTGCCCGTGGCCGATTCGTGCGTTTCCGAAACCTCGTCCGCGAAGGTGCGCACATGCCCGGCCAGCTCGCGCACCTGGTCCTCATCGATATCCGGGTAGGGCACACCGATGAAGTTCAGGAACACCACGACTTCATGGGGTAGCTCGATGGCCAAGGTCGAGAATCCTGCTCAGACGACCCGGATCACCACAGCATCAGGGGGCATGGGCGAATAGGTTACCGTGGCGCCCGAATACGGCGCTTCGATCACCATCCCGTTTCCGGCGGCCAACTGCACATGTTCGGGCCCGCGGGCGCTGAACGATCCGGCCGGGAACACCAGATCGCCTGCCCGCACATCACGTGGATCGATACGTTCGCCGGCGTAGATCTGTTCATAGGTGGTCCGCGGTAGCACCACTTCACCATCGGTGGCCCGGGCGATGGCGTACTGGGTCAACCCGGAACAGTCGAATCCGCCGCCGCTGGGGCCGCCCGCGCCCCCGCCGCCCCAGATGTAGGGCAGACCCAGGGCGCCGTCCGCGGCCTGCGCCGCCCGGCCGCCTTTCGTCTTGTCCCAGTTCCGGCGGGTGCGCCGGCGCACCGGTTGTGTCCCGACCTGCTGGCCCGACACCATTCGGGGTCGCCGGCGGCGGCGCCGCTTACGGGGGGCCGGCGACGCGGTGTGTGCGCGGCGGCCGGCGAGCGCCACCGGCGGAATGATCTGCGCCGCCTGTCTACGTGCCGCGTCGATATCGGCGTTCACCTGCCTGGTCGCGTTGGCGATGGTCTGCTGGGCCGAATCGAGCAGTGCCGGACCGCTGAATCGCGTATCACCGACCGCGGTGATGGCCTGGATACGCGTCTGCAGATCAGAGATCTGGGTCGTGAGGATCCCGCGGCCGTTCAGCGTGCCGGTGCCCGACTCGGTGACCGTCTTGCCCACGATCCCGTCACGCCCGTGCTGTGTTTCCAGCACGGTTCGATGGATGCCCAGTTTGTCCCCGTATCCCTGGGCGCCGATGCCGGAAAGCCGGCTCAGATCGGTGGCCGCACTCTGCGATAACGCCGCCGAGACACGGTCGGCGGGCTGCCCCGCTCCGTACAGTCCGAGCAACTCCTGCAGTACGCCGTGCACATCGTCGGTCAGTGCGGGCATTCGATCAGCTCACCCTCGCCCATCGCACCGACATACCTCCCTGCCCCGGCACCCCGGGCAACTTTTCGGCAATACAGCCCTCTTATTTGTTTCGACTATGCGACAACACCCGCGTGAACGACGGTGGTCCTATTCCCATCCTCAGGAAGACAAGACAATGAAGGAGACAGCACGGGAGGGCGACGACAGCGGATGGATACAGCAACGACCGACGCGGATCTCGAAACCCCCGATACCACCCCGGAGACCAGGACCGGAGACACCGGCCCTACGGGGCAACGGCTCTCGAGCACGTCCGGTTCGGCGGAATCCGGGCCCACCACCGCCCTGGACGGTAACCGGGTACTGGCCGCCGAGAGCACGACCACGAGCGAAACCACCGGGACGCCCACTGCGGCGAAGGCGGAGAACGCGTCCGGTTCCGGCGCCGCCGCCGGTACGTCCGGTGGCTTGCAGGCCATCTCCGCGCCCGGTGGCTCGAAACCGTTCTACAAAATCTCGCTGGTACGACTCCCCGATGAACCGGATGTCAACGCGTTCATCGAGAGTGCGGAGCAGGCGATGCAGAAGTCGGTGGACATTCTCGGCTTCGGGCGCACCGATCCGCCACCACCTCCCGCGAGCGGAAAGACCCCGGACAAGGTACAGGCTGCGAACCTGCCGGGATCCGGCAGAGGATTCGAACAGTATCAACAGCAGGTGATATCCGCGGGCGCCCGGCAGGACTCCATGGTCGATATGGATGCCCAGGTAGGCGGCACTTCACAGCGGGTTGCGGCCGAGCAGGCTCAGACGCTGTTCGCCATCCAGCACATCGAGGCCGACCTCAACGCGGCGTTGCGGTCGGTCCGGGGAAAGAAGCTCAACGCCGCCCAGCAGGCTGCCGTCTTCGACCATATCGCGGCAGCGGTAACGGCCGTCCACGACAAGGTCAGTGCGGCGCAGGACACGAATATCGATGCGGCAGGCGGAGGTTCGGGCGCCGGTAGGTCGGGCGGAGCCACTCAGGCCGGCGCGGCCATGGGGAACGCCATGGGTGGTGGCCTCGGGTCGATACTGCCGATGCTGGCCATGCCTCTCATGACGCTGCTGCCCGAACTCTTGGGGCAGAAGGAGAAAGACGAAGAGAAGGATGAGGAGGGCGAGGCCCCGGCCGGCGCACCGGCGCCGTCCCCCGGCACTCCCACACCCATCGACCCCACCGCTCCACAGGGCGCATCGCCCACCCCTGGGGAGGCGGCACCACCGAACGGGAACACGCCGCCGGGGACCCCGCAGACCGATATCCCCTACGGCCCGACACCTCCCAGCAAACAGGTCTGATATTCCCGGGGGCGATCGCACGGGCGGGCGATCGCCGATACCGGATTCGAACGGCCGCGGCCCCCTGGGACTCCGGACGTGGGCAGCTGCGGACGGCCGCAGGCACCGGATGGCCGACCGCCATGGACACCGGTCGGCGGGCAACCGAACGGCGGCCGCTGCCGCGCTCGAGTGTTGCCGAATCCGTCACCGCCCGAACAGGACAGCGGTCCATGCGGAATCAGGCGATGTCATGCCGTCGGCTGATCAGCGATCGGCCACAGCGAATTCGCCGACTATCCGCACTACCGCGCAGTAGGCGCTGACTCAGTAGGTCTGCCGAGTTTCCGGCGGTGGCGCGACCGGCGGCGCAACGGCACCCGCCGGCGGACCGGAGCCGGTCTCCGGAGCAGACACCGCACCGGTCGGAGCGGTAACCGGGGAGCCGGCGGCCCCGGCAGGACGCTCCACCGCAGTGTCCACACCGGCCGCCACGGTGGCCGGCTGCATCACGAAAGCGGGATGCTCCAGGATCTGGCTGTGCGCGTACACGGCGTCACGGAGCACCTGACGATCCGGCTCCTGGTTCAGCAAGGCCACCAGCTCATTGCAGCGCCGCTCCCAGACCAGCGCACGCAGCATGGCGACCTCGTCATCCACTCGGATGGCGCCGAGATCGACCCGGCCCACATCGACCCGCTGCGAGACCATGGTTGCCGCCAGCAGATCGTCGGCGTCCCGGAGTTCGTCCCACCAGGATGCCGGAATCTCCTCGGCTCGTTCGACCTTGGCCAGGATCCGGTCCCGGAGCGCACGGGTCCCGAAGGCATCTCGATAACCCGGTATCGCGAGGCGACCGAGCTGGGCGTGGGCATCCACCGCGAGCCCGACAGTTCGGGCACGCACGTCCGAGTCTGCCACGGCCGCTACCGATTCCAGCGCCGGGACCGACCCGGTGATCCCGAGCCGATCGGCGGTGTCGGGGGTGAGCACCTGCAAGTTCACGTCGGCGGCGGGCCCGACGAGCCCCTCCATGGCCGCGTCGCCGAGCCGGCCGCGCAGACCGGGGTCGATCGGGCCCGACGAAACGAGTGCGGACAGGGAAGCGTTGGCCTTCGCACCCCAGGCCCGGCCGAATTCGGCCAGTACCCGTGCGGGGTCCGCGACTCCTTCCCAGGGGGCGGCTTCGTCTCCGTCGGCGCCGAGTAGTTCGTCCCACAACCACGGCGTGGAGACCTGCCGTGGGAGGTACAGCCCGGCCGGCAGCCAGCCGCGTCCCTCGTTCGAGGTGATGAACATTCCGGCACCGGCCGGACCGCGCAGCACCGCCACCGCCCAGGTCATTCCGACCTGGGAATCGGTCGCCGCCAGCACCGCACCGAGCAGGGTCCGGGCGAGTACCAGGTCCTCGTTCACAGCATCGCCCACGATGTAGTTGGGCTCGGCTTCCCGGTCATTGGCGGCCGATACCGCCGAATTGAACGGAGTCGGGACAACCGGGGGAACCCCGTGCCCGTCCGCTGTCGCTCCGGACGGCGGCGCGGTGGAGCCGCGGTCCTCGCCGCCGGAACCGACGCCTGCCGGCATACCGGTGCCGACCATTGCCCCCGGAGGCACCGTGCCGGTTGCCCCGGCAGGGCCCGTCCCCGTCCCTGCCCCCGCCCCGGTACCGGCAGCGGCAGGTGTTGCGCCGGAGGCAGCCGTGTTCTCACCGGCAGGCACAGCCCCGGGTGCGGACGTGGCGCCCGGCGTCGCAGCGCCCGCGCCCGATGCCGCCGGCGTTCCGGCGCCTGGCTGGTCGATCCCACTGGGCGGTGTGGTGCCCCCGGGCACCGCACCCGCGGACCCGTTCGGCAGGGCCGCACCGGCCGTCCCGGGGCTTGCGGTGGTATTTCCGGCCGGACCGTTCACCGATGGAGCGGGGCTGCCGAACATCGTGTCCGTCCGGCGGTTGTCGCCGTCCGGATCCTCGAGCGCCGCCGCGCCCGCGGCATCGGTCCGTTCGTAGGTGTCCGCGGATTCGCGCAGTGATCGAGCGGTTTCCTCGTGCTCCCGGGCAAGGGCTTCCCCTGCCCGCAGGCGGGCGGTGTAGTAGCGTTCCAGCGCCTCTTTCACCGGGTTGGCGATCTTGCCGTAGGTGGGTTCGAAATTGGCGAGCCAATCGGAGGGCGGCTGCGCCCATTCCCGTGTCTCGGCCGCGACCTGATCGTGTTGCAGTGCCAGCCGGCGCAGTAACTCAGGGTCGATATCCAGCCGTTCCGGCATGCCCGATCAATCCTTTCCACCACCGACCCCCCAATTGTCGATCCTTCCCAGCATTGGGGAGTTGGGGGATGGCAGGCGGTCTCGGGTCACCGGGCTCCGCCGGTCGATACCGCGCTCCGGCGCGGCACGGGCACAGCCGCCGGGGGCTGCGCGAAATACGGATGCGTCAGGATCTGCGAATGTGCGTAGACAGCGTCGCGCAAGGTCTGCCGTGTCCCGCCCTCGGCCAGCAGCAGCACCAGTTCGTTACATCGGCGATGGAAGGTCAGCGCACGTAACACCGACAATTCCGAATCCGGCTCGAAATCTGTGGCAGCGGCCCGTAACTCACCGAGCGCGATCCGGCTGGTCACGGAGCGATGCCCGAGCGCGGTCGCCGCGATCAGATCGTCTGCGTCCTGCATCTCCTCCCACCAGCCGGCCGCGAACTCACGGCCGTCCCGCAGGGCCCGCAGAATCCGGAGCCTGATCTCGGGAGCACCCATTGCGTCGACCGTCCGGATACCCGCCCGCTCGACCCGGATATGCGCATCGACTGCCAGCTCCAGACATCGCCGCGCCACACCGTGGTCCGGAACCGACGTCGCCCGATCGAGCAGGCGCGCAGAGGCGGTGAGCCCCAGGCGATCCAGCATCCCGGCCGTGGGGTTGCGCAGATCCATGGCATCCGAGGCGCCCACCGACCCGGCCAGTGCGACCGTTGCGAGCTGTCCGCCGAGCACCGGATCGATCGGCCGGGAGGACGCCAGCGCGGACAACTTGGACCCCGACCTCGCACCCCAGGCCATCGCGAACTCCACCAGAACGCGCGCCGGATCCGCGATACCCTCCCAACCGGACTCCTCGGCCACCGTCCACAGCCACGGCAACGACAGCTCCGCCGGCAGATACAACCGCGCCGGTAGCCATCCGCGACCCTCGTTCGAGGTGACGAATGCGCTCACCCCACCCGGATGCCGTAGCACGGCCACCGCCCAGTCCACACCCACCACCCACGGGTCGGTGGCGGCGCGGATACCGCCGAGCAGAGTACGGGCCAGGACCAGGTCGCCGTCGACCCGCTCCCCGACGACGAACGCGGGCGCGGCCGAGGCGACCATGGCCGCACCCACCGCGTCCTGCACGACTTCCCCCGCACCGCGACGCTTGTCCCCGCCCGGATCAGCGTCCGGCAGCGCACCCGGACCTTTACCGCCGGGCGCCACCACGCCGGGCGTATTTGCGGCGCTGATCGCCTTCCCGGTTGCACCGGCACCCCTATGCGCCTCGATCGGTCCCGCGGCACCACGCGACCCCTGTGTGCTGGACACCGCGGCCGAACCGGCCGCCGAGCTCGTCGCCGAACCGGCCGAGCCCGGCCCACCGCTCGCAGCGGTACTCCTGGTTACCGCCGGTTCCGCACTCGCCGCGTTCGCCGGGCCTGCCGATCCCATCGCCAGGCCGGCCGCGAGCATGCCGGGCGTCACGCTCATGGTCTGGCCGGCGGGGGCATCGGTCTGCGCATCGACGCGCGAGATACCCGGATCCTCCGGAACTGTCCGGGCTCCGGACTCGGTCGCGGAAGCCTCCGGATCACCTGCGGGCTCGGCTTCGGCGGGCAGATCCGCGGTGCGGCCGGTCGTTTCATTCTCGCCGTCGGCAGGCGGATCATCAGCAGGTACACCGGTCCCGCTGTCGGAATCGAGGGCCGGCACGGTGGTACGCGGCCCGGGGGGCGGCGCGCCACCGAGGGTTTGCTCCTGTCCTTCGACGCCTTGGCCGGGTATCGGCGGCGCGGGCATTCCGGTAGGTGCATCGTGTTCGCCCGCTACCTCACCCCCGGGCGGCTGCTGCACAAGATCCGGCGCCACCGGATCCGGTGTCAGCAGATCCCAGAAGAAATCGATCAGCACCCGGCCGAGCCCGGCATCCGGCGGCACCAGACCGGTCAGGCCGGGATTCCGGTGCCACGTACCGGAATCGAAACCGGAACCCGGCTCCCAGTGGTGACCGTTGTCGCCGGGAGCACCGGCACCCGGCGCACGGGGAGCCCGGCCGGGCGCCGCGCCACTACGCCACGGACCGGGCTGCCCCAGCGCCTCGGCGATATCGTCCAATCGCGGCAGGCCCTGCGGGCCCAGCGAGCGCAATGCGGCCGCGACGATATCTTCCACATCGTCCCGTGCTTCGGTGAGAATGGCCTCGGTGGTCTGCCGGTCCGTCTCGGCCTCGGCTTCGTCGTCCACTTCCCCGTCGTCGTTGTTGTCGCCGCGGGTGGCCGCATCGATCCGATCCGCGGCATCGTCGACCACATCGAGAATCTGGTTCCGGGTGCGCCGCACGATATCGCCGAGCGTGCCGAAGGTATCGGCCGCGGCCGTCAACGCCGCCGCGAATGCTCGCGGATTGTTCTCCAGGGCGACCAGCGCCAGCCGGATATATTCCAGGCCGGCCGACTGCTGAACCGTTTCCTCGAAGGCGCGCCGCGCCTGCTCGACATCGGAAAGGTTCAGCGCTGCTGCGCCTTCCCGCGCGGCGATCTCCAGAGCGTGCCAGGCAGACGGCGGTATCTGCGGCCAGTTGTCCCCGACGATCCGGTCCCAGTGCGGACTCGATTGCTCCGGTGCCATCGTGGCCGGTCAGGCCTCGGCAGGCCGCACGACAAGGCTGCCGTCGATATCGGAATTGCGCAGCACGGCCTTACCGAGATCGGTGGCTTGCACCGTGATACCCGACTGTTCGAGCACTCCGGTCAACCCCGCACCGAAGAGGTCGCGAATCACCTCCAGCGTCCCGAGCATGGCCCGGTCCATAACACATTCGGAGTTCGATTCCGCCGACCAGGAATCCACCGTCGTGCCGACGCAGTCGGTCATCACCGAAACCGCGCCCGCGGCATCACCCACGATCGCCGTCAAATCGTCCAGCGAAAGGATTTTCACCATGGTCGTGTCCTCTCTCGGCCGTACCGGGCACCGGTACGGTTTACGCGGGCCGTAGGCCGAACGCTTCGTTTTCCATCGTTTGATACGCGGCTTCGGTGGGCAGCCCGAACGAGTCGACGGTGTAGGAGCGCGCCCCGTTGGCCTCCATCTCGCGGCGCAACCCCAGCCGTGATTTCGCGTGCGCAAGCCCGGCAACCTTCAGGATTTCGGCGCTCAGCCAGGCATCACCGTTGTCCTTGGCATCGTCGGTGATGTGCATACCCACGACTTCGCCATCCCGGCCGCAGGCCACGCCCACGGTATGGTCGGGGTTGAACACCTCGTGAATCTGCGGCGCGACAGCGGGTTTCGTATCCGGTATATCGTCGAAACCGTCGGCAGTGTAGTCATCGTAGTCGTCGGCCATCGCAATCTCCTCGCTTGTACTATGCGGATTCGGCCAGGGTTTCCGACAGCACCGACCACGGTGCGTCGGCAATGGTCAGCACCAGGCGCAGCTGCCAGACCCGGGCGCCCAGGTACATCTCACCGGCACCGTCACCCAGCAATTCCAGATAATCGGCACTGTCCGCATCGGAATTCATCGATACGGTGGTGACGGGGGGCCGTCCGTCGTCCACGCTGACGATCGAACCACCGCCGCCCGGGATGAAACTCTTGCGGCAGCGCGGGCCGGCGCCGAGCGCGACCTCGGCACTGTTGGTGGTAATCGTGACCTCGGGATTGAGCAGCAATTGGCTCACCCACGACCGTGCGGCCAGTTCGGGACGGTCACCGTTGATTCCCATCACCAACGATCCCGCCAGGTCCACCACCAGCAACTGTTCACTACTGGTGATTCCGACGACCACCAGCCGGCGAGCGGTTTCCAGCGGTCCCGGTAGATCGTCGGCGCCGACGGTACTGGAATCCGCACCGATGCCGGCGTTGGCAGCCGGATACTTCGTGATGATGCCGGTCGCCACGTCCACGGCGAAGGCGACCGTCGGGTGACCCGAATCGCCGCCCAGCGCCGCGAGCCGGGCCAGCCCTTCCTCGTGCAGCCACCCGATGGCGTCCGCCGCGGATACTGTCTCTTCGGATTCCGCCTGCTCCGGGGCGGTCATCGCGCGGGGTCTCCGACCCCGGCCGGTTCCCGGTCACCGCCGGCGATCTCCGCGGCATCATCCGTGATCACCGTTTCCATGATCACCTGGTACTGCCGGGCCGCATCCTGCGTACTCTCCCGGATCGCGGCCATGATCTCGGCGACCAGTTCCTCGCCACTGAATCGGTCCGCGGTCCCGGGAGCGAGATACAGACTCGTCAACCGGCCCATAGCGTCGACTTCGGGAATCACCATGCCGCTCGGCGAGGGACGCCGGGCGCGCACATCGTCGATACGCTCGCGCATATCGGCGATGCGGTGCCGCAGTTCTCGGGCCGCGTCGAGCGCGGCCTGCACATCGGGATGAATACTCATGCGTTGCCTCCGGTACGGGTCGGGGCCTGGTTGGCCGGGGCCGGGGTCGGTTGCGTGACCGTCGGCGCGATGGTGGGCCGTTCCCCGATAACGGGTTCGGTGTGTGGAGTGTCATCGACATACATCAGGCGATCGGGGTGCCAGGCCACGATGCGGTTGCGCTCGTCACCGCCACCGCCCGCACCTGCCCCGGCACCACCCATCCCCCCCATCGGCATCATCGGCATCATCGGCATTCCCGAACGCCCGGAGGGACTTCCCGAGCTACCGGCGACACCTTCCGACGCAGGCACCCGCGGCGGCGAACCGAGACTGCTGCCCACGGCAGGCGTCAGCGGCATAACGGTCGATCCAGACAACGTCTGCACCTCCGACGCGCTCGGAATTCCCCCGCTCGGCACCGACGGAGAACCGCCGGTGGGACTACCGTACGACGGGACGCTGTAATCCCCCAGTCCGTAATCGTCGTAATAGTCGTCGTAGTAGTCGTCGGAGATCTCCTCGGTCGGCGACAGCCCGTCCTTGCCCATCTCCATCATGCTCATCAGCATGGGCAACATCTGCGACAGCATCTGGTCGCCCGAACCCGACCCGGTCTGCGCCGCCGCCGCGCCGGAACTCTGCGACGAATCCGCGACCCCCGTCCCGGTCTCCGAAACATACGAACCCGTCGCCTCGCCTGCCCGGACGTTCATTTCGTTGTATTCCGCGGTCGCCGCGGCGAGCGCCGCCTCGTTCTTGGCCCGCGCCGCCGCCAGCATCTTCTTCCGGGCAGCGATAATTTCTTCCGGTGTCGGATGTTTCGCCTTGGCTCGTGCGAACGCGTTGCCGTAGGACTCCGCTCCCTGGGCCAGTTTCTCCATCGCATCGCCGAGGGTGTCCATCCAGCCGCGGTAGGTCGCGAAACGCGTGGCGACCTCCGAGCCGACCGGGGTCCAGTGCTGCAGAACCGACCCCGCACGATCCATATCATCGGCGGCCTGAACACGAGAGCTGGTGTTGAACAACCGGACCGAATCGGCGAACCGATGGGCTGGTTCCGGTCCCGGGCCACTGTGCAACTGTTGCGCGAAGGTCAGCGGATCTCCTGTCACCACAGGCATATCGCGTAACCCGGGCGGTACTCTGCGCAGTCCCACCTGTTCCACGGCCGGCACCGGATTGTCCACCAAGTTGCCGCCCGAACCGTTGACCAGGCGGGCACCTTCGTCATCGGCCGCGGCGTACTCGACTGCCGCCTGGCCGATATGGTGCGCATCGCGCTGAATCTTGTTCAGCACCCCTACGGTCGCGTTGAACAGCGCCGCGGCATCGGCGTTCAGCTGGGGTACGGCCTGTGCCGAGATCGGATCCGCTCCGGCGGGTAGTACCCATTCCCGCGGCATCGCGGCGCCGGTGAGGCGCGCCATATCTGCGGACTTCCCGGCGACGGCCACCAGCTCACCGAGATCGACATTCAACGCCATACCGGTCTCCTCTCACCTGTCACTCTCGCACCCTCACGCCGGGCCGGCCAGCGCCGGGACGTCGAGGGCCGACGGATCCGCGCCGGTGCCGGCCGCCGCATCGCCCTCCTGGCCCATATCGCCGGTGGCCTCGATACCCTTCGGATGTTTGAATCCGGCGAACTCGCCGAAGGCCTGTCCGTCCGGAGCCGCCATATCCGCTGCGTACTGCTGCAATTCGCCGTGCACAACCGCTTCCACGGTGCCGGATTCGCCCTCACCGAAAACGACGAGCAACGCGGACCGGTACTCCGGATCGCCCGTCGATCCGCCGGACTGCTGATCCCCGGTCTTCTTCTCGCCCTCCGGAGACTTCTTCTCGCCCTCCGCAGAACCACCGGCGGGTGTTCCGACCACCGCGGAAGCTCCGGCGGGGACCTTGCCCTCGTCCTCCGCCGACGCCCGCCAGGTGGCCACGTCACCGGTGGCCAACTGGAACGGGTCGACGGCCGCACCGATATCCTTCGGGTCCGTCCATGCGGCGGGGGTTCCGGCATAGGCAGCCTGCGCATCGGTGGCCGTCTTGTTCGCGAACGCCTTGTCGAGCCCCAGTGCCACAGTCAACGGCACCTTCTGCGTCCGGCCGTCCGGGAACGGGTAGGCCACCAGGCCGTCCGCTCCCGGTACCCGTTTCGGCATCCCCGAGCCCGTCTGGTTCGAGGTCGCACCGGAAGGGGGCCCGCTCTGGTGGTGCGCGGGCTGCGCAGGCGCCGGAGTGGTGGTCGCCGGATTCGACCACGGCGTGGTCGCGGCCGGCCGGGCCGGGGGCATGGTCGGGGCGGCCGCCACGTCGTACCGCGACGGGTCGATATCGTCGACCCGCCGCGCCAGATCGCTATCGGCCCCGTTACGCATGGCGGCCTGCGACATCAACATCGGGAGCAGGGAACTCATCAGACTGTTCCCCATTCCGCCGGCTGCTGCCATCGGATCGGTGATACCACCGAGCGAGCCGGACGGCGCGGTCGGTACGTCCGGAGTGGAGGCCTGCAGTGCGTCGTTCGACCGGTCTTCCATCTGTTTCGCCGCGTCGGCCAAGTCGGAACTGGCTGTACCGGGAACATTCGGAGTACCGACACCGAGGTTGTCGAGTTCGGCCGGGTCAGGGGTGCCGATTTTCGAGCCGTCCGGCCAGAGCGAAGGGTTCTTCAGGCTGTTCTCGAGCGCACCCACCCGGTCGTCCAGCTGCTGGGAGGCGTTCTCGTCTCCGGCGCTGGGATCCTCGATCCCCGATGCCGCACGCTCCATCGCGTTCGCGGCGGTCTCCAGGATGCCGATCAGCTCGTCGAACCCCTGCGAAACGAGCTTCATGAAGTTGTTTCCGAGATCCGTCGAAGTGAGTTGCTGTGCCTGACTGTTGTGACTGCTGATCACAGCCGCCACGCCGTCCTTGACCGTCGCCGAGATATCCGCGACTTTCGCCGCCGTCTCCTTGTTGCCCAACTCCGATTTGTAGAGGTCGTCCAGGGCAGATTCCACATTGTCGGTGGCCTCTTTATAGCTGGTGGTACCGCCGCCGCTACCGACGGAGATTCCCTGCGGCATACGCGGAGGAGGGTCGAGCCGCAATTCGATCTTCTTCTCGAGGTCGCCACTCATCTGATGGATATCCACCACCGTGGCGGCAAAGGAGTCCTTTGCACCACCGAACGCAGTGATCAGCTGGGGGTTCAACTCCGTTGGGCGGAGCAGAAAGCCCTGCATACCCGAAACTTTCACACCAGGGTTGGTTTGGGTGGGCGCAAACGGCGCCTTCCCGGCGACCCCGCCTGCCGCTGCGGCGGCCTGTCCGTCCCATACCAACGAGACTGTATCGGCGCCCGCCGCACCGCCACCCTCGGGACCCCAATCGATCGAACCGATGGAGACCATCAGACCCGAACCGGCCGCGACACCGAAAGGATGAATCCACGGAGTCAAGCTTCCCTCGGCGCCCCACAACTCGGAACGTCGTTGCGCGGCAAGCAGAGTTTCGTATGATTCCTGGGCGGCATCGTCCAGCCGGTGGGCGGACGCGTCGGCCAACTCGTAATCGCGCAACGCGTTATCGCGCGCCTCGAAGGCCTCATCCTCAGCCCGCTGCGCGTCCGTGAGGTTGTCCTGGGCGCCGTCCACTCTACGTTGTGCGGCGTTCCTGGCGTTCCGCAGCTCGGTGATGTCATCGCCCGGAGCAGGATTGGCCAGTGCGTCCTCCGCCCTCCGCAACTCGTCCTGCGCCCGCGTCAGATCCGTTTGCGCCGAACCCACCGCACGCTGGGCAGCGTCCAAGTTGTTATCGGCCGTTTCGACCGCGGACTCGGCCCTTTCCAGGGCATGGGCCTCGTTGACGGCGTCGCTCTGCGCGGCTCGGGAGTTGGTTACGGCTTCATCGGTGCGGGTGGCGAAGTTCCTGAGCGGGGTGCGCGCTGCGAGCCCGACGGCCGAGCCGAGCGCCGCCCCGCCGGCGCCGGCGATCGCCCCGTCGAAGAAGTTGTTGACGCCGATCCCGTTGGACAGCATTCCGGAGACGCCGCCACCGACGAAACCGCCTCCGACATCGGCGGCGAACTGCCTGCCCATCCCGCCCCCGGCACCGAGGTACCTACTCGCCAATCCCGAGATGGCCAGATCCGCACCCAGCGCGACGACATCCCCGACGATTCCAGCCACACTGCCTCCTACGCCGGTACCGCGGCATCGGCCGCAGCGTGGTTCTCGGTGCCTGTCGCATCGGTACGCGACGACGCGGACCCGCGCGCCGTCATCTCGATTCCGTGCGGATGGAAGAAGCCGTTGAACGGCCCGAAATCGCCGCCGCCGTCACGCATATCCGCGAGCGAGGTCACCGGCACCAGCGTGCCGTCGATCACCGCTTCCACCGTTGCGCCGGCCGGATCCGCACCCTCGAACACGACCAGCAACGCCGTACGTTCCGCCCAGACCCCGACATCGCCGGTCATCAGCTGATAGGGATCGGTCCGTGCACCGATCTTCTTCTCGTCCGTCCAGTGCGCCGGCGTACCCGCATACGCTGCCGAGGCATCGGTGCCCGCGGCGTTGCCGAACGCCGCGTCGAGAGCCCGGGCCACCACGGCCGACACTTCCTGTGTACGACCATCCGGGAAGGTATACACCGTGCGCTCGGCAGGATCGGTGACAGCGGGCCTGGCCGGCGGTGGTGCGTTGTCGGCCGGGGCAGCCACGGACTTGGCGGGGCCTGCCTGGTCGGCCGGTGGCGCGGCGGTTCGGCCGGATGGTGGTTGCCCTGCGCCCGGCGCGGTGACAGCGCCCGGCCGAGACGCGGTCACGGCGTCTTCACTTCCTTCGCGCTCACGGCGATCGCCTTGCCCGTCACTGTCCCGTGCCTCGGGGCGGCCCATCGCGGCCTGCATGAGCTGCGGCAGCAACATCCCGCCCAGTGCCGAATTCATACTGCCGGAATTCGCTGCTGCCGGCGGCGTAACTGCAGGAGTATCCACGGCCGGCCCCGAGGTACCGGGCTCTCCGAGGCTGCCGGCTGTGCCACCGTCGGACAGCCGGCCCGTCCCGGCATCGGTCCCCGGACCGGAGCCGGCGTCGAGGTCCATCGGTTCGGGAGCCGGCACCCCACTCGGGTCTCCGGCGCCCGGGTTTTCCGCGGAGGCCTGCCGATCCGCGACCGGATCGTCCCCGCCCCCCGCGCCACGGGACCGATCGCCGCCGGCCCCGGTGGTGGTGTTCCGTTTTTCCGAGCCGGAACCCTCGGGCTTCTCCTCCTTCTTGTCGACGGCCGCGGCGGCTGCCTCGAATTGCCCCGCGTAGAAGGACACGATCGACTCGACGTTCGCGTAGCTGGACTCGAGGATGACCATCGTGTACGAGTCCTCGCTCTGCATCCCGGTGCTCAACTGCTCCGGATCGACGAAAAATACAGGTATCCCGCTGGACTCGCTGAGTTTCTGATTGTGTTCGGTCAGCAGTTCGGTGATCTTCTTCATATCGCGCGAATCGGTGGCGACATACTCTTTCTGAGTGTTGATCGACGTCTTCAGGTCCGCACGACCGGATTTGCAGAGTTCCGCGGACCGTTTCACCGCCTCCGCGACGACACCGGATTGCGATTTGATCGTGCGGTATCGATGGCGCAGGACTTCGACGCGCTGGGCGTAATCGGGTATTCCCGCCGCCTCTTCACCGAAGATGTCGGCGACATCGGATTCCTTCGGAAGGTCCTCCGCCGGCACCGGTTTCTCACCGAAACTGGTCCAGCAGTCCAGCTCGACCGCGGGTAACGTCCGGAAGTTCCGCTGCGCCGGCGGGGTGAATTCGAGCCCCTCCGGCATCTGCCGCGGATCGGGCATATAGACATGCGGCATACCGTCGGGAATCTTGTCGAGTTCGTCCTCGCTGATATCGATCAGCGGGATGCCGGGGTATCCGAGATGTTGGTACACGGTGTCGCGGAAACCGTCACCCGTCCAACCCGCGAAAGGCATACCGCCCAGACCGGCGTAGGTCTTCCAGCGTGCGAGGTGTCCACCACCCAACGCTCGCGGGACCGCGCCCAGCCATCCGTTGTTGCGAGCCAGGGTGTCCACCGCGCCGCGCCCCATGAAACCTCTGACCCCGAAGCTCCCCAACCCACCGGCAAGACCACCCGCGCCCCCCAGCGCCGCCCCGACGAAGATACCTCCCACATCCTCGCCCTGCAGCGCGGCGGTGACACCCCCGACTGCGGCGCCGAGCGCAATGCCCCACGGCGTACCGCGGCAAACAAACCCCACCACACTCGCCCCGCCGACGGCGATCTCATCCCAGTTGTCCTCGAGGAACTCTCCGATTCCCACGCCCTCACCGACCCCGGCGAGCGCAACCCGCGGCCACGGTCATCCGCCCCCCGACTCCCCCCGGACGATCGTTCACGAACCGGCCGGGAGGAGGTTCGCAGCGCCGGCAGCCGACCATATCCGCGCCTCCCTTCGTGACGCCCCAATTGTCATGGATTCCCAGCACCGGGAAGCGTTGACCTGCTCGAACAGGGCATTATCGAGCGTGCGAGCCCAGGCTCGCGCACGGATTCCCTTACGCAGGCAAGGGCCCAACGATGACGCAGGAGGAAACATCTGATGAACCTGCGTGATCCGAGGCAAGGACTCCCTGGGAACTTCCACACACCCCGACCGCCCGCGTACCCGGATATTCACATCGCTGTGCCCGCAGGGAAAGCCGCGATCCCGTCGGCACGGTGGTGAGCACTCGATGACTACCCCGACAGTACCGCCCACTGCGACCGAAACGGAGTCGGCCGGGCCGCCACACCGTTACCGGGGACCGCTGCGCTGGTACCCCGACATTCTCGTTCTCCGGGGAAAGAACTGGCTACGGGAACGACCGTGGCGACGCCGGCTGCTGTGGACAACGGCGATCCTTTTCGTCCTGGTCGTCTTTCCCGGGATCATCGGCGTCGTCGCCACCGCCCAGGTGAGCAGCGGCGTGTCCCAGGTCGACGGCCTCAGCTGGATGAATGTCCGGGATTCCGAGGGTGTTCCGCTGGCCAACTACATCTTCGCCACCGACAAGGGCAGTCTGCTGAATCCCGGCAACACGATTCTGTGGACCATTCTCGGCCTGGAGTTCGTGGGCTATATGTCCATCGTGACCACCGCGATCTGGATTGTCGGGTTCACTTTCAGTTTCACTTGGCTCGATATGTTCGCGGACGCGCTCACAGGCGTGGCCGATGCGTTCGTCGCGCAGGTCGCCACCCCCATGGTGCTGGCCACCGCGGTCACCATCGGAGCATTCTTCGTTGCCTGGTTCATTGTTCGCGGCTTTCCGAGTAAGGCCACGATGCAAGTGATCACGATGTTCGGCGTAGCGGTCCTGGGCCCGATATTCCTCGCCGAACCATTGGCCGACGTGCTTTCCTCGGACGGATTACTGAGTCAAGGGCGCAATGTGGGCCTCTCGGTCGCTGCCGGCCTGACCGGTGACGGGAATCCGAATCCGACGACACTGGTCACCGATATGCAGCACGACCTCGCCGATAATTTCGCCCGGAAACCGGTGCAGGTGTGGAACTTCGGTCACGTGGTCGACAATTACTACTCTTGCGAGGCCGCCTGGACTTCCGGAGTGCTCTCCGGAAGTGATGACAATGTCCGCAAGGGTATGGAGGGGTGCAACAACGAGGCCGCGGTCTCCAAGGCCGATAATCCTACGGTGGGGCAGGCGGGTACGGGTTTGATCCTGCTGGTCTGCGCCACCCTGCTGTTGTTGTTCGCTGTCTATCTGTCGTTGAAGGTGACGAAAGCGGCACTGGATACGATCTATCACGGATTCATGGCCATCTTCGGTTTCGCGGCCGGCGGTTTCGTCTACGGTCCCACGCAGACCTACCTTGTACGCAATATCGTCGACAGCTTCATCGCTGCGGCACGTATGGCGGCCTTCACCTGCTTTCTCGGGATCTACATCCTGTTCATGAGCAATCTGTTCGATCAGGCGCCGGGCCAGGTGCTTTCGGTGATCGTGATTGCCTGTGTGGTGGAAATCGTGGCCATCGTCCAGATCCGCCGCCTCAGCAAGAGCCTGGACCGTGGGAACAACTGGGTGGCGAATCGCTTCGCGATGGCCATCCAGGGCAATCAGAGCGGCGGCGGTGGCGGTGGCGGCGGCGGTACGGCCCTGGGGATGGGTGTCGGCGCCGGCGGATCGGGTGGCGGCGGTTCGCTCAGCGGGCTGGGCATGCTCGCTGCGCTGAGCACGATCAACAGCTCGCCGATCACCGGCTGGCTCATGATGGCCACCCCCAGCCCACTGAGTCCCCTGGCCCGTGGCAAGAAAGCTTCCGACCTGGCGAATATCCGCTCCGCTGCGTCACGCCAGCAGATGTATGACTGGTCGCAACAGGGCCGCACCAACTGGCTGATGAGAGCGCAGCAACGGGCTGCACCGTTCGGGGGAATGAACACCGCACTCGGTGTCGCGCACGCTCTCGACGGTCTCGGCGACCTCAAAGTTCCGGGCAACTGGCTCAATGCGGTCCTGCTCGCCGGTGGCACCGAAGATCCGCGGGCCGTTCAGGCAATGCGAGCCCTCGCCGCCATGAACTCGAGTATGTCCGACAACCCTTACGGTTGGAAACCGCTACAAAAAGCGGTCGCCGCCGCCCGCGCGGTCGAGAACCATATGCGCCCGACCGATCCCTTGGAGGCCCGGCAGGCCTTCGCGGCTCAGGCGGCGATGGCTGCGGCCAACTTCCGGCGCCATACCAACCGCCCGCCCGCCGGAGCCACCCTCAACCACGGCTTCATGGACCGGGTCCGACAGCACTGGGATTCCGATGTCGCGCTGCAGCGGGCCATCACTCCCACCGAGTGGAACACGGTCGGCCGCGACACCCGCTGGGCGATCGCCAACGAGGCGGCGCGAGGATTCGAAGGATCTGCGCAGGCTTTCGCGGAGAATCCGTACAACCAGCACCTCCAGCGCGACCTTTATCGGTGGCATATGCGGCTGGCGAACCTCGACCATCTCGATCCGGCCCAGGGACTCGATCCCTGGGATCCGTAGGCACGGCAGCAGGCGCCGGCGTGGTCAGCGCACGTTCAGTCCGCCCAGCGCCGCGCCGCGAAACTGCTCGGCAACGAGGTGACCCGGACATCCTTGCCGCGGCTCGGTGCTTCCACGCACTTTCCGTCGCCGATGTACATCATCACATGCCCCATCTCCCCGTTCTTGTAACTGCTTTCGGGGAAGATCAGGTCGCCGGGCTGAATATTCTTGTTCGCCACTTTCGGCAACGAATTGAATTGATCGTCGGCGACGCGGGGAATGTTCACGCCGGCTTTCTTCGCCGCGTACTGCATGAGCCCCGAGCAGTCGAAGCTGTTCGGCCCTTCGGCTCCCCAGACATAGGGATCGCCGACCTGGTTCAGGGCGGTCTTCACCGCATGCTTCGCACGGGCGGATCCCCCCTCGCCCGCGGTCGCACCCTTGCTCTTGCCGGACGTGAATTTCACCCCGCCGGGCAGCTCTTTGCCCAAGAGGTTGTACAGGTATTGATTGGTCAGCTGGTTGATGGCCGAGGCGGCGTCACCGGCATTCGCGGATCCGCCGGCGACGATCTTGTGCGCTGCCTGCAGGGCCACGGTCAGGATCTTGCGTACCTTCTGCTGCCCCTCCTTCGTGTACGCCATCGGTCCGAGTTCGGCCAGCGCCGCATTGACCTGTTTCAACAGCGACCGCACCGCGTTCTTGTCGACCTTGTTCGATCCCGCCAGGCCGGAAATGTATTTGGCCAGTTGTTTGTCGAGGTTGTTGAAGGCAGTGGCGGCATTGTCCTGGAACAGCATCCTGGCCTTCAGCATCGCGGGCCCGGCACCACTGGAGGAATCCGATCCGCCGGCTTCCTCCTTCAGTTTCTTCACCTCGGGGTCCTTGGGCTCGCCCTCGCCGTACATATCTTCGAGGAGTTTCAGCACCTTCATCGCACGCTCGGCCTCCGGGGACATCCCTGTCGCGGCGTCCTCGGCCACGGGGGCTGCACCGCCACCACCGGTCAGCCCCGAGAGCGCCGAACCGATCATGGGCAGTAGGGACGCGCCGGCCATCATCGCCATGGGCGCCATCCGCGCCAGCATGTCGGGGTCCACCAGCGGCTCGGGGTCTGTCTCCTCGCGGCGGTCGGCCACCGGGGCTGGGGCGGGCGCGGGAGCGGCCGCCGGTGGGGCACCGGTTACCGGGGCGGGTACGCCGGGTACCGGAAGAGCGGGCAGGCCGGGTAGCGCCAGACCGGGCGGCGGTGCGGCAGCCGCCGGCGCGGGCGCGGATTGGGCGACCGGTGTCGCGGTGGGGCCGGACGAGGTGGCCGGACCGGGTGGCGCTGCCGGTGCACCGGGCGGGTTCGCGTTCGCATTCCCACCGCCGGTGCCCCACCGCCTGCGCCCACCGGTCCACGGAGACCCGCTCTCGGGCGCACCTTCGGTTTCCGGATCGTCCGCCCACTCCGATTCCACGGCGAACGGCCCGATTTCCGCGCTGGTCACGACACCTCCCGCAGTACGCGCTTGATCTGGACGTGCCCGGCGCCGGGAACGCTCGACCGGACGAACTCCTCGTCCTCGACCGTCACCAACTCACCCGATCCCAGCGCGATACCCGCCCGCGTTGCGGCGTTGTTCCGATAATCCCAGAACACCAGATCACCGGGCGATATCGCGGCCGGATCCACCACATACCCACAGAAGGCCTGTTCCCGCACGGTTTCCGGCAGGATCACCGGTTCGCCGTACCGGGTGCCGCCGCAGTTCTCCGTCGCCGCCGCACGGGGCGCCCGGCCCGGCACACACCGCCCCGACGAACCGGCCACCGAGGCGCTGTAGATCACGTCCCGGACGTAATCGGCCGACTCCGCCGGACCGCCCGCCTCGGGATAACTCAGGGCAAGGTTCGCGGCGCATACCGCGGCGGAAGCGTTGCTGCTTTCCCGCAGTTCCGGGCCCTGCCAGGGGGCCACCTGCATGACCGAAGCGCACAGCCGATCGCGCGGCTCGATATCCGTATCGTCGGCTGTGAAGGTCAAGGACGCGTAGGGGTTCGTGGTGGGTATAGGTGCAGGCGAGGCAGGTCCGAGGGGAATGGATTCGGTGCTGGTGGTGGCCGGGGTGGTGGGGGTCGTCCCGGTGGCCGGTCCGAGCGCGATATCGCACTGCCGCCCGAAATCCTGTTTCGCCATCGAAGTCAGCTCCGCGAACGGCGCCGCCACAATGAGCGCCGGCCCGCCGCAACAACAGGACATCAGCACGACCAGCACCACGATCAGCTTCTTCTTCGACACCACCGCAACCGATCCACCCGCCGCCGCTCGCTCACCGGGCCGCCTCCGGTTCTCTGCGGGCCGGACGGGACACCGCGGTCGGCGTGCTGGTGATGGCCTTCGCCCGATCCGCCCGGGCCGGGCCGAGCACTTTCCCACGCCCGATCCGGCTCAGCGCATCCCGCATGAACATCTCACCGCGACGCTCTTCCGGCACCTGCCGACCGACTCCCACCGGTGGCGAGGTCTCCTCGCGGAGCGCCTGCAACAGGTACGGCGCCTCTTCCAGATCCACGCCCAGCCACTCCAGACTGTTGCGGGCCAGCGTTTCGTCGCGCTGCCGGAAGACGAACCGGTTCGGGATCAGGTTGTGCGCCGCGCCCTGGAAATCGGTGGCGGGATCATGGGAGGCCAGCCCGATCGCGGCGAGGTGTTTACGGCCGTCACGACTGAAATCCGAGGTCACCGACGCACCGACCTGGGTTTGCGTGAAATGGTGTGCCTCGTCGCCGACGAGGAGGCCGAAACGCCCGTTGTCGGAGAGGAATGCCTCCCGCGCCGTCACTCCGACGAGCTCGTAGAGCGCGGTCCCGAGCCGTTTGGTCAAGGGCAGCCGGTTGTAGAGATGCGGGGTGGTCAGTTCCTCGGCAGTCGGCAGGGCCAGGTTGTGGCTGCGGACCACGGTGGCCGCGGCATCCAACCGGATGGGTGCGAGGTTCGGGTCGAACAGCACCGGCACGCGTTCGACGATGGTTCCCAACCGGGACGCCAGGTCCGCGTACTCGTCGAGCGCGCCGGGCTCGTCGCGCAACCGGCACACCACACGGTAGAGGTCCAGCAGGCTGGTGACTCGATGCTCGGCGATTCCCTTGGGCGACAGCAGGTTGCTGATCACCGCACCGGTACCCGATGTGGGCGACAGATCGAGCAACGGCAGCACGGAATCCAGCGCCCGTTCCCCGGCGACGCGGGGATCGAACAACCGCAGCGGATCCAGCGAAACCGATGGGTTCGCCAGGTCGATGACCACGGCATCGTCGATGGCGGCGGCAAAATGTTCCCACTCCCCCACCTGGCTTCGGTCGATCGCCAGGAACTGCCCGCCCATATCGTGGACGAGCACGGCCATGAGCTTCAGGAAATACGATTTACCCGAACCGAGTTCGCCGGTGACCGCGAAGGACGCGGACAGGTCGTGCAGCGCGGCCTCCATGATTCCGAAATGAATCGGCTCGAAATGCCCGGACAGCAGGTTGAGTCCGATCACCGGACCGCTGTCGTCACCGATCTGGCTGGTCGTGAACGGAACGAAACCCGCCCACATATCGGAGGGCACGATATGGGCGAAATCGTCGAACGCCCGCCGCGGCGGACTACCGGGGACCAGCAGCGACCAGAGGTCGACCTGAGCACCGACCGGCGCGGCCATCTCCACTTGGAATCGCTTGTAACGGCGGCGTAGCGTATTCACCGCGTCCATGGTCTCGTCCCGGGAAGGCCCGCCCACCGCGATCACGGTGGTGAACGAGACCTCCGATTCGCCACCGTTGACCTCGAAGTGCTGGTTGTATTCCCCCAGCATCTGCGCCTTGGACATGAGCGTGTTCTGCGCGAACGACACTTCCTGGTCGCGCTGGTCCATCTGTTCGCCGAGACGGCGCAGATTCACCTCGTTGCTCTTCAGAACTTGATCGGCAGGTTTGGTGGAGATCCGCATTCCCCAGTCGACGGTAACCGCGCCGCCGAGACCGTCGATCACATTCAGGAATTCGCTACCGCCCGGGAACATCATGCCCGAATAGGGGAACGACCGCGGGGTCAGCATCGCCTGGTAGGACGGACGGTATCCGGTGTCCGGCTGCACCACTTTGATCACCGGAACGAACGAGGGGCGCAGCCGGCGCTGGGAGTCGGCCCGGGCGCCTTCGTCCAGTGCCGCGGATTTGAAAACCGCCGCCGTCGCCTCGTCGAGTGCACCCGCGCGGGTCGGTGCCACCGGATCACCGACTGCTCCGCGTGCCAGATAGTGCTCCCACAGCCACTGGAACAAGGCCGCGGGTACCGGCACCGGATCGAAATCCCCGCCGATCCGGGACAGGATCTCATTGGCTTCGTCTTCGTAGCCGTCCAGTTCGGCACGCGAGACGGCGGTCGCGTCGATGGTCGTCGTACTACCGCGCCACATCCGGGAAAGCGCCGATATTCCGCCGGTACTCGCGGTACCCACCGGAATGGAGAGCAGGTAGATCCGGGTCTGCGGGGAGATGGCGCGGACCCGCTCATAGGAGGCGAACACCTCGTCGGCGTAATCGGCGCATTCGTCCAGATCCACACCCTCGACCATTTTGCTCAGCACATCGAGCGTGTTCTGCCGCGCCTGGATCCCCAGCAGCAGCGACCCGTTGGGCAGGTTGTTGATCAGCGCATGGTGCGCGAGTTTGACATCGAATTTATCGCCGGCCTTACGCAGACCGTACCCGAGCGGCGTGATGAAGTACGTAGCCGTGACCAGGCCCGAATGGGTGAACTGGAGATGCCCGCGAATCGCGGCCGTGGGTTGCAGGTCCCGGTTGAACCCCATCAGCGTCCCTCTCCGCTTGCCGACCGCCCCCCGTTACTGCTGATCATCGACCGCCAGCTGGATGCCGGTGGGGGCGAATCCACCACCTCCACGGGGCGCGGGACCCGGTTCGTGTTCAGCAGGTCCAACAGCTGCCCGCCCCGGGCCGAAACCCGTTGGGCGCGGCTTTTCCGGGGACTGCCCGAAGTCGGTTCGTGCGGCAGGATCGCCACCACGGTTTCCTCGACGAACATGGTGATCCGGGCCGATTCGGGGGTCACCGGCATCCCCGAGGCGAGTACCGGTTTCGGGTAGCAGATCAGTCGTGCGAACCAGACCACCCGCGAGAACAACCGCACACCCGTGTACGGGACGAGACCCAGCGCAAAACCGAGGACGGCCGTGAGCGCCAGCCCGGCCAGGAAGGTGATCGCCGGATTCGCCGGCAGGGTCATCGCCGCGGCACCCGTGATGATCAAGCCGATGGCCACACCCGCCACCTGCGGCAGGGTATAGGGACCGAACGGCAGCTTCTGCCCGTTCTGGGCTTTGCCGATCATGGTGGGGACACGTTTGACCGGCGTGAAAATCTTGATCACCTGGGCGGTCACTGATAACCGCCCCCGACAGGATGGTCCGGAACGATCATATTGGCGTCCGCGCGGGCGAAGTTCACCAGCGTCGGCAGCATCCAGAACAGCACGGCGGCCAGAATCGCCGAACCCGCGACACCGAGAATCTTGGCCGGGGACAGCTTGGATTTCGCGGCCTCCGAGATCAGCACGGCCATCGAGACGATGGTGATGAGGATCAGTCCGGCCCACCGTACGAATACCAGGATGCCGTAGAGGATATTGCTGAGATTGCTCATGGTTGCCGCCTCGTATCAGTTCTGGGTCGCCGGGGGGATCTCCGCGGTGGTCGTCGGGGCGCCCGTGGTGCTGCCGGTGGCCGGGCCGGCGTTCTCCCCCGGTGGCACGACCAGGGTCAGTGGCTCCTTCAGCGCCGGCAGTGTCTCGATGGCCCGCACCTGCCACTGCCCCTCACCGCGGACCATGGTGAGCGGGTAGGCCAGCGCCGGGGCGGTCCCGGATGCCCCCTCCGGGGTGACTGTTGCCAATACCTGCGCATTGGAGCCGGCGGTCCCGCAAGCGGAATCCTCGGCGGTCACGGTCACTGTGCCGAGTTCGGTGAACGGCGCCGGGCGCAATGCCGAAATTCCGGAATCGACGGTGACATAGCGCGCCGCATCGCCTGCGCCGGTCAGATACGCGTTCAAGAAGCCGGTGGCGACCTGCGCGAACGCCGTCTCCTCCCCGCACGGGGCCGAATACGCCTGCGCCAGATCCGAGCCGACCGCGGGCGGTTCCACCGCGGCGGGCAGGGTGAGCGCCCGCAGACTGCCCTCGGACACCGAGACCGGGACCCGATAGTAATGCCGCGCGGCACCCGACCCGGTCCGGCCCGTCTGCACCGATACGGTTACCGACCACACCTCGACCGCGCCGGCGTCGAGAGTGCGGGCGACGTAGACCACGAGTGGCGCGCTGACCTGTGCACCCGTTTTCGGTAGCGAGATCCGCTGTGTCCCGTCGACATAGCGCGACAGGGCGTCCTGATCGCTCGCATCAGCGCTCAGATAGGTGACGACGAAATCCTCGGCGAACGACGCAGCGAGGCTGGCATGCCCCGTGACCCGCACCATCGCCTCGTCTCCCGGTGGGGCAGGATCGGGGGCGAAGAAACTGTAGACGGCATGCCCGCCGCCGAGCACCGCGAGCACCGCCAGGACCACGACGACGATATTGTCGCGACGGCGCCGTGCGGCCATCTGGCGAAGCAGTGCCTCGCCCGAATCCGCGCGTCCAGCCGCCCCAGTCCTCACTCTCGGAATGGTAGAGAGCAGCCTGTCCACCAACGGAAAACATCTTCCCAGGCATGGGGACCCGCGAATACACCCGTTCTCAGGACACCGGACTGTGCCGGAGCCGGCCCGCCAGCCGGAACCGCAACTGATCGTCGTAACCGATCGGGCTCTCCGCTGCGACCGGACCCGTCGGATCCGGTTCCACCACAGGGATATCGTCGGCCACCCGCACCAACTGGGCGATGGCCAGCTCCCGGTTGGAGAATCCCGGGTACGGATACAGCAGTAGCGAGGTCGGGGTGTAACCGCCGCTGTAGTTCAACGCCCGCACCGTGACTCCGGCGCTCTCGCCACTGCGGACCCGGGAACCGAGTTCCACCAGCCGGACCCGATCGTCGGGATGGAAGACATCGACCGGTCGGAACAGATAGTCCCAGCGTATCCACGGTGCCGGATCGGTGAGCCAGTGCGAAATACTGGTGTATCCCAACTGGACGACCGCGAGATGGTTGCCCGCGCGGCGGTGTGCCTCCCGCAGGCCGACACTCTCCAGAGTCGGCCAGATGGCCGGATTGTCCTCCGACGTGATGTCCTCGATCAGCCACCACGCACCGCGAGTGTGTTCGTCGTTGCGGGCTCGCACGGAGATCCGCCAGCGAGTTGCCCGCCCGGCATTACGCAGCACAGTGACCTCGAATTGCATTTTGTCACCGGCCACGGGGCCGTACAGCAGGTCGAGGACTTCCGCGTGCCGGTCGAATGCCGAGATACGATGGAAGAATTCGGCGATCGACATCCGCGGTACATACTCTTCGGGCGCGCTACCCGACAGCGCCGTGATACCGCTGGGCTGCGCGAGGGTCTGACTGTCCACATCCCAGATCGCGCCGACGGCCGCGGGTAGCGGCGGCACCGGGCCGTCCGCGGGCCCGGCCCACCAGCGCACCGCGTGCACTTCCCCGGCGGGCCCGAACACCGGCCGGACCATCAGCCGGTGCGGTCCGGAGCGAGTGGTGAAGGTGCGATCCAGGTCGATGGCCCCCGTTGTGGCGGTACGCAGAGCCTCGGCGATATCGCGTGTGGTCAATCCGTCGTAGAGAGCTGGGGTACGTGCGAACTGTCGCTGTACAACGCGGCGCCAGTCGGCGAACTCGCGTGCGGTATCCCCGACCGACGCGACCGAGAAACCTTCCGGCGCCAAAGTTTCGACCGTCACCCAGGGGATCACTGCGCCCTCTCATCGCGTGCGTCCAACCGTTTCGCGGTGCGTGTCGCTATCGCGACAACGTCCGCAGGAGATAATGTACCGTTACACAGCGGTACGCTCAACAGTGAAATCGCAGTCGATAAGCCGCACGACACAGAAATCCACCCCGCGGCCGCCGCCGGAGAGGTACGACCATCCGGCCACCCGAACGGGCAATGATACGGACCCCGATATGAGCACAGCCGATTCGGGTCCTCGATGAATGGTCCGGACCCCGCCGCTGAGCAGCCACGCCGCCCGCGGCGGCGACCGGCGCGACCCGCCGAAAACTACTGCGCGGTGCGCGGATCACGCATTCTGCGAGGTCAGCGCGATAACTCCCGCGCCCGCCAGCAGACCCAGATCCGCCAACTCGGAGGACACCACACGCAACCCGGGCAGAAAAGGCAATCGCGCATGCATCGCGACCGTGTTCTGCAGCGGTTTCCACAGCGCGGAGCCGGCCGCGGCGATGGGGCCGCCGACAACGACCCGGTCGATATCCAGCAGCGCCGCCACCGACGCGATGGCCCGGCCCACCGCGATACCGGCTCGTTCCAGCGCCGCCAGGGCGATACGGTCTCCGGCCTGCGCGTCCGTCGCGAGACCGGTCACCGCATTCCCGGCCCAGCCCTGCTGCCGGGCCCAAGCCGTCAACGCCGGTGCGCCCGCCACCGATTCCAGGCATCCGCGTCCCCCGCACACACACGGATCGTCGTAGCCGGGTACGAGGACGTGGCCGATCTGGCCGGCGTTACCGGTCCGCCCGACCACCACGAAACCGCCCACCATCACCCCGCCGAACACCGTCTCCGACAGGTGGATCGACAGCGAATCCATCACCTCACGAGTTGCCCCGAAATGCCGTTCGGCCAGCGAAAGACAGACACCGTCCAATGCCATCGCCACGGAGGCGGCGGGGAAAAGCTGCTGGACCGACTCGACCAGCGGAAAACCGGACTGCCATTCCTGAACCTGCGCGGGCGCCACCACACCGGAGGCCATATCGATCGGCCCGTTGGAGGCGATTCCGACCGCGGCGATCTCCCGGCCCGCCGCGATCCGGAGCAGGAGCTCGCGTACCTTGTCCCAGGCGCCCTGTCGCGGTATCGGTATCTGCTGGACCTGGTCGGAGCCCACATCGTCGGCGATCTCGATCGCAGCGAGCCGTGTCGTGCCGATCTCCAACGCCAGGATTGTCATCTACGCACCACCAGAACTAGATCCGCGCTTGCTCCCGCAGCATAGTCAGACAGCAGCGGTGCCCGTCGGCTGGAGCGGACGGCCCAGGACGATATGGCGTTTGGGCGCACCGGATACCACCGCGCCGTGCGTGGGGCGCGGACCGTTGCGGATGATCCGCATCGGCCGTTTGTGATCGATCGGCACGGTGCGATGCCGATCCAAGTTTTCTATGACATTGCCCGAGTTGTCGTAGGCGATGCCCGCCCAGATCATGGCTCGCGGTGCATCGCCCCGCTCGATGAGAGTCTGCGCCAAGCGCGCACACTGATCGAACAAAGGACAGCCATAGCAAGTACGTACTGCCGAATGCCAGGCGTCGGGAGTGCCGGAATCCAGGTCCCAGCTATCCGGGATCTCCGCGCACGGCGGGCGCTGCGCCGATTTCACCGCTGTGGAAGGGAGTGGCGCGGAAACCCGCGACTGATTTGTCGTGCGAGGTAGGACAACGCTCAACGAGCGTACTCGTACTGTGCTCATCACCGTCTCCGGAACTGCCGAGGGCACGCCGGGGGGTACCGATACGTGTCCCGTTGGTCGGGCGGATCGTCAGGGCTGCTCAACAGTCCCCGGAAACAGCCGATGTCAGCTGCATCACGACGGTAGAACACGGACGGGCCTGGAGGCAAGGCCTCGTACCGCTACTTAACGGTACGTTGATCTTCATTTCACAATATTCAAGCCGCCATACAGCGGTTCGTTTGGTTACGGACCGTTTATCTACGGGCCCAAATATGGTTTCCTATAGGTATGCCTGGCGAATCCGAGTACACGATCGACGAGCTGGCGCGGGCCGCCGAGACCACCGTGCGCAGTGTCCGCGTGTACCACGAGCGGGGGCTGCTGCCCTCGCCCGATGTCCGGGGACGTATCGGCTACTACGGATCCGACCACCTCAACCGGCTGCAGACCATCAGCCGATTGCTGGGCCGCGGGATGAAACTCAACGGCATCCGGGAACTGCTCTCCGCCTGGGACCGCGGTGACGACCTCGCCGATGTCCTGGGCGTCACCGACCAGAATCCCGGCGTACCCGACCGCCCGTTACCGGACCACCCACCTGCACCGGAACCCGAGGAACCGGCCTACGAACTACCCGAGTACGTACAACAGGCACTCGCCGCCAGCGACGACCCGTTCGACGTCTACCGGGTCACCAACCCGCGATGCAGCGATCTGGCCACCCGCCTCGGCGATGCGGGCCTGCCCCCGAACGTGACCTTCCAGCTCGTCGAGCGCCTCCGCGCCGATTGCGACCGGATCGCCGACCGCTATGCCGCCGATATCTTCCATATCCTCGCCGGAAAGAGCTACGAGCAGTCCGAACGGAATATCAAGGACCGCACCAAACTGGAAACCGATCTCGCCATCGCGCGCCTCATCGTCACCCGCGCCGCATCGGAGCTGATCGACCAGGCCTTCGGCCGCCGCGCCGAACTACCGGTGGAGACTCCGCCGCCGCCACGCACCTACGCTGTCCAGCGCAACGGGGCGCCCAACGGTAAGCAACCATCCCGGGCGCGTGGCTGAGATACCGGAGTCGATTCCGGGAGACGGCTGAGAAATGTCGGGGTGACAGGATTTGAACCTGCGACCACCCGCTCCCAAAGCGGGTGCGCTACCAAGCTGCGCCACACCCCGTAGTACCCCCGAAGGGGTGGTTTCCGGTCTCGGAGAGAGCGGGTGACGGGAATCGAACCCGCACCATCAGCTTGGAAGGCTGAGGTTCTACCATTGAACTACACCCGCATACATACAGCAGCGGTGGGATCGCCACGATGCCGTGTGCATGAGCGACTGTACCGAATGCCACTTTCTTTTCGCCAATCAGCCCCCATTCCGGGTCCCGGCGCCGTCCGCGCCCCCTGAGTCGCCGGGGCCGGAACCGGTACGACCGGTCACGTGAACACGACAGCCGGGCACTCCCCGGCGCGCGGGAAAAAAATTTCGCGAAAGTGTGTAACACCGGCGGGTTCCGGACGATACGCCAGAGATTGCTGTTGTTCCGGGGTTCGAGAACTTGTTCTAGAACGCAGGTCTCCGGGCCCCACCATCTTGCTACAATCTTCTTGCCGGACGGGGTATCTGGAAAGGGGGCGGTGGCGTGCACCCGACAAGGTGGACCATCCGCACAGCAGTACGACAGAGCCGGGTGGCCCCGGCACCGAAGCCGCGCGGTCGCGGCGCGATTACCTCCGCCTGCGGTGATCGCGATGCCTGCTGAGAGCCGGCCACCCGTTCATTCCACCGCCCGCGAATGGGCCTTGGCGGCGGGTGCCCAGCCCGATGCCGATATCACCGCGGCCGAGATCGAACCTGTTCTCGTGGATATCCTCGAGCAGCTACTCGAGCTCACGGTGTCCGATCCGTTCCCGATCCGTGCCGCCCGCCGGCTCGGGGCGCGGCTGTGCGCGGAGCCGCTGCACCAGGTCCGGATGCTCGCCCTGGTGACCCGCACCCTGCTGGGCTTCCCCGCCGGACCACGCGGCTCCCTGGTGGCGACCCAGTGGCCGCTGGTGGCCAGCCAGGCCATCGACAGCTACGCCCAGGCACTGCAGGAGCTGGCGCTGGCGCAGCAGAAGAAGAACTTCTCCGACGAGGCCACGCAGCGGGTGCGTGAATTCGCCGCCCTCCAGCAGCGCCTCGAACACGAAGCCACCCATGACGCGCTCACCGGGCTGGCCAACCGCACCCTGCTGCGCAAACGAGTCCGGCAGATGGCCGATCACCCGCAACGCGGGGTCGGGCTGCTGGTGGTGGATCTGGACCGGTTCAAGCAGATCAACGACAACTACGGCCACGCCGTCGGCGACGAGGTACTGGTCGAACTGGCGCAACGCCTGCGTGAGGTGGCGCCCCCGGGGACCGTGGTCTGCCGCTACGGCGGCGACGAGTTCGTGCTGGCGGCCGGTCTCGACAAGGACCGTGTCGCCGAACTGGCGGCGAATATCGTGCTCGCGCTGAATGATTCGGTCTGGACCGCGGCCGGGCCGGTACCGGTGTCGGCCAGTGTCGGCACCACGTACTCGCCGCCCGAGGACCGCGCCGAACTGGCCGAACTGCTCCGCCGCGCGGACCTCGCCATGTACTCGGCAAAAACCGCGGGCGGGCGCCGGTACGTCGGCGCCGAGGCCACAGGCGGGGCGGTCGATACCGCAGTGGCCGGTTGAGCGGGCCGAACAGGCAGGCTCAGCCGGGCTGGCACCCGGCGCACCAGAACAGGTTCCGGCCCTCCAGAACGCTGTACCGCACCGGCGTGGCGCAGCAGCGGCACGGCTCGCCTGCCCGCCGGTAGACGTAGGTGCGGGGCCGGTCGGCGGCGTAGGACGGCGCGCCGTGATCGTGCTCGGGACGCACCACGTGCATTTTCCCGCGGCGCACCCCGACCCGCATCAGTCCGACCAGATCCGACCACAGCGCCGACCATTCGTCCGGGGTGATCCCGGTACCGGGCCGGGATGGGGAAATACCGTGCCGGAACAGCACTTCCGCACGATAGACATTGCCGACCCCGGCGATTACGCCTTGGTCCATGAGCAAGGAGCCGATACTGCGCCGGGAGCGGCTGATCCGCGTCCAGGCCCGGTCCGGGTCGGCATCGGGACGCAGCGGGTCGGGTCCGAGCCGGTCGACGAGCGCCGTCACCTCCGGCGGTGTCAGGATTTCGCAGGCCGTCGGCCCGCGCAGATCGGTGCCGAACCCCGACCCGTCGCGGCCGGGCCCGGATATCCGCATCCGCACCTGACCCACCGGCTCCGGCATCGGCAGACCGGATTCGATGAACGTGCCGTACAGCCCGAGGTGGACGTGGACGAACAGTTCGCCCTCGTACTCGTGCAGCAGATGTTTACCCCAGGCCTGCGACCGCAGCAGAGTGCGCCCGTCCACCCGGGCGGCACCCGCGGCGAATTTCCCCTGCGGACTCGATACCCGCACCACCGCACCGGCCAGGCGCCGTTCGTGCCGGCGAGCGAGCCGGTGCAGGGTATGTCCCTCCGGCACTCGCGTCAGGAAGCGGGCAGAGCGGGCGCTTCGCCGGTCTTCTCGTAGGCGGCGAGGATATCGATACGACGCTGGTGCCGCTCCTCTTCCGACCACGGGGTCGTCACGAAGGCATCCACGATCTCCAGCGCCTCCTGCTGCGAATGCATCCGGCCACCGATACCGATCAGCTGGGCATTGTTGTGTTCGCGGGCCAGCCGGGCGGTTTCGACGCTCCAGGCCAGCGCACACCGCGCGCCGGGCACCTTGTTCGCGGCGATCTGCTCACCGTTACCGCTACCACCGAAGACCAGCCCGAGACTGCCCGGGTCGGCGACGGTGCGACGGGCCGCCTCGATGCAGAAGGCGGGGTAGTCGTCGAGGGCGTCGTAGACGAGTGCGCCGCAGTCGACGACCTCGTGACCGGCCTTCTCGAGGTGATCTCTGACAACGTTCTTCAATTCGAAACCAGCGTGATCGGCACCCAGGTATACGCGCATGCCGCGATTGTGTCAGGCCCGGAAACAGCCGATGACGGCGGGCGGGCCGCACCGCGCGAACCGGTGTGACCTTCCGTACCCGGCCGAACGAATGCGGAGGTCCGCTTAGAGTCGGGGTATGCAGCCGCACGACCCACAGCAACCGTCCGGGTCCGGCCCCCACTGGGCCGCGAACCCGCCGGAGCCCGGGCCCTACCCGTGGCTCACCGACCGTCCGGGCACCCCGGCGGCCCTACCGGCCGGTTATCCCCCGCCGCCGGGCCCGGCGCACGAGCCGCGCGGACTGTCGCCGTTCGGTATGCCCGCCCGGCACAGCTGGGAGATCCCACTGCTGACCGTTGTGGTGCTGTTCACGGGAGTCGCGTATCTGCTGGCTTTCCTGCTGCTCGTACTCGGCGCCGTCAACGAGTACATCCTGATCCTGGTGGGGGCGCCCCTGCTGATCTGGCTGGGCCGCGGGCTCAACTATTCGAAGCAGCGGGTCAACGGCGTGAAGATGTCGCCGACCCAGTTTCCCGAGGGCTACCGGATGGTGCAGGAGGCCGCGGCCCGGTTCGGTATGGCAGCGGCACCGGATGCCTACGTGGTACTCGGGAACGGGCAGATCAACGCGTTCGCCTCCGGCCACGGATTCCGCCGTTACGTGGTGGTCTACAGCGACCTGTTCGAGGTCAGCGGCGCCGCCCGCGAACCGGACGCGCTGGCGTTCATCATCGGCCACGAGGTGGGTCATATCGCGGCCGGGCATGCGTCCTATTGGCGGCAGCTCGGGATGTTCCTGGTCCCGTTCCTGCCGATCCTGGGTAATTCGCTCATCCGGTCGCAGGAGTACACGGCCGACAACCACGGTTACTGCCACCGGCCGCAGGGCGCGGCGCCGGCGATGGGCACATTGGCGGCCGGTAAATACCTCAACACCTCGGTGGGTTTCGACGAAATGGCCGACCGCGCCGCCCAGGAACGCGGCTTCTTCGTCTGGATGGTGAACGCCATGGCCTCCCATCCCGTGCTCACCTGGCGGATGTGGGCGTTACGCGACCGCAGCAGCCACGGCCGGTTGTTCTGGCGGCCCGGACCGGGGTCACGGCCGCTCACCCAGCCACCACCACCGCCCCCGCCGGGGGCTCCCGGCGGGCAGCCGGTGACGATGGCGAAAACCCTGCACTGACCTGGGCTCGGTGGCCGAATCCCGCCGGGCGGCGGGAATCGGCCACCACGATCCTCAGTCGAACTGCGGATCCTCGTCGCGGGTGCGCTTGAGCTCGAAGAAATGCGGGTAGGCCGCCAGCGTAACCACCGCGTCCCACAGTTTGCCCGCCTCCTCGCCCCGCGGGATCCGTGACAACACCGGGCCGAAGAACGCGACCCCGTTCACGTGGATGGTCGGCGTACCGACATCGGGTCCGACCTTGTCCATCCCGGCGTGATGGCTGACCCGCAAGGCCTCGTCGAAGTCGCCGCTGTCCGCGGCGGTCGCCAGTTCGGCCGGCAACCCGGCCTCGGCGAGCGCATCGGCAAGGATCGCCGCGAAGGTACCCCGCAGATCCCCCTCCTTCTCGTACTCGGACCGGCGGTCGTGGAACCGGGTGCCCATGGCCGTGTACAGCGCCGGCAGCACTTCGTCGCCGTGCTGCCGGGCGGCGGCGATCGCGACCCGCACCGGCCCCCACCCGTTCGCCATCAGTTCCTGGTATTCCGGCGGCAGATCACGCCCCTCGTTGAGCACCGCCAGGCTCATCACATGGAAGCGTGTCTCGATATCGCGCACTTTCGCGACCTCGAGGATCCAGCGGGAGGTGATCCAGCACCACGGGCACAGTGGGTCGAACCAGAATTCGGCAAGGTCCTTCTTATCGGCCGTATCGGTCACGGACGTTCCTCTCCTTCGGTCGTCGACGGGCACTGCGCCGCAGGCCCGGCCTCCCACCGAGCAACCGCCGCCGTGCCGTTTTCGTTCCCGATCCCGGGCGAACATCGCGGGCGGTCTCAGTAGGCTGGCCCCAGAGGTTCGGATCGTCGCTGGAACAACTCACGACAAGGGAGTCCGTCCATGACATCTGCACAGCGTTTCGTGATCGTCGGCGCCGGCCTGGCCGGGGCGAAATTGGCACAGGAGTTGCGCGGCAACGATTTCGACGGCCACATCACCCTCATCGGCGCGGAGGAGCGGCTGCCCTACGAACGTCCGCCGCTGTCGAAGGAGTACCTGGCCGGGAAGAAGACTCTCGACGAGTTCACCGTTGCCGACGCCGCCTGGTATCGGGACCACAATGTGGAGCTCCTGCTGGGTACCGAGGTCACCGCTGTCGATCGGGGCGCCCGCACGGTCGCGCTACCGGATGGTTCGACCCTGCCCTACGACAAGCTGGCTCTGGCCACCGGTGCCGCATCGCGGTCGCTGCCCGTTCCGGGCGCCGACGCGCCGGGCGTGTACACCTTGCGTACCGTCGAAGAATCCGACGCATTGATCGCGCTGTTCGGCACCGCGCGCCGGCTGGTGGTCGTCGGGGCGGGCTGGATCGGGCTCGAGGTCACCGCGGCGGCGCGGGCGGCCGGGGTGGCGGTGACCGTGGTCGAAGAGACGTTCGCCCCCCTGCTGGGTGCGCTGGGGCCGGAGATGGGCGAGGTATTCGCCGATCTGCACCGGGAGCACGGCGTGGAGTTCCGGTTCGATGCGCGCGTCGAACAGATCACTGTTTCCGACGGTCGGGCCAGGGGCGTGCAATTGGCGGACGGTACAACCGTGGCGGCGGACGCCGTTCTCGTCGCGGTGGGTGCGCGACCCCGTATCGAACTCGCGGAAGCCGCCGGTCTGCTCACCGGCACCGGTGTTCTCGTCGATGCGGGACTCACCAGCAGCGACCCGAATATCGTGGCCATCGGCGATATCGCGGAACAGGACCATCCCGTACTGGGCCGCCGGATCCGGGTAGAGCACTGGGCGAACGCCCTGAATCAGCCCGCGGCCGCCGCCCGGACCATGCTCGGCAAGGCCGCCCCCTACGACCGCCTCCCCTACTTCTTCACCGACCAGTACGACCTGGGTATGGAATACACCGGTTTCGCCGCCCCCGGCGACTACGACCGGGTGGTGGTGCGCGGCGATCTCGGCGGCCGCGAATTCGTGGCGTTCTGGCTCGACGAGCAGCAGCGGGTCCTGGCCGGGATGAACGTGAACATCTGGGATCTGGGCGACCGCACCAAGGAACTCCTCCTCTCCGGCGACCCGGTCGACCCCGACCGGCTGGCCGACACCTCGACCCCACTCTGAACAGACGGCCCGACACAGCGTTGCGGCCGTCTTGCCGAACGGAATCAACTGCGGAATCCGTGGTACGCGTCACCAGGTTCGGCTGGTGATCAGCTCGTAGGCTTGGACGTACTTCTCCCTGGTGGCGGCGACGATATCGGCCGGGATCTCCGGGCCGGGCGGTTCCTTGTCCCAGCCGGTGGAGGTGGCCCAATCGCGGACGAACTGCTTGTCGAACGAAGATTGCGGGCGGCCGGGCTCCCATTCGGCGGCCGGCCAGAACCGGGAGGAATCGGAGGTCAGCAGTTCGTCCCCGAGCGTGAGAACATCACCGTCCCAGCCGAACTCGACCTTGGTATCGGCGATGATCACGCCCCGTTCGGCGGCGTGCGCCGCTCCCCGCGCGTAGAGATCGAGGGTGCGATCGCGCAGTTGCTCGGCGATCTCGCGCCCCTCCTGGTCGACCACCTGGTCGAACGTCATCGGTTCGTCGTGGCCGGTATCGGACACCTTCGTGGTCGGCGTGAAGATCGGCTCGGGCAGCCGGTCACCTTCGCGCAGCCCGGCCGGTAGCGCCACCCCACACACCGAACCGCTGCGCTGGTACTCCTTCCACCCCGACCCCACCAGGTATCCGCGCGCCACGCATTCCACCAGCACCATCTTCAACGGCTTCACCCGCACCGCCCGGCCGGCGAATTCCGCCGGCACACCGGTGGTGGACAGCACATGGTTGGGGATATCGGCGAAGAATTCGAACCACCAGTTCGACAGTTGCGTCAGCAGCGCACCCTTGTCCGGTATCGGTGTGGGCAGTGAGACGTCGTAGACCGAGACCCGGTCCGAGGCAACCAGCAGCAGCGTGTCACCGTCGGTGTACAGGTCGCGCACCTTTCCGGCGTGCACATGCTTCACGTTGCGGCTCCGATCCTCTGGGCGGTCTTCCTATCGTCAAGTCGCACGACTTCACTACAGCAAGACCTTACCGACGTGGCATTGTGGACAACGCTCGTGCCCGCACCTCTGTGTAATCGAAGGAGCCCGATGTCCGCACCGAACCTCACCCGCGAACAGGCGATCGAACGCGCCGGCGTCGTCTCGGTCGAGAACTACCGCATCGACCTCGACCTCACCGACGGTGCGGGGAAACCGGGCGAACAGACGTTCTTCTCGCGCAGTACGGTCACCTTCACCGCCAAGCCCGGCTCACAGTCCTTCGTCGATATCGTCGCCCGCGGTATCCGTTCGGCGGTCCTGAACGGCAAACCCCTCGATATCGCCGACTACGACGAGGCGACCGGTATCACCCTGCCCGACCTGGCCGAGCGCAACGAGCTCGTGGTGGAGGCCGACTGCGAGTACTCACATACCGGCGAAGGCCTGCACCGGTTCGTCGATCCCGCCGACGGGGCGGTCTACCTGTACTCCCAGTTCGAGACCGCCGATGCCAAACGGATGTTCGCCTGCTTCGACCAGCCCGACCTCAAGGCCACCTTCGATATCGAGGTCACCGCCCCGAGCGACTGGAAGGTCATCTCCAACGGCGCCGGCAGCGTCGAGGGCGGCCGGCACCGCTTCGCCACGACACCGCTCATGAGCACCTATCTGGTCGCGCTGATCGCCGGTCCGTACGCGGAATGGACCGATACCTACACCGACGACCACGGCAGTATCCCGCTCGGTATCTACTGCCGTGCCTCACTCGCCGAATACATGGACGCCGACCGGCTGTTCACCGAGACCAAACAGGGTTTCGGCTTCTACCACAAGAACTTCGGCCTCCCCTACGCCTTCGGTAAATACGACCAGCTGTTCGTACCGGAGTTCAATGCCGGGGCGATGGAGAACGCCGGTGCGGTGACCTTCCTCGAGGATTATGTCTTCCGGTCCAAGGTCACCCGGGCCTCCTATGAGCGGCGTGCCGAAACCGTGCTGCACGAGATGGCGCATATGTGGTTCGGTGATCTGGTCACCATGAAGTGGTGGGACGATCTGTGGTTGAACGAATCGTTCGCGACCTTCGCGTCCGTGCTGTGCCAGGCCGAGGCCACCGAGTACACGAGCGCCTGGACCACCTTCGCGAATGTCGAGAAATCGTGGGCCTACCGGCAGGATCAGCTGCCCTCCACCCACCCCGTCGCCGCCGATATCCCCGACCTGGCCGCTGTCGAAGTCAATTTCGACGGCATCACCTACGCCAAGGGCGCGAGCGTACTGAAACAGCTGGTGGCCTACGTCGGGCTGGAGCCGTTCCTGGCCGGACTACGCGCCTACTTCGCCGAGCACGCCTACGGCAACGCCACCTTCGACGATCTGCTGGCGGCCCTGGAAAAATCTTCCGGACGCGATCTGTCCGACTGGGGCGCCCAGTGGCTCAAAACCACCGGCCTCAATATTCTGCGGCCCGATTTCGAGGTCGACGCCGACGGAAAGTTCACCTCGTTCACCGTGGTCCAGGAGGGCGCCGCGCCGGGAGCCGGTGAGCAGCGGGTACATCGGCTCGCCATCGGCGTCTACGACGATCAAGAGGGCAAACTGGTCCGCACGAAGCGGGTCGAACTCGATCTCGCCGCCGCCGAACGCACCGAGGTTCCCGAGCTCGTCGGCGTACCGCGCGGCAAGTTCGTGCTGATCAACGACGACGACCTCACCTATTGCTCGGTCCGCCTGGACCCCGATTCCCTCGACGTCCTGGTCAACCACATCGCCGATATCGCCGAACCGCTGCCCCGCACTCTGGCCTGGTCGGCGGCCTGGGAGATGACCCGGCAGGCCGAATTCCGGGCCCGTGATTTCGTGGCGCTGGTACAGCGCGGTATCGGTGCGGAATCCGAGATCGGTGTGGTCCAGCGGCTGCTGATGCAGGCCAATACCGCCCTGCGCAGCTACGCCGACCCGGAATGGGCCGACACCACCGGCTGGCAGGATTACGCGAATCGCCTGCTGGAACTGGCCCGCGAGGCCGATGCCGGCTCCGACCACCAGCTGGCGTTCGTCAACGCCCTCACCGGCGCGAAGCTGGCTGCCTGGCATACCGAGGTCCTGCGCGAACTGCTCGACGGCGACCCGGCCGGAGTGGGTCTGCCCGGACTCACCGTCGATACCGACCTGCGCTGGCGGCTGCTCACCGCGCTCGCCGCCGCCGGAGAGATCGACACCGACAGCGCAGACACCACCCCGGCCATCGACGCCGAGTTGCGCAACGACGAAACCGCCGCCGGCCGCCGGCAGGCCGCCACCGCGGCCACGGCCCGCCCGATCGCCGAGGTGAAGGCCTCGGCCTGGGCCACGGTGCTGGAGGACGATTCGGTACCCAACATCACCGCACGCTCCATCGTCAACGGTTTCGCCCCCGCCGGTCAGGACGCCCTGCTGCAGCCCTTCGTGGAGCGGTACTTCGCGGAGATCCCCGCGGTATGGGAGCGCCGGTCCAGCGAGGTCGCGCAGACCGTGGTGATCGGGCTGTACCCGTCCTGGGCGATCAGCGAGCAAGCGGTGGCCCGCGCCGGCGAATTCCTGGCCGCCGACCATCCGCCCGCCCTGCGACGGCTGGTACTCGAAGGGAAGGCGGGAATCGAGCGCTCGCTACGCGCCCGCGCCTTCGATATTTCCTGACCGGAAACGGCCGACGGCGCGTCCACCAGCCGGTGGACGCGCCGTCGTCGTCGGTAGCGAGCGCTCCCGGAAGGTCAGCGACCGATGGCAGCCGCCATCACGCGGACTGCCGAAACGAGACCGTCGATCAGCTCACCCTGCCGCAGCGAACTCAGCGCGGCGGTGACGCCGAGCTGGCACACCCGGTCGTTGGCGCGCTCGGCCACATCCCGGCCGGAGCGAACCTCCACGGCGTGGTCGTTCGGGGAGACAGCGATGAGCACCGACCGCGCCGGCTCCGGAGTGGTGGGGAACAGCGCGTCCACGGCGGCACCGGCATCGGGACCGAGGTCGCCGATATAGACGTTGAACCGGACCTTGGTGGCACGGGTCGCCTCGGTGAGCACATTGTCCATGGCCAGCCGCTCGTCGTTGTCGAACGGCGCCTCCTTGAACACGTCCCCGGCCTCGTGCACCCCGGAGACCCGGCCGCTGCTGGTGATCACGTACCCGCGCGGCAGTTCGGATTCGACCACCGCAGGCCACTTAGTACTTGCCACTTGCCCGGCCTCCGATCAGCGCTTCCTTGGGGGATTCGAGGGCGTCGAACGCCACATGCGAACCATGCGACGATTCACCGGCATCGTAGGAATGACCGTGCCCGGTGACCTCATCGGTAGCACTCCACAGCACCGGCGCGGAGGTCCACTTCTTGCTCATATCGAAGTGGACCGGCTTCTCACCGGGCAGCGGCTTACCGAGATACGACAAACCAGCGATTATGAGGTAGATCCCCAGTGGGATACCGGCGAAAACCGCCACTGTCTCGAGAATGCTCACACGATAAAGGTAGACGATCCTTTGTAGTAGATGGTGCACAGGTGGTGTGCTGTGTTGTCGGCGCGCGGGGCGACCGGCTTACCAGGCGGCGTTCATCAAGGAGTTCGCGGCCATTTCCAGATAGTCCAGCAGCTGGCGGCGGTGGGCATCGTCGAGGACCTCGGGCTCGATCTCGGCGACCGCGATCCGCATACAGCGCAACCAGGCGTCGCGCTGGACGGGACCGATCTCGAACGGCATATGCCGCATACGCAGCCTCGGGTGGCCGCGTTCGTCGGAGTAGGTGCGGGGGCCGCCCCAGTACTGTTCGAGGAACATCCGCAGCCTGCGTTCGGCGGGGCCGAGGTCCTGTTCGGGGTACATCGGCCGCAGGATCTCGTCGGCGGCGACCTCGCGGTAGAACGTTGCCACCAACCGGTGGAAGGTCTCCTCCCCGCCGACGGCGTCGTAGAAGGAGATCGTGGCCTGTTCGCCGGCCGGATCGCCGGCAGCCGGAATACCCGAAGTCATGAACCCTCTCGTTTCGCTGGATGCGCCGTCCATTGTGCCCGCGTCATCGCAGGTTCGCAGATTCGGCGATATACCCGTACCGTCGAAGGAGTACCCGGCCGCGCCGATACGGCCGGTCTGCGTCGGCGTCTTCGACTCGGTTGACCTCGGTTGTCGCTTCAGCGACAGTTAACCAGCCATTGTGCAAAATAACCGTGCACTCCGGGGCTTTCCATGGTCAACTGAATCTTGTCTCCCGGCGAGATACCACATGATCTTGTAACGCAGAATTTGGGGTCGACATGAAGCAACGGACCGGCGCCCGATCACCGGAGGCGATACGCCACCGACAACTGAAGCCCGCCGACGTCCACGCTCGTGGGTCGGGGGCTCCTCCGCTGCAACTGCTGTCCGATCACGCGGTCAACCGGCATACTTCCGAGACCGCGGCCGATACCGATTCCGCTCGTCCCCGCGGCGAATCCGCCGCTGTGCTCCACCCCGCCCAGCACATCAGCTGGCTCAAACGCCGCGTTCTGCTGCTCAACGCCACCTACGAACCGCTCACCGCGCTACCCGCCCGCCGTGCCATCGTGCTGCTGGTCTGCGATAAGGCCGACGCGGTCCATCACGACCCCACCGGCCCGGTCCTGCACTCCGCCGGGGCCACCGTCACCATCCCCTCGGTCATCCGCCTCCGCACCTATGTGCGGGTCCCCTACCGCGCCCGGGTCCCCATGACCCGCGCCGCCCTCATGCAGCGCGACCGCTACCGCTGCGGCTACTGCGGCGGTAAGGCCGAAACCATCGACCACGTCATCCCCCGCAGCCGCGGCGGCGAACACAGCTGGGAGAACTGCGTCGCGAGCTGCGCGCCCTGTAACCACCGCAAAGCCGACAAACTGCTCACCGAACTGGGCTGGAACCTGCGATCTCCGCTGACCTCCCCGAAGGGCCCGCACTGGCGCCTGCTGTCCACGGTCAACGAACTCGACCCGGTCTGGCTGCAGTACCTCGGCGAGGGCGCCGCATAGTTCCGGCGCGCCGCCGCGCAAGTTCGGCAGCCCCCGTCCGCGCACTCCGGCTCATCCTCGTGATCACCTCGCGGCCGAGCAAATCGCTGGGTTCGAGTCGGCCGAATCGCGCCTCACGGAGGTCGGCCCCGAGGAGAGCCCTCGGGCGCGGAGAGGGAACTCGCCCAGTGTTCTCGGCTACTGCACGTCGTCGATCGGATGAGAGGACCAAGGCGACCGGACACGTATTCCGCACCGGACAGTGCACGGCGGGAAAATGCATTGCGGATCGGCTGGATCACGAGCCCACGCCAACCAGGCCGGTTCGAGCGGCCCGGCCGAGGCGAGGCGTCAGCTTGGCCTGGGGCAGGCCCTGCCGCGGATCTCCGGCCGCTCGAGCTGGGCACGTTCGGTTCGGGCTGGGCCGGTCCCTTCGGATACCGCCTTCTGCGCGTCGCTGCCGTCGAAGTACTCACCGGGCCGGCAACCGGAACTCCGCCCGATCGCCCTACCAACTGGGTGCCGGTCGGTAAGCCGGATTCACGCCGTCTCAGTTGCCGAGCCCGCGAGTGCAGAAGGGCCTTATCGGGGTGTCAGCGAAAGGCTCCCGGTCCTGCGCCGGGCGATGGAACCGTAGCGGGCGTCGAGGCGGAACCATGTTCTGGTCGCACGGACGCGGACCGACTCCCCGGGCGGGATCCGGTTCGCCTCCGCGCGGTCCCCGGCGTGCGGGATGAAATCCATGGAGGTGAGCGCGAACACCACCCGCATCGGTATCTCTACCTCGTCCTCGCCGGCCGAGACGGTGATCACCGTCTGATCGAGCAGTGAGACCGGCGGGCCGTGGTTCGATCCGTGTTCCTTGGCCAGATCGGCCCCGCGTTCGGCCAGTTCCACCAGGGTCCGGGCGGGCAGATCGTCGATATGCCCGAAGCCCGCCGCGGGCGGCAAGGCGCCGCGCCAGGCCGAATCCATGGAGTAGCCGAGATCGATCGCGCCGGGGGCGTCGAGGGCAGCCAGTACCGTATCGGCGCCGACCGTCACATCGTCGACCTGGAGTTCGGCGCCGACCGTGCGGGTGGCCAGCGCTTCGAAACCGGTAGCTACCCAGGCGGTGACCAAGCCTTTTCCACGCCGGCGTAACCGCACCACCGCCGCCGGGTCCAGCCGCTGTGCCCGGGTGAGGAATGTGGCCAGGTTCTCGCGTTCTGCCGGGTCCGGTACGGTCAGGGTCCGCTGGTCGGAAGTCACGATCGGATCGGCACCGTGGGAGCAATGCTTATGCGCCGCACCGGTGCGGGCCCTGCGTCGTTGCGGGCGGTTACCGCATCCGCGTTCGATCCGCTCATGCTTGCCTCCACTGCGCCAGGTAGTCCCGTTCGGCATCGGTGAGCCGGCGCAGCCGCTGGGTTTCGATATCGAACGCCGCCAGCTGGGTGGTGGCGGTGACGGCGGCCGGGGTACCGGGAGCGGCACCCGCGGCCCGCACCTCGTAGGCGACGGTGAAATCGACGGCGCGCAACTGCTCGATCCACATGGCGATATCGAGCGGAGTGTCCTCATGCCGCAACTGGCCGCGGTACTTGACGTGCAGATCCGCCAGAACGCAACCGTTGCGCAGCGCCACCGTGGGACGGTCGGCCTCGAACAGCCAGGGGATCCGCGCTTCCTCGAGCAGCGTCACCATACGGGCGTGGTTGACATGCTGGAAAACGTCCATATCCGACCAGCGCACATGGACGGCGGTGTGGAAGCGCGGGGCCGGGGCGGCCGTGGCCACCTCGGCACCTGCACCGTTACCCGAAACAGCATTCGTCACCGTGGTACCTCCGATTGGGCACCCACCCCACTCACCATGCTGCGCACCTGCCGCGCCGCAACCGACAGCGTGGCGAGATCGTGGGTTCCGGACTCGAACAGTTCCGCCAACGCCGCGCGGGCGCGACCGAGCCGGGACTGATTCTTGGACTCCCAGTATGCAATCTTCTCGTCCGCGCTCTCTTCCGGGTCGCCGCCGGAGAGCACGTCGAGGGTGAGCGAACGCAGCGAACTGTACATATCGTCGCGCAGGCTGAGCCGGGCCAGCGCATGCCAGCGGTCACCGCGTTCCAGATGGCTCACCGCCTCGAGCAGCCAGTCGATCTTGAGATGCTCGTTCAGCGCGTAGTACAGCGAGCCCACCTCGTCGCCGGAGCGGTCGGTGATATCGGCGATATCGACGATATCGAGCAGCGGGAACAGATGCAGCAGCCCGAAGACCTCGGTGGCCAGATCCAGCGGCGCCCCGTGCGCGACCAGGTCGGCGGCGTGATCGGTCAGTGTCGTGACATGGTGCCCGCGCAGCCAGCTGGGCACCTCGGGCGCCAGTTCGCGGATGCCCACCCGGTACCGGTTGATCTCCGCGCCCACGGCGATCGGCTGGGGGCGGTTGGTGAGCAGCCACCGCGAGGCCCGGTCCAGGGTTCGTTTGGTTTCCAGTTCGAGCTGGTCACGTACCCCGACCGAGGTGTCGGCGGCGCGGATCCGGGCCCAGATCTCGTGCAGCCCGAAGATATCGGTGACGGCCGCGAAGGCGCGCACCGTATCGGTGGTGGTGGCACCGATCTCCTCACCGAGCCGGAAGGTGTAGGTGAGTCCCCCGTGGTCCACCACCTCGTTGGCGATCATGGTGGTGACGATTTCCCGGCGCAGGCGATGTTTCTTGATCGCCGCCCCGAAGCGTTCGCGCAGCGGGGTCGGGAAATAGTCGGGGAGCCGGGCGCCGAAGAACGCACTGTCGGGCAGGTCCCCGGCCAGCAGGTCGGCTTTCATCGCCAGTTTCACATGAGCCAGCAGGTTGGCGAGTTCGGGCGAGGCGAGGCCGGTCCCTTCCTCGAGCCGACGCTTCAGCACGGTATCGGCCGGCAACGCCTCGAGCTGCCGGTCCAGGCCCCGGCTGTTCTCCAGCTCCTCGATCAACCGCCGATGCACATTCAGCATCCGCGCCGATTCGGCCCGCGAGATTCCCATCAGATAGTTCTGGGAAACGTTGTCCTGCAATACCATCTGCGCGACTTCGTCGGTCATCTCCGCGAGCAGCGGATTACGGTCGGCGATATCCAGCTCCCCCGCCGAGACCACACCGTCGAGCAGGACCTTGATATTCACCTCATGGTCGGAGCAATCGACTCCGGCGGAATTGTCCAGCGCATCGGTGTTCATCTTCCCACCGTTGCGGCAGAATTCGATCCGCCCCAATGCTGTGACACCGAGATTTCCGCCCTCGCCGACGACCTTCACCCGCAACTGATTTGCGTCGACCCGAACAGCATCGTTGGATTTATCGCCCGCATCGGCATTGGTTTCGGTGCTCGCCTTGATATAGGTGCCGATACCGCCGTTCCACAGCAGATCCACCGGCGCCTGCAGAATCGCGCGGATCAATTCCGGCGGGGCGAGCGAAACCGTGTTCTCCGGCAGCCCGAGTGCCGCACGGGCCTGCGGAGATATCGGCACCGATTTCACTGTGCGGTCGTAGATTCCGCCGCCCGCGCTGATCAGCGACCGATCGTAATCAGCCCAACTCGACCGCGTCAGCCCGAACAACCGCTGCCGCTCGGCGAACGACGTCGCGGCCTCCGGATTCGGATCCAAGAAAATGTTCCGGTGATCGAACGCCGCCACCAACCGAATATGCTCCGACAACAACATCCCGTTACCGAACACATCCCCACTCATATCCCCCACACCCACCACCGTGAAATCCTGGGACTGCGTGTCCACCCCGAGCTCGGCGAAATGCCGCTTCACGCTCTCCCACGCCCCCCGCGCAGTAATCCCCATCGCCTTGTGGTCATAACCGGCCGAACCACCGGACGCGAACGCATCTCCCAGCCAGAAGCCGTAACGCCCCGCCACATCGTTCGCAATATCCGAGAACGCCGCCGTCCCCTTATCCGCCGCTACGACCAGATACGTATCGTCACCGTCCCGGCGCACCACCCGATCCGGCGGCAGCACCTGTCCCCCGGCCAGATCGACGTTATCGGTGATATCCAGCAGACCGGAGATGAAGGTGCGATAGCATTCGACCCCTTCCGCCATCCGGGCCTGCCGATCGGTGGCGGCATCCCCGGTGGCGGCCGGCGGCCGTTTCACCACGAAACCACCCTTCGCACCCACCGGCACGATCACCGCATTCTTCACCGCCTGCGCCTTCACCAGACCCAGAATCTCGGTCCGGAAATCCTCCAACCGATCCGACCAGCGCAAACCACCCCGCGCCACCGCACCGAACCGCAGATGCACACCCTCCACCCGCGGCGAATACACAAAGATCTCGTACTTCGGCCGCGGCTGCGGGAGTTCGGCGATCTCCTGGGGTTCCACCTTCACCGAGATGAATTCCCGGGCCGCGCCGTCGGCGTCGGTGACGTAGTAGTTGGTGCGCAAAGTGGCCCGGATCAGGCCCAGCATGGCCCGCAGGATACGGTCCGCGTCCAGGCTGACCACCTGGTCGATCCGCTCACGCACCTGCTGTTCGAGCCGGTCGGCGTCCTCGGCCGAATACCGGTCCGGGTCGAACCGGGCAGCGAACAATCGTGCGAACAATCGCGCGGTATCCGGGTAGGTGTGCAGGACACGGGCGATATTGACCTGGCTGTAGGGGAATCCGGCCTGCTGCAGGTATTTCGCATAGGTGCGCAGAACGGCGACCTCACGCCAGGTCAGACCGGCGCGCAGGACGAGTTCGTTGAGGCCGTCGGCCTCGGCCCGGCCGTACCAGATGGCATCGAACGCCTCGGTGAACCGGTCGCGGACTCCGGCCGCGGCGCTCGCCCGCGTACCCGGTGCTACCTCGAGCAGTTCGGCGTCGAGGTCCTGATCGAGTGCGGCGCGCAACAACTCCGCGCTCGCCAGCAATCCGAAATCGTAGATCCACCGTTCGCCGGCGGTACCGATACCGTCGGCTTCCCGCCGGATCCGGTACGGCCGTTCGTCGAGTACCTCCACACCGAGGCTCTGGAGCACCGGCAGCACCTGGCTCAGCGAGATCCCGGCGCCGCCGATATAGAGCGTGAACCGCCAGGAGCCGGCGGGTGCCTCCGCGACGCGGTACAGGTGCTGGTCGATATTGCCGGTCCGCAACCGCTCCAGACGGTCGATATCGGCCAGGGCGCGCCGCGCGCTGAAATCCTGTTTGTAGGCGTCCGGGAACGCTTCGCAGTAGCGGCGCACGATCTGCGGGTCCAGGACGGTCGAGGCACTCACCTCGTCGTTGAGATGGTCGTCCCAGGTGCGGCTCGCCTCACCGAGCAGGTTCTGGATGCGCAGCCGTTCGGGTTCGGAGATCTCCTCCGCCGAGGACACCCGCACCGGTTCGGCGGTATCGGCACCGGGCAGCCGGATGGTGAAATACACGCTCGCGAGTTCGCTTTCGCTCACCCGGGCCGAGTAGTCGATGGAGGCACCGCCGAGTTCGCGGACCAGGATGTCCTGCATCTCCAGCCGGACCGCGGTGGTGTAGCGGTCCCGTGGCAGGTACACCATCGCGGCGACGAAGCGGCCGTACGGATCGACCCGCAGGAACAATCGAACCTGCCGGCGCAGCCCCACGTTGAGTACGGCGGCCGCGATGCGGCGCAGCGTGGCCGCATCGCAGGCGAACAGTTCGGTGCGCGGGAAGCCCTGCATGACCTCGAGCATCGCCTGACCGGAGAACGAATCGAGATCGAAACCGCTCCCGGTGATGGCCGAGCGCACCCGGGTGCCCACCACGGGGATATCGAGGACGTTCTCGTGCAGCGCCGTCACGGTGAAGACACCGATGAACAGGTGCTCACCACGGATCTCGCCCGCGTCGTTCACATCGGCCACACCGATGAAGAACGGGTAGACCGCCCGCTGCATGGTGACCGGGATCAGGCCCTGGGTCATCCGCAGCAGCCGCGGGGCACCGGTGACGACCGGAACCTGGAAACCGATCCCGGTACCCGGATGCAGCACTCCGAGTGCGGAATCCGGAACGAATACCGGCACCGATTCGCCGGCTTCGGTGCGGTAACGCGCGTAGCCGAGCACAGTGAAGTTGCCGGCGGCCATCCAGCGCAGCAACCCGGCACAGTCGGAGGGCGCGATATCGATATCTGCCGTGACAACGGTGTCGCCGACCCGGTCGAGTCCGGCCGCAAGATCGTGGAGCACGGCATGGATCGCCTCGGTATCGTTGCTCACCTGCCGCACATCACCGATCACCCCGGGTACGGCGGCGGCGATCTCGTCGAGTAGCTCGGCACTGGTCGCGGGATGCAATTGCAGGTGAATCCAGGATTCGCGGCCGGTCGCCGAACCGGTGTGCGCGGCATCGGCATCGTGCGGCCATGCCGCCCGGAGCCGCCCGTCGGTATCCCGTTCCACCGTGACGATGGGATGGATGACCTCGCGCACCGTACCGCCCAGCCGGGCCAGCAGGGCCGTGACCGAATCCACGAGCATCGGCATATCGTCGGTCACGATCTGCACCGCGGCGCCCAGCCCGGACCCGTCGTCGGGGTGGTGGACCCGCACCGAACCCTGACCCGGTTGCCGGGTCAGGGCCAGTGCGAGATGCGCCCGGAAGGTGAGCTCGACGCTGGAGATCTCACAGTCCGCCTCGTCGGTGCCCACATGCCGGAAATATCCCTCCTCCAGAGCGTGGAGGCCGGCACGGAGGTTGTCCGGCAGTTCGGCAACCCAAGCCTCGCTGGACAATTCGGACGAGACCGTCATTTCCCACTCCCTTGGATGCGGATTTTTCGGAAGACATACCGACGCCGCCCCGAGGGTAGTCCCGCAACCGGGTCGCGGGAAAAGATCTACGGCATTACCCGCGGGTCAGTTTGCGATGCGTCACTCGATGCGGCCGTGCGGCTTCCGGGCCGAGGCGTTCGATCTTGTTGGCCTCGTAGGCCTCGAAGTTGCCCTCGAACCAGAACCATTTGGCCTCGTTGTCGGCGTCACCCTCCCAGGCGAGGATATGCGTGCAGGTACGGTCCAGGAACCACCGGTCGTGGGAGATGACCACGGCGCAGCCGGGGAACTGTTCCAGCGCGTTCTCCAGCGATCCGAGGGTTTCCACGTCCAGGTCGTTGGTGGGCTCGTCGAGCAGGATCAGGTTGCCACCCTGCTTCAGGGTGAGCGCCAGGTTGAGGCGGTTGCGTTCACCACCGGAGAGCACCCCGGCCGGCTTCTGCTGATCCGGGCCCTTGAACCCGAAGGCGCTCACATAGGCACGCGACGGCATTTCCTGCTGGCCGACCTCGATATAGTCCAGCCCCTCCGAAACCACTTGCCAGACCGTCTTCTTCGGATCGATTCCGGCCCGGGTCTGGTCGACATAGCTCAGCTGGACGGTCTCGCCGACCTTCACCGTGCCGCTATCCGGTTCCTCCAGACCGACGATGGTCTTGAACAGGGTGGTCTTACCCACGCCGTTAGGACCGATCACACCGACGATGCCGTTGCGCGGCAGCGTGAACGAGAGGTCCTTGATCAGCTGGCGATCGCCGAAGCCCTTGTCCAGATGCTCGACCTCGACCACGACGCTGCCCAGTCGCGGGCCGGCCGGAATCTGGATCTCCTCGAAATCCAGCTTCTTCATCTTCTCGGCCTCGGCGGCCATTTCCTCGTAGCGGCCCAGCCGCGCCTTGTTCTTGGCCTGGCGGGCCTTGGCACCGGAGCGCACCCACGCGAGTTCGTCCTTCAGCCGCTTCTGCAGCTTCTGGTCCTTCTTGCCCTGCACGGCGAGGCGTTCGGCCTTCTTCTCCAGGTAGGTGGAGTAGTTGCCCTCGTACCCGATGGCCCGGCCGCGGTCGAGCTCGAGAATCCAGCCGGCGACATTGTCCAAGAAGTACCGGTCGTGGGTGACGGCCAGCACAGCACCCGGGTACTGCGCCAGGAACTGTTCCAGCCACAGCACGCTCTCCGCGTCGAGATGGTTGGTCGGCTCGTCCAGCAGCAGCAGATCGGGTTTGCTCAGCAGTAGTTTGCACAGCGCCACGCGGCGGCGCTCACCCCCGGAGAGATTGGTGACCGGCTCGTCCGGCGGCGGGCAGCGCAGCGCATCCATCGCCTGTTCGAGCTGTGAATCCAGATCCCAGGCGTCGGCGTGGTCGAGATCCTCCTGGAGTTTGCCCATCTCGTCCATGAGCTCGTCGGAGTAATCGGTGGCCATGAGTTCGGCGATCTCGTTGAACCGGTCGAGTTTGACCTTGATCTCGCCGAGGCCCTCCTCGACATTGCCGCGGACCGTCTTCTCCTCGTTCAGCGGCGGCTCCTGCTGCAGAATCCCCACACTGGCGCCCGGCGCGAGAAAGGCTTCGCCGTTGTTCGGCTGATCCAATCCGGCCATGATCTTCAGCACGCTGGATTTACCGGCGCCGTTGGGGCCGACGACGCCGATCTTGGCGCCGGGAAGGAAGTTCAAGGTGACATCGTCGAGCACGACCTTGTCGCCGTGCGCCTTACGAACCTTCTTCATTTGGTAGATGAACTCAGCCATGGCGATCACCCTATCCGTCAAACATCGGTGCGGTTTCACACGTCGGCGTTCACCGGCCGGTCGCCGGATGCCGACTTCTCCCCCAGTGGATGGTCCTGCTCCCCCGCCACCCCGTCCCCGGCCGTCCCAGCGTCCGGATCGGCCGGATTATTCCCGGTCACCATCGCATACCCGGTGCGCCGGCGCACCACCTGGGCGGTGCACCGGGTGAGGTCGGGCCCCACGGTGTGGGCCCGCATCTCCAGGTCCCGGCGTTCGGCACCGTCGCGGGTGCGGTACTCGTTCGACCGCAGCTGCCCCTGCACGATCACCGGATCGCCGCGGTGGATGGAGGCGTCCACGCCGGCCACCAGGCGCCGCCAGCAGCTCACCGTGAGGAACAGCATCCCGTTGTCCACCCATTCACCCGATTCCCGGTCGAGCCGGCGCGCGGTGCTGGCCAATCGGAAGCTCAGCATCTGCTCGCCGCCCGCGAGATCGCGCTTGACCGGCTCGGTCACCACGGTACCCACCACTGTCGCCAGAGTTTCGTACACGAGTCCACCCCTTCGTCGAGCCCGGCACCGCCGGGCAACCCCCGCCCCGCGATTCCGGGGACGCATTCATCGTGCCCGCGGCCTGGCCACCGCGGCGGACGGAATGCGGATCTGTGGACAACTCCACGGCATCGGCGAACTTGTGGAATTCGCACCCCCCAGACTTTCCCGGCAGCACCCCGGCATTGCGGCCGGAACCGGCGGGGAGCAGGCCTCGATCGCCGGCCGGCGCGGACTTCGGTCGGCCACAGCGGGGGTAGGGCCGCTACAGCCACCAGGTATCCGGGTAGCTCAGAGCACCGGCAGCTCGGTGTTCGCCCCGCACAGCACGATCACCGGGCGCTGACCTTCCGGCGGAACGTAGGCACCGCTGAGAATCGCCGCCAAGGCCACCGCCCCGGACAGTTCCACCACGATCCGGAATTCCCGCCACAGGTAGTCGCGGGCCTCGGTGATCGCGTCGTCGGTGACCAGTACCGAGCGGACCCCGTACCGGCGGGCGATATCGAACGAGATCTCCCCGAGCCGCGTGGCGCCCAGGGCGTCGGCGGTGACGCTGGAGATCTCGACATCGACCGGTTTACCCGCGGCCAGTGCCGAATGCATCGTCGGAATACCTTCGGGCTCCACCCCGACGATCTCCCGGCGCCGACCGGCGGCCGCCGCGATCCCGCCGACCAGGCCACCACCTCCGACGGCGACCAGAACGGGTGGCCGGCCGCGCACCTGTTCCTCGATTTCCAGCCCGATCACGCCGGCACCGGCGACCACCGCGGGCAGATCGTAGGCATGCAGCTGGAGCGCACCGCGTTCCGCGGTGATCTCGCGCGCATGCTCGTAGGCCTCGGCATAGGTGGTTCCGTGCCAGCGCACCTCCGCACCGTGCGACCACATCGCCGCGACCTTGGTATGCGGTGCCGATTCGGGCACCACCACGGTGCAGGATTTACCCATCCCGGCCGCGGCCAGGGCCGCCGCGATCCCCGCGTTTCCCCCGGAGGCGATCACGACATCTTCCGGGCACACCCGCTCCGACAGCAGCGCGTTGTAGCTGCCGCGCACCTTGAACGTGCCCCCGTGCTGCAGATACTCCAGTTTCAAGGTGACCGGAACGGGCCCGCCCGGCCCCGGAACGACGGTGTGGAACACCGGGGTCTTACGGATATGCCTGCCCAGCCGCCGCCGGGCCGCGCGGACATCGGACCGGTAGATGCGGCGTAACGGCGGCAAGGGGGTCACTGGGGTCTTCTGCTCGGTCATCTACTTCATTGCCCGATCTCGCTTGGCCAATTCGGCGAACATGGCGTTGTGCGCGGCCAGTTCCGCGTCGTCGTCGCGTTCCGCGGCACGGTCGGTGCGGCGGGCCAGCCGGGCATCGCTGCGCGACCACTGGATCAGTAGTGCCAGCATCACCACCACCAGCGGCACTTCGCCGCTGGCCCAGGCCAGGCTGCCGCCGGTGCGCTGATCACCCAGCAGGTCGGAATGCCAGTCCACACCGAGACTGCGGTAGAACCAGCCGCCGAGCACGGTGCTCATCCCCATCAGGACCACGCCGAAGAACGCATGGAAGGGCAGCGAACCGAACACCATGGCGAGTTTCGTGAGCGGTTCCACCCGGCGCGGCTTCGGATCGATACCGATCACCACCCAGTAGAAGAGATAGCCGCTGACCAGGAAATGCAGGTTCATCAGCAGGTGGGCGGCATGCGAATCGACGAAGGTGTCGAATATCCCGCCCAGGTACAGGGCGTAGAAACCGCCCACGAACACCACCGACGCCACGATGGGGTGGGTGAGGAATCGCGAGACCGGGTTGTGCACGGCCGCCAGAATCCACTCCCGCGCGCCCGGTGCTCCGTCCCGGCCGGCCGGTGGCAGCGCACGCAACGCGAGGGTCACCGCACCGCCGAGTGCGAGCAGGATAGGAACCAGCATGGACAGCGCCATATGCGCACCCATATGCACGCTGAACATCGCGGGGGCGTAGCGGCCGACACCGGACGAGGTCGTGAACAGCAGCACGGCGCACCCCAGCATCCAGGCCAGGGTCCGGCCCACCGGCCAGCTGTCGCCGCGCGCCCGCAACCGCCGGACACCCAGGAGGTAGAGCACCGCCAGGACGATGGCGAGCGTGCCGAAGATCAGGTCGAACCGCCAGTCGAACAGCAGTCGGGCGACGGTGGGCGGTCCGGCCAGCTCGTACCCGAGTTCCACTTCGATCGGGGTCGGCACGCTGGTCGGCGGCGGTGGCGGTGTCCGCCCCAGGCCGGCCGCCAGCCCCATGGTCGCCGCGAAGATCAGTGTTTCCACACCTGCGAACCGGACCAGCGCGAGCCGGTTGCCCGGTTCTGCGGCCAGCGCCGGCAGCGCCGCGCGCCGCTGGAAGTACCCGAACACGCCGAGCACTATCAGAGCGGCGGCCTTGGCCAGGACCAGGCGCCCGTAGGTGCTGGTGAACAGCTCGTCCATCGGGACGCGGACCCAGGAGTTCACGATCCCGCTCACCGCGAGCACCACGAAAGAAACGGCCGCCAGCGGCGAGAACCGGCGGGCGGCGATACCGGTGTGGGTGCCGTCACGCAGGGCGTGCACGAGCAGCGCGACCAGGCCGCCCACCCAGACCGCCGCGGCGATCAAATGCAGGATCAGGCTGTTGGTGGCCACATCGTGCGCCCCACCCGAGGAGGAATGGCCGGTGAGCGCCAGCGGCATCATCACCGCGATCGATCCGGCGAACAGAACCGGTGTCCACCCCCAGCGCAGCGCCAGCCGGCACGCGATGGCCAGCAACAGCGCGCCGACGGCAGTGATCCGCCATGTTCCGGCCAGTTCGATCTGGTCGATCACACCCCACAGTTCCTGCGGTGCCAGGACCTCGGTCACCGGCCGGCCGGTGCTGTCGGAAACCGTCAGCGGGACCAGCAGCGCCGCGCAGACCGCCCAGGCGAACGCCAGGCCCGAGGCCCGCCGTACCGCGCGGTAGCCACTGGTATCGAGTAGTCCACTGCGCTGCGGCGGAACGAGGAAAGCGGCGAAGAGCAGAGCGCCCACAGTGAACGCGGCGAAGAGATCGGCGAGGGCACGTACCGCGGGCAGGCCATAGGTGGTGAGCGGGCCGGGGTCGGGGATTCCCAGCAGGCTGAGTGCCTGGGCGGCCGAGGCGCTCACCACCAGAATCGCGACCAATGCCGCCAGCGTCCCGGCGACCACCGTCAGCGCGCCCGTCACGGCCGGCGACCCGCCCGGCCGACCGGCCTCGGCGGCGGGTTCGACGGCGGGGGCCTGGACTGACGACATAGCTTCGAGAGTAGTTCGGCGAACCCCGGCGGGCCCGGCGGGGCCTTTTTCGGGCACGCGAAAACGAACGATCGGATCGATCGCTACACTTTTCGGCTGGACAGCGCGGCCGTTGTCCGCCATGGTGGAAACACTGCCTCCGTAGCTCAGTTGGATAGAGCAAGGGCCTTCTAATCCCTAGGTCGCAGGTTCGATTCCTGCCGGGGGCGCTCCACCCACCCGACTGAGCTGTTCGGGCCAGTCGGAGTGGGTGTACCCACTCGGGCGCCACACAAACACGTCAGATCGACCGTAGCGTCAGGTTTTCCGAGTGAATTCGGCCCACCGGCACGGAGCCTGCGGTCATGGTGCTGTCGCCACTACAGCAGCCTCTCGGCGGAGAACCCTTTTCGCGAGGCCGCCGCAGACACACCGCACCGACCCGAGCTACTCGCCACGCATCGGCCCTGGCCCGGAAGCGAGGCGGAGCCCGAACAGCAGATCGGTGTTGCGAACATACTCCGGCTGTTCCTGTCCCCGAAGCAGTCCCGTCTGGCGAATCCAGCTCCGGTGCCAATGGTGCGATTCCGGTAAGGCGATGCCGCATCGCGCGGCGGTGTCGCGGAGCCGCCCGCCGGCCGCACCGACGGCACCGGCGAACAATTTCGGACTACCGCCCGTATCGGTTTCCCGGTAGGCACACGCCTCCTGCAAGAGGGCACGAGCCGCGGGCGGGATCACCCATACATACACATCAGCGGCCCGGGAGTAACCGATCGGACCGGTGAAGACGAGCGCGTCGCCCGTCGATGCCACCCGTGGTACACAACCCAACTCCACCGTGGTGGCGCCCGTGAAGAGCGTCGTCGCGAGGGCCGCGGCATCGACCGGGTCGGCAATCCGCTCCCGGATCCATTCGACGGTCGTGGTGTCGAGCCGGCGCGTGGTCATCCCGGTACCCACCGAGTAATTGAGGTCGGGCGGCAACTCCAAGCGCATACCGTGCAGCAGGCAGGCCGCCTGGGCGCCGCGCAACCGGACCACCGTGTGCCCCCGGCCCGGGCTGCCCGCGACGAAACTGCCGAGAAATCGATAGAGCCCGAGGATGTCCAGCCATTCGTCGGTCCGTCCCACCACACGGGCGGGCGGAAACCGCCGCGCCGCGGGACGCGGCCGCAGCACGGTCCGCATCCGTTCGGCCCAGGCCACCTCGTTGCGGCCGAACCAGATCGGGTCGGCCCGGCGGTCCAGGTCGTGGCGGCAGGGTTCACCGCTGCGCGCGGTGAACCACCGGCAGGTGGCGTCGAGACCTCGGGTGTATACCGCATCGACACGTGCGAATTCGGCCGGTGTCAGTCGCCGGTAGGCGTCGGCACGGAAGGTGGCGACGTCACTGTCGGGTATCCGCGCAAGTAGATCGTCGCCGGTGGTCAACGACACCCGGAGCCGAGGGCTGTGTCCCGCGTCGCGGTATCCCATCTGACGGGTGCCGGGCTCCGGTGCGCGATACCGCGGGGACCGGCGCACCGTAGGACCGGTGGTATCGGTCACGGCACCAGCTTTCCGGATGGCCGCCTCGTCCTACTACGACTCGTCTCTGCCATGCAGAACATTCGATCACCTACTTCGGCTATGAGCCAGCCGATCGGCCAGAACTCAACAGCACTTGACAGTTCAAGCGATGAATTCGCGCTTCCGTTGTGTCGGCGCGGCAATGAAAGCCCGAGAATGCAGAATCACACTGTCCACCCGGACGCAGCTGGGAAAACCCGCCGAGGCCCACGCCCGCGCATTTGTCCTAGGGTGTCCGAATGGGTTTGCCTTCGCCTACCGCCGACAGCCGTGCCGTTGTGACCGGAGCCTCCTCCGGGATCGGGACCGCACTGGCGACCGAACTCGCCCGGCGCGGCTACTCACTCATCCTGGTGGCACGCCGGGAGGAACTGCTCGGCGAACTCGCCGATCGTCTCACCCGGACGCACGGCATCACCGCGGAGGTCCGCGCCGTCGATCTGGCCGACCGAGCGCAGCGCGCACCGCTGAGTGCGGAACTGTCCGAGCGCGTCATCTCGATTCTGTGCAACAACGCCGGTATCGCGACCTTCGGACCGATCACCGGCCTGGATCCGGATTACGAGCGCGCCCAGCTCGAGCTGAACGCGGTCGCCGTGCAGGATCTGACGCTGGCGGTGCTGCCCACCATGCTGGCCCGGCGCGCCGGCGGCATCCTGGTCAGCGGTTCGGCCGCCGGTAATATGCCCATCCCGAACAACGCCACCTACGCGGCGAGCAAGGCATTCGCGAACACCTTCACCGAATCCCTGCGCGGGGAGCTGAAAGACACCGGGGTGCATATCACACTCCTGGCCCCCGGACCGGTCCGTACCGAAACCCCCGACCCCGCCGACGCTTCGCTCGTGGACCGGATGGTCCCGGATTTTCTCTGGGTTTCTTCCGAGTACACCGCACGGATTTCGATCGACGGGCTCGCCCGCAACAAAACCCGGGTGGTTCCAGGGCTGATCGGCAAAGGAATGAGCACCGCCGGCAACTACGGTCCGCGTGCGTTCACCGCTCCCGTCGCGGGCGCCTTCTACAAAAAGCTCGGCGGGTGACGAACCCACCCGCCCGAAGTCGTTCACAGATCGTGACCACCACGATTGCACCGCACGGACAGCCGGGCTGATTAGGGTAGGACGAGTGTCCGACAAATTAGTGGTGTGGATGGATTGTGAGATGACCGGTCTCGACCTGGTCAACGACAAGCTCATCGAGGTGGCCGCCCTCGTAACCGATAGCGAACTGAACGTCCTCGGTGACGGTGTGGATATCGTGATCCACGCCGACGACGCGGCGCTGGCCGCCATGCCGCAGGTGGTTGCCGATATGCACGCCCGCTCCGGTCTCACCGAGGAGGTCCGCAAATCCAGCGTGACCCTCGCCGAGGCCGAACAGCAGGTGCTCGACTACATCAAGCAGTACGCCCCTACCGCGGGCGTGGTCCCGCTGGCCGGTAATTCCATCGCCACCGACCGCGGCTTCCTCGCCCGGGATATGCCGCTGCTCGACCAGCACCTGCATTATCGGATGATCGATGTGAGCTCCATCAAGGAACTGTGCCGGCGCTGGTATCCGCGGATCTACTTCGGCCAGCCGGAGAAGGGCCTGACCCATCGCGCGCTGGCCGATATCCGGGAATCACTCCGGGAACTCGAGTACTACCGCCGCACGGTGTTCGTCCCCGCGCCGGGACCGTCGACGGCAGAGATCACCGCCATTGCCGCAGAGGTCAGCGCACGGTCGGCGGAGGAGATCGCGGCCGCGGCCGAGGAGTCGATATAGGCCCAGGTCACCGCCACTCCGGAAACCGATTGGCTAACAGCGGGGTGAACGCGCTAGTATCTAGGCCGCCGGTGCAAAACCGGCAATGGTGAGTGTAGTTCAGTTGGTAGAGCACCAGGTTGTGATCCTGGCTGTCGCGGGTTCGAGTCCCGTCACTCACCCTGAAAGCCCGAGGGCCCATGGCCCTCGGGCTTTTTTCTTTTCCGGTGAGTCCGGTCAGACCGCGGGTTTGGTCGTATCGACCGCCGGCGGCACCTGGTCACGGGCGCCCTGATCCAACCGGAACGGCGGATACTCGTCGCGCAGGAGTGAGGTGTAGATCTGCACCCGCAGCATCCACCGATTGACACCCATCACGAAGTCGAACAGTCCCTGGGAGTACCGGGCGACGAAGAGCAGGCCGACGAGCGCGACCAGGGTCAGCACGCCGATCAGCGGAAGACCGGCCGCACTGGCCATAACGTCTGCATCGTCGGCCACCACCCAGGCCGCGCCGGTCATCGCGCCGATGATCAGGTAGTGCGGGATGGCCAGCAGCCACCACTTCACCAGCACCAGGCCGCGATGCAGAGTCGGCGGATAGTCGACGTCCAGGTCCGCGGGATAGTTGTCGTCGGCAGACAGGGCGAACGGCGGATACTTGTCCGTTCCGGCCGGGGTCCAGGCGTAGAAACTCACCCGCCACGACCAGCGGATCACACCGACGCTGTAGTCGAACAGCGCTCGCGGATACCGGCCGGTGAACAGGATCGCGAAGAACGCGATCACCGTGACGACGGCATAACCGATATGTAGGAAGAACAGAACTATGTAGTGCGGTATGGCGAGGATCCATTTGACGATCCACATCCAGCGCGACAGCGCGGGATCGAGGTCGCCGCGGATACGGACCGGATAACCGGCGGGAGCAGACATAGCGATCGGGCTCCTTCGAGAGTGCTGGCCCGGCCGGCCGGATTTCAGCGCGGCCGTACCTCAATTGTGAGGTACAACACACCGTTTCGCGATGAACGCGACACAAAGACACGCCATCGAGATCAACTCGTGAAGGAGTCCGCGAAGCGTCCGCGGGATTCGCTCGCTACCGGGCCGGCGCGTCGAGCCCGTCCAGTGCCGCCAGCCGGGGCAGCGCGCCGGGGTAGTTCTCGTTGAGCCAGCCGATCAATTCCTCGCGTACGGCGCAGCGCAGCGACCATACGGCGTCGGGATCGCGGGCCGTCATCGATGCCCGGACCTCGATACCGGTCGGCGTGCTGTCGGTGACCAGCAGGTTCCAGCTGCGACCGTCCCAATCCGGGTGATCGCTCAGATATTCGTAGAGATGCGCGCGCAGTTCGGCCACCGGCGTGCTGTGATCCAGGTGCAGATAGACCGTGCCGGTCATCTCGTTCCCGCCCTTGGACCAGTTCTCGTACGGTTTGCTGTTGAAATACGAGACCGGCATGGTGAGCCGGCGGTCGTCCCAGATCCGCACGGTCAGGAAGGACAGCGTGATCTCCTCGACGGTGCCCATCTCGCCCTCGACCACGACCGTATCGCCGATTTTCACCGAATCGCCGAAGGCGATCTGCAACCCCGCCATCAGATTGCTCAGCGTGGACTGGGCGGCCACACCGGCGATGATGCCGATGATGCCGGCCGAGGCCAGCAGCGAGGTACCCAGAACCCGCAGTTCCGGAAACAGCACCAGCATGGCGATCGCGGCGGTGGCGACGGCCAGGACCGTGCTGGCGATCCGCCGGATCAGGGTGAACTGGGTGTTGAGCTGGCGTACCCGGCGGGGATCGCGCGCGCGGCGCGAATAGGTATTGAGCAGGCCGTCGGCGACGGCGTCGGCGATTCGCACCACCAGCCATACCGCCGACATGGTGACCATCGTGGCCAGAACACTGAGGATCACCGTGTCCTGCCGCAGGTTCAGGTCCGCCAAGGGGTAGGTCATCCGCAGCGCGGCGAATCCGAGGAACAGTTGTAGCGGCAGTTGCACCCGGCGCAGCAGGCCGGGAATCGGGGTCTTCGGATGGCGGGCGGACCAGTACCGTAGCCCGCGGTCGATGGCCCAGCCGATCGCGATCGTCACGGCCAGCGTGCCCCCTAGCACGATCAGCAGCCGTAATACGTTCTCCACAGGTCCAACTCCTTGCCATCGCCTACGTTATCGAAACCCCGAGACAAGGCTACAGTTCGGTAACGGCGATGCACCAACAGTCACGGGAAGCCCACCGGATTCCGTACGGAATGCGACCGGCGCCACTTCCCGGCACATACCCGCCGCACTGCCTCTCATGCGTCGGTGACACATAGGCACCGCCCGTGTTACTCCGGGGTTCGCCCTTCGGCCGAGTACAGCCGGACCTCGCCGCCCTCCCCCAGGAATGCGTTGACCAGCATCACTCGCTCGGCGCGCAGGGCATCGGCGTCGGGTGCGTCGGTGGTGATGGATATCTGCGGGATCGCGGCCCAGTTCACCACGTAGCGTTCCGGGGGCCCGGCGTCGTCGGACAACCGCGCGAGCCGGAAGACCGATACCGTCTTCCGTTCCATGAGGCCCCGCACCACCTCGGCGATCCGCTCGGGATCCTCCAGCGCGAACAGGAATCCGAAGGTCAGCTCCGGGGAGGACACATAGGCGGGCACGAGACCAGAGGTTAGCTCATGGGTAACCGCCCGGTGTGAATTATCCCACCGGGCGGTTTCCGGTCCTGATCAGAAGTGCTTACCGGGACGGTCGGGGTCCGCGATCTCGGCATCCACCACGTCGGCGTCCACCACATCGGCAGCCGGCGGTGTCACCGCGGGTTTCGTCTCCGAGGTAGCCGGACCACCGGAATCCTCCATGTGCTCGGCGGAGTCCCGGCCGGAGTCGGTGGCCGAATCGCGGCGGGCCGCGGCGGCGGCCTCGTTCATCTCGATCGCGTCGGTGATCCACTCACCGATCTCCCGGGTCACCTCGGCGACGGTCCCGGTGATGATTCCCGCGATATTGCCCACCCGGCGCGCGCCCGAGGAGGTGAGTTCCTGGATCAGATCCTTGTTGGCCTCGAATTTGCCGATCATCACACGCCCGCTCCGGTTGGACTCTGCTGACGCATCACGATAACACCGGGCTCTTCGCGTTTCCGCAGTACAGCGGGCAGGAAGCGGGCGAACCGGGACTGCTGGACCTGCGGCGGCAGGGCCAGCTGGAAGATCTTGGCCCAGACCGAACCGATCTGCTTACCGAGCGGCCCACTGTTGTAGGGCAGGCCGAATTTCTCGCACAGTGCCCGCACCTCCGGCGCGATCTCCGGGTACCGGTTGGCCGGCAGATCCGGGAACAGATGGTGCTCGATCTGGTGCGACAGGTTGCCGGACATGATGTGGAACAGCGGGCTGCCGGTGATATTGGCCGAGCCGAGCATCTGCCGGACGTACCATTCCCCGCGGGTCTCCTCGGCGGTCTCCTCCTCGGTGAAACTCTGCACACCCGACGGGAAATGCCCGCAGAAGATGATCGAGTACGCCCAGAGGTTGCGCACCAGGTTGGCGGTCACGTTGCCGGCGAGAGTGGACAGGAACAGTGGGCCGGACAGCAGCGGGAAGGCCACATAGTCCTTGAGCACCTGCCGTCCCGACTTGCGCAACTGACCCTTGATCAGCGGTTTGAGTTCCGCCCAGGTGCGTTTGCCCTTGACGATGTTGTCGGCCTCGAGGTCGTGCAGCATCACGCCCCATTCGAAGAACACCATCAGCAGGAACGCGTACAACGGATTGCCCAGGTAGTACGGGTGCCAGTCCTGACCCTCGTCGATCCGCAGCACGCCGTAGCCGATATCCCGGTCGCGCCCGTGGATATTGGTGTACGTGTGGTGCATGTAGTTGTGCGAATGCTTCCACTGGTCGGCCGGGCAGACCGTATCCCATTCGAACACGCGCGAATTGAGGTTCGGCTCACGCATCCAGTCGAACTGGCCGTGCATCACGTTGTGGCCGATCTCCATATTGTCCAGGATCTTCGACACGCTCAGCGCGGCGACGCCCGCCAGCCAGAACGGCGGCAGGAAACCCAGATACATCAGCCCGCGCCCGGCGATTTCGAAACCGCGCTGCGCCTTGATGATGTTGTAGATGTATTCGCGGTCGCGCTCGCCCAGATCGGCGACGAGACGGTCGCGCAGCGCGTCGAGCGTCCGGCCGATTTCCTCGACTTGATCGGGCGAGAGGACCAGCGGTCCGTCCTTGGTCTCGGTGAGGATGGTCATGCTGTTCTCCCCTTCGGTTCGGATATCGGATTCCGGGTGCACGCGGAATCAGATTTCGATGTCCACGTCGCCGACGGCGGCCTGGACGCAGAGTTGGATCGGCTGGTCGGGGTCGGTTTCCAGGTCGCCGGTGCGCAGGTTGCGGGTGCAGCCGCTGCGCCGCACCGAGGTGCAGGAGAAGCAGATCCCCATCCGGCAGCCGTACTCCGGGCTGAGCCCGGCCGCTTCGGCCTGCTCGAGCAGCGAGGCCCCCGCGTTCTCGGCGGTGACCCCGCTGGCGGAGAAGGTGGTGGCCCCGTGCACCTCGGCCGTATCCACCGGGATCGCCGTCGCGACGAACTCCTCGGTGTGCAGTCGTTCACTGAGCTCTTCGGCGGTGAAGATCTCGCGCACCGTTTCCATCAGCGGCGGCGGGCCGCACAGGAAGGTGTGCGCCTCGGCGAACCACGGTGCCACCCGGACGAGTTCGTCGTGATCGAATCCGCGACCGTCGCGCTCCGGGTACCGCAGTTCCACGGAGATATTCGGATGGGCGGCAGCGAGTGCGGCGAGCTCGCCCCGATGCGGTACCAGCTCCGGCGACCGCGCGTAATGCAGGAACACCACCTCGCCCGAGTAGTCCTCGTCGGCGAGCGTGCGCAGCATCGACAGCACGGGGGTGACCCCGCTGCCGCCGCTGATCAACAGCACTCGGTCCGGCCGCTGCGGCGGCAGATGGAACACCCCGGAGGCCGGTTCGAGGTCCAGGACCATGCCCGGCTGGGCGTGTTCGTGCAGGTGGCGGGATACGAGGCCGTGCGGGTGCACCCGGATGGTGAGGTCGAGCCGGCGGCGCCGATCGTGCTGGGAGTTCACCGGCGAATAGCAGCGGGTATGCCGCACACCGTCGATCACCACCCCCAGCTGCACGAACTGGCCGGCCAGCAGGCCGCCCCATTGCCGGGTCGGGCGCAGGCTCAGCGACAGCGTGCCCGGTACCGACCGGTCGACGTCGACGATCCGGGCCCGCATATCGCGGACGGTGAGCGTCGGGCGCACCAGTTCCAGGTACCGGTCCACCGGGTGCGGGGTGGTCAGGGTCTGTACCAGGTCGAGGAGGGCCATCGGAGTTCTCCGTCCCTGTCTGTCGGTCGCGTCACGAAACTTCGATCGGTTTCGGTGCACGAATGTACACTCAACTAGTGTGCCGGATACCCCGACCGAACTGTCAACCAGGAATCGGTGTGACGCGGACGACAAGATGGAGAAGATCGAATGGTGAACGGCTGTATGCTCACTGAAATGACCGATCAGGGAGCGAGCCGTGTCGAGCGCAAGGAGCGCACCCGGCAGGCCCTGCTCGACGGCACTCTCGCGCTCGCCGCCGAGCGCGGTTTCGGCGCGTTGAGCCTGCGCGAGATCGCCCGCTCGGCCGGTATCGTGCCGACCGCGTTCTACCGGCATTTCGCCTCGCTCGAAGACCTCGGCGCCACCCTCGTCGACGAAGGCGTGCAGGCCCTGCGGCTGGCGCTGCGGCAGCTGCGCCGGACACCGGATGCGCGGCTGTCGGAAACCGTGCGCTTCGTCTTCGGCGAGGTCGCCGCCAAACGGGCACTGTTCGGTTTCCTGATCCGGGAGCAGCGCGGCGGCAGCGCACCCCTGCGTACGGCGATCGCACTCGAACTACAACTGATCGTGCGCGAACTCGTGGCCGATCTGTCCCGGGTGCCGGCCTTGGATTCCTGGTCCCCGGACGATCTGGAGGTCGCGGCCGACCTGCTGGTCGCGACCGTGACCGACGGTATCGCCGACTACGTATCCGCCGCGCCGCGCGAACAACAGCCGATCATCGAGCGGACGATCGCGCAGGTCCGGCTCATCGCCCTCGGTATGGGCGTCTGGAAACCCTGACCGCGAGGCCCTACCCGGTCGCTGCGGGCGCAGTGCGCTCCCGCTCGGGTGCCGCAACCAGCAGCACCGCGACCAGCCCGGCACCGAGCACCACCAGCAACCCGGCGATACCCGCCCGGTCCGCGTCGAAAGCCCAGACGAACAGGCCGAACAGGGTCGGCGACAGGAACGAGGCCGCCCGGCCCGTGGTGGTGTAGAGCCCGAACAGCTGACCTTCCCGCCCCGGCGGTGTCAGCCGGGTCAGGAACGAACGCGCGGAAGCCTGCGCGGGGCCGACGAACAAGGTCAGCGCCAGGCCGAAGATCCAGAACATGGCGGCACCGGAGACCAGCAGCAGCGCGATACCGCACACCACCGTGCCGGCCAGGGAGACCACGATCACCCGTTTCGGCCCGACCGAATCGTCGAACCGGCCGGCCACGATCGCCCCCAGGGCGGCGACGACGTTCGCGCCGATACCGAACAGCAGCACATCGGAATCGCTGATCCCGTACACCTGCACGGCCAGCACCGCCCCGAAGGCGAACACACCGGCCAGCCCGTCCCGGAAAACCGCGCTGGCGAGCAGGAACCAGATCACCCGGCGGTCCAGAGCCCAGAGTTCGCGCAGGTCGCGCCACAGCACCCGGTACGAGCCGAGGAATCCCGCCGTGGCGGCCCCCGGGTCGGCGCCGATGCGGGGCACCTCCGGGACCGCGAAGAACACCGGCAGCGCGAATACCGCGAACCAGACCGCCGCCACGACCACCACCAGCCGGATGTTCAGCCCATCATCGGTGCCGATACCCAGCAGGCCGCGTTCGCCGCCGTCGCCGGAGATGAACCCGAAGTAGCAGATCAGCAGTAGGACGATGCCACCGAAGTACCCCATTGCCCAGCCGAAACCGGAAACCCGGCCGACGGTGTCCGGCGTGGACACCTGGCGCAGCATAGCGTTGTAGGGCACGGTCGAAAGCTCGAAGAAAACATGGCCCAGCGCCAGCAGCACCAGACCCAGCCACAGGTAGTGATATTCGTCACGAACCAAGGACATGGCGGCCATCAGGCCGACCACGACCGCGGTCATGATCGCCAGTGAACGTTTGCGATTCGCGGTCGCGTCGAAACGCTGCCCGATGACCGGTGCGGTCAGTGCGACCAACAGGCCGGCGAACCCGAGGGCCCAGCCCAGCCATGCGCTGGCCGAGATATCGCCAGGCAGATCATCGCCCACGCTGTCGGTGAGATAGACGGCGAAAACGAACGTGGCGATCACGGCATTGAAGGCGGCCGATCCCCAGTCCCACAGCCCCCATGCGACGACCCTTGCCCGCCCTACCGGGGCCTCCACGGTGCTCATACCGCCCCTGCCGGGCATACGAGCCGGGAACCGGCGTGGTCACGCTCCGCTACCGTCACCGGGCCGGGCTCACTCATGCTGAGCACAGTAATGGATACCGGCGAACCGGACCCGGGCTCCGAGTGGCGAACGTCCGGCCACCTTCCGGGATCGAAGGTGATGCAAATCAGTTACGCCCGGCGCGGTGTCCTTGTGGCGGATTCCACACCGGCGTTGTATCGGTACGCACGTTTGTCGACGACGAACAGCGGTGAGGCGGTGGTGGATTTGGCTGATCGCGAGACGTACGTCCGGGACACCGGTGAGAGGGCGCAGGGCCGCTCGCAAGAAGATCGACGGAATTCGGCCGGCAGTCGGCACATACGGCGGGAGCTGGGACTTTGCCCGAATACTGGGGAAGGTCGAACTCGAGGTCCGGAAACTGCGGTGATGGTGCGCCATCAGGGACTCGAACCCCGAACCCGCTGATTAAGAGTCAGCTGCTCTGCCAATTGAGCTAATGGCGCGTGCCCCGTCGTGCGGTGCGGGACAGACATTAACAGGCCCGGGCCGCAGAAGTGAAATCGATACCGAGTCGGCCCGGCGTGAGCCGGACGACGCCGTAACAAACGGCAGGCCGAACCCTATGTGTAGGTGGGCCACCGGAGCCGGAAGCGATACTCGACGGTTGGGATCACTTCGGCACGGCTGGCAGAATGTTGGGCGTGGTCTCGACCGATCCCGCCGCTGCGGTGGGTCGAGGTGAGCAGGTAATCGGTCGGATCCGAAGCCATCGGCGCGTAGCGGGTGTGCCGGGACTTGAAACGGGGTTGATATGCGTATAGGTGGTCGGCGCAGGCCGATCGGTTGGGTTTTCGGACCGATGGTCCTCGTCGCCTTGCTGGCGATGGTGTTGACCGGGTGTTCCTCGTCGGAGGCGTCGGAGGGCACGGTAGCCATCGACCGTAACCCCATCACCGAACTCATCAAGCCCAAGCTGGTCGCACCCGTCAAGGACGGCGATATCGGCGTTTCCCCGGCGGACCCGATGAAGTTCGAGATCACCGACGGTCTGTTCACCGAGGTGACTCTGCTCAACCCGGAGAACCAGCCGGTGGCCGGAAAGCTTTCGGAGGACGGCCGCAGCTGGGCGACCACCGAGGCTTTGGGCTACAGCAAGACCTACCGTCTGCAGGCCAGGTCCATCGGCCTCGGTGGCGAAGCCACCGCGGGTATGAGCTTCACCACCACGGCCCCGGGCAATGTCACCAAGCCGTACCTGACCCCGGGTGAGGGCGAGGTCGTCGGTATCGGGCAGCCCGTGGCGATCCAGTTCGACGAGAACATCCCCGACCGCAAGGCCGCGCAGGATGCCATCACCATCAAGACCGAACCGCCGGTGGAGGGCGCCTTCTACTGGGTGAACAACCGCGAGGTCCGGTGGCGGCCCGAACATTTCTGGGCACCCGGCACCCGGGTGAACATCGATGTGAACGTCTACGGCAAGGATCTCGGCAACGGCCTGTACGGCCAGAACGATATCCACTCTCATTTCGTGGTGGGTGATGCGGTGATCTTCACCGCCGACGACAACACCAAGATGGTGACGGTGGAGCGCAACGGCCAGGTCATCCGCACCATGCCGACATCGATGGGCAAGGACGACACCCCGACCGACAACGGCATCTACATCATCGCGGATAAGCACGCGCAGATGGTGATGGACTCCTCCACCTACGGGGTCGCGGTGAACTCGCCCGACGGCTACCGCACCGATGTGGAGTGGGCCACCCGGATGTCCTACAGCGGGATCTTCTTCCATTCGGCGCCGTGGTCGCTGGGCGCTCAGGGTAATACGAACACCAGCCACGGCTGTCTGAACCTGAGTCCGGCCGATGCTCAATGGGTGTTCAACAATGCCAAACGCGGTGATCTCGCGATCGTGAAGAACACGGTGGGCGGCACCCTGTCCGGAGTCGACGGCCTGGGTGACTGGAACATCCCGTGGCCGGAATGGAAGGCCGGCAACGCCGAGATGTGAGAGCTCGGGCACGCTAGTCGGTAGCGAAGTCCGACCCGCAGAGCCGTCTCACAGACACGTACCGCAGTCGAGGCGCCGGTCCCCCGGGACCGGCGCCTCGGGCATTTCAGCGAGCGGTTTCGTACAGCCGCCGCACGATGTCCTCGATATCGGGTTCTTCGATGGACAGATCGCGGACCTCGGCGCGGGCCGACACCTCGGCCAGTAGCTGGGCGGCGGTGGTGGTGTCGGCGTCGAAGGCGAGCCGCTGCCGCATTCCGCCGGCTTCGCAGCCGAGTAACTGCACCCCGGGCAGGTCGCCGAGCGGCGGCGCGGGCATCGTGAGGTCAACGGTCAGGACCCGCTGCGCACCCACCATCGCGCCCAGGCCGGGTAGCGATCCGTTGTAGGCGAGCCGGCCGTGGTCGACCACCAGTACGCGATCGCAGAGTCGTTCGATATCCCCCATATCGTGCGTGGTGAGCAGCAGTGTGGTGCCACGTTCCAGCCGTTCGGCCCGCAGGAATTCGCGTAGCCGCTGCTTGGACAGGACATCCAGGCCGATGGTCGGCTCGTCGAGAACGATCAGCTCCGGAGAGTGCAGCAGCGCCGCCGCGACCTCGGCGCGCATCCGCTGCCCCAGCGACAACTGCCGGACAGGGGTATCGAGGGTTTCCCCCATTTCCAGTTGGTCGACCAATTCGGCGGTACGCGCCCGGCCGGCCATGGGATCCAAGCGGTGGATGGCGGCCAGGATCGTGAACGATTCGCGCAACGGCAGGTCCCACCACAGCTGCGAGCGCTGCCCGAACACCACACCGATCCGGCCGGCCAGTTCCCGGCGCCGCCGGATCGGTTCCAGCCCGCAGGTGCGCACCGTGCCGGCAGTGGGCACGAGGATGCCTGCGAGCATCTTGATGGTGGTCGATTTTCCGGCCCCGTTGGCGCCGATATACCCGACCGCCGCGCCCCGTTCGACCCGGAAGCTCATAGCGTCCACCGCCGTGACGACCTCGCGCCTGGGCCGCCGCCATGTACCGTCGCGCCGGTACCGGACGAACTCCCGCGTCAGATCCTCGACGTCGATGATCGAATCCGCCCCGGCCATCACCGATCTCCCATCTCATCCACCGCCGCTCTGATAGTGCCGGGTGCCCAGTCGCCACATCACCGCCGCCAGCAGCCATGCCCAGCCCGCCGCCAGCGGTACGCACCAGGCGAGCCAGGCCGGTAGTCCGGCCGGTCCCGGTAGCCCCAGCACGGCCAGCGTCGGGAAGTAGGCGGTGAACGCGACCGGTATCGCGACGCAGAACAGGATGCGCAGTGGAGTGGGGAACACCGAGGCGGGCTGGGTCGCCGCGAAGGATCCGCCGTAGGTGAAGCTGTTGGTCAGCTCCGCGCCGTCGATGAGGAAGAACTGGCAGCCCGCGGCCACCACGAACAGGCCCGCGAACAGCAGTGCGCCACTGACGACGGTCAGCACGAGCAGCACCACCGTACCCATGGACCATTCGATATCGTTGCGCACCAACCCGGCTGCCAGGACGACCAGGGCGACACCGCCCCGCGCCAGCCGGCGCAGCGAGAAATCGCTGGTGATCAGCTGTAACAAGACCGGTTGCGGGCGCAGATGATAGATATCGAGCATCCCGAGCCGGATCAGCGCGGGCAGCTTGTCCAGGTGACCGCAGACGAGCTGGGCCGCGGCGAACGCGAGATTACTCAGGCCGAACAGCAGGAGCGCGGCATCCATATCCAGGCCACCGAGCACCTTTGCCTGCCGGAAGATCAGCCATACCTCGGCGAATTCCACGAGACCCAGTAGCGTCGCCGCCAGGATTTCGCCGGCGAAGGACAGCCGGTACGAACGCTGCGCCCGGATCCGCGAATTCAGTACAGCGGCGTACGGCGCCCAGCGAGAACCGGTAGGACCGGGCCGTGGCGTGGCCGGCAATGCGGTCTCAACCACCTTGGACCTCCAGCTTCTGCCGCCCCGCCGCCAGTAGTACGCGTCCCAGCGCACCCACTGCCAACAGCCAGAAGATCTGCGTTCCGACCACCTGCACCGCGGCCCAGCCGATAACTCGTCCGGACAGCACATCCACCGGCACCTGCAGCATGGAAGGGAACGGCGTCGCGTTCGCGAATGTCTGCAACCAGTCCGGGAAGACGTGCACCGGAACGAACAGGCCCGCGAGAAAGGGCCCGCAGGTTTGGTAGAGGGTTCGGATACCGCGGGTTTCCACCACCCAGAAACCCGCCGTGGTCAGGGCGAACAGGGCAAGGCAGGAAATCGCGATACCCAGCAGGAGGCTGAGCGCACCGAGTAAGTAGGACGCCGGCGTACCGGGCAACACCAGCCCGAAGGTGAGCGAACCGATGAGCAGGCTCGGCACCAGGCGCGGTATCAGGGCGCAGATACCGCGTCCGAGATCGGTGGCGAGATTACTCAGCTGGACATCGACGGGCCGCAGGAAATCGACGACGATATCCCCGGAGCGGATCCGCTCGCCGAGTTCGTGTTCCGCGGACAAGAACTGCAGGGCGCCGAGCAGCCCCTGCGAGATCCAGACGTAGGCGCCGATGCTACCGGCGTCGTATCCGGCGAACCCACCCGTGGCGCCGACGGCCGCGACCATCACCGAGGCGCGCACGAATCCGAAGACCGAATTGGTGAACAGTCCGGCGAACATCGCCAGTTTGTAGTGCCACTGCCGCCGGAACCCGGCCACGAGCAGACGCCAGTAGACGGTCGCATATCCCGGGAGATCGGCCACGGCCGCGAGCACTCTCACCCCACCTCGTCCGGACACAAGGACGAGACCTTACCGCGCAGCCCGTTTCGGGAAAAGGCAATTTCGCGATCCGGTTCGGCGGCGACCCGCGGGACACACCTACAGTACGGCGGCCAGCCGCGTGCCCTGGTCGATGGCGCGTTTGGCATCCAGCTCAGCGGCCAGCTGCGCCCCGCCGATCACGTGCACGGTGATCCCGGCGGCGGCGAGTTCGGATTCGAGGTCGCGTACCGATTCCTGACCCGCGCAGACGATCACATTGTCGACGCGGATCACCTGGGGCCGCACTCGCTGCGGCCCGAAGCTGATATGCACGCCGTCGTCGTCGATCCGCTCGTAGTTGACCCCGCCGATCTGCTGCACTCCCTTGGCTTTCAGCGCCGCCCGGTGCACCCAGCCCGTGGTCTTACCGAGCCCTTTGCCGAACGGTGTGTCCTTACGCTGCAGCAGAACGACCTCGCGTGCCGCCGGACCCGGCCGCGCGGCACGTAATTGACCGCGCAACTGCTCGTCGTCGGCGTCGACCCCCCACTCCTGTTTCCATTCGTCCGGTTTCAGCGTGGGATGGCCTTCCACGGTGAGGTATTCGCTCACATCGAATCCGATTCCGCCCGCGCCGATCACGGCGACCCGCGCCCCGACGGGTTTCTGTTCACGAACCAGTTCCGCGTAGGACAGGACCATCGGATGGTCGATTCCCGGGATATCGGGAACCCGGGGCCGTACCCCCGTGGCCAGGATCACCTCGTCGTACCCGCCGGTGCGCAGTGCGGCGGCGGTGACCTGCGTGTTCAGGTGCACCTGCACCCCGGTCACCTCCAGTCTCCGGGTGAAATAGCGAATGGATTCGTCGAATTCCTCTTTGCCGGGGATACGCCGGGCGATATCGAACTGTCCCCCGATCCGGTCCAGTGCTTCGAACAACTCGACCCGGTGCCCACGCTCGGCCAGGTTGACCGCGGCGGACAGACCCGCCGGCCCGGCACCCACCACCGCGATATGTTTCGCGCGCCGGGTGGGCGCCAGCACCAGTTCGGTTTCGTGACCAGCCCGCGGGTTGAGCAGACAGGACACCGTCTTGCGCTGGAAAGCGTGATCGAGGCAGGCCTGGTTACAGGCGATACAGGTATTGATCTCGTCGCCCCGGCCGGCGGCCGCCTTGTTCGCCCATTCCGGATCGGCCAGCAACGGCCGGGCCATGGAGATCAGCTGGGCATCGCCGCGGGTGAGGATCTCCTCGGCGATTTCCGGCATATTGATCCGGTTCGACGCACACACCGGGATATCCACCGCCGCGGTGATCTTGGCGGTGAATTCGACGAACGCCGCCCGCGGCACCGAGGTGACGATGGTCGGCACACGCGCCTCGTGCCAGCCGATATCGGTGTTGAACACACTGACCCCGGCGGCCTCGAGTTCCCTTGCCAGCTCGACTATTTCGGTGAAACTCTGGCCGTTCTCGACAAGTTCGGCCATCGACAACCGGAAGATGATCAGGAAATCCGGGCCGAGGGCGGCACGGGTCCGGCGCACGATCTCCACGGCCAGCCGGCGACGATTCTCCGCCGACCCGCCCCAGCGGTCGGTGCGGTGGTTGGTCCGCGGTGCGAGGAACTGGTTGATGAAATAGCCCTCACCGCCCATGATTTCGACGCCGTCGTAGCCGGCGAAGCGAGCCAGTTCGGCGCAGCGCACATAATCGTCGATGGTGCGCCGGACCCCGCGATCCGAGAGGGCGCGCGGGCGGAACGGGTTGATCGGGGCCTTGATCGAGGAGGCGGAGACACTGCCCGGCACATAGGCGTAGCGGCCCGCGTGCAGGATCTGCAGTGCGATCTTCGCGCCGGCGTCGTGGACGGCGCGGGTGATGGCGCGGTGCCGATAGGCCTCGGTGCGGCTGGTCAGCTTCGCGCCGAACGGCAGCAGCCATCCGGTGCGATTCGGGGCGTAGCCGCCGGTGATGATCAGTCCGACCCCGCCGCGGGCGCGTTCGGCGAAGTAGGCGGCCAGGCGGTTCACATCCCATGCCCGGTCCTCCAGGCCGGTATGCATCGATCCCATGACCACCCTGTTCCGCAGTGTGGCGCCGCCCAGCTGGAGCGGGCTGAACAACTGCGGGTAACTCGTCGTCGAGTCCATCGCGGGCTCTCTTTCCGATATCCGTCCGGGCCCCGGCGCGGGCGCGGGGCCTGCCGGACCTCATCACACCATTGCGTATGCGGCGATACCACCCCCGGCAGCCACCTGAGCGACGAACGGCCGCTTCACCTGCCCGGATACCGGTTCGGCACCCGAGCGGATCCTGCGGTTCTTCCATCACGAGACCGTCACGAGAAGCTGAATCGAGGGTGTACCGGCAAAAGTTTTGTGTCGTGCACCACAGGAGGTTTAAAGATATTCCCCCAGGTCGGGGCGATACCGGAACGCGTTCATTTCACCGTTCAAGATCGGGCTCAATTTTTTCTCAGGCTCCGTTCACCTGCTGTTCACCTGCCGTGACCATTCTGAGATCCGGTCGGAAACGACCTGAGGTTCGACTGCTCCGCGAGATTGTGAACGCCGGGTTGGAAACAACCGGCCGGACCAGCCCGGCACAGCGCCGTAGATGAATACCGAACACGGTATGGCGACGGCCGAACCCGAACCACTCTACTCCACCGGGAGGTGGAGATCCGCCGGCGCGGCGGCCCGGGAAACCACCCGGCACCGCGGATGCGCCTTCCGGACCCGAACCGGCCTGTGTTCGGTGTCACACAACAAAACCCGACAACAGCACAGTCATGTTTTCCGGTCGCGACCCACCGGTCGCCGCCGAAGATCCGTGCTGCCCGAACCGGGCCGGATCCCGACCGATCAAGGACCGAATCCGCTCATGTACAACCACCGTTTCTCCAGCCTGCGCCGTCGCACCAAACGCGAAGCGATGGGCTTTGTACTCGCCACCGCCGGCGTCGTCGCCGTCACCGCCTCCTCCGCGGTCTCCATGGCCGACAACAGCGCGCCCACCAAGGTCGCGATGGTCGCCGAGCAGAAACCGGCAGTGACCGAAGCCGCCGCAGCGGCCCCCGCACCGCAGGTGGAGCCTGTTGCCGCCGCCGCACCGGCCCCGGCCCCCGCACCCGCCCCGGCGCCCGCGCCGGCCCCGGCACCCGCCCCCGCACCGGCACCGGCACCCGCCCCGGTCTACCCCAACAACCTCGACGGCTGGATCCGCCAGGCCCTGGACATCATGAACGCGAACGGCATCCCGGGCAGCTACGAAGGCATCCAGCGCAACATCCTGCGCGAATCCTCGGGTAACCCGGGCGCCATCAACCTCTGGGACTCGAACGCCATCGCGGGCATCCCCTCCAAGGGCCTGCTCCAGGTGATCGACCCCACCTTCGCCGCGTACCACGTACCCGGCACCCCGTTCGACGTCTGGAACCCGGTCTCGAACATCGTGGCGGCCTGCAACTACGCCGCCCACAAGTACGGCTCGATGGACAACGTCAACAGCGCTTATTAATTTGGCGCCGACTCCGTCGGCGCGGGTTTCGGCCCGCTGTGTTCAATGGCGCCACCTCCGGCGGCGCGGGTTTCGGCCCCCTTGGTCCCTGCTGTCAGCACTCGACACTCGCGGCTGCGCCGCATCGCATCGAGCACTGACAGCAGGGACGGGCCGAAACCTCTCAGGGCCTCGCTGAACTCGGCGCCGCCGTTGGTTGCGCTGGGCTCGGGGAGGGGCCCGTTGAACGCGGGACCCCGTTGGTTGGTGACGACGGGGCGGTCGCGGGCAGGGACAACTACAGCTTGGTCATCTGTGTGGGCTCATCGTGGACGCAACGGCGCGTACCACTGTCCGCGAGTGTGGCCAGGGGGAACCCCACAATGGCGTGGGTGCGCGGTGTCGTGTGAAAACACGGCACCGCGCCGTGCTGTTCGGGGCCCACTTACACTTGTGTATGGCCGATTACGCGCATTCCCCGGCCGCGGAGGCCGGCCGGGCCGCCAAAGCGCGGCAGCTGGCCGGATATCTGTGGGACCGGGAGATTACCGGTTCCGAACTACTCGATCTGCCCGACGCGGTGCGGCGCAAGCTGGCGCGCGCGGCGGGGGTCAATCCGCCCAGCACCGCGGAAACCTGGCGGTCGGTGGCCGGGCTCCTGGACGAGAAAGCCGCCTGGGCCGAACGTAATCCCGATCACCCGGCGGCGCGACGCCCGCACCGTGACGAGAAGCTGCTGTGGGTCAAGCCCCCGATCACCCCGTGGTGAGGGGCTTATCGGGGGCTTGCCTGTTGCTCACCACCAGCCGGTGGCGATACCTATCTGCCGTTCCAGTTCCGGGGCGAGGGTGCGCGCATAGCTGGCGCTGAGGTGGTGCTCGTCGTGGTACACCAGCACATTGCCTTCGACCACCCGGCAGATCTCCGGGCCGCATACCGAATCGGTGAGATCCAGCAGGCGCATATTCGGAAAAGCCGCCGCGTGGATCAGTGCGGGATTCACCGGCGCCAGCGCCGCCGTACGCGGCATACCGCAGGTCGCGCTGTCCCCACCCGCGGCCAGGCAGTCCACGGCGCTGTAGCGCACACCGGTCGGGCTGCGCAGCCAGGGCGTGTCACGGATGGCCAGCACGTTCAGATTGCGTTCGGCCAGCGCCGCCCACACATCGAGGTATTCGGCGGGTACCGCGTCACCACCGCTGGGCCAGATCGGGGCCGTCGCGGTGGTGAACACCCAGTCCGGCGGATCGGCGGCCAGAATGTCGACCACCGCACGGGACCAGTCGCGGCAATCGGAGATATCCAGGCCCCGATACTGGGCGTCGTCGCGGATATTGAGTGAACAGCCCATCTTCAGGTACACGACGACTTTGATGTCGTGGACCTTGGCCAGTGCGTCCATGGCGGGCATCCAGTGCTCGGCATGGGAATTACCGACCATGGCGATGGTGCGTGAACCGTTGGGATCCCCGTAGGTGCAGGTCGTCACTTCTTTGTTGAACCAGTCGGAGATACAGCCGTCGCGAGTGGGGGCCGGAAGGTCGTTGGAGGCCTCCAGAATCGAGGGCCGCAGCTTCGCCACCGGCACCTCGGCACCGGCGAACAATGCCTCGGCACCCGGATATTCGTTCACCGGCAGCGCCTCGACCGGCTGGGAAGGCGTCCGCGCGACCACCACCTGCCAGGTAACGCAGGCGCCCAGGACCAGTACCCCGACCAGGCTCACCGCGACACCCGGAACGCGACGCCGCCAGACCGGGGCCGTCACAGTTGCGCCGGAGCGCACCCGTAGCGGTTCCTCGATGAACTTGTTGGTGAGCACGGCGAGAATCAGCGAGACACCGATGACCAGCAGCCCGCCGTCCAGCCCCGCATGCGGTTTCCCGGTCTGCACCAGGTAGTAGATGAGCAGTGGCCAGTGCCACAGATACAGCGAATACGCGATGGCGCCGAGTTCGACCATCGGCCGGGTCGCGAGCAACCGGCTGACGATCGGTTGCCGCCCGCTCTCCGTGCGGATCCCGGCAATGATCAACGCGACCGCGGCGCCGACCGGGAACAATGCGGCCGGTCCCGGGAACTGGCGGGCGCCGTCGAACAGCAGGCCGCATACCAGTACGGCGACGAGGCCGCCGACCGCGAGCAGGGCCGCCAGCCACCGTCCGATCCGGCCGGCACCGAGCCGCAGCCACGGTAACGCGGCGGCCAGCAGGGCACCGGTCAGCAATTCCCAGGCGCGGGCGGCGCTGTCGTAATAGGTCCACTCCTGCGAGACCGTCATCCAAACAGTGGCGTAGACGAACGAGGCGGCACCCAGCAGCACCGACAGCGCCACGATCGCGGGCCGCACGGCGCCCGGCGACCCGAAGCGGCGGCACACCCACGCGACCAGCCCCAGCAGCACGACGATGGCCACATAGAACTGCCCCTGGACCGCCATCGACCACAGATGCTGCAGCGGGCTCACCGAGGGATCGGCGGCCAGATAACTCTCCGCGGCCTGCGCGAGGTACCAGTTCTGGTAGTAGAGGGCCGAGGCCATCGTCTGGCCCGACATATCGCCCCAGATCGAGTACGGCTTGGTGGCAACGGTGACGACGGCCACCACGGCGAGCACGACCATGAGGGCGGGCAGCAGCCGCCGTGCCGTACGCGTCGCGACCTGCCGCGCATCCACCTGTCCGGTGCGTTCCACCCGCCGCAGCAACATTCCGGTGAAGAAGAACCCGGACAGCACCAGGAAGATATCGACGCCGCCGGAAACCTTGCCGTACCAGACGTGGAAGGCGACTACCAGGGCGATCGCGATACCGCGGAGACCGTCGAGGTCGAGCCGGTAATCGGCCGGACGTGCGGGGGTGCCGGGCTGCGCTGCCGGAGTTGGCTCCGCTGCGTCACGGTCTTTGATTCGCAACAACTTGCTCTCTCCGACCTATCGGCTTCTCCGCCGGGCCCTGTGGGGATCGATTGACAGCAGCGAAGAACGAGCCTCGGACATAGCATGCATCCCTATCACAATGTGTGGTCTCCGGCGAATTCCGCCGCTGTTCGGACGGGCTTCGCGACCGCGGCGCACCTCGTCGCGGCAACCGGGGAGTACCCAGCCGCGGCCGCGATTTCTCCTTGTCTTATCCAGGCCATACGAGTTGACAATCGAGGCGGGCCTCACAACAGTGGTAGCCGCGCGTTCTCCGTTCGGACGCATGATTCACCCCCCAGCAGACATAGAGGAATTCATGAACGTACGCCAGCTCTATGTCAGCGCCGCCGCCGCGGGGCTGACTCTTCTGGCCGCTCCCGCCGCCAGCGCTCAGATCCAGATTCCGCTGCCGTCCCTGGCCGGTACCGGTTCCTCGGCCGCCGACGCGGTTCTCGGCGCCACCGGTTCGGCGCAGCTGGCGCAGACCGGTTCCGCCGGTGGCGCCTTCAAGAACTGTGACGAAGCGCGCGCCGCGGGTCGGGCGCCGATCTTCCGCGGTGAGCCCGGGTTCGGCCCGCACCTGGATCCGGACGGCGACGGGTTCGCTTGCCCCACCGTCTGATTCGTTCTCACTGCGCACAAACGCCCGGTGACGGAGTTGTCCGTCACCGGGCGTTGTCGTCTGCGGTGTTCAGCGCAGGATCTTGAACAGCACCGCACCTGCGAGCAGCACGCCCGCACCGATCAGGCTGTACTTCACCTTGGGCTCGTTCATTTTGGCCAGCGCCAGCTGTTTGGTGCCCTCGGCGATCCGCTGCGGATCGGCCCGCACCGCGATCTCGTCCAGGGTGCCGGCCAGCCGCTCCCGCGCGGCCTCGATCTCCTGCTCGATCCGCTCGGTATCCTTTGCCACCTTCACGCCTCCTGTACCTGGTCTGCCGCGTCCACCGGCGGCCGATGATCACCCCTGGGTCGCGGTTGTCACCGCGGCGCGCCAGGGTTCGGGCACGAGTGTATCCGGGGTCACCGCGGCCGCTGTTCGCTCGACCCCGGCGCGGCAGGTCGCCGTCCGCCACTGCACCGTCCGCCCGACTGCCGACGTTTCCGTGCGCCATGACCGCGGGAGCCCGCCGAGTCCGGCTCCGTGAGTCGTAGGGTTCGGTTACGGTGCGAGTGTGACCGACAACCATCGACTCTCCCCGGGCGATCCGGCACCCGATTTCACCCTCGCCGACGCCGACGGCAACGAGGTTTCGCTGGCCGACTACCGCGGCCGCAAGGTCGTGGTGTACTTCTACCCCGCGGCGAGCACCCCCGGCTGCACCAAGCAGGCATGCGATTTCCGGGACAACCTGGGTGAACTGAACGAAGCAGGCCTGGCGGTGATCGGGGTCTCACCAGATAAACCGGCCAAACTCGCCAAGTTCCGGGATGCCGAGCAGCTCAACTTCCCGCTGCTGTCCGATCCCGAACGCAAGGTCCTCACCGAATGGGGCGCGTTCGGTGAGAAAACCATGTACGGCAAGAAGGTGACCGGCGTCATCCGGTCGACCTTCCTCGTCGATGCCGAAGGCAGAATCGAAGTGGCCCAGTACAACGTGCGTGCCACGGGTCACGTCGCCAAACTGCGCCGCGACCTCTCCGTGTAATCACGGGGCCCGGCAGTATCGGTGGTCGCCCGGGCCGGGACCGGGCGATCAGTCGTAGGACTCGATCAGGCGCTCGTAGCCGTCGAGCAGCAACCCCAGACTCTGTTCGAAGAACAAGTCCTCCCAGCTTCCATCCTCCTGCTCGAATGCCTGGGCTCGCATCGCCGCCGTGACGGCGGGGAAACGTTCAGGGTCGATCACGCGTTCGAGGATGTCCCAATCGCCGTCGGATTCCGGGTTGGCGGGGTCGATTTCGGCAATAAGGCGGACCCGTCCGATCACGAACAGTGTCAGGTTCACCACCAGCTGCATTTTGATGGGTTCCGGCACGCGGGTCTGCCCGAGTGCAGACAGGCCCGCTTCCAGCCAAGCCATGTTGTTGGGCCCCAGCGGAGGTGCGGTCATTCGCACACTGAGCCAGCCCGCGTGCTTGGCGATCACGCGGTACTCCGCCCACGCCCACTCGTGTAGTACCGCCCGCCACGGGGCGCCGGACGGGGTTTCCGGCGGCATTCCCAGCACCCGGTCCAGCGCGATCTCCACCAGGGTGGACTTGCTGTCGACATAGCGATACAGCGACATCGCGGTGAAACCGAGGCGTTCGGCGACCTTGTTCATCGACAGCGCGGCGAACCCCTCCTCGTCGGCGAGTTCGATCGCGGCGTCCACGATCTGTTCCAGGCTCAGTCCGCGCCGGGGTCCGCGGGTTCCCGCCGGCGCGAGACCCCACATGAGTTCGATCGATTTCGGTAGCGGGCGTTCGGTGCCCGCCGCGGCCGCTGTCCCTGCGGGGGCGGCCGTGGCCGGTCCGTTGTCCGCTGTGCTCGGCATCGATCTGGGTTCCTTCCGTCGGTTTCCGAGACCAGGTCCTCGGTGGCTGCCGGTCCGGACAGCGGCCTGCCCTGGCGTCTCCCCTTCCTATACCACCGCGTTCCCCGCAGTCCTTGCGCCCCGCTTCAAACTGTGTACGCTCTAATCAGAATATATGCCATATACAGTTTATCCGGCATACAGTTATTCGAACGGAGCCCAACATGACCGCCCCACCTGCCATTTCCCTCCGCGGACTCGATAAATCCTTCGGCGACCACCGGGTCCTCGCCGGTATCGACCTCGATATCGCGCCCGGATCGGTGTTCTCCCTCCTCGGTCCCAACGGAGCCGGGAAAACCACGATGGTGCGCATCCTGGCGACCCTGACCGGCCCGGACAGCGGGACCGCCCGGGTCGCCGGATACGACGTAGCGCACGAACCGGATCGAGTCCGGGCCGCCATCGGGGTAACCGGCCAATACGCCGCACTGGACAAAGTCCTCACCGGTGCCGAGAACCTGCACATGGTCGGCCGGCTACTGCATCTGGGCCGGTCGGAAGTCCGCCGGCGCGCCACCGAACTCGTGGAACGCTTCGATCTCGCCGCTGCTGCCGGCCGGCCCGCAAGCACCTACTCCGGCGGTATGCGCCGCCGCCTCGACCTCGCCATGAGCCTGATGGGCCGGCCGGAGGTGGTCTTTCTCGACGAACCCACCACGGGGCTGGACCCGCGTAGCCGCCGCGAACTCTGGCAGGTCATCAGAGAACTGGTCGACGACGGCGTGACGGTTTTCCTCACCACCCAGTACCTGGAGGAAGCCGACCAACTGGCCGACCGGATCGCGGTCCTGTACGACGGCCGCATCGTCGCGGACGGGACCCCGGCCGAACTCAAACAACTCACCCCCGGCGGCCATATCCTGTTCCGCTTCGCCGATCGTGCGAACCTTGCCGCCGCGGCGCGCGTGACCGGGTTCCCGGAAACCGATCCGGACGAACTCACCCTGCAGGTTCCGTCCGACGGGCAGGTCGCCCATCTCAAACATCTGCTGGACGAGTTCGGCGCCCTCGATATCACCGTCGAACGGCTCAGCGTGCACACCCCGGATCTCGACGACGTCTTCTTCGCACTGACCAGCCGCCCCACCGAAGCCGTACCGGCCGCATAGCGACCCGCGCACCCCCACTCACAGAAAGCCACTCACGTGACCACCCTCACCTACGCCGCACAGGACGCGGCAACCATGACGGCCCGCAATCTGCGTCACACCGTGCGCAGTCCCGATGCGCTGATCAGCACCCTTGCACTGCCGATCATGATCCTGCTCATGTTCGTCTACGTCTTCGGCGGGGCCATGGATGTCGGCGGCACCTTCGTCGATTACGTGGTGCCCGGGATCGTGCTGATGTGCGCCTGTTTCGGCGCCTCGACCACGGCGATCAGTGTTTCGGTCGATATCGCCGAAGGTATCGTCGACCGCTTCCGCACGATGGCGATCAGCCGGTCCTCGTTCCTCACCGGGCACATCACCGAAAGCCTGCTGCGCAATATCCTGGCCACCGCGGTGGTGGTGATCGTCGCGCTGGCCATCGGTTTCCGGCCCACCGCCGATCCGCTGCGCTGGCTCGCCGCCGCGGCACTGCTGGCGCTGGTGGTGGTGGCGCTCTCCTGGATGTCGGCGTGCTTCGGCTTGCTCGCCAGTAGTCCGGAGGCTGCCAACGGATTCACCATCTTCGCGATGTTCATCCCCTATGTCAGCAGCGCGTTCGTTCCGCCGGAGACCATGCCGGACTGGCTGCGCGGTTTCGCCGAACACCAGCCGGTGACACCGGTGATCGAAACCCTGCGCGGCCTGCTGGTCGGGACCCCGATCGGCAACAGCGCGGTACTCGCGGTCGTCTGGTGGGGCACCATCGCCGTGGTGTGCTACGGCGCGGCCCTGGTTCTCTTCCACCGCAAGACCCGGAACTGAGCCGGACTCCCCGCCGATCCGGCGCCCGCGGGGCGTGTTGCGGGCCCCGGATCGGCAATGTCCGTGTGGTGAGACATGACAGACTCGCCGTCACATTCCGTACTCTCCTACCACCACCTTCGACCTACCGCTAGCCTGGGACATGTGAACGTACGTACGGAGGCCACAGTGAAACGGCGTCCGGACCCTGCGCTGGAATTGGAACTGCAGGACGATCCGCAGGAACTCATGCCGCGGCGGCGTCCGACCCAGGAGCGCAGTAAGCGGAAGTTCGACGCATTGCTGCAGGCGTCGCGGGAACTTCTGGTCGAGGTGGGTTTCGAATCGTTCACCTGTGAAGAGGTCGCGGCTCGCGCGGAAGTCCCGATCGGCACCCTCTATCAGTTCTTCGCCAACAAATACGTCATCGTCTGCGAATTGAACCGGCAGGATCTGGTCGCGGTATCGCAGGAGCTGGCCGATTTCCACGGCGAGATCCCATCACTGGACTGGTTGCGGCATATGAATCAGTTCGTCGACCATCTGGCGAACCTGTGGATGACCGACCCGTCCCGCCGCGAGGTGTGGCTGGCCATGCAGTCCACCCCGTCCACCCGGGCCACCGGCGCCATCCACGAAAAGGAATTCGCCGAGGTCGTCTCGCAGATGCTGCGCCCGCTCACCCCGCGCACTCCGCGCGCCCGGCGCACCATGATGGCCGAGGTGCTGGTGCACGTGGTGTATTCGATGATGAATTTCTCGGTGCAGGATGAACAGAGCCACGCCGACGCGGTCGCCGAACTCAAACGACTGATGGTCGCCTATCTTCTGGTCGCGGAAAAAGAATCCCGCACCGCCAGCCAGCGCTGAACCACCCGCCGGTCGCGTTCACCGATCGAAGCCGCGGACAACACCGTCGTCGTCGACGCCGTCTGCGTAGTCCTCGAAATCCATGGTGCCGAGCAAGAAGTTGACCTCGACCTCGGCCAACGCAACCAGAGCGATCCGGAACACCGGCTCGCCGTCCCCTCCGGTATCGACTGCCGGCAACGGGTGCTCGGGGTCGGTCATGCATACCGAAAGGCCCGGAGCGGGCACTCCGGGCCTTTCGGTGTTTCCTGCTCAGTTCTCCGGCGACCGTCCTTCGATCAGGTCGGCCAGTTCACCCGGATCCTCCAGCACCACCATGGCGGCCGCGGTGTCGCCGTCGTGGGTGAGCGATAGGTGCACCCGCACCCGCGGCAGGAATTCCGCGGCGAGGCCGTGCAATTTGATGCTCGGCCGGCCCCAGGCGTCGTTCACCACCTCGATCAGCGGGTACGGGTTGTCCCCGATCTGCGGGCGGCGGGCGAAGCGGGAGGAGGCCCAGGCTTTGAGCACAGCCTCCTTCGCCGCCCACCGCGCTGCATAACTGCGGGCCGGGTCGGTGGCCTTGCTCTGGCAGTAACGCCGCTCACCGGCGGTGAAACTTTCCCGGAGCATGGTGGTTCCGGCCCGTTCCAGTTGTTCGGTGAACTCGGAGATGGTCACCAAGTCCAAGCCGATTCCGAGGATCGTCACAGTGGCGCAGCCTACGGGGTACCGGCCGCGGCGGCATCGGTATCGCCGCCGACGAACCGGCCGGTCTCGCAGCCGGAGCCGTCGACCTGGTAGATCCCGTCACCGAGCCGAGCGGTCTCCGACAGCAGCATCTCGGCTTCCAGGCCGCGGACCTGCGCCGCCGGGGTGCCGTCGCCACCGAACCGCCGGTCGGCCGGCCGCTCGTAGAGCGCGGCCCCGCCGCACATCGCCTCGACGATGCGCTGTCGGCCCGCCAGCTGCCGTTCCTGGGCGCGGCGCTGGTACTCGTCGCGCCGGGCCGGTTCGATCGCCTGGACGAACGCCTGCGGATGCACCACCGCGAGCAGGCCGGAGACATGCCCGAAGCCGAGCGAGGTCACCAGGCCGGCCTTGAGCGGGAACCGGTCACCGAACCGCAGCGCCTCGCGCAACCACACCAGATGCGAGTATTCGCGCATCTTGTCGTCCACACAGTCGAGGCTGCGGTTGGGCGGCACCACACCGTTTTCCAGCACCTGGCACAGGCCGATGAGCTGGAATGCGGCGGCACCGCCCTTGGCGTGCCCGGTGAGGCTCTTCTGCGAGACCACGAACAGCGGGGCGCCGTCGGAGCGGCCGATCGCCGCGGCCAGCCGCTCGTGCAGTTCGGATTCGTTGGGATCGTTGGCCGCGGTGGAGGTGTCGTGCTTGGAGATCACCGCGATATCGTCCGGTCCCACACCGAGTTTGCGCAGTTCCGCGGCGAAACGGGATTCCCGCCCGCCGCGGCCCGCACCGAGCGCGCCGAGTCCGGGCGCCGGGATGGAGGTGTGCACACCGTCGGCGAAGGACTGCGCGTAGGCCACCACGCCCAGCACCGGCAGACCCATTTCCAGCGCCACATCACCGCGGGCCAGCAGTACGGTGCCACCGCCCTGCGATTCCACGAACCCGCCGCGGCGGCGGTCGTTGGCGCGGGAGAAGTAGCGGTCGCTGATCCCCTTGGCGCTCATGGCCGCCGAATCCGCGGTCGCGGACATATCGCCGAACCCGACGATGCCCTCGATACCGAGATCGTCGAAACCACCGGCGACGACCACCTCGGCCTTACCGAGCTTGATCTTGTCGACGCCCTCTTCGACGGATACCGCGGCCGTGGCGCACGCAGCCACCGGATGCACCATCGCGCCGTAGCTGCCCACGTAGGACTGCACCACATGCGCCAGCGCAACATTCGGCAGCGCTTCCTGCAGGATATCGTTCGGCCGCGGTTCGCCGAGCAGGTTGTCGACGTAGAGCGAGCGCATCGAGGACATACCGCCCATACCGGTGCCCTGGGTGTTGGCCACCAGGCTGGGATGCACCCAGCTCATCAGTTCGGACGGATCGAACCCGGACCCGACGAACGCATCGACGGTGCAGGCGATATTCCACAGTGCGACACGGTCGATGGAGGACGCCATATCGGCGGAGATACCCCACACCGTGGGATCCCAGCCGGTCGGGATCTGGCCGCCGACGGTGCGCGAGAGTTTCGCCCGCCGCGGCACCCGGATCTCGGTGCCCGCCTTACGGGTCACCGTCCAGTCGCCGGAGTCGGCGATCGGGGTGATCACCGTATGCTCCGGCGCCGCCGCGTGGAAGGTCCGCGCCTCCGCTTCGCTGCCGACGGTGAACGACAGGTCCTGGTCGAGGAACACCGAGGTCATCAACGGGCTGCTGTTGTCGACCATGGCGGCGTCGTCCTCGTACCGCCGGATCCCGCAGCGCTCGACCACCGCATCGTGATAACGCTCGGCCAGTTCGGCTTCCGGTACGTAATCACCGGAATCGGTGTCGTACCAGCCCGGTTTCGGCTCGTTCTCCCAGACCACCATGCCGGTGGTCCAGGCCAGCTCCAGGACGCCGGCCGCCGACAGTTCGTCGGAGACCTCCATCTCGAAACGGGTGCGCGCGGAACCGTAGGGTCCGAGCTCACCGGCACCGACGATCACGACCATATCGCTGAGATCGGCGGTCACCGTGCCCCATTCGGGGACCGGCAGCGCCGAGGTCAGGGTCGGCGGGGCGGGCAGCGCGGGGATTCGCGGGGCGTCCGATTCCTCGGTCACCTCGGCCGCCTCGGCATCTGCGGCCTCCTGCGCCTGCCGCGCCAGTTCGGGCAGATCGAGCTGCGCCTCGGCCAGCCCGCCGGTGAGGTCGACCTGCTGCGGACCCGATTCGGACACCGAACGCGCCCGCGCGGTGGCCCATTTCAGCAGTTCGCCGGCGATCTCGCCGGTCGACCAGGTCTGCACACCGGCCTGTTCCACGGCCTCGACCATGGGGTCGTTATGACCCATCAGCCCGGTACCGCGGACCCAGCCGATCAGCGCATGCACCAGGGTGACCCGCGCCGCCCACGTCTTCTCGGCCCGCCATTTGGCGACCACGGCATCCAGTGCGGCCTTGGCCTCACCGTAGGCACCGTCGCCACCGAACAGGCCGCGGTTGGGCGAACCGGGCAGAACGACATGCAGTTTCGCGTCGACATCGTGATCGGCGCCCAGCTTGGACAGTCCACCGATCAGCCGCTCGACCGACCACAGCAGCACCCGCATCTCCATTTCGGCGCGCGCGCCGGCATCGGAGAGGTCACCGGCCACCCGCGGCGCCGCGAACGGCAGCAGCAGGGTCGGGGTGAAGGCGTCCTTGGTCTTGATCTTCGCGCCACCGGCATTGTCGACCTGTTCGGTGCCGACCCAGTCGATCAACGCGTCGATATCGGTGTAGGAGGCCATATTCGCCGGGACCACCCACAGTGCGGCGCCCTGGCGGGCGTTCGCGCGGTAGAGGTCGCGGTAGAAGCCGAGGCGGTGGTCGTCGAGACGGGAGGTCGTGACGATCACGGTCGCGCCGCCGCCGAGCAGGCGCCCGGCCACCGCCGCGGCGATGGAGCCCTTGCTGGCGCCGGTGACCACGGCGATCTCGCCGGTCCATTCGCCCGCGCCGGCCTCGTCCCGGGCCGCGGTGGCAATCCGCTCGTAGTGCCCGGCCAGTACCGAACGGGCCTCGTGCACGGCCCGCTGCCGCCACCAGTCGGCCTGCGCGGCAACGGCTTCACCGGCACCGAGGAATCCGTCCACCGGCTGCTGCGCGGTTTCCGCATCGTCGGCCGGCCACAACCGGGCCAGGTCCTCGCGGGCCGTGGCCCACCGGTCGTCGATGAGCACCGCTTTGCGGGCGTCGAACGCCGGGGCGACCAGTCGCGGCCAGTCCGACCCCAGTTCCGCCGAAACCAGATCGACCAGGCCGTCGTCGGTGATTTCCACCGCGGAGACCTGCTCGTTCAAGCCCAGCTGCTCCAGCACCAGACGCGCGGCCGAGGCCAGCACACCGTCCTTACCGGTGATCTGTTCGGTGAACTCACCGAGCGCGGCGGCGTCCACGGTGCCGCCGGCCGATCCACCCGCCGCGGGCAGCGCGACCGAAACCCCGCGGCGTGCCGCTACGGCTTGGACGGCGGCATCGATGGCGGCGTCCACGGAAGCACCGTCGCTGAGCGCCCCGGAAACGAGTCCGCCCAGGTCACCGCCGCGCACGCTGGCGCCTTCGCGGGTGCCCAGCGAAACCTCGGCGGTGATATGGCTGGCCCAGCCGTCACCGAGCTCCCAGACCTTCGTCACCCGTTCGGCGATTGCGGCCGGACGTTTACCGGACGGCCCGAACACCTTGCGGAGGTGATCGTTGATGGCATCGCTGAGCACCGAGCCGAACGGCTTATAGGTGCGGGCGAGCCGTTCGACGGTCGCGGAGAGCGCACCCATATCGGCGTCGGCGGCACCGTCGATGGCGCCGAGCGAGAGCTCGGAGCCGAGGTCGACCAGCAGCTGGTTACGACGCGAGGACACGCCGTCGCACAGCCCCTCGATGGTGTCGACGGGGCCGATCTGGTCGAGGCGGAGTTTGGTCCACAGCGCGATCAGCACCCTGGTCGCATCCGCCGCGGTGAAGGCGATATCGTCCGGCCGCGGTCCGCCGGTGGCCGCCGGGGCGGGGGCGGCAGGCGCGGCGGCCGGGGCGGCGGCCGCGGCAGGTGCCTCGGCGACCTCCTCGACCGGCTCCTCCACGGGCGCCGGATCGGTATCGGTCGAGTACACGACCGCCGCCTCCCGCTCGATATTGAGGACTTCCACGATGGCAGTGGTGAAATCGGGCAGTTTCAGCGTCTGGCTCGCCAGGTTGGCCACGGTCGGGGTGGCACCGAGGCCGACCTCCACGAACCGCTCCACATCGAGTTCACCGAACAGCAGATCCTGGGTTTCGATCCACCGCACCGGGCTGGCGAACTGCCAGGCCAGCAGTTCGATCAGCACCACGCGGCACAGTTCGCTGGGACGCTGCGACCAGGAGTCGAAATCTGCGAGCACAGCGGCCAGCGGCTCGGACGGCACCAGATCGGCGATCTCGGCGACGAACTCGCGGTCCAGCGAGAACGGCCGCGGCACCAGGTTCGGGATATACCGCCCGACCAGGACTTCCGGATGCAGTTCGGCCGGCAGCAGCTGTTCGAGTTTGCCGCGGAATTCCGGGACGCCCTTGCGCAGCACGGTCGAATGGAACGGCACATCGATACCGGGCACCAGGATGAACGCGCGTTTACCGCCGAATTCCTCACGACGCCGCTCGATCTCGGCTTCCAGCGCGTCGAGACCGGCCACGGTGCCCGCGATGGCGTACTGCGAACCGCGCAGGTTCAGGTTCACCACCTCGAGGAATTCCCCGGCGGCCGCGCCGACACCGGCGACGAAATCGATCACCTCGTCGTCGGGCAGCCCGATCTGCGAGGGCCGGATGGCCGCCATCCGGTAGTCGCTGCGCCCCTGCGCATCCCGCGGCACCAGCTCGTGCATGGCCGAACCACGCTGGAATACGACCTCGAGCACCGCCTCCAGCGGCAGCACTCCCGCGACCGCGGCCAGCGCGTTGTACTCACCGACCGAATGTCCGGCCAGCAGCGAACCCTCCACGAACGCACCGGCTTCCCGCAGCTCCGCGACCTGCGCGACACCGAGGGTGGCCATCGCGACCTGGGTGAACTGGGTCAGGTGCAGCACACCGTCCGGGTGCCGGTGTTCGACGCCGCGCGCTTTCAGATAGGTGGGGTTGTCGCGGACCACCGCCAGGATGGAGAAGCCGAGCGCTTCCCGAGTGTGCTTGTCCGCGCGATCCCAGATCGCCTTGGCGGCCTTGGACCGGGTCCGGGCGTCCAGGCCCATCCCCTTGCGCTGGATGCCTTGGCCGGGGAACGCGTACACGGTCTTGGGCGCGGCGGTGCGTCCGGTCGCGGTCATCACCAGATCCCCGCCGGCCCGGCAGGACACCTCGATGATCTCCGCACCGGCGTCGACGGCGACCCGCTCGACCCGCACGTCGATCTCGGCGCCCGGTCGCACCATCCCGAGGAACCGGGTGGTCCACGCGGTGAGCGTGCGCGCCGGCACCGCCGCCTGCGGATCCACCGCCGATACCGCGTGCTGGGCCGCAGCCGACAGCCACATACCGTGCACGATCGGGCTGCCCAGACCGGCCAGTTTCGCGGCCGCGTCGCTGGTGTGGATCGGGTTGTGATCGCCGGAGACCGCGGCGAACGCGGCCATACTGCGCGGCGCGACCATGGTCACGTCCCGGCGGCGGCGCCGCGGGGTCTCGCCGGCTTCGGCGCTCACGGTGCCCGCGGCCCGCGGCGGATCGGTCAGCTCGCCCGCGCCGCTGCGGCCACGGATGGCGAACCGTTCGGCGAGCCGGGCCAGCGGCACCACATCCAGGCCCTGGTCCCGCATCTCACCGACGGTGACATTCACCTCGACCACGCGGCCGAGGTCGGTATCGACAACGGTCCCGGATTCCGCCCGCACCACGAGAATGCTGGTGACATCGGGAAGTTCGCGCAGCAGTTCGACCTGATGGTCCAGATGCACCAGGTCCAGCATGCCTTCGATCACGCTGGCATCGGATTCGGTACGGGCCGCGCCCAGTACCGCGAACACCGCCGGCCAGCACGCGCCGACCAGGACGTCGGGCACGGTACGGCCCAGGGTGCTCAGGTTCGCCGGCAGCCCGGCCCCGGTGACTCCGGCGTGGTCGGCGATCAGGTCCGGCGTCCAGGCCAGGTTGACGTGCGCGATATTGCCCTTCACCTCGGGCAGGGTCTGTCCGGCGGCGACGGCCAGCAGGGCCGACATGGCGGCGTCGGCATCGGCTTCGGACACCACCGGCGCCCCGCCGTTGTACACCGATACCGGCACCGTGATCCGGATCCGGACACTGTGGCCGGCGGCGAGCGGAACGGACAGTTCCACATACGAATGTTCGGCCTCGGGCCCCTCGGTCTCCACGAGCGTGGCACCGGTCGGCGGATGCACCGCGCCCTTCTCGTCCACGGTCCACTCGTGCAGATCGCCCAGCCGGTGCACCGGGTTCACCGTCGCCCGGCCCGACCAGTGCATATCGGGTGCAGCGAGCACCACATCGACGGGCCCGCTGGTCACCGCGGCAACCCGGCGCGCATCGACGGCCGCCGGGACGACACCGTCCCGCACCAGCGCGTAGGCGGCATCCTGCTCGAACCGGTCCAGCAGTTCACCGACCGGCTCGTCGACCCGGGTGATTCCGGCCACCGCGACGGTGCCGGGGATAACGCACACCTGATCGGCCGAGTACCGCGGATCATGGGCCTGCCACAGCGAATCCGACCGCCACCAGCGCCGCACGTCCTGGTCCACCACGGGGACGAAGTTCACCGGTTTACCGGGCGTCTTGCACAGCGCGATGAAGAACGGCACATCGGCCGGGTGCAGCAGCGTCTGCGCGGACGCCGGATACTGCTCCGCCAGCCGTGCGAGCGCGGCGGCCGGGTTCTCCAGATCCTCGTCACGGAACAGGGAGTCGATCTCCCCGCGATCGGCTGGTGCGAGCCGGGCCTCGGCCCGCTGCAGCATCTCGGCGAACCGGTCGCGCCAGCTGATATCCAGCCACACCGAGCGGGTGGAAGCGGTGATCGCGTCCCCGAGGTCGCTTCCGCAATCGAAATCAGCGCGGCATTCCTGGCCCACCGCCAGCTCCACATACCGCTCGAGCCAGCCGAGGTAGGTCATGGCCGCCACATCACCGAAATACGGTTTCGCGGTCGCGTCCAGGGCGGCGATGATCTCCGCGCGCCGCTGCGCCACCGCGTCCGCGTCACCGGCGACCTCGTCGAGCAACCGGCCGGTCCGCGAGGCGGCATTGTCGATCTCGTGGATATCGGCGCCGAGCTGGCTGCGTCCCGAAGCCATACCGCCATTGGCGGTTCCGGCGCCGACCCAATCCGGGGTACCGGGGGTGTCCACCAGCAGCTGCTTCACCTCGGGCGCGGTGGTCGCCTCGAGGGTCGCCATGGCCGCGGTACCCACCAGCACACCGTCCAGCGGCATCGCCGGATAGCCGTGTGCCGCCGACCAGGCGCCGGTCAGGTACTCGGTGGCCCGCTCCGGGGTCCCGATACCGCCGCCGACGCAGACCACGACATTCTCGTGGGTGCGCAGTTCGGCGTAGGTTCCGAGCAGGAGATCGTCGAGATCCTCCCAGGAGTGGTGCCCACCGGCCTTACCACCCTCGATATGCATGATCACCGGATAGTCCGGCACCTCACCCGCGATCCGCAGCACCGAACGGATCTGCGCGACCGTGCCCGGTTTGAACGCGACGTGGCCGATCCCCACCTCGGTCAGTTCTTCGATCAGCGCGACGGCTTCCTCGAGCTCCGGGATACCGGCGGTGACGATCACACCGTCGAACGGAGCGCCCGCCGCGCGTGCCTTCTGAACCAGCCGTTTGCCGCCCAGCTGCAGTTTCCACAGGTACGGGTCCAGGAACAGCGAATTGAACTGCACCTGCCGGCCCGGGTGCAGCAGGTCCTTCAGTTCTTCGACACGGTCGGCGAAAATCTGCTCGGTCACCTGACCGCCACCGGCCAGTTCGGCCCAGTGCCCGGCATTGGCGGCCGCCGCGACGATCTTCGCGTCCACCGTGGTCGGGGTCATCCCGGCCAGCAGGATCGGCGAGCGTCCGGTGAGCCGGGTGAACGCGGTCTCCACCACGATCCGCCCGTTGGGCAGCCGTACCGGTTTCGGCGCGAACGCGGTCCACGGCTGCGCAACCTCCGGCGTCGCGCCCGGGGTGAGCAAGTTGCGCTGTCCGGCGCGAGTCGCCACCGCGACCATGCCGACACCACTGCCCTTGAGCGCACTACCGCTGACCCGCGACAGCAGATCGCCGGGCCCGAGGTCCAGAATCCACTCCGCGCCCGCGTCCACCATCTCGTCGACCGTCTCGACCCAGTCGACCGGTTCCACCAGAATGTCGCGCGCCATCTGCCCGGCCAGCTCGGTATCGAGCCCGCACTGCGCGGCCCAGCCGGCGACCAGCTCGACGGTATCGCCGAGAGCCGGATGGTGGAACGCCACGTCCACTTCCAGGTCCTCGAACACCGGCGCGAACACCGCGCCACCGCGCTGTTTCGCGGCCCGCTCGCGATCCTGTTCGGCATTCAACTGCTCGCACCGCTGCCGCACCCGCTGCAGCGCTTCGGGGGTCCCCGAGAGCACCACCCGGCGCCGCCCGTTACGGATCGACAGCACCGCCGCAGACAGTGGGTCCGCGCCCTCGAATACCTCGTCGAGAACGGCCCGCAGCTCGTCGGGGTCGATATTGGATACCGCGACCATCGAGGACCGTTCCCCCACCGGCATCAGCCCGCGCCGGCGCGCGACCAGTCCCGCCGCCGCGCCGACGAGCTGGCCGATGGCCAGCATTTCCGCGTCGCGCTGCCCGCAGGTCTTGACCGCGGTCGCGGCGAGCAGCCCCTGCGAATGGCCCACGATCGAGACCGGCGTGAACTCCGCGGGGTCCAGCCCTTGTAACCGGAGGGCGCGCAGTGCGGCGAGCTGGGTGAGCAGCACGCCCGGCATGGATACCGCCGCCGAACGCAGCACGCGGTCCGACGGCGCGTCCGAGGTCTCGGCCTCGTCGTCGGCGAGGTCGTCCTCCAGCATCCAGGCCACCGGGTCGAAACCGACCGGGCGCACCGTGAGCAGCTGATCGGCGACCGGTTCCAGCAGCGCGGCGGCCTCGTTGACCAGCGCGGTCAGGTCCGGCTCCAGCGCCGCGTCGCGGGCGATTTCGGACAGCTCCCCCAGCCAGCTGGCCCCTTGCCCGCCGAAGGCCAGGGCGTAGGGGGTGCCTGCGCGCAACTGGTCCAGCAGCGGCGTGCGATTCGTCTCGGAGACAGTCCGGCCCGCGGTCGCGTTCACCTGATATCCGGAACCGGACGCGGTGCTCTCGTTAATCGTCAAGACGCTTCGACTTTCTCTCGGTGGCGACAGGTCTGCGGAGACTTCCCCGGCTCCCCGGCCGCGCGCGGGAATCCCACGCTCGACGGCCTGATATCAGCGAGGATTCCACAAAATCATGAGGGAACCCTCACGTTTGCCACCCCGCGCGTCACTTACCCATCGGTATTCATGCACATCCGTACCAGAATGCCCCGAAACATGATCCTCCCTCATGTTTGAACCCGCAGGTGAGGACGCGTCCTTACCGCGGCGAAACATGAGCACCCCTCATATTGGCGGTTATCTAATCGTTATAATCGCAGGTGGGGTTACCGGTCAGTACAAAACCCCGGCCCACGTCTTCGCGATCACGCCCCGGCCCGGTAGAGTTTGGACGGTCGTACCATCACGCGCGAGTGGCGGAATTGGCAGACGCGCCAGATTTAGGTTCTGGTGTCCACGGACGTGGGGGTTCAAGTCCCCCCTCGCGCACCACTCCGGCACGAATTTCCGTCATTTATGACAGAAATTCGTGCTCGAGCCCCCTCGAACACACCGTTTCCGCCCGTTTTCCTGTCATAGATGACGGTTGAGGTGTTAGAGACACCTCTCTTCCACTCCGTGCCACGTGCGCGAGTGCCCATCCCACGTGCACCGCGCCTCAGGAGCGCGCGACCAGCAACTTCCACGGTGCTCCCGTTGCCGGCCCGACTGTGTAGACACCGCACCCAGACCTTGGCACCGCCGGCTCACGAGCAGCGCTTCTCCAGTGTTGGCTCCTGATCAGCGATCACGCCCGGACCGACCCTGCCGGACACAACCGCCACACCATCTCCACCCCGGGCCACATACGGCTGCCCGCCGACCTCCGCCACGCCACGGGCATCACCCCAGGCGATGCCCTGCTCCTGGCCGCCGTGCCCGAGCATCAGCCCGCGCTGATCTACCCGCCCTGGGCGCAACACACGTTCCTACAGTCCAGCTGCTCCTCATCGAGGACATGACATGAACGCTGCGGCCGGCTTCCGCGCGGCTACGGGGATGCGCACCGGCACAGAACGTTCCGTCATGGCAGACGCCGGAATAGCAGCAGTTGAGCCGCGCTCGAGGTCTCCGAAACGGTTCATCACCGGGATCACGGTGCGCGGTTGCAGTGGCGCGGTGAGGGCAGGTTCCGGCGCCGGTGGCAGCAATTGCTGCGAGGACCGGTGCAATGGCCGCTCGGGTGCGGGTTGCGGTCGCCGGGGAACTTTCTTGCCGACCGGCAACTGTCCTTCGGCGATGACGATCTGGTCGATGTCGGGCCCGCGTCAGCCGGGCTGTCCGCCGGACAGGACGTGCTCATACGCACTGCCGAACCGTTTACGGACCCGGTATGCGCGGGCAACACACGCCGGCGAGCAGTAGCGGCGCCGCGGATGAGCGTCGCGAGGAAGCACCGTCCGGCAACAGCGTAAGACAGCGGCGGAGTCGGAGAACTCTGACTCTCGAGCAGGCACTCGTTCACCCGATAGCTCTCGGCGAAGAAGGTCTGAACTCGTCTGGTCAGCACTTGCTCGCCGTCGAACGCTTGCGGAACCGCAACGAATCCAGCAATACAGTGGACGGCTGCACTGACGAGAAGAAACCGATAGGCGTGTCGGTGGCATCCGCGATCGCGCGCAAAGCTCCGACGCCCTCGTCACGGAAATCAATAGACACCGGGTTGTTGGACCGATTGAAGTCGGCCTGAATCCGGTGGTCGCATCGACTCCGGGGTGCTGAACTGGTCACTCGCGGTGCGGCTCGCATGCTGGCCTGGCAGCCGCCTGCATATGGTCAGGATTTCCCGCGCCGAGTAATGCGTCCGCTCGGTCCACCGGAGACTCGGCCGGTGCCGGAGGTCAGGCCCCCTTGCCGTAGCGCACCCGCAGCACGAAACCATAGATCAAGGTACCGCCGCCGGCGACGGCAAGGGGTGCAGCCCAGTACATCTTGCTCTGGTCGCTTTCCTGTTCCGCTTTGACGTCGTCGTAGGAAAGTTCGGTCCTCGACTCGCCCTTGATCTCTACGCAGGTGTCGCCGCGCTCCATTTTGGTGCTGTTGCAGGTGGGCCCTGCCTCGGGGTCGGCCGTGTAACCGATCATGAAAAGGATTCCGCCGAAGAGGAGTGCAATGCCGCCCAGCGGGCGAAGCCACGAACCGCGAGATGCCAGCTTTCTTGCCTTCTCGGCCTGATCCGGCCCTGTATTGCCCTGGTTCGGCCCTGCCGCATTGGCCGGGTCCGGGCGCTGCCACGCGGCATCGTTGGGTGGCTGAATGTAGTTCACGGTGTCCCCCACTTCCCCTGCTGATATGTCGCCTGCTCGAAATCGAGGGTCAGCCTATGAAACCCAAAGGGGTCCGGCAAATTCGAAGTTGTTCAGAGGCGGGTTCTCGACCCTGCGACCCACGCTACTTCCACCGTCCACCACCGCAAACCAGCGCTTGATCCTCTCGATCAACATCACCTACCGTTCGATGTGATCGAACACACCGAATCGGTAAATCTGCCGCACTGAGGGGTACAAGTCCCCCCTCGCGCACCACTCCGGCACGAATTTCCGTCATTTGGCCGCGCCGCGCCCGGGGTGATTTCACCATGACTCCAGCGCGACCGGTCGCGACATCCTCGGTTCAGCAGAACGCTGGGCGGCCCAGCAGCACCCCTGCTGACAAGACTCGTCGACTTACACCCTCCTCGGTTGTCCGACCGTTGAGTAATGCGGACATATTCGTAGCCCAGACGTCGAACAGCAGATCGCCGATCTCCCGCTCACGGCGGGTTGGCACACTGCACGTCACACAATGCGTGAAGACCCTCGCGATCCGTCGCCGGAGATCCTCGAATTCGTCGAACTCGCAGACGGTAGCGTCCGCGGAGGCGTGCGCGCGCAGCAAGGCCACAGCCAGGGGCCGGTATGCGCAGGCACCGGCCAGCAGTTCCGCAACGACATGACTCAGCTTTCGCGGGATGTCGTCGACGCTGCGGAGTTCTGCGGCGAGGCCGTCGAGGCTCGGACGCATGAGAGCCGCTGCCACCGCGGACAGCAGCTGATGCTTGGAGCCGAAGTAGTTGTACACGGTCCCGACCGCGACGCCGGCGCGGTCGGCGATCTCGCGGACCAGGACCGCTTCTCCATCACCTTCCATGACAACGTTCAGAGTCGCCGAGACCATTGCCGCGCGCCGGCGGGGGCGCTGCCCCGACCGGGCGTCACCGACGTTCACACTGGAGATCGCTTTCTGATGTGATGAGACCATATCTCTCAATACATTCGGGGTCGCTTGGCCACGGTCAGGCTTCGATGACGACCGCACCGCCCTGGCGGCCGCCCGCGCACATGGCGGCGACACCGATACCGCCTCCACGGCGGCGCAATTCGCGGGTCGAGGTCAATCTACCGGTGTAGTGGGCTTCGGCCAGGATCACATCGTCCACGACCGCCGGGTCGAGCCGGGCCCGGCTCAGCACCTCCGGAAGGACCGCCGTAGCCAATGCCTCGGGCGGAATGTCGCTGAGCGTGCCCTTGAACGATCTTCCGATGGCTGTTCGGACCGCCCGGACGATCACGGGTTCGACCATGTCCTTCAACTCCTACTCACCGGGGTCACCAGCCTTCGGGCAAGGTGGTGAAATCGGGGCTACGTCCTTGGGCGAATGCGTTGAGCGCTTCGAGGTTGGCGGGACCGCCCATGAGGTCGAGGAAGCACTTGTTCTCCCGGCTCCGGGCCGCGGCGATCTCGGCACGCAGTGGTTCGGTCATGGTCTTCTTGACCGCGATAAGACTGGAGATGGGTTGGGCAGCGAGTTGTTCGGCGTGACTGCGGGCAGTAGCGATCAGGTCCTCGGGTTCGCAGGTCGCGAAGACGAGCCCCATCGCCTGCGCCGTGGTGGCGTCGATCCATTCGGAGGACATCAGCATCCAGGCGGCGTTCTGACGCCCGACCAACCGAGGTAGCAGATAGGACGATGCGGCTTCCGGCGCGACTCCGAGACTGGTGAACGGGCACTTCAGGCGAGCGGTGGTCGACATGAACGCCAGATCGGCGAACCCGAGGATGGTGGCTCCCAATCCGAGACCGAGACCGTTGACTGCGCAGATCAGCGGCTTGGGGAACTCGGCGAGGGTGTCCAGCAGTCCCGGAAACCCGAACTCGCCCGGCGTGAAATCGTCTGCGCCAGAGGCGCGCTGGGCCATTTCGTGCAGATCGGTGCCGGCGGTGAAGGCCCGTCCGGTGCCCGTCAGCAACACAACGGCCACGGTCGGGTCGGCGGCCGCGTCGCGCAGGGCGCGGGTGGTGGCATCATAGAGGGCCTCGTTGAAGGCATTGAGCGCTTCGGGCCGGTCGAAGGTGAGTTCGCGGACTCGGTTGCTGTCCGCAATGCGCAGCACCATGTTACTTCCCTGCTGATAGGAGACGGGGGCGTCAGTAGGCGATGAAGAGAATCTCGTCTCGGCTGTAGTCGTGGCCGGGATGGTGTTCATGCAGGTGCTTCTGGGTCTTTTCGACGAGGTCGTCTTCGTCTTTGCCGGTGATGTATTCACCGCAGGGGCAGCTCAATCGTGTTTTCATATCAGGTTCCCTCCGTTGGTGGATCAGGGTCGCGAAACCGCTCGGTATCGGAGTTTTTCTGCGCGGTAACTCACTCCGGCCCCTGTCGCTTGCCGGCCGCGGGTTCATTCGGGGCGGCCGGGATCCGGAACGGCACGCCGGTCATCTCCTGCGCCATATCCCAGAGCCGTTGCCCTGTTTCCGGGTCGAGCGCGCGACGCGAGACGGCGACCGGCACCGGCGGCCCCACCAGCTCGCCACGTCCGCCCGGCCCGAAGAATTCACCGCCCGCCACGGCGGGGTCCAAGGCGGCGCGCAGGACCGGCAGGGCGCCTTCGGCGGGGCTCTGCGTGAACCATCCAGTGGCCCACGCCAGCCGGGGGCTGTAGACCAGCTGCATCAGCCGGCTGCGGTGGTGCAGGATATTGGTGCGGACCCCGCCGGGGTGCGCGGCCACCGACAGCGCCGGCGATCCCGCGGCGGCCAGGCGACGCTGCAGTTCCACCATGAACACCATTCCCGCCATTTTCGACCGCGCGTAGGCGAGGTCAGGAACGAATTCGCCACCGGCGTAGTGGGGGTCGGCGAAATCGACTGTCGCCGCCCGGCGCCGGTGAGTGATGCTGCTGACGGTGACGATCCGCCCAGCCGTCGCGGCGTCGATGACGTCGACCAGTTGCGCGGTGAGCGCGAAATGACCGAGGAAGTTGGTGCCGAAGTCGGTTTCGAACCCGTCACTGGTACGGCCACGGGTTGCGGCCATGACTCCGGCGTTGTTGATCAGCAGATCGATCACCGGCCACCGCACACGCATGTGACCGGCCGCCGCAGTGATCGATTCCAGGCTGCCGAGGTCCAGCTGCACTGTGTGCAGATCTGCGTGCGGGTGCGTAGCGGTGATCTGCTGTACCGCGGATTCGGCCGCGAGGTGATTGCGGCAGGCCAGCACGACGGTGGCGTGCAGGCCTGCCAGGTCGCGGGCGATCTCGAACCCGATCCCGGTATTGGCGCCGGTCACCACCGCCACGCGCCCGGACTGGTCACCGGCCTGCGCCGGTAACCAGTCCGATCTCGGCCCAGAGCTCACCGCAGCCCTCAGTGGGTGATCAGCGGCACCGGCCACAGCGGCGCGCTGATCTCGTCGAGCGGGTAGTGGCCCGGTTGCGGCGCGGCCGCGGCCGCGACTCGCTGATCGAGTTCTGGGGTATTGGTTTTGTCCTTGAACATCCGGCCGATGGTGGAAGCGGCGATCTGGGCGTCGAAGATATCGCGCTGCCACGACCATGCGCCGCGCCCGTCGTACTGGAACCAACTGCAGCCCAGGCCCGGGATCTCATAGATTTCCCCATCGGGGCCGGTGAAGGTGCTTCGCTGGCGCCAGAACCCGACGACCTGACCGTTCTCGTCGTCGATGACCGCCGACTGGTACGGGTATACCCAGCCCTGGAAACCCAGCATCTCGGTGCCGAGTGCGAGATCGCGGATCTCGTTGCGGCCGTTGGCCATGAAATGCTGGTTCGCCGAATACGACCATCCGTAGGTGGCGTCTTCGGTGTAGTGTCCGGCCATCACCGTCCAGTCGCCGAGTTCCTGGGCGCGGCGATTGATATCGAGCCAGCTCTGCCAGAACTCTTCGAGTTCTTTGCGTTTGAAACTCACTGTTTCTTCCTTCCATACACACCGTCAGGTGCGGGTTGCGAATGTTGGAGTCTTCGATGACTGCGTCTGCTGCGGCTGCTACCGGCCGCGCAAGAGCAGGCCGGCCACCGAGGTCAGCCGTTCGGCCATCTCCTCGTAGGTGTAGTAGTTCATCCCGGCTTGGATCATGGCACCGCTCACCGCGATATTGAGGGCGTCGAGCACCTTGTCGCTATAGGACTCACCGACCGCGACCCGTAAGCGCTCCACCATGGCCAACCCGATCCGGTCGCGGATCAGGCCGACATCAGGGTCGCGACTCAACACCGCAGCCGAAGCCGCGGTGCCGAGTTCGGGCTCGGCGGCCATGAGCGCACCCAGTTCGGTGAAGATCTGCGAAAGCCGTGCGATGGGGGTGTCACCGGTAACCGGCTGCCGGCACCACTGTTCGATATGGCGCCGGTACGCCTCCGCGATCAGGTGCTGTTTGGCGGAGAAATAGCCATAGGCCGTGGCGTGGGTGAGTTCCGCGCGGCGGCACACCTCACGCATGCTCAGCTGGTCGTAGCCCCGCTCGCGCAACACCTCCAGCCCGGCCTCGAGCAGCCGATCCACCGTTTCCGGTGATCGCCCCGCCAACGCCCGCCGACCGGGAAGAGCGGTTTCCGTGGCCTCCGTCATACCGTTTTACGGTAGGCTTGACACCTGTAAACCGCAAGTGCTGCCGTCGCCCCGATGCCGGCGCGAGTCACAGGCGTGGCGATCTCGGGTCACGCGGGCGCACACCATGTCACGGCACCGGCCGCCGGCCCCCGAGCCACACCCCGCTCCCCATAGACGCTGGCTATCAGTTGCCCGCCATGACCGTCGCCGAATGGTTCCTCGACCCTTCCGGCGACGGTGACGGCGACTGCGTAGCCCGATAACGGACCTGCCGCCACAAAACCGAGCACGTTTCTGGATTCATGTCTGGAATGTGGTCCAGGCCATATGTTACGTTCTGCCGGCGAATACGCGGAGGTTCAATGTCGACCACTCAGCTGGATACACCCCCCGAACCGGCACCGCCTACAGCGGCAGCAGTACTGGGCCGGAACTTCTCCGATACCGTGCTGTCCAGCCTCGCCACTCTCGGCCGCGCGTTACGGATGGGGTGTCAGGCGGCCCGGATCGGTGTCGCCGACGCGGTGCGGATGCGGTTCCAGACGCACGAAACGCTCAGGCAAGCATGGTTCCTGATCACCGTGACCGCCGTGCCGAGTGTGCTGATGGCGATTCCGTTCGGAGTGATCGTGTCCACCCAGGTCGGCAATATCGTGTCCGAACTCGGCGCCGATTCGATGATCGGCGCCGCCGGCGGGCTCGGGGTGATCAAACAGGGCGCGCCCCTGGCTACCGCGATGATGCTGGGCGGGGCCGGCGCTGCCGCGATCGCATCCGACCTGGGTGCCCGGACCATCCGGGAAGAAGTCGATGCCATGCGCGTGATGGGTATCGACCCGGTGCAGCGCCTGATCGTTCCGCGGATCGCGGCAATGCTACTGATCGCGCCGCTGCTCAATATCCTGATCATTGCCGTCGGTATCGTGTCCGGCTTCGCCGTCGCGGTCACCGCACTCGATGTCACCCCGGGTAGTTACTGGCAGTCGTTCGGCGCCTTCACCACCACACTCGATGTCTGGGTGTCGCTGGTCAAATCGCTGATCTTCGGTTTCCTGGTCGTCGTCATCGCCTGCCAGCGGGGACTGGAGGCCAAGGGCGGGCCGCGGGGTGTCGCCGACGGTGTCAATGCCGCGGTCGTCATGTCGATTGCGGCGGTGATGGTCCTGAACACCGCCATCACCCAGGTGGTGACCATGTTCTTCCCCGTGAGGATGGCCTGATGGCGGCGACTTCGTATGCCCCGTTCGGTTTACGCAAGTTGAACCACATCCGGCGCCGGGTCGGCGTGATGGGCAGGATCGAGTCGATCGGGTTCGCCCTCGGATTCGTGTGGCAGGTGCTGTCCTCGGTGCCGTACACGCTGGTGCACTACCGGCGACAGACGGTTGCGGTGATCTCCGATATGACCTGGGGCCGCGGTTCGGTGATCATCGGTGGTGGCGTGGTGCCGCTGATGCTGCTCATGGGCGCCGCGATGGGTGCCTCGATCGGAATCGAGGCCTACAGCGCGCTGAACCTGCTGTCTCTCGGGCAGCTCAGTGGCCTGATCTCGGCCTTCGGTGTAACCCGCGAGCTGGCACCCATTGCGGCCGGAGTGGGGTTCGCCGCTCAGGTCGGGTGCCGGATGACTGCGGAGATCGGATCGATGCGTATCTCCGAGGAGATCGACGCGCTCGAATCACTCGGTGTGCGGTCGGTGCCGTTCGTCGTCACGACGCGGATGATCGCCGGAATCATCTCGATCGCCCCGGCTTTCGTGGTCGCGCTCATACTCAGCTACTTATCGTGCGCGTTCATCGTGACCACTATTCACGGCACCCCGGCCGGCACCTACGACCACTACTTCGACCAGTTCGTCCTGGGCTGGGACGTCATCGCGGCCACCATCAAGGTGATGGTATTCGCCCTTGCGGTGGTGCTCATCCACTGCTATCAGGGATTCTTCGCGACCGGCGGACCGGAGGGAGTCGGCGTTGCCTCCGGCCGGGCCGTCCGCGCCAGCCTGGTCTCGATCATCGCCCTCGACATGCTCACGACCATCGTTCTCTGGGGATTCCAGTCCCCCATCACGTTCACCGGGTGACCCCATGCCAGCCTATGCCCTGCCCGGCACCGAAGTCGGACCACTGCGCGCCCGCATCCTCGGTATCGGCGCGGTCGTCCTCATCGTGGCGACCGTCGTCATCACGCGCTTGATTCCGGACAGCCGGCCACCCGACGAAATCCGGGTCTCCCTGCTCACCCACCGGGTCGGCGTCGGTGTCGCCCCCGGCACCGATGTCCGGCTCGACGGGGTGCGCGTCGGCTCCGTCGCCTCGGTCGCCGTCATCGGACCGGGCCGGCAGGAAATCGGGTTGAATCTGTCGCAGTCGCAACTGTTCGGCCTGACCGATGCGCTGACCGTCGACTACGCGCCCGGCAACCTGTTCGGTATCACTGCACTGCAATTGAATTCGGCCGGTGGCGGCGACGTGTTGCGCGACGGTTCGACCGTCGACCTCGGCGACCGCGATTCCGGCCGTATCCGCGACGCCACTCTCACCGCCCTGCTGGAATCCACCGGTCAGCTCACCGACCAGGTGCTGACTCCGGAACTCAGCCGGCTGCTCCGTACGATGTCACACGACATCAGCGCCTTCACACCGCTACTCCAGGCGATCGGCACCACCGCCCGCGCGTACACCGATACTCGGCAGCTGCCGCTACCGTTCCTGTTCGACCGGTATGGTTCGGCCCTGGCCGGTGTGCCGGCACTGCTCGACGGCGCGGCGGAGCTGTTGTATTCGGATCTGACGAATCAGCAGTTGCAGACGAGCGCGGATATCGAGCGTTTCTCGGCGATGTTCGGCCAGGTGCAAGATCCGATGCTGCCGGTCGCTACCGATACGCTCTACGCCGCGCAACAGCATTTCGGCGGGTTCATGCCGATTGCCGTCACAATCCTCGACCGGGTGGCGTCGTCGGTCGGCACACCGCAGCGTTCCGAAGGTGAGTTGACCGAGTTGCTCGCACGGCTCGATGACGCCTTCCGCGATTCCCCGGAAGGTCCGGTGCTGAAGGCCCGGGTCGACCTCACCGGCGTCCCCGGGTTGGCCGCACCGTTGTCGGCGCTGTTCGGGAACCTGCTCGGCGGGGAGGGTCGCTGATGTCCACTCGTTCGTTGTGGATCCGGATCGCCGTTTCGGTCCTCGCCATGGCTGTCGTCTTCGTCGGCGTACTCCGGCTGATCGAACGACCGATCGCCGGTCACACAGAGACGTACACCGCGGTCTTCACCGATGCGAACGGGCTGCGGTCCGGTGACGACGTCCGGATCAACGGTGTTGCCATCGGGGAGGTCGGCGCGGTCGAACTGGACGGCACGCTCGCCCGGGTGGATTTCACCGTGGACACCGATCACCCCTTGTACACCGAAAGCACAGTCGCCGTTCGCTATCAGAACCTCACCGGGTTCCGCTATCTCGAGGTCCGGCAACCGGACCGGCCGGGCGCCATCCGCGCCCCGGGTTCGGAGTTCGACACCGCTCACACCGTTCCGGCGTTCGATATCACGACGCTGTTCAACGGCCTGCAACCGGTGCTGGCGCAGATGTCGCCCGACGACGTGAACCAGTTCGCGAACAGCATGCTGGCTGTCGTCCAGGGTGACGGTAACGGTATCGGCCCGGCGCTCGGGGCCATCGACAAGTTGAGCCGGCTGGCCTCCGATCGTCAGCACGTGTTGTCGATCCTGGTCCGCAATTTCGCGCAGGTGTCCGAGCATATGGCCGGAAAGTCCGGTAATGCGATGAAATTGATGACCAATCTGACGCAGCTGTTCGTCACCATCACCGACGAGCTACCCGGACTGGTCCAATTCGCGATGGAGATTCCGCCCATGCTGCGCCCGCTGCTGGATCTGTTGCAGGTTTTGGGAGTCACCGGCGAGGAGAACAAGGATCTCGATGCTCTCCTGCGCCGGGTGCTTCCGGCCCCGGGCCAGGCCGCCGAGGTTTTCGGGAGGTTACCCGGCCTGATCCAGGCCATGGCATCGGCCACCCCACCGACCGGACCGGAGGCGGAAATCACCTGCTCACAAGGCGTTGCCGTCGCGCCGGAGCCGCTGCAGTTGCTCATCGCGGGGCAGGGGGTCACGCTATGTCAGCGGTAGCGGCACGGCTGCGCTCCGCATGGCGCGCATTGTGGGTGAGCCGGACCGAACGGGGCCGGGAACTGCGCTGGGGTGTCGCGGGAATCATCGGGGCGTTGGTACTCGTCGCCGCCATCGGCGCGATCAACGTCGTCGGTACTTCCCCGGCCCGAACCTATTCCGCCGATATCGCCGAAGCGGGCACGATCCGCACCGGCGACGATGTCCGAGTCGCGGGTATCCCGGTCGGAAAGGTGCAATCCCTCGAATTACTTCCGGACCGGGTGCGGATGAGCTTCACCGTCGACAACGAGGTGCCCGTCGGCGATCAGACCACGCTCGCCGTCCGCATGCTGACGCTGGTCGGCGGATACTATCTGGCCGTCCAACCGGCCGGCGCGGCCCCGCTCGGTGACCAGGTGATTCCCGCACAGCGCGTGATGCTCCCCTACAGCCTGACCCAGACCTTCCAGGACGCCATCGACCCCGTCCGGCGCACCGACGGGAATGTTCTGCGCCAGAACCTCGCCGCCCTGTCCGGGTCGATCGACCAGAGCCCCGACGCAGTTCGCTCCGCGATCCAGGCCGCCGGCGACATCGTCGCCATCATGGAGAAACAGAACGCCGATATCTCCCAGGCCTTATCACTCAGCGATGAATACCTCGCGGCGCTGAACGAGAACTCCGATGTCCTCGCGCAGTTGATGACAACGTTCGGGACCCTCGAGAACATCGTCGCCAACAACCGGGAACAGCTCAGCTGGGCACTGCACGGCTTGGCGCAGCTCGTGGAGTCGCTTGCGCCGCTCGGCCGGGCCTGGGACGAGTCACTGCGCGAGCCGGCGCAGCCGCTGGCCGACGCGATCCCGAAACTCCAGGGACTCGGCGAGCGTATGGGCACGCTCCTCGATTCCCTGCGCACTTTCCAACAACGCCTGCTGCCCCTGATGCCGCCCGAGGGCGGGATATCGGTGGACCAATCAAGCGCAACCGTCACCGGAATCTGTGTGCCGCTGCCGGGAGGTGGCTGTTGATGCTGAACAGAATCCTCGGATCTCGCGGGCTCATGTCGGCCGCGGTCGTGGTTGTCCTGGTCATCACGGCGGGGCTCGGGCTGTCACTGGTCGATCCCACACCCGATGCCCGCAGTTACTGCGCGGATATGCCCGACAGTATCGGCCTGTACGAAGACAGCGCGGTCACCGTCATGGGCGTTCAGGTGGGCACGATCACTCGTGTCGAGCCCGTCAACGGCGTTTCCCGGGTGCATTTCACCGTTCGCGCCGACCGCGAGCTACCACCGGATGTCGGTGCCGTGACGGTGAGCAACACCATTGTCGCGGACCGGAATCTCGCGCTCATCGGGCCGGAACCGGACGGGCCCGCGTGGGATCCGAGCCAGTGCATCACCAACACCCTTACTCCCCAAAGTCTTTCGGAAACCTTCGACGCATTGGCGACATTGTCCGACCAACTCAATTCCGCGCAGAACCCGGCCCAGCGCACCGCCCTCGCCGAGGGCATCGATGCGCTCGACCGCGCGACCGCCGGTACCGGTCAGCAGATCAACGCACTGATCCTGCAACTGAGCAGGGCAGTGGACTCCCCAGAGGCCGCTATCGGAAATCTCGGCCGGCTACTCGACAGCGTGAGTAATCTGGCTCACCGGGCCAACAACGGCTGGTCGGATCTCGAGGTCATCGTTCCGCAGCTCACCCAGACCTTCAGCGATATCAACACGCTGGCGTTCCCGCCGGTGATCGATCTCGTCGCCGCCCTCGCCGACCTGCTGCCCGCACTGAACGAGGTGATCATGGAGTTCGGATCCCCCGCACTACGCGCCGTGCGCGAAATGCCCGACTTACCGCAACAGCTCGCTTCCGGCGTCGGCACCCTCACCGACATCATCGGCATGACACCGGCCATCGCCACCGGCTTCACCAGCGCGATCGATCCCGCCACCGGACAACTCACACTCGGTTACGCCGCACCGAAACTCGCCCTGCCACAGCCGCAGGCCGATCAGATCTGCGCGGCCCTGCACGCGGTCTCCGGGCAACAGTGCCACCCGGGCGGCGACGGTACGCTCGCTGTACCTTCGCTGCCGGTTCTCCTCGGGGCGGTGGGCGCGAAATGAATCGGTCGACACCCCGGCGGCTCTGCGCCCAGGTCCTGTGCGCCGCCACCCTCGCGATATCGGCCACGGCGTGCGGTTTCCAGCCGGCCGATATCCCCGTGCCGGGCACCGGTGTCGGCGGACCCACCTACCACCTGCGCATCGAGTTCGCCGATGTGCTCAATCTGCAGCAGGGGGCCAAGGTGATCGCGGACGGAGTCCGGGTCGGGCAACTGACGGACGTCACCCTCGTCCACCCCGCCGCCGCCACCGCGACGGCACCGGCCCGCCCCGGTTACGTGATCGCCGATATCGCCGTCGATACCACTGTCCGGCTGCCCGTGGGCACCACCGCCCAGCTACGGCAGGCCACACCGCTCGGCGATATCCATATCGCACTCACCGAACCCGCCACACCGGCCGGCGGCGAGATCGCCCCCGATTCCACCATTCCGCTGTCCGATACCCGCCGGCAGCTGCCGATCGAGGACATTCTCGCCCAACTGGCGACCTTCGTCGGCAGCGGAGCCGTCACCGATATCCAGAACATCGTCTCCGAGGTGAACGGCATCATGCCCGAGGAACCGGCCGTCACCGCGCAGATCGCCGAAACCCTCGGTACCGATCTCGCCGCCCTCGCGGCCGATACCGACTCGATTCACACCCTGGTCAGCGGTATTCGAGCCACCGTCGACGAGGGTCTGCTGAACAATGCCGGGACCTGGGATCCGCTGCTCACTCCGGAGGGTGTGCAGCACACCACCGACGTGATGAACGCCCAGATCGGTGTCATTTTCGTGCTCACCGCGCTGGGGCCGTTCGCGCCGTCCACCAAATGGCTGGGCCCGGTATTGGATTCGACCACCGCTGCCGCGCGCGCGGTGGTCCCCATGCTGTTCGGCAGTGCACCGCTGGATACGAGCTCGCCGGCCAATTTCGCGAAACTGATGGACCTGCTCCAGAACAAGATCATCCCATTTGCCGAGAACGGCCCGAAGGTCGATCTGGTCGGTATCGACGCGGCATCACCGCCGGCCGGCCCCGTCATGAGCCCGGATGAGCAGGCCGGCCGTATTCTCGACACCCTGCGGATGATCGGGGTGGTCCGGTGAAAGGGCGCCCGAGCATATCCCTGCTCGCGATTGCCGCGGTACTCGTCTTCGGCGTCGTCTACATGACCGTCGGCGTCCTGGGCTTCGATCCCCGCAAGTCGTACCTCACTGCCGACCTGCACCTGGACACCTCCGGTGGACTCGGACCGAATTCCCCGGTGCTGCTCGACGGGGTGACCGTCGGCAACGCGGAGGCGGTGCGCACCGAGCCAACGGGCGTGGTCGTCCAGCTGAAAATCGATCAGCGCTACCGCATTCCCGTGTCCAGCGATATCCACATCGAACAGCTCTCCGCACTCGGCGAGCCCTATATCGAATTCGCGACACAGGCCGGCGCGGCCGATGATTCCGGACCGTACCTGGAGAACGGGCAGGACATCGCCGGTGAACAGATTCGAGTGCCGATGAGCATCACAGCCCTGTCGACGCGGGCTGTGGACCTGCTGAATCAGTTGAACCCCGACGCGGTCGCGAGCCTCGTCGGCACCTTCGATACCGCGCTGGCGGGCACCGACCCGGCGATGCAGACCTTGCAGCGCGCCTCCGACCTGCTGGCCGCGACCCTGCTCAGCCGCACCGGAACCATCCGCCAACTGTTCGCCGATATGCAGGCCATGGGCGCGAACATGGACTGGCTGGGCCCCTCGCTGAGCACCGCCGGCCCACAACTCGGCCTGTTCGGCACCTCGTTGACCAAAATCGTCGAACACGGCTCCGTCCTGTCGAAGAAACAGCCGGTGGAAAACTACTTCACCGGCGACGGGCTCGTACCCTTCCTCGAGAATCTGACCGGCCTGCTGAACGAAATCGGCCCGTCCCTCGCGCCGTTGGCACCCGCACTGCAGCCGGTGGTCACCGATGCCCTGAACCGCACACCGCATATCGATATCAGCGCGCTGATCGGTCAGGCATTGCAGAGTGTCGATCCCGACGGAACGCTGCATTTCCGCATCCACGTCAAATAACGCGCCGGATACCGGTGAGCTCGATCGCGTAGGAGGAGAAAATGGCCGCTGCCACAGAAGAGAAGCCGGCTCGGGCCGACACCGACACCGACACCCGGGCTACCGATAGCGGTACACGGAAAACTCTCACCTTGGCGATCCGGCTGCCGACCGTCCTGACAGCGCTGGCGATGGCCACCCTGCTGACGCTGTCGATCGTTTTCGGCTGGCTGTATTTTTCGGCGCGCTCCACCCTGTCGGACCGGGACGCGATTGCGGCCGACGAGAAACACGCCGAAAATATCGCGTCGAAGTACGCCGTCGACGCGTCAACCATCGACTACCGCGACGTCAAGGGCTGGATCGCCCGCCTCAAAGCGGGCACCAGCCCCCAACTGGCGGCGAAATTCGACGCCACCGCACCGCAGCTCGAACAGATCCTGCTCCCCCTGCAATGGACCTCCCAGGCCACACCGCTGTCCGCCGACGTCATCTCCGAATCCGGTGGTATCTACAAGGTCAACGCCTACCTCAACGTCACCTCCACCAGCGCGCAGAACCCCGACGGGGCACAAACCACGGTCACCTACTCTCTGACCATCGACCGCAACGCGGACTGGCAGATCACCGACGTCGGCGGCCTGCAGAATGCGCTACCCACCGAATGAGAAATGCTGAGCAGCAATCGGTCCGAGCGCTGGCCGACCCGCGGAGGTTCGCCGATCTGCTCATCGACGCTGTGACCCGGGCCGATCGGTCCCGGATCACCAGGTGCGGGACGTATGGATCGCACGCCGGCGCCGGCCACGGCGCTCGCAACAGCGTTCGTGGTCAGGTCCAGTCTCGTGCCTCGAAGACCGGCCGGTAATCGTGAGCCCAGCGCTCGAACGTGGTGGCGGGGCGTCCGAGTAGTTCGGGCAGCTGGTCGGTGGATGTGTCGTTGCGACCGAGCCGGGTCAGCGTGTAGACGATCGTCATGAAAAGCACGGTGTCCCAGGACACGCCGCGGCCGAACATGCGAATCCAGAAGCGAGGCAAGGACGGACGGGTGTAGCGCACCGGCCGGTCCAATGCCCGGGAAAGCAGGCGCGCTGCCGAATCGAGGTCGAGTTGCTGTGGTCCGGTGAGGGTGTAGGAGCGGTCGCGGTGGAGTGACGGGTCGGTCAGCACCTGCACCACGACTGTGGCGACATCGCGGGAATCCAGGAACGTCGTGACACCGTCGCCGCCGGGGATGAAAAGCTCACCACGGTCCATGATGTCCACGCCGTGTGTGGAGACCTTGCGGCACAGGTTCTGCATGAAGAACCCACAGCGCAGGAATGTGTAGTGCGCGCCCGATGCTTCGATATGGCGTTCCACCGCGTAGTGCGGAACAACCTTCTGCCGATCCGCGCCGGGTACCGATATGTACACGATATGGCGGCACCCGGCTGCGACCGCCGCATCGATGAACGGTTTCATCCGAGTTGTCACGGTGCGCGGGCTCGGCAGGGGAAACAGCAAGAACAGCGTGGTCACACCGTCGAGGACTGGACCCCATGTCGTCCGATCGTCGTAGTCGAACGCCACCACCGGCGCCTGCGGTGCGTCGAGCCGGGCACGGGTGCGCTCCACCGAATGCGCCGCGATCCGGAACGGCCACGCGGTCTCGCGTTCCACCATCAGCCGGGCGACCTCGGCGCCCACATTGCCGGTGGGGCCCGTCAAAACAATCACGACAGGATCTCCTCTGCGCTTTCGCGGGCGCGGTTCCGGATACACGAAACGCTCTCGCCCAGTTGCTGTTCGTTCTCCCCCGGCACCCGCTCCGCGATCGCCGCAACGGTGCTCAGCACTCCGTGGTGAGCAGTGTGCCGGATACCATGGCGATCTGGGCGACGGCGCGATCGATGGGCCCGGTGGGCTGGAACAGGTGGCTCAGAACCAGGCGGACGATCGCTTCGACTCGGGTGCCGAATTCGTCGTCGGTGAGATTCCCGAGGCCGTAGCGGTCACGCAGGATGGCGGTGAACGCGGCGCAGGCGCGGCCCAGGACCGGTTCCGGTTCGGTCATCAAGGTGGGGAGCAGGGTGGTGTCGGCGCCGGAACGGCCCGCCAGGACCACCTTCAACAGTGTGTTGTCGGCTGCGGTGCGCAGGGTGAATTCCGCGGCGGCGGTGACCCCGGCGAGTAGATCCTCCGGTTCGCCGGCGACGGTTTCGGTGATGCCCGCGAGGAAGGTCTCGAGTTCGGCGGCGACAACGACTTCGGCCAGATCTTGTTTGGTGCCGATCTCCTTGTAGAGCACCGGGCGGCTCACGCCGACCTCCTTGGCCACGCGCGACATGTTCACCGCGCCCCAGCCCTCGGTGCAGACGAGCCGGCGCGCGGTGTCGATGACGCGGGCCCGCAGCAGCAGGCGCATCTCGCTCTGAAAGTTCGGCGTTCCGGCCACGGTTACGACTCTACATTAGGAGAGACCCTGTCCCATCATTGACAAATGATCCAGGCATGTCTGTAATGAATACACTTCTTCAAAAAGTGTAAACGGTCGAGTTCCGGCGGCGAGATCCGGAAGTGCGGCCGCCCGCGTTCGGAAGGGTGAGGTGGGCGACGATGACGACGTCCGAGCCGGTATCGCGCGACGCAGCGAGCGCGCAGTGGCGCGACCGCAAACGGTATTTATGGTTGTTCGGTCTGGTAGCGCCGACGGCACTGGGCCAAGCCGCCGCGCTGGTGTGGATCTTCAACGCGCTGGGGTGGCAGGCAGTGGCACCGGTGTGGTGGTGGATCGGACCGTTGCTGGTCTACGTGCTGTTACCGCTGCTGGATCTGTTCTTCGGGCCGGACGGCCAGAACCCACCGGATGAGGTGATGGAGCAGCTCGAGCACGACCGGTACTACCGCTATTGCGTGTACGCCTTCATTCCGTTCCAACTCGCCTGCCTGGTATTCGCCGCCTACCTGTGGACGGCCTCCGATCTGTCCTGGCTCGGTATCGACGGCGGGCTCGGCCTGTGGTCGAAAATCGGGGTGGCACTGAGTGTGGGCGTCATGGGTGGGGTAGGGATCAATACCGCACACGAGCTCGGCCACAAGAAGGAGCTGCTCGAACGCCGGCTGTCGAAGATCTCCCTGGCACAGACCGGCTACGGGCACTTCTACATCGAACACAACCGCGGCCACCACGTACGGGTCGCCACCCCGGAGGATCCGGCCAGTGCGCGGTTCGCCGAATCTTTCTGGCGCTTCCTGCCGCGCAGCGTATGGGGCAGTCTCCGTTCGGCCTGGGCGCTGGAACGCACACGGTTGAAGCGCACCGGCAAGGGACCGTGGACCCTGCGCAACGATGTACTCAACGCCTGGGCGATGACTGTAGTGCTGTGGGGAGCGCTGGCGGTGGTATTCGGCCCGGGTGTGCTGCCGTTCCTGCTGATCCAAGCAGTGTATGGATTCTCGCTGCTGGAAACAGTGAACTATCTCGAGCACTACGGCCTGCTCCGCCTGCGGACAGCTTCGGGCCGTTACGAACGATGCACCCCGGAGCACAGCTGGAACTCCGACCATATCGTCACCAATATCTTTCTCTACCACCTGCAACGGCACAGCGACCATCACGCCAACCCCACCCGCCGCTACCAGACCCTGCGCAGTATGGACGGCGCCCCCAGCCTGCCGAGCGGCTACGCCAGCATGATCACCCTGGCGTACTTCCCGCCGCTGTGGCGCAAGGTGATGGACCACCGGGTGCTGGACCACTACCGCGGCGATATCACCCGCGTGAACATCCAGCCCGGGAGACGGAACCAGGTGCTGGCTCGTTACGGAGCCGTGAGCTGATGGCCGTATACGCCTGCCCCGTCTGCGATTACCGCTACGACGAGAGTATCGGTGCACCCCGCGAGGGTTTCCCGGCAGGCACCGCCTGGTCGACGGTGCCCGACGAATGGTGCTGTCCCGACTGCGGAGTCCGCGAAAAACTCGATTTCGACCCGTACCCGTGACGAAAGGACATTGATATGAACACCGGCTACAAGCTGTACCAGTGCGTGCAATGCGGTTTCGAATACGATGAGGAGCTCGGCTGGCCCGAGGACGGTATCGCGCCCGGCACCCGCTGGGAAGATATCCCCGAAGACTGGTCGTGCCCGGATTGCGGCGCCGCGAAAGCCGATTTCTTCATGGTCGAGGTCAGCCGCACCCGCTGATCCCCCATATCGTGGAGGCCCGACCACAGATCCTCCTGGCCGAGTCCGTCCTGCTGATCGGCGCGTTCGTCCCCACCCTCACCCTCATGCCGACCGCCGGCGCGCTCGCCCGCACCGGCCATCTGCAGTTGCCTCTCGTGATCACCGTCGCCGCGGCAGCGGTGGTGCTCGGCGATTTCCTCTCCCGTCGGACCGGACGTCTCGCCGCCACGCAACAACTTCACTCACAGCGGACACTGAATCCGCGAGTCCCGCCATCGAATTGACGGTGAACTGCGCGAAATCCGGCATCGACGTGAAGGTCGAACGGGACGGATGGCAACCAGTGACCATCACCTCACGCCGCTATCCCGGCGACGCCGGCTGCCGCCTGCATATAGTCAGGATTTCCCGCGCCGGGTAACGCGTCCTCTCGGTCCACCGGAGACTCAGCCGGCACCTTGCTCGTCATCCCGGCGTGCGCAGCGATACGAGTCGAAGCACAGTGGTTCCCGAACCGGCGGGCGGCCGTCGGACGAGGCCGGGATTCGTCGACGGATGCTCGCGTAAGCCGGCGGCAACGCCCAGCGGTATCGGCGCTCGGCTCAGCTGAACTCGGACCGGAACCGATCCCCAGGATCGCAAGGGGTTTGGAGGTAGCGTCCGGGCGTGGTACCGACGGTCCGGCGGAACGCTGCGAGGAACGCGCTGGCACTCGTGTATCCCACGGCATGCGCGGCCTGGGATACCGTGCAGCCCTCGGCGAGGAACGGGAGGGCGGCGCGCAGCCGCATATGGGTGCGCCAACGGTCGAAGCTCATCCCTGTGTCGCGAACGAAGAGTCTGGTCAGAGTCCGCCTGCTCACTCCGATGGAATGTGCGTGCGCTTCGAGACTGCGGGAGTCCGCGGGGTCGGCGATCAGGGCGTCGGCCACGGCGCGTACCCGTTCGTCCACGGGCTCCGGCACGTCGATCGGCAGCGCCGGTACGGGGTGCAGCAGATCCAGCACGACCGCCTCGGCGCGCAGTCGCGCGTCCGCGGTGAGATCCCGGCGGGTCAAATGGGTGATCAACTGGGCCAGCAGCGTGTCGACGCCGACCGCGGTGGGCTCGGCCCAATCCAGCGTGCATCGCGCCGGGTCGAGATAGAGGCTGCACAGCACCGCGTCACGGGTGGCGCCGGTCCGGTGCACTACTCCCGCCGGCAACCACAGCGCCCGGGTCGGCGGCAGCACCCAGTACGCATCGCCGACGGCAACGCCGAGTACCCCGCGACGCGTCCACGCCAGCTGATGGTGGGTGTGACTGTGGGCGGCGATCCACTCTCCGGATGTCAGCTGGAATTGCCCGACGATGATCACTCCCCCGTCGGGCGGGTCGAAGGAATGGGTGGAGTCGAGCATGACGACAGCTTATGTCCTCAACGCGATACCATTCGGCCTCGCCGCGTATTGTGGCCAGCACCTGTCGGCACATAGCGTCGATGAGTGCTGAAAACCATTTCGTATCACCATATTTGGTGCATATCCGCAAAGTCTGGGCATCGACTATGCCGTCGGTGACCGCTTCCGCCGGCCCCGGGCGACGCCGCGCGGCGCTGGTAGTGCTCTGTTTCGTCCAGTTCATGCTGGTCCTGGACGACACTGTGGTCAGCGTTGCCCTCCCCAGCATCCGCGACGAGCTGGGATTCAGCGGCCCGGGGCTGGTCTGGGTGGTCAACGCCTACTTCCTCGCGTTCGGTGGATTGCTGTTACCGGCCGGGCGTGCGGCCGACCTGCTCGGCCGCCGCCGCGTCTTTCTTCTGGGAGTGGCGCTGTTCGGTGCCGCCAGTCTGGGGTGCGGGCTCGCCCAGCAGCCATGGCAACTCGTGCTCGGACGGTTCGTTCAGGGAGCGGGCGCGGCCATGGCAAGTCCCGCCGCACTGTCGTTGATCACCCTGTTGTTCCCCGGCGCCGCGGAACGTACGCGGGCACTGGGCATCTGGGGCGGGATCGCCGCCCTGGGCGGCACAGCGGGCTTGGTGATCTCCGGCCTGCTGACCGACCTTGCTTCCTGGCGTTTGATCTTCCTCATCAACCTGCCGGTCGCGGCGGTGGCCCTCGTGCTGCTGCCGCGCCTGACCCCGGAAAGCCGCGCACGTCATCGGACAGGTCTGGACATACCCGGGGCCGTTCTGGGCACCGGCGCCGTAGTGTCCCTGGTCTTCGGACTACTGCATGCCGGTGAAACGAACTGGACAGATCCCACCGTCATCGCTGCCCTGTTGACGGCTGCCGTTTTGACCGCCGCTTTCCTGACGGTGGAATCGAAAGTGGCTCAGCCGTTGGTACCGAAGGCGTTCCTCGCCGACCGGACGCGTTCGGTCGCCAACGCGGCAACCCTGCTGTTCTCGGTGGCCTTCTTCGCCATGGCCTTCCTGCTGATGATCCACTTGCAGACGGTCCTCGGATACAGCCCGTTGCAGGCCGGTCTCGCTTATCTGCCCTACGGCGCCGGAATCCTCGCGGGAATGCAGCTGTGCCCGCACATGAGCACGCGGCTCGGGATGCGGTGGGCGATGACCCTGTCCTTCCTGATCAGTTCGGCCGGGCTGCTGATGCTGTCCGGTGTGGCGGCGGGCGATCCGTACACCACGGGCGTACTGCCGGGCATGCTCGTCACCAGTCTGGGATGCGGGCTGACCTTGCCGCTGCTGGCGGCGGCCGCGGTCACCGGCACCACAACGGAGAACGCCGGACTGGGCTCTGCGTTGTTCAGCTCCGTGCAACAGATCGGTGGCGCCATCGGGGTCGCGGTACTGGTAACTGTGGCCGAACGGCACAGCGGTACCGCAACCGGGCCTGTTCGCTCACAGGGCTTTTCCTTCGCAGTCACGATCGCCGCCGCCATCCTCTTCCTCGGCGCCGTCCTCATCGCCACGCTGCTTCGAACTCACCGCTCGACGGCACCCTCCGCCGTCACCCACACCGATGGGGTATCGGCAACAGGACAGGGCTGACCGTCGGCCGAGCAGCTACTGATGCAAGATCCGACGAGCCTCTCTACAGGTCATCAGGCAGCAGCCGGAACGCGCTGTGCCCGGTCAGCGGCCGCATCAAGCCCCGGACTACTCCGGGTTGCGGGCGAGGGCGTCCGGTTGTGCGCTCTTATCCACAGAATCCCACTGGGCAAGAGCTGTGCGTAGGGTCGCGACGAGTGGGAGTGGCTGATCCATCATCGGGTGATGGCCCGCGGCGGCCAAATCGACGACCGTCGCGGGATGTCCGAACAATCCCGCGATCTCCTGAGCCCGCTCAAAGGTCACCAACCCGAACTCGCAACGGATGTAGAGCACGGGAGCCTCCACCGCCTTCAGTGAGCTGAGAGGTGGGATACGCCCGTGTTCCAGACGTTTACGCAGCATCTCGGGATCGAACTTCCAGACCCAGCCAGCGGGGGTCTTGCGCACCGATTCCCCGGCCACATGCCGCGCCACGTACGGGAGCAGGACGGCTTGTTCGGGCACCGTACGGAATCGTTCGCAGATCTCGTCCTTGGTCGGGTAGGTCTTCGGTTTGCGGCGGAGCTGCCCGACGAGAGCATCCCGGGGCGGCTCACTGATCGGTGAATCGATGATCACCAGACCGGCGACCGATTTCCGGTGCCGTGCCCCCACCACGGCTGTCACCCGGCCGCCCATACTGTGCCCGACGATATACGGCCGTCCGGCGATCCCCCCGGCCTCGGCGGCGGCCATCACCTCGTCGGCCCAGCCTTCGATCGGGTAGCCGGCGCGCACGCCACTGTCACCGTGGCCGGACAGATCCAGCGCCACCACACGATGCGTGGTCGCCAGCAACGGAGCGATATGGTCCCACCAGCCCGAATGCGCCGATCCGCCGTGCACCAGAACCACCCCGGGGGTTCCCGCCCGACCCCAGCAACGCAGATGAACCGCTCCCCCGTCGACCTCGACCTCACGATGTTCGGGCAACTCCGCGATGGCCGCGGTGAACCATCCCGGAGCCGCAACCACCTGCTCCGCCGTCACAGCCATCGCCCTCTCCTTCGCCGCAGACCAACCCCACGGACCATATCGCTGCCGGCCGGCCCCCGATCACCGGCGCCGGTGCGGGGACCCGGGTCTGCAGCGCAGGACGTCGGCAGCCTGCAGTCGGGCGAAGTCACCGGGCTTCGCGATCACGGCGGCCCCCGGATACTGTCGGCGTCTCCGGTTCGGTCCTGCGGCCGGCGGCGTCGGTAGTATCGGAGCTACGGCCGATACCGGCCGCCCACCCATCAGGCGAGCGCAGCCACGGGAGTGTGGGAGATGAGCGCACACGAGGGTCTGAGCCTGCCGCGGTTGCCCCGCGGTGCGCGACTGCTGCTGATCGGCGGAGTCGGGTTCCTCGTGTTCCTGCTCGTCGTCGCACGACTGGTCGGTGTCTATACCAGCTGGTTGTGGTTCGGTGAGGTCGGTTTCCGCGAAGTCTGGCGCACCGTGCTGTTCACCCGCATATCGCTGTTCGTCGTGATCTCGGTACTCGTGGGGGGTGTTCTCTTCGCGGCGATGTGGCTCGCGTTCCGTTGTCGACCGCTGGTCGCCCTCCCCCGGACCGAGGACTACCTGCTGCCCTATCGCACCACAGTGTTGCGGCGACCCCTGTGGTTCGGGCTGGGCATCGCCGGCGGGATCGGGGTGATCAGCGGGCTCATCGGCCAGTCACGATGGACGACCGTACAACTGTTTCTGCACGGCGGATCGTTCGATATCCGCGATCCCGAGTTCGGGCACGATATCGGCTTCTACGTCTTCGACCTGCCGTTCTACCGGCTCGTGGTGACCTGGCTGCTCGTGGTGATCTTCCTCGGCTTCCTCGCCGGTCTGGCGACCCACTATCTGTTCGGTGGCCTGCGGCTCTCCGGTGGGCGCCCGGGTCTGAGCCATCCTGCCCGCGTCCAGCTGGTGGTGTTCGCCGGGCTCTTCGTCCTGATGAAGGCCATCGCCTACTGGTTCGACCGGTACACGCTGCTCGCCGGGGACAGTCAGGAGCCCACGTTCACCGGGGCCGGGTACACCGATATCAACGCGGTGCTGCCGGCCAAGCTCATCCTGTTCGCGATCGCCTTGATCTGCGCCGCTGCCTTTTTCTCCGCCGTCGTGGTCCGGGATCTGCGCATCCCCGCTTTGGCCGCCGCGATGCTGTTGTTGTCGTCGATCCTGGTGGGCGGGGTCTGGCCGCTGGCGGTGGAGCAACTCTCGGTCCGGCCGAACGCCGCCGATAAGCAACGTGTCTACATCGAACGGAATATCACCGCGACCCGGCAGGCGTACGGGATCGGTGGCGACCGCGTCGAGTACCAGCCGTACCCGGGTATCGGGACCCGGCCGCCGCCGGAGGTTCCCGCGGATGCGACGACCCTCGCGAATGTTCGTCTGCTGGACCCGAATGTGCTTTCGCGGACCTTCACCCAGCAGCAGCAACTGAAGAATTTCTACAGTTTCCCGGAGAACCTGGATCTGGACCGCTACCGCATCGACGGGCAACTACGCGACTATGTGGTCGCGGCGCGGGAACTGACCCCGGAGGCGCTGAGCGGTAACCAGCGGCATTGGGTCAATCGGCACACCGTCTACACCCACGGCAACGGGTTCGTCGCCGCCCCGGCCAACCGCGTCAATGCCGCGGTCCGCGACGCCGCCGGCGATACCGAGAGCAGTAACAGCGGCTATCCGATCTACACGGTCAGCGATATCGCCACCGGCGCGACCGGTAACCAGCTGATTCCCGTCGATCAGCCCCGGGTCTACTTCGGTGAGGTGATCGCCGCGGCCGACCCCGATTACGCGATCGTCGGCGGCGGCACCGAACCGCGCGAATACGACACCGACAGCACGAAATACACCTACACCGGCGCCGGTGGTGTCCCGATCGGGAACTGGTTCAACCGCCTGGCCTTCGCCACCGCCTACGCCGAACGCAACATCATTTTCTCCGGTGCGATCGGCCCCGATTCGAAGATCATCTTCAACCGGGACCCGCGGCATCGCGTGGAGCTGGTCGCCCCCTGGCTGACCACCGACAACAACCCGTACCCCGCGGTGGTGGACGGCCGGATCGTCTGGATCGTCGATGCGTACACCACGATCGACGGCTACCCCTACGCGAAAACCGGTTCGCTGGAGGCCCTCGCCCACTCCGGCGACCCCGCCGCCGGTCCGTTCGAGGAGATCTCCTACGCACGCAACTCGATCAAAGCCACCGTCGACGCCTACGACGGCACGGTGACCCTCTATCAGGTCGATCACGACGATCCCGTCCTCGATGCGTGGATGAGTGTTTTCCCCGGAACCGTCGAACCCGAGGAATCGATCAGTGACGAGCTACGGGCCCATTTCCGCTATCCGGAGGATCTGTTCAGCGTCCAACGCGAGATGCTCGCGAAGTACCATGTGAACGAACCGCGAGAGTTCTTCACCACCAACGCCTTCTGGTCGGTACCCAGTGATCCGACCGTCGATACCAACCCACACCAGCCCCCGTTCTATGTCCTGATGGGGGATCCGCAGACCGCACAGCCGTCGTTCCGGCTGGCCAGCGCGATGGTCGGATTCAACCGGGAGTTCCTGTCCGCCTATATCTCGGTCGATTCCGACCCGGGCGACTACGGCCGTTTCACCATCCTGCAACTCCCCACCGACACCCTCACCCAGGGGCCGCAGCAGATCCAGAACTCGATGATCTCCGATACCCGGGTGGCGTCCGAACGCACCCTGCTGGAACGGTCGAACCGCATCCAGTACGGGAACCTGCTCACCCTGCCGATCGCCGAGGGCGGCATCCTCTACGTCGAACCGCTGTTCACCGAGCGGATCTCGACCACACCGAACGGGTCGACCTTCCCGCAACTCGCCCGGATCCTCGTCAGCTACCGCGACCCTGCCACCGCCGGCGTCCGCGTCGGTTACGCCCCCACTCTCGCCGAGGCACTGGACCAGGTATTCGGCGCCGAAACCGGAAACCTCGCCACCGCACCCGGCGGAAGCCCCGCGGCGCCCCCGCCCCCCGGCCGGCCACCATCGGCACCACCACCACCGCCCGAACAGGCCCCGCCACCGCTGGACGAGGCGACGATCACCGAACTGAATGCCCAGATCGAGGCCATCCGAGATGCGCTCGACCGGATCCAGCAGCAGCTGAACGGCCCTGGTGGGTGACGAACCCAGCCGAACGGGGCCCATGGGACGGCACCTCGTGCCGGGGCTCACCGTGTGCGCCGGCGCCGGCTGTTCACCGGCCCCGATGGTGTGTCGCCGGCCACTTCCAGTGAGCGAGAATCAGGGGATGCGCCGCTGCCGGGCGACCATACGCTGACAGCGTGGAAGGCATTCAGGAAAGCTCCCGGACCCCGACGACCGATCACCACGCCGCGCTGTTCCGGCCGCTGACCGTCCGTTCGCTGGACCTGGCGAACCGTATCGTCATGTCGCCGATGACTCGATCGGCTTCTCCGGGCGGGGTCCCGGGCCCCGATGTCGCCCACTACTACCGGCGCCGCGCCGCCGGCGGGACGGGTCTGATCATCACCGAGGGTGTCGCCATCGACCATCCGGCCGCCGTCGACAATCGGCGCGTACCCCGCATGTACGGCGAGGACGCGCTGGCCGGATGGCGGGCCGTGGTCGACGAGGTGCACGCGGCGGGCGGCCGGATCATTCCGCAACTGTGGCATGTGGGTCCGCTGTGGGGTGCGATGAGCAGGACCGTCGACCCGGCCATCACGCCGATGCGGCCGTCCGGGCGGTGGGGTACCGCCGGGACCACCTCTTATTCCGACGAGTACGTCGCGCGCGCCGCACAAGCCACCCGGCCGATGACCGACAGCGATCTCGCCGACGTCATCTCCGCCTATGTGCGCGCGGCGGTCACCGCCACCGAACTCGGTTTCGACGGTATCGCCCTGCACGGCGGCCACGGCTACCTGCTGGATTCGTTTCTGTGGCACGACACCAATACGCGCGGCGACCAGTGGGGCGGCGACCTCGCTGCGCGCAGCCGGTTCCCCGCCGCGGTGGTCGCGGCCATTCGTGAAGCCGTGGGCCCCGATATGCCCATATTCTTCCGGTTCTCCCAGCACAAACAGCAGGACTACACCGCTCGCATCGCCGAGAATCCCGATGAGCTACAGGTGGCACTCGGCGCACTCGCCGATGCCGGCGTGGATGTGTTCGACGCCAGTATCCGGCGCTTCGACGTCCCGGCGTTCGAGGGCAGTGATCTGTCGCTGGCCGGCTGGGCCAAGAAACTCACCGGCGCGCACGCCATGGCAGTCGGCAGTGTCGGACTCGGGAAACCGTTGCGCGACAGCCGCGCCGCGGGCGCCGCGGAAGTCGTCGACAATATCGCGGACGTCGAGCGCCGGATCGAGTCCGGCGAGTTCGACCTGATCGCCGTCGGACGCCTGCACCTGGCCGATCCCGCATTGGCCACCACCCTGCGTACCGGGGCACCTTTGACACCGTTCGATCGCGCTGTCCACGAGGGCAGTCTGCACTGACCTGCGCCTCGCTCCGGCGAATCGACGCAATAACTGGAAGGCATCACTATGGGCCACGTACTGGACAAGATCATGCAGCATGCGGAGGAGATCCGCGACGCAGCTGCCGAAGGCGAAACGCTGATGCGGCTTTCCGATACCACCGCGAAGCATTTGCGGGATTCCGGTGTCATCCGCATGCTGCAGCCGAAGGAGTACGGCGGGCTGGAGGCCCACCCCCGAGAGGCCGCCGAAACCACCATGGCCGTCGCCGCGCTCGACGGTGCGGCGGGATGGGTCGCCGGGATCGTGGGCGTGCACCCGTGGGAACTCGCCTTCTTCGACACCGAGGCGCAGGAGGAGGTCTGGGGCGCGGACAACGATATGTGGATGGCCTCGCCGTACGCGCCGATGGGTATCGCGGTGCCGGTCGAAGGCGGCTACATCCTCAACGGACGCTGGTCGTTCTCCTCGGGCACCGATCACTGCGGCTGGATCATGATCGGCGCCGCGGTCGGCGACAAGGACGGTAACCGCACCGGCAAGGTGCTGCATGTGCTGCTCCCGCGCTCGGACTACGAGATCGACCACGACAGCTGGAACGTCATCGGCCTGCGCGGTACCGGCTCGAAGGATCTGATCGTCAAGGACGCGTTCCTGCCCGAATACCGCACCCTCGACGCCGAGATCGTGATGAGCGGTAACGGCTGGCGCCATGCCGGCCGCGACGAAACGCTGTACAAGTTCCCGTTCTCCTGCATCTTCCCGCTGGGGATCACCTCGGCGCTGATCGGAATGACCGAAGGCGCCCTGGCCTGCCATATCGCCGCCCAGAAGAAACGAGTGCAGGTCACCGGCGTACCCATCAAAGAAGATCCCTACGTCCTGTTCGCCATAAGCGAGGCCGCCGCGGAGATTTCCGCGGCCCGGGTATCGCTGCTCGAGACCGTCGACCGGTTCTGGGACAAAACCGACCGCGGCGAAGAGGTCGGTTTCGAAGAACGCGCGATCGGCCGGCGCACCCAGATCGCGGCGGCCTGGCGCGCGGTGCGCGCGATGGACGAGGTCTTCGCCCGGGCCGGCGGCGGGGCCGTGCACCTGAAAACCCCGATGCAGCGGTTCTGGCGCGACGCCCACGTCGGCCTGACCCACGCCATCCACGTACCCGGCACGATCTACCATTCGGCAGCCCTGACACAGCTCGGTGGCGATCCCCAGGGCCCGTACCGCGCGATGATCTGACGTCTTCTTGCGGACCGGTCGCCGTACAACGGCGGCCGGCCACGCTCACGTCGGCGGCGCGGAGAGTTCGGCACCGGCACCGTCTTTGCTGCGGCGCCCGACATGCGATTCGGTGCGCAGGCGTTCGGCCATATGGGGGTAGTGCAGTTCGAATGCGGGCCGTTCGGACCGGATGGGCGGCAGTTCGTAGAAGTTGTGCCGCGGCGGTGGGCACGTCGTCGCCCATTCCAGCGAATTGCCTGCGCCCCACGGGTCGTCGACGGTGACCACCTCGCCGTAGCGGTAACTCTTGAACGCGTTCCACACGAAGACGATCATGGACGCGCCCAGCACGAACGAACCGATGGTCGAGACGGTGTGCAGCGCGGTGAAACCGTCGTCGGGCTGGTAATCGGCGTAGCGGCGGGGCATACCTTCGTCACCCAGCCAATGCTGCACCAGGAAGGTGAGGTGGAAGCCGAAGAAAGTGGTCCAGAAATGTATGCGGCCCAGGCGTTCGTCCATCAGCCTGCCGGTGAGTTTGGGGAACCAGAAGTAGATCCCGGCGAAGGTCGCGAAAACGATGGTGCCGAACAGGACGTAGTGGAAATGCGCGACCACGAAATAGCTGTCGTGCACATGCCAGTCCAGCGGCGGGCTCGCCAGGATCACTCCCGACAGGCCGCCGAACAGGAAAGTGACGAGGAACCCGAGGGAGAACAGCATCGGCGTCTCGAAGGTCAGCTGCCCCTTCCACATCGTCCCGATCCAGTTGAAGAACTTCACTCCGGTCGGGACCGCGATCAAGAAGGTCATCAGCGAGAAGAACGGCAGCAGGACCGCGCCGGTGGCGTACATATGGTGCGCCCATACCGCCATCGAAAGCCCGGCGATCGATATCGTCGCGAACACCAGCGCGGTATAGCCGAAGATCGGTTTACGGCTGAACACCGGGAAGATCTCGGAGACGATGCCGAAGAACGGCAGCGCGACGATATACACCTCGGGATGCCCGAAGAACCAGAACAGGTGCTGCCACAGAATCACCCCGCCGACACCCGGATCGTAGATATGCCCGCCGAGATGCCGGTCGAAGGCAAGCGCCATCAGCGCCGCGGTGAGGATCGGGAACGCCAGCAACACCAGGATGCTGGTGATGAAGACGTTCCAGGTGAAGATCGGCATCCGGAACATGGTCATCCCGGGAGCCCGCATGCAGATCACCGTGGTCATCATGTTCACCGCACCCAGGATGGTGCCCAGACCCGATAACGCCAGCCCCATGATCCACAGGTCCCCGCCGACACCGGGCGAGAACTGCATCGTGCTCAGCGGCGTGTAACCGGTCCATCCGAAGTCCGCGGCGCCGCCGGGCGTGACGAAACCAGCGGTCGCCATGGTGGCGCCGAACAGGTACAGCCAGTAGCTCAAGGCGTTGAGCCGCGGAAACGCCACATCCGGTGCGCCGATCTGCAACGGCAGGACCGCATTGGCGAAACCGAACACCACCGGCGTGGCATAGAACAGCAGCATGATCGTGCCGTGCATGGTGAACAGCTGGTTGTACTGCTCCGGTGACAGGAATTGCAGCCCGGGACGCGCCAGCTCCCCGCGAATCAGCAGCGCCAGCAGACCACCGATCAGGAAGAACCCCGTCGCCGTCACCAGATAAAGCACCCCGAGCACTTTCGGGTCGGTGGTGGTGACCATCTTCCACAGAAACGACCCCTTGGGCCCGACCCGGGCCGGGAACGGCCGGGCGGCGGTGAGCTCGGCCGGTGGAGATGGTGGAACTGCCATCGCACGCTCCTCTGTTCGGTCCACCCGGGCATCCGGGCCCGTTGCCGCGGGCCTACCCCGGTCGTATCGCGCCAAACCCTGCCCCCTGCGCGGGGTGTACCGGGTGAGCGACACCCCGGCTCACACAATTTCCGGCGAAATCGCCCGCCACGGATACCGGTGGGCTGACGGCTTTCGCCATACCGCTGATGGTGCTGCTGGGCGCCACCGGGCTCGCGATGCCGAACTCCGTCGCCTCGGCGTTGTCCCGGCACGGTTCAGCGGCCGGGTCTGCCGCCGCGGTGGTCGGTTTCGCCCAGTTCGGTGCCGCAGCGGTCGCCGCGCCCGCGGTCGGTCTGCTGGGTAATTCGGCCCGCGCGATCGCGATCGTCATGACCGGCGCCGCAGCCCTCGCCCTCGCCGGCTTCGTCGCTACACGCGGTGGCAGAACCGTCGGCCGAACGATCGGCGAACGGGCGGCGGCCGGGTAGTGAACCGGCGCCGCGAGTGCTGCCCGTGCCGGATACGCGCTCTACCATCGGCGGCGAATCGATTCGATAGCCGCGGCACGGCCGCGCGCGAGGGGAGCATGGTGTCCGAGACCTCCGCTGCCGGTGAGCCGGGAGGATTGCGGCGCAGCCTGGGGGTGACCGATGCCGTGGTGATCGGGCTCGGTGCCATGCTCGGGGCGGGGATCTTCGCGGCCCTGGCGCCGGCGGCGCGAGCCGCGGGCTCGGGATTGCTGCTCGGGCTGGCCGTGGCCGCGATGGTGGCCTATTGCAACGCCACCTCGTCGGCTCGGCTGGCCGCGCGGTATCCGGCGTCCGGCGGTACCTACGTGTACGGGCGGGAACGGCTCGGGGAGTTCTGGGGATACCTCGCGGGCTGGTGTTTCGTCGTCGGCAAGACCGCTTCGTGCGCAGCGATGGCGTTGACGGTCGGTGCCTACGCCTGGCCCGAATACGCGCACGCTGTTGCCGCCGGTGCGGTGATCGCGCTGACCGGGGTGAACTATCGCGGGGTCCGGAAGTCTGCGCTGCTGACCCGGGTGATCGTGGCGATCGTGCTGGCCGTGCTCGCCGCGGTGGTCGTCGCGGCGGCCCTCGGTGGCGGGGCAGGTCCGGAGCCGGGTTCCGGGACCGGATTCACCGCGGGCGGCGTACTCCAGGCGGCGGGGTTGCTGTTCTTCGCGTTCGCCGGGTACGCGCGAATCGCCACGCTCGGTGAAGAAGTACGCGACCCCGCCCGCACCATCCCCCGCGCTGTCCCGATCGCGTTGGCGATCACCGTGGTCGTGTACACGCTCGTCGCCGTCGCGGCGCTGGGAACGCTGGGCGCGGACGGGTTGGCGACGGCGACAGCTCCGTTGTCGGATGTGGTGGATGCGGCGGGCGCCGGTTGGCTCGCGCCGGTGGTGCGTGCGGGCGCGGTCGTCGCGGCGGTGGGGTCGCTGCTGGCATTGATCCTCGGAGTTTCCCGGACCACGCTGGCCATGGCCCGGGACCGGCATCTGCCGCATATGCTCGCGGCGGTGCATCCGCGTTTCGCGGTGCCGCATCGCGCCGAACTCGCGGTCGGTGCTGTGGTCGCGGTCGCCGCCGCAACGGTCGATATCACCGCGGCGATCGGTTTCTCCTCGTTCGGAGTGCTGGTGTACTACGCGATCGCCAACGCTTCGGCATGGACGCTGCGGCCGTCCGAGGGGCGACCGCGACGGCTTATTCCGGTGGCCGGCGTGACGGGATGTCTGGTGCTGGCCTTCAGCCTGCCCGCACAGTCGGTGGTGACGGGCGCGCTCGTCGTCGCACTGGGAGCCCTGGTGTACGCCGTCCGCCGACGGGCGGGTTCGAGCGGCCCCGCGGACTCGGATATGCGCCACTAGGGCATAGCGTCCGGGACGTTTCCAGGTCGGACATCTGCGAGTACGGGCTCGTCCGAGCGGCAGTCGACCGGAACACCGCACCGCCGAATGTGAACGCACCAGCGCCCGAGTATCGCGGTGCGGCCTATGTGACCTCCGCGCGACCTCCCACTGAGCGCGCGGCGACCCCACCGTGATTCGGGACGCGGAAATTGATGGTTCCTTGTCTGGTATCGGGGGCCGCACCGGCGAACACTGGGTCCGTGCGCGAATGACGTCACTGTTCAGCCGATCAGAGGAAACGTTATGACAGCCAGAATCACCAAGATCTTCGCCGCGAGCACCATAGCCCTGGCGCTGGGCGTAATCGCAGCGCCCGCCGCATCTGCCCAGCCCGTCATCCCGGGATTGGGGTCGGTCGAAATCTGCGTTCCGGTGGGCAGCGCCGAGGTCTGCATCTGACTCGCGGGCAACAACCACCAAGAGTCCCCTCACCACCCCGCGGCGTATGCCCGCGGGGTGGAATTGTGCAGGCCTGGATTGTGCGGCGCCTGCACGACCACGTTCCGGTCCCGGTAAACGGGCATTGCCACCACACAGCTGTCATAGCTAATATCAATCGGTCCGACCGGTCGGGATCTGCCAACTCGACAGAACGGAACTCCCATGAGGCCAACAGCGCGTTTCCAGCGCGTCGGCCCCCGACTTCTCGGCGCGACCGTCGGGGCCGCCGCCCTCTTCTTCGCCGCCGCTCCCGCGGCCGCTCTCCCGGGGACCCTCGACCGGGTCCAGACCGACAACGGCCCGAATCCGCTGGTCGAACTGCACAGCTACTGTGCGGCACCGGGACAGGTCGGGCATCTGGCCGACGGCACCACCGTCTACTGCTCACCCGTCTCGGGCAGCGACACCTTCGCATGGTCGTACTACACCGAACCGCTGCCGATGGACCCGAACACCATCGACTACAACTGCGACAGCGCGAGCTGCACCTATCCCGACGGCTCCCAGGTCCCCGTAGAGCAGCGCTGCGGTATGCAATGCGGCGAGCCGCCCACACCGGGTGACGTGCAGAACCACCTGAACAACTCCCGTCGCTGACGGTCCGGTTACCGACCGTTGCACCATCAACCGAACGCGCCCGGCCGTGGACGTTGATCCACGGCCGGGTTCGGCCCGGTATGCGGAATGCGGCCGATATTCTGCGTGTCGGCGCGGCGGCAGCGGCTGCTATCGTCGTGGAGTCATCGAGATACAGGAGACCCCAGATGGTTGGTGAACTCGACATCTCCGGAGCCACCCGGCTCTGACGGCCACCAGTCGGGCGCATACGGGCGCCGCTGTCGTGGCCATGTCGTCGTTCATCGATCACTTTCCCGGCGCAATCGCGCGCCGGACGACATACGAGGTCTCCCCCATGGCTGACGCCTTCATCGTTTGTTCGAACCTGTCGTTCTCCTGGCCGGACGATACCCCCGTCTTCACCGATCTGTCGGTCACCGTACCCGGTGGGCGAACCGGGCTCGTGGCCCCGAACGGTGCCGGTAAGAGCACACTGCTTCGCCTGATCGCGGGCGATCTGCGCCCTGGCGCCGGAAGCGTCACCGTCGACGGAGTGCTCGGGTACCTCCCGCAGACCCTGCCGCTGACCGGCGATATGACCGTTGCCGAACTCCTGGGCGTCGCCCCGGTCCTGGCGGCTCTGGAAGCGATCGAGTCGGGTGATACCGCCGAGGCACACTTCACCACCATCGGTTCGGAGTGGGATATCGAGGAACGCACCCGCGCCCAGTTGGAACGGCTGGGTATCGGCGAACTCCAGCTCACCCGCCGGTTGCACACTCTCAGCGGCGGCCAGGTCGTTTCGCTGGGACTGGCGGCGCAACTGCTCCGGCGGCCCGACGTCCTACTGCTCGACGAACCCACCAACAACCTCGATCTGGACGCGCGACACCGGCTCTACGATCTGCTCGGCGACTGGAACGGCTGCCTGCTGCTGGTGAGCCACGACCGGGCGCTCCTGGACCGCATGGACCGGATCGCCGAACTCCACGCCGGTGAAATCAGCTATCACGGCGGGAATTTCACCGAATACGAACAGGCGGTGCGGGCCGCGCGGGAAATAGCGGAGAAAAATATCCGCACTGCGGAGCAGGAGGTAAAACGCGAGAAACGGGAGTTGCAGCAGGCTCGGGAACGCGCCGCCCGCCGCGCGAGCAATGCGGCCCGCACTCTCGGCAATGCCGGTCTGCCGAAGATCTTCGCGGGCACTATGAAACGTAATGCGCAGGAATCGGCGGGACGCGCCGCCGGTACGCACAATGCCCGGGTCGACGCCGCCCGAGCCCGGCTCGACCAGGCGGAACGGACGCTGCGCGCCGACCAGAAGATCGCATTGCAACTTCCCGGGACGAATGTCCCGGCCGGGCGCACCGTGTTCCTCGGTGAAAATATCCGCTATTGCGTCGGCGACCGGCAGATATTCGCCGAACCCGGTGTCGGCCTGGCGATCCGCGGCCCTGAACGGATCGCGCTGACCGGCCCGAACGGCGCCGGTAAATCCACCCTGCTGCGCCTCCTGCACGGTGAGCTGACCGCCGAATCCGGCGAGATCACCCGCACGAACGGCCGGGTGGCATACCTGTCGCAACGGCTGGATCTCCTCGACCCCGACCGCACCGTGGCCGAGAACCTGGCCGCATCCGCCCCCGAACTTCCGGCTGCCCAGCGGATGAACCTGCTGGCGCGCTTCTTGTTCCGGGGCTCCCGGGTGCAGCTGCGGGTCGGTGACCTGTCCGGCGGCGAACGGTTGCGGGCCACCTTGGCCTGCATTCTGTTCGCCGAACCCGCACCGCAGCTGCTACTGCTCGACGAGCCGACCAACAACCTCGACCTGGCAAGCGTCGGGCAACTGGAGAATGCGCTCGACGCCTACGAGGGAGCGTTCGTGGTGGTCAGCCATGACGAACCGTTCCTCGCCGAGATCGGCGTGCAGCGCTGGCTCCGGCTGTCCGAAGGAAGGCTGTCGGAGGTTGCCGCACCGGCGGAAGGACCGTAGCGCGCCGGGAAGGCCGCTCGCGGCGAGTGAAGCAGCGAATGCCGTTCGCTCACAGTGGGGTACGTTCCAGGCTGCCGGATTCCATGGCCACCCACAGCGCGCCGTCGGGCCCGACCGTCAACCCGTGCGGTTCGGCGCCGGCCAGCTCTGTTTCGGTGATCTCGCCGCTCAGGGTGATGCGGCCGAGTCGCGAGGTCGCCCATTCGGTGAACCACAGGGCGCCGTCCGGTCCCGCGATGATCGCGTGGGGCTTGGCGGCGCGGTCGGGTAGCGGAAATTCGGTGATCTCGCCGTCGACACCGATCCGGCCGATCTGGCCGGCGCCGATCTCCACGAACCAGAGGGCGCCGTCCGGCCCTCGGGTTATGCCGACCGGCATGGCCTGTTCGGTGGGCAACGGGTACACGGTCGTGGCGCCGGTGAGATCGGTGCGGCCGATCGCATTGCCCTGGTTGAGCGTGTACCACAGGGCATCGTCGGCACCGGTGACGATCATCGAGGGCATTCCGGCGGCCGGGTAGCGGGTGATGGATCCGTCGCCGGCCAACCGGCCGATACGGTCGGCCTGGAGTTCGGTGAACCATAGAGCACCATCCGGTCCGGTGGTGAGACCGTACGGGGATTCGGCCGGGAACCAGGTGAGGTCACCGGCCGCGGTGATCCGGCCGATGCGGTTCCCGCGGAATTCGCTGAACCACATGGACTCGCCGGGGCCGGGCACGATCACCGTCGGCTGGCCGCCGGGCGGGTCCAGCGGGTAGGTCTGCACCGCACCGTCGTGATATCGGCCGACGGCACCGGCCTCGACCGTGGTGAACCACAACGCACCGTCCGGGCCGAGGCTCAACCCGTACGGCGACCCGGAAACTTGGATCACAGCCACTCCTGCTCGTCCTGCCTGCGGACGGGCGTCCGCACGAATCACCGAACCCCAGCGGCGGCGGAGGACCGATGACAGAAATTCCGAGCTTGCCACATCCGGTGCGCGGGCCGCGACCGTACACGGCGGGGCCGCCGCCCGATATCGCCCCGGCCCATCGTGCGCCGCACGAATACGGGCGTTGCGATCCGTCGGGTCCGTGCACGGCCTCCTGGACTGCGGGGTTCGAACCCGCTCCGAGTTAGCTACACTTGCGTAGCTACTTGTCCGTAGCTACTGTCGGGGAGTCAGCTCGAGAAAGAGGCGCACCGATGACCGATGCCCTGCCCGTCGCCGTCGACTGGACGACCCCCACCATCACCTCCCGCACCACCCTGACCACCCACCTGTGGACCGCACCGCCCCTACAGCGCAGTTCCCCCATCCACGACAAAGCCTTCGAAGCGCTCCGCGCGCTCGGCACCCAGCGCACGCGGTTCCTGCCCTGGTGGTCCTCACCGAAACTCGCTGTCCCCGAACTCGACCCATCCGCCCACGGCCGCACCTCCTGGGATTTCCGCCGCCTCGACGAATTCACCGATGATTTCCTCACGGCCACCGAGGGCCGGCCGGTGGTCGCGAATTTCTCCACGATCCCCACCTGGATGTTCGAAACCCCGGAGCCGGTGACCGTGCAGGAGGACCCCGCGGCAATCCACTGGGATTACCAGCAGGGCACCGTTTTCCGCGACCCCGGCCTGACCGAGGTCGCCGAGCATTTCGAACGTATCGGCCGGTGGTACATCACCGGCGGATTCACCGACCAATTCGGGGTGCGCCACGAATCCGGCCGCAACGACCGTTTCGCCTATTGGGAAGTGCTGTGCGAGCCCGATGTGGACCACAACCTCTCCCCGGAGGTCTATACCCGCCTCTACGATGCCGTGGTGGAACGGCTGCGGGCCCTGGATCCGGAGATGAAATTCGTGGGCCTGTCGCTCAGCCTGATCAATTTCGATCCCGAGTACTTCTGGCACTTCCTCGACCCGGCCAACCACAAGGACGGGATCCCGCTGGATGCCTTCTCCTACCATTTCTATGCGACGCCCCAGATCTTCGACCCGGCCGTATTGGCCGGTAACGACCCTTTCGAGGACTGGCACCAGGTGTTCTTCACCCAGGCGGACGGTTTTATGCGCCAAGTGCAGTTGATCGAATCCATCAAACGCCACCTCTCGCCCGGCACCGAGACACATATCAACGAGATCGGGACTTTCACACCGGATGTGCTCAATCCCGAACCGGTGGCGCCCGAAGGATATTGGGCGTTGAGTGCAGCGCTGACCGCCTACGTGTGGTCGCGGCTGACCGAACTCGGTATCGACCTCGTCGGGGTGGCCGAATTCGTCGGATACCCCGGAATGGTCTACGGCGTTTCGCTGCTGGACTGGAACACCGGCGAACCCAATGCGCGCTATCAGGGCCTGAAACTCCTGCTCGACAATTTCGGGCCGGGTGACAAGGTGTTCCGCTCCGGAACCGCCCCCACGCTCATGTCACCGGAAACCCAGGTGCACAGCCAGGCATTCGAATCCCCGGACGGCCGTCGCCGGATTCTGCTCGTCAACAAATACCCCGAACCGCGCCGGGTGTGGTTCGCCGACCCGGTCCGGGCGATCAGCACGATCGACACCACCACGGGGGACGGCCCGGCAGTCATCCGGCACGTCGAGAACGGAGAGGTGGAGCTGGGCCCGTTCGCCACCGCGGTCGCCACCGTCGAACCGGTCGCCGACTAATCTGCACGGGACAGATTCCGCGCGATAACCGGAGAGTAAGGAACTATGCCCGGCACCCGTGCCCGCCGCAGCGACGCCGAAGTGGTGGCGGCCGTCCGCACCGCGGTGGTCGAGGAACTCGCCGAGGTGGGGTTGGGCCGGCTCACCATGGACGGTGTCGGGCAGCGCGCCGGTATCGCGAAAACCTCGCTGTACCGGCGCTGGGATTCGCCGCAGGCAATTCTGCTGGATGCGTTGGGCGCGGGCTTTCCACAGGAACAACCCACCCCGGCACCGACCGAGGACCTGCGGCACGATCTCATCGAAGCGCTGCGGCTCATGGTGGCCTGGCTGGCCACACCCGTCGCCCGCGCCACCGCTGCCATCCTCGCCGAACGCGCCCGCTACCCGGAGCTGGCCGAGGCCGTGTACACACAGGTTTTCGACCCCAAGGGCGGCCGGTTCACCGGTACGGTTCTGCGGCACTACGCGGATACCGGCCGGATCGACCCGGACCGCCTCACCCCGGTCGTCCTCGATATCGGCGAGGCGCTGGTACTGAAGTTCGCGCTCGACTCGGGTGAACTACCGAATGAACAGACCCTGGCCGATATCGTCGACCAGGCCATCCTGCCCGCCGCCGACCGGCCGGCCTGACCGCACGGGCATACGCCGACGGGCGGGCGGCCGGGTTCCGGCCGTCCGCCCCGGGCCATACGGGGTCAGGCAGTCGAGAGCTGCGCCTGCCACATCCAGTGCAGCTGCTCCAGCCGGGCCGCGATCTCGATGAACAGATCCTGTGTCACCGGGTCGGCCTTTTCGGTGGCGTCGATACGCTCCCGGAAACGGCGGATCACGGTGCTGAGGTTGTCGACTATCGCGTTGATGACCGCGGTGTCCTGCTGCCAGCCGTCGGGGAATTCCAGCCCGGCCGCTTCCTTGGCCACGGTGGCCGCGCGTCCGTCGGGGCTCACACCGATGGCGGTGGCCCGTTCGGCGGCGGAATCGGTGAACTCGCGCGCCGCGCTCACCAGCTCGTCTAGGGCCAGGTGCACGGAGCGGAAGTGGGTGCCGAGCACATTCCAGTGTGCCTGTTTGGCGATCAGAGACAGATCGATCAGGTCGACGACGCTGGCGCGCAGCGCGTCGCCGGTGATGCGCTGCTGTTCCGGGTCGAGTGTGCTCTTGATCGGGACGTTCATCCTCGGATGCCCTTTCTCTCGTTGCGCTCGATGCGCCGGACAGGGGGCGACTACCCGGTCGCGCGGCGCTCAATCACCGGTATCGGTGTAATCGCGGCCACGATCCCGTCCGCTCCGTGGAACGGGGGCCGACGGTCAGGCCACCCACGTTTCGCCGGCATCGGCCCGGGTAGGTCGCGGGCGGATCGCAACCAGGCACTCGGAAAGGAGCAGGCATGGGCCAGCAGCACAATTTGACCGGACAACGGGTCGCGGTGCTCGCGGCGGACGGGGTGGAGCAGGTCGAACTCGTTCAACCGCGGTCGGCCGTGGAGGATGCCGGGGCCAGTACCGCCCTGCTGTCGCTGAAACCGGGCGAGATCCAGGCCATGAACCACGATGTGGAGAAGGGCGATACCTTCCGGGTGGACCGGGTGGTCGGCGAATGCAGCCCGGACGAATTCGACGCCCTGCTCCTTCCCGGCGGCACCACCAACCCCGACAAACTCCGCCAGGACCCGGACGCCGTCCGCTTCGTGCGCGATTTCTTCGCCACCGGTAAACCGGTCGGGGTGATCTGTCACGGACCGTGGACCCTGGTGGAGGCCGATGTGGTGCGCGGCCGCACCCTTACGTCCTACCCCAGCGTGCGGACCGATATCCGCAATGCGGGCGGGAATGTGGTGGATGAGGAAGTGGTCACCGACCACGGCCTGGTGTCCAGCCGCAACCCGGGCGATCTGCCTGCCTTCTGCGCGAAGATCGTCGAGGAATTCGCCGAAGGCAAGCATCCGGTACATCCGGAGGGCGCGACCGCGGGCCGTTGACCGCGGCCGATCAGAACGGGTAGCGCGCGATATCGGATTGCATCGTGACCCACTGTGTTTCGGTGAAGGTGTCCAGGTTCGCGGTCCGCCCGCCGAACCGGCCACCGACACCGGAGGCCTTCACCCCGCCGAACGGGATCGGGGCTTCGTCGTCGACGGTCTGATCGTTGATGTGGACGGCGCCGGACTCGATCCGGTCGGCGAGTTCGTAGGCCCGGTATGCGTCGGCGGTGAGGATGCCGACCGAGAGCCCGTATTCGGAGGCGTTGATGATCTCGATCGCCTCCTCGATCGTGTCGTAGGTCAGGACCGGGGCGACCGGTCCGAAGATCTCCTCGGTCCAGGCCGGGTTGTCGGCGGTGAGGCCGGTGAGCACGGTCGGCCGGTAGTACAGGTCGGTGTATTCGCCGCCCGCCGCGATGGTTGCGCCCGCCTCGGCGGCGGCGGTGACCAGGGCGTGGACTCGGTCGCGCTGGCCGGCGTCGATGATCGGGCCCAGCGCATTGCCCGAATCGGCCGGGTCGCCGACGGGGATGCGGTTCGCCGTGGCGACGAGCGCCGCGGTGTATTCCTCCGCGATCGAGCTGTGCACCAGGTGCCGGCCGGTGGTCATGCAGATCTGGCCCTGGTGCAGGAACGAACCCCATGCCCCCGCCGAAGCGGCCGCCTCGATATCGGCGTCCGGCAGCACCAGCAGGGCGTTGTTGCCGCCCAGTTCCAGGTGCAGTTTCTTCAGCAGCGGCCCCGCCGATGCGGCGATCCGGCGGCCTGCCGCGGTCGAGCCGGTGAACGACAGGCACGGCACCTGCGGGTGTTCCACCAGCGCCGCCCCGAGCTCGCCGCCGCCCGGCAGCACGTGCAGGACTCCGGCGGGCAGACCGGCCTCCCGGAAGAGTTCGGCCAGGGCCAGGCCACCCGAGATCGAGGTGCGGGGGTCGGGTTTGAGGATCACCGCGTTGCCCAGGGCGAGCGCCGGCGCCACCGACCGCATCGAGAGGATGCCCGGGAAGTTGAACGGTGAGATCACACCCACCACCCCCACCGGAACCCGCCGGGCCACCGAGAGCCGGGGCTTACCGGAACGCAGCATCTCCCCGTACGGGTGCGATGCGAGGGCGGCCGACTCCTGCAGCTCACTGGTCACCAGGCCCACCTCGAACGCCGCCTTGCCCTGGCCCGACCCGGCCTCGGCGACCAGCCAGGAACCCAGCCGGTCCGGGTTGTCGGCCAGCAGCTGCGCCGCCCGCAGCAGTACGGCGACTCGTTTGTCGTAGGTGAGCGCGGCCCATTCCCGCTGCGCGGCCACCGCCGAACGTACGGCGCGCTCGAGATCGTCGGTACCGGCCTCGCCGACCGTATCGATGGTCGCTCCGGTGGCGGGCGAGGTCACCGGCAGAGTCCGGGCGGCGGGGCGGAAGGCGCCGTCGAACAGCGCACCGTGCCATGCGGTGGTGGCGGGGTCGGCGGTGGTCGTCATGGTGGCTCCTGGAGTGGTGTGCGTGGGATATCCGCGTGCTCAGTATCGCTGCGCCGCCACCTCGGACGGTCCGGGCGGGCAGAATGCACTCTTGGGCAATGCTTTTGAATTAGCGGGCAGGCTGCCATCCGGTGTAGGCCTCGGCGAGGTAGGCCGCACCGTGCCTGGACCCGGTGACCAGGCTCAGTTCCCCGCGCTGCCGCTCGATATCGAAATCGGAGGCGCCGTCGACGGAATGCAGCATAGTGGTCATCCAGTACGAGAAATGCTGGGCCTTCCAGACCCGGTCCAGAGCCCGCTCGGTGTAGCTGTCCAGCACCCGGTCCCCGGCACCGGCGAGGTAATCGGTGATCGATTCGTGCAGGACTTTCACATCCGCGAGAGCCAGGTTCAGCCCTTTCGCACCGGTCGGCGGCACGGTGTGGGCGGCATCGCCGGCCAGCAGCAGCCGGCCGTGCCGCATCGGGGCGGTGACGAAGGACCGGAACGGCAGCACCATCTTGGCGCTGATCGGGCCTTCCTGGATTTCGAACCCGTTCCCGTTCACCCGCCGGCGCATTTCCGCCCAGACCCGGTCGTCGTCCCATTCCTCGGGCCGTTCGTCGGGTGAGCACTGGAAATACATCCGCTGCACGGTGGGTGTGCGCTGGCTGACCAGCGCGAATCCGTGGTCGGAGTGGGCGTAGATCAGTTCCGGATGCGAGGGCGGCGCCTCGGTGAGGAAACCGAACCAGGCGAAGGGGTATTCGCGGAACCATTCGCGGCGGGTGCCTTCCGGGAAGGTTTTCCGGCAGACCGAGCGCGACCCGTCGGCGCCGACCACCAGCTCCGCCTCCACGCGGCACGGCTGTCCGTCCGCGTCGGTGAAGGAGACGGTGGGCCGCTCCCCCGAGATATCGACCGCGGTATCGGCCACGCCGTAGCGCACATCACCCTGATCGGCTGCCCGCCGGGCGGCCAGATCGACGAATACATCGTTCTGCGGATACAGCCAAACCGATTCGCCGACCAGTTCCTGGAAGTCGATGCGGTGGTTTTCGCCGCGGAACCGCAACACCACGCCGTCGTGCCGGTCGCCCTCGGTGGTCACGCGGTCGGAGACGCCGGTGTCCACCAGGGTGCGCACCGAACCCGCTTCGAGGATGCCCGCGCGGATCGTGGTGGCGATCTCTTCGCGGCCGCGGATATCGACGACCACCGAGTCGATTCCGGAGCGGTGCAGCAGATGCGACAGCAGCAGACCGGCCGGACCCGCGCCGACTATCGCTACCTGGGTGCGGGTGGATTTCATACGGCATACTCCTTCGACTGCTCGGGTCCGGACGGTGTGGCGGGTGGGTTCGCGTGTCGGGCGGCCAGTCCGGGCACCGTGGCCAGTGCGAGCAGCCCGAGCCCGGCGACCAGCGCGAAGAAGTAGAAACCCCACGGATGCGCGGAACCGGCGACGATGAGCGCTCCGGTGATACTCGGCCCGAAGATGGCGCCGAGCCGGCCCACGGCGGCCGCGAGTCCGAGCGCGGTGGCGCGTACCTCGGCGGGGTAGGCCTGGGTGACGTAGGCGTAGACGAGTACCTGGGCCGAGAACACGAAGATGCCGGTGACCAGAACCAGCGCATTGAGCAGCACGGTGCTCGGCACCTTGATGCTGAGCGCCGCGAGCAGGACGGCGGCGGCACCGAACCAGACCAGGATGGTCGGTTTGGTTCCGCGGCGGTCGGCGAGCACGCCCGCGACGACGAGGCCGATGATCGCACCGATATTCAGGACCAGCAGCAGCGTCAGCGAGGTCGACATGTTGTATCCCGCGTCGCGCATGAGCTTCGGCAGCCAGGTGTTCAGGCCGTAGACCAGCAGCAGCCCCATGAACGACCCGACCCATACGCCGAGCGTGGTGCGCAGGTATTTCGGCTGCAGCACAACGGTGGGCTTGACGCGTTCGGTCTTGCCCTGCGCCGCCAGGTACGCATCGGATTCGGGCAGTTTGAACCACATCAGCGGCAACAGCAGCAGTCCGGCCACACCGCCGGCGTAGAACAGGATCTCCCAGCTGGGGATGAGCCAGAGCGCGGCCACCGACGCCAGCACCGCACCGAAGTGGTAGCCGGTCATGGTGAAAGTGCTGGCGAACGCGCGGCGCGACGGCGGCATATGTTCGGCCATGAAGGTGAGGGCGGTGGGCATACACGCGCCGAGCCCGAGCCCGGCCAGCAGCCGGAACGCGCCGAATACCCCGACCGAACCCGCCCACGGCACGGCGATCGTGAATACCGAGAACAGCAGGATCGAGCCCAGCAGGACACTGCGGCGGCCGTAGCGGTCGGCCAGCGGTCCGACCCCGGCCGCGCCGATGGCCACGCCGACCAGGGAGATGGTCGCGGCGAAGGTGGCGCTCGCGGCGGTGAAACCGAGGTGGTTCTCGTCGATGAGGGTCGGGATGACCGCGCCGAGGACGACCAGGTCGTACCCGTCGAGCAGGACGGTGAGCCAGCAGAGCGCGGCCGGCCACGACAGTAGTTTGTTCATGAGTGGGAATTCATTTCTGATCTTCGGGTCGGCGTCGACCCGGGCTGTGATGGCACTCACGCTAGGCTGGCGTTCTCCAGAAATCCAATAGATGTTTTTCTGTTCTCGAATAGAGGAGATCTATGTCCGATTTCGACCTGAACCTGGCGCGTACCTTCGTCCTGCTGTACGAGACCCGCAGCGTGACCGCCGCCGCCGATCTGCTCGGCGTCACCCAGCCCACCGTCAGCTACGGCCTCGGCAAACTACGCCGCCGCCTCGACGACGAACTCTTCGTCCGCGGCCCCGGCGGCCTGGCCCCCACCTCGGAAGCCGAGCGGCTGTACCCGCCACTTCGCCGGGCGCTCGCCGATGTCACCGAAACACTCGGCACCACTTCGGAATTCGACCCTGATCGGCCGACCCAATTCACCCTCGGCCTCTCCGACCTGGGCGAGGTGACCGTACTGCCGCTCGTCCTGGCCGAACTCGCGGCACAGGCCCCGCAGGCCCGGCTGCGGGTGACGGCGTTCGACCTGGAAACGGCCACCGACCGGCTGACCCGCGGTGAAATGGATGCCATCGTGGCCAGCCCGGTCCTGGATTCGCCGCGGTTGCGCCGGACCGTTCTGTTCACCGAGGGCTACGCCGGGATGGTCGCCGCCGACCACCCCCGGCTGAAATCCGCAAACCCCGGCCAGACCGAGCTCGAGCGGGAACGCCATGTCGTGGTCGACGGCGCGACCGGGCATACGGGCCCGCGAAAGGCACTGGTCGAACACCGGCTGGAGAACCGAATCGCGGTGCGGGTGACCCGTTTCGCGACTCTCCCCTACGTGGTGCAGGACAGCGAACTGGTCGCGATCGTCCCGGAACGGGTCGCCCGGGCGCTGGCCCGCACGCATGCGGTGCGGATCTTCGCCCTGCCGTGGCCGATCGAACCGGTCGCGGTGGCCGCCTATACGCGCCACGCGCCGGGTCGCGGGGGGCCGCAACAGTGGTTCCTGGAGGTCATCCAGACGGCGATGACCCGTATGCCGGCGCTATGAGCCCGCGCTGTCAGCCCACCCGCGCCGACAGTTCCGCGGCGACTTCGATATCCGCACCGGTGGCCGCCCGCACCTCGGCGACGGTGACGCCCGGCGCGGTTTCCACCAGCACCAGCCCGTTCTCGGTGACGTCGAGGACCGCGATATCGGTGATGATCCGGTTCACGCACCCCAGTCCGGTGAGGGGCAGGCTGCATTCGCCGACGATCTTCGGCTCGCCCGAACGCGAGACGTGTTCCATCATCACGATCACCCGGCGCGCGCCGTGCACCAGGTCCATGGCCCCACCCATTCCCTTGACCATCTTGCCGGGAATCATCCAGTTGGCGAGATCGCCGCGGGCACTGACCTGCATCGCGCCGAGGACCGCCACATCGACCTGCCCGCCGCGGATCATGCCGAACGAGGCGGCCGAATCGAAGAACGAAGCGCCGGGCAGCACGGTGATCGTTTCTTTGCCCGCATTGATCAGTTCGGGATCGAGTTCCTCTTCGGTCGGGTACGGCCCGACCCCGAGGACACCGTTCTCCGAATGCAGGACGACGGTGATGTCGTCGGGCAGATAGTTGGGCACCAGGGTCGGCATGCCGATACCGAGGTTGACGTACTGGCCGTCGGTGAGTTCGGCGGCGACGCGGGCCGCCATCTGTTCGCGGGTCAGTTTCATGCGCGCACCGTCCTGTTCTCGATTCCTACTTCGACCTTGCCGACCGGTACGACCCGCTGGACCTGGATACCAGGGGTGTGCACCTGGTCGGGGTCGAGTTCGCCGGGTTCCACCAGGTGTTCGACCTGGGCGATGGTGATCCGGCCCGCCGCGGCGGCGGGCGGGTTGAAGTTGCGGGCGCCGGCGCGGTACACGAGGTTGCCGTGCCGGTCGCCTTTCCAGGCGTGGACCAGGGCGTAATCGGTGACGATGCCGCGTTCCATGACATAGGTGACCCCGTCGAATTCCCGGGTTTCCTTCGGCGGACTGGCCACCGCGACCCCGCCCGCCCCGTCGTAGCGCAACGGCAGGCCCCCCTCGGCGACCTGCGTGCCCACGCCCGCGGGCGTGAAGAACGCCGGGATGCCCGCACCACCGGCGCGCATCCGCTCGGCGAGGGTGCCCTGCGGGGTCAGCTCCACCTCGAGCTCACCGGACAGGTATTGGCGCGCGAACTCCTCGTTGGCGCCGACGTAGGAGCTGATCGTGCGGCGGATGCGGTGGGCCGCCAGGAGAACGCCGAGGCCGAAACCGTTGGTTCCGCAGTTGTTGCTGACGACCTCCAGTTCCGTGGCGCCCTGTTCGAGCAGCGCGTTGATCAGCGCTTCGGGGATGCCGACCAGCCCGAATCCGCCGACGGCCAGTGATGAACCGTCGGGGATATCGGCGACCGCTTCGGCGGCTGAGGCAAAGACTTTGTCCATCACCCGCTCCACAGTAGCCGCATTTGTACGTATTGTGAACTCATGTGCGTATAGTGAACGCATCGGACAGTGATTGCCCCGGCCGCCGCCGAGTCCTATGCTGTTCGCATCCCGTAGCAGTGTCCACATCCCGAACGCGAGGTCGCGCGCATGCTCCAACTGCCACCGCGGTACCGCGGTATCGACAAGAACGAGGAAGCTCCGCTCGACTTCGCCGAATACCGCTCCACCACCCTCCGCCACCCCAAACAACCGCTGATCCTGCTCCCGCAGCGACTCGGCGAACTCACCGGCCCGGCACTCGGCGAAGGCCGCGTCACCGAGGCCGACGCCGATCTCACCCTGGCCCGCGGCGGTGAAGCGCAGGGGCAGCGGATCGTCGTCCACGGCCGCGTCCTCGACAGCGACCGCAAACCGGTCCCCCACACCCTCGTCGAAATCTGGCAGGCCAACGCCGGCGGCCGCTACCGCCACCAGGGCGATCAGTGGCCCGCACCGCTGGACCCGCATTTCGACGGTGTCGGCCGCGTCCTCACCGACAGCGACGGCCACTACTCGTTCACCACGATCAAGCCGGGCGCCTACCCCTGGGGCAACCACCACAACGCGTGGCGGCCCGCGCATATCCATTTCTCCCTGTTCGGGCGCGCCTTCACCCAGCGTCTGGTCACCCAGATGTACTTTCCGGACGACCCGATGTTCTTCCAGGACCCGATCTACAACTCGGTTCCCGACGGCGCCCGCCAGCGCATGGTCAGCGTGTTCGACTACAGCGCCACCAAAGACAACTGGGCCCTGGGTTTCCGGTTCGACATCGTGTTGCGCGGTCGCGACGCGACCCCCTTCGAAGAGGAGGACGATCACGATGAGTGATACCGAATTCGCGCCCCGCTACCCCGTGATCCCCGGGGATTTCACCACAGTCGAATTCGGGCCGACGCCGTCGCAGACCGTGGGCCCCTACCTCCATATCGGACTCCCGTGGCCCGATGGACCCGATGTGGTCGCACCAGGCACCGACGGATCTATAACCGTCACAGTGACAGTGGTCGACGGGGGACGCAATCCCGTCCCCGACGGCCTCGTCGAGATCTGGCAGGCCAACCGCGACGGCGTTTTCGAGCATCCCGACGATCCGCGCCCGCAGACCGATCCGGCCTTCCGCGGCTTCGGGCGATGCCCCGTCGACGCCACCGGCACCGCCCGGTTCACCACCGTCAAACCCGGCCCGGTCGCGGTCGGCGACGAATCCGATCAGGCACCACATCTGAACGTCTCGGTGTTCGCCCGGGGCATGCTCGACCGGTCGATCACCCGCCTCTACTTCCCCGACGAGCAGGCCGCCAACGAAACCGACCCGGTACTGGCCGCGCTCCCGGAAAAGCAGCGGCACAAGCTGATTGCCGCCGCGACCCCCGAGGGCTACCACCTCGATATCGTGCTGCAGGACGCCGACCCGGACGGTGCCGAGACGCCGTTCTTCTACCTGTAGGAGTACGTGTGCCGCGTGGAGAGCTGTTCGACCCACTGTTCGGAGCCGCCGAACTCGGTGCGGCCCTGTCCGACCGCGCCTGGATCGCCGCCCTGATAGAGGTGGAATGCGCACTCGCCCGCGCCCAGGCGGTGGCCGGCGTACTCGATGAGGGGTACGCCGAAGCCATTGCCGCCGCCGGGCCGCAGCTGGCCGCCACACTCGACCCGGCGGAACTCGGGGCGGCCGCGGTGGCCGGCGGTAACCCGGTGATCCCGCTGGTGCGCAAGCTGCGCGAAGCCTGCGCGCCGGCCGGGGTCCCCGGGTCCGCCGTCCACAAGGGCGCGACAAGCCAGGACATTCTCGACAACGCACTACTGCTGCTCGCCCAGCGCGCCGGGGCGATGGTCGTCGACGATCTCCGCGCCGCCGCCGACGCCGCCGCCGGACTGGCCCGCACCCACCGCGACACCCCCATGGCCGCCCGCACCCTCGGCCAGCAGGCCCTACCCACCACCTTCGGTGCGCTGGCGGCCGGCTGGTGCGCGTCCCTGGACCGGGCGGCCGGATCGGTTACCGCCGCACTCGCCGACCTGCCGGTCCAATTCGGCGGCGCCGCAGGCACACTCGCCGCCCTGTACCCACACGGCCCCGCCGTGGCCGACGCACTGGCCGCGGAACTCGGATTGGCCCCCCAGGGCACCCCATGGCACACCGACCGCACCCCGATCGCCGAACTCACGACCGCACTGGGCGTTGCCGCGGGCGCGATCGCCAAAATCGCCACGGATATCGTGGCGCTGTCCGCCACCGAGATCGGTGAAGTCAGCGAGGACTCCCCCGGCGGCTCCTCCGCGATGCCACATAAACGCAACCCGGTCGCCGCCATCACCGCCCGGGCGGCCGCCCGCCGGGTCCCCGGCCTGGTCGCCGACTCGCTCGGGTCGATGGACCACGAGTTCCAGCGCGCCGCCGGCGCCTGGCATGCCGAATGGGAAACCGTCACCGATCTACTACGCCTGACCGGCGGCGCCGCGCACCGGCTGACACAGAGCCTCACCGGCCTGCGGATCCACCCGGAGGCGATGGCCCGCAATCTCGCGGTCACCGGCGGACTGCTGCTCGCCGAACGGGTCACCGCGGCGCTATCCGAACACACCGACCGCGCCCGCGATATCGTCACCACCGCCGCCACCGCGAACCCGCCCGCCCTGGACACCGATCCATCGATCATCGAATACCTCGGGGCGCAACGGGTTCGTGAACTGCTGGATCCGGCCGGATACCTGGGGCACGCGGCCGATCTGGTCACGCGGGTGCTGACCGAACGCGACGGCACCCGCACGGAATCCCGGTGAATCCGGTGCTCGCCGAACACAGGACTCGGCCGCGGAACCCGCGCCGCCGGTCGATCCACCGCACAGCAGCGGCGGCCCCGGCGGTACACGACAGTCCGTGCCCGGAACCCGGCAGGCTATCCGGACCAGTTCGTACCTGCGGCGTCGAGCACCGGCAACGCACCGGCCGAGGCCGAACTGCGCCCCGCAGTACTGCCCCATACCAACGATCAGCGGAACCAGGGGCATCGGCGCACCCGCTGAGCCCGTTCCACGATCGGGAAGCCGGGCCGGCCGGCACACCGGCTCCACGTCCCCGGCTACGACCGGCGAACCGGCAATGCGGCCGGGACACCGGTTGTCACTTTTGCGGAGTCCGGGCTCCGGCCTACGGCCGATTCGAGAACACATGACGCGGCACACTCTTCACAACCCGAACGGAGCAAGTGACATGGGCACCAGCGCAGCGGATTCGATCTCGGCCGTCGATCTCTCCTACCGAGCCGCCGGACCCGCGACCGCGGCGTCGACAGTCGTACTCCTCGGCTCGCTCGGCTCGAATCGGTCGATGTGGGATCCACAGGTGGCCGCACTCTCCGCCGACCACGAGGTTCTTGCCGTCGACCTGCGCGGTCACGGCGAATCCCCTACCGGGACCGGTGATTACACCATCGCGGGCCTGGCCGCCGATGTCCTCGCGCTGCTGGACCGCCGTGGCCGCGATCGTGTCCATCTGGTCGGGCTCTCGCTCGGCGGCGCGGTCGCCCAGTGGATCGCGGCGCGCCACCCGGCCCGGGTGCGGACACTGACGCTGCTGTGCACCGCCGCGAAGTTCAGCGCTGCACAGGGCTGGCTCGACCGGGCCGCCGCGGTGCGTGCCGACGGCACGGCATCCCTCGCCGAAGCCGTGGTCGGCCGGTGGTTCACCGCCGGCCTGGCCGACCGCGACCCCGAACTGATCGCCCGTAGCCGCGCCATGGTCGAAACGACCACCGACGAGGGCTACGCCGCCTGCTGTGTCGCACTCGCCCATTTCGACAGCCGCGCCGACCTCGCCCGGATCACCGCCCCCACTCTCGTGATCGCCGGCGCCCAGGACCCGGCCACCACACCCGACGATATGCGCATCCTCGCCGACGGGATCGCGGACTCCACCCTGCACGTCCTGGAGCCGGCCGCGCATCTGGCCAGTGTCGAACAGGCCGGACCGGTGACCTCCCTCATCACCGCGCACATCGGCGGCCACCACGAACGCAACCACGCCTTCGACCAGGGGATGGGAGTGCGCCGCGCAGTATTGGGCGACGCCCACGTCGACCGCACCGTCGCCGGCACCACCGAATTCACCGCGCCGTTCCAGGATTTCATCACCCGCACCGCCTGGGGCGATATCTGGAGCCGGCCCGGCCTGGACCACCACACCCGGCGCCTGCTCACCCTCGCGATCCTCACCGCCGTCGGGAACACCCACGAACTGGATATGCATATCCGGGCCGCGCTGCGGGCCGGGGTCGGCCCGGACCAACTCGGCGAGGTCTTCCTGCACACCGCGGTCTACGCCGGGGTGCCGAACAGTAACCTCGCCTTCGGACTCGGTAAGGCGGCGCTCGCCGAGGGCATCGGGCCCGATCCGATCGAGTCCTCCAGCGCAGAGGAAACAGATCGACCATGACCGAACCCTCCCCGGATTACGTGCAATCGCTGGGCCGCGGCCTGGCCGTTATCCGCGCATTCGACGCCGGCCATCCCCGGCGCACGCTCAGCGAGGTCGCCAAGGCCACCGACCTCACCCGCGCGACGGCCCGCCGGTTCCTGCTGACCCTGGTGGAACTCGGCTATGTGCGCACCGACGGCTCCGTGTTCTGGTTGACTCCCCGGGTGCTGGAACTCGGCTACAGCTACCTGTCCAGCCTGAGCCTGCCCGAGGTCGCGGGCCCGCATCTGGAATCGCTGGCGAATCAGGTGCACGAATCCACCTCGGTGTCCATCCTCGACGGCGAGGACATCGTCTACGTCGCCCGCGTACCGGTGAGCCGGATCATGACCGTGTCGATCACCATCGGCACCCGGTTCCCCGCGTTCAGCACCTCGATGGGCCGGGTCCTGCTGGCAGGCCTGCCGGAGCAGGCCTTCGAGGAATACCTGGCGAAGGTCACCTTCACCCCGCTCACCGACCGCACCGTCCTCAGTGCCGACCAGCTCCGCGAGCAAGTACGCGCAACCCGGGAGGCCGGTTACTGCCTGGTCGACCAGGAACTCGAACAGGGCCTGCGGTCGATGGCCGCCCCGATCCGCGACCACACCGGTACGGTCTGCGCCGCCGTGAACATCTCCACCCACGCCGCCCGCTACACCACCGACAGCGTGCGCACCGACCTGCTGCCGCCGCTACTGACCACGGCCGCGGCCATCAGCGCCGACCTCGCCCGCGTCCAGAACCACGCCTGAAAGTTCACGAAGGAATCCCATGATCGACGCTGTCATCTGCGAACCCCTGCGCACCCCGGTCGGCCGTTTCGGCGGAGTGTTCAAGGACATCGCGCCGGAAACCCTGGCCGCGACCTTGATCACCGAACTGATCGCACGCACGGGCCTGCCCGCCGACCAGATCGACGATGTCATCCTGGGCCAGGCCTCCCCCAACGGTGAGGCTCCGGCGATCGGCCGGGTCGCCGCCCTCGACGCCGGTCTCGGCGTGGACGTTCCCGGGTTGCAGGTGGACCGTCGCTGTGGTTCCGGACTACAGGCCGTGCTCCAGGCGTGCATGCAGGTCAGCACCGGCGGTAGCGATCTGATCCTGGCCGGCGGCACCGAATCCATGAGTCAGGCCGAGTTCTACGCCACCGGTATGCGCTGGGGCGTGAAGGGCGAGGGCGTCTCCCTCGACGACCGGCTCGCCCGCGCCCGCGTGACCGCCGGCGGTAAGAATTTCCCGGTCCCCGGCGGCATGATCGAAACCGCCGAGAACCTGCGCGCCGAATTCTCGATCAGCCGCGCCGACCAAGATGCGCTCGCGGTGCAGTCACATCAGCGCGCGGTCGCTGCCCAGCAGTCCGGCCGCTTCGCCGAGGAAATCGTCGGAGTCCCGGTGCCGCAACGTAAATCGGACCCCGTACTCGTCGACACCGACGAGCATCCCCGCGCCGGCACCACCGTCGAAGCCCTCGCGAAACTGCGCCCGATCCGCGGCAAGGTCGACCCCGACGCCACCGTCACCGCCGGTAACGCCAGCGGCCAGAACGACGGCGCCGCCCTCTGCGTCGTCACCACTCCCGAGAAGGCGCGCGCCCTCGGCCTGCGCCCCCTGGCTCGCCTCGCCTCCTGGGCGGTTGCCGGGGTCCCGCCCCGCACCATGGGCATCGGCCCCGTCCCCGCCACCGAAAAAGCCCTCGGCCGTCTGGATTTGACGCTCGACGATATGTCGGTCATCGAACTGAACGAAGCGTTCGCCGCCCAGGCCCTCGCCGTTCTGCGCACCTGGAAACTCGAACCCGACGACGCCCGCCTCAACCCCAACGGTTCCGGTATCTCCCTCGGCCACCCCGTCGGCGCCACCGGCGCCCGCATCCTCGCCACCCTCCTGCGCGAACTCGACCGCCGCGAGGGCCGCTACGCCCTGGAAACCATGTGCATCGGCGGCGGACAGGGCCTGGCAGCGGTCTTCGAACGCCTGTCCTGAGGTCAGCCGGCGACCGTGTCCGCGGCGCGATTGCGGGTCCCATAGCGGGCACGGGCCTCGCTCGGTGTGGGGGTGGCCGGACTGTCCGGAGGCCCGGCTGTCAGATGCTTTCGCAGCACCTCGCCGGCCTGCGGAGCGATATAGGGCGCGGCCAGCAATAATCCACGTTCATCGAAGAGGGCCGCCAGCCAGACCAGGATCCGGGCGGCCGGGCGGACAGCCAGGTCGACGATTCCCGGACGATCGAAATCACCGAGCACCCGCATCCATTTCGGCAGGGTGGCGATGGAGGCCAGCGACAGCAGGCGCGCACCCAGCGCGTAGGTCCAGCCGGCGCCGTTGCGCGGCGAGGTGAAAAGCATCTGCCGAATCCCCTGCTGGGCACGTTCCGATGTGCACAGGCGAGGGCGCACATCGGCGAAATACTCGCGGACACCGTCGCGGGTACGCGGTACCTCGCCGGGTTTGCAGGTCTGCAGTTCGGCGGCGATCGCGCATTCTTCCCAGTACCGGTCCTCTTCGCCGGGATCGAGTCCGGGACCGAACATTTCGTAGGCCTTCAGCACCGAATGCCAGCCGGTGAGGTGGATCCAGAGCTGGGTTTCCGGGCTATTGGCGCTGTAGCGCCGGCCACTGATCGGCTCGATACCGGTCGCCATGGTGTGCAGGGTCATCAGGCGCTCGGACGCGGCGATCGCGGTGCGGGTATCCCCGACCGCGACGAGCAGGAAGTAGACGAAGGTGTGGTCGAGGCGGCTGCGTGGATCGGAGTAGATCTTGCCGGTATCGGCAACCGCCGCGGTGAGGAACGGGTCGAAATGCTCCAGGGCGACGGCTCGCTGGAATCCGATGACCGCGGTAGGTGCGGTCCAGACTTTCCAGGAGGGTGAATCCGGCCCGAAGAAACCGTTGTCCACGCGGCGGAGGGTGGTCGGATCAAAGGTCATCGGTCGCTCCTCTGCGATCCCGAATCATCAATACAACGCCACCGTAGCAATTAGCCGAAGTGAATACAACGGTTACGTAGCTTTTATGGCTGCGGCCGGTGGGCCGAGCTCGGGATGGAACAATGGCCGGGTGGGAAGGAAGCGGCAGTGAGCAGATCCGGCACGGCGGACCGCCCGCGCAGGCGCTATGCACCACGGTTACCGCCCGAGCAGCGGCGGGCCCAGCTACTCGACGCCGCCTTCGCGGTACTCCAGCGCAGAGAACTCCACGATCTGAACATGGAGGCGGTGGCGCAGGAAGCCGGCGTAGGCAAACCCGTGCTCTACACCGTTTTCCGCACCCGCGCCGAACTGGTGGCCGCCCTGCTCGAACGCGAACGCGAACGCGGGCTGGAACAAGTCGCCGATATGCTGCCCACCGACCTGCTGGGCGCGGATCCGGTGGGAGCCGCGTCCGCGACAGTCGAAGCATTCGTCGGTGTGGCCCTGCAGAACCCGACCCGCTGGCGGCTCCTGCTCGCCGGCCCGGACAACGCTCCCGACGAATACCGCGAGGCGGTACGCAGCTCCCGCGCCGGGATACTCGATCAGGCCGAAGCCCTGGTGCGCATGGGTTTGGCAATCGACCCGCGCTGGGCGGATATGGATTCCGCGCTTGTCACCAACTCCCTGCTCACCGTCGCCGAAATGCTCGGCCGGCTGGCCGTGAGCCAACCCGAAACCTATCCGCGCGAACGTATCGAAGGTTTCGTGGAATCGGTGGTGCGGCTCCTCGCCGGGCCGGCCGGCGCAAACGGATGAGCGCTACCGACCGCCCCATACTGTTCCTCGACATCGACGGGCCACTGATCCCGTTCGGCGGACCGGCCGGCAAGTATCCGCACCACTCGCCTTCCGGAACGAACCCTCTTCTGGCACGGCTCGATCCCGGACTCGGCCCGCTGCTGGCGGTACTCCCCTGCGACCTGGTGTGGGCCACGACCTGGTTGCATGAGGCGAACCGCTCGATAGGCCCGGCACTCCGCCTGCCGCCGCTGGCGGTAGTGGACACCCCGGACGAATCCGGCGATCCCATCGATGAATGGTTCGGTCTGCACTGGAAAACCCGTGCACTGGTGGCATACGCCTCCGGCCGGCCTTTCATCTGGGTCGACGACGAGATCGGCGCCGGCGACCGGGAATGGGTGACGGCGAATCACCCCGGCCGCGCACTGCTGCACCGAGTGGACGCCCATATCGGGCTGCGACCGGATGATTTCACCGTATTCACCGACTGGTTCCGGAACATACGCCTGCCCTGAAGCGCATCGGACGTCCGGCCTGTTCACATCACCTGCAGCAATAGCACTCCGGCGACCGCGAGAATCGGAAGTCCGCGGAGCAACTGGCGGATCAGGTCGACCGGCAGCGGTCCGGTAGTCGTGATCAGCAGCAGGCCCTCGTACGACAGTGCCGAACGGGTCCGGATCCGGTATGCCGCCAGGGCCGCCGCAGCAGTGCTGATCGCTGCCGCGGCCGGCCCGGTGGCGAGGACGGTAAGGGCGGCGGTGAGGCCGAGCGCCACAGCAGGGACGATGAGCATCGGCCATCGGAGCGTCCGGTCGCCGGCGCCCAGGAGCACACGCAGTGCCGGGTCGCCGCAGATATCGCGCAGGCCCGCGCTGAACAGCATCGCGATCCAGAACGAGCCGCCGAGTCCGGTGAACGCGACGAACAGTGGGGTGCCGGCGGCGGTCGCGAACCATACGGCAGCCACCACCGCCGCCGTGATCGCGTACACAGAGGGCCGGCGACGGTGCCGCAGCAGATCCGTGCGGAGCAGCGCCACGGCACGACCGGAGGGCAGCCGCCGGGAGACCGACCGGCCCACCCGCCGCCACGCCCGTTCCTCCAGAATCCCGGCCAGCACCGAAGGATCCAAGCTGGTCAGCGAGGCCTGGGCACCGGCGGTGAGATCACTTCCGGAAGCCAGATCCGCGCGGCTGAGATACCGGCAACTCGCGACCGCCCATAGCGCGCCGGCCGCTGCCGGTACCGCCGCGACGAACACCAGCGGCCACGCGGCGAGCACCGGGGCCGTCCACTGAGCCGTCGCCGCCACGGTCAGCGCGAGGCCGGTAACGGCGAAGCCCCATCGAAGCAGCGGTAACACCGGACCGGGGAGCCTGCGAGACTGGACGAGTACGGCAATGGCGACGACGATCACGCCCACCAGCGAGCCCAGTACCGTAAGCGGCCCCCACAGACTCGCCCCCGCGATATACGCCGTGAGACGCCCGGCGACAGTTCCGGCGGCCGCACCGGCCGCGAGTGCCGCACTCACCCGGACTCGCAAGAGCGCGCCTCGATCCACCGGCGTGGACAGCAACCACAGGGCGTCTGGAGCGTTCGCACCGACCGGTCCGAACGCCTGCGCGAGCAGCAGACCACCGCTGACCGCCAGCGCGAACAACGCCCACGCGCCGGTCACGGCCCACCCCGGCCCCGCCGTGAACAGGACCGAACCCACCACGGTGGCGGGCCGGGTCGCGGCCCACCAGATGACCCCACCGACGACATAGGCACCCAGTATCACCAGCACCACGGCGCCCGCCCGGTTCTCCCGCACAGTGTGAGTACGTGTGAATCCGCGCCGCAGCGCACGTATTTCGTGCGCGGCCGGGACGGCGGGCACGGTTTCTGTCAGCGCCACAGGTCACCGTCCACGACATCGTCGGCGACCGCTGCCACCAGATCCGGGTCGTGCGAGACCAGCAGGATCGCGGTATCCGCCTCCTTCTCCGCGGTGAGGGCGCGGGCCAGCCAGGCACGACCCGCACGGTCCAAATGCTGTTCGGGCTCGTCGAGCACCAGCAACCGCCGCGGCCGCACGAACGCCGAAGCCAGCGCCAGCCGCCGGCGCTGACCGCTGGACAGGGTGACGGGCAACTGGTCGGCGGCGTCGGACAAACCCACATCGACCAGCGCCCGGCTCGCCTGCCGTTGGGGGTCGGCGGTGCCGTGCGCGATCGCGACGAGTTGCAGATGTTCGTGAACCGTGAGGTGAGCGAAGGTGGCGTCTTCTCCGCTCACCGCGGCCACGGTGCTCCGGAAATGCGGATGTGCTTCGTCGACGTCGCGGCCGTCGACGGTGATCCGTCCGGCATCGAGCCGGTCCCGGCCGAGGACGCAGCGCAACAGGGTCGATTTACCGGCACCGTTGGCGCCGACGATCGCACAGCAACTGCCTGCGGCGACGGCGAAGCCGACATCGCGGAAGACGGTCAGGTCACCGAAGCGGCGTTCGGCCGCCCGGACCTGCAGAATGGGTTCGGACACAGGGGTACTCCCGTTTTTCCTCGTGAGAAATGACCAGGCGAGGAAGCGGGGACCGCTCAGAACGTGGCAGGCAGCACGGTCCCCGCGCGGGGACCGGGAGCTCTGGGCCGCGGCCGACCGGCCGCATCGGGATGGCTGTGCCGGCGGAACGCGCCACGCAGCCGCTGCTCCTCGGCGGTGGGCCCGCGCACGGTCCGGCACTGCCCGAACAGCAGGTCCTCCGCCCGGCACACCACGAGGTAGGCCACGGCGACGGTGACGACAACGACCAAACCGGCCAGCAACAGGCTGCGGGTGTCGGGCTGAGTGAGCACCGACCCGAACACAGCGCCCCAGACCAGCAGAAACGCCACCACAGAATTGACGAGGTAGCGGCCGCTGAACATACCACCAGACTAATCGATCCGGCGGTCGGCCCAGCGCAGCATCCGGAAGCAGCGGCGTTCACCAGACCAGAAGCCCTGCTAACAGGAGAGTAGAACTTCTGCTAACAGGAGACTAAATTCTCTGCTATTGGGAGACTAGATGCAATGCGATCAGTAGACTAGCGCCGTGACCGAATACCTCCCCAGGATCCTGGACAGTAGTCTGGACGAACTACAACCGCACCTGCGTGCCCTGGCAATCTTCGGCCCCAAAGGCGTCGGCAAGACCGCGACCGCCACCCAACGTGCACAGTCTGTCATCGACCTCAGCCTCGCCCGCCAACGCGAGCTCGTCACCGCCGATCCGTCGATTCTGACGGACGTCCACGGGCCTGTGCTGATCGACGAATGGCAGCGACTCCCTGAAGTTTGGGACCACATAAGACATGCCGTAGATGCAGGATCCCCTCCGGGGCATTTCATCATCGCCGGGAGTTCAGCACCCAGGGGAGCTGTGATCCACTCGGGCGCCGGCCGCATCGTCCCGATGCGGATGCGGCCGCTGAGTCTGGCAGAACGAGAGGTCGACGCACCCACAGTGAGCCTCGCTGCGCTCCTCGAAGGCGAGGCAGGTATCAGCGGAACCACCCAGATACGGCTCGCCGACTACGTGGAGGAAATCACCGCCTCGGGCTTCCCCGCGATCCGCGCACTCCCGCCGCGAGTACGCCGAGTCGAACTGGACGCCTACCTCACGAACGTCGTGCAGCGTGAATTCCCCGAACAGGGCTATCCCGTCCGTAAACCAGAGGTCCTCCGTGCATGGCTCGGCGCCTACGCGGCCGCCACCTCCACGACGACCGCTTATTCGAAGATCCTCGACGCAGCAACTCCCGGCCTCCCGAACAAGCCCGCACAAGAAACCACCCTCGCCTACAGGGACGCATTGTCGTCGCTGTGGCTGCTCGACGCGATCCCGGCCTGGATTCCCAGCCGAAATCATATGGAGCGATTGGGACGTTCCCCGAAACATCAGCTCGCGGATCCGGCACTCGCAGCGCGTCTTCTCGGATTGGATGCCTCCGCGCTCCTCCGGGGACAGCAGGGGCAACGCCGACTCGTCGAGGGGACCGTCCTTGGCGCCCTGTTCGAGCACCTGGTCGCGCTGAGCGTCCATACCTACGCCGAGGCCGCAGAAGCCCAGGTCGGGCATCTGCGGACACGCAACGGCGACCATGAAATCGACTTGATCGTCCAGCACCGAGACGGCCGGGTGCTCGCAATCGAAGTCAAGCTTGCGGATCGCGTCGTCGATGCCGATACAAAGCATCTCGCCTGGCTCGGAGACAAACTCGGAAGCGATCTCATCGATGCGCTCGTAATATATGCGGGCGACCGCGCCTATCGCCGGCAGGACGGCGTCGCCGCCGTTCCGCTGGCACTCCTCGGGCCCTGAGAACAGCCCCAGTAAAAACTGCGGCATCGCTCATAACCGGCCCAGCACACGCAGCGCGCACAGCCGGTGGGGACAGCGCCGATACCGCAATCGACGGCCGCCATGCCGTGAAGTTGGCGCCAGGCCGACTCGAATACCACGTTGACCAGCCTTTTTCTGCTAGTTTTGGCGCACCTGACCGAAGAGGAGAGATCCATGGTGCGGTCCAGCTTCTTCCGTATCGGCATCGGCGCCGCCGTCGCCGCCTTCGTGCTGGCTGTTCTCACCGCGATCTTCCCGGCCACGGCCGCCGCCCAGGACGCCCCGCCGGCGATCGCGCTCTCCGCGACGGTCTCGGGGACCACCATCGACTACACCGTGGCCAACGTCCCCAACCGGCGCGACACCTTCCCCGTGATCCCCGGAGAATGCACGACCGTCCTGGTGAACACCGCCGTCGCCGCGCCAATCCTCGCCCCCGCCGCCGTCGACACCCTCAGTGGCCGCGAACCCGATGCCTTCGCCCTGTTGCAGCGACTGATCGCCGACGGCGCCGTCACTGCCGGGCCGCGCGTCCAGTTCGCCGCCGCGGGACAGGTCACCGGGTCGTTCACCGATATCCCGCGCGGGGTCTACCTGGTGGCCACCGTTTGCAATGTGAGCCCGATCAGCGGCGAGTTCCGGCCGGAACTGATCGATATCGTCCCCGTGGTCGTTACCGATCTGCGGGCCGGTTCCGCGGCACCCGCGCAGTAACCGGCACCTGATCGCGAATCACCTTCGCACGCCGGTGCTTTCCCTTGCATGTTCTCCGGAAATTCGATTGACCCGCCTGCGACGATAGAAGCATCACGGAGACGAGAACTCCGCGAATATCCGAGCCGGTGGCAGCGGCCCGGTCTCCAAAACCGGCGCCGGCGGGTCCGACTCCTGCCGGATATGCGATATCGCCGAACTCGGCGATGAGATTCCGGGCCTGTCCCGGAACAACGCGATGTGGCGCAGTTAGAGTACTACCGCCCGATATGCATGTTCCGGCGAGAATAAGAGTCCACAGCAGACCGGACAAGGGGTGGTCGTGGCGGACGACGAACGGATATCGAACGCTTATTCGGCGAATGCCGAATTCTGGATCAGGATCGTGCGCGAAAACCGCGACCCGTTCCGGACCCGGCTCACCGATCCGGCATTACTGGACCTGATCGGTGACTGCTCCGGCCAAGTGATTCTCGACGCCGGTTGCGGTGAGGGTTATTTCGCGCGTGAACTGCTGCGGCGAGGCGCCCGGCAGGTGCACGGTGTGGACAACTGCCCGGAGTTCGTGACCGCGGCGCGTGCGCATCCCGACCACGATCCGGCCGCGGCGATCTACCACCTCGCCGATGTCGCCGACCTCCCGTTGGCCGACGAGTCCGTGGATCTGGTGGTGGCGAACCGGCTGCCGCACGGTATCGACGAACCGAGCCAGCGGTTCCACGAGTTCGCCCGGGTCCTGAAACCGTCGGGACGGTTGATTCTGCTGGGTATGCATCCCTGCTTCTATGTGTCCCGGGCCGAGCGTGCCGCGCCGGGCGGGTTCTCCCTGGACTCCTACTTCGGCACGCGGACGGTGGAGCAGCGATTCGAGGTCCGGGGCGAGCTCTCCCCGGTGCCCTCGGTACAGCATTTCTTCTCCCTGGAAGCGTATTCCGAGTTCCTCACCGGGGCCGGCTTCGCGGTGACTGCCCTGCGAGAACCACATCCGACCGGGGAAGAACGCGACAGCGATCCCTGGTGGAACGAGAACTTCGTCCGGCCGCTGTTTCTCCTGCTCGAATGCCGGCCGTACGGCGTTCCGCGGTGCACCGGATGACCGATATGAAACACATCACCGGTCCAAGGCGGGCCAGGAGTGGTCCGGGGCCGAAATCGGGCCGGCTCGGTGTGCGCGGAACGCCTCCGGATCCGGCGCGACCCCGCGGACGCGGCAAACAGTTCAGAGCACGCCGTGCAGGGGCGGGGGTGTTCCGTGCAGCAGGGTGCGGCCGAGGTGCTGGTATTTCCAGCGCACCGGGTCGTGCAGAGTATGCGTGCGAGCGTTGCGCCAGAAGTGACTCAGGTTGAGATCTGCCGCCGCGCTGCGTGTTCCGCCGACTTCGAACAAGGCGGCAGATATCTCGTTGGCGGCGCGGTCGGCCAGAATCTTGGCGGTGGCGACGGCGAGCGAGGCGGCCGCCACGCGGTCCGGTGCGCCGATCGCCTCGTCGACCGCGATCCCGGCGGTGCGCAATACGGATTCGGCGGCCGTGACGGTGACGGCGAGTTCGCCGAACCGCTGGATCAGCAGTGGATCGTCGATCGCCCGTTCCACCTGCGCTTCGAACCAGGGCCGGCTCTTTACCCGGACGAATTCGGTGGCGGCGGTGAGCGCACCCCGGGCGATGCCGGCGTCGATTGCTGCGTGCAGGAGTTGCGCGGAGGCCCCGTAGGCGGTCGGGGCATCAACGGCGGCAGTGCGCGGTACGAGCTGATCGCGTTCCACCGCCACACCTTCGAACAGCACTGTCCCGCTTCCGGTGGTGCGCTGTCCCAACCCGTTCCAGTCGTCGACGATCCGCACGCCCGGTGAATCGGCGGGCAGGAACGCCACGTACTGGCCGGGCGGTAGACCGGTCCGGCCGTCGGGATCGTCGAGCCTGGTGAGGACGGCCAGGATATCGGCGAACAGCGATCCCGTGCAGTAGTACTTGGTCCCGTCGATCCGGAACCGCTGCCCGGCCTCGATCGGAGCGACCGTGGTCGCGATATCCGCCACTGTGGCCCCGCCGCGCTCGGACTGTGCGTTGGCGATGCGCGCGCCGTTCAGGACCGCCGTCAGATACCGGCGCTGCTGTTCTCTGGTCCCGGCCAGTTTCAGCAGATTCACGTAGACGAAATGGCTGTGCGGGATCTGCGCGATATTCGGGTCGGCCGTCGCGAGCAATCGCATATGTTCGGCGACCTCGCTCGGCGGCAGGTCCGCACCACCGAGCGCGGCCGGAACCGTCACCGCCGGCAGTCCGCTCGCGGCCAGCTTGTCCACCTCGGCGAACGGCAGCTCGCGGGTAGCGTCACGCTGCGCCGCACCGGCCGCGAATTCGGCTGCCAACTGCGCGGCGACCGCACGGCCCTGTTCCGCTGTGGCAATCCGCGCGGCCCCGACGGTGGTCATCGGCTCGCCACTGCGGCGGGGCGACGCGCGGCCTCCAGTTCCCGGACGAGCGGTAGTACCTTCGCCCCGAAGTATTCGATTTCCTCCTGGAAGTGCAGGAACCCACCGAGGATGAGATCGACACCCAGGTCGCGGTAGGCGACGATCCGTTCGGCGATCTGCTCCGGTGTACCGATCAGCCGGGTGCGGAAGCCGTCGTTGTACTGGACCAGATCCTCGAAACTCGAATCCGCCCACATCCCCTTCTTGTCCCGCGTCGACGCACCCGCCTGCTGGACGGCGTCCCGGAAACCTTCGACCGCGGGTTTGTTCGCCTTCGCGATGATCTCGCGCAGGGTGTCCTGCGCCTCCTTCTCGGTATCGCGGGCGATGATGAAACCGTTCAGCCCGAACTTCACCGCCCGGTCGTGGGCGCGGGCGACGGTGCGCAGATCGTCGAGCTGTTCGGTGACCCCGTCGAAATCCTTTCCGTTGGAGAAGTACCAGTCGGCGTAGCGACCGCCGTTGCGGCGCGCCGCGGCGGAGTTACCGCCCTGGAACAGTTCCGGATTCGGCCGTTCGGGGGTGTTCAGCGGTTTCGGTTTCAAGGTGAAATCGCGAATGCGGTAGAAGTCGCCACCGTAGTTCACCTCGTCCTCGGTCCAGATCTTGCGGATCACCTCGAGGAATTCCGCACTGCGCCGGTACCGTTCGTCGTGTTCGAGCCACGGCTCCCCCAGAGCGGTGAACTCCCCCGCGAACCAGCCCGACACCACATTGATCGCGAACCGGCCGCCCGACAGGTGGTCGGCCGTGGCGCCGAATTTGGCGAGTACCGCCGGATGCCACAGCCCGGGATGCACGGCCGCGATCACCTTCAATCGTTCGGTGGCGCCCAGCAACGCCAGGCTGAACGAGGTGGATTCGTGCTGGTACTCGGCACCGTAGGAGGCGGTGTAGCGGACCTGGGAGAGCGCGTAGTCGAACCCGTTGCGTTCGGCGGTCTGCGCGAGTTTCTTGTTGTATTCGAAATCCCAGCCGGTGCGCTGTTCGATCTCACTGGTCACCAATCCGCCACTGACATTGGGCACCCAGTAGGCGAACCGGATCTCATCGGTGGTCTTCTCGGTGGACATCGCTGCTCCCGCTGCTGGCCGTGGGCACTGGTCTGACGCCGGGGATGTAGTGCCCCGGCGCGCCCCCAGTGCACCAGCGTGGTGCAGCGGGTACGAGGGTTTGAATCTGCCGGATCAATTCCCGCCCCTGGTCCACGGGCACACGCCGAGCCCGGTCCGCCGGGGACCGCACCACTGCGAACCCCCCGGGCCGACTCGAATCGAGTACGGACCGGGTCATGCCCGCGCGGGATCGCGTTTGCCGCCGGTCGCTCCCCTGCGGCACCGCCCGCAGAACTCCGGCACCACCCGCACAGGCACGCCTCATCACGGCGCGGCCCGCGCCGCCCTAGCCCTCTGGTACCCGCGCGACCTCGGCCGGCTCATCCCTTCCCGCAACAGTCGTGCCCTGTGCTGTCGCACGCAGCACTCGGCGCAGCCGGTCGCACCCAGCTTCCGACGGCTGGATCCCTCATTTGCGACCGGCTGCGACCGCGCGCCACCCCGGGCCTCGGAGGGCCCGGGAGCCGCCGGTCAGCGGCGGCGAACACCGCCCGGCGAACGATCCATCACCCACCAGCGGGCAACCAAGGCACCGCGACCACCGCAGACCGACCGGGCCGCCGGACGACCCGACACCGCCGGGCAGCCGCGGCGAACACCGCCCGGCGAACGATCCATCACCCACCAGCGGGCAACCAAGGCACCGCGACCGCAGGCCGACCGGGTCTGGATGTCCCGGCCCCGCCGGGCAGCGGCGGCGGACACTGTCCAGCAGGGGAACCCATTACCCACTGCGGGCCTCCGACACCTGCGAGCCGGAAAACTCATCGCCGGCGGGCAGGCGATTCGCGGTCAGGCTGTGGTCGCGGCCGGACTGTACTGCGACCGGCTGAACCGGCCCGCGGGCTGGAACCGGCTCAGCACGGTGGCCGCATCCTCGCCGGTGACCGCCGCGATGAGTTCGTGCGCGTCCGCTACCGAGTTCACCGAATGCGCCGCTTGTGGGCGGTGCAGTGTGCTCACAAGCGCGGATGCGAACCGCGGATCGACGGCGGCTGCGGCGAAGAACTGATTGCCGATTTCGGCGAATTCGGGATCGCTGAGGAACAGCCTGGTGACCTTTGCCGCGTCCTCGGCGCGGAACTCCAGGAACGCCTCGTACTGCGCGGTGATCCACGCGGTATCGAACGCACCCTCATGAGCTGCTGCCGCGGCGACCAGGCGTTGTGCCTGGATGAGGCCGCTCTGCGCGCCCTGGCCCGCGATCGGGTCGTAGGCGACGGCGGTATCGCCGAGCGCGGCGACCGGATGCCCGCCCGCGGTGTGGCCTACACCGCGCCGGAACAGCGGCCGGACAGCGCCTTTCAGCCAGGAGTGCGGGTCCTCGGCGATCACCTCCGTGGCGAGTACCTCGGGCAGGTCCCAGTCGAGGTAGTTGCGGTAGAGGTCGGTGACGATGCGATGCGCCGATTCCGCGGAGTCGGCGGCGGCGAACCGCTTCTCCCAGTCGCTGCCCGGCCGTGCCCAGCCGAGGAACGCCCAGCTCGGACCAGCGTCCTTGTGCAGGTACGGCCCCCACCAGCCTTCGCCCTGTTCGGCCACGATGGAGAAACCACTGCGGCCGCCGCCCGCCGGGCTGCGGTGCGCGAACACCGATTCGTCGTACCCGAGTCCGGTGACGGTGACGGTCAGCAGGCTGCGCTGTGGTGCGTCGTAGACGGTGCGGGTCTCGTCGATCTCGAACAGGCCGGAGAGTCCACCGCGACCGGTCGCGACGAGGGTGAGGTCGTTATCGGCGGCGATGGGGTCGAGCCGCTCCGGGGTGACGGTGTCGACGACGAAGCGGCCACCCCGTTCGAGGAATTCGGTGAGCCGTTCGTCGGCCTTCAACCGGGTGTCGACGGCGAGTCCGTGGAAACCGTCGAAGGCGCCGTCGAAATCGATGAGTTCCGCGCCGCCGCCGGCGACCCGGACGGTCAAACCGCTGTGCAACGGTGCACGGTCGAGGTAGGTGGGTAGTCCGAGCGCTTCCTCGGCGGCCTGCGCCTCACCGAAGATCAGTGCGGTTCCGGTGGCGGGTACGGAGTCGCGGAGCGCGCGTTGATCGCGCTCGCTGTAGACGGTGACGACGAAGCCGGCGTCGAGCAGGCCGAGCGCCGCGGTGACACCGGCCTGACCGGCGCCGATCACGGCGGCTTTGCGGGTGGAGGTGTTCGTGGTAGTCATGGCGCAATGGTCGCGAGCCGGGCGACGCGGGTGCAGGGTTACGCTCACCGCGAGTCCAGGACGGAAACCATTGCTATGTGGGTATTTACGCGTTGCACACACAGTGCGGGCACGACTGATCGGCGATTCGGGCCGTCTATCATCGCCGACCATGACCTTCGACCTCGTCCCGCTGACGGGCGACCGCACGGACCGCTACCGGCAGCTCTGCGAGCAGGCCGCCGCGCTGGTCTCGGGTGAATCCGACCCCATCGCCAACGCCGCCAACCTCAGCGCCCTGCTCTACCACTCGCTACCGGAGGTGAACTGGGCCGGTTTCTACTTCTCCGATGGTCACGAACTCGTGGTCGGGCCGTTCCAGGGAAAACCGGCCTGTGTCCGGATACCCCACGGCAAGGGCGTCTGCGGCACCGCCGCGCAGACCCGCAGCACCCAACTGGTTCCCGATGTGCACGCTTTCCCCGGCCATATCGCCTGCGACGGCGATACCCGCTCGGAAATCGTCATCCCCCTGGTGCACTCCGGAGACCTCATCGGCGTACTCGATGTGGACAGCCCGCAACCCGCACGCTTCGACGAAACCGACCGCCAGGGCCTGGAAGCCGTCGCGGAGGTCTTCGTGCACTCGCTCCCACACACGGACCTCCCGACACACTGACCGCTACCCGACAACTCCCGTCGGGTCGCTGCCGGGGCGAGTTGCGCACAGTTCACCTGGCATCGGACCGGCCGTAACCCGTCGGGGTCGAGCCCACCTCCTCGTGCAGCCGTCGCGAGACCGCGTCGGGCAGCACCGTGGATCCGGGTCCGCCGAGCCGGTACCGGGCGCCCCGGTGCTCGCCGGGGAGCCGGTCGCCACGGCCGAACAATGCGTTGCGCAGGGTTCCCGCAACGTATTCGTCCGGGTAGGCGCCACGTTCGGTGAGCACCGGAAGCACGTACCGCACAACATCTTCGAATGTGCCGGGCGTGATCGCGTAGGCGAGGTTGAAACCGTCCACATCGGTCTCCCCGGCCCATTCCTGCAACCGGTCCGCCACCGTCTCCCCCGACCCCACGAACACCGGCCCGATCCCGCCGATACCCGCCCAGCGGCCGATATCGCGCACCGTCCATTCGCGGCCGTCGTCGTCGAATTCCTGGAACGCCGACACCGCCGACCGGATGGCGTTGCTCTGTACCTCGCCGATCGGATCGTCGAGGTCGTAGCGGGACAGGTCGATTCCCATCCAGCCGGACATGAACACCAGACCGCCCTCCACACTGGCGTAGGACAGGTACTCCTCGTGTTTGGCGTGGGCCGCGTCGTCGGTGCTATCGGTGACGATGGTGGCGAGGGCGTAGATCCGGGCCGCGTCCCTGGCGCGGCCGGCCGCCTCGAGTGCGTCGCGGATATTCGTTACCGTCTGCGCCAGCACCCGTTTCGACGGTGCCGCGACGAAGATCGCCTCCGCGTTCTCGGCCGCGAACCGCACCCCGCGCGGCGAAGCACCGGCCTGGTAGATCACGGGTGTCCGCTGCGGCGACGGCTCCGACAGGTGCACACCGGGCACGGTGAAGTGCTTGCCCGTGTGCCCGATGTGGTGCACCTTCGCCGGGTCGGCGTAGATATTGCGCACGGGGTCGCGGACCACTGCATCGTCCGCCCAGGACCCTTCCCACAATTTGTAGAGAACCTCCAGGTACTCGTCGGCGTGGTCGTACCGGTCATCGTGGTCGCGCTGGTCCCCGGCGCCGAAATTCCTGGCGGCGGAAGGCAGGTACCCGGTAACCACGTTCCAGCCGACCCGCCCGCCGGTCAGGTGATCGAGCGTGGACAACCGCCGCGCGAACGGATACGGATGTTCGAAGCCGGTCCCGGTGGTGACCCCGAATCCGAGATGCTCGGTCGCCGCCGCCATAGCGGATACCAGCAGCAGCGGATCCGCCACCGGAACCTGCGCACCCTGCCGCAGTGCGGCACGGTCGTCACCGCCGTACACGTCGTAGGTGCCGAGTACATCGGCGATGAACAGCCCGTCGAACCGTCCGCGCTCCAGCAGGGCCGCCAATCCGGTCCAGTAACTCAGTTCCTTGTATCGGTGTGATTGATCGTCCGGGTGCCGCCACAGTCCGGGCGACTGATGCGCGACGCAGTTCATATCGAAGGCGTTGAACCGGATGCGCCGGGTCATCGAACTGTTCCTTCCGTGCGTTCGCCCGCGCTCCACGCGAATGGGAGCCGGGTGCCGTTGAGCAGATGGTCGCCGATGGCGCGGGCTTTCTGGATGGCCGGGTTGTGCACCGATACGGTGCGGGCGTTACGCCAGTGCCGGTCCAGGCGTATGCCCTCCGAGATGATGGAGGCACCGCCCACCTCGAACAGCTGGGTGGTAGCCGCAAGAACGGTGTCGATCACCCCCAACTGCGCATGCGCCGCGGCCAGTTCGACCTCGACCAGTTCCTTTTCCTCGCGAGCCCCGGTGGCGAGTACCGCGTCGAGGACATCGGCGACCGCCAGCACACTGGCGCGGGCGCTGAAAGCGGCGGCCGAAAGCCGGCCGATCACCTGCTGCACCAGCGGATCGTGGCGGGGCAGGTCCGCGGCGGAATGGGTGTAGCCACGGCGGCGTCCGGCAACCCATTCGCGGGTGTCCGCTTCGGCGCGCTGCGCGATACCGGCCAGTACCGCGAGCTGCACGAGCTGCAGGTAGGCCGTCGAATAAGTGGGTCCCGCGACACCGTAGCCCGGTCCCAGCACCCGGTCGGCCGGGACCGCGACATCGGTGAACTCGGTGGTGCCGCTGGCCGTGAGCCGCTGCCCGAATCCGTCCCAGTCGTCGTGCTGCCGCACCCCCTCGGCGGTGGCGTCGACCAGCACCGCGACCCGCTCCCCGTCCCTGTCGGCGGCCACGAGAATATGGTCGGCATACAGCGAACCGGTGCTGTAGTACTTGGTGCCGTTGAGCAGCCATCCCGCTTCGGCGGGGGTCAGCCTGGTGCGGTAGCCGTCCACTGCGCCGGCGCCGGGCTCGGTGATCGCATTCCCCACCAGCGCCCCCTGCGCCGCCGCCCGCAGCCAGCGCTCGCGCGCAGGCCCGGGCTCGGCCAGCAGCTGATCCTCGACGAACGCGAAATGCACCCGCAATGCCTGTGGGAGATTGGAATCGGCGGCGGCGAGGTCGATCAGCAGCCGGAACAGTTGCCGGACGCTCGCGCCGAACCCGCCGGATTCGACCGGCACCCGCAGGGCACCGAACCGCGCGGCGCGTAACCGCCGCACTTCGTCGTGGGCGAGCCGGCGATCGGTTTCGCGCGCGACCGCGCCCGCCGCGATATCGGCGAAGATCGGGGCGAATACGGCGTCCAGATCGGCATCGGAAGCGGCTTTCGCCGCGGTGGAGGTCATAGCTCACGATCACCCGGCAGCAGGGTTCTGCTCACCGGTTTCGCGCACCGGGATCGAAACAACCTCCGGGCTAATAATCCGGTCGATCCGAACCGGTGACAGTCCGTCGCCGACCGGCCAAGATCGACGATCGGCCCGATCCTCGCCCCGGCCGGCTGCCCGCCGGCGACACCGCCCACGGAGAGGGGATCGACCGCGCACCCGACCGCCCGCGCCTACCGAGGATTACGAATGAGCTTGTCGTTCCACTGGTTCCTGCCCACCTACGGCGATTCGCGCGGGTTGGTCGCCGGGGGTCATGGCACAGCCATGTCCGGCGACCGCCCCGCCTCACTGCGCTACCTGAACCAGGTCGCGGGTGCGGCCGAGGAGAACGGGTTCGAGGCGGTACTCACTCCCACCGGCGCCTGGTGCGAGGACGCCTGGCTCGCCACCGCCATGCTCGTGGAGACCACCGAAACTCTGAAGTTCCTGGTCGCGTTCCGGCCCGGTCTGGTGAGCCCCACCCTCGCCGCCCAGATGGCCGGCACCTTCCAGCGGCATTCCCGCGGCCGGCTGCTGCTCAACGTGGTGACCGGCGGCGAACCACACGAACAGCGCGCCTTCGGCGATTTTCTCGACAAGGAACAGCGCTACGAACGCACCGGCGAATTCCTGCACATCGTGCGCGAACTGTGGGAGTCGCGCGCACCGTTCAGCTTCGAAGGTAAACATCTGCAGGTGCAGAACGCGCTGCTGAACAACCACCCCGATCCGGTGCCGCCGGTGTTCTTCGGTGGTTCCTCCGGCCCGGCGGGCCCGGTCGCCGCTGAATACGCCGACACCTATCTGACCTGGGGTGAACCGCTCCTCGCGGTCGGCCGGAAACTGGACTGGATCCGCGGCCTGGCCGCCGGGCGCGGCCGGGAACTCGATTACGGTATCCGCCTGCACGTGATCACCCGCGACACCTCCGAGGAGGCCTGGGCCGAAGCCGATCGCCTGCTGCAGGGCATCGACCCAGCCGATATCGAACGCGTGCAGAACAATCTGGCGCGCAGCGAATCCGAAGGACAGCGCCGCATGCTCGACCTGCACGGCGGCAGCACGGACCGGCTGGAGATCGCCCCGAATCTGTGGGCGGGCGTCGGCTTGGTCCGCGGCGGCGCGGGCACCGCGCTCGTCGGCTCGCATCAGGAAGTGGCCGAACGGCTCATCGAATACTCCCGGCTCGGGATCACACATTTCATCCTGTCCGGGTACCCGCACGTCGAGGAGGCGTACTGGTTCGGCGAAGGAGTGCTGCCGATCCTGGAGAAGCGAGGCCTGTGGCGCCGGTCGGCAGACCGCGCCGCCGCTCCTGTCGGCACCCCCTTCGCCACCACCTCCACCAGCTGAATCACCCCGCCTCCCCACCCGCCCGACGTAGCTCACCGTTTTCGGCGGGAACGGGTTACGTTGAGCGGGTGGGTGAGGCGATATCGCTCGGTGAGGTCCAAGAGACCCTGTTGATTCCGCTGTACGGTCGCGCGCAGGATGCCGGGCGGCCGGGCAGTATTCTCCGCGACACCAGGGCCATCGAACTGGTCGCCGCGATCGACTACGACTTCGCGAAATTCCGCGGCCCCTCCCTGGCGGGGTCGGTCCTGCGCGCGTCGATCTTCGACGGATACCTCCGCAGCTATCTGGCCGAACACCCCGACGCCACCGTCGTCGATCTCGGCTGCGGCCTGTCCACCCGCTTCGACCGCCTCGACAACGGCCGGCTGCACTGGTTCGACCTCGACCTGCCCGACACCATGGCTCTGCGCCGCAAGTTCTTCTCCGACAGCGACCGGTACACGATGATCGAGGGCTCCATCCTCGAGGACGACTGGTTCGAACAGGTCCGCGAGCCCGGCGGACCGGTGTTCCTGTTGAGCGAAGCGGTGCTGCTGTACTTCCCGGCCGGCACCGTGCACGCAACCCTGGCACAGCTGGCGAAGGGTTTCCCGGGCAGCCGGCTGGTCCTGGACACCGGCGGCAAGGCGATGATGAGCACCCAGGACCGCAACCCGGTCTTCACACAGGTGTCCGCACGCATGGAATGGATCTGCGACGACCCCGGTGTTCTGGAGCCGCACGGCGTCCGCCTGCTCGAATCCCGGACCTTCGCCTCACCCCAACCGGCCGTCGCCCGCACCTGGCCCCTGCGCTACCGGCTGGGCATGAAAATGATGCGGGCAATCTTCCCGCCGCCGGTCACCACCTACAAACTGAACCTCTTCGAAACCACGCCACTCGGGTGAACACTGCACACGCCGTGGTGGCCGTTATGGCTCAGTCCCGGTAGATCGTGACGTAGGCGTTCGTCGCGGTCCCGATACTCATCGGTCCCAGGCAGGAGGCCGTGCCGTGGCCGGACGGCCCGAAGGAACCACTCCACGAACCCTGGTAGGGGCCGATGGCCATGAGTGGAAAGGCGTTGGGCACGCCGTGCAGGCCGAAACACTCGACGATCAGGGCGTACTCCCGACCGGCGGGGCCGTCGTCGTGGCAGGTCGCCGATGCGCCGACCAGATCCCGGGTGACGTTACAATCCTGCGGTGCGGCCTGAGCCGCCCCGGCGCCGAGCACGGTGGCGAAACCCGAAACCGCGACGGCGGCGACGAGAGTACGTGCGGCGACCATTGTCGTGCTTTTCATATGAAATCCCGTCTCCCACGTTGCTTCACTGTCGCCTGACCATCGACTTTCTACCGTGGGCCGTTACGAACAGGGAGCGACACGTCGCGCCATCCGACACCGGTCCCTGTTCTCTCCCCCCGGCGGAGCGCCGCTCCGCTCCGGTTACCTGCTTCGTAGCCCGCATCGACGAACAAGATTCCTGGCACAGCAACGTCTTTCACAATTACCGTGGAGTATGGAGTTCTATTTCTTGATCGTGTCCTCGCTGATGGCGATCACATTTGTTTGGGTTCTCGTTTCGGAATTTCGCCAACGCAAACGTCGTCGGCGCCGCCGATCCGGGGGCAGTACCGGTGGCTGGTCCGTAGGAGGAGGCGGCGGCGGATCGGGGAGCGGCGGCGGCTGTGGCGGAGGTGGGGGCGGCGGAGGTGGCGGAGGTGGCGGTTGCTGACACTGCGGCGCCGCGGGAGAGGAGGCCGCCGCGAACACCAATAGGCTCGTCCTGTGAGCGAATCGCAGGACAGCAACCGGGCCTCGCCGCGCGCGACAGTGGCGGACGCGCTGCGGGAGGATATTCTCGCCGGCCGGCTCTCCCCCGGGGATCGCTTGCGCGAGGTCGACCTCGCCGAGCGGTTCGGGGTCTCGCGGATCCCGGTGCGTGAGGCACTGTCGCAGTTGCAGAGCGAAGGTTTCGTCACGCTCGTTCGCTATCGCGGGGCGACGGTGTCCGCGCCGTCCGGTTCGGCGGCCCGGGAGCTGGTGCAGATCCGGCGGGGGCTGGAGGTACTCGCCGCGCAGCTGGCAGCGCGGAACCGGGGCGGCGCCGCGGCCGGCGAGTTGGCGCGGGCGGTGGAGCTCGGGCGGGCGGCGGATCTTCAGCACGCCCACGACGACCTACCGGCGTTGACTCTGCGTTTCCATAGACTGGTGGCCGAGGCATCGGGTAATCAGCAGTTGCAGGTCATGTTGGAGCAGATACTCGAGCGGGTTTCGTGGATCTTCGGCCAGCGGCTCGATACCCGGACCCACATCTCCTGGAGTGATCACGCAGCGATTGCGCAAGCGATTCTCAACGGCTCTCCAGCGCAGGCCGGCTACCTGATGGACGAGCACATCGCCCGGGACGAGGACCTCCTCATGGATCTGGACCCGGACAGCACGCCGATATGATCCCGGGCAGTTCGCAGCCACCCGGACAGCGCTTCTTGTATACAAGATAGCGGCGCAACAAACTCCATCCTGGAGTGTTCACGGCAATGGAACGTTGAGCAACATCACCGAAATGTGATTTGTATACAAATTCAGGTGTTGCTTGTTTCTTCTGCCCGAGGCCAGGTCCTATGTCCACCGACGCCGCCCCGACCCACTCGCCGCCGCTACCACCCGCTCCCCCGCTCCCCTTCTGGCGCACAGCGCTTTTCGGTGTCCAGCATGTGCTCGTCATGTACACCGGCTGCGTCGCGGTGCCGCTCGTATTCGGTGCCGCGCTGGGCCTGGACACCTCTACCATCGCGACACTGGTGAACGCCGACCTGCTGGTCGCCGGTGTCATCACGCTCGTGCAGGCCCTCGGTATCGGGAAACTGCTGGGGGCGCGGATGCCGGTGGTGGCGGGGGCCTCGTTCACGGCGGTGACGCCGATGATCCTGATCGGTGAGGAATACGGCCTGTCCGCGGTGTACGGCGCGATGATCGCGGCCGGGATCTTCGGGGTGCTGGTCGCGGTGCCGTTCGCCAAGCTGGTGCGGTTCTTCCCGCCGATGGTGCGCGGGGCGGCGGTCACCATGATCGGGCTGTCGCTGATCGGCAAGGCCGTATCCATGACCTTCGGCGACGAACCGGCGGGTGGTGCGCCGCTGGCGCTGGCGGCGGGAGTGGTCCTCACGATCATCGCCCTGATGAAGTACGGGCGCGGGCTCGTCGCGCAGTCGGCGGTCCTGATCGCGCTGGTGCTGGGCACACTCGCCGCGGCCGCGCTCTCGCTCACCGATTTCAGCGCCGTGGGCAGTGCCGACTGGTTCGGCCTGCCGAACCCGTTCCTGTTCGGCACCCCGACCTTCCCCCTCGCCGGAATCATCTCGATGTGCCTGGTGATGCTGGTGATCTTCACCGAATCCACCGCCTACCTGATGGCCACCGCCGATAATCTCGGCCGCCCGCTGGACCAGAAGCAGCTCGCCCGCGGGTTGAGCGCCGACGGCGTCTCGGCGGTGCTGGCCGGGTTCCTCACCTCGTTCCCGGACACGATCTTCGCCCAGAACGTCAGCCTGGTGCGGATGACCGGGGTCGCGAGCCGGGGTGCGGTCGCCGTGGCCGGTGGCCTGCTGGTGGCGCTGGGCCTGGTGCCGAAGATGGGCGAGGTGGTGGCCAATCTGCCGGGGCCGGTGATCGGGTCGGTGAGCCTGGTCATGTTCGCCACGGTCGCGGGCGTCGGTATCGCCACGCTCGCCAGGGTGGACTATTCCCGTAACGACAACCTGCTCGTGGTCTCGCTGGCGATGGGGATCGGGATGATCCCGGTGGTCGCGCCGGAGGTGTACGAGGGGCTGCCGTCGTCGGTGCGGATCATCGCGGGGGGCGCGATCACCAGCACGGTCATCGTGGCATTCGTCCTGAATCTGCTGTTCAACCATCTGCTCCGGACCTCCGAGGAGACCGCCGTATGACCGGTATCGCCCTGCTGACCGTGCCCACCGCCGACCCCGGCGATACTGCACCTTTCGAAGTGCTGGCCGAATCCGGTTATCGACCAATCGATCTCGTGTCGGTGATCGGCAAAACGGAAGGCAACGGCTGTGTCAACGATTTCAGCCGCGGCCTGGCCGCCGCGGTATGGGAGCCGCGGATCCCGGAGTCCGCGGTCACCGTGTTCTCCGGCGGCACCGAGGGCGTGCTGAGCCCGCATGTGAACCTGTTCGTCCGCGACGAGAAGCACCATCCGGGTTTCGATCGTGGCCTGGTCGCGGGGGCCCGGCGCAGCCGCCCGCTCGAACCGGCGGAGATCGGCCGCGCGGCACAGGTGGACACCGTCGCCGATACAGTCGGGAAACTGCTGGCCGAACTCGGCGTCACACCCACCGACGTGCGCCTGGTGCTGGTGAAATGCCCGCTGCTCACCTCGGCCACCATTGCCGCGCTGCACACCGCCGGGCAATCCCCCGTCGCGACCGGCACCTACGCGTCGATGGGCTTCTCCCGGGCGGCGAGCGCGCTGGGAATCGCTGTCGCGCTGGGCGAATGCGATCGGCAGACCGCACTGGGCGCGCTCGGCGGAGGGGCCGGCGTATGGTCTGCCCGCGCGTCCGCCAGCGCCGGCGCCGAACTGGACGACTGCCACATCCTGGTGGTCGCCGAGAGCCCCACCGCCGCGAATCCGCTGCGCGCGGTGCACGGGCATATGACCGATGCCCTCGACCTCGCCTCGGTGCAGCAACTGCTGGACCGGGTCGCGGCCGAGGGCGGCACCGTGCGCCAGATCTTCGCCAAGGCCGAAGCCGACCCCACCGGTTCCGTGCGCGGCTTCCGCCACACCATGCTCACCGATTCCGATATCAACGCCACCCGGCACGCCCGGGCCGCGGTCGGTGGCCTGCTGGCCGCCCTCAAAGGCGATGGCGCCGTGTACGTCTCCGGCGGAGCGGAACATCAGGGCCCGCCGGGCGGCGGCAGCATCACCGTGATCTACGAACTCCCCACTCCCGATCGGAACGCCGCGCTATGAGCACCACAACCACCTTCGATACCGAAACCAACTGGGAGATAGAGGAATACGAAGATCGTCCGGTGCCTGCCGACCGCAGGCGCGGGCTCGGCTCGGTATCCGCGGTGTGGTTCGGTTTCCCGATGGTGCTGACCTGCGCCATCTTCGGCGGGCTGATCGTGTATTCGCTCGGCTTCTGGCTCGGTCTACTCGCCATCGCCGTGGGCAATATCTGCATGATGCTGTATGTCGGCGCGCTCAGCGTGATTGCGGGACGCAGCGGGAAGAACTTCGCGCTCACCGCCGCGGAAAGTTTCGGTAAGGCCGGCGCTTTCCTGCCGTCGGCGTTCCTGGCGACCATCGTCATCGGCTGGTTCGCGTTCCAGACCGGGATGGCGGGGGCGATCCTGCACGACACCCTCGGCTGGCACGAGCAGTTCACCGCGCTCGCCGCCGGTATCGCGTTCATCGCGGTCACGCTGCTGGGGATCCGGGCGCTGTCGGCGATCGGCCTGGTCGCGGCACCGGTCTACGTGATACTCGGGCTGGTCGCGGTCGGTCTGGCCGTCGCCGACGGCGGCGGTTCGCCCGCCTCCTATCAGGGCGGCGCGGGCGCGGCGGCCATGAGCTTCGGGGCCGCGGTGACGCTGGTGATCGCCTCGTTCATCGACTCCGGCACCATGACCGCCGATTTCACCCGCTGGTCCCGCAACGGCCGCGAAGCCTTCCTCGCCGCGGCTTCGGCGTTCCCGGTCGGTAATTCGATCGCGCTGGTGATCGGCGGCCTGGTGGTGGCACTGGGCGGCAGTGCCGATCCGGCCGCCGACGGCGGGAATTTCCTCGGCTTGCTGGTCGATCACGGGGGTCTGCTGGTTCCGCTGGCGGTGGCGTTCGTGTTCATCAATCTGGGCTCGGTATGCGCGCACTGCCTCTACAACGGCGCCGTGGGCTGGAGCCAGCTCTCCGGTGGCAGGATGCGACGGCTCACCTTGATCCTCGGCGCGGTCGGGGTGGTGCTCGCGGTGGCCGGGATCTGGTCGTACTTCGAGCAGTGGCTCAACCTGCTGGGGGTGATCGTGCCGCCGATCGGCGCGGTTGTCATTCTCGACCAACTGGTTCTGCCCCGTTTCGGCCTCGGCGCCGGGAACCGCGAAACCCGCTGGCACTGGCCGGCCTTCACCGCGTGGGCCGGTGGCGCCGTCGCCGCCCTGATCACCCACGAGTTCGCCCCCTGGCTATCCGATGCGGTCATCGGTTTCGTGGCCGCCGCCCTCATCCTCACCCTCTGCGCAATCCGCACCGCGCGAAGCAACAAGGAGATCCCCGCATGACCATCACCACCGTGGACGCCGCGCCCTACACCTGGCCCTTCGACGGCCCGATCGATCCGGCGCGCACCGCACTGCTGCTGATCGACTGGCAGACCGATTTCTGCGGCCCCGGCGGCTACGTCGACCAGATGGGTTACGACCTGGCGCTCACCCGAGCAGGTCTGGAACCCACCGCGCGGGTACTCGCGGCCGCCCGCGAACTCGGCCTCACCGTTATCCACACCCGCGAAGGCCACCGGCCCGATCTGTCGGACCTGCCGGCGAACAAACGCTGGCGGTCCGCGCAGGTCGGCGCCGAAATCGGCAGTGCCGGCCCGTGCGGTCGCATCCTGGTCCGCGGTGAACCGGGCTGGGAGATCGTGCCCGAGGTCGCCCCGATTCCCGGCGAACCGATCGTCGACAAACCGGGCAAAGGCGCCTTCTACGCCACCGACCTCGACCTGCTGTTACGCGGTGCCGGGATCACCCACATCGTCCTCACCGGGATCACCACCGATGTCTGCGTGCACACCACCATGCGCGAAGCCAACGACCGCGGTTACGAATGCCTGGTGCTCTCCGATTGCACCGGCGCCACCGAGAGGAAGCATCACGACGCGGCGCTGAGCATGGTAACCATGCAGGGCGGGATCTTCGGCGCGGTCGCCACCTCCGGCCAATTGCTCGCCGCGCTCGGTAAGCAGTCCGTCACCGCATGAGGGTCGTGCTGATCCACGGGGTGGCCACGGACAGCCGGGTGTGGGCGGCGACGGTCGCCGCGCTCGGCCCGTCCGTGGAAGTTCACTGCCCCGATCGGCCGCAATCCGGGGATATGGACACCGAAATCGCCGCCCTCGCCCCGTTGTGCGAGGGGGCGTTCGTGGTGGGGGTCAGCGGCGGGGCCACCCTCGGGTTGGAGCTGGCGGCCCGGGGCGTCGAGTTCGCCGGTGCGCTACTGCACGAACCGGCCGCCGGTTCACTGGCACCCGAATTACTCGACGAAGTCGCGGCGGCGTTCCGGCGTGACGGGGTGGCCGGTTTCGGGCGGGCGCTCTACGGACCGATCTGGACACCGGAACTCACCACCGCCTCACGCGAAACGGTCGCCGGCGAACTGGCGATGTTCCGCGCTTTCGAACCCCGGCCGGTCGGCCCACTGGCGCAGCGGATCACGCTGACCGTGGGCCGGCAATCCTCCCCGGCGCGGCACCGATCGGTGCGGGATCTCACCGCAGCACTCGGAACCGAATGGCACGTACTACCCGGTGTGGGCCACGCTGTGCACCTGGAATCACCGCGCCGGTTGGCCGGCGAGGTCGAAGTGGCCCGGACCACAGCGTCGCACGAACGCTGAACTCCACTGTGGACCTGCACATGTTCCCAGTTGAACGCCCAGGAACCAGCACCGAGGGCCTCCCCCTATCGGACCCGGATCAGATGATCAGGTTGTCGTGGTCCTTCCAATACAACTCGCGGAGGCGGCGCTTGTAGAGTTTGCCGCTCGGGTCGCGGGGGAGTTCGGCGGTGAAATCGACCGAGCGCGGGCATTTGTAGGCCGCCAGTTCGGTACGGCAGAAAACCATGAGGTCGGCGGCCAGGGCATCGCTCGCGGTGGCCGGGTCGGCCGGTTGGATCACCGCCTTCACCGCCTCCCCCATCTCCTCGTCCGGGACACCGATCACCGCCACATCCGCTACCGCTGGGTGCGCGGCGAGAATGTTCTCGGCTTCCTGGGGATAGATGTTGACGCCCCCGGAGATGATCATGTGGGCTTGCCGGTCGGTCAGGTAGAGGTAGCCGTCGGCATCCAGATAGCCCATATCCCCGAGGGTTCGCCAGCCGTTCGGGTGGGCGGCCGCGGCGGTTTTCGCCGGATCGTGGTGGTATTCGAACGGGCGGCCACCGTCGAAGTACACGACGCCCACATCCCCCGGCGGGAGTTCCGCGCCGTCCTCGCCGCCGATATGGCATTCCTGGGCCGGCCGGCCCACCGAACCCGGATGGTCCAGCCATTCCCGGGCGGTGATGTAGGTATTACCGACATCCTCGGTGCCCGAGTAGTACTCGGCGATGATCGGTCCCCACCAGTCCAGCATCTGCTGTTTGATCACGACCGGGCACGGTGCGGCGGAATGGACGACGTCCACCAGGCTGGAGGTGTCGTAGCGGTCGCGTTCGGCGGGCGGCAGCCGGAGCATGCGCACGAACATGGTCGGCACCATTTGCGTGTGGGTGATGCGGTGGCGCTCGATCAGTTCCAGGCACTGCCGGGCATCGAAGCGTTCCATGACGACGACGGTGGCGCCGAGCCGGTGCCATGACATCGAGAACACCAGCGGAGCACCGTGATACAGCGGCGCGGGCGAGAGGTATACCGCGTCCTGCGTCGCTCCACTCACCAGCAGGCCACGGGCGATCTGCACCGGCGCGGCGGACGGATCGCCCAGTGGAGTGGCCGGTAGCGGTTTGCGGATTCCCTTCGGCCGCCCGGTCGTGCCCGAGGAATAGAGCATTTCGCGGCCCTCGCACTCTTCGGCACCGAGCGGGTCGGCGGATGCGGCGGCCAGCACCTCGTCGTAGCGCTCGAAGCCGGGCAGCGCACCCGTCCCCGCTATCCGCACCGGGATGCGCGACAGATCCAGGTCCGCGACCACGTCCGCCATGGTCGCGCCGGCGATCAGCGCGGTGGCGCCGCAGTCGTCCAGGATGTACTGCACTTCACCGGCGGTGAGATGCCAGTTGACTGCCGTGTAGTACAGCCCCGACCGCTGCGCCGCCCAGGCTGTTTCGAGAAACTGACGGTTGTTCTCCATCAGGATCGCGATATGGTCACCGGTGTTCAGTCCGCGTGCGCGCAGAGCCCGGGCGCCGCGGATCGACCGTTGCTCCAGTTCCCGGTAGGTGACGACCTCCCCGCTCGACGCCATGATGATCGCCGGGCGATCCGGTGCCCGTTCCGCATGCCATCCGGGGGTCATCTCCGCCGACCCCGCGGACTCGACCGAATACTGCTCGTTCGTCATACGCCTGTCCTCACCCCGGCGAAACCGCCTTATCCGGTTGTACTCCACCGGAGGGCTTCGGCGCGGCGATTATTCGAAAAGCACGGCGTGCGCCCAGACCCACCGAGGATCCGCGGTGTAGTCCACACCACGGATCGGCGAGGTCGGTGCGGCGGAGACGTGCGGCGCCGAACCTACCTATGCGTGTTCACCGTCCCCACCCCAGGTCTTTCCCCCACATTCCGTAGCGTTGTCCGCAGAATCCGCCGAGGAGGAGGTCGAACGTGACGGAGACCGCGGGCGGGCGAACGGTGCGGGTCGGCGACCGGGAGATCTACTACGCCGAATCCGGTTCGGGACCCGCCGTACTGATGTTGCACGGCGGCGGCCCCGGTGCCTCGGGGCAGGCTGCGTACGCCCACAATGTGGATGCGCTGGCCCGCCGGTTCCGGGTGATCGTCCCGGATATGCCCGGGTACGGGCGGTCGAGCAAGTACCTGGACCGATCCGACCCCTTCGGCGACCTGGCGGCGGCCATGACCGGGCTGCTGGACGCGCTGGGGTTGCGCAGCGCGCATGTGGTCGGCAATTCCTACGGTGGGGCGGCGGCCTTGCGGATGGCCACGGACTCGCCGGACACGGTCGACCGGCTGGTTCTGCTGGCTCCCGGCGGTATCGGCACCACCCGAGCGTTGCCGACCGCGGGCTTACGGGCGCTGCTCGCCTACTACGGCGGCGCCGGTCCCGGCCGCGAGAAGCTCGCCACCTTCATGCGCGAATACCTCGTGCACGACGCGCGCACCATCACCGACGAGATGATCGACAACCGCTATCGGGCGAGCCTGGATCCCGAGGTCGTCGCGAATCCGCCGCTCCGCCGGCCCTCGGGACGGTCCGCCCCGCGCACCCTCTTGCGGATGGACCTCACCCGCGATCCCCGACTGCGCCGGATCCCGCATCCGACGCTGGTGATCTGGGGCGCGGAGGACCGGGTGAACCGCCCCTCGGGGGCGCATATGCTCGCCCGCCGGATCCCGCACTGCGATGTGTACCTACCGGCCGCCACGGGGCACTGGGTACAAGGTGAACGGCCCGAATTCTTCAACAGCCTGGCCATCGCCTTCCTCGACGAACCCCAGTAACCGACGCCTGTGCCGATATTGCGCGTAATCGACCGCGCGGTGTCGGCCCGGGGAGATCGTCGGCCGCCGGATTTCGCGAAAGCCGGACCGCACCGATGAGTTTCGGCGTACTGACCGAATCACGGTTCACTTTCCGCTAGTGTCGCGCTGGCCGGGCGAATGTCCGGTGGGGCTTGCGCCGCGGCGCGGCGGCGGTCCCGGTATCGGCTCGGCGGTCGGTGCACCGATCGCAACGTTTCCGTAGAGGAGCAGCATGTATCCCGGCGCGCATGTCGATCGTTTCCCTGATAAACCGGCCGTAATCCTCGCCGAGACCGGTGAGACGCTGACCTATCGGGAGCTGGAGAACAATTCCGTCCGCCTCGCCCGGCACCTCCACGAGGCGGGTCTGCGCAAGGGCGACCACCTCGCGCTGCTGTCCGGGAACGATCCGAAGGTGTACGAGGTGTACTGGGCGGCGTTGCGATCCGGGCTTTACATCACCGCCGTGAACCGGCATCTGTCGCCGAGCGAGATCAGCTATATCGTCAACGACTGCGGGGCGCGGGCGCTCATCGCGTCGGCCGGTCTGCGCGAGGCCGCCGAGAAGATCATCGAGGAGACGCCGGGCGTGGAGATCCGGCTGGCCTTCGGCGGCGAGGTCGAAGGACACGGATCCTATGAGGAAGCGCTGGCCGGCACTTCCGCCGAACCTTTGGCCGATCAGCCCCGCGGCGCCGATATGCTCTACTCCTCCGGGACCACCGGGCGGCCGAAGGGCATCAAACATCCGCTGCCGGACCGGCAGGTCGGCGATCCGCCCGGCGATACCTACACCGCCGTTTTCGGGCCGCTCTACGGATTCGATACCGAGACGGTCTACCTGTCCCCCGCTCCGCTGTATCACGCGGCGCCGCTGCGGTTCGGGGGCGTGGTGCATGCCCTCGGCGGGACGCTGGTGGTGCTGGAACGTTTCGACGCCGAAGAGGCCTTGGCGGCCATCGAGCGCTACCGCGTCACCCACAGTCAGTGGGTTCCGACCATGTTCGTCCGGATGCTGAAACTCGACGAGGCCGTCCGCGCCCGCTACGACGTTTCGAGCCTGCGGGTGGCGGTCCATGCTGCCGCGCCGTGCCCGGTCGAGGTCAAACAGAAGATGATCGACTGGTGGGGGCCGGTGCTGCACGAGTACTACGCGTCCACCGAGGGCAACGGCGCCACCTTCATCGACAGCGAACAGTGGTTGCGGAAACCGGGGTCGGTGGGTCCGGCCGGGCTGGGTGCGGTGCGGATCTGCGGCGACGACGGTGCGGAACTGCCGGCGGGCGAGATCGGCACGATCTATTTCGAACGCGAGGAAGTCCCGTTCACCTACCACAACGATGCGGCGAAAACCGAGCAGGCGATCCACCCGCAGCATCCGACCTGGACCACCACCGGCGATATCGGCTACATCGACGAGGACGGTTTCCTGTTTCTCACCGACCGTAAGGCGTTCATGATCATCTCCGGTGGTGTGAACATCTATCCGCAGGAGATCGAGGACGCCCTCGCCCTGCATCCGAAGGTTCTCGATGTCGCCGTGATCGGCGTCCCGGACGAGGAGATGGGCGAATCGGTGAAGGCCGTGGTGCAACCGGCCCCCGGCGCCGAACCCGGCCCCGGATTCGCCGCGGAACTCCGCGACTACCTGCGCGCCCGTATCGCGGGATACAAGGTCCCGCGTACGGTCGATTTCGCCGGCGAACTCCCCCGCACCCCCACCGGGAAGCTGGTCAAGGGCAAACTCCGCGCCCAATACCTGTAAGACCCCGGCCGTCGAGTACCGAGTAGGTCTCCGGTACCGGCCACCTGGCTCCTGGAGTTCGTAGGAGCGGTGGGGCGGTTGCTCGCACCTCTGTACGGCGGGCCCCCGGTGCCGGATAATCGGCGGCGACCCCAATGCCCGACACCGGAGAACACAAATGCCCATGCCGGTCGGCCGACGCGCCGTCACCGCGTACGTGACTTCCGGGTGTTTGCGCCCATGAGCCACGGAGTACGGCGGTCGCCTCGGCAGGGCAGATCGCGTTTCACCGTCGACACCCTGCTGGAAGCGGCGGCGCAGTTGTTCGGGCGCGACGGCCTGGCCACCACCACCAACCACATCGCCGAGCGGGCCGGCACCTCGATAGGCACGCTGTACCAGTACTTCCCGGACAAGCAGGCGATTCTGCACGCGCTGGCCCGGCGGCATGTCACCGAGGCGGCTACCCGCCTGGGCGCCGTACTGGACGAGGTGCGCGCCGCCGAGCCGCCGTTCGAGCCGGCGCTGCGCCGAGTGCTGGACGTGGTCGTCGATCTGCACCGCGACCGTCCGGGATTGCACGCCCTGATGCACCGGATGGCGTTGCGCGAGGCGGGTGAGCTGGCGGTGATGCACGCCTTCGAGGATCATCTCGCGAACGAACTCGCCTATCACCTCCGCCGCTGCGGTCGCGGTGGCGCCGACCCGGCGCCGACCGCGCGCCTGCTGGTGCACACGATCGATGCGCAGGTGCACCGGGTGAATGCTCGGTACCCGATGACCACGGACGACCTGATGGCGGTGGTGGAGCGGTTGGCGCCGCCGGTATCAGCCCCCTGAGCCGCCCACTTCGGCGAGGATCGCGCGCAGAGCCGTGGCCAGCTGCGCGATTCCCGGTTCTTCGACGGGAAAATGCCCGCAGTTGTCCAGCAGCACGGTTTCGCGCCGGCCGGGAATCCGTTCGAGGAAACGGATACTCAGCTCGGGTGGCGTCCACTGGTCCGCGGCGGGGTGGACCAGTGTGATCGGGGCGGCGGTGAAGTCCTCCGGCGGTGTGTGCCGATAGTCCACGAAACTTCGGAGGAAGCCGAGCGGGACCCTGGTGCCGCCGCCCAGCGGATCGGTCGCGCACAGCCGTGACAGGCCGGGGTCGAGGCTCATCTTGTCCATATGGGTGATCCAGCGGATGGGTACGCGGAGCCGGCCGCAGACCGGGTCGATCCACCGCAGCAGGCGCGGGCCCGACCGGCCGGGCAGGTTCCATCGGGTCAAGGCGGCGGGCGCCCCCGGGGCGGTGGGGTCCAGCAGGCAGGTCGCCACGACGTGCGCTACCGCGCCGGTGCGTGCGGCGACCTCGTAGGCCAGCATCCCGCCCATACTCGCGCCGAACAGCACCAGCGGCCGGTCGTCCGCCGCGGCCCGGGCGTGCACCAGATCGCACAGCAGGTCGACCCACTCGCCGTAGCGCACCCCGGCCGGATCGGGTTCGATGGTCTGCCCGTACAGCGGGAGGTCGACGGCCGTGGCATCGACGTTCTCCCGCAGACCCAGCGCCACCGCCGGCCAGAGCAGCCCCGAGTGACCGCCGGCGCCGTGGATCGCCAGGATCCGTACCGGAGCCTCGGGCACTGCCGCGCGCAGCATATGGACGCGGCGACCCCGCCACTCCCACCATTCGGAGACCGGTTCGGCGACCGAATCGGACCGGTAGGGATCGGGAAGGAACTCGGCGTACGCGCGGTGCGCTTGTGCGTTCATATCTCCAGCCTCGGGGAGCCGGGCATACCCCACAACTCGCTTTCGACAGCCGTCCTTATACGGTCTGAACTGCGCTGATGCAGCCGTATCGGGGAGTTGCTCAGCTCCGGGTCGGCGTCCGGCCGGGGCCCCGTGGGCCGGCGGGGCGACGTTTGCCGCGCTCGATCCGGGCAATACCGCGGGCGACGGGACCGGTCCGGTGACGAGCGGGCAGGAGAGCGTGACGATGGCCGATAACGCGGAAAAGCGGTCGAATATCAACGATGTGGAAAAGCGCTGGACCGGCGACCGGGGAGGCTTCCGGCGGGCTGTGCGCTACACACTGGCGGTGCTGGGGGTTGCCGCGCTGGTCTGCGCCGGTACCGCCATCTGGTCGGCCACGGCGCAGTGCCGGGACGCCGATTCGCTGCTCTGCGATACGCCATCCCAGGTGGCGGTCCTGTTCGGTCCCGGTGTGCTGCTGTTCCTGGGTGGTATCGGGGCGTTCGTGGAGACGATCCGGGTATGGCGGCGCGGTGGTACCTGGCCGATCTGGCAGGGCGCGGGCTGGTTCCTGTTCCTGATCATGCTGTTCTATCTCGGTATCGGCGCCACCACGATCCCCGCGGACTGACCGGGCGCACCTCCGGATTCGACCGCGCCGGGCACCTGGTTCCGGTAAGAGTCCCGGTAGGCCTGCTGATCGAGCGGTACCTGTGGCAGACTTTCGAGGAATGCTCGGATGACGGCCACGCGACTCGATGGGGTCGCGAGGACCGTGCGCGGAAGGTGATGCGGGAATTGAGATCGCGATGGATCTGATCGCCATCGAGGGCCGGGTGGCCACCGACCGGATCGCGGCCCGGGACCGCACACCGGAAACCGAATTACAGCTGGCCACCAGCCTGTCCGAACTCGCCGCCGCGTATCTGGCCACCAAAACCGATGGTTCGATACGTAACCGGGTGGCCGGGGCACTCGAACCCGCGCAGGAAGCGGTGATGATCCGGTTGCGCTGGTTCACCGCCGGCCGGGTCACCGCGCAGTTCGCCAACGAGGTACAGGACACGCTGCGGCTGCTGGAGCAGGCGGCCCGCGAGATCGGGCACCGCGAACTCGCCACCGCGACCATCCGCGACGCCTGCAACGCCTATACGCAGGTAGCGCACGATCATCCGAATGCGGCGGGCGCCTGCGCGGACAGCCTGTCGAAATGCGGTGTATGGCTGTGCCGGCTGGACCCCGGCGCGGCCGTTGTGGCGACCGACGAGGCCGTGCGGATCCGCGCCGGTCTCTTCGCGGCGGATCCGGATCAGTCCCGGAAATACCTCGCCACCTTGAACACTCTGCTGCGCACCCTGATGGTGGGCCGGCAGCGGAAACAGGCGGTGGCCATGTACCGCGAGCGCTATACCGCGCTCACCACCCCGGAGATGGCCGCTCGGCTGCGGGCGATGAAAATCGAGGAGATCGGTTTCACCGGCAAAACCCAGTCCGCGCTGCGCAAACTCGAATGCCGCACGCTGGAGCGCGCCGGTTATCTGACCCAGCAGCAGATCCTCTATCAGAGCGCCGGTGATCTGGCGACCATCGAGGAGATCAACTGGAATCTGGCGCTGGTCGGGTTGAAACCGCTGGTGGCGGGGGCGATGCCGGAGCAACCGGCCAAACCGGTGGAGATCGGTTCCTCGTTCGGTGCGCTCGGTGTGCTGTGTTCGGCACCGGATGCCTTATCGCAGGTGCGGGCGGCGATCATCGCGGCCTACACCGAGGCGGGCGCGGAGCTGGTGGATATCAACACCGCGTACGGCGTGGACAAGGCCCATTGGGGCACCCGGGACCCGCAGATGAACGCGACCCCCGAACTCGGGGAGGATATCGTGCTGATCGAGCGGCGGTCGGGGAGCTGGGTCGCGGTGCAGAGCCTGAAATGGGAGCTCACGCCGGTGGCGAAGAATCCGTTGGCTCGCAGTCTTTCGCGGCAGTGGCCGGTGATGAGTGTGACCAGTACCGAGAGCCTGGCCTACGAGCTGTGCTGGTACGAACAGGGCGCGGCCACCCAGTACGCCGCGCTCGGGCGGCCCGCGGAGCCGGTGGCCCTCGATACTCCGCTGGCGCCACTGGATTTCGGCAAGCTCGCCGATTACGGCGCCGATTACGCCTCGGAGACGCAGATCCGTTCGGCCTTCGGTAACGCGACCATGTTCGCGAAGCTCACCGAGCTGCCCGCCAGCGGTATCCGGCAGGCCGCCGAGGCGCGGCCGCTGGCCGGCTACGGCGATCAGGTGCTGTGTTTCCGTGGTCCGGGGGCGAAACGGCCGGGCGGCGCCTGAACGCCCAGCCGCATGTAGCCGGGGTCACCCCGATACCCTAGCGACCGCTTGGTGAGACTCGTCTCGGCCGCCGAACCATGCTTCGCTATGGTTTGGACCGAAGCTGATGCATTGCCGGACAACGGCAATGCCGGGAACATTAGGGTGATATGCGCCGATCACCATGGTGTCGTCTGCGCATGCCCTGGAACGGGTTGATCTATCGTGGCTGTTCGGCGGCATTTGTCCGACTCGTGGGATCGGGCACTGCGCTCCGGCAGGGATGTCACTCGCGGCCGGGTCGGTATCCGCACCCGGCTGCTGTCGATCCTGCTGATCACCAACATCACGCTGCTGATCATCGGGGTCGGCGCCGCCGGATACCTGGTGAAGGACAGTCTGTCGGCCCGGGTCTGGGCCAACCTCATCAGTAGCACCACCACGCCGGTGATCTCCATGGTCGAAACCTTCGAGGAAGAGCGCCGGCTGTCGATGCTGTACCTGGAGGGCGATCCGGTCGCGGCCGGCGCCCTCGCGGACGCGCGGCAGCGTTCCGATACCGCGCTCGCCGCGACGATCGCCAAAGGCGAGGCGGCCCAGCGGCTCGACCCCGGCGGGTCAGCGGCCGAACTGGAGACGTTCCGCCCGCTCTACAACAGCGTTCCCGGTTTCCGCGCCACCATCGACGCCCGCGCGGTACCCGGTGCGGAAGCGTTCGGATTCTTCAATACGGTGATCGACACGATTTTCCGGGCGTCGCTGATCGCCGCCCGGGTCGCGCCCGACGCCGGCCTGGGAATCGCACTCGGTTACGGCGTCGAACCGCTGCGGGCCGCGGAAGCCCTGTCGCGCGCGGATACCCTCGGTATCGTGAGCCTCGCCCGTGGGGAAGCGACGCCGGATCAATTCCTCGAATTCCACCGGTATGTCGGTGAGTTCCGCGCGCAGGCCGCCTATTCGGCGTCCGTACTGAAGGGTGCGCGACTGGACCAGCTGCACGCCCTCACCTCGTCACCGGACTGGCAGCAGGTGACCGCCATGCAGGACGCGATGGTGCTGCGCGGCCCCTTCCCGGCTCCGTCCGAAAGCGGTGACGACACCGCGGAATCCGATCAATCCGGTCCCGCCACCCTGCCGATGACCGGACCGGCCTGGCAGGAAACGTCCACCCGGCTCAGCTCGGCCCTGCTGAAACTGTGGGAGGACCAGAGCCGCGACGCACACGCCATCGCCCGCGAGGAGGGCACCGATACGGCGAGCCTGTCGCTGATCGGCGGGATCGTGGTCCTGGCCGTCACGCTGGTGGCGTTCCTGGGCACCTTGTTCGTGGCCAACCGGTTCATCGGCCGGATGCGCCGGCTGCGCAGCGACACCCTCGAACTGGCCGATCACCGGCTGCCCGACCTCATGCGGCGCCTCGACAGCGGCGCGGAAATCGATACGGCCGCCGAGGTGGCCCGGCTGGACTTCGGTACCGACGAACTCGGCGAGGTGGCCGACGCGTTCAACCGGGCGCAGGTCGCCGCGGTATCGGCGGCCGTTGCCGAATCCCGCACCCGGGCCGGTTTCCGCACCATCTTCCTCAATATCGCCCACCGCAACCAGGTCGCCGTGCACAAACAGCTGGCCCTGCTCGATCGCGCGGAACGCCGCGAGGAGAACGCCGACCAGCTCGAGCTCCTGTTCGAACTCGACCATCTGGCCACCCGCGCCCGGCGCCATGCCGAGAATCTCATCGTGCTGGGCGGGGAGAACCCGGGCCGGGTGTGGCGTAATGCGATTCCGCTGTGGGATCTGATCCGCGGGGCCGCGGCGGAAACCGTCGACTACACCCGGATCCACACCGGTCACGCGCCCGATGTGCTGATCGCCGGCCAGGCCACCGCCGACCTGATCCACCTGCTGGCGGAGCTGATGGACAACGCCACCGCGTTCTCACCGCCGCAGTCGCGGGTCGAGGTCTCGGCGGCCGTCGTGGGCCGTGGAGTCGCAGTCGAGGTCGCCGACCAGGGGCTGGGTATGTCGGCCGACGAAATCGTCGCCAACAACCAGCTGCTCTCGCAGCCACCGGATTTCGGGGTCGCGGCGCTGTCCGGTGATACCCGGCTCGGGCTTTTCGTCGTGGCCACGCTGGCAGCCTGCCACGGTGCGTCGGTACGGCTGTCGGATTCGATGTACGGCGGAGTCAAGGCCGTCGTGCTGATCCCCACCGAACTGATCGAAGAACGGGCCGTGCCCGGCGCCGGAAAATCCGCGGACAACGGCCCCCGTCCCGAGGGGGCCGGATCCCAGGATTCCGCAGCGAACGGCAGCGGACCGAACTCCGCCGTACCGAACGGCAGCGCCGCACCCGCGGGCGTCGCGGCCCCGGCGCGCCCCGGCGGCTCGGCCCAGCCGGCCACCGATACCGCGGCACAGCAACCGGATACGGGAACTCGCCCGCCGCTGCCCCGCCGACGCCGGCAGACCGCCGAACCCGCCCCTGCTCCCGAACCCGCCGATTCCGCCGCCGGTACCGCCCCGGTCGCCGAAGCGCCTCGTCCTCGCAGCGCCGAGGAAGCACGCAATCTGATGGCCGCCATCGAGGGCGGCACCCGGTCGGGACGCAGTGCGCTCCCGGAGCCGGCCGAATCCGAGAGAACTCGACAGGAAGGCGACGATGACCATTCCCCCGCGCACTGACCCGAACCGGCCGCCGGCGGAACTGGTGAGCAGGCTGCCGGATGCCGGACCGAACGGCCGGCCGCGGCCATGAGCGGACCACACAACACCTCGGGGGACGAGGAGGACGCCGGCCCGGTCGTACGTCTCTATGCGCTGACCCGCGGCCGGGGTCGCAGCGAGCGCGCGGAGCTCACCCTGGATTCCATGGTGGTCGACGCCGGTTCGGGCCTGGCGCTGCGCCGACCGGAACCCGAGTACGCCGAAATAGTCCGGTTGTGCCGGACTCCGCAGTCGGTGGCCGAGGTATCGGCGCAACTCGGTGTTCCGCTGGCACTGACAAAGGTCCTGGTCGGGGATTTGATCGACGACGGCCGGCTGATCGTGCGCGCACCGGTGGAGACTCCCGACAACGCCGCGGGACTCGATCTCCTGCGAACGATCGCGAACAGTTTGCGGGGCGGTTGATCCGAGGCACACCCGCCGATCGGCCTTCGAAAGCGCCACCGCGCGACCCGCGCCACCCGGACTCCGGGGTGAGCGCCTCATTTGCATGTCCTCTTCCGCGATACCGCGCGCATCCGTTCGCTAGAGTCTGGGACAGATAAAGCGCATTGCGAGGAAAAATCTAGTAGAAATTATCGCAATGCCGGGATAGCTGGGATGGGCCGACCGGCGGCCGGTCGGCCCATCACCCTGAAATGAGTGGGTCTACGTTGGGATTTCGCCTACCTCTCGCCGGAACATTCCTGCGAAAAGCGCGTTCCGGAGCGAATCGCACGCGCGGGCGGGTCGGCATCCGCACCCGGTTGCTCGCGATCGTGCTCGTCACCAGTATCGCGCTGGTGACCATCGGGATCGGCGCAGCCGCCTACCTCGTGCGGTCCGGCCGGGATGCGACGACCTGGGCCGAACTTGCCAGCAGCACCACCAGTCCGGCAATTCTCATGGTGCGGGCTTTCTCGGAAGAAAGGCGGCTGTCACTGCTACTGCTGGCCGGCGATACGAGAGTGGCTCCGGCGCTGGTCGCGGCTCGTGGCCAGTCCGATATCGCGCTGGCGGAGATCTTCGCCAAGGGCGATGCGGCCCAGCAGCTCAACCCCGAAGGTGCCCAGGCCGAAATCGCCGGCTATCAGCAGCTGTTCGGCCAGGTCCCCACCACCCGGGCCGCCGTCGACGCGGGCACGATCCCCCGGCCCGAGGCATTCGCTTTCTACAGCTCGGTGATCGAAACGATCGTCGCGGCCTCCATGCTGGCCGCCCGGGTCGCGCCGGACGCCGGTGTAGCGATATCGCTCGGGTACGGCGTCGAACCCCTGCGGGCCGCCGACGCGCTGTCCAAGGCGGACACCCTGGGCGCGGCCGCACTCACGCTGAACGAACTGACCGAGGCCCAGCTGGTCGAATTCAACCGCTACGCCGGTGAATTCCGCGGCGAAGTCGCGTATTCCGCTGCGGTACTCAAAGGCGAACGGCTCGCGCAACTCCGGGCAATCACCGATTCCGCGCCTTACCGGCAGGTGATCGCCATGCAGGACGCCCTCATGGCCGGCGGCGCACGGTCGGCCGCCGAATCCGAGGACAGCTCCGGCACCTATGAATCCGACGCCACTGAATCCGACGCCACCGGGGAACCGGCCGCGCTGCCGATGGATATCGCCACCTGGCAGCAGGCCTCCGGCCAGGTCATCGAAGGCCTGTTGAAACTCTGGGAGGATCAGAGCAACGACGCGCACGTCACCGCCCGTGCGCAGGGTGACGATACGGCCGCGAAATCGATGCTCGGCGGTAGCGCTGTCCTGCTGCTCACCGGGTTGACCTTCCTCGGTGCGCTGCTGATGGCCAACCGCTTCATCGCCCGGATGCGGCATCTGCGCAACGACACCCTGGACCTGGCCGACAACCGCCTGCCCGATCTCATGCGCCGCCTCGACGACGGCGCGGAGGTCGACACCACCGCCGAGGTCGCGCAGCTGGATTTCGGCACCGACGAACTCGGTGAGGTCGCCGACGCCTTCAACCGGGCCCAGCTGGCCGCCGTATCGGCCGCGGTGGCCGAGGCCAAGACGCGGGCGGGTTTCAACGCGGTGTTCCTGAATATGGCCCATCGCAACCAGCTCGCGGTCCATCGCCAGCTGGCGCTGCTGGATCAGGCCGAACGCCGCGAGGAGAACGCCGATCAGCTCGAACTGCTCTTCCAGCTCGACCATCTCGCCACTCGCGCCCGCCGCCACGCCGAGAACCTCATCGTCCTGGGCGGCGAACAACCCGGCCGGCGCTGGCGTAAACCCGTGTCCCTGTGGGACATCATCCGGGCCGCGGCCGCGGAGAGCCTGGATTACACCCGTATCCACACCGGGCGGGTGCCGGAGATGCGGGTCGTCGGCAAAACCGCGGCCGATCTCATTCACCTGCTCGCCGAACTGATGGACAACGCGACGGCGTTCTCCCCGCCGGATTCCCGGGTCGAGGTCTCGGCCACGCTGGTGGGGCGCGGTGTGGCGATCGAGGTGGCCGATCAGGGTCTCGGGATGCCGGAAGACGAGATCGCCGAACGGAACCTGGCGCTGGCCCAACCGCCGGACTTCGGTGTCACGGCATTGACCGGCGATACTCGCCTGGGACTGTTCGTGGTCGCCACCCTGGCCGCCCGGCAGGGTATTTCGGTACGCCTGACCGAATCCGCGTACGGCGGAATCAAGGCGATCGTCCTCATTCCGACCGCACTCACCGAACCCGCCGGGCCGCCACCGCTGGAAGCCGCCCCGGTGATCGAACCCGCCCTGGCCGGCGCGGCCCCCGCGGCGCCGCTCCCCTTCCGTACCTCGCCGTCGACCACCTTCGCCACCGCACCGGTGTATGAGGAGCCCTACGATTCCCGCACGCTCGGTTCGGACGTCTACCCCGCCGTCACTTCCGAAGTCCGGTATCCGGAGCCGCACGCGGAGCCGGCGCCGTATCGCGCGGGGGCCGGTCGCCCGCCACTGCCGCGCCGTCACCGCAAGGCGACCGACCCCACCGTCCGGGAGGAGGACCCGGATGCCGGTGTGGCCCGCCCCCGGACCCCCGAACAGGCCCGCAACCGGATGTCGGCGATCTCGCGCGGTAGCCGTTCGGGTCGCCGCGCACCGTATTCCGATACCGATGCTCCAGAACGCTCTAGACGAGAAGGCGAACGATGACCAACCCCGATCGCACCGATCTCAGCTGGCTACTCGAGGAATTGGTTCGCGGTCTACCGGATGCCGATTCCGCGGTGCTGCTGTCCACCGACGGCCTGCTGATGGGACATTCCTCCGGGCTGGACCGCGACGACGCCGAACGTTTCGCCGCGATGGCGTCGGCCTTCCACAGCCTGGCGCGGAGCGCGGGAAGTCATTTCAAGGCGGGCGGTGTCTGCCAGACGGTGGTGGAGCTCGACCGGGCGGTCCTGTTCGTCACCGCGGCCGGTGGTAACGCCTGTCTCTCACTGCTCGCCGCCGACTCCGCCGACCTGGGGATGGTGGCCTACGAAATGAACCGCACCGTTCAGCAGGTCGGCACCCATCTCGGCGTCGATTCCCGGGCGTACCACGGCGACCGCGGCCGGCCGGGTCCCCATGACCACCCGGCTGGGTACGACCGCGACCGGCCCGGCGCGCACGTACGCGGCTATCCGAACGGCATACGCTAGCCGTGTCGGGGCCCGACGATCACTGGGACGAGGACGACGACGGTCCCATCGTGCGCCTCTTCGCGGTGACCCGCGGGCGAGGCCGCACGAGGCGCCGGGAGCTCACCCTGGATACCAGGGTGGTGGACCGGGGCGCCGGGCTCGCGCCGCAGCGCACCGAACCCGAGTACGTCGATATCATCCGCCTGTGCCGGACCGCGCAGTCGGTGGCGGAGATTTCGGCACAGTTGCGGCTTCCGCTGGCCATGGCGAAGGTGCTCGTGGGAGATCTGATCGACGACGGCCGGCTGGAGGTCCGGCCGCCGTTCGAAACCACGATAGATCCCGCCCGGGATATCGGTCTGCTGCACAGCATCGCGCGCAGCCTGCGGGAGGTCTGACCATCGCGCCGGACCTCCCGCGCCCGCGGTCAGCCCAGCCGGGCGGCGAGGCGGGTGGCGTTCATATGGGCGATGGCTTCGATCGTCACCATCGGGTTCACCCCCGAGGAGGTCGGGAAGCAGGACGCGTCGGCGACGACGATATTCTTCACCTCCCAGGCCGCACCGTCTGGGTCAGTGGCGGAGTTTTCCGCCGAACCACCCATCCGGGCCGACCCCATGATGTGCAGGGCGCCCATCGTGCAGCGTCCCGGACCGTAGCCGGCGGCCTTGGCGGCGGCCGAGAACTCACCGAGCGAACCACGAACGCCCGGTTCGTAGGAGACACCCGCTTGATGCCCGGAGAAGATCCGGGTGGCGCCCGCGGCTTCGAGAATCCTGGCCGCGCCTTCGATACCGGTGTGCAGGTGGGCGGCGTCGTAGTCGGAGATCCGGTAGTCCACGGTGGGTTCACCGTCCCGGTCGACCTTCACCGCACCGGAGTCGCGGTCGCGGGTGATGATGCCGACGGCATTGGTGCGCGCGAAATCCTGCATCACCCGCCGATGATCCGCCGAGCCCTGCCAGCTCATGAATCCCGTGGACGAGCCCGGCGCCAGCGGACCCGTCTCGTAGATCACGCCGTAACCGTTTCCGTCGAGATCGGCGTGCTGCCGGCAGATCCGCGTCTGCAGACCGCCCTCCCAGGGCCGCACCTCTTCGTCGAAGAGTCCGAAAACCGCTGCCGCCGGATGCAACCGCAGGTAGCGGCCGATGTTCTTGTTACCCAGCCCCGACCGGCGCAGCAGTGCGGGCGTCTGGATCGCGCCCGCCGCCACCACCACGGCTCGCGCGCGGACCTCGAACTCCACACCCGTCGAGGTACACACGGTGACCGCTTCGGCGATGTTGTCGCGCACCGAGATCCGCCGTACATTCGCGTCCACGATCAACCGGGCGCCGCGGGCCGCGGCATCGGCCAGCCATGTTTTGGTGACCGACTGTTTGGCCCCCAACCGGCAGCCACTACCGCACCGGCCGCATTCGACACCGGCATCGCAGGCATCGGTCACATTGCGCGGCAGGGGGTCGACGGGCCAGCCGAGCGCACGCGCGCCGCGCTCCAGGATGTTGTCCCGTACCAGCGGGGTGGAGCGCCGCTCGTTCACGCCGAGCCGTCGCAGCACCGTATCCAGGGATTCGGTGAACTCGGACTCCGCGAACTGTACGGCGCCGACTGCGGCCCATTCGTCCCGGACGCTGTCCGGCGTGGGCAGCGATGTACTCCAGTTCACCACCGTGCCGCCGCCGAGACAGGATCCGGCGACCAGCGCGAGCTGGCCCTCGCTGGATGCCAGCGGTCCGGGCGAATACAGCAGCTGCTGGCCGGCGAGTTCACCGCCGCCGAAATCCTTGTCGTCGTAGTACTCGCCGCGTTCCAGGACGACCACATCCAGACCCGCTTCGGCGAGCACTCCGGCGGCAGTACCACCACCGGCGCCGGAGCCGACGATCGCGACATCACAGGTGAGGCTCGCCGGTTCGGTGATGCGCTGCGGGCGCAGCGCGGGCTGCGGCGCATTCGCCAGTGGTCCGGGGATCGCGTCGTAGCCCAGGTGTTTCCACAGGGGATTGACTCCCGTCGGCCCCGGAGTCACGTTGTATGCCAGCAGCGACGCCTGCTTCAAGGCCTGGAATACCGCGCGCACGGCACCGAGCCGGGAGGCGCCGAGTCGAAGCAGCGCCTTCTCCCGGTTCTGCTGCGACAGTTTCGAATACCGCCGCGGACCCCACCCGGCGAGCAGTCCGGTGACCGGACCGTCCCACAGGTCCAGCAGCATCGCCAGCTGCTTGGTCTCGGCTTCCCGCGGGTTGCGCGCCAGAAGTGCCAGCACCGTGTCCACAGCGCCCAGTTCGGACGCCGAAGGCAGGGTCAGGCCGTCCCCGGGCAGGAACGTATCGCAGATCATTTCCAGCGCGGCGCGCTGTTTGTCGGTCGGTTGCATGGTTGTCCCTTCGCTACAGCCGATTTCTACCACGGTGTGCGAATATTCGCTCACTTATAAAGCAATACCCTGCTATATAACCTCGCTCTGGTCTAGAACATTAGTTCACTTATCGGCGCCCGGAACCGCACGTTTCCGGAAGCGCCCGCAACGCCGATGCTCGATGATCGAGCGATGGAAGCGTTGGTGCGAACAGTGGTCCTGACAGCAGTGGCACTCTTCTTCACCGGAATGGGTCTCTACGCCCTCGCCGCGCCCGCGCGGCTCGTACGGCCCTTCGGTATCGGCGTCGGCACCGCACCGGGACGCTCCGAGGTACGGGCGGTGTACGGCGGATTCGGTCTCGCGGTGGCCGGCGCACTGTTCTGGTCGGCGACAACGACCGGCGAACTCGGGCGGGGCGTGGTGCTCGCGGTCGCGGTCGCGCTGGCCGGGATGGCGGCGGGCCGCGTGGTTTCGCGGGTGCTGGACGCTCCGGCCGCGTTCTATCCCGTCTGGTTCTACTTCTGGGTCGAGACGCTCGCGGCCGCGGCACTGCTCACGGTGAACTGAAACGGGATGGCCGGCGGTGCCGTCAGAACAGGGTCATCGGTTCGGTTTCGGCGGGGTCGGGCAGCGGTACGAGGTCCGGGACATGGACCCGGACCTCGTCGTGAAAACGGCGCGCCAAATCCCGGGAGGACGCGTTGTCCGGAGTGTGCAGGAAGACCGTCGGCGAACGCCCCTCCCGCAACCATTCGACCGTCTGCTCCACCCAGGGCCGCCAGCCGGCCACCGTCGCCTCGGGATCGTCGCGACCGTGATACCGCACGATCGGGGTTTCGGTGAGTGCCCGCATCCGCCGCGGCAATCGCGGTTTCTTCGACTGCGCCTCGTACTCCGCCGAACTCGCCGGCCGCGCCGCGAACAGGACGGTGGTATCGAACGGCACCCACTCCGCCCCCGCCCTACCCAGTGCTCGTTCGAGCTGGTTCGCCGCATCATCGTCAGTGAAGAATGCCGGATGCCGCACCTCCACCGCCACCCGCAGCCCGGCCGGGACCTTCCGGACGAATCCGGCCAGCGACCCCAGCTCGTTCGGCCCGAACGTCCCCGGCAACTGGATCCACAGCGCGTGCATCCGGGACCCGAGAGGCTCCATGGTGTGCAGGAAATCGTTCAACTCGGCGTCCACGCCCGAGAGCCGGCGTTCGTGAGTGACGGTTTTGGGCAGTTTGACCACGAACCGGAAATCCGGGGCGGTCTGCTCTGCCCAGGTTTCCACGGTCCGGCGGGCCGGCACCGCGTAGAAGGTGGTGTTGCCTTCCACCGCATCGCACCAGCTCGCGTAGCTGCGCAGTTTGTCACCCGGCGCCGGCCAGGCGGCATGTGTCCACATGGCGCAGCCCACGGATAAACGCATATCCCGGCCTCCGTCAGCGCTTCAATCCGTGCGTCCGCGCAACAACCTTCTCGATCACCGCCGCCGGCGCCAATCGCCGAAGCAAGAATACGACCGGCGCCCGACTACCTTTGGCGTACAACGGTTTCGGCTTCTCCGCCGAAATCGCGCGCAGGATGGTGCGCGCCACTTCTTCCGGACTCGTCCCGGCCCGCTCGTTACGGTCCAGGTTGGTGATCATCGTCGCGAAATCCGCCGCATATACCGAATCATCCGCAATGTACTTGGTGCGCCGCTCCCCGATCCCGGTCGCGATCGACCCGGGTTCGACCGTACTGATCCACACTCCGAACGGCGCCGTCTCCAACCGTGCCGCGTCCGCGAAACCCTTGATCGCCGCCTTCGTCGCCACATACGAGGACCGGTAGGCCAGCGGGAAACTCGCCAGCATCGACCCGACCATGATGATCCGCCCGTACCCGCGCTCCCGCATCCCCGGCAGCACCAGCTGCGTCAGCTGGACCGCACCGAATACGTTCAACTGGAATATCCGGGTGACGGCGTCGTGCGGCAGTTCCTCGATCGGGCCCGACTGGCTCTCCCCCGCATTGTTCACCAGCACATCCACCGGTCCGAGCTCCTGCCCGAACCGCTCGATACCGGCCGGGTCGGTGAGATCGAGCGCGCGATACTCCACCCCCGGAACCCGCGCCGAGGCCGCAATCGAATCCGGATTCCGGCTGGTTCCGATCACACGGTAGCCCTGCTCCACCAGCAGCGCGGCAGTAGCTCGCCCGATCCCCGACGACGCCCCCGTCACCAGCGCGGTCTTCGCCATACGACCCCTATCCTCGACAATCCGGGCGCCCGGCACGAGCCGGGCGGAACCGCCAATCTAACCGATCGGCGGACCGGGCCGGGGAATCACCAAGTGCTGTACATACCGCCGAGGGTGCCCAGCATGTTGAGGAAGATGATGTACTTCAGGAAGCCAGGCATATCGGTCTCTCTTCGATCGTCGAACTCGGTCGCCGGAGGGCGACCATCTACCGATTACCCTCCGACCAGGCGTCACACTCCTAAATATGTGCGCTGCTGACCTTTTCGATCACCGATACGAATTCGTTACTTCCCGGGCTCCGCTCGCCCACCACTCCCGCCCATGACGAGGACAGTTGCGGCAGGATCGCGGTATGCAGAGTGAGATCTTCGCCAACGAGAACATGGCTCAGCCCGCGACCGCGCCGGGGTTGACGGCGCAGAGTGCGAAATCATTGAAGTACGCCGTGAACGGTGAATGCCTCGCGCGGCAGGGTTCGATGGTTGCGTTCCGCGGGAACCTGCAGTTCGAGAAGAAAGGGCAGGGGGTCGGGAAATTCCTGCAGCGGGCGCTTACGGGTGAGGGAGTGCCGCTGATGGCGGTGCGGGGTCAGGGTGAGGCGTGGTTCGCGCATTTCGACCGGAACTGTTTCCTCGTCGACCTGGTGCCCGGTGATGCGCTCACCATCAACGGCCGCAATATTCTGGTGTTCGATTCGAGCCTGCAGTACGACATCCGGATGGTGCAGGGTGTCGGGATGGCCGGTGGCGGGCTGTTCAACTGCGTGTTCACGGGGCAGGGGCGGCTCGGGCTGGTGTGCGCGGGGACGCCGATCATCATTCCGGTGCATCCGCAGGCGCCGGTTTTCGTGGACACCGATGCGGTGGTCGGGTGGAGCGCGCAACTGCAGACCTCGTTGAATCGTTCGCAGAGTTTCGGTTCGATGGTCCGTGGTGGTTCGGGCGAGGCGTTCCAGCTGCGTCTCGACGGTGAAGGGTTCGTCATCGTGCAGCCCAGCGAGGCCTGATCACAGACCCGGAAAAAAGTTCTGGAAATTTTCGGCGTGGATGTCGAGAACGTCGTCACGGCTCCGTCCCAGGTGTGATCGACCAACCAGGGTCGGACATCGAAGGGAGAATCCCATGGCCAAGTATCTGCTCCTCAAGCATTACCGCGGCGCTCCGGCGTCGGTCAACGATGTGCCGATGGACCGGTGGACACCGGCCGAGATCGAGGCGCATATGCAGTACATGCAGGATTTCGCGGACCGTCTGGAGAGCACCGGCGAGTTCGTCGACGGTCAGGCGCTGGCGCCGGAGGGTGCGTGGGTCCGTTACGACGGCGAGGGCAAACCGCCGGTGACCGACGGCCCGTTCGCGGAGACCAAGGACCTGATCGCGGGCTGGATGATCATCGACGTCGACTCCTACGACCGTGCCGTCGAACTGGCCGGCGAGTTGTCCGCGGCGCCCGGCGCGGGCGGGAAACCGATCCACGAATGGCTCGAGGTGCGTCCGTTCCTCACCGCCCCGCCGACCGTCACCGAGTGATGACCGCCGACGCGCTGGACGCGGGCCGGCTGCGGGACCTGATCCCCGGTGTCCTGGCGGCCCTCGTCCACCGCGGGGCGGATTTCGCGACCGCCGAGGACGCCGTGCAAGAGGCGCTGATGCGGGCCGTCGATACCTGGCCACGGCAGCGGCCCGATGATCCCAAGGGCTGGCTGATCACCACGGCGTGGCGGTGTTTCGTGGATCTGGCCCGCTCCGAAACCGCACGACGCAACCGTGAGCAGCGAGTATCCGAGGAGCCCGCGGCGGGACCGGCCGCATCGGAGGACGAAACGCTGCGGTTGTATTTCCTGTGCGCACACCCGAGTCTCACGCCCACCTCGGCGGTGGCGCTGACGCTGCGGGCTGTCGGCGGTCTCACCACCCGCCAGATCGCGCAGGCCTACCTGGTGCCCGAAGCCACCATGGCGCAGCGGATCAGCCGGGCCAAACGCACCGTGAGCGAGGTCCGGCTGGACACTCCCGGAGATCTGCGCACGGTGCTGCGGGTGCTGTATCTGGTGTTCAACGAGGGATACAGCGGCGATATCGACCTGGCCGCGGAGGCGATCCGGCTGGCCCGGCAGCTCATCGCGACCACCGGCGACCCGGAGGTTGCGGGCCTGCTGGCACTGTTCCTGCTGCACCATGCCCGGCGCCCGGCCCGCACTCGCGCGGACGGCAGCCTGGTGCCGCTGGCCGAACAGGACCGCGCGCTGTGGCGCCGCGACCTGATCGCCGAGGGCGTGACCATCCTGCAGGCGGCCCTGGCCCGCGACCGGCTCGGCGAGTACCAGGCACAGGCGGCGATCGCCGCACTGCACGCCGACGCGCAAACGGCGGAGGAGACCGACTGGGTGCAGATCGTCGAATGGTACGACGAGCTGATCGCGCTCACCGATAGCCCGATCGCCCGGCTCAATCGCGCGGTGGCCGTCGGCGAGGCAGACGGCCCGCAGGCGGGACTCGCAGCCCTCGCCGAACTCGACCCGGGACTCCCCCGCTACACCGCGTCGGCTGCCTACCTCCATGAACGCGCCGGCGATACCGCCACCGCCGCGCGGCTCTATGTGCAGGCCGCCGACCGAGCGCAGAACCTCGCCGAACGCAACCACCTGACTCTCCGCGCCGCCACCCTCCATCAGCGCCTTCGGGACGACGGGAGCTGAACACCTGTACCCGTGGTAGACCGATCCAGGCGTGGTCCCACACAGCGTCGATGCCGCGGCTTCCGGAAGCGAGCCGAGTACGCGGTCGCACCATCGCCGGGCCGCGGTGAGCGCAGCCTCGAGACCATGGTGACCCGCTCCAGGGACTCTTGTTGCTGCGTGCGGTCGACCGTTTTCCCCTCAGCGCCGGGGTCGCCACACTGCGGTGGCGGGACCCTGGTCCACGCCAGGCGGATCAGATCCTGCCGTGTTCACGGAGCGTGCTGATATTGCCCAGGGTCACCACGCCGCGCCATTCCACGGTCTGGCCGGGTGTGAAGTGCAGGAAGTCGAAATCCCAGCCACCGTCGTCCAATTGCTCGCGTTCGAGCCGGTCCAGGTCGGCGGCGATCGTCTGTTCGCCGAACAACGCCCGGCTCGGTGTCGCCGGGCGCGGGGACAGCGTGAGTGGGCCGATCTGCTCGTTCTCGACACCGCCTTCGACCGGTACCGTGCCGTCGTCGCGGATCGCGGCCCGGAAGCGTTCGACGGCCGCGGCGGCGCGGACGGGGTCGGGTACGGCATCGAGGAATTGCAGCGCGAATTTCACGGTGTAACCGGCAGGGGCCTCGGCGGCGTCGATCCGGTTCCAGCACCATGTTGTCGCCTTGTCGAGCCACGGATGCTGCACGCCGAGCCGCCACAGACCGGCAGCGAGGGCGTAGGTGAGGAATCCGGCCTCCGGGTTCGGCGCCATCCACGGGGCGTGCGGGTGCCCGGTGGCCGACGGCAGGACGGTCGGCACGCCGCCGTCCTGGTCGGCGATACCGGCGATCCAGTCGGCCAGCCCGGTGACCACGGGGTCGTGGGCGGCGTCCAGTTCGGCGAGTATTTCCAGGGCGGACAGTGCCGCCGACGGCTGACTGCCCGGGCATCGCACATCGGGTTCCAATGCGTGCCCGAATCCGCCGTCGGGGTTGCGGTAGGCGGCGAGTGCGGTGCGGACGGGTTCGACGGGGCCGTTGTCGAGGAGTACGGCGAGCCGGTGCCGTTCCAGGACGCGGGCGCTGGACTCGATGTACTGCCGGGCGGCTGCGAGGTCGATGCTCATATACCCGGAGGTTAGGCAGCTGTGAGTGTGGCGTCTTCCAGAAATCGGACAGGGGTGAGGCCGGTGAGTTGCCGTACCTCGTCGGTCATATGCGCCTGGCCCGCGTAGCCCACCGCATACGCGCGGTCCGCCAGTGATTCCCCGTCTGCCGCGACCAGCCGGCGCAGCCGGGCGACGCGAGCGAGGAACTTGGGCCCGTACCCCACTGCCGCCGTAACCCGGCGGTTCAGTTGTCGCTCGCTGACTCCCAGGTCGGCGGCCACGGCCGAGACCCGGGTGCGAGGGACGACCAACCGGCGCACAGCGGCGCCGACCAGCGGATCCGGTTCGGCCCTACGGTGCAGCAGTGCTTCGGTCACCAGCCGCAGCCGCGACGCCGGGTCCGCGGACTCCGGGCGTTCGGACCAGTCCGCCACCGCAGGCCAGAACTCGGACAGTGGCAGTTGCCGATCGCGGACTTCGTCGGCGGGCACCCCGAGAACACGGCCGGCTACTCCGGGCCGCAATCGAAGGCCCCCGGCTCGTTCACCGACCGCAGCCCACATCATCGGCGCGGTATCGGCGCCGACCACCAGCAGGTGCCGGCCCAGCCAGACCAAATCGACGCATCCATCCGGTATGACCCGCTGCGTACCGTCGACGAGAGCATCGCTTTCCCACACGCACGCCACCACAGGCTCCAACCCGGCCGGTGGCCGGTACTCACGGTAAGCGCCCACGGCTCGACTGTATCCGGTGCCCGCGACAACTCTCCGCCGCGCGTGCGACGACAGTCTTGGCCGCGATCAGCGCTTCCACGGGAGCGGATGGTGCGGTTCAGCGGTTCGTGCCCTGACCGGTGGTCGAGAGCTTCGGCCGGGCACCGCACACCTTCGCCGAGTGGGCGGTACACAACTCGGCGGCGTTCCGGTAATCGGGCCGGGCGCCGCGGTCAGCGGCAGCAGTTGGGGTCCAGTACCACGCACAAGGCGGCGAGCGCGTCGCGGTGGGCGCGGTGGACGACGTTCATACCGTTGCGTTCCGAGGTGATCAGGCCCGCTTTGCGGAGCTGGGTCAGATGGTGGCTGACGGTGGATTCGGACAGGCCGACCGCGGCGGCGAGGTCGCCACCGTTGGCGCCGGCGACCGGGTCGGCCAGCAGCAGTGACATGAGTTTGACCCGGACCGGGTCGGCGAGCGCTTTCAGGCGGAGCGCGACATGCAGGGCTGCCTCGTCGTCGATGGGACCGGCGGCCACCGGGGCGCAGCAGACGGGGGCGGTCGTATCGATGACGGGTAGCGTTTTCGGCATACCGCGATCCTACCGACAGTATTGACATATGTCGAAAAGGTGGCAGACTCGGCCACATCACCTTTTCGATATATGTAACACAACTGGAGGTTTGCGATGTCTCGTGTACAGCTCGCTCTGAATGTCGACGATCTGGAACAGGCCGTCGGGTTCTACTCCACCCTGTTCGGCGCCGAACCCGCGAAACGCAAACCGGGATATGCGAATTTCGCCCTCGCCGAGCCGCCGCTGAAGCTGGTGCTGATCGAGAACCCGGGCCAGGGCGGCAGCGTCAACCATCTCGGGGTGGAGGTCGACTCCTCGGCGAAGGTCCACGCCGAGATCGCACGCCTGACGGAGGCCGGTGTGTTCACCGAGGAGCAGATCGCGACCACATGTTGCTTCGCCGCCCAGGACAAGGTGTGGGTGACCGGACCGAACGCCGAACGCTGGGAGGTCTACACCGTCCTCGCCGATACCGAGCATTTCGGCACCGCGCCCGAGTTCGCCGAGACGGATGACCGCGCGGCAGTGCAGGCCTGCTGCGGCACCGACGGCCGCGGTGCGGGTGACGCAGAGCCGCAAGCGGCTTCCGCGGACGCGTGTTGCGCACCCGCCGCTCGGTAGCGCGGACTATCGGTTCATGGCGCTCGCGGCACCGGAGGCCCGCGGGCGCTGTTTGCCGGATGAGACGCGGGTAATCCGTTCCCCGATATGCCGGTACACCGGCGATCCGTACGACGGGAACGGAAACCATGGACGACTCCACCGGCCACAGCATGTTCGTCGACGAGGAAGTGCGGATACCCATCGGCGATATCCACCTCGACGCCCGGATCCGGCTGCCCGCGCCGGACTGCGGGATCGTCGTTTTCGCGCACGGCACCGGCAGCGGCCGGCACAGTCCGCGCAACCGGCACGTGGCCGCCGTGCTCGAGCGGGCCGGACTCGGCACCGTCCTGCTCGATCTGCTCACCGCCGAGGAAGAACACCGCGACCAGAGCACCCGGGAGCTGCGGTTCGACATACCGCTGCTGTCCGGCCGGCTGGCGGCAACCGTGGACTGGCTGGCCGGGCGGGCGGCAACCGCCGAGAACCCGGTCGGCCTGTTCGGTGCCAGCACCGGTGCCGCGGCCGCACTCCGCACTGCCGCCGAGCGCCCGGCCGCCGTCCACGCCGTCGTCTCCCGCGGCGGCCGCCCGGACCTCGCGGGCGACGCCCTCTCCCGGGTCCGGACACCCACGCTGCTGATCGTCGGCGGTGCCGACGCCATGGTTCTGGATCTCAACAGGGACGCCCAGCAGCATATGACCGTGCGTCCGCGGCTGGAGATCGTGCCGGATGCCACGCATCTGTTCGAAGAACCCGGCGCGCTCGACCGGGTCGCCGCGCTCGCGACCGACTGGTTCCTGGCCAACCTCGGCACCGCACCCACGGCGAGCCCGGCGTCCTGAGCCGGGTCAGGCGCCGAGCGATCGGACCTCGCTGTCGAGCAGTGCGGCCTGGGTGACCAGGTCATTGTCTGCTGGGCTTTCTCCCAGCTGGGCGATGAGGTCGGCACGGGTCACGACGACCAGGCCGTCACCGTCGCGCGGGGATGCTTCACGGACCTGCATTCGCCCCTCGGACAGTACGAGGCAACTGTCCGGCCCCGCCTCGAGCAGCCGCTGGAGATCGGCCGGATCGACCTGTGTGCGGACCCGGCGCTCGGCACTGTTTCCGGATGAATTGTCGGTATCCATGCGCCCCGTATGCCCCGAGTATCCGCGCGGAAACACTCGCAGCGCTCGTCTGGCCGGGCGCGATCGCCGTCGCCGCAGGGCGGCTCGCAGATGACCGCGGACCACCATCAGCGCGGGCCCTCGGCGGCGCCGATATCGGCGACCGTGCCCTGTTTGCCCGCGGCGCAGCCGGGTACTGCGGCGCCGCAAGCGACCGTAGGAGGTGGACACCCATGGCGGAAACAGTGGTGGACGACGAACTCTGGGACGATTTCCACCGAGTGGTCAATATGTCGTCGCGTGAGCTCGGCGATTGGTTGCGCACCGAGGCGGCGAGCGCGGTGGCCGAACGGGAACCGGATCGTTCCGGACCCGAAATCGGGCGGCAGGTCCTGGCGATTCTCGGCAAACGCCGCACCGATCTGACCGCCGGCGATGTGGCGGTTATGCGGCGTGTGGTGGCCACGATCACCGCGGAACGCCGCGACGATCTGGAGCCGGTGGCCGGTGACGCCCAGTTCCGGCATCGGCTGATGTGCCTCGGACACGACCCGCTGAAAGCGGCGTAGCCCCCGGCCGGTTCAGGCGGGCAGCAGTTCGGCGATGAGCGCTTCCACCCGGGTGCGGATCTCGTCGCGGATCGGGCGCACGTCTTCGATACCTTTACCCGCCGGGTCGGGCAGGTCCCAGTCCCGGTAACTGATCCCTGGGAAGACCGGGCAGGTGTCGCCGCAGCCCATGGTGATCACCACGTCCGAGGACTGCACGGCGTCCGCGGTGAGGATCTTCGGCGACCGGCCGGCGATATCGATACCGACCTCCGCCATCGCCGCGACCGCCGTGGGATTCACGGTGCCGGCGGGTGCGCTGCCCGCGGAGCGCACCTCGATCGCGTCCCCGGCGAGGTGGGTGAGGAATCCGGCGGCCATCTGCGAGCGGCCGGCGTTGTGGACGCAGACGAACAACACGGTGGGTGTGGTCATGGAATCGTCTCTTTCCTGCAGGAGTAGGTCAGGGCCGGACTTCGGCATCGCGGGGAGCCGCGCCCGCGTCGACCGGTGCACCGGGATTCCGGAACCTGTTGCGGAGCGCGAGGGACACATAGACCAGCCCGACCAGCACCGGCACTTCGATCAGCGGTCCCACCACCCCGGCGAGCGCTTGACCGGAGGTGGCGCCGTAGGTGGCGATCGCGACCGCGATGGCGAGTTCGAAATTGTTGCCCGCCGCGGTGAAGGCCAGCGTGGTCGTCCGCTCGTAGCCGAGGCCCATGAGCGCACCCAGCAGATAGCCGCCGCCCCACATGATCGCGAAATAGGCGAGCAGCGGTACCGCGATCCGCACGACGTCCAGGGGCTGGGCGGTGATCCGCTCGCCTTGCAGCGCGAACAGCACCACGATGGTGAACAGCAATCCGTACAGCGCCCACGGCCCGATCCGCGGGATCAGTGTCGCCTCGTACCAGTCGCGGCCTTTCGCGCGCTCCCCGAAACGGCGGGTGAGATATCCGGCCAGCAGCGGGATCCCGAGGAAGATCAGCACCGATTTCGCGATCTCCCAGGGCGAAGCCTCGATCGTGGTCTGCTCGAGCCCCAGCCATCCGGGCAGTATCGAGAGATAGAACCAGCCCAGGACCGCGAACATGATCACCTGGAAGACCGAGTTCAGCGCCACCAGGACAGCGGCGGCCTCCCGGTCACCGCAGGCCAGATCGTTCCAGATGATCACCATGGCGATACACCGCGCCAGCCCGACGATGATCAGCCCCGTGCGGTATTCGGGCAGGTCCGGCAGCAGTAGCCACGCCAGCGCGAACATCAGCGCGGGTCCGAGCAGCCAGTTCAGCACCAGCGACCCGGCCAGCAGCCGCCGGTCGCCGGTGACGGTGTCGAGCCGGTCGTAGCGGACCTTGGCCAGCACCGGATACATCATGATCAGCAGCCCGATCGCGATCGGCAGCGAGATCCCGTCGATTTCCACCGCGGCCAGGCCGTTGCCGAGTCCGGGTATCAGCCGGCCCAGCAGCAGCCCGGCGACCATCGCCACCCCGATCCACACCGGCAGGAACCGGTCCAGTGTGGAAAGCTTCCCCACCACACCCGGTGCGCTGCCGGTCGTCTCGGCGCTCACGCGTTCACCTCGGCGGCAGCACCGCTTTCCACCAGCAGGACCTCCGCGAGCTGTCGCAGTACCTCCGGGACCACCCGGTAGTACACCCAGGACGCGCGCCGCTCGCTGGTGAGCAGTCCCGCGCCACGCAGCACCTTCAGGTGGTGCGAGATCGTCGGCTGGGTCAATTCGATGCCCTCGGACAGATCGCAGACGCAGGCTTCCTGCCCGGCCCGCGACGCGATCGAGCTGAGCAGCCGTAACCGCACGGGATCCGACAGCGCCTTGAAGACCGCCGCCAACTCCACCGAGGCATCCGCCGACAGTGGTTCCCGGATCAGGGCAGAGGGACTACACCCCTCGACCGGCCTCTGCGAATTAGACATGCATCGATATTGACCGTCATCTAACCCAGAGGGCAAACGAACGCCCGGTGAACTATCCCACGACGGGCTCCGCCGACATCCGACGAACGCTCGACAGCCCGTCAGATGTTCGAGTCGCCCCAGCGGGTTCGTTCCCGGCTGCACAGCCGCCGGACCCGCTCCTCCGGGGCACCGTCGACCATGAGGCTTCAGCCTGCTGTCGCGGGGGCCAACCGCGGGACCGGCGGCAGCGGCGCGGATTCCGGGGTGGCACGGAATGCTTCGATCACGAAGGCGGCGAAGCGCCGCGAAGCCGCGGTGCGGGCAGCCTGCGAGCCGGGTTGAATACCTCGGTGCGCCATGAGCATCAGCATCAGGTCGTCCAGCACGAAATCGGGGCGGAGGTGCCCGGTTTCCTTCGCTCGGCGCGCCAGTTCGATGATCGATTTCAGCGCGTACTCCCGGCTCGCGGCGAAATCCACGGCGTTCGGGAACGTCGACATGAATGCTTCGGTGAATCCTCGACTGTGCGCGTTCAGCTCGAACGTCCGCTCGATGACGCGGCAGAAGCCGTGCCACGGGTCCGGATCGGCCAGACCCTCGTCGGCGATGGCGTGGCAGGTACGCATCTGGTCGATGAATGCCTCGGTTGCCAGGGCTTCCTTGGTCGGGAAATGGCGGTAGAGGGTGGCGGGTCCCACCTCGGCGAGCCGGGCGATCTCCCGCATCGGGACATCCAGCCCGTCAGTGGCGAACAGGGTGCGCGCCGCCTCGAGGATGCGGTCGCGGTTGTCCCTGGCGTCGGAGCGCAGCGGGTGAGTCAAATGGGCGGGCATCCCTCTCACTTTAGCTAAACGGACGGGGGCGTCCGTTAGCGTCGGAATCGAGCGAGACGATTCGTTCCTCGCCGACCCGCCCCAGACCGAGGAGAGATAGTGAAGGCAGTCGTCATCCGGTCATTCGGCAGCCCCGACGGGCTGGCCGTCATCGATACCCCGGCCCCCGTTCCCGGCCCGGGACAGGTGGCGATAGCCACCGAGGCGATTGGCGTCGGCGGTGTCGACGCGATGATCCGCCGCGGCACCCTCGCCGGCTACGGCATCGAGGAAGGCCATGTCCCCGGTTCGGAGGTCGCCGGAACCGTCACCGCTGTCGGCGAGGGGGTCGACGCCTCGTGGACCGGCAAGCGGGTGTGGGCGTTCACGGGCCGCGGCGGCGGTTATGTGGAACAGGCCCTCGCCTCGGCCGAGGAAATCCTGCCACTGCCCGCGGACCTGTCCGCCGCCGACGCGGTCACCCTCGGAAGTTCCGGAATGGTGGCCCATTTCGCCCTGGCGCACGCCCATTTCGCCCCCGGGGAGGCCGTGCTGATACGCGGCGCCGCCGGCAGTATCGGTGTCATGGCGATCCAGCTGGCGGCCAGCGGCGGCGCCCGCGCCGTGGCGGTCACGACCTCCTCGGCGGAACGCGGCGACCGCCTCCGCGCACTCGGCGCCACCCATGTCCTGGACCGTTCCGGTCAGGGCACCACCGACGTCCCCACCGGCTACGACGTGATCATCGACATCATCTCCGGGCCGGATATGCCGGCATTCTTCGACAAGCTCGCGCCGAAAGGTCGCATGGTCGCCGCCGGCGCCGTGGCGGGCTTTCCACCGCCGGATTTCGGCGCGACCATGCTGGCTTCGTTCCTGAAGTCACTGTCGTTCGCGACCTTCAGCGCCGACACGGTCGCACCGGCCGACCGCCGTGCCGTCCAACTCGACCAGTGGGCCGCCGCCGGCCGCGGCGACCTCCGCGCAGTCGTCCACGAAACGCTACCCCTGGAGAAAGCCGCACTCGCACACCGGAAGATGGACGACGGCGAGGTGTTCGGCAGAATCGTCCTGATCCCGTAGCGGAGAACGCGAAGATCAGTCGAGTACGGCGTATGCCTCCACCTCGACCAGCACGTCGGGTTCGAAGAGATAGTCGACGCCGATCGCCGACAGCGGCGGTAGCGGCTGGGGTATCCCCAGCTCGCCGACGACGCTGTCGATACCCGCGACGAAGTCGTCGTACTTGTCCGGACTCCAGTTCGTGACGAAGAACCGCAGGCGGACGACGTCGGCGAACGTCGCGCCCGCACCGGCCAGGCCGCGCGCCGTACTGCGCAGGGCGTGCGCGACCTGACCGGCGAGGTCACCGGTCGCGACGGGATTACCGTCGGCGTCGCGCGCGATCTGTCCGGCGATGTGCACCTGGCGGGCACCGGTGGCGATGGAAACGTGGTGATACGGAACGGGCGCGAACATACCTTCGGGGGTGAGCAGCTGCACTGCCATGGGTGGTCCCTTTCGCTGGTCGAAGCAGGTATCTGATGTCTACCTGGTGCCCGAAGGGAACTTCAACGAGACTAAGTATCATGACGGAAACCACCGCACCGGCCCCGCAGCTCACCCCACAGCACCGCGACCTGCTCGATCAGGTGCTCGACAAATGGTCCCTGCGGATCCTCGATGCCCTGTGCGAGCACGGACCGTTGCGCTTCAACGGCCTCCGCCGGGCCATACCGGTGGTGACGCAGAAATCGCTGACCACCGCGCTGCGCCGCCTCGAACGCAACGGGATGATCGAGCGGATCGTCACCAGTACCCGCCCCGTCGCCGTCGAATACCGCCTGACACCGCTGGGCAGATCGCTACAGGACCTCCTCGACGCACTCCTGAACTGGGCGACCGGCACCTTGCCCGAGGTCGAACGCGCCCGCGCGGAATTCGACGACCGGCTGGACGTGGATCAGCCGGCGCTGTAGCACCGCGATCCCGAGCCGGCTGCGCGAGCCCGCCCCGGCTACCCCCTCAGGGTTCGCGGGCGAGGAGATCGGCCTGACGGAACCAATCGCCGCCCACCAGGGTGACCACCACCCGGCGGACTCCATGGGCTGCCATCGCCGCCCGGTCCCTGTTCGACGCGCGCCCCGAGTCCTGATTCCGCGTTCACGCCATTTCCGGCACCCGCAGATGTGCGAGCGCCAATTCGAATTCCCGGACATCGAGTGCTTCGACCCCCGTCTGCCGGGCCGCATCCACCCGTAGCGAAGCCGACTGCTCCCGGCTCGCGCGCATCGCCGCGGCACTCTCGTAGCTGGTACACGAGACCGCCCGCCCGGACCGGCGGTTGATCATCAGGCTCGCACTGCAGAACCCGTCCAGCTGCTCCATCGCGGGCAGGGTGGCGGACTTGTAGATCTCCACGGCCGAATCGAGACGGCTCGGATCGGTCTTCACCCAGGTCGCGCGGACGCACGCCCCCTCGCCCGCCCGGTGCGCCCGATGCAGTCCGGCGATCTCCCAGTCCTGGATCTGCGCGCTGCCGCCGAACATCGCGAGCCCCCGATCACGGATCGGAGCGATCCGGTCCTTGCTCGCGTCCATCGCTTCCTGCGATTCCCACGAACTGGTGGCAATGCAATGCCCGGTATCCCGGTCGACCAGCAGCGACAGCCCCATACACCCGGGAATTTCCCGCAGACCGGGCAGAACCTCATCGCGCATATACGCGATCCCGGAATCGATAGCGGAGGGTCGCGCCTGAATTCTGGTAGATCGCGCGAACACGACCCACCCCCTCTCTGCTCGGGGCGGCACCCCGGTGGCGCCACCGGCCCTCTACACCCTGCTCCCCCGCCACCGCACAGACAAGGGGGTAGCCCGTCGTCATTTCACAACTCGCAGATTTCACAGTGGTGTCCGGTGGGCGCCACCCATGTCGATCCTGCCGCTTGTCATATGCAACCAGTGCGACATCAGTACCGCTCGCTGTCGCGAAGTTCCTGCAGCACCGCGCTGACACTGCCCGCGTCGTCAGCACCTGTCTGTTCCAGCCTGCGCCGGAGGCCTGTAATCAGATCCGCCCGCCCCCGTGAGGCAGCGCGCACCCGCCCTTCTGTGATCATCCGAACTCCCTCACCAGCACCGGAGCAGGTGCGGGTGGTTGGTTTCGTCGAGCGCGAGCGCGGCGGTCCACAGGGAGGCGTCGAGCGTTGCGGGTATCCGCCATTCGGCCGGTGCCGCGGCGGGTACGTGGATACGCACCGGGTTCAGCTCGAGCAGGTAGCGGTCGGCGACGGCCCACCATTGCCGGCCGGTCGCGTCCATGACCACGGCGACGATCAGGTCACCGGTATCGGGGAGCTGCCGGGCCGCCACCCGGACCGGTTCGGGGATATGCCGGTTCTCCACCCGATCCGTGAGCTGATCGGCGCACACCACGAACACGAGCCCGAACCCGAACATGTCCGTTCCCAGCGCCTTCCGCAACTGCGCGGCCCGCACGTGGATCGGATTGGGTTCGTCGTCGCCCCGGTCGCCCGTGAGATCGACGGCGGCGCATTCGGCGGCGACACTGTCCCCGTCGAACCGGAACCCGTACAGCATCGGCAGCAAACTCGCGGGCATCGATAGCAGAAAGCGGGCGGTGATCTCGTCGATGGACTCGTCGTCGGGATAACGGATCGCGCTCATCCGGCGGACCTCTGCGCCCAGAACTGATGCCGGATCACATCCCACAGTGCGGAGAGTTCCGGAAACCGTTCCCGCACCTCGGCGAGATCCGGTGCGGCCTCGGGATCGCTCACCGCGACCACGGTCCGATCGTCGGCGACGTTACGCACCCGGATGATCCGGATCTGCTGCCGATCCCGCTGCCACACCGCACGCCACTCCCCCAGTTCTGCACTGTGCGTTCTGTTTCCGGGGTGCCGTGATTGCCCTGTCGAAGGGCTTCCGCATCGATCCACCATGCGGGTAATCGTCCGCTCCGGAGGAGTTGTCGTAAGGGCTCAGCGAGACATTCCGAGTCAATCGGGTCGTCGACCCAGCGACCGGAACGCCCGGTCCGCCGCAGAGGTACGAATCGGACCGTGATCAGGTCCGTTCCGTACCCGGTCGTCACCCGTAGGCCCATCCTCGGCGCCCGGCAGGGCTCACCCTCGTCACTCTCGACCGCTTAGGACTCACTCGTCCTTCGGCAGATCTTTTTAGACCAGCCAACCCCGCTGCGAGCTGGGGTGCTCGTCGAAGTCATCAGGCCAGTCCGATGGGCCGACAACATCCGGCTGAGCACGCGGACGAAGACGTTCAGGCGCTGGAGGTGGGGGCGCAGGTGTAGCGCTCCAGTTCCAGATAAATCGATCGGATGCCTTGATCTCGGAAACCTCAGGGGGCAGCGGCCGCAGGTAGAACTCGATATCGGACCATCGACACTCGCCGCTTCGTACTCGCGCACCGTATCCGGCGAGATCCGGTGATACCCCTGGAGCTTCTGCAAGCACCTGCATGAATTCTTCCGTAACTTCGGTCGACTCGTTGAAGTATTCCTGGATATTGAAATTCTCCATACGTATACACGAAGTACGCAGATCATCCACCGAGCTCATTAATTTCCGATATGCGGATTCCACCTCTGGATCGACGTCGAGGTCGCGATTAGAGCGCCAAATCGGGTTCACCCGTTCCCCCAAGGCTGTTGTCCGGTACCGACATCCCAGGCTTTCTGCGGCCTGTTCGTTGTCTGCGACAGATCTCCAGCCAGCCTCGCGTCGTTGAGAATGTCTGCCGCTTTGACACCTTGAGCGAACGGCTTCACCAGGTCTTCAAATTTCTGGTTGGCTTGGTCGCGCATATACGCCGCAGGATCCCGTAGAGCATCGAGGAACGTCTTGACGGAATCGACCATCTTCCTGATATCGCCGACAAGGTCTACAACCTTGGCAATAATATCTTTCACTTTCATTGCAATTTCAAGAACCTGGGCGGTCCACCCAACCGCCGGAATCTTCTTGAACATAAACTTGAACGCATCGGTCACACTGTCGACCGTGACCTGACTTTCCAGCAGATCCCAGAGGGCTTTCAGAACCCAGCGGATAGCAGAACGGATCTGATCCGAAACAGCACCCAACCCCTCGGAGATGAGCCGGCCCGTCGGGCCTTCCCACTTCATCGCCGCGATCTGGCGGCGAGCCCAATCACTGAATGCGAGAGCGGCCTGGCCATCCCAGTATCCGTCCACGCGCGTCGCCCCGGACTCGAGATTTTTTCCGCAGGACTCGAGAGCTTGCCCGGCAATCTTGTAGGCCTCGCCAATGCGTCGTATCTCGGACCAATTGCCAGGGACCGGCTTCAACGCCTCGCCCATCGGATCGTACTCACGACCCACCGCCTTGGTCAGCCGCTTGATCGAATCGTTCACCGCGCCCAGTGGAGGCGCAACGTCGCTGATGAGACCGATCAACTCTTCCTTATCGGCCGCCGGTGGATCCAGATTCGGCTTCTCCGGTTTGGGGTACGCCACTGCGCCTTCGAAGGCATTCGTCGCTCCCGCCGCTTCCTGGTCCATGAGCACGGGCACCTCTTGCCCCGGGACGAGAAGGTTTTCCTTCTGACGGTTCAGCGCTTCGTAGGTTCTGTTGTCCTGGTCCACGTAGAGCCAGGCCGCATCGCGCAGCGAAAGAGCACTGTTGGCTGTTACCGTGCCGATCCCCAGCATTCGCGTATGTGTCAATTCTGCGAAAGACCTCAAGGGATCCAGCAGGTCGTCGATGATCTCCGCGCTCACCCAGTCGGCCGGCGGGCCTTCCTTCCGAACAAACGCGGCCGCGTTCCAAGCATCCTTTCCGATATCTTCCATCAGGTTTCCCAGACCGGCGACCTCTTCCGGGACCGCACGGAAATCTTCAGGCAAGTACAGCCACCCCTATCAACTATCCAGTTTTCCGTATAGATTCGATAATCTTCTCGGACTCTTCCCGAGTCAGGGCATTGTCGATCGCCGTATGGCGGCGGAGAACGAAAACCGCTACTTCCGAGCTCGCATACCCGGGGGTGGCGATTACCGTGAATTCCGAGCTTTCGGGATCACAGGAGGAGTTCTTGGCGATTCCGGAAATCGACGCGGTGTATCGAAAGGCGGGCCGACCGTCGATCTGGTATTCGATAGGCCCCTGCGTCTCGACGCGCAGAGAAGCGGCAAGTTCCGAATCGCGAAACAGTTCGGGCACCAGCTCGATCTCTTGCCGTGCCGCGGTAGCCGCGTCCACACCATTTCGGCCACGGGCCCCGATGTAGGCGAGCGCTGAAGTATCGGTCTCCGCACAGTAGTGGTGGCCGTAGTCACTGACGGCCCCGTACATCGCCAGCGTGTGCTCTCCCGCAGGGTCGGTGTAGCCGACGACCATACTTTCACTCGGCCGCCAGCCGTCACCCCGCGGCACCGTGTAGCTCAGCCCGTAACGAGTGGGCACCGCCTGGGGCGATCCCTCCGGGACCGGGATCATGATAGGGCGTTCGATACGCGGGAACCCCGGGGGCGGAGGAGGATCGGTTGGCCCGGTCGATTCTGGTGGACCCCAGGATGTGGTGGCACCGTCGGTGATCCCAGACCCGTCAGAATGCGGATTCCCAGTACTTGCGACATACCCCATGAATCCCGCGACAACGGCAATAGATACAGCTACCCGCAAGAGTTGGATTCGGAAACTCTTGGCCCCTCGGGGCCGAAGAAAGTCTCGAAGGAATGCAGTGATTCTGCTTGTGGGTTCACCGCTGGACATCATCTAGCTCACTGAACGACATAGCCCAGAAGCGGATCCCAGACCTCGCATCTCCCGGCCGGAACGAATGCGTATTGCTTCTCAACGCTCCCCCTCGATCTTCCAAGCAAAGAAATCGTGGGCCACGATAACATCCGCCCGGACCTACCGCACTAGGCCTGCAGACCGCATATCAGGCGTTGCCGCGAAAGGATATCCTCGATGCGCAAACCGACCCGACGTCAGAGAGAAGCCGACGTGACCTCGCGACTTACCGTACGGACCGAATCGAGGCCTCGGCAACGAGCGGCGACAGTAACGATGGCTGCGGCCATTGCCGCGGTCGCCGGCCTGCTCGTCGGATGTTCCGAATCGAATGGTACGGCGCCTACACCCGAGACCTCTGCTGCCGCTCCGGTCAGTGCATCCCCGTCATCGCCACCTCTTCCCGGCTCATCGATCCAGGTCTCCGTACCACCGGCGGCAGACAATGCAGTGCCCGGCAAGGTCGCTTTCGATCCCTGTTTCCGGGTCGAGGACTCGTTGATCGCAGCGGCAGGATTCGATGCGGGTTCCCGTGAGCGCAATTCCGCCGAAGTCACCGATTTTCCGACGCGGACCGATGTCGGCTGTACCTTCTGGCGGTACGCGGATATCAACGGTGAAGTCGCCTTGACCGGCGCACTGGACATTATGACCAGCACATCGACGCTGGCGGATGTCACCGGCAACGATAAGTACCAGGTGATCGACTCCGCCCCGATCAACGGCCGGCCTGCCGCGATCTACCGGATGACCGAGGAGATCATGATGTCTTCGTGTTATGCCGCGATAGAAGCACCGGACGGGACACTCCAGATTGCAGTAGACAAAGCGCCTTCTGCGGCCGTTACGCCGGAGCCGTGTGAGCAGATCCGTGAGGTAGCCGAAATCATCGCGCCCGCACTCGACTCATGAGCGCGCCTGGACTGTTGGTTGCGGTCCAGCGATATCGCCTGACCACTCAGGGCCGGGCAGTGCGGTTGAGCCTTTCTGGACGGTAGTCCATACGCCTGCTGGGCTCGGCGAAATCACAACGTCTACGCCTGCGTGCACCTCCACCTACTCGCGGGTCATAACTGGAACGTTCCATGACGGGACACTTGGCGCATTTCCGCCGAATCCCGCTGCTCAGAGGCCTTCCGCGCCGTTCATGCATATGGTTGAGTTGCAGTGATTCGCCGGAATGAATAGTTCAGCGGGACAGTCCGATTCGTGTTGGCGGAATGCCTATGACCGACCGTGCCGCTTCGGGTAAACATCCGAATCGGACCACGCCCTGGGCTTTCCGGCCGACAGAGGGGAAGGGGAGTTATGGCACGAGACGAACAACCCGGGTCCACCCTGCCTCGACGGCAGCTGGGCCGGGCGTTACGAGAAGCGCGGCAGGGGGTGGGTCTCACCCTGGAACAGGCTGCGCAGGAAATGGAAATGAGCAAGACCTCGGTAATCCGAGTCGAGAAGGGGCACAACGAGAAGGTCAAGCTACGGGACGTGGAGGGGTTCGGGCGGTTGTACGAACTCACCGAGAAACGTATTGCCGAGCTGAAAGCACTGGCCCAGCAGGCGGCGACGAAGTCATGGTGGCAGGCTTCGCGGCATCTGATGCTTCCTGGATACCGCACATATCTCGGACTTGAATCCGGCGCCTCGCAGCTGTTCTCGTACCAACCGGCGATTATCCCTGGAATCTTGCAGATCGCGAACTATGCGCGCGCCATCGAGCGGCCCGTGTTACCTGGTGATACCCCAGAGGACGTGGAGAGCCGAGTTGCCGTCCGAGTGCGGCGGAAAGTTCTACTCACGCGGCAGCGCAGAGCTGTCCCCGCTGAATTCCTCCTCCACGAGAGTGTCCTGCACACTATCGTCGGCTCGCGCGAGGTCATGGCTGCTCAATTACGGCATATAGCCGATTTGAGTACCTACCCTGGGGTGACCGTACGGATCCTGCCGTTCGTGGCCGGATTCCCAGGCGATGCGATTCCGGTCCTTCCTTACATCATTCTCGACTTTCCGGCAGAGAGTGCAGAACCATCCATCGTCTTCTGTGAGAATCCCATCGGCGCGATGTTCTTCGAGGAAGAGCCCGATGTGAAGCGTTACCGCCATATTCATGTGGCGCTCCGGCGAGCCACACTGGACGAGCTACCGTCTAGAGACCTGCTGCGGCAGATGGCAAGGAGATACGAGCAGTGAGCTACGAACTACCGTGGGCGAAATGGACCAAGTCGTCGTATAGCGGTCCGGCCAACGAGTGTGTGGAAGTCGCCTGGCTCGACGATACGAGCGTCGGGGTCCGGGACTCGAAGGATCCCGCCGGGCCTGTCTTGGCCTTCAGTCGCGCCGAGTGGGCAACATTCACCGCTGGTGTACGGAACGGTCGGCCCGCTTCCGCCTGACCTCGAACCGGTCCCGACAGTCGTGTTCACCGCGTCACGCACGGTGGGTGCCCCCTGTGGTCCGCACGATCCCGTTGCACTGCCGGGGCCTGTATCGTGAGGTCTGATCTCGTGTGGATCATTCACACGCCATGCAGGAGGGGTATGCACACCGCGAGCAAGAAGTACGCAAAGGCAATGGTGAACGCGGTGGTCGCGATGGTGGCGGCGGGGTTGGTCGCCGGGTGCACGGACGGAGGAGAGTCGGCGTCCGCAGGGTCGAGCACTACCACTGGGGAGCCGCGCGTCGAGTGGAATCCCTGTTCGGAACTCTCGACAGCGGCATTGGAGGCAACGGGAGCCAGTCCAGAGACCAAACATACGAGCTTCGATGCTCCCGGTGATCGAGCTGCGGTCCGTATGTGCGCCTGGGAGCCCGCCGACGGTCGTCCTTACTTCATCGGGGTCGGGTCCTTTGTCTTCACGTTGGATGAGTTCCGCGAGAACGATCAGGTGACCGGCTTTGCCGATGTACAGATCAATGACCGGTCCGGGCTGACCTTCTATCCCACCGGCAACGAGAACCCTATCCGCCGCTGCTACGTCGGCCTGCCCATGAAAGAGGGCGGACTAATGATTTACGCGGATTGGCGCTATGGCAAGCGTGATTCGCTGCCGGAATCACCGCCCTGCGGTCTGGCCGTCCAACACGCGCAGACGCTGGAACCGTACTTGCCGGAGTAGACAGTGCAGAAAAAAGCCTGTTCCGCCTACCGTCGCGGGATACTGTTTCACGGGGGGAAGACATGACCGAACAGGTCGCGATGCTGCAACAGTGGCAGAACCTGAAAACCCAGGCCGAAAGCGGCGAACTGCGGATGGAGTCCGATATCGCCGCCAAACTGGCAGCGCATTGCGATGCCTTCGCGACCAGTCTGGAAAACGCGCTCAGACAGACCGATGACTTGAAGGTTGTCGAAGGTTTCGGCGGTGTACGGTCCGCCCAGTATCTGCGGGACAAGTTCGCCAAGAAGGCGGTTGAGGATCCCGATTCGGCGGCAAACCGCTTGAAGACCGCGATCGACATCGTGAACCTGATGAAGCAGACCTTCGAACTGTCCTGCAAGCAGATCGAAGAAACCGATCAGTCCACGTCCAGCGCGCTGGGTAATACGGGGGTCTGATCATGAGCTTTTTCGGCGGTGACGAAGCCGAGCAGAACGAGCAGACCGATAGTCAGCTCATCGAGGACCAGGACAAGGAATGGGGTGACAACCGGGTCGCCGTCAACGGGGAATGGCTCGGGCTGGTAGCCGATTTCGGTGGACAGTACGCGCCGCCCGCGATCCTCGAGAAAGACGGTTTCGAGGCCATGACCCATCAGCAGATCTGGGATCTGCTCCAAGGTGTCAACGCGGGACTGATCAACGATAAGGCGTTGGCGTGGCGAGGCCTCGCCGATCTCACCGAAACCGCCAATCAGGACTTCCTCAAAGCAGTCAACGAAGATTTGGATACCGGATGGAACGGCCAGTCCGCCACCGCCGCCGTCAACGGCGTCCGGGAATTCAGCAACTCGCTCATCCCGCTGGTCGCGAGTTTCCGCTTGGTCGCGCACGGCCTCGACCTGGTAGAGACCTACCTCGGCCAGGCCAAAGCCTCGGTAGGTGAACCGGACAACGTGACCGCACGTGACAAAGTTGTCAACATACTGCCCGACGACTTCTTCAAAACCCCTCAGTACCGCGCCGACGAGGCCCAGGACACGGCTCGGCGCGTAATGACCACCTACTACGAGCCGGGTGCGGGGGAAGTCGACCGCAAGACACCTGTGCTGCCCGAGCCGGTGAAGCCTGTGGACGACGGCAGCAAGCCGCCGGGCACCGACTTCCCGCAGGGCAACAACACCACCAACGGGAACAACAACGGCACCGACCCCGGCACGAACACCGGGGAGCCCGGGCAGCAGCAGCCGACCGGTGAGGATCCGCAGTCCACGGAGCCACAGTCGACCGAACCGCAGAGCACCACACCACAATCGACGACGCCCCAGTCGACAACCCCGACGACTCCGACAACTCCCTCCCTGACAACCGGATCACCCACGGCTCCAGGCACTCCCGGGCTCCCGGCAGGGACGCCGTCCGGAATGCCGTCGGGTACTCCGCAGACCACCGCACCCCACCTCCCCGGCCAGACCGTGCCCGGTGGCAACCCGAACAAGCCGGCCGGCGCGCCTGCCGGGACCGCGCCCACCAGTACCGGCAACCGTGCCGGTCGTACCGGTATGCCCGGCATGATGTCGCCGGGTGCTGCGCGCGGTAACCGCGAGGACGACGACGAACACGAAATCCCCGACTACCTGATCTACGACCGCGGTAGTGAACTGCTCGGCACCCAGCCGCCCGCACTACCGCCGGGCGGGGTGATCGGCGGGTGAGCGACCTACAGTGGCGCTTGGACGGGGAGATGTTCATCCAGGCGGTGCGACGCTTCGATCGCGACCGATTGCCGTACCCGATCCGGGTGCTACCGCTCGGTTCCACCGAAACACCACCCACCGCCGAGGATTACGAGCGTGTCCGGCTCGCGGCCTCGCAGCAGCTCGCCGCAGTATCGGACGAGAACCTGCACCGAGCGTTACGGACCCTGCTGGAACCGCAGGTACGGGTCGAAGTGCACGGAGCCTACGACCGGGGTTTCGAACGGATAGTGCGGATACATGCCGGTATCACCGGGCGTTCCGCGACGCTCGCCGTCCAGGCACCTGGTGCGACAAAGGAGTACGGCGGCCATATCCACGTACAAACCTGCGAGCCACACGAATTGGCGGCCAGGGTCGTTGCGTGCCTGCCACGATGCGCACCGGGTCGTTTCGCGACCGTCCGCGGCACCCGGTCCGATATCGGACAGATCGAGTACTCCCGGCACCCGGGGCGGATATCGCGGATCGAACAGATCAACCAGATCCTGCGCCGGCCGCGGTCGGGTGTGGGGGAAATCGGTATCTTCGCCGGTCCCGCCGTGGATTCCCGCCCCACCGGCAACCCACACGGTTTTCACTGGATGGATCTGCTCCCGCAGGACGGGCGCTACCTGCTGATCAAACACAGCAGCGAAGAATTCACCCTCGCCCCCGGCGCACCGGACGAAATCACCCGGCGCCTCCAGCACGCCATCGGCACCGTCCGGCAAGCGGCACCCCAGCGAGTAGCTTCCCCACAGCAGTTCGTCTCTCGCGAAACTCCACAACCCCGGCGCGAGCTTCCTGCACAAACCCCCGCACGGCGCGTGCTCTCCCAGGAAGAGATCGACGCCGACGACGCCTACTTCCAGCAACGCAATCAGCGCGGCTGGCTCGCCTGATCTTCCGCCCCTCACTGCAGCCACGGACCGGCAGGGTGCGGGACCGTGGGATCATCCAGTCGAAGGGAGCAGGGAATGCCGAATATGCGCCGGGCGCAGCTGTCGGACCATCACATGATCGTCGAATGTGTGCAGCGGTGGTGGGGCGACTCGCGCACGCCTGAACAAGCCCGCGAACTCTCCCTGCTACTGCCCAAACTGTTCCTGCAGTTCTTCTCCCGCACCAGCCTTGTGCGGGAGGACGACACCGGGATCACGGCGTTCCTCGTCGGCTTCTACGCAGCCGACAACCAGGACGAGGCATATATCCATTTCGTCGGAGTCGACCCGCGGTTACGCGGGCAGGGCGTCGCGCGCACGCTGTACGAAGAATTCTTCCGGCGCGCCGCCGAGGCCGGTCGCCGGGAAGTGCGTGCGATCACCGCGCCCACGAACACCGGGTCCATCGCATTCCACCGCGCCATGGGCTTCGAGCTGGAGAACGGTGATCTGGAGATCGAGGGTCTACCGGTTCACCGCAACTATGACGGACCCGGACAAGACCGTGTGTGCTTCCACCGGAAGCTCACCTTCGCTCCGGCGTGATCCCGCGCAAGGAGACCGGACCGGGTGCTTGTTCCTGTTTCGTCCGGCGCCGGGCACGGTGGTACCCGACGCCGGCAACCACTCGCTCACCAAGCAACGAGTAGCTTTTCCGGGCCACGCACCAGCAGTCCCGATTTCCACGGGACCTCATCCACCGGCACTGCGAGGCGCAACCCCGGGAACCGTTCCAGCAGTGCCTCCATCGCGACCTGGAGTTCGATCCGCGCCAGCTGCGCGCCGAGGCAGTGATGCGCCCCGTACCCGAAGGCGATATGCGGGTTGCGCTGCCGGGTGAGATCGAGAGTTTCGGGGTCCTCGAATACGGCTTCGTCCCGGTTGGCTGACTGGGTGTGCACGAACACCGCCTCCCCTGCCCGCACCGTGACCCCGCTGAGCACCACATCTTCGGTCGCCACCCGCGGCTGCCCGCCGCCGGCGCCGAGCTGGGTGTGCCGCAGCAGTTCCTCGATCGCGCCCGGGATCAGCTCGGGGTCGACGCGCAGCTGGTGCCAGTATTCGGGCTGGGTGAGCAGGACATAGGTGAAGTTGGCGATCTGGTTGGCGGTGGTCTCGTGGCCGGCGATGAGGATCCCGACTCCCAGGTTGACCAGTTCCTTTTCGCTCAGCCGGTCCTCGTCGTCGCGGGCCGCGACCAGGGCGCCGAGTAGATCGTCGGTGGGGTGTTCGCGGCGCTGGGCGACCTGTTCGGCGAGGTAGCCCTCGAGCGAGCCGCGGGCGGCTTCGATCTGTTCGCGGGTGTAGGCGGTGGTGGACAGGATGGCGTCGGAGAAGTCCCGGAAACGGTGCTGTTCCCGGGCCGGTACGCCGAGCATTTCGCAGATCACGGTGACCGGCAGCGGCAGGGCCAGCGCCTGCACCAGGTCGGCGGGGGAACCGGCGCGTTCCATTTCGCCGAGTTTCTCGTCGACGATCTGCCGGGTGCGCGGGCGCAGTTCCGCGACCCGGCGACCGGTGAACGCCTTGGCGACCAGTTTGCGCAGCCGGCTGTGTTCGGGCGGATCCAGGCTCAGTAGCGAATCGGCCTGTGCGGGAGCGGGGGTGGCGCGCGGCACGTCTTCGCGGCCGACGGTCGCCGCGCGGCTGAATCGCGGATCACCGAGCACCGTGCGCACGTCGTCGTAGCGGGTGACCAGCCAGCCCTGGCCGCCGTAGGGCAACTCGACCCGGCTGACCGGCTCCTCGCGGCGCAGTTTCGCGTAGAGCGGGTCCATATCGAGACGTGTCGGTGCACCGAAGGGGTAGTGGCGCACCTCGGTGTTCACGGTCATGCGATCTCCCTTCCGCGGCGCCCGGAGACCGGACACCCAGCGATGTAAGCGGCTGCTTACTTAGCTAGGTTAAGGGTGTGTGGGATCACGCGTCAACGACGCGATCCCCTCACTCCGGCGGGAATCCCGGATCGTTGCGCTCCAGCAGCACACCCGCCGCACGCAGCACATATTCCGCAATCTCCGCAGGATCGGCACCGGCCAGCGGCTCCCGGCGCAGCACCGAACGCACCATCCCGATGCCGAGCAACCAGGCCAGCAGCAGGTCGGCACGTAACTCCGCACCCTCCCCCTCGGTCAGCGACGACAACGCCCGGATGTACTCCTCCCCCAACTCCCGGCGAATCACCGACGCACTCGCCTCGTGCCCACTCGACCGCAACGCCGCCTGCAACCAGGTCCCGTGCGCGGCCGCTTCACTCGGCTCCAGCGATTTCTCCAGCAATCTGGACAGCAATGTCTCCACCGGCCCGGATTCGAGCATCGACCGGCCCCGATCGGTCATCGTCGCCCGGAACAGTTCGTCCTTGTTCCCGAAATACCGGAACAGCAACGCTTGATTCACCCCCGCACGGGTCGCGATATCCCGCACGGTCGCCCGCTCGTATCCTCGCTCGGCGAACAATTCCTGCGCCGCCCCCAGAATCGCGGCCCGGGTAGCCGCGGAATCCCGCCTCCGGCCGCCCGCCTCGTTTCCGCCGCCCATCTGTCCTCCGATCACCGACACCAGGACAAGCAGCGTAAACACATTCCGGATCGGGACAAAGCAGGCAGCCCATGCTATGGACTCCGCAACAATCCCCGAATTAAGCTCGGCACACCATGCCCGAACTTCTCGGAATCAACCACCTGACCCTGGCGACAACAGATCTCGACCGCCTCACCGCGTTCTACACCGGTCCACTCGGCGCCCGACTCGCCTTCGAACGCCCCGCCACAACCGACGACCCTCGAATCGCGATACTCGATGTCGGCGGCGCCGACCACCTCATGCTGGTGGAAACGAATGATCCACCCCCCGCTCGGCCGGGCCTTCTCGGCCGCGCCGGCTGGGGTCTGCGGGTGCCGACCTATGACCAGCTGTGCACCGTACGCGAAGTACTGCTCTCCGCCGGAGTGCAGGTGGGCCCGATCGAAACCCTCCCCACTCAGTGGACCATGACGGCGCACGACCCCGACGGCCGCCCCGTGGACCTACGAGCCCATCGCCCCGCCCCACCGCGTGCCCAGGGCTGATGTGCACCCGGGGCCCGAGTGCGAACGGCGGCCGTCAGCCGCGCAATACCGCCCGGGCTTCCATCAGCGCGAACCCGAGCAGATTCAGCCCCTTCCACTCGGCCGGGCTTTCGATCCGGGGATCGTCGGCGGTCAGCCCGACTCCCCAGATCCGGTCCACCGGGCTGGCCTCCACCAGGACCCGATCCCCGGTATCCAGCAGGAAACGCTTCAGCTCGGGGTGCTGCCCGAATTTCGCCGAATTGCCGCTCACCACGATGCCGTACCGGTGTTCCACCCACGTATCCTCGGCGAACCCCTGAATACTGCGACCCAGTTTCTTGGCCGCACCCGGATGCGGCGCGGCCACTATCTTTCCCGCAGTACCGTAATCGTCGAAGAGCAACGCCTTCCGCCACATCATGTAATGCTCGGCTGTAGCGAATTCCATGCCGTCGACCGTGAACCGCACCGGCCACCATTGGCTCAGGCAACTCGCGCCGACCCTCCCGTCGGGACGCGGCTGGTGGCCCCAGAAGGGCAGGTACTTGACCCGCTCACGGTCGGAAGCGCCGATCAATTCGCCCACACTACGCGCCTGCATTCGTCCGAGTCTGCCCCGAACACTCCGGAAAAGCACCACGTTTCCGGGGTCCGCCGGACCATTCGCAGTTCATTCCCGCAGACGGCCGATATCACCGGCTACGGCGATACGCACGCAGGCCCGCGAAACCGATCAGCAGGTCGGCAATCACCTCGAAAATTGCCGCGAACCAGGAAAATCCGGTGACCCCCGCGTCGGCGGGCGGATCGATGAAGCTATCGCTGAACGGGCCGAACCAGTCGGGAAACAGATGCACGAGGGTGAAACCGATAGCGCTGGTGAAACCAATAGCGATTGCGGCCGGGGGCGCCCAGCGATGTCCCGCGAGCACCAAGGCGATGGTGACCAGGGCGAGCGCGGTCTGCAGTGAGCCCAGGGTAATCACTGTCGTCGAGATGGAACCCATACCGCGGCGGAAATGATCCGCACCGTGGACCAGCAGAGCAATGGCGAACAGACCGGTAGCCCAGCGTAATCCGGTCGTGGTAGCGGGTGTTCGAACGGACGTTTCGGTCATGACGACCTCCGGTGTCGAGCCGCTCGTGCGGCTACCGTCCAGTTGATACTACGAATTGTAGTACTTCTGTCCCGCGCCGAACAGACCTGAATCACCGGTCTCAATCCGAGCGATCAGCGCCAGTGCAGGTCCCCGACCGCCGCGGCCTCGCCGCCTCCGTCGGCAAAAACAATCTGGCCGGTGACGAAACGATTCTCCGCACCGGCCAGCCAGCAGATCAGCTCACTCACCCACTCCGGGCGCCCCGGAAACCCGCCGAAACGTTGCGGCGCGGCCGCTTCCACCGTCTCCCGAGTGGCCTCGTCGGCGAAAATCCACGCGGCCGCCGGAGTGTCCACGACACCCGGCGCGACAATATTGAGCGCGATCCCCGCTCCAGCCCATTCCGGCGACGGAGCGGCCGTGCGCACCCATCTGTTCAATGCGCGTTTGGCGACACCGTAGCCACCTGCCGGCCCGGCAAGGGAGGGATCGGCTTCGAGATAGGCGACCGCGGCGGCCTCGTCACCGTCGATGCACTTCTGCACCGCGCGCTCGTCCATCGGGGACAGTGCCGAGGTGGACGATACGGCCACGGCTCGCGGCGCAGGACTCTGCGCGAGCAGAGGCCGAAGCCCTTCCAGAGTCGCGACGGCGCCGAAGAAGTTGGTTTCGAGCAGACCTGTGCGACCGCCTCCGGCGATGGCGAGCACCGCGTCGATCGGACCGCGCGCAGTGACCTCATCCACCAGCGACCGCCGGCCGGCCGGTGTCGACAGGTCGGTCCGGATATCCGCGTCGTCGATATCGCAGCCGATCACGTGCGCACCGCGTTCACGAAGCATGGCAGCGGTCGCGGCACCGATACCGGAAGCCGAACCCGTGACCACGTATGTACGTCCGGCGGTACCTGGATACATTGTCTCCGCGCTCACGGTTTGCGAGCCAATCCGGCCGATATGAGCTGATCCCAGACGGTCGGTTCCCGTTCCGCCGTACCGATACTGCGCATCGGCGAATCCGATTCGTCCGCGGTGTCCGGCCGCCACAGTACCGCGGGCACGATTCCGGGTTCGAGCACTTCCAGCGCACCGAACAATTGCCGGATTTCATCATCGGTGCGCCACCGTCCACGCCCGAACGTCGACTGCAGTTTCTGTTCCGCCGCCTCGGTCTCGGCATTACCGCCGGACCGGAAATGCGAAATGAACACCTGACTCCCGGACGGAATCTGATCGCACCAATAAGAAACGACACCGTGCGGGTCTTCGTCGTCGTTGAGGTGGTGCAGGATCGCACTGAAAACCATCGCCACCGGCTGGTCGAAATCGATGAGCCGGCGCACCTCTTCGCTGTTGCGGATCCGCTCCGGCTCGCGCACATCGGCCTGGACCACGGTGGTGCTGTCATCGGTGGCCAGCAGCGATCGACCGTGTGCCAGCACGATGGGATCGTTGTCGATATAGACGACCTTCGCGCCGTCGATATATCGCGCCGCAACCTGGTGCACATTGTCCGCGGTCGGCAGACCACTGCCCAGGTCGATGAACTGTTTCACCCCACTGCGAGCCATATCACGCACACCCCGCACCAGCGCCTGCCGGTTCCCGAAAGCGATCGCCACCGAACCGGGCAGGTCCACCTTGAAATGGTCACCGATCTTCTGATCGACCGGATAATTGTCCTTCCCCCCGAGCAGATAGTCATACACCCGCGCGATGCTCGGTGTATTCGGATCCACAACGCCCGCACTGTCGTTCATCACGCTCTCCCGTCGACGGAGCCTCCCGTGCCCTCATGGTATGCAGCCGGACGTTCCTTGTCCCCCCAACCACTATGAGCTTCTTCATCGCTGACACCTCGGCGATCATCGCGGCTCTCCTCGACCAGTTCGAAACCATTGCGCCGGACTCGGTGACGCTGCCCGGACCCTCCGGAAACCCGGCTCCAGCTTTCCACCACCAGTTCGCCCTCTGCAGCGAACTCGATGGCGAACCCCCCATACATTCCGGGTATCGGAGCCCACATCCGCTGATTGCTGTATTCCAGTAGTGGACCCAATTGCGGCGGCCGGTACCGGACCTTGCGACACAGCTCATACACCCGGCCGAGGATGAGCGCGTGTAATTGCGCCTCGAGCTGGGCCAGTTCGGGCGGCGCGACGGCGCGGAACAACCGAGGCGTGAGCGATCGACGAAGGTGCTCGTCACCGGCAGCGGCAGCAATATCGGCGGGTGTATCGCCCGCAGAGGTACGCAGGGTGCGCCAGGCACCGAGCGCAACCAGGCGGTCGGCAACCTCTGCGGGTGCACCGAACCAGGCCGCCTGGTGCAACGGCGCGAACCCGGACGGGCCGCCGAGCCTCGTCGAATTCGCATACTCGGGCTCGGTGATCATCGCGAAAACGCGGTCCCAGTCGCCGTTTCGCGCGGCGTCCGCTAGGTGATCTCGATGAGCGACCACGCTCTCGTAGAACGATTCTCGGCTCTGGGCCCCCTGCCAGGTCAGGTCCACCCGAGCAGGGTAACGCCCGGAGGACGGATCAGGTCAGGCGTAGGGCGGTCAGTTTCCAGCCGGTTGCCGTGTGTTCGACGCGGCCGGCGAGGGCGAGCCGGCGGGGGCCGCGCTGGTACATGGCTATCAGTTCGAATGCGTGGTCGCCGGCCGGGAACAAGCGGAACTTGGTGAGCACTGCGGCGCCCAGTGTCCGGCTGGGGGCGTGGTCGCCCGCTACCACGACACCGACCGTGTGGACCAGCGCCGAAGCGCACAGGGAGTTCAGCTGCGCTACCGGGCGGCGGCGGTCCAGGACCTCCAGCAGGATGCGTATGGCCCTGCCGGCGAATTCCCTGGCCTCGCTCGGTTCGGTGCGGTCGTCGGCGGTATGCGCGGCGCGGTGTGCACGGCGGATCCCCGCCGGTGCGCTGCGGTTGGCGCGCAGGGATTTGCGGTCTATCCGGGGACGGCAACCAGCGGGTGTTTCCGCGGGTGCGCAAGTAGATGCCGGTGCAGCAGAGACTGCACCGGGGGATTCGCTCGGCACCGGTTTCGTCCCACGGCCCCTCTTGCTCCTCCGTATCCCGGCCTGCACCGACGGCGTCCCCGGTGCCGGCGGCTGGGTCCCGGGCGAGAGCATTCTCCCCGATCGGGCTTCGGCCGAGGGCGCTCCGGGCGAGAGCCTTCCAGCGGACGACGCTCCGAGCGAGAGCGTTCCAGCCGACGGCGCTCCGGGCGACTGCGCTCCGCCCGACGGCGCTCCGGGCGACAACGTTCCAGCCGACGACGGTCCCGGCGACTGCGCTCCGCCCGACGGCACTGCGGGCGACAGTGATATCGACGGCGGAGGCACGGCAGGCGGCTCGATCCCACAGGGCCGCGCAGGCGGTAACCCCTCAGATGGTTCCGTCGACGGTTCGAAATCGGGCACCCGATACAGAATCGGCCGGCCATCACGCATTCGACACCCCCCTGGCGAGAACGGATCGCTCCACCGGCGCTCCGGTCGCGTCAGCATTGCATCGATGGATGCCGACGTACAGATTTCCCGAGGGCTTCTTATCGAAACCACCGTCGGTGCGGCGTGTCTCGTGATCGAACGCTTCCGGCGAGTCGTCCGCCGGTCGGAGGTGTCGGCATCGATTGCTAGCTTTGATCGCTACGTCCGATCGCACCTTGATACCGGGAGATGTTTTGCTCGGCCATTCCCATGCCACCAGCGGCGCATTGGCATTCGCCACCGCCGCTACCGTCGTACCCGTCCCGGTGATGGAATTCGTGCGCGGCCCTGTCGATGTCAGCGCGCTCGAATTGATTCTGGGGGCGCTGATCACAGCGGGTGCGGCGCTGTTGCCCGATATCGATCATCCGGGCGGCACAATCGGGGATTCGCTGGGCCCGTTGAGTAATGCGGTGGCGAAGGGCGTCGCGACTGTTTCCGGTGGGCATCGCAAGGGCACGCACGGATTGCTGTTCGTCCTGCTGGCAGGCTGGGCGACCTGGGCGGGCGTCCACTATCTGGGCAGATACTTCACCCTCGGCGTCATCTTCGTCATGCTCGCCTTCGGTATCCGGGCCCTGCATCTGACGCCGCGAGGTGACTCCTTCCGCGCCTGGTGCCTGTGCGTGCTGCTGGCCGGCGGCGGCACAGTTTTGATGGACCGCTGGCTCCCCGACTCCCCGTATTGGCTCCCGTTCGCCATCGGCCTCGGCGCCCTCATCCATATCGTCGGGGATTGCCTCACCGACCGCGGCTGCCCCCTGCTGTGGCCGCTGAAGCCGCGCCTGGCCGTCCCGATCATCTCCCGCACCGGGAACAAAGTGGAGACCTGGGTCCTCACCCCGGCGATGGGCCTGGTCACGATCGCCCTGTTCTACCTCTACGCAGTTCCGCAGTAGCCCGGAGCAGCGCACACAGCCCGATCAGGATTGCCCTCGTGCATGGACACAGCACCGCCACCCTGGACCGGGCGATTCGCCGGGCGCTCCTGGCCGCGGATATCCGTCGGTACGAGGCGGAGTACGGCGGTTTCACCGCCGAAGAGTTGAGCCGGTGCAAGCCGAACTCGAGGGCGCTCCGCCCGCCGGGAAGGATGTCCTCAGCTGACACTTTTGTCATAGCCTTCAGGCATGACCGAGGCAGCGGAGGAGCGGTATCTCCCGCAGACGGGGTTCGCGGCCAAGCTCAATTGGCTGCGAGCCGGGGTGCTGGGCGCCAACGACGGAATCGTATCGACCGCGGGTTTGGTAGTGGGTGTCGCGGCGGCCGCATCCAGTACCAGCACAATTCTCACCGCCGGGATCGCGGGGATCAGCGCGGGCGCTATTTCCATGGCTGTCGGTGAGTACGTGTCGGTGAGCACCCAGCGGGACGCGGAAACGGCGCTGCTCGCACAGGAGCGCCGGGAACTGAAGGAGGATCCCGAGGACGAACTGGCCGAGCTCACCGCGATCTATCACGCGAAAGGCCTGTCCGCCGAGACCGCCCGGCAGGTCGCCGAGGAACTGACGGCCTACGACGCGTTCGCCGCCCACGCGGAGGCCGAGCTCGGCCTGAATCCCGACGAGCTGACCAATCCGTGGCATGCGGCGTTCTCGTCGGCGGTGGCTTTCACCCTGGGTGCGCTGCTGCCGCTGCTGGCGATCCTGCTGCCGCCTACCGCGGCGCGGATCCCGGTCACCATGGTCGCGGTGCTGCTCGCGCTGGCGTTGACGGGTTCGATCAGCGCCTGGCTGGGCGGCAGTAACCGGGTGCGGGCGGTGGCCCGGGTGGTGCTCGGCGGGGCACTGGCCATGGCGGTCACCTACGGTATCGGACAGCTGGCGGATGTGGCCGGTATTTGATCGCCTGCGAGATCCGTTGCCCCGGTGCGGAATTTATTTGAAGTGAACCAGCGATAATTCGCTTATTTTGCTGTACTTGGCGGGTGAGTTCTTTATTCGCCGTACTGCCGGCGGCCGCGCTCGATTCGGCCGAGCAGGCTTACGCGCGGTATCTGTCCCTGGTAGAAGCACCCGAGCCCAGTCCACCGGAGCGGGCGGTGGGTGTGGTGTGCACCCTGATCCACCGTTCCGGGACCGGTTTGCGGGTCCACCGCCGCCCCGACGCCCGCGGCGCCCTGCTGGAAGCCACCGTCCGCGACCGGTTCGATTGCCTGCGCGCCCTGCTGGCACTCACCGCCGACCGCGACCTGGCCGTTCTGGACGTCGCGACGCGGCGCCTCTACAACCCGCGCGGCGCCACCCGGATCCAGGTCACCACCGGCAATATCACCCTCCCCTATCTCACCGAGAGCATTCTCGACGAGATCCTGGAAACACCTCCGGACCCGCGCGATCCCGCCCTTCAAGTGACCCGCGCCCCGATGTGCCATATCCGGGCCCGCCGCCTGCCCGATGAGATCTTCGAACTCGAGCACCGCGATCTCGATGCGTTCTTCCGTCTCTACACCGATAACGCGCCGCTGGTGCGCAAGACGATCTGGGCGTGGGCCATCCGCGATCCGTGGTGGCAGCAGGCCATTGCCTGGCAACCTGTCGATACTCCCGTCGCGCCGCGTGGCCGGCCGGTGCCGGAGGACGATATCGACACCGTGCTGGCCGAGTTACGGCAGATGGCCGACGAACCACCCCCGGAACTCGGTGCCCTCGAACTGCTGTCCACTCTCGGCGATCTGGACAGCCGGACGCAGGCCATCCTCGACCGGCCCGAACCGGAACCCCGGGAGAACCGGTGAACCGCCGGCGCAGCGGCCCGACAGGCAGCGCGATATCAAGCCGCCAGAACAACAAGTTCCGCGACGGGGCATGAGGCCGTGCGCTTTCGATGATCTCGCCGCGCACCGCCACGGACCGCGGCGAAACTACTTCAGTCCGACGCGGACCTGCACGGAGTCCTCGTCGGTACTCGCCAGCGCCTGCTCGATCAAGGTACTGATGTTCACCTGCGGCGCAGTATTGCCCAGGCTCTCCGTGAGCGGAGCCAAACCGGGTTGCAGGGCGGCGAGTTCGGGGCCGATTTCGTCGAGGACGGTGCGCAGGCGCTCCAGTAACGGGACGACCCCGCCATCCGCCAGGTACTTCTCCGGCGACCCCTCGGCTCCGGTGACCCTGCCGACCGATTCCACGAAATCGTCGAGTACTTCGGCGAACCGGGTGAATTCGGTGGCCGCCGCAGAGGTCGCGGGTCCCGCCCATTCGGCGTCGGCGGCGGCGGTTTCGAAGTTGTCGAGCAGTTCGGCGATCCGCGGTTCGCGGGACATGATGGCCGCGGCGAGCAGGTCGGCGGCGCGGGTGAGTTCGGGGAGTACCGCGTCGGTGCCGTGCAGGGCTTCGCTCATGGTGCGCACCAGGGAGTCCATGGTGGCGGGGTCGAGCTGGTTCATGGTCCGGGTCACCATGCGGGCGGCCTCGGGGATGGACAGCGGGCTGTGGATATCTTCCGATTCCAGCCGCTGCCCGTCGGATATATAAGGCCCCGCACCGGTTTTCGGCGCGAACTGGACATAGGGTTCGCCGAGCGCGGACAGATGCTCGATGGTGACGACGCTGTCGGCGGGTAGCCGGTGCGAATCCTGCACCCGGAAACCGACTTCCACACCGTCGGTGATGCGGTCGACCGAGGTCACGCGACCGACTTCGATACCGGTGAGCAGAACCGGTGAGCCGACGCCCAGACCGCCGGAATCCTCGAGCACCAGGGAGGCGTTCAGGTAGTCGCGGAACGGATCGGCACGCACCACACCGAAGGTCAGGTAGCTCGCGCCGAGCACCGTGATGGCCGCGATACCGCCCAGCGACGCCAGTGGACCCAGTTTCATCGGACGGCTCCGATCATGCGCAGGGTTTCGATGATCCGGTTCACCTGGTCGTCGGTGGACAGTCCCGGCGTGCGGACGGCACTGATATCCACCTTCGGGCCGTTCTCCACGAACGGGATGATCTTGTCCCGGAGCAGCGCGACCAGCATGTTCAGATTCGAGGGTTGCCGCAGATCCAGCGGCCCCCCGGTGGCCAGCGGTACGAACGCCGCCGCGGCCGCGCCGCCGGACTGCGCCAGCGGCGCCAGCCAGCTCAACGACTGCCCGACCGGCCCCAGGCCGCCGAAAATTTCGGTCACCTCGGCGATGGAGGCGGTGGCGTCGTTCATCTGCTGCACCGATTCGGGACGCAGAATATTGTCCAGCTCGTCCTGGATCCCGTGCATGACCTCCGCGTTCTCGGCCACACCGTTGAGCAGGAGATCCACCTGGTCCAGATGTGCGGCCAGGTCCACCGCGTCCGTGGCCAGCACCTGCGCGATCTGCTGGGTTTTCGCCGGGTCCTGTGGCAGTACCGAATTGAGCCGGTTGACGATGTCCTGCAGATCCCCGACCGCTCCGCTGTTGACGAAGAAAGCGATCGCCGCCATCGTGTCCTCGAGCTGGACCGGTGGTTTCGTGCGGTCGCGGGTGATGGTGTCACCGGGGTGCAGCAGGGTGTCGTAGCCGTCGGGCGGGGTGGTCAGCGCGACGTGGATATCGCCGAGCACGGTGTTCTGCCGCAGCTCCGCGATGGTGGTGGCCGGTAGTTCGACCTCGTCGTCGATCTCGATATCCACCACCACATAGCCGGTGGTGGTGGCGTCGCCGGGGACGACCTCGACATTTTCGACGTTGCCGATCTCCGCACCGTTGGCGATGACCTTCGCCCGCGCGGGCAGGTTCAAGACATTGGCGAATTCGATCCGCAGCGGATAACTCCCGCCGGTGACGGTGGCACCGGGGACCGGGATATCAGAGGGATCGAATGCGCATCCGGAGACAGCCAGGGTCGCGGCAAGCCCGCAGGCCGCCAGCCCACGCCGCAACCGGGTGCGGTCGAACGTGATCCGCTTCGTCGTATCGAAGGATATTCGCCGTGTCATCGCGCACCCGCCGATCCCAGTACCAGCCGCACCAGATCCAGATCCACCATGCCGTTCGCCGCACCGGCGCAGCGGCCGGGTGAGAGCGCGTTCACCGCGGCACACACCTGTTCCGCATGCTCCTGCGGTATCGCGACCCGCGGCGGTGCGTACGTGAGACCGGGCGCACCGGTCGCCGGATCGGTGACCGTGCGCAGCGCCGAGGTCAGCACCGGTGTGGTGGCGACGATTTCGCTGAGCGAACTTACATTGGCGCGCAGCAGTTTCACCAACGGCACCAGGTTGTCCAGGCCGGCCATCAGCGGATCCGCCAGGATCACCGAGAGATCGTTGAGCATCGGCAGGATTTCGCGTAGCCCGTCGAACAGCTCGATCCCCGGCGTGAGCAGCTCGGCATGCGACATCTCGAGCGTCGGCCCCAACCGGGTGAGCATCAGTTTCAAATCCCCCCAGTGGTCGGCGACCTTGTTCGACACCGAGGCGTAGGCGTCGAAAATACCGGCCAGATGGGCGATATCGGCGTCCGGGGATTCCATGACCCGGCCCAGCTGGTTGATCAGCTCGTTGATCTGCGGGCCGGTGCCGGCCGAGGCCGAATCCACTGCGTCCAGTCCGCCCGCCAGCGCATTCGGCCGGTCCTCGGTGCCGCCGATCTGATCGGACAGCTGGGCCAGCGCGGTCACCGTCTGGGTGAGACTCTTCGGCGTCAGAGTGTTGGTGAGGCACTGCCCCGGATCGTGCTCGTCGGCGGTGTTCGCCCCCGGCAGCACCGCCAGTTCCCGGTCGGCGACCACGGTGTCGGACACCGTGGTGGCACCGGCGCCGGCGTATACGGGATGGTCGGCGTCGACCTCGAAGTCGACGCGCACCTTCGCGCCCGCCGGGGCGATCCGGGTCACCGAACCGACCGTGATACCCCGCATCGACACCTGATTGCCCTGGTAGAGGCCGATACTGTCGGGCATGATCGCGCAGTAGGCGCGTGTCTGCTTGAACGGTTCGAACGCGATCACATAACCGGCGGACACCAGCAGCACCAGGGCCACCGCTCCCGCGATCGACATCAGGGCCGGTGAGGCGAGCATCCGTTTCAGCATCAGCACACCTTCCCGGGAAGCGGGACGCAGACGACGGCACCGGGATCGAGGCCGGGCGCGGTCACCGTGGTCCCCGACTGATCGACCTGCACACCGCCCTCGGGCCCGACCAGTTCGCGCAGTTTCGCGCTGAGGCTCTGCGCCGAGGCGATCATGGGTTCCAGCTGGTCGCCGTACTCCTGCAGCCGCGGCAGGGCGTCGGCCAGCTGCTGCACCTTCGGCTTCAATGTCTGATCCCAGCTCGGGGCCAGAGCTGTCACCCGCTGCACCACCGAGCTGAGCAGGCCCAACGCCTCACGCAGTTCTGCGCGTTTGTCCAGCAGCACCGTCTCCATGAGATTGACGTTGTCCATCAACCGGCCCAGATCGGTTTTCGCGCCGTCGTACATGGTCACGTATTCGTCGGCGGTCGCGATGGCGTTCGACACCTGGGTGCGCTGGCGTTCGATGGCGTCGAGATAGCTGCCGACGGTATCCAGCACACTGCGCAGTGTTTCCGGTGCGCCTTCGATGGAGGTGTCGAGTGCGGCGAGGTTGTTGCGCAGCGTGTCACCGTCGGTTTCCCGCAGTGGGGCCGTGGCGTCCTGGAAGGTTTCCATCAGGCTGTAGGGCAGCCGGACGCGGTCGGCGGGAATCGGGTTGTCGCCCAACGGCTTGTCTCCTGCCGGGAACAGCGCGACATAGTGGCCGCCGACCAGCGTGAGCATGCGGATATCCAGCGAACTCCGGTCACCGACGAAAACATCGCGATCCACGGTGAACCGCATCAGCACCCGATCCGGTTCCAGTTCGAGGGATTCCACCTCCCCCACCGGGACCCCGGCCAACCGGATATCGTCACCGGCCTTCACCGACTGCGCCTCGCTGAGTTCGGCGGTGTAGGTCTTCTTGCCCAGGGGGATCACATACAACGCGCCGACCGCCACACCCAGCACTGCCACCGCGCAGAGTCCGGCGATACCCAACCGAAGTTGCTTACGCAGTTTCGTGGGTTCGTCGGTGATCGGCTGGTCCCGGTCGAACCAGCGGCCCAGAGCCGATTTCAGCCGGGTGATATTCATCCGTTGCATATCGCCACCTGCTGCCCGCCGATCAGGACCCGCACCGGGGCCGGTACCTCGGCTTCGCCCTTACTGCAGTCCGGCCGGAAACCGGACGGGGTCCGGGGGAACGCGGTATCCACCGCGGCCAGCAAACCTGGCATCCGGCCGAATGTGTCGAGAGCCTGCTGCGGATCCGGGAACAGGTTGCGGATCATCGCATCGATATCGGGGCCCATCTCCGGGCTCAGGCCCACCGCGGCCAGCAGGCGATCCACCGGTTCCAGCACCGACGGCGCGCTCATCGCGAAATCCGCGAGGCCCCCGACATTGCGCTGCAACGCCTCGAAGATATCGGTGAGCCGGGCCAGCAGCGGCACCAGGTGGTACAGCCGGCCGCCCACCCGTTCGGCCAGGTCGGACATATTGCGCACCAGGGTCCCGATGACATGCTGGCGGTCTTCGACGTATTCGCTGAGCGTGCCGATGGCGTCGAGCGCCGGGCCGATACCCGCGCCGTCGCCCTCGATCACCGCGAGCATGCTCTCGGTGAACTGGTTGAGCGCCTCCGGCGACAGTGTTTTCAGAACCGGTTGCAGGCCGTTGAACAGGCTGGTCACATCGAACGACGGAATGGTCTGCTGCGGCCCGATATCCGTACCGTCGGCGAGCCGGACCCCCGGGTTCGGCTGCTGCTGCAGATCGATATAGCGCTGGCCGGTGAGATTTTGGTAGCGGATGGCCAGGATGCTGTTGTCGTAGACGGGGGTGTCGGTGGTGACGGTGAGCCGGACCTTCGCCCGGTCGCCGTCGAGGGTGACGGCCTCGACCTTGCCGACCTGCACACCGAACATCCGCACATCGTCACCGGTTTTCAAACCGTTGGCGTCGGTGAACAGCGCGTGATGGGTGTCGGTTTCGCCGTCCACCGGCCGTTTGATGGCACCGATCACCAGGGCCAGCACCAATGCCATCACGCCGGCGAACAGGGCCAGCCGCCAGGCGGCGCCTCGCGCGGTCATCGCTGTCCTCCCGCGGCTCCGTCCACTTCGACCTCGAGGTCGAGTACCGGCCCGTCAGGCCCCTCCTTGAACGCGACCCCCAGCCGGGTGAGCAGGGTGCGCAGATCGGCGGCCGACTGCTGCGGGTCCGGTACGGCCAAGGCCAGCAGGTTCAGGGTGGGGGCGAGCATATCGGTGTATCCGGACAGTTGGCTCGCGCTGTTCATCGTGCCGGTCAGGGCGGGCAGGATATCGCCGGTCAGCGCCTTCACCCCGGCATCGAAATCGGGCCGGTTCGTGCGCAGCACATCGATATCCACGATCTGGTCTAGTACCTCGATGGTGGCGCCGGCGAACTGCCCGCCGCCCTGGAACGCCGGGCCCAGCTGCCCCACCAGTTCGTTCGCCGGCATCGACTGGTGTTCGGCGATCACCCGCCCGGCCGTGATCAGCGCCTCGGCCAGCGGGGTGAACGCCTTGACGTCCGCGGCGGCCTGGGAAATGACCCGCGCCATATCGGCGGTGAACACGGTGCCGCTGGTCTGCGACATGCTGCGCAGCAACGCGCCCATGGTCGCGTCGTACACATCGGCGGCGCGGCGGCCCGTCAGATCCACCACCGCACCGGAACGCAGCGGCATACCACCGGCGCCGGGCCGCAGTTCGATTTCGCTGATACCGAAGAGGTTGGCGGGCGCGTAGTCCACCACCATGCTGTCGTCGATCCCGTGCAACCGGTTCTCGTCGAGGGAAAGGCTGATCTGCTGGGTGCCGCGACCCGCCGGCGCGATATCGGTGACCTCCCCGACCTGCACGCCGTCCACCCGCACCAGCGTTCCGGCGACCACACCGTCGCCGATCTGCTCGGTGCGCAACGCGACCCGCAGCCCGTCGTCCGAGGTGATCGCCCGGTAGCCGTAGCCCGCCAGCGTGACGACCACGACCACCGCGACGACCAGTACGCCGACCCGCCGCGCACTACGCGGACCGGCGGCGACCCCGGGCATTCCGTACTTCGGCATCTGTCCCTATCCCGTGAAGCTGATCGCCGAGTTGAATCCCCACAGCACGATCGTCAGGACCATGTCGAGGGCGATGATGGCGACGAAACTGGCTCGTACCGCCCGGCCCGAGGCGATACCGACACCTTCGGGTCCGCCGGTGGCGAAGAATCCGTAATAGCTGTGCACGCAGATCACCACGATGCCGAATACCGCGACCTTCACCGTGGCCGCGATGATGTCGAATCCCGCGATGAACTGGAAGAAGTAGTGGTCGTAGACGCCGGCGGACTGGCCGTGTACCAGGGTGATCAGGCCGCGGCAGGCGAAGTAGGAGCCGATCAGCGCGATCAGGAAGGTCGGCACGATGGCGATGGCGCCGGCGATCACCCGGGTGGTCACCACGAACGGCACCGACCGCAGGCCCAGCGCCTCGATGGCGTCGATCTCCTCGGAGATCCGCATGGACCCGATTTCCGCGGTGATCCGGCAGCCGGCCTGCGCGGCGAAACCCACCGCGGCCGCGATCGGCGCCAGCTCCCGCGTGGTCGCGAAGGCGGATACGATCCCGGTGACCGGCCCCATCCCGAGCATGTCCAGGGTGGCGAAAGATTCCACCCCGATCGACGCGCCGATCACGATTCCGAGCACGATCATCATGGGGACGGTTCCGCCGCCGACGATGACCGAACCGCGCCCCCACGTCATATTCGTGATGATCCGCAACGTTTCGCCGCGGTAGCGGCGCAGGGCCAGCGGAATCGACGACAGCACCTGCCAGCAGAACACGACGGCGAATCCCAGCGAATCCACCGCGCTCAGGATCCGGCTGCCGCGGCGGAAGTAGCGCGCCAGGAATCCGAGGCCCTTCGGGGCGTACGAGGTCGCCGCCATCACGCCAGCCTGGTGGGTAGGAACATGGTGGTCACCTGGGTCATGACCAGGTTGACGATGACGATCGCGACGATCGAGAGCACCACCGCGGCGTTCACGGCGTCGGCGACCCCGCGCGGGCCGCCCTTGGCTTCCAGCCCGCGCTGGCAGGCGATGATCACCACGAGGAAGCCGAAGATCACCGCCTTGAGCAGTGAAACCCATACATCGGCGGCGGTGGTGAACGAGCCGAACGCGGCCCAGTACGAGCCGGGCGTGACCCCCTGCCCACCGATCGCCACGAGATAGCCGGCCACGATGCCGACGAAGATCACCAGAATGTTCAGCAGCGGCGCGACCAGCAGCATCGCCACCATGCGCGGGATCACCAGCCGGTGCACCGGGCTGATCCCCATGGTGTTCAGGGCGTCGATCTCCTCGCGGATCGTGCGGGCACCGAGGTCGGCCGCGATCGCCGCGGCCCCGGCACCACCGAGCAGGAAGCCGGTGGCCAGAGGCGCGCCCTGTTTGATCACCCCGAGGCCGCCGGTGGCACCGATCAGCGAATCGGCGCCGAGATTGTGGATCAGATTGCCGACCTGCACCGAAACGATCACGCCGAACGGCACCGCCATCAGGATGGCCGGGAACGCGGTGACCGTCACCAGCCGCCACGCCTGCACCAGCATTTCCTGCCATTGGAAGCGGCCGCGGGCCAGATCCGAGACCGCACCGCCGACAGATTCCCGGGCCATTCCGACGCCCCGGCCGAAGGTCCGCACCGAGGACACGATGGTGCCCGAGAAATTCTTGCCGACGATTTCCCGCGCGGTTTCGGTGCGGCGGGTGGGTTGCGGCCCGGTGGAGCCGGAAGGCCGGTCCGTATCAATCGCCGCGGTAGGGCTCTCGGGAGTCATCGCCGAGATCCGTATACCGCCACGAGGGCACGCAAGGTTGTGAAGTTCATGCGTTCAATCTCTCCGGTCCGGCATCGATGCCAATGGAGAGCAAGCTAATCGTTACGGGAGGTGACAAACAAATTTGCGGCAGTGTGACAGTGACCACGGAAAATTGCCGTTTCGCATGGCAGGTAATCGATTGTGCGTCGCGCCACTCGGTGCCGGGAAGTAAATGAGAACAGGTTCTACCAAAATTTACAGCCTGCAAACTCGGGCGATCACGCGCGCCGGCGATTCGCCACACAACCGCACCCGGGCGGCCTCGGAGGCCGATTGGGCGGAATATTCGACCGATACGCACGCCATGGGCGACAATTCCCCCGTGCGAACTCAGTTCACCAACGAGCTCGTCGCGTTGACCGCGGATCTGACACAGATGTGCCGCATCACCCACGAGGCGGCCGGACGGATGACCGACGCCCTCGTCGGGGCCGATCTCACCGCGACCTACGAGGTCTTCGCCCTCGACGAACGACTACAGACCATGTACAGCGCCTGCGAAGCCCGCACCGTCGTCCTGCTGGCGCTCCAGGCACCGGTGGCGCGCGATCTGCGCCACGTTGTCACCGCCATCCAGATCGCCGGTGAACTGTCCCGGATCGGCCATCTGTTCAGCGGGGTTGCCGACCAGGTCTATCTGAGCCATCCCGAACCGGTCGCCGCCGCACCGGTCCTCGACCCACTCGGCGCCATGGCCGAACTCGCCGCCGCGGCCACCGAACGGGCCGAACGCGCGGTGACCACCGGCCGCTACAGCGCCGCCGACGAGGACGCGCCGGCGGCCATGCGGGCCCTGAACCAGCAGCTGCACACCGCACTTTCGGACACCGGCGATACCACCGATACCGCCATCGCGCTCGCGCTGGTCGGGCACCGGCTCGCGGGCAGCCTGGAACACACCGACCGGATAGCACGATTGATCCATTTCCTCGATACCGGCATTCCACCGACCGCCCAGATCGTCCCCGACGACGAGGCCGCGAGCTGAAACGAGCGTTAACCCACCCCCGGTTGGCTCCCAAACTTGGGAATTCCCTATGCTTTTCACGAACCGCCGGCCGGTACACACCAGCCTTCGGTGAATTGTTCACCACACCACAAAACCGCCGGAAACCTTCCGGCCCACAGACGTCACGACGAGCACATCCGGTGCACAGGCGACCACGGGACTCCCCCTCATCAAGCCCCGCGGGCGTCGGCGCGGTACCCGGTCCGGACAACCGGGCCGCGAATCGCACCGGGGACGCAAGCCCTCGTTCGTGGCAGGCCCACCTCCGAGTCGGCGCCGGCACGGCGACTCGGAGGTGGTGCCGTGGACACTATGCCGAATCTCACACCGGAGATTAGCTTCGGGTTAGCTGGACGAGACGGTAGCTTGACGCTCGGCACATCCCGGCACCTCGGCAAGGAATTTCGTTGAAGCCCACAACATATGAGCAATCGGGCGTATCGCCCATCGGCGCCCGATTCGCGGAGGTGGCGCGGTGAATTCGCTGCTTTCCGCACTACCCGCTCCGGTACGCAAATTCGCGGCCGTCGCGGTACCGATCCTGATCGTGATCGTCCTGGCCGGCGGCTACTTCCTCGAAGGACGCAGCAGCACAACCGATCCCGCCGCCGACGCCGCGGACGCCCCGAGCGCCACGGCCGCCGACGTACAGTCCGCACTGGACCGCCTCCCCGTCAAGACCGAAGTCGCCATGACCGGCTACAGCCGGGAGAAGTTCCCGCACTGGGACGACAACGCCGCCGAACACGGTTTCGGCCCCGAATTCGCCCAGTACAGCAAATGCACCACCCGCGAGGTGATGATGCTGCGCGATGCCTCCGGCGAGGTGACCCTCGACCCGAAGACCTGCGATCTGACAATCGGCAAGGGCGGCGGCTGGCAGGACACCTACGGTGTCATGGACACCAAAACCGGGAAACTGAAGCCGTACAAGTTCATCACCGAATCGTCGGGTGTCGACGCCGAACATATCGTCCCGCTCGCCGAAGCCTGGCGCTCCGGCGCCAAGAGCCTCGACACCGACACCCGGCGCCGCATCGCCAACGATGCCCAGAATCTCATCGCCTCCGATCCCTCCGCGAACCGCTCCAAAGGCGATCAGGACCCGGCCGACTATCTGCCGCCGGGAAGTTTCCGGTGCGGATATATCTCCCAGTACGTGCAGGTCAAGCTAAAGTACGGACTGAGCGTCGATAAGGACGAGCAGACCGCACTGCGGACCGCCGTGGACGACTGTATAAAACGAGGTGAGTTCAAATAGCCGAAGTCATCGAGTTGCCGAATAAGACATCGGTCATGACCCGGGAAGCCGGGACGATCTCCGGTGCCCTGGATATCACCCTCGACCCCGACGGTTACGGTCTGGTCCGCTACCGGGAAACCGAGCAGTGGTACACGATCGGCAATCTCGATGACACCACCCCGCGCACCTGGAAGTCCTGCGCCGAATTGGCGGACGCGATCGCACAGGTGACCGGAACCCGCGACGCCGCGGGCAGTACGGTCCCCTTCGAGTGCTGAGGTCGGCATGCCCGCGCGTCGGGCCCAGAGGGCGTCAGGCGACGACCTTGTCCTCCCACTCGATGCGGTAGCGCTGTTCGGTGCCGGCCAGTTTCTCCGGGTTCATCGTCCGGGCCATGATCGGCATGATCAGCTGCATCATCTTGCGGGCGACAGGTCCCGGGGTCTTGCTGTGGTTGATTTTGGCGGCGCGCGCCGCCACGCCTTCCACCCGGGAGCGGCGTAACCGCTCGTAGGTCGCGAAAGCCGTTTCGAGATCGGGGAGATCACGCAGGCAGCGGGCCAGCTGGATCGCGCTCTCGATCGCCAGCGAAGCACCTTGCCCGGAACTGTTGGACGGAGCGTGCACCGCATCGCCGATCAGCACCATACGGTCGCGGTACCAGTGCGGCACGGGCGGCATGATGTGCAGTGCGCCGGTGACCTCCAGTTGGTCCGGAGTGGTCGCCCGGGCGAGCGGGCCGCCCGGGTGGTCTGCGCTGTAGGTGTCGCGCAGGATCTCCAGCCAGCGCTCCGGTGGGGTGTCGCGGGCTTCGGTCAGCGAAAGATATTCCGCGCTGGGAAGATTCGCGCCCCAGCCGATGCGGCCGTCGCCGAGCGGCCAATACAGGTAGTAGGCGCGTTTCCCGTAGGCGAAGACGATCGTTTCGTCCGGGGTCGCGATATCGCATTCGACTGTGGCGCCGAAACCGAGCATCCCGGTGAAATCCGGGCCCGGAGCGGCCGGGTCGATCAGGCGGCGCACGGTGGACCGGATTCCGTCGGCACCGACGAGTACATCGGCAGTGGCGGTACTTCCGTCGGCGAATCGTGCGGTGACACCGCTCGCGGTATGGTCGGCCGCCACCAGGCGTTTGCCGTATTCGACCGGAACGCCGGCCGCTACGGCCCGGTCGTGCAGTACTCGATGCAGTTCCCCGCGATCGACCAACTGCAACGGCGGCTGGTCCGGGAGGCTGGGCGCGGGCAGCAGTTTGCCGCCGACCGACAGGCACATACGGGGCACCGGCACGGCGATATCGCGGACCGCGTCGCCCGCATCGATCACATCCAGCGCGGCCACACCGTTGGGTGCCAAGGCCAGCCCGCTGCCGATCGTGAAAGCGGGCCCCGGATAGGCCTCGTAGACGCGGGCGTCGATACCCGCCTTGCGCAGCGCGGTGGCCACCACCGGCCCCGCGATTCCACCGCCGATCACCAGCGCGGTTTCTGTTCTGGACACAGGAGTACTCCTCGAGAGATGCAGAGTGGGCGACGCCGCCGGTGGCGGCGCCGCGCGGGCCGCCGGTCCGCACCGGTGTGCGGGGAACCGCGCGCCCGAACTGGTACTCGTCACCGAACCGACCTGCGCCCCGCCTCCCGGTTATCCTGTGTTCTGCCAAACTCGCGGCCGGGTGTGCGTTGCGCGGGCACGGTCCGAGACGGTGATCCGGTCCCGATGGTGGTGTTGGCGCACCACCATCGGGCCGGTGTGATGAATCAGTGGGTGGTATCAGCTCCTTCCACGTATTCGCGGGCACGCGCGGTATCCACACCGCCGCGGCCGTGCCATGACTGCCATTCCGCCTGGCCGGGGAAGGTTCCTTCGAGAAGTTCGGCGCGCAGGGCGCGGGTCCATTCGGCCTCGGCCTCCAGTACGGCGAGCCCGTACTCCGTTTCGATGAGAAACAGCCGCGGTAGTTTCGTGGAGAGGTCGGCGAGGTCCTTCTGCACCTGCGCGATCTGCTCCTCCAGCACCGCGAGCCGGCGGCCCAGTAATTCCGCCACCTCGTCGGGCGGCAGCACGGCAAGGATCGACAGGCCGGCGATATAGCGGCCGCGTTCGGGCTCCGGTTCGGCGATCAGTTCCCGAGTCCAGTCCACGAGTTCGGTCCGGCCGGAGTCGGTGATCCGGTAGATCACCCGCTCGGGCCGGGACCCGGCACGCTCACTGCCCACCACCTCGAGAAACCCGGCCTTCGCCAGGTTCTGCACCACCGTGTACAGCGACCCCCATTTGATGTCCATGTCCTGGTCTTTGCCGTACTCACGCAGCCGTGCCGCGATCTGGTACCGGTGCATGGCCTCGTCCTGCATGACCGCGAGTACGGCCAGCGCCAGCAGGTTGTTCACCGTGCGCTTCTTCGCCATCGCGACCTCCTTACTCGCCTACGAATATACGTATACGAGTACCCGCCCGCAAGAAGACTTCCTCAGCCCTGTAGTGGTTGCTGCTGACGCCCTGAATCGACACTGCCGTCACTCCGGGCACAGGACAGCCTGCCCGGATGGATCACGGCTTGTAGACCGCCTTCATCGAACCGTTGGCCAATGCGTCTATGTTCGGGGCGATCCCGCTCACGTGGATCACGCCGAACTGCCCGAACACCGCCTTACCCGCATCCACATCCCGCTGAAACTCCTTCACGAAGTGCGCGTCCCGTCGCTCGTTGCATTCCAGGGCAACTTTCTGCACCGGGGTCTCGGCCTTCCCGGTCACACCGGGGTCGTTCGTTTCGCGCATCAGCCAGCCCTCATCCTCGATGCGGAAAACCCCTGCGAAGCCGGTGTGGGCGTACTCGCGGGCCATCAAGTCGTTGAACGTCTGCCGGGCATCGAGCCCCTCGGGCAGGTAGGGCGCGAACCTGTCGAGTGTCTGATCCAGATAGGCCGCCATGTCGAAACTGGGGTCATTCCTCTTAGCGGCCAACCCCTGCGGCATCTGGCGCAGCACGTAATATCCGAGAACATGTTCCGGTCGATGGTTTTTCAGGAGCTCGGAGAACTGAAAACCTTCGTCCTCCTCCGTCGGCGTGGACTCGACGCCTTTCTTGTCGGCGATGTGGATGAGGGCCGCGATCTCGCCTCGCTCAGACCTGAAAGCCTCTTTGACATTCGTCGCTTCCGGCGGCCGGCGACCTTCGTGGCGAACGACGCGATCCTTGCCTTCGGTCCTCGCGAGCCACTTGTTGAATTCCTTCAACAAACCGCCTGATTGTGGAAGATTGTGCTTCTTGTAATGCACTGTGAACACAACTGCGTTGTCGCCCTCCGACAGCAACCAATGCGGCCGATTCTCGTCTGCACCGTCGGCCAGCCGGGCCTGTGTTCTTTCCTTGAATTTTCCGTCGGCAACGAGCTGCTTCCACTCGGCCGCCTCGAAGATATCCGCGGACTTGTTCAGGCTTTTCCCCGTACTTTCCAAGTGGCCGGCGAAGTACCGGGCCTCGTCGGGAAGTGTCTTCAACAGTCTGTCGGCCGCAGCCCACATGGCCCTCATGACGCCTGACATGCCTGCCATTCTCACCTGGACATACACAGTGACGATCGACCGCGGGTCCCGGCACTGGCAACAGCGACTTCAGGAACCGGGCAACGAGCACACTCGCGCACTGGCGACCCGTAGGCCGGATCAGACGCGATCGAGTAGATCAGGTGGGGCGGCCTGACGCCACGAATCGCGGACTATTGCCCGCAGCTCATCGTGGTCGTCGAGGGCGGACAGCCGCACCCGGACCCACGCATTCCCCGCTTCGTGCCCCGCGATCCAGAACTTGGCGGGTTCGGCGACCACCAACTCGTCGCGGTCGACGATCGGGCAGCGCACAGCCATCGACGTCTCGTCTTCGGGCAGGGTGAGGAACAACCGGCGCTCGACCCGGAAGATCGGCATCCCCCAGGCGAACTCCTCGCACGTCCCCGGCAGCGAAAGAGCATAAGCGCGTGCGTCATCCCCGGAAGCAGTCATGGACGGATTGTGCCCCGGCACACCGACAGGCGTGATCGCGCCGAACGCGGATTCACGCGCCGCCCACCGTACCCGCGAGCTCGACCCCGGCCCGATCGAGCTGGTGCAGGGCCGATTCCACCGTCGCCGGTGCGACGCCCGCGGTCAGGCCGAGCAGGACACGGGTGCTGAACCCGGCTCCGGCCGCGTCCAGGGCGGTGGCCCGGACACAGTGGTCGGTGGCGATACCGACGATATCCACCGAGGTGATCCCCCGGGTGCGCAACCAGACGGCGAGGGGCGTGCCGTCGGACGCGGCGCCTTCGAAACCCGAGTAGGCGGCCGAGTACTCACCCTTCGAGAAGATCTCCTGCACCGTGGCGGTGTCGAATTCGGGATGGAACTCCGCGCCCGGAGTACCGACCCGGCAATGCGGCGGCCAGCTGTCGACATAGTCCGGGGTCGCGGAGAAGTGGCCACCAGGATCGATATGGAAATCCCGGGTCGCCACCACCGCGTCGTACTCGGCGTCGCGCAGATATTCGCTGATCAGCCCGGCTACCCGGGCGCCCCCGGCGACGGCCAGCGAACCGCCCTCACAGAAATCGTTCTGCACATCCACCACGATCAGCGCGCGTTCCATACCCCCATTTTCCCCCGACCCGGCCGGTCAGGCCACAAAAGTGGTGGAGACCGCCGGGTCACCGCCGGACAGTTTGATGCCCTCCCAGGGCAGGCTCACCAGGCCGCGCGCCACGAGCTCACGGGATTCGGTGAGCGGCGGCCGGTCGAGCAGTTCACCACCGCGGACCAGCGGGACCGGCAGCTCGCGCACCTCGAGGTCGCCCGGGTCCGGGTATCGGCCGGCCGCCGGATACACGATCTCCTCGACAATCGTCCCGGTGGACCGGGCCAGGCGCACCGCTCGTTTCGCCCCGCCCCGCGACTCCTTGTGGCTGGACCTCTTGGCCACCGGTAAACCCTCGACCTCGACCAGCTTGTACACCATGCCCGCCGTCGGGGCACCCGAACCGATGACCAGCTGCGTACCGACCCCATAGGCATCGACGGGTTCGGCGCGCAGGGCCGCGATCGCGTATTCGTCCAGGTCGCCGGAGACCACGATGCGGGTGTTCACCGCCCCCAGTCCGTCCAGTTGCTGCCGGACCTGCCGGGCCAGCACGCCCAGATCACCGGAATCGATGCGCACCGCCCCCAGTTCCGGTCCGGCCACCTGCACCGCGAGGTCGACACCGCGGGTGATGTCGAAGGTGTCGACCAGCAGTGTCGTTCCCGGGCCGAACGCCGCCACCTGGCTGCGGAACGCCGCCACCTCGTGTTCCCCGTCGGGTCCGCTGTGCACCAGAGTGAACGCGTGCGCACTGGTACCGGCGCCCGGCACTCCGTAGCGGCGTACGGCCTCCAGATTCGAGGTCGCGTGGAAACCGGCCAGATAAGCCGCGCGCGCACTGGCCGGTGCCGCCAGTTCGTGTGTGCGGCGCGACCCCATCTCGATCATGCGGCGCCCGGCCGCGGCACTCACCATCCGGGCGGCCGCGGACGCGACCGCGCTGTCGTGGTTGAGGACCGACAACACCAGGGTCTCCAGTACCACGCATTCGGCGAAGGTCCCGGTCACCGACAGGATCGGCGATCCCGGGAAATACAGTTCACCCTCGCGGTAGCCGTCGATATCGCCGGTGAAGCGGTAATCCCGCAACCAATCGATGGTCTTGGTATCCAGGAACCCGGCGGCGACCTCCAGCTCCGCTTCGCCGAACCGGAAGCGGGTCAGGGCGTCGAGGAGACGGCCGGTCCCGGCCACCACACCGTACCGGCGACCGTGTGGCAAACGCCGGGCGAACACCTCGAAGGTGCAGCGCCGCGCCGCGGAACCGTCGGCCAGCGCGGCCGCCAGCATCGTGAGCTCGTATTGGTCGGTCAGCAGTGCGGTGCTGGCGGCGGTATCGCGCGGGTCCACGGTTGTCACTGTAAACAGGCCCGGCCACCGTTCGGGTGAACCACCCGCCACGCCCGGGACGACGGGCAATCCGGCACCGCTTTCCCGGCCGTGCCGCCCGGGCTGCGCGCGGACTCCGGTAAGGCCAGAGGCAGCCGTATTGTTCCTGCTCCGGGTGTTGTGAATTACTCCGCGCGTCGTACCCTTGGTTTCATGGCCTTGTGCAACACAGCACCCCGCTCCCGGACGATCGAGGTCCGCGTAGGCGCCGCCGGCGCTACGTTGTCGGCGGCACAGGCGACCCCCGAGGCCGTGGAGGCCACCGAGATCCTGGAGGCCGAGGACCGCCCCTGGGTCACCGTGGTGTGGGACGATCCGGTCAACCTGATGCACTACGTCGCCTACATCTTCCAGAAGCTGTTCGGCTACAGCAAAGCCAAGGCGACCGAGCTGATGCTCAAAGTGCACAACGAGGGTAAAGCCGTCGTATCGTCCGGTTCGCGGGACAAAATGGAACAGGATGTCCGCCGGCTGCACGCGGCCGGCCTGTGGGCGACCATGCAACGAGACGACTGATCGGACGGTTACCGTAGCGACGTGCGTAAATGGAGCCGGAAGAACTCATTGAGCGGTCTCAAGCTGCGGTCGGAGCTGGACGCGCGCGAAGCGAGCGTGCTGCGCTCGCTGGTCGGCGCGGTCTCCGGTCTGCTGGGTGAGCGCGCATCGTCGGCCCCCGAGGACGAACTCGCCGCCCTCACCGGTCTGCGCAGCGGCAACACCCTCCCGCCGGACGATCCCCGGCTGGCCCGGTTGCTCCCCGATTTCCATCGCGCCGAACCCGGCTCCCCCGACGCCGATCGCGCCGATCTCAACAGCGCGCTACGGGGTTTGCACGAACCGGAGATCATCGACGAGAAGCTGGCGGCCGCCGCGGTCGTCCTGCGCACCGTGCCGGAGGACGGCGGCAAGGTCGCGCTGACACCCGAGGAAGCGGACGCCTGGCTCGCCGCCCTCACCGATATCCGGCTGGCCCTGGGCGTGGTCCTGGAAATCGACGCCGACACCCCCGAGCAGTTCCCGCCGGACGACCCCCGCGCCCCCCATCTGGATGTCTATCACTGGCTCACCTGGATGCAGGACTCCCTACTGCAGGCGATGGCCCCGTGACCGGCGCACCCGGACCGCGTAACGCGCTCACCGATATCGCCGGCCTGCTGGTCGGCCACCACCACGTCCTCGACCCCGACGCCACCCGCGGCTCCGGCGCCGCCACCGGCAGCACGGTGGTCCGCGCGCCCGGCGGCGCGGTCGCCGCGGTGGATGTGCGCGGCGGCGGCCCCGGCACCCGGGAAACCGATCTGCTCGACCCCGCCAATACGGTGCGGCAGGCGCACGCGATCCTGCTCACCGGCGGCAGCGCGTACGGCCTGGCGGCCGCGGACGGTGTGATGCGCTGGCTGGAGGAACACGGCGAGGGCATCCCGATGGACCCGGCCGACCCCACCCGGGTGGTGCCGATCGTGCCCGGCGCGGTGATCTTCGATCTACCGGTCGGCGATTGGTCCACCCGCCCCACCGCCGAGTTCGGCTACCACGCCGCGGACGCGGCCGGACCCGATTTCCTGCGCGGTTGCGTCGGCGCGGGAGTCGGCGCGCAGGCGGGTGCGCTCAAGGGCGGTATCGGCACCGCGAGTATCCGTTTCACCGACGGTATCGCCGCCGGGGTCACCGTCGGCGCGCTGGTGGTCGCGAACCCGGTCGGATCGGTTTTCGACCCGCGCACCGGGCTGCCGTGGGGCGTCGGCACCGACGGCCCGGAGTTCGCGGGGTTACGCCCGGCCACACCGGAACAACTGGCCACGGCCAACGCGCTCCCGGTCAAGAGCACCGTCCTGAACACCACCATCGGCGTCGTTGCCACCGACGCCCCACTCGACACCCTGGGCTGCCGCCGCCTCGCCACCACCGCGCACGACGGTTTGGCCCGGGCCGTGCGCCCCGCGCATTCCCCCCTCGACGGCGATACATTCTTCGCCCTGGCCACCGGCACCGCAACACCACCGGACCTCCCGGCCCTTCCGGCGACCTTCCCCGGCGACCTCCCGCTGCTCGACGAGCTCTGCACCGCCGCCGCAGTCTGCGTGGAGCGGGCGGTGGTCGACGCGATCCGGTCGGCAGTACCGGTCGCGGGTATCCCGACCTACAGCGAACTGTTCGGAAGCTGAGCCCCCAGCCGCTCGACGTGGACAACCCCGGTGATCTACCTAGCTCGGCCGCCCGTCAGCAGGCTCCGAACCACCGGCACTCGATCCGACCGCGCCGAAACCACCACCGCCCCTCCCAACCGCCCCCACCCACACAGCAGCAGCACCAGCCCTCCCGAACTCACCCAGAGCAGCACCAGCCCACCCGAACACACACAAAGCAGCAGCACCAGCCCTCCCGACCGCACCCACAGCGGCACCAGTCCCCCGACCGCACCCACAGCGGCACCAGCCCCCGACCGCACCCACCGCAGCACCAGCCCACCCGAACACGCCGAATGCAGCCCAGGCCTCGAGAAAACGCCGAATGCAGCCCGCTCGAGAACGCGGCGAGACCAACGCACCGCGCCTCGAGAACGCACCCCCAGGCGCGCCGAGTCTTACGAGGCCCTCGAAGGTTTTGGCCCGTCCCTGCTTTCAGCACTCGATGCGATGCGGCGCAGCCGCGAGTGTCGAGTGCTGAAAGTAGGGACTTAGTGGGCCAAAACCCCGCGCCGCCGGAGGCGGCGCCAACAACACGGGAATACCCGAATATCCTCGACGGTTGTCGGCTGTGATGGGTCGGCGAGAGCCGAGACGATGTGTGGAGAGGTTCGATTGTGCTCGTGATCAGGGCCGACCTGGTGGATGCGATGGTCGCGCATGCCCGCGCCGACCATCCCGATGAGGCCTGCGGCATCATCGCGGGGCCCGAGGGGTCCGATCGTCCCGAGCGGTTCGTGGCGATGATCAACGCCGAACGCTCCCCGACGTTCTATCGGTTCGATTCCGGTGAACAGTTGAAGGTGTGGCGGGCGATGGACGACGCCGACGAGGAGCCGGTGGTGATCTACCACTCACATACCGCCACCGAGGCCTACCCGAGCCGCACCGATATCTCTTACGCGTCCGAGCCCGGCGCGCACTATGTGCTGGTCTCGACCCGTGACCCGGAGCAGCATGAGCTGCGCAGCTACCGGATCCTCGACGGCGAGGTCACCGAGGAACCGGTGCGGATCGTCGCCGCCTACGAATCCGCCTGACCCCCACAACTTCCGACCGACTTCCGAGAAGAAAACAAGCGAGGAGCACTCATGCCGGTCACCGTGTCCATCCCGACGATCATGCGCACCCACACCGGGGGTGAGAAACGTGTCGAGGCCAAGGGGTCCACGCTCGCCGCGGTGATCGAGGATCTGGAGGCCAACCATCCGGGTCTGGCCGAGCGCCTGCTCAACGAGGGCAAGCTGAACCGCTACGTCAATATCTATGTCGACGACGAGGATGTCCGGTTCTCCGGCGGCCTCGAGACCGCCGTGGGCGAGGGTGCGACGGTGACGATCCTGCCGGCCGTCGCGGGCGGGGCCTGACGGTCCGGTGGCACGCTACGAATCCCTGATCGCGACGCTCGGCAATACGCCGCTGGTCGGTCTGCGCAACCTCTCCCCGCAGTGGGAGGGTGAGTTGCCGGTGCGGTTGTGGGCCAAACTCGAGGACCGCAACCCCACCGGGTCCATCAAGGACCGTCCGGCGCTGCGCATGATCGAACAGGCCGAAGCCGACGGCCGGCTCACCCCCGGCTGCACCATTCTCGAACCCACCAGCGGCAACACCGGGATCTCGCTGGCCATGGCGGCGAAACTCAAGGGCTACCGCCTGGTGTGTGTGATGCCGGAGAACACCTCGGTGGAGCGGCGTCAGCTGCTCACCATGTTCGGCGCCGAGATCATCGATTCGCCCGCCGCCGGCGGTTCGAACCAGGCGGTGGCCAAGGCCAAGGAGATCGCCGCGGCGAACCCCGACTGGGTGATGCTCTACCAGTACGGCAACCCCGCGAACGCGCTCGCCCATTACGAGACCACGGGCCCGGAGATCCTCGCCGATCTACCGGAGATCACCCATTTCGTGGCCGGTCTGGGCACCACCGGCACGCTGATGGGTACCGGGCGGTTCCTGCGGGAGAAGGTCCCGGGTATCGAAATCGTCGCCGCCGAACCCCGGTACGGGGAACTGGTCTACGGGCTGCGCAATATCGACGAGGGTTTCATCCCGGAGCTGTACGACGAATCGGTACTCACCAGCCGGTTCTCCGTCGGTCCGTACGACGCGGTCCGCCGGACCCGTGAGCTGGTGCTGGAAGAGGGCATCTTCGCCGGTATCTCCACCGGCGCGATCCTGCACGCGGCGCTGGGCGTGGCCCGCAAAGTCGTCGCGGCCGGTAAACGAGCAGATATCGCCTTCGTCGTCGCCGACGGCGGCTGGAAATATCTGTCCACCGGCGCCTACGACGGCACCCTCGAAGAGGCCGAGGAACGCCTCGAAGGCCAGCTCTGGGCTTGAGTTTTCTGCGCCGCCTCCGGCGGCGCGGGGTTTTGGCCCCCCTTGGTCCCTGCTGTCAGCACTCGATGCTCGCGGCTTCGCCGCAATCGCATCGAGCACTGACAGCAGGGACGGGCCAAAACCTTTCAGGGCCTCGTAAGACTCGGCTGCGCCGCTGGTTACCTCTGGTTTCGGGGTTATGTGAACCTCCAAGGGCCTCGTAAGACTCGGCACAGCCGTGGTTGCGTCCGGTTTCGGGGTATGTGGGCCTCGTACGGCGGTGATGAGGGGTGCGGCACCGCTGTAGTCAGGGTGGGTGACTCGGGGGTGCCGAGCTTGCCGCCGATGGCATTGTCGGTCGGAGATACGCGGGACTGCGCGCGGTGCGGCTTCCTCCGCCGTTTCGATACCTCGGGCGGCACACGCGACACCGTGGGGCAGGGTCGGCGACCCAGTACCCTCGGTATCAGGCGCGTGGAGACCTGGTCGCGCCGAGGAGGAGATCGTCATGACCGGTGGCGCACCCCTGGGCGCTTCGTTCGACCCCGATCGTATTTCCGGGCTCCGGCCGGCCTCCGGTGGCGGCGCCGGTGCACCCGCCGGTCGGCCCCGTTTCACCGCCGGCCGGGACTGGGGGCGGGCCGCGGTGCTGATGGCCGCGTTCGTCGTCCTGTTGTATCTGATCGAATCGGTGGATTCGATCATCGACTACTGCCTCGACTGCACCGCGGGGATCGAACCGCGTGTCGTCGACGGCCTGGACGGCATCCTGTTCGCTCCGCTACTGCACGGCAGCTGGGATCATCTGATCGGCAATACGCTGCCGGTGCTCATCCTGGGCTTCCTGACGCTGGCCACCGGTATCGGCCGCGGGCTGGCCGCCACCGCGATCGTCTGGATCGTCGCGGGCCTGGGCACCTGGCTCACCGGTGGCACGAACTCCATACATATCGGCGCGTCATCGCTGGTCTTCGGCTGGCTCACCTACCTCATCTGCCGCGGCTGGTTCGCCCGCCGGATCGGCCAGATCGTTCTCGGCGTGGTGGTCCTCGTCTTCTACGGCTCCCTACTGTGGGGCGTTCTCCCAGGTCAAGACGGAATCTCCTGGCAGGGGCACCTTTTCGGCGCAATGGGTGGAGTGATCGCCGGCTGGGTACTCTCCACTGATGAACGTCGACACCGCCGGCAACTGCGCACCGGGACAACCGTCCCACCCCGGTGACCGTGGATGCGGCCAGTATTTTCGGGGGATGCAGTCTTGAATCGGGAAACATCGTGGCAGCATGGGAGCATGCGCCTCACGGTCCTCGGGTGCTCGGGCAGCGTGTCCGGCCCGGATTCCCCAGCGTCGGGTTATCTGCTCACCGGCCCGGATATGTCGCCGGTGGTCATCGATTTCGGTCCCGGGATCCTCGGCGCGCTGCAGCGATACGCCGATCCGGGCGAGGTCGACATCTTCCTCACTCATCTGCACGCCGATCACTGCCTGGATCTGCCGGGTCTGCTGGTCTGGCGGCGCTACCATCCGACACCGCCCACCGGGCAGGCCATCGTCCGCGGGCCCTCCGACGCCCCGCTGCGGATCGGTAATGCTTCCGCCGAGGTCGGTGGCGAATGCGACGACTGGTCCGATGTGATCGATTTCCGGCCGTGGGCCGAGGGAGAAACGGTCGAGTTCGGTCCCGGCCACACTCTCACCGCGCGCCGTATGTTCCATCCGCCGGAGTCCTACGGACTGCGTATCGTCACCGCGGCCGGCCGCACCTTCGTCTACACCGGCGATACCGCCGTCTGCTCGGCCGTTCAAGAACTGGCCCAGGGCGCGGACGTTCTCATGGCCGAGGCCTCCTGGACCCACGATCCGGCGAATCGTCCCGAAGGCATACATCTTTCGGGCACCGAAGCCGGCCGGATCGCGGCCGCGGCGGGCGTCGGGGAACTGCTCCTCACCCATATCCCGCCGTGGACTTCCCGCGAAGACGTCATCGCCGAGGCCAAAGCCGAATTCACCGGCCCCGTGCACGCCGTGACACCGGGCGAAACCTTCGAGCTGTAATTTTGGCGCCGACTTCGTCGGCGCGGGGTTTTGGCCCCCTTTGGTCCCTGCTGTCAGCACTCGACACTCGCGGCTGCGCCGCATCCCATCGAGCACTGACAGCAGGGACGGGCCAAAACCTTCGAGGGCCTCGTAAGACTCGGCGCCGCCGCTGGTTGCGTGGGGCTTCCACGCCTGTGTAGCCGCCGGGTGTCCGATAGGGCTCGGCACCGCCGATTACGTCGGCTGTGGGCCGGGAGCACCCTGTGCCACACGCCGCGGTAACGCTGCTGTGGACGATCGGTCCTGGGACGACCGGGGTGTCCGCTCGTTTCGGTGGGGAGCTTCGGTCTCCTTGGGCACCGGTAGTGTCGCTGTGCTCGATCGGTCCTGGGACGACGGAAGTGCCCACCCGTTCCGGTGGGCAGGCTCGGTCACACCGGGCAGATACAGGAGCATTCTCACCGGGTCCGGCGCGGCGATCCGACGCTGCGACCCCGGCGGATACCGGCACGGGGACCCCACTACGCTGAGCCCGTGTCGAGACGAGCCGATGGCAGGGCGGACGACGAGCTCCGCGAGGTACGGATAACCCGAGGTTTCACCACGCATCCGGCCGGTTCGGTGCTGGTCGAGTTCGGGCAGACGCGGGTGATGTGCACGGCCAGCGTCACCGAGGGCGTACCGCCGTGGCGGCGCGATTCCGGGCTGGGCTGGCTCACCGCCGAGTACGCGATGCTGCCGGCCGCCACCCACACCCGTAGCAGCCGGGAATCGGTCAAAGGGAAGGTCGGCGGACGTACCCAGGAGATCAGCCGGTTGGTCGGCCGGTCCCTGCGCGCCTGTATCGACCTGGCCGCCATCGGCGAGAACACCATCGCCGTCGACTGCGATGTCCTGCAGGCCGACGGCGGTACCCGCACCGCCGCGATCACCGGCGCCTATGTCGCGCTGGCCGATGCCGTCACCTACCTCGGTGCCGCGGGCGGGCTGGCCGATCCGCAGCCGATCTCCTGCGCGATCGCCGCGGTCAGCGTCGGAGTCGTGGACGGCCGGGTCCGGCTGGACTTGCCGTACGAGGAGGACTCGCGCGCGGAGGTCGATATGAACGTCGTCGCCACCGATACCGGCACCCTGGTGGAAATCCAGGGCACCGGCGAAGGCGCGACCTTCCCGCGTTCCACCCTCGACAAGCTCCTGGACTCCGCACTCGCGGGCTGCGAGCAACTGTTCGCGGTGCAGAAGGAAGCGCTGGCGCTGCCCTATCCGGGTGTGCTGCCCGAAGCGCCGGAACCGGCGAAGAAGAAGTAGATGACCCGTCGCGTTCTGCTCGCCAGCCGCAACGCCAAGAAACTGAACGAGCTGCGCCGGATCCTGGACGAGGCCGGTGTCGCCGGGCTCGAGATCGTCGGGCTCGACGATGTCCCGGAATACCCGGAGGCTCCGGAAACCGGGGCGACCTTCGAGGAGAACGCGCTGGCCAAGGCACACGACGGCGCCCGGGCGACCGGGTTGCCGTGTATCGCCGACGATTCCGGGATCGCGGTGGACGCGTTGAACGGGATGCCGGGCGTCCTGTCGGCCCGCTGGGCCGGCCGCCACGGCGACGACGCCGCGAACAACGCCTTACTGCTCGCACAGCTGTCCGATGTGCCCGACGATCGCCGCGGCGCGTACTTCGTCTCGGTGTGCGCGCTGGTGCTGCCGGAGGGCGCGGAGACCGTGGTGCGCGGCGAATGGCCCGGAACCATCGCCCGCGCACCGCAGGGTGACGGCGGTTTCGGCTACGACCCGCTGTTCCATCCCGACGGCGGTGAGCTGAGCGCGGCTCAGCTCACCCCGGCCCAGAAGGATGCGGTCTCGCACCGCGGCCGCGCGCTGGCCGAATTGCTGCCGGCGCTCACCCGGCTGGCCGGCTGAGCAAGTACCCCGATCAGACCGCGAAGTCGCGTTTCACCTGCACGGTGTTGCGGTGCTCGACGAAGAACGACAGCAGCGGGATCGTGCCCGCGAGCAAGGTGCCGATGGTGCGTTTGATCGGCCAGCGCACCTTGACCGCGAGGTCGGCGGTGAGGATCAGGTAGATGAAGTACGCCCAGCCGTGCACCAGCGCGATCCACGACGGGGTGTCCACGCCGAACCCATACTGGGCGATCATCTCGGCGGTGAGCAGCAGCAGCCACAGACCGGTGACCCAGGCGAGCACGCGGTAGCGCAGCAGCGCACCCGCGATCTTGCGGTCTCCGGCGGGCCGCGCGGGCTCGGCGGCGACGGTGGTTTTCTCGCTGGCGGTCAACCGGCGCTCCTCTCGGGATCGCGGGCTTCGCTGCCCGCTTGGTCGCCGGCGTTCAACCGGGCGAGGTAGCTGTTGTATTCGGCGAGCACCGGGTCGGCGTCGCGGGCGGCTTTCGGCCGTTCCGGCAGGAAACCGGCCGGAATTTCGCGCGGTTCCCGGACAGCGGTGGTGCGACGGCGACCCGGCCGTGCCGGTCCGTCGTTGCCGGCCGGTTCCGCACCGGCCGGTGTCGATCCCGCCGCGCCGGTTGTGCCCGCCGAGTCCGCGGCCTGGTCTGCAGTTTCGCCGCCGGCGGCATCCTCCGCCCCGGCTTCCTGCTCCAACCGCACGAAGCGGAAGTAGGCGAAGAGCGCGAATGCGCCGAACAGTGGCCACTGCATCGCATAGCCGAGGTTCTGCGCTGTCCCGCTGGCCGAGGAGAACCGCTCCATCTGCCACCAGCCCAATGCCAGCGCGGCCACCGCGAGCACAACCGCCAGGACGATCAGAGCCGGGCGGTGCACGGTACGGCGGGGTGTTTCGGACACGGCTACCACGGTACCCGTCTACTACACCGGCCGTAGTGTGAGGTGCGCGTCGCGCGGCCGGCCGTCGGCGCCGGTCAGAGGTCGTAGACGACCCCGGTCATCCGCTCCGACTCTTCCCACAACCGCCGCCACAGGCCCGTGTTCCTCGACAACCGGGTCGACGGCGAGGCAGCCACCGGGCCCTGGGACTGGAACAACCGGGTCGGCCCCCAATAGGTCTGCGGATCGGCATCCGGCATCGTCGCCGCGAACAAGGTGGAATGCGCCGCCTTCGCCGGGGCGTGCCCGACCAGCCGGATCACCGGTTTGCTGACCAGGTCGAGCGGGGTTTCGGTGCGGGTGAACAGTTCGGTGGCCGATACCCCGGGATGCACCCCGTAGGACCGTTTCGGTGAGCCGGCGGCCGCCAGCCGGCGCTGCAGTTCGCGCGCGAACATCAGGTTGGACAGTTTGGCCTGCGCGTAGGCGAGGTTGCGCTGGTAGCGGCGGTTCTCGTAGTTCAGGTCGTCGATCCAGAGTTTGGGTGTCTGTTTGTGGGCGATGCTGGCGAGGGTCACCACCCGGTCGCGCATCCGGTCCAGCAGCAGTCCGGTGAGGGCGAAATGCCCGAGGTGGTTCACCCCGAACTGGGTTTCGAAACCGTCCACGGTCCGGGAGAACGGCACATTCATCAGGCCCGCATTGTTGACCAGCACATCGAATTCACCGGTGGTTTCGGCGAATTCGCGGATCGAGGACATATCGGCCAGGTCCAGCCGGCGGACCTGGAGATCACCGCCGATGCTGTCGGCGACCTCGCGGGCCTTCTCGGTGTTGCGGCAGGCCATCACCACGGTGGCCCCTTTACCGGCCAGGACCTTGGTGGTCTCGGCACCGAGGCCGCCGTTGGCTCCGGTGACGACAAAAGTACGCCCGCGCTGGTCGGGCATCTGATCGGGTTTCCACGCCATGACCCGACCTTACTGCCGAGTAAGATCGCTGTGAAGGGCGACACCCACCTCTCGACACCTCGGCGGACCGCACGGTTCGCGACTCCGCGCACGGGTGTCGGTGGGGCGCAGTAGGCTGCCCGAGTGCCCGAACTCCCGCCCGTATCGACCCTGCTGGCGACCGCCGTAACCGCACTCGGCGGTAAGGAGCGCCCTGGTCAGATGACCATGGTGGCCGCGGTGGACGATGCCATCGAGACCAAACGCCATCTCGCGGTCCAGGCCGGTACGGGCACCGGGAAATCCCTGGCCTACCTGGTGCCCAGCCTGCGGCATGCGGTCCGCACCGGGCGCACGGTGGTGGTCTCCACCGCCACCATCGCCCTGCAGCGGCAGCTGGTGGACCGGGATCTACCCCGGCTGGCGCAGGCCCTGGCGAAACCACTCGGGCGGCCACCGGAATTCGCGATCCTCAAGGGCCGCAACAACTATCTCTGCCTGAACAAGATCAACAGCGCCATCCCCGAGGAACCGGCCGAAGCGGAGTTGTTCGACGCCTTCGCGGTCTCGCGGCTCGGTCGCGAGGTCAAACGGCTCAACGAATGGGCCTCCGATACCGAGACCGGCGACCGCGACGAACTCGCCCCCGGGGTCAGCGACCGCGCCTGGCGGCAGGTCAGTGTCTCGTCGCGGGAATGTCTGGGCAAATCCCGCTGCCCCTTCGGTCAGGATTGTTTCGCCGAACGCGCCCGCGCCGAATCCGCGCAGGCCGACGTGGTCGTCACCAATCACGCGCTGCTGGCCATCGACGCCATCAGCGGTATCCAGGTGCTGCCGGAACACGATGTGGTGGTCGTGGACGAGGCGCACGAACTGGTCGACCGGGTCACCGGCGTCGCGACCGCCGAACTGTCCGCGACGGCCATCAGCGCCGCCGCCCGGCGCTGCGCCAAACTCATCGACGAGCAGGAGGTCGATCGGCTCGAGGCGGCCGCCGAAGCCTGGCACGGCGCCCTCGAGGATCTCGGCCCGAACCGCTGGGAGGCACTGCCCGACGGAATCGGCCAGGTGCTCGCCCTCATCCGGGATGCCGCCTGGAACGCACGCACCGCGCTCAACCCGCAGGGTTCCGCCGCGCCGGGATCCGATCCGGAAGCCGCCGCCGGCCGGAATATGGCCGTGGCCGCGGTCGAGGAGATCCACGACGGCGCGGTCCGCGCCCTCACCGCGTTCGACGAACCCGATCCCGCGGCGCGCCGCGATGTGGTGTGGTTATCGGCCGACGAGATCCGCGGTGTCACCCGCCGCTCGCTGCATATGGCACCGCTGGCCGTCGGCGGATTGCTGCGCAGCCAGTTGTTCGGAACGGCCACGGTCATCCTGACCTCGGCGACCCTGCAGATCGGCGGTACGTTCGACGGCCTGGCGCGCACCTGGGGCCTGCCGCCGGAATCCGGCGGCAAGGTCGATCCCGCACTGGCCAACGGTGCGGAGGCCCCCGCGGATACCGATACCGTCCGCTGGTCCTCGCTGGATGTGGGCTCGCCGTTCGACCATGCGAAATCCGGGATCCTCTACGTCGCCAAACATCTACCCGCTCCGGGCCGTGACGGTCTGCCGCCGGCCTATCTCGACGAAATCGAACGGCTGGTCTCGGCCGCGGGCGGGCGTACGCTGGGGCTCTTCTCGTCCATGCGCGCCGCGAAATCGGCCACGGAGGCCCTGCGTTCCCGGCTGAAGACACCGATCCTGTGCCAGGGTGAGGATTCCACCGGCGCGTTGGTGCGCAAATTCGCCGACGACCCGGAGACCTCGCTGTTCGGCACCCTTTCCCTGTGGCAGGGTGTCGATGTCCCCGGCCCGTCGCTGAGCCTGGTGATCCTGGACCGGATCCCCTTCCCGCGCCCCGACGATCCGCTGCTGGCGGCCCGTCAGCGCGCGGTCGAATCCCGCGGCGGCAACGGCTTTCTCACCGTCGCCGCCAGCCACGCCGCCCTTCTGCTGGCCCAGGGCACCGGGCGCCTGCTGCGCAGCGTCGACGATCGCGGCGTCGTGGCCATCCTCGACCCGCGCCTCGCCACCGCACGCTACGGCGGTTACCTACGTGCCTCACTGCCCCCGTACTGGGAGACCGCCGACCCGGAAGTCGTGCTGAAGGCCCTGCACCGTCTGGACTCCGCCGCAACGGTCTGATGTCTGCGGCGCGGCCGAGCCGGGCGGACACCTGTATCCGCACCCACACGACCGCCCGGAATGTCCAGTCGTAGCACCGAGTTCAGTGACGCCGTAGGGCCTTCGAGACCGATCGCCGGCTTGCCGCTCCGGTTCTACCGGCTTGCCGCTCGAGTGCTGATGCAATCGGTGCCGCCGCACTGGTTACGGTTGCCGTGGGCACCGGAGCTGCCTCGGCCTGCCAGTGCCGGAGCCCGCCGGCCGCGGGGCCGGCACCGGCCGCTCCGATATCCGCCCGGGCTAGAGGGCCGCTTTGCCGATCAACGTGGCACCGGCCGCCACCACCGCGGTGACCACCGAGAGCACACCCCACGTCAGACCGGTGCGCGCCCAGGGGCGACCGTAGTCCACCGAAAACCGCCCGGGACCGGTGAAGGCGAACGCCAAGGCGACCACGGCGAACAACAAGCCCATCTCGTAGCCGCCGAGTAATCCCTTGCCGAAACCCGTGTTGACGATGACGATTCCGGTACCCAGCACGATTGCTGCCGCCAGCGGGGTGAACGCACCCAACGCGAGCAGTAGCCCACCGGCGAATTCGCTCACTCCGGCCAGCGTTCCGAATATCTTGCCCGGCTCGAAACCCATTTTCTCGAACCCCGCGTTGTTCGCCGCCAGACCCTCGCCGCCGAACCATCCGAACAGCTTCTGCGCGCCGTGGGCGGCGAACAACAGGCCGAAGACCAGCCGCAGGATCAGCAGGCCGGTATCACCGGATATCGACCCGCCCTGGGTCGTGGCGGCGCGTTCGAGCGTCGTATCGGCAGTCACGGGAACCCCTCGTTGTCGCAGTTACCCAGCCGGGGAGACGAAACGAGCGAGCTCCGGTCAACGCGGCCAGGTTAGCCTAACCTTGCCACGTTTCGGGCTATTCCGCGAGCAGGAAGAAGTACGCGAGGAAGATCACCGTCAGGACCCACATCACCGGATGCACTTCCCGGAACCGGCCCCGCGCCACCATCACCACGGGATAGAAGATCATCCCCATGGCCAGACCGTTGGCGATCGAATACGTCAGCGGCATCATGATGATCGTGATGAACGCCGGGACCGCGAACTCCAAACGGCTCCAGTCGATATCGCCGAGCGAACGCGCCATCAGCACCCCGACCACGATCAGCGCCGCCGCGGTTACCGCACCCGAACCCGCCACCACCGCGAATATCGGGAAGAAGAACATGGCCACCGCGAACCAGGCGGCGGTCACCACCGCGGTGAGCCCGGTCCGGCCGCCGGCCGAGACACCGGCCGTCGATTCCACATAGGCTGTCGTGGTGGAGGTTCCGATCACCGCACCTGCCATCGTGCCCACCGCATCGGCCGACAGCGCACTCGACGCCCGCGGCAACTCACCCTTCGCGTTCAGCAGGCCCGCCTGGTTCGCCACCCCGATCAGCGTGCCGGACGCATCGAAGAAATCCACGAACAACATGGTCAGCACCACCACCGCCATCTGCGCGGTGAACGCGTCGGGCAGATGGACCACCGCCTGGCCGAAGGTCTCATCGAGACCCTGCGGCATGGAGACCACCCCGTCGGGGATATCCACCAGACCGGTGAGCATGCCGATCACCGCCGTCGCCACGATGCCGTACAGCACCGCGCCGTGCCAGCCGCGGACGAGGAAGACGACGGTCAGCACGAGTCCGAACAACGCCAGCACCGTGGTGCCCTGGGTGAAATCACCGAGCCCGACCAGGGTTGACGAATTGTCCACCACGATGCCCGCGTTCTTCAGTCCCAGAAACGCCACGAAGGTGCCCACCCCGGCCGCGACGGCCAGTTTCAACTGCAACGGGATCGCGTTCAGGATCTTCTCGCGGATCTTGGTGACCGCGAGAACGAAGAAGATCACACCCGACAGCAGCGTGCCGGATAACGCGACTTGCCACGGGATCCCCATGCCGAGCACCACCGAATAGGCGAAGAACGCGTTCAAGCCCATCCCGGGGGCAAGCGCGACCGGATACCGGGCCCACAAGCCCATCACGAGCGTCCCCACCACCGCCGCCACCGCGGTCGCGGTGAACACCGCCTGCGTGGGGATACCCTGCGCGCCGAGATCACCCTGGTCGCCGAGGATGGAGGGGTTGACCGCGAGGACGTAGCACATCGCCAGGAACGTCACAGTCCCCGCCATCAACTCGCGTCGCATGGTCGAGCCGTGGATCCCGATTCCGAAGAACGAATCCACCCGTCCGCGAGTCCGGGTCAGAAGACCTGTGGCCATGGCATCTCCAGTCGGCTAGCAAAACTCCGTCCCGGCGGTTGCCGCCCACCCCGGTGCGGTTAGACGCAGGTCAGCGCCAGTGGAACGGTATCGGAAACTTGTTACGAACCGAAGTCGCACCGCGCCCGCGCCCGCCGGGCCGGTAGTCCTGTAGCGCATCGGCGACGGCCGAAATCACAGACCGCAAACCCGCGATCCGGTGACGCCCGGCCGCACTCGGTTCCGTAGACTCACGCGAAAGTTCGTGCGCGCCCGATTCCGACCACGACGACGGGTCTGAATCCGGCGCGCGATACGACCAGCCCGCTCTACTCGCCGGCGAGGCACTACCCGGGCTCACCCTGCGCCGAGCCATATGACGCAACTCATGCGTTCGCGACCAAACCCAGCTCCGCGTGCGAGGACAACAGTTCGTGGGCGGGTAGCACGCGGACCGTATAGCCGATCGAGCCCGGCAGCGGTATCGGGGTTTCGACCGTGAACACCTCCACGGTGGATTCGGGTGTCTCCCGGCCGGTCGACGACATCGTGGTGAGGGTGGTGTCGAACAGCTCGTCGTCGGGCGAGACCCGGCCCAGCACCGCCTGCACCACCACGTCCTGTGGCGCGAGCCCACCCAGGTCCACGCGTGCGGTCAGCGACAGGGGCGCACCGGGAACCGGAGCGTCGGGCAGGCCGGTGGCGTCGGCCTGGAGCACCCGCACCCGCGACCAGGCGTGCGTCACCCGGTTCCGGTACTCCGCGACCTCGCGCGCACCGCGCAGCTCCGACTCGGTGGCCCGCCGGTACGCGGCCGCGGCCGGAGCGTAGTACTGCTGCGCGTAATCGCGCACCATCCTGTCGGCCTGCACTTTCGGGCCGAGAGTGCGCAGGGTGTGGCGCACCAGCTCGAGCCAGCGCACCGGCAGACCGTGCGTATCGCGCTCGTAGAACCGGGGAGCGACGGTGCGTTCCATCAGGTCGTAGAGCGCGGTGGCCTCCAGATCGTCGCGGCGTTCGTCGCCGACACCGTCGGCGGACGGGATGGCCCAGCCGTTCTCGCCGTCGAACATCTCGTCCCACCAGCCGTCCCGGATGGACAGGTTCAGACCGCCGTTGAGCGCCGATTTCATCCCCGAGGTTCCGCACGCTTCGAGGGGGCGCAGGGGATTGTTCAGCCACACATCACAACCCCAGTACAGGTACCGGGCCATGGACATGTCGTAATCGGGCAGGAAAACGATCCGGTGCCGGACGGCCGGGTCGTCGGCGAAACGCACCACCTGCTGGATGAGCGCCTTACCGCCTTCGTCGGCGGGGTGGCTCTTACCCGCCACCACCAGCTGCACCGGACGGTCCGGGTCCAAGAGCAGCGCGCGAAGCCGCTGCGGGTCGCGCAGCATGAGCGTCAACCGCTTATAGGTCGGCACCCGCCGCGCGAAGCCGACAGTGAGCACCTGCGGGTCGAAAACATTGTCCACCCACGATAATTCCGCTTCGGCCGCACCACGCTGCAACCATGAGACACGCAGCCGCCGGCGCACCTCCGCGACCAGCGTCGCGCGCAGGGTGTTGCGGACCCCCCACAGCCGCTCCGGCGCCAGGTCACCGAGCTGGGCCCACCCGCCGGCACCCTCCAGCAGCTCACCCCATTCACGCGCCGCCCAGGTGGGCGCGTGCACACCGTTGGTCACCGAACCGATCGGCACCTCGGCGGTATCGAAACCGGGCCACAGCGGATTGAACATCTCCCGGCTCACCTCCCCGTGCAGCCGCGAAACACCGTTGGCGCGCTGCGCGAGACGCAACCCCATATGCGCCATATTGAACACCGCCGGATCGGCTTCCCGGCCCAGCCCGACGATGCGGTCCACACCGATACCGGGCAGCAGCGGCGAATCCGCCTCCCCCGCCGACCCCCCGAAATACCGGTGCACCAGCGATACCGGAAACCGGTCGATACCGGCGGGGACCGGAGTGTGCGTGGTGAACACGGTCCCGGCCCGCACCGCGGCCAGCGCGGTATCGAAATCGTGCCCGGCGGCGAGATATTCGCGAATTCGTTCGAGCCCGAGGAAGCCCGCATGCCCCTCGTTCATATGGAAGACCTCCGGATCCGGGAGACCGGCCGCCGCGGTGTAAGCCCGTACCGCCCGCACTCCCCCGATACCGGCCAGGATCTCCTGTTCGATCCGGTGATCCTGGTCGCCGCTGTAGAGCCGGTCGGTGACGGCACGCAGATCCGGGTCGTTGGCGGCGAGATCGGAATCCAGCAGCAGCAGCGGAACCCGGCCCACCTGCGCGATCCACACCCGCGCCGCCAGCACCCGCCGATCCGGCATCGCCACATGCACCAGGACCGGCGAACCGTCGGCCGTCAACGGCCGCAGCGGCAGCCCCTGCGGGTCGAGCGCCGGATACCGTTCGACCTGCCAGCCATCGGCGCTCAGCGACTGCCGGAAATATCCCGACCGGTAGAGCAGCCCGACCGCGATCAGCGGAAGACCCAGATCCGAGGCTGCCTTCAGATGATCGCCGGCCAGGATCCCGAGACCACCGGAATAGTTCGGCAGCACCTCGCTGACCCCGAACTCCATCGAGAAGTACGCGATCCCCCCCACCCCGAAATCCGCCCCCGGCCGATCCAGGTAATCCCGCAGGTCCGCAGCCGCCGCGTCCAGCGACGCGCAGTACTCGGCATCGTCGGCGAGCTCGGTCAGCCGCCCGGCCGGCACTTCCTGCAGCATCCGCACCGGGTCGTGCCCGAACTCCGCCCATCGCAGCGGGTCCAGTGCGGCGAAAACATCTTGCGTCGGGCCATGCCACGACCAGCGCAGATTGGTCGACAATTCGCCCAGCGCGGCCAAACGCTCCGGCAGATGGGCGCGGACGGTGAACCGACGCAGTGCCTTCATGAGGTAATTCTGGCGCGCCTGCGGCGCGCGGGGTTTTGGCCCCCCTCGGTCCCTGCTTTCCGCACTCGACACTCGCGGCGGCGCGGTGGAAAACACATTGCCGATCGAGCGACGTCTTCGTTATCGTTTCGGGCGTGATTTCCTGTGTTGTGTCGATGAAGCCCTGGTCGCGCCGCTGACGGCGGCGACCGGAATTCCGACGTTCTTCTGAAGCCGCCGTCCGAGCTGTCGTGCCGGGCGGTGCCGTTGCGCTGTCCCGGCTCCCTACTCGAGCCGCGGAGCTTCAGTGTCTCTTTCTCCTACCTCTGTCTCCCATTCCGGCCACAGCGGTCCGTCTACACCCGGACCTCTGCCGGAAGACCTCGCACCGAGTGCCCTGCCGGCGGGCGCGCATGCCCATATCCGGGCGACGTCCGTGCACGTGACCGTCGGGCCGCGCGCGGTTCTCACCGACGTGTCCGTCACCGTATCCGCGCGTTCACGGCTCGCCGTCGTCGGTGAGAACGGGCGGGGCAAAACTACCCTGCTGCATGTACTGGCCGGGCTGCATCGGCCCGACAGCGGCACGGTGGCCAGGGTGGGCACCATCGGGGTGGCCCGCCAGGCCGTACCGTTCCGCACCGGCGAAACGGTGGGGGCCCTGGTCGCCGAAACCATCGCACCGGCCCTGCGCGCCCTGCGGGATCTCGACACCGCGACCGTCGCCCTTACCGACGGCGCGCCCGGCGCCGACGACGCGTACGCGGCAGCGCTGGAGGCCGCGACCCGGCTCGACGCCTGGGATGCCGAGCGGCGGGTCGATATCGCCCTGTCCGCCCTGCACGCGTGCACCGACCGGGAACGCCCGCTGGCGACGCTGTCGGTGGGACAGCGCTACCGGGTCCGGCTGGCGTGCCTGCTCGGCGCCGCCCACGACATCCTGCTGCTGGACGAGCCGACCAATCATCTCGACCGGGACGGGCTGGTGTTCCTGACCGAACGCCTGCGGGCCCGAGCGGGTGGCCTGGCCGTGGTCAGTCACGACCGCGCGCTACTGCGCGATATCGCCACGGAATTCCTCGACCTGGACCCGAGCCGCGACGGCCGCCCGCAACTGTTCACCGGTGGCTACACCGGCTGGCAGGAGGGCCGGCGCCGGGCCCGGGAGAGCTGGGAGAACGAGTACGCCGATCAACTCGCCGAACGCGCCCGCCTGCGCGAGGCCGTCACGACCGCCCGTGACCGCCTCAGCACCGGCTGGCGACCCGGCAAGGGGCACGGCAAACATCAGCGGCAGTCCCGCACTCCGGGTCTGGTGCAGGCGTTGAATCGGCGCCAGGCCGATCTCGACGCCCACACGGTGACCGTGCCGGAACCCCCGCTGCGGCTCCGTTTCCCGGAACTCACCGTCCGGCCCGGCGCACCATTGCTCCACTGCGCGGAGGTCACCGTGGCGGGGCGGCTGCATTCCCCAGTCGGTCTGGCTCTGGTGGCGGGTGATCGGCTACTGGTCACCGGCCGCAACGGCGCCGGTAAGTCCACTCTGCTGGCTGTTCTGGCCGGTGAACTCGAACCGTCCACCGGCAGCATCCACCATCACGGCGCGGCCCGGATCGTCCGGATCGATCAGGAGGTGCCGGCCTGGGAGCCCGAACTCACCGCGCAGCAGCTCTACGACCGCCATATCCGGGGCCTCGAATTGCACCACGACGTCGACCCGATCCCGTTGACCGCAACCGGGCTGCTGGAAAACAGTCGCGGCACACCCCCGTCGGCAGACTCTCCCAAGGTCAGCAGCGCCGACTCCACCTCGCCCTCCAGCTGGCCTTCCGCCCCATGGTCCTGATCTGCGACGAACCGACGAACCACCTCTCGATATCCCTGGTAGACGAACTCACCGCCGCCCTCTCGGACACCCCCGCAGCAGTCGTAGTGGCCACCCACGACAGGCAAATGCTCACCGACCTCGCACACTGGCCTCACCTCCCCCTGCACCAAACGGCAAACGAACACGAGTCATGATCACCACCGACGATGATCGCGATTTCGGTGCCCACAGCAAAGGGCCCACCTCCGTGGTTCGGGGCCCGTCTCGGATCTGGACTGACGGAGCGGGGGAGCGAAGCGGAGGAGCGGAGGAGGGAAGATTCGAGACCTCAGGGCCCCGAACCCGCGGCGCCGGAGGCGCCGCAAATATCATCGCGTGGATGACCGGACGCATCGCCATCGATGACACCGCCCCGTATATCCCCGGAGGGTATCCGGCGAAGGCGGTGGTCGGGGAAGTGTTCCCGGTGCGGGCCGTCGTATGGCGCGACGGCCACGGTGCCGTCGGCGCGAGCCTGGCGGTCCGCGCACCGGGGTCGACGCGGTCCGTCCGGGCCCCGATGACTCCCGACTACGAACCCGACGTGTTCAACGGCATCTTCACCCCCGACCGGCCCGGGTTGTGGCATTACCGGGTGGAGGGCTGGGCCGATTCGATCGCGACCTGGCGGTCGGCGGTCGAGGCGAAACTGGCGGTCGGGCAGAGCGCACCCGATCTGGCCAACGATCTGGAGATCGGGGCGCGCCTGTTCGACCGGGCGGCGCAGGCGGTCGGTAAGAAGCAGTTCGAGCGGTTGCGGGCGGTGGCGGCGGCGCTGCGCGGCACCGAGCCGCTGCCCGCCCGGGTCGCGCCCGCGTTCACCGACGAGGTGGCCGAGATCCTGCGCGCGAATCCGCTGCGGGATCTGGTGACGCGCGGCCCGCAGTTCTCGGTGCTGGTGGAACGGCCGCGCGCGCTCACCGGCTCCTGGTACGAATTCTTTCCCCGCTCGACCGGCGGCCGCGATGCCGGCGGCAACCCCGTGCACGGCACCTTCGCCACCGCAACCGCCGAGCTGCCCCGTATCGCCGCAATGGGTTTCGATGTGGTCTACCTGCCGCCGATCCACCCGATCGGCAGGGTGAACCGCAAGGGCCGCAACAACGCCCTCACCGCCGGTCCCGGCGATGTGGGGTCCCCGTGGGCGATCGGCGCGGCCGAGGGCGGCCACGATGCATTCCACCCGCAGCTCGGTACCGAAGCCGATTTCGCCGCGTTCGTCCGCGCCGCCGCCGACCTGAAGCTCGAGGTGGCCCTGGATCTGGCGCTGCAGTGCGCGCCCGATCATCCGTGGGTCACCGCGCATCCCGAATGGTTCACGACCCTGCCGGACGGCACGATCGCCTACGCCGAGAACCCGCCGAAGAAGTACCAGGACATCTATCCGCTCGATTTCGACAACGACCCCGACGGCCTGTACGCCGAGGTCCTGCGGGTGGTGCGGTATTGGACCGGACTGGGCGTGAAGATCTTCCGGGTCGACAACCCGCACACCAAACCGGCGGATTTCTGGGAATGGCTGATCGCCGCGATCCGCCGTACCGACCCGGATGTGGTGCTGTTGTCGGAGGCCTTCACCTATCCGGCCCGCCTGTACGGTTTGGCCCGGCGCGGTTTCAGCCAGTCCTACACCTATTTCACCTGGCGCACCCATAAACACGAGCTGACCGAGTTCGGCCGCGAACTCGCCGCGAAAGCCGACGAGGCGCGACCCAACCTGTTCGTCAACACCCCGGATATCCTGCACGAAAGCCTCCAGCACGGCGGCCCGGGCATGTTCGCCATCCGCGCCGTCCTCGCCGCCACCCTCGCCCCGAGCTGGGGCGTCTACAGCGGCTTCGAACTCTACGAACACCAACCCGTACGCCCGGGCAGCGAGGAATACCTGGATTCGGAGAAGTACGAACTGCGCCCCCGTCCCTTCGCCGACGCCCGCGCCCGCGGCGAATCCCTGGAGCCGTGGCTGACCAGGCTCAACGAGATCCGCCGCCGCCACCCGGCGCTGCGGCAGCTGCGCTGCCTGCATTTCCACCACATCGACAACGACAACCTGCTGGCGTATTCGAAGATCGACCCGGCGACCGGCGATGCCGCCCTGGTGGTGGTGAACCTGAACCCGTTCACCGCCGAACAGGGCATGCTCTCCCTGGACCTGCCCGCCATCGGCCGCGAATGGCATGACCATCCGGTGGTTCACGACGAGATCAGTGGCGAGGAGTACCACTGGGCGCAGACCAACTACATCCGGTTGGACCCGGCCCGTGCGGTCGCCCACGTCATCGCCCTGCCGCCGGTGCCGCATCATGCCCGCGCCGGCCTCGCCTACCGGCGGACGCTGCGGTGAACCGGCGCGATCTGCTGCTGCTGGCCGCGGGCAGCCATCCCGATCCGCATACCGTGCTGGGCGCCCACCCGGCACCGGACGGCACCATCGTGCGGGTGCTGCGGCCGGAAGCGGAATCGGTGTCGATCCGGGTCGGCGGCGCCGACCATCGGCTGGCTGCGCTGGGCCACGGGGTCTTCGGCGGCACCCTCCCCTACCCGGAACTGCTGGACTACCGGGTCGTCACCGCCTACCCGCACCACCCGACCACGGTGCTGGCCGACGGCTACCGCCACCTACCGACCCTCGGCGAACTCGATCTGCATCTGATCGGCGAAGGCCGCCATCAGCGGTTGTGGGAGGTACTCGGTGCGCATCCCCGCCGCTATCCGGGCCTGGACGGCGAGGTCACCGGGGTGTCGTTCGCGGTGTGGGCACCCAATGCCCGCGGCGTCACCGTTTTCGGCGATTTCGACCACTGGCAGGGCGGTACCTGGCCGATGCGCGCCCTCGGCACTTCGGGTGTCTGGGAGGTTTTCGTCCCCGGCGCCGCACCCGGTGATCGCTACAAATACCGCGTGCACGGTGCCGACGGCCGCGTCGCCGACCACGCCGACCCCGTCGCGTTCGCCACCGAACTCCCCCCGGCCACCGCATCCGTCGTCACGGCGACACAGCACAACTGGACCGATCAGCGCTGGCTCACCGACAGAGCCCACACCGATCCGGCGCGCGCGCCCCTGAGTGTGTTCGAACTGCATCTCGCCTCGTGGCGGCCGGGGCTGGGCTACCGCGAACTCGCCGAACAACTCAGCGAATACGTACGCCGCCTCGGCTTCACCCATGTGGAACTGCTACCCATGGCCGAGCATCCCTTCGGCGGCTCCTGGGGTTATCAGGTCACCTCCTACTACGCCCCCACCGCGCGGTTCGGCAGCCCGGACGATTTCCGCGCCTTCGTCGACCGCATGCATGGCGACGGGATCGGCGTCATCCTCGACTGGGTGCCCGGGCATTTCCCCCGCGACGCCTGGGCATTGGCCCGATTCGACGGCACCCCGCTCTACGAACACCCCGACCCCCGCCGCGGTGAACAACCCGCCTGGGGCACCTACGTTTTCGATTACGGCCGTCCCGAGGTCCGCAACTTCCTGGTCGCCAACGCCCGCTATTGGATCGAGGAATTCCATATCGACGGGCTTCGGGTCGACGCGGTCGCCGCCATGCTCTACCTGGACTACGGCCGCCCCGACGGCGGGTGGGAGCCGAATATCCACGGCGGCCCGGAGAACCTCGAAGCAGTCGATTTCCTCGCCGAACTGAACGAGAGCCTGCACGGCTCGTACCCGGGTGTGCTGACGATCGCCGAGGAATCCACCACCTGGCCCGGTGTCACCCGGGCGACCGAGGTCGGCGGCCTGGGTTTCACCATGAAATGGAATATGGGCTGGATGCACGACACGCTCGGCTATCTGAGCCGCGACCCCGTGCACCGCACCTGGCACCACAACGAGATCACCTTCTCGCTGATGTACGCGTGGAGCGAGAGCTACGTGCTGCCCATCAGTCACGACGAGGTCGTGCACGGCAAAGGCACCCTGTGGACCCGGATGCCCGGCGACGAGTTCGCCAAGGCCGGCGGCGTCCGCGCGCTACTGGCCTACATGTGGGCCCATCCCGGTAAACAGCTGCTGTTCATGGGTCAGGAATTCGGCCACTACCGCGAATGGTGGCACGATCACAGCCTCGACTGGCACGAACTGGACAACCCGCTGCACCGCGGTATCCAGCTCCTGGTCGCCGACCTCAACCGCGGCTACCGCGAACACCCGGCCCTGTGGAGCCAGGACACCACCCCCGGCGGCCATTCCTGGATCAGCAGCGACGACCGCGACGCCAACGTGCTGGCGTTCCTGCGGCACGCCGCCGATGGCAGCGTCGTCGCCTGCGTCTGCAACTTCTCCGGCAACACCTACACCGATTACCGGATCGGCCTGCCGCTCCCCGGCGACTGGCTGGAAATTCTGAACACCGATGCCCTCGAGTACGGCGGAACCGGCGCCGGAAACCTCGGCGTCGTCCACGCCGAGCCTGTACCCCTGCACGACCGCCCCGCATCCGCCGGGGTCACGGTGGGCCCACTCAGCGTCATCTGGCTCGTCCCCCGGCATTGACCGGATCACCCCGTCCCCGGAAGCCTCAGAGTTCCCGCACCGATCCAGGACCAGCCGGGTCACTATCCGCCGGTCGGTCCGTAGACACACGCCCTCGAGCCGTCACGGGTTCCTGTGCCGGGGCCGCAGTAGTCGCCGCCGCGGGCCCTACCGTCCGGGCAAGCCGCTCGCGCCCATAGTTCGCGAGCAAGGCCCGGCTTCGGCCGCCTCGTGGTTCGTACAACGTCCGTCCACACTCACGTTCGGCGCAGCGGCGGCCCAGTTGCATGAGGCACACCGAGCTGATACCCGGTACCTGTCGACGTCAGTAGAGGGCAGTCGCCAGCTTCCGGCGGGCCGCGACCACAAAGGGCTCCGACTGGTCGAACAGCTCGAACAGTTCCACCAGCCGGGTGCGCACCGTAGCCCGCTCATCGCCCGAGGTCCGTTTGATCAGACCGATCAGCCGGTCGAATGCGGCTTCGGGTTGCTGCTGGAACATCTCCACATCGGCGGCGTCCAATGCCGCCGCCACATTGCCCGGATCCGCGTCCGCGGTCGCGGTCGCCGTCTCTGGCAGCTGCTGGGCCCGCCCGAGGAATTTCACCTGACGCAGCGCGGCCTTGGCCTCGGCGTTGGCCGGTTCCTGGGAAAGAATCGATTCGTAGGCCGATTCCGCACCCGCGAAATCGCCCTGCTCCAGTAGCGCTTCGGCGGCGGCGAATCGAGGGTCGGCGGGCGGCTCCGACGGCTCACCATCCGGATCACCTTCGAGCTTGCCCTCCACCGCCTGGACGACGGCGGCGAGCCACTGCCGGACCTGATCCTCCGGCTGGCCACCCTGGAAATCGGCGAGCGGCTGGCCACCCGCGACGGCGACCACCGTGGGAATGCCCTGGACGCCGAAGGCCTGCGCGATCCGCATATTGTTCTCGGCCTCGACGGCGGCCAGATCCCAGGTGCCGTTCGCCTCGTCCAGGAGCCGCTCCAGCAGCTGCACCAATTCGATGCTGCCGGGGCTGCGCTGCGAATACAGCGCCACCACGACCGGCACCTGCATGGAGCGGCGCAGAACCTTGGTCTCGAAATCCGCCTCGGTGACCGTATGGTCACCGGCCGCGGCCGCCGCACCCGCGGGCGGCTGTTTCAGGGCGGACAGATCCACCGCCCCGGACATGGCGGCGGCAGCGGCTGGTGAAGGACGGCGTGGTGCTGGTCGAGTCACGGGTTCCAGTCTGTCACGACGAGGCGGCGAGAGTCTTCGGGGACTCGGTGCCGGCCGCACCCTGCCGGTCGAACTTGCCGGTACGCACGGCCCACACCTCGAACAACACGGTGAAGAACGGCGGGATGCTGGACAGCAGCGCCAGCACGGTGGTCTTCCAGTTCCATTCGAACTCGCGCGCGGTCACGAGCGCGATCAGAACGAACAGGACGAAAACGCCGCCGTGCACCGGGCCGAAGATCTTCACGCCGATCTCGTTGCCCTCTTCCGGAAGGTATTTGAACGCCATTCCGGTCAACAGGCCCAGCCAGGACAGCGCCTCGAGCACGGCGAAGAAACGGAACCTGCCGGCGGTGGTGCGCAGACCAAGAAAGTTCATGCGCACCATTGTGCCCTAGCCACTACGCCGCGTCGTAGTCGAACCGGTCACACCGGTCATACCGGACGTTCAGACCCGGACGATCAGCGCATCACCCTGGCCACCGCCACCGCACAGCGCCGCCGCACCGACCCCGCCGCCGCGCCGCTTCAGCTCCAGCGCCAGATGCAGCACGATCCGCGCACCCGACATTCCGAGCGGATGCCCGATGGCGATGGCGCCGCCGTTCACATTGACCTTCGCCGGGTCGATCCCGAGCGCGCGAGTGGAGGCGATACCCACCGCCGCAAACGCTTCGTTGATCTCCACCAGATCCAGGTCCGCCGGGGCGATGCCCTCCTTGGCACACGCCTTGGCAATGGCGTTGGCCGGCTGATCCTGCAGCGTCGAATCCGGGCCGGCGACCATACCGGCAGCACCGATCTCGGCGATCCAGCTCAACCCGAGTTCCTGCGCCTTGGTCTTGCTCATCACCACGACCGCCGCCGCGCCGTCGGAGATCTGCGACGCCGAGCCCGCGGTGATGGTGCCGTTCTTGCTGAACGAGGGCCGCAGCTTCGACAGCGATTCCGCGGTCGTATCGGCGCGGATACCTTCGTCCTGCCGGAACTGCACCGGGTCGCCCTTACGCTGCGGCACCTCGACCGGCACCACCTCGTCGTCGAACACCCCGTTCTTCCATGCGGCGGCCGCCCGCTGATGCGAGGCCGCGGCGAAGGCATCCTGATCGGCGCGGGTCACCGGGTCGGTCTCGTTGCGCTGCTCGGTGAGGGCGCCCATCGCCTGATCGGTGAAGATATCGTGCAGGCCGTCGTAGGCCATATGGTCGCGCAGCGTCACATCGCCGTACTTGAACCCCTCGCGGCTCTTCTCGAGCATATGCGGAGCCCGGCTCATCGATTCCTGACCGCCGGCGACCACGATCTCGTGTTCCCCCGCCCGGATCAACTGGTCCGCCAGCGCGATGGCGTTGATACCGGACAGGCACACCTTGTTCAGGGTGAGTGCCGGAACATCCATCGGGATACCGCCGGCGACCGCGGCCTGCCGAGCCGGAATCTGCCCCGCGCCCGCGGTGAGCACCTGCCCCATGATCACGTAGTCGACCTGGTCGCCACGGACGCCGGCCTTCTCCAGGGCACCGGCGATCGCGACACCACCGAGTGCGGAGCCGCTGAAATCCTTCAGGCCACCCAGCAGCCGGCCGACCGGGGTACGCGCACCGGCAACGATCACGGAGTTGGTCACGACAAGCCTCCTGTATCTATGGCGCCGCCTCCGGCGGCACGGGTCGGGGCCCTATTGACCCCTGGAGACGTCCAGGCCGACCGGACGCGCTACCCGGGAGTAACGCATCGTGCGGACGACTCCACGGTAACCCGCCGACCCCGGCATTCCGCCCGCAGGGATGCGCAGATCACCTGCGAGGACATGACGGCAGTCGCCATCAGTTTCCGGTATCCGGGTGGGTACACACCGGCAGCGCACCAGAACGCGCTACGTTCGAAGAGTGAGCACCGCTACCCCGTCATCAGAATTCATTCCCGCCGACTACGTCGTCGCAGTCGATCACGTAGGCATCGCCGTACCCGATCTGGACACGGCCGTGGCTTGGTACGCCGAGAACCTCGGCCTGGTCGAAACCCACCGCGAGGTCAACGACGAACAGGGCGTCCAGGAAGCGATGCTGTCCGCTCCCGCCGCCGAGGACGATTCGACTGCTCTGCAGTTGCTGGCACCGCTGGATGCGACCTCCACCATCGCGAAATTCATCGACCGCAGCGGACCGGGCCTGCAGCAGTTGGCTTTCCGGGTCACCGATATCGACGCCGTTTCCGCATATCTACGCGATCTCGGCGTGCGTTTGCTGTACGAGGCGCCGCGCCGCGGCACCGCCGATTCCCGCATCAATTTCGTCCACCCGAAGGATGCTGGCGGTGTGCTGGTCGAGTTGGTCGAGCCGGACCCGAATGTTACGCACTAGTATCGTAATCGGACCGTTAGGCGTACCTCCGATAACATTCCCGGTCGGCTCACCATGGGCCGGTCTCAGGCTGTAGTTTGTTGGCCATGTCGTCACCCGAGTCCGATCGCAATCGCTTCGTTGCGCTGCCCTTCACCGTCGTGCGCAAGGGTTATGCGCAAGACGAGGTACGTAACTATTTCGACCGTTTCGATGCCGAGTTGCGGGTCACCGCCACCGACCGCGATGCCGCTGCCGCCCAGGCCCGCAACCTCGCCAGTCAGCTGGAGGATGCCCGCGACGAAATCGACGAGCTCCGTAAGGAAGTCGACCGGCTGTCCGTCCCGCCGACCACCGCGGAAGGGATGAGCGATCGCATCTCCCGGATGCTGCGATTGGCTTCCGACGAGGCCTCCGAGGTCCGCGCGCTGGCGCAGGCCGAGGCCGCGGAGATGGTTTCCATCGCCGAGCAGCAGGCCGCGGAGATGCGCGGTAAGTACGAATCGCTGCTCGCCGAAACCAAGGAGAAGCGCGAAGCCCTCGAAATCGAGTACGAGCAGACCCTCGCGAACGCACGTACCGAATCCTCGAAGATCATCGAAGCCGCCCAGGCCGAGGCCGAGCGCCTGGCCAAGGAGTCCGACGCCAAGCGCAAGGCCACGCAGCAGGACTTCGAGGTCACCATGGCCGAGCGTCGCACCAAGCTGACCCGCGCCATGGAGGAGCTGGAGGCCACCAGCCGCGCCGAGGCCGCACAGCGGATCAAGGACGCCACCGACGAGGCCAACCGCCTCATCACCTCCGCCACCCAGACCTCCGAGCGCAAGATCGCGCACGCCAAGGAACTGGCCGAGGAGATGCGCGTCCTGCGTGGCCGCGTCCTGGCCCAGCTGCTCGGTATCCGCGGCCAGCTCGATTCGGTGCCGGCCATGCTGGCTGCCGTCAACCGGGAGAGCGAACTGCTCGACGGGGTGCCCGAACAGTCGCGTAAATCGATCGGCAGTGGGCAGAACAAGTCGGTATCCGGCCGTAACAATCAGAAGGCGATCCCCGAGGTGAACGCCGAAGACGAGTCGGAAGATATCGTCGACGAAGAACGCGAAAACGCCGACATCAGCAACTAGAGCTCCCTCAGAGCTGCTGTCGGAACGTGTACGGCGACACGACAAATCACTCCGGAGGCCGCCCCCACGGGGGCGGCCTTCCTCATATCGAGACACCGCGCGCCCGGCCTTGCAAAGGCCGGATTCATACCGAAAACCCCCGCCCGCCCGAAGCCGGGCGATGGCGGTCTCCACCGCGTGGGTGTCGTCGCCCCCTGCCGGGCAGGGCAGCAAGCCCAGCACATCGTTGTGGCCGATCCCCGGCGTCCCTTCTCACTCCACCGGACATGTCCGGCCCGGGTGCGCCCCGGCGCCGGACAGTTCGCTGTGTCGCCGCATCCCGCCGGTTCATATCGGACTTCTGATCAGCACCCCGAGTCCGGCTGGGGCACCCGCCCACGAAGCCGGCGACGCCGCTGTAGCGCCCGTGTTCACCCGGCCCGTTTCCCCGGACGCTCTCCACCGCTCAGCCCACTGTTCCGTGGGGCACGATCCGTTCCCTGGGTCGGCCGGTGAGATCCCCGATGAGCTCGAAGTCGTGGCCGTCGTGCAGAAGGTGAGATATGCGAGCCCGGCGGTGGCGGCGAAGACGAGGTCCATCCGTGGGGCGTATCGCAGACGATCCCGTGTCGGGACAGCCCGGTGGTAGTCCGAGGTTACGAAAGCGGCCGACACGACGACCGGCTCAGGACCACCGTCGCGTGATCCCCCGGGTGCCCCGCCCGCTCCAACAGCCCCGATGCCAATGCCGGCGGTCCGTCTCCCCGCTACCGGCAGGCCAGGCCACCACATGCGGAACTCCCGGCATGATCTCGTGATCGCAGCCCGGGCAGCGGTACCTTTTCACCGCCCGGGCGCCGGGCACCGTCCGCACCACGTACTCGTCGCCGTCCGGTCCGGCTTCGGTCCGGCGGTAGACATCGCCCAGCCCGGTGCCCAACCGTTGCGGCTGCGCTCCGTAACGCCCGCTGCGCGGTTTTCGTCGTGGCATGGCTTCCAGCTTAGAAGAGCCGGAATTCGTTGCTCTCGGTCCCGCGCAGAGCGTTGTAATCCAGGGTCAAGCACCGGATCCCGCGATCCTCGGCCAATGTCCGCGCCTGCGGTTTGATCTGCTGCGCCGCGAACACCCCCGCCACCGGCGACAGCAGCGGGTCCCGGTTCAGCAACTCCAGGTAGCGCGTCAGCTGTTCCACCCCGTCGATTTCGCCCCGCCGTTTGATCTCCACCGCGACCGTCCGCCCGTCCGCGTCCCGGCACAGCAGGTCCACCGGCCCGATAGCGGTCATGTACTCGCGACGGATGAGGCTGAACCCCGTACCGAGGGTTTCCACATGCTCGGCCAGCAACTCCTGCAGATGCGCCTCGACCCCGTCCTTCACCAGCCCCGGATCCACCCCGAGTTCATGGCTGGAATCGTGCTCGATCTCCTCGATCCCGATCCGCAGCTCCTCCCCCGCCTTATTGCTCACCACCCACAGTTCCTTGAACTGCCCCGCCGCGGCATCCGGCTCCCGCTCCTCCAGCCAGCACGGCGGACTCATCCAGTTCAGCGGCTTATACGACCCCCCATCCGAATGCACCAGCACCGACCCATCCGCCTTCAACATCAACAGTCGGCGAGCCATCGGCAGATGAGCGGTCAACCGCCCCACATAGTCGACCTGGCAACGAGCAATCACGAGTCGCATCCGGCAGAGTCTAGGCCCTGCGCGTGCGAGCTCCGGAACGGCGCCTCGACGAGGCGCATGGCCAGATCTCCGCGCAGCGATCACCATGAGCGCCGGCCGTGCAATCCGGCCGATCCCAGCACAAGCGGACCAGCAGGGCCGCGGACAGGCTTGGATACATACCCCGAAACGCACTCTAGGGGCCCACAAATGTGGGCCCCTAGAGGGAATTATGTTCCGGCGGTGTCCTACTCTCCCACACCCTGTCGAGTGCAGTACCATCGGCGCTGGCAGGCTTAGCTTCCGGGTTCGGAATGGGACCGGGC
>NZ_JBHXMZ010000006.1:237986-482420 GCF_042719915.1 Nocardia sp. NPDC058499 | reverse complement strand
GGTATGACAAACTCGCTGTCCGCTACCTGGCAACCGTCCGCGTCGCCGCGATCAACCTGTGGTTATCCGGCCGCAGCTTATGAAACAGACTCTAGATCGCGGCGCAAGCCCTGGGTGCGCCTGCCGGAGGTGCTCTTTTCGATCACTCCGTTGTTTCTGCTCGCACGCCGGTGACACCCTCCGACCGACGGCAGCACGCCTCCCCAGGAGACGGACCGCCCAGAGGCACCCACCCCACCGGCTCCAGTCCGCCATGTGCGGACATGGCCGGCCGCGGTCGATCTGCACGAGCACACCAAGGCCCTGGCCGGCGAGTTCGACAAACGTCGGCATGCATTCGAGAACTCGACCACTGTTGCCCACGCACCCGATCGCTACGACAGCCGACCGTGGGTGAACGCGCACCCCCGGGCTATCGTCACTCGCGTCGCGTCACGGTTCTTGTCGTCGCGCGGACGAGGGACAACGCGAGAACAGTCGGCACGCTCAATGCCAGGGCGAGACCGGTATGTCCCCCGGCCGCGAGCCCGAGACCGCCGAGTACCGATCCCGCGAACACTCCCAGGCTCATACCGGCCGCATTCACGCTGAACGCGGTCGCGGACAGGTCGCCGCTGCGGCGGGCGATCGACGTGGTCACCTGTGCCGCCACCACAGCATGACCGAACCCCATCAGGGCGGTCGCGGCCAGCGCGGGCAGCAGCGCGGTGGTGTGGAAAACTCCGAGTACCGCGAGCAGCGCGCCGAGCAGGCCGGCCGTGAGAACTGGGGCGGGGTGGCGTCCGATCACCGAATCGGGATCGCGTACCCAGCGGCCGGTCAGATAGTTTCCGAGGAAGAACGCGGCGCCGCTCAGCGTCCACACCAGGGTGAACGCTGAGGCGGTGAGCTCGAATCGGTCACTGTAGAACACCGCGAGGAACGCCAGGTATCCCATGAACGAGGTGGTGCGTAATCCGGCGATGGTGATGAGCGCAAGCAGGTCCGGCTGGGCCCGCAGGGCGCGGAACGACGCGAGGTATCCGAGCGAAACCGCCGGCGCCGGCGGAGCGGTTCGGTGCACCCGGGCGCGCAGGAATCCCACCGCGACCAGCACACTCACCGCCGCGGTGATCAACAGCGCGCCCTGCCAGCCGCGCCACGACCCCATTGCGCCGATGACCGGCCCGGCACAGACCGCGGCCAGCGACTGGACCGCGGTAACCATGGTTGCCGCCCGGCCGATGTTCCCGGGGCCGGAGAACCGTGCGGTCGCCAGCGTCAGCAGGGCCGGCGTGAGTAGGGCGGTCGCGATGCCGATGCCGAGGCAGAAGACGGTGAGCGCGGCGAAGGTGCCGGTGGTGGCCACGACGCTCGCCGCGGCGAGCAGGATCAGTGCGACGACGGCGACGTACTGCTTCGACCATCGACCCAGCAACGGCGCCACCACTACTCCCGCAACCAGCGCGGCCAGACCACCCAGCCCGCGGAGGAACCCGATCCCCGATTCCGGCGCCCGGGCCGTGGCCGCGATCGGCACCAGGAACGTGGAATAGATCGTGAACGGGAACAGACCGATGATCGCAGCTGCCAGGACGAGCCACAGCGCGCCGACCATCCGTGAATCGGATATCGGGTGCTCGCAGGGCTTCTCCGGTTCGGGCGCCGGCGACGATCCTGCCGCTGCGGCGGCGATGTCCACCGGATCGTCGATCATCCGGCCGCTACATGATCGCGCAGATATGCGGCGAACTTCTCCAGCCCGTCGATATTGCGCGGGCTGGAAATGGCTTCGTTGTAATCGAGGACGAAGAAATTGTCACCGACCACAGCCGGAAGCGATGCCGTGGCCGGATTGTTTTCAAGGAAATCGATCTTCTCCTGCGCCGGAGCGTCCTGGTATTCCAGAATGATGATTATCTCCGGTGCCGATTCCACCACCGCCTCCCAGCTCACCTCGGTCCAGCGGGCGTCGACATCACCGAAAACGTTTTCCCCGCCGGCGAACTCGATGATATCGGTCGGCGGCACCTGCCTCGCGGCGGTGAACGGTTTATCGGTGCCGGAATCGTAGAGGAATACCTTTACCGGCTTCCCGGCCGGAGCCTGCTGTTGTACCCGGGTGACGCGGTCGCGGTAACCGGCGATCAGGTCGGCCGCGCGATCCTCGACACCGAAGATCTGTCCCAGCCGCTCGAGGTCGGTGTAGAGGCCTTCGAAAGGTGTGTGCCGTTCGGGGAAACCCGGATAGTTGAAGCAGGATTCGGCGTGCATGAAGCTCTGGATACCCAGGGTGTCGAGGATTTCGGGGGTGATACCGCGCGAATCGGAGAATCCCGAGTTCCACCCGGCGACAACGAAATCGGATTTCGCGTCGACCACGAGTTCCCGGTTGAGCAGATCGGCGCTCAGGAATTCGACCTTCTCGTAGTCGGCCGCCCAGGGCGATTCACTCACCGGCGGATTCGCCGGCGGCAGCACATAGCCGTGCACATGGTCGGCCAGTCCGAGCGAGAACATCTTGTCGGCGCTACCTCCTTCGTAGACCACCGCGCGTTGCGGCAGGGTGTATTCCACCGCCTCGCCGCAACGCTGCACCGTCGTGCGACGCCCGGCGTCACCGGCGCCATCGACCTGCGCGCCGCACGCCGCCAGCAGGAATGCACCGGTGATCAGCAGAATCGCACCTCTGTACCGGGGCAAGCCGGTCTTGTTCGCCTTCATCGTGTCGGCTCTTTCGTGTTCGTATCCGTCGTGGCCACGGGCTCGTGTGTGCCCGGAAGCGTGTAGAGGATCTGCGGTGCGCCGGTCAGCGGATGCGCGACCACCGCGATATCGACACCGAACACCTCGGCGATCCGCTCGGCGGTCAGCACCTCTGGTGGCGGCCCCACCGCCACCAGCCGGCCACCGGCCAGTACCCCGATCCGGTCGCAGGCCGCGGCGGCGAGATTCAGGTCGTGTAGTACAACCAGTACGGTCGGCGCCGCGGTCCGCAGCAATCCGAGCAATTCGATCTGATGCCTCAGGTCCAGGTGATTCGTCGGTTCGTCCAGGATGAGGATCCGGGGCTGCTGCACCAGAGCCCGCGCCACGAGCACGCGTTGCCGTTCACCACCCGAGAGGCCGAGTATGCCGCGATGCGCCAGATGCGCGATATCCATCTGCGCCATCGCCGCGCGGCACAGTCCGTGTTCGGCCGCGGTGAGTGGCTGGTTGCCGTATTTGAACGGCGCCCGGCCCAGCGCGACGACCTCGGCGACGGTGAAATCGAACTCAGTGCCGCTTTCCTGGGTCAGAGCGGCGACCCGCTGCGCGGACTCGCGTCGCGACAGGGCCGCGAGATCCTGCGCACCGATGCGAATGGTGCCCCCACTGGGTGCGAGCGCGCGGTAGAGACAACGCAATATCGTAGATTTCCCGGACCCGTTGGGCCCGATGAGGCCGACGACTTCGCCCGGCGCGGCCTCGAGGTCCACACCCTCGACGATCTCGCGTCCGTCGATCGTCACCGCGAGATCGGCAATCCGCACCTGCACTACGCGCCTCCGAAAACGTAACCTCTGCGGCGCATCAGGACGATGAACACCGGGACCCCGATCAATGCCGTCAACACGCCGATCGGGAGTTCGCGCGGAGCGGCCACGGTCCGCGCCAGCAGGTCCACCCACACCGTGAGGATCGCCCCGGCGAACGGCGCGATCAGCAGCAACCGCGCGTGCCCTGCGCCGGAGAGCATCCGGGTGATATGCGGAACGATCAGGCCGACGAAGCCGATGGTGCCGCTGACCGCCACCATTGCCCCGGTCATCACCGCGGTCGTCGCGAACAGGGCTCGGCGTGCCGCCGCCGGATCCACGCCGAGGCTCGCGGCGGTCTCGTCGCCGAGCGACATGATGTCCAGTACACGGCTGTACCGCAACAGCAGCGCGCCGCCCACCAAGAAGACCACTGCCACCACCGGCAGCGAACCCCAGGTCGCGGCACCGAACGAGCCCATCGTCCAGAACAACACGGTGCTCGTCGCCTCGGTGCCGGGCACGAAGTAGATCAGCACGCTCATCACGGCCTGGAATCCGAACGCCAATGCCACCCCGGTCAGCACCAGCCGCAGCGGCGTCACCCCCAGGCGGCGGTAGGCCACCGCATACACCAGCGCCGTCGCACCGAGAGCGCCGAGGAAGGCGCCGGCCGAGACGGCGTAGATTCCGAGGCCGGCCAACGCCCCGGACAGCGACACCGACACTGCCCCCACGGAGGCGCCGGAGGAGACACCGAGGATGTACGGGTCCGCCAGGGAGTTGCGGACCAGTGCCTGGATCACCGCGCCGGCGAGGCTCGAGCCGGCGCCGACGACGGCGGCGAGCAGCACGCGCGGCGTGCGGATCTGCCAGACGATCTGATATCGGGTCGCTTCGCCGGCGTCCACAGTCCCGTTGGTCACCGAGGCCCACAGGAAGCGGGCGGTCTCGGCCGGGTGGATCGATGCGGACCCGAGCCCGATCGCCACCAGTATCGACACCGCCAGCACAACCGCGAGCAGCACGACGAGCGCCGCGGTCCCGGTCCGGGTCTGCCACCGTCGCAGGCGTTCCGGAACGGCTACTTCTCCGCTCCGGGGGGCCACCGCAGGATTCGCCGCCAACGCACACACTTCCACTCAGTTATCAGTAGTGATAATCATTACCATTTGCGTGGAGGAGTGGCAACCAGTTCCTGGCGGCTCGGCGGCCTATCGCGGCGAGCAGTTCCGGCGGGTATTCACGGGCCTGTCCGGGAACAGTCGCCCGGCTTCCCGAACAGGAGCTCGAGGCATTCCTCGCCTCGGACACCTACCGGGGCAAGCCCGCCCGGACTTTCCCCTCGGAAGAAGACCTGCGGAAACAACTCCAGGAGATCCGGGGGAACCGCTGGTGCCGCTCCAGCGGTGAACTCGACGCAGGCCTGGGCACCCTCGCGATACCGGTCCGCGATCGCCGCGGCGATGTCGTGGCCGGGCTCGATATATGCACGCATACCGGCGAATACGAACGATGGGACGAAACCGGTGAGATCTCCCACCGACTGCGTGCCTGCGCAGCCGCCATCGGATCGGATGTACATCCGGCCCACCTGAGTCAGGGGTTCTGACGTGGGTTGTAATCGTTGTCCGGCGTGATGTGACCCGTAGCCGTGACGGCAGGCAACTGGCCTCGGTTCCTCGAAACCGCAGCGCGGGCCGGCCGGAACCCGGGGCTCATCGAACTGGCGGGAAGCGGTCGTACTATGCGTGGTAGCCGTCGGTTCCAGCGCGGGACATGACGATATTCGGTACCACCGCGCGGGCGGACAGCCGCAGCAGCGCGTCGACCATCTCGACGACGTCGCTGACGGCCAGCATCCGTTCGGGTGGGATGCGGTCGTGGATCCATGCGCTCATATCGGTGTCCACGTAGCCGGGCGCGATGGTGGTGGCCGTGACACCGTTGGATGATTCCTCGGCGTTCAGTGTCGCTATGAGTGAGATGAGCGCCGCCTTCGCCGCACCGTAAATCGCCAATCCGGCCTCGGCGTACACCCCGGCCATCGACGCGAGTGCGATCACCCTCGCGCCGTGTCCCGGGTCCATCGCCGCACCGGCCCGCAGCATCGGCAGCGCACCCTGGATGAGCTGCACCGGGGCGCGCAAATTCACGGAGAGCGTTTTGTCGAAGCGGCGCATCGAGGCATCGGCGAGCGGGCCGGCGGAACCGACTCCGGCGTTGAGGATCAGCGCGGACATGGCGTCGAAGCGCTGCGCATGTGCGGCCAACACCCGTTCGATCCCGGAACTGTCGGCCATATCCGCCGCGACCGTCACGATATCGGCGGCGCCGGCCGCGCGCAGCTCGATGCCGACCGCGTCGAGGCGTTCGGCATCGCGTGCGGTGAGGGTCAGCGCGTAGCCCCGCCGGGCCAGCAGTGTCGCTGTCCCCAGGCCGATTCCGCGGGTCGCGCCGCTGATGAGTGCGGTTTTCGTGGTGCCGCCGGTCATTTCCGGATTCCTTTCAGCGCGCGCAGCCCGGCCGCCATGAACTCGGGGGTGGCCTCGGCCGCCCGCCCGGCGGCCGCACCCGCGTCGGAGCCGTGCCGTGCCCGGTGGGTGATCCCTTCGCCGATCACGCCGAGCTTGAAATTGGCGAGGGCGAGGTAGAAGCCCCAGTGGCCGAGATCGCGACCCGAGGCGGTGGCGTAGGCCTGGGCGAGCACGTCGGGTGCGGGCATCCGGTCGCTGGTCCAGGCGGCCCGGGAGCCGAGGACCAGGTCGAAGATCGGCGTCCGGTACACACACATCAGCGCGGCGTCGGTGAGCGGATCCCCGAGGGTGGACAGTTCCCAGTCGACCACGGCGCGCACCCGGCCGGGGTCGGCCGCGTCGAGGATGGTGTTGTCGATGCGGTAGTCACCGTGCACGATCGAAGCCGCCGATTCCGAGGGCACCGCCTCCACCAGCGCCGCGTGCAGGGCCGCGACATCGGCGAGATCGCGGGTTTTGACCCGTTCCCATTGAGAGGCCCAGAGGTTGACCTGGCGGGTGAGGAATCCGGCCGGGCGACCGAACTTCTCCAGGCCCACCGCCGCGGCATCCACCGCGTGCAACTCGGCGAGCACCCGCACCAGCTCCGTGACACTGGCCTCGATCTGCTCGTCGCTGAGCGCCGCGAGATCGTCCTGATCACGGATCACGGCCCCTTCGACGAATTCGACGATCGTCATCGGCGCCCCGAGCACGGTGCCTTCCGCATCGAACGCGATCGTTCTCGCCACGGGCACCGCGGAATGCTGCAACGCGTCGGTCACCGTGTATTCGCGTGCCATATCGTGGGCCGACGGGGTGAGACCGGCCACCGGTGGGCGGCGCACCACCCACTGTGAGTGGTCGTCGGCCGCGCGGAAGGTCAGGTTCGAGCGGCCACCGCTGATCAGTTCCACGCGGAGTTCGCCGCGCACCTCGATCCCCTGCTCGCGCAGGAACCGCTCGAGGGCGGCGACGTCCATCCCGGGTAGGTTCATTCGCTGTCCCGCAGTGCGCGTTTGGCGGCGCCGACCGTGCGTTTGGCGATCGCCCACCGGTGTACCTCGGAGGGCCCGTCGTAGATGCGGAACGGGCGCACCTCCCGCGAGAGCCGCGCCAGCGGCAGATCACCGGAAACTCCGAGACCACCGCACATCTGCATACTGCGGTCGACGATCCGGAAGATCGCCTCGGCGGCAAAGGTCTTCGCGATCGAGGTGGCATTACCCGCGGATTCGCCGCGATCGAGTTCCCAGCAGGCGCGGGTCAGCAGGGCGCGGGTGGCAGCGATATCTATCTCGTTATCGGCGACCATCTTCTGGATCATGCCGAGATCGCCGAGTTTCGAACCGAATCCCTCGCGCCGGGCCACCTGGGCCACCGCCACATCATGGCCCCGACGGGCGGCGCCGAGCCACCGCATCACATGCGTCATCCGGGCCGGGCCGAGGCGCACCTGCGCATATTCGAAACCGCGGTCGACCTCGCCCAGGACCGCATCGTCCGGAACCAGCAGATCTTCGAAGAACACCTCGCAATGACCGCCGACCATCGACCGGTCGAGAGTGTCGAGATGCCGCCCCACCCGGATGCCCGGGGTGTCGGCCGGGGCCAAGAACATCGTCGCACCGCCCCGCTCCCCCGGCTCGCCGGAAGTGCGCGCCATGATGATGAAGAAACCCGCACCGTCCGCGCCGGTGATGAACCACTTGGTGCCGTTGATCCGCCAACCGCCCTCCGCCCGGACCGCACGAGTGGCCAGCGCGGAAGGGTCCGACCCGGCGCCGGGAGCCGGCTCGGTCATCGCGAACGCCGATCGCACCTCGCCGTGCGCGAGCGGCGCGAGGTACTGCTGTTTCTGCTCCGGGTTCGCGATATGTGCGAGCATATGCACATTGCCCTCGTCCGGCGCGGCGATATTCAGTGCCGTCGGCCCGAACAGGGAATACCCCGCCTCTTCGAAGACCGGCGCACGATCCGACATTCCCAGGCCGTGCCCGCCGTACTCGACCGGCGCATGCGGCGCGAATACTCCCGCATCCTGGGCCGCCCGCTGCAACTCCACCCGGAACTCGTCACCACCGGCCGCGGCGATATCACCGTCGTGCGTGTCCTCGAGCGGAACGACGTGTTCGCGGATGAAGCTACGGGTCCGATCGACAAGCGCTTGCACTTCGCCGGGAAGGGACAGATCAATCGCCACAGGCTCCTCCATCTCGTTCGCCGAACGATCGCTCGGCCACCACCATGCCAGCAGCGTGACATGCCTGGATTGACGCTGTCAATTACAGGTCAGGATAGGGACCGACTGTTCAGTTAAGCTGAACATCATGCATGATTCGAACGAGGATCGGCACAGCGCGGGAGCGAGAGTGCGGCAGGCCAGGATCGCGGCAGGCCTCTCGCTGCGGGCGGCCGCACAGCGGCTGGAGATCAGCCCCGCCACCCTCAGTGCCGTGGAGAACGACAAGACCGGCATATCCATCCCGCGACTGCGCGCATTGGCGGCCGTTCTAGGCACCACCGTGGCCTGGCTGGTCGGCGAACAGGAATCGCCCGCTCCCGATGGCACTCCCCGACCGAGCGGCCGGCGCGAGACCATGACCGAACCGGACGCCGGGCCGAACAACGACTGGCGGAAATTCCCACCACTGGATATCGACCCGGTACTCGCCGCCGCTATCTCCTCCTTCGTAGAAACCGGCTACCACGGTGCCACCATGCGTTCGATCGCCCGCCGCGCCGGCATGAGCGTGCCCGGCGTGTACCACCATTACCGCGACAAACAACAACTGCTGGTACGCGCACTCGACCTGACCATGAACGAATTGCACTGGCGGGTACGCACAGCACGACGCGAGGCGAACACCGGACGAGCCCGCCTATCCCACGTCGTCGAAGCACTCGCCCTCTTCCACACCCACCGCCGCGAACTCGCCTTCATCGGAGCCAGCGAAATGCGCAGCTTGACCCAGGACAATCGGCAGCGGATCACCCACTCCCGCAACGAACTCCAGTACATCCTCGACGAGGACATCGACACCGCCCTGAACAAGGCGAACCTGACCACCTCCCGAGCCCGGATGGCGGGCCGTGCCATCACGACAATGTGCACGTCACTACCACAATGGTTCCGGCTCGACGGACCCGCGACACCCGAACAGATCGCTGCCGAGTACGCCGGATTCGCCTTGGACCTACTCGGGATTCGGACGCATGAATCCGACACCACGTAATCGGTGCCGCGGGAGCCTCGGACGAGGCCGTGGTGTGCTCCTCGCAGTATCGTGCGGTCGCCGAGGTGCTGGTGGAGGCGCAGGACACCTCAGAGCGACGCACCAGTGCTGCTCCCCGGTGGCCAGGTCGTAGCTTGCCCACACCGGCCAGGCCGAAGGGTTTTGCCCAGCCGATAACGCAACGAAGTGATCAATTCCGGGCGGTCGGTTCAAGCCGGGCGGCTTCCTCGATTAGTCTCGCCTCGGGCGTTCCGGCGGTGTCGGCAAGAGCTGCTTCCGTGCGCCACATCCACCTGCGTATATGGAGTGACACAGTTGATTTCGCCGCTGCCCGAGGCTCAGCCCACCGCACTTCCGCTCATCCACGGATCACCGCAGAGCAGCGACGGGCCGCGGATTCCGTTCTACGCCGAGGAGATCGCCCAGGAACCCCATCGCGCCTATCACGAAATGCGCCGCCGATACGGCTCTTTGGTACCGGTCGAGTTGGCTCCCGGCGTCCCGGCAACACTCGTCGTCGGCTATCACACAGCTGTACGCATTCTCAACGACCCGGAGCACTTCCCGGCGGATTCCCGTACCTGGCAGCAAGGAGTCCCCCGTGATTGTCCCGTGCTCCCTCTTCTGGAATGGCGTCCGTCGGCTGTCCGGAACTCCGGCCACGTGCACGCGCGTTACCGGCAGGCAACCGTCGCCGGGGTGAACGGGGTCGATCTGTTCTCGCTACACAACCGAGTCGAACGGGTCGCGCTACCGCTCATCAACGCTTTCTGCACCACCGGTTCGGCGGAACTCATCGAGCAGTATGCGTTTCCACTGACCTTCGCGCTCATCAACGACATTCTGGGTTGCCCGGCCGAGATCAGTCGACGTGCGGCGGCCGGAATGGCGACAATGATCGAAGGATCGACAACGGCCGCCGGCGAAGGAAACGCCATGCTGGAACAGGCCATGGCCGATCTGGTGACCCTGAAGAAGCACGAACCCGGTCACGACGTCGTCACCCGGATGGTGCATGACTCGGCGAACCTCGACGACGAAGAGATGCTGCACAACGTGTACAGCTTCTACGGCGCGGGGATCGAACCGCTGCAGAACCTGATCATCAATTCTCTGCGGCTGATACTCACCGACGAGCGCTTCGCGAGCGGCATAATCGGCGGGAGCCTGTCGACGCGCGACGCCCTGGACGAGGTGCTGTTCACCGATCCGCCGGTGGCGAATTACGCGGTTTCCTTCCCCCGCCAGCCGATCCTGATCGATGGGGTCTGGCTACCCGCGCATCAACCGGTGATGATCAGCATCGCCGCATGCAACAACGATCCGGCGATCGATACCGGGGAGTACACCGACAACCGGGCCCACCTCGCATGGAGCATCGGGGCCCATACGTGCCCGGCGAAGGAGGTGGCCTACCTGATGGCGCAGGAGGCAATCGACCAGTTGCTCGACGCCCTCCCCGAAGTCCGCCTCGCCGTCCCGGCCGAAGAGCTCACCTGGCGGCCCGGGGCTTTCCAGCGAGCACTGACCGCACTGCCGGTGCGTTTTCCCGAATCCGCGCCGCTGACAATCTAGCCCATGTCCGTCCAGCGCACCGCCGTGGTCACCGGCGCCACCACCGAAAAAGGCGTCGGAGGGGAAGTCGGGCCATAAGCCCTGATCACACCTTGGACGAGGAGATGAGGGCGGTGAGATCGCGTCCACGACTCTCGGAGAGCCGCGAGAGGGCGAGGAGGGTGATGGCCGCTCCGACAATGATGAGAATACTCAGCGGCCGGCTCGAACCGTCACCGGCCGCAACCAGCGAGGTGGCGATCAGCGGGGTGAAACCGGCGCCGATCAGGCTGGCGAGCTGGTATCCCATGGACACACCGGTGTAGCGGACACCGGTTCCGAACATCTCCGACAACATGGGGGCGAGCGGCGCGTACATCGCGGCCTGGAGCACCTGTGCGAACGCCAGGCCGGCGGTCAACAGGACGAGCGACCCGGTGTCGACCATCGCGTAGAGCGGGAAGGCGAACGCGATAGCCCCGACCGCCCCGAGCAGGCTCACCGGGCGCCTGCCGAGCCGGTCCGACAACGCCGAGAACAGCGGGATGAAGAGCAGCGGTACCAATCCGGAAGTCAGCAACAGCGTGCGGACTACATCGGATGATTCGTAGCCGATGCCCTTCGCGTAGGCCAGGATCTGCGAACTGACCAGCGCCGTGAGCGCGAACGGTCCGATGCCGACAGCGCAGGCCAGGATGAGCGAGCGTGGTCGCCGCAGTACCTCGAGCGCGGGGATTCTCCTCTTCGTCTCGAGCGGCGCGTGTTCGGTCGCCTCCCGGAACACCGGGCTCTCCACCACGCTCAGACGCACGTACAGGCCGACGGCGAGCAGCAACGCGCTGAGCAGGAAGGGGACCCGCCAGCCCCAGGAGTAGAAACTGTCGTCGGGAAGTGTTGTCACCAGCGCCACTACGGCCGTGGAGGACAGTGCCCCCAGTGGAGAGCCCATCTGCATGATGCCTGCCCACGTGCCCCGCCGGTGCGGTTCGGCGCTTTCGATGACCATCAGGGCAGCCCCACCCCATTCACCGCCGACCGCGATGCCCTGAACTACCCGCAGCGTCACGAGCAGGATCGGGGCGAGCACCCCGATCCGGTCGTAGGTGGGCAGAACTCCGATGAGGAAGCTGGCTGCGCCCATGAGCGTCATCGAGACGATCAACGTCGATTTCCGGCCCAGTTTGTCACCGAAGTGGCCGAAGAGGATGCCGCCCACCGGGCGGGCGGCGTATCCCGCGGCCAGGGTACCGAAGGCTGCGATCGTCGATACTGCCCCGCTCGAGCTGGGGAAGTACAGCGTGCCGAAGACGAGGGCCGCCATCGTGCCGTAGAGCAGGAAGTCGTAGTACTCGATGACCGTGCCGAGCAGGCTCGACAGTGCTACCCGGCGTAGCTGTCTGCGTTTTTCCGCACCCTCGTCCGCCGGCCCGACGCGGCTCGACCTCGCCGGGGAATTCGCGGTGTATTCGCTTTTCTTCATGTGAACTCAGCATTCATCGATGTGGTCGCGGAGGGTGTGCCCGGCATATTGCGTGCGCAATAGTCCCCGCCTCTGCAGCCTGGGCACGACGTTGTCTACGAAGTCCTCGAGCCCCACCGGCAGATCGGCGGGCAGGACGATGAATCCGTCCGCGGCACCGCTGTCGAACCATCGCTGCAGATCGTCGGCGACCGTATCGGCGGAGCCGATGACGGTTCGATGACCGATGCTGAGACCGATACGCTGGGCGAGCTGACGGACGGTCAGCGCTTCGCGAAGCGCGATCTCGGTGAACAGTTCCGGGCGGGAGGTGCCCGCGTTGCGCGGCAGTGATTCGCGCAGGTCGGGGAATGGCTCGTCGAGGTCGAAGCGGGTCAGGTCGATATCGCCGAAGGCCTGGTTCAGGAATGTGAGTGTGGTCTGCTCAGCGATGTGAGAGCCCAGTTCGATGGCGAGATCGCGGGCTGCCTTGTCGGTCTCGCCGATGATGGGCGTGATGCCGGGCAAGACCTTCACCGCGTGCTCGGGGCGTCCCGCCGCTGCCGTCAGCGCGCGCATACCGTTCGCGAAATCTACGGCCTCGTCCACGTTGTGCTGGGTGGTGAACACGAGGTCGGCGACGCGGGCGCCCAGTTTCATACCGGTCGGCGACGATCCGGCCTGGGCCAGCGGAATCTGTCCCTGAGGTGACCGTGGAATGGTCAGCGGTCCTGCGACATCGAAGAAGTCGCCGGTGTGATCGATGCGGTGAATCTTGTCCTCGTCGGTCCACCTGCCGGATTCACGATCGGCGACGATGGCGTCGGCGTCCCACCCATCCCAGAGGGCTTTGACGACGTCGACGAACTCTTCGCCTCGTGCGTAGCGATCCTCGTGGTCGGGCAGCCGTGCTGATCCGTAGTTCTGCGCCGCAGCCGGGATGGCCGTGGTCACCACGTTCCAGCCGGCCCGGCCGTTGCTGAGATGGTCGAGGGTCGCGAACTGGCGGGCGACGGTGAACGGGTTGTTGTATGTCGTCGAACTCGTGCCGATCAACCCGATTCTCTCGGTGACGGCGGAGAGTGCGGAGAGTACTGCGACGGGATCGGGGCGGTCGGTCGCGTCGGTGGCGATCGCCGGAGAAAGATTCAACGCATCGGCGACGAAAATCGCGTCGAAGAGGCCACGTTCGGCGGTTGCCGCGATACCGGCCCAGTGGGCGAGGCCATGCATGCGTTCCGGACTGGTGCGGGGCGAACGCCACACCGATTGCGCGACCCCGACGCCTTGTGCAAACAGCGCGAGATGCATCTTCCTGCTCATGATCGTGTTTCCTTCCGCGACAGCTGTGCTGGATCGAGCGCAGCGAGCTCGTCGGGATCCAGGTTCAGTTCCGTCGCGGCGAACGAATCGACGACGGACTCCGGTCGCGAGGCGCCGGGGATGGGTATCACCACCGGAGATCGGTGGAGCTGCCAGGCCAGGGCTACTCGGTGGACACTGATCCCCCGTCGCGTGGATATCTCCTCGAAGGGTGATGCCGCGCCGCCGAGTGTTTTGGCGTGCCGCATCCCCCCGAAGGGTGCCCACGACAGGAAGGCCAGCCCGCGTTCCTCACATGCCCGGATCTCCGCTTCCGCGGTTCGGCAAGCCGGCGAGTACTCGTTCTGGACCGACACCAGGGTGTCGCCGAGGATCTGGTGCGCCGTGTCGATCTGCCCGACGTCGACGTTCGAGATCCCGACCCGCATCACCAGGCCTTCTTCCCATAGTGCGCGGAGTGCGAGTATCGACTCCTCGTACGGCAACCTCGGATCGGGGCGATGATGGTGGTACAGCGGCAGCGGATCCAGGCCCAGCCGGCCGATCGATGCGATGCACGCCTTGCGCAGATGCTTGTGGCTGCCGTCGACCCACCACGTGTCGGTTTCGGGAAACCTTGTGTGGCCGCCCTTGGTAGCGACGATGACATCGTCGAGCGAGCCCGGCCAGCTCCGCAGCGCATCGATGAGCGCGAGCTCGTTGACGCCGTCACCGCCGCCGGCGGGCCCGTAGACGTCGGCGGTATCGAAGAGCCGGATGCCGGCGTCGAGCGCTGCGTGCACGGTTCGCCGCCCGCGTTCCACGTCGTAGCCCGGGAGCTGAGTGATCGTCATGGATCCGAACCCGATGGCCGGTACCCGGAGATCACCGAGCCGGCGCAGCATTGCGCGAGTGCTCATTTTCCGACCGCCGTCCATCCGCCGTCGACGGGCATACGCACTCCCGTGACGAAGCTGGCGTCGAGCAGCAGATGTTCGATCGATAGAGCCATCTCCGCCGGTCGGCAGAGGCGTCCGAGCGGACTGCGCTGCTCGATCCGGGAGACGTCGTAGCCCTGGTCGATCATCTCCTGGACCATCGGCGTCGAGGTGTGGCCGGGCGCGACACTGTTGACACGGATGCGGGGAGCCCACTCGATCGCCAGGTTCTGGGTCAGCTGCCCGACCGCGGCCTTGGCCGTCCCGTAGTCGGCCTGCCGCTCCCACCCGCCGTAGGCGGTGGTCGAGGACACCGTCACGATCGACCCGGAAGCATGCCGGGCAAGCAGCGGCCGCGCGAATGCGGTCGCAACCATGAGCGTTCCCATCACGTGGACGTCGAAGACCCGTCGGACTCTGTCCGGATCCAGATCCAGCGCGGGGGCGAACGCACCACGGATTCCGTGGCTGGTCACCAGGGCATCGGGATCGATCCCGCGTGCGGCGGCCTCGGCCGTCGAAGCCTCCACCGCGTCCCGGTCGGTCACGTCCACCTCGAAGTACCGCACGTCCTCGCGTGGGTCAACAGGTGCGGTCAGGTCGAACACGCTGACCATCAGCCCCCGTTCGATGAGCCGTTCGACAACAGCCGCGCCGATTCCACTCGAGCCGCCGGTCACCACTGCGTGTCGTGCTGTCATGAGAAAGTCCTCCCGTCGGAGCTGTCGTGAACTGGCTCAACGGCCGCCGACGGTATGCCGGCCCGTCCGTCGGCGGCCGCGCTTCCACCTCAGCCGCGGGCAGGCACGTACTGGGCGGCGAAGGCATGAATGCCGGCCACGACATGATCGAGTTCCTCGTCACTCATTCCGTGGCTCATGCCCAGCGTCATACCGCGTTCGAAGACCTCGTCGGCATACGGCAGGCCATCGGCAGGGATTCGGTATTCGACGTTGCGCATCATCGGGTGGCGAGTCACGTTGCCGCTCCACACGGTGCGGGTATCGATACCCGCACTCTCGAGTGACTGCTGGAGGTCCGCGCGCTCGAAGCCGGCGTCTTCGCGGATCGTGACCGGATAGCACAGCCACGCGGTGTGAAAGTCGGCCAGTGGCTTGGGCAGCCGGAACAGTTCCGGGTAGGCACCGTACGCGGCGGAGAACGCGTCGAAGATCTCGTGCCGGCGCTTGTAATTGATGTCCAGCTTGCTCAGCTGCACCAGGCCGAATGCCGCGCCGAGCTCTGACGGCTCGAAGTTCCAGGGCAGCACATCGAAGATGAAGTCGTTGTCGTAGGCGACACCGTCGAGGTCCTCGCGGAAGACACGACCGGTTCGGGCCGCTTGCGACCCGAACAGGTGCGGCTCGGAGCGGCGACCCCAACGGCGCAGCATGAGCCCCTTGTCGCGCAGTGCCTCGTCGTCCAGGCAGACCATCCCGCCGTTGCCCGCGCAGGTGATGATGTGCGACATCGCGAAGCTGGTGACGGTGATGTCGGAGCGGGTACCCGTCTTGGTGCCACGCAAGGTGGTTCCGATGCAGTCGCAGGAGTCCTCGATCACCTTCAGACCGTGCCGGTCGGCGATATCGCGAATGGCGTCCCAGTCCGGGGCGTTGCCGGCGAGATTCGGCACCAGGATCGCCTTGGTCTTGTCCGTGACCAGCGCTTCGATCTTTGTGACATCGACGTTGTAGGTGTCGGGCTCGACGTCGGCGAATACGGGGATCCATCCGCCCCGGACGATCGGCGACACATCGGTCGAGAAGGTCAGCGGGGAGGTGATCACTTCCGAGCCCTTGGGCAGTTCGAGCAACTCCAGTGCCAGGTACAGTGCCGAGGAACCCGAGTTGCACATCAGCCCCAGCTTCTTACCGTAGAGCTCGGCGACCTTGCGCTCCATCTCGGCGACGTTCTTGCCGATTTTCATCGCGTACGGTCCACCGCGGAGCACTTCCAGACATGCCTGGACTTCACGCTCGTCGTGGACACTGCGGGCATAGATGACCCTGGTCATTTCTCTCCTTCGATGAGGGCGCGCCATCTGGCGGCCGGCGAGGGTTCAGCGGATGGTCGAACCGGCGTCTACCGGAAGCGCGATGCCGGTGACGTAGCGGGCGTCGTCGGAGGCCAGATACATCAGCGCGTGGGTGACGTCGGATACCTCGATGCGCTCGGCCGGCAACGAGTTGGCGAAGATCGGCGCGAGATCAGGTCGGTCCTGGAGCAGTTGTGGGAGCACCTTCGAGTGCCCTTGTGGGGTGTCCACGCCCGTGGGGTTGATCATGTTCACCCGGATATTGCTCTGGGACAGCTCGAGTGCGAGCGAGCGGCACAGACCGGTCAGGGCATGCTTCGCCGCGACATACGGCGTGTAGAAGGGAAGGCCGACGGTGCTGCCCGTCGAGCCGGTGATGACGATGCTCCCGCCGCCGTTGGCGTCCAGGTGCGGGATCGATGCCGCGCAGGTGTTCCAAACGCCGGTCAGGTTGACATCGATGGTGGTCTGCCAGATCTCGTCGGTCACCTCGTGGTGCGGTTGCACGGTGCAGATCGAGGCGTTGGCGACCACGATGTCGAGCCCACCGAGCTGCGCGACACCGTCCTCGATCGCCCGCTCGAGGCCGCGACGGTCCCGGACGTCGACTCGCGCCGGATATACGCGACGACCGGTGGCCTCGATCATGCGCGCGGTCTCGGCCAACGCGTCATCAGTACCCATACGGTACGGGACGATGTCGAGCTGACGGCACGAGTCGACCGCTATGACGTCGGCCCCCTCCTTCGCCATCTCGACCGCATGATTGCGGCCCTGGCTCTGGGCGGCACCGGTGACCAGTACGACTTTTCCCTGCATTCTCACGCTTTCACCACCACCAGTTTCGAGGTGTTCGACGCCGCCGGTCGACGGCCTCGCACCGAGTTGTTTCATTTGTCGAAGAATCGCGCAGCCAGGCGTGCCTCGGTGCGGCGATCGAGTAGTTCGACCGTCACGCCGAACCGGTCCCGGTGATACGCGGTGCCGAACGGACACTTGTCGCCGTGCAGACCGCCCATCCACAGCGGTGATCCACGCCGTTCGAGTTCCGCGGAGGCGCACGCCAGATCGTCGACCACGAAACCCAGGTGGTGAACCCCCGGAGTCGGCTGCCATACGGATGAACCGGGCACCGTGCGCAGGAGCTCGATATGGGGCGGACCCTCCACCGTGAGCCCCAGCCGTTGGACAGTCGTATGCGCCATACCGTCGATCCGGCACCGATACTCCGACTCGTCGGCCAGTGACACGGTGAGCCCGTAGACCTCGGCGAAGTGCTCGGCTGCCGCCTCGATGTCGTCGACAACGATGCCTACGTGGTGCAGCCGTCCGAAATCGAGGTCCAGACCGTGAGCACTGACCGGGATCATCGGGTTCCAGGTCCTTCCTGTTCCTCGCCACGCCCATTCAGGCGATGATTTGAATGATCGTTCAAACCATCCGAATTTGCAACCTTATGATCCGAATCCGTTGAAATTCAGCCGCCCGGGAACTTAATTGAATGATCGTTCAATCGCACGGGTATCAAGTATGAGCACCAGTGTGTCGCCGGTGAAGAGGCGGACGCGGCGGACCATAAGTGCAGTTCGTCGCGTGGAAAGCACCACGCCGGCCGCCTACAGGGCCAACTTTGGACAGCCGACGCGGTGCTCTCGAACCGTGGCGGGTGAAGGACGGCCTTTCGCTACCCGTTCCGCAATGCCATACCGTCGAGGAACAGGGAGATGCAGTGTTCCGAGAGTTCGTCGAGCGGGTAGGGGTCGTCGGCTTTACGCCAGTAGACACTGAACCACACGGCGTCCCGCAGAAAGCGATGGAAGACCTTGGACGGGATGTCGGTTCGGAGGACGCCGGCACCCTTGCCCGCCTCGATGGCATCGAGCCAGAGTCGCTGGATACTGGCGGTGAGCTCGCGGGCTTCCGAGTAGTCCTGCAGCGTACGCAGATTCGCGAACTCCGTGTGGTACACCTTCGTGGCGCCGGGACGCGCGGCACCCGTGGCGAGTGAGACGTCGACGATCGCCTTCAGGCGGGCCCGGGGATCGAGTTCGTCGAGCCCTGCTGCCCGGTAGTCGGCCAGCAGATCCGTCAGGTAACCGGTGATGAGTTCGTTGGCAATGGCGTTTTTGGATGGAAAATAGTGGTAGAGGGCGCCCGGGTTGAGTCCGACCTTGTCGCCGATCTCGCGCACCGATGTCGCATCGATCCCGCGGGCAGCGAACAGTTCAGCGGCCGCGGACAGGATCTCGGACTTGCGTCCATCGGCCGTCGACTCGACCGCCGTTCGTTCAACTGCCACCGGCACAGTTTAGTGCACCGAATACGGCCACATCTCCCTCCCGGCCGGCCGTGCGCCATGCCGCCGGGATCCGCATCCACGAGCGGGTCCAGCGCGCCGCCGATCCCGACCAGGCGCTACTGTCTTCTACCCCGCCGAAGCCCTCGACGACATCCTCGCCCGCCGCTTCGCTCAGCGGAACCTGTTACGGAGCGCCCCGCGACCGCGGGTTCCCGATGATCGAGACCTGGGTGGACAAGCGAAGACCCGTTCTCTAGATGTAGAGCCGATCGCGTGCCTTCATCGGCAACACACCCTCCACGCGCCCCGGACAACCCAGGAGACTCTCGCGATGTACCCAGGCATTCATGCGGCAACCGCACCCGAACAACCGGCGATCGTCTTCGCACCCACCGGCGAGATGGTAACCTACCGAGAACTCGAGGACCGCTCCAACCGGCTTGCCCAGCAGTGGTACGCGCTCGGTCTGCGCCCCGGTGACCACGTGGCGATTCTCGCCGAGAACCACCCCCGCTACCCTGAGGTCTACTGGGCGGCGGTTCGTTCCGGCCTCTACATCACAGCCGTGAACTGGCACCTCACAGCCGAGGAGGCCGCCTACATCGTCACGGACTCGGCGGCGTCACTACTCGTCACCACGCATGGGTTGGCCGAGCTCGCGACATCGGTGGTCGACGAGCTGGCCGAGAGCCCACACCTGTTCATGATGGACGGTGTCGTCGAAGGCTTCGCGTCCTACGAGGAGTCGATGGCGCAGTTCGACGCGGTGCCGCTCGCGAAGCAACCGCGCGGTGACATGATGCTGTACTCGTCGGGAACGACGGGTCGCCCCAAGGGTATTCGTCGACCTCTCACGGGAATCACCATCGACGACCCGCGCGGGATGAACGTCGGATACTTCGCGAAGTCGCTGCTCGGGATGAGCGAGGAGTCCCGCTACCTGGTCCCCGCACCGATGTACCACTCGGCCGCCCTGCAGTGGGCGGCGGGCGCCCAGGCGCTCGGGGCGACCGTTGTGCTCATGGAACGATTCGACGCCCGCGAATTCCTCGCCGCGATCGAGAAGTACTCGATCACCCACACGCAGGTCGTACCGACGATGATGGTGCGCCTGCTCAAGCTGCCCGATACCGAACGCACCTCCTACGATGTGTCAACGCTTCAGGATTTCCTGCATTCCGCCGCGCCGTGTCCCCCGGCCGTCAAGCGTGCGACGATCGACTGGCTCGGACCGATCGTCAGCGAGTTGTACTCGGGCACCGAGGGAATGGGTATGACGTTCCTGACTGCGACCGAGTGGCTCGAGCACCCGGGTTCGGTCGGCCGCGCCGTGCTCGGCACCCCGGTCGTATGCGACGACGAGGGCCGGCCGGTTCCCGCAGGCCAGATCGGGACCGTGTACTTCGAGCGGGACAGCGCGCCGTTCGAATACCACAACGATGCGGACAAGACCGAGGACTCCCGACACCCGGACAATCCACGGCTGTCAACGGTCGGTGATGTCGGATACGTCGACGCGGACGGCTACCTGTACCTCACCGATCGCAAGTCGTTCATGATCATCTCCGGCGGTGTGAACATCTATCCGGCCGAGATCGAGTCGTGCCTGTCGGCGCACCCGCAGGTCACGGACGTCGCGGTGTTCGGTCTTCCGGATCCCGAGATGGGTGAGTACGTCCACGCCGTCGTCGAACTCGATCCCGGGGTGACGGCCGATGAGGCGACCGCCGACATCCTCCGCGCGCATGTCCGCGAGCACCTCGCGCGCTACAAGGTTCCCAGGACATTCGAGTTCTGCGACAGCCTGCCGCGCCTGGCTACCGGCAAGGTCAAGAAGCACGACCTCCGCGACGCCGCACTGCGCGCGCTGACGTAGAACGGGCGGGATGCGAACAGTGGGTGCCTGCAATCGGCCGCGTCGCGGCAGATCAACGGCGCTTCGGTGCACCACACCACCGGCCGTTCCGCGGGCTCCGAGCTCTGCCGCAACGAGATTCGGGGCAAAAGAAGCAGGCGTTGGCGGTCGCAGCGCCGCCGCGCGCAACGATTCGCTGGTGGTGAATGAACACAGGGCAGATGAGACTTCGAGGTTCGTGGCTCTGTGTCGCTATCGCTCCGGTAGGACAGGTAATCCCCCGCCGCGGCGGGGACGCGGCGACATCGAGACGGCACCGACGACCGCGACGACCAACACGCAGCCGACTAGTTGCAGGGACGTCGGGCGCTCATGCAGCAGCACCATCGCGATCAGCACAGCCAGGGCGGGCTGCAGCAGAAGTAGCGACGCCCCGACCGGAGCGGAGAGTGCAGGCAGCGCAGTGCCGATGAGAAGCCACCCCAGCATCTGACCGCCCAGCGCGAGCGCAACGAGCCAGCCGATCGACTCGAGACCAGGAGCGATGTCGATTCCGCCCCACACTGTGGCGACCGCTGTGCCGACCACACCCGCAGCCACCGTCGAGACCAGCACCTGCGTGTAGGGTCTGCTCCCGCTGCGCATGCTTCCGACGATCACGATGTAGCCCGCGTAGGCAATACCGGACACCAGGCCCAGTGCGGTTCCGACGAGGGGGCTGCCGTCTGCCGAGCTGTCTCCGCCGAGGGCACCGCCGGCCATCGCGAGTCCCGCGAACATCACGGGAAGTGCGATCACGAATCGCATCGGTATCCGCTCCCGGAAGAAAACCCACGCCAGCAACGGCACCGCCAGTGCCTGCGCATTGTTCAGGACGGTCCCGATCCCTGCCCCGACCATCGCGACCGACTGAGTCCACGTGGCGAAGTCGATTCCGAGGAGCGCGCCCGCCAGCACGTACAGACCCATGTCGCCATGCTCCGGGGCGCCGCGCCTGCTGATTTCTCGCATGGCCAGAAACGCGAGCGGAACGGCGGCGATCAGGCAGCGGTAGAACACAGTGGTGGCACTGGTCGTATCGGCGAGCTTGGTGAACGCGGCGGTGAGCGACAACACGGCCGCACCACCAACCGCAGTCCATCGGGGATCAAGGCTCTTCTCAGGTGCCGACTGAGCAGAGAGGAGGCCTGCGCCGGACCCGATATGCCCGGGGGGCGCTGGACGTCGTCCGGGTTCGGCCGCCCTCGGCAGGGGGATGAATGTCACCTGGCCATAGTGGAATCGCGAATACGTGAGCACAAGTAAAGTGTTTTGTTGGATTCTCATCAGCATCTGTCATGTATTCATGATGGACTCGGAAGATGATGAACGTGGAACGGCTACGCACGCTCTGCATGGTCGCCGAATTGGGCTCATTGGCAGCGGCCGCAGCCGCCTTGCACATCACCCCTTCCGGCGTCTCACAGCAGCTGAGTCGCCTGGAGAAGGAGCTCGGCATCACAGTGCTCGAACGTCAGGGACGTGGTGTGCGACTTACCGACGCAGGCACGCTGCTCGCGCACCGTGGACACGACATCCTCTCGCGGCTGGAGCGGGCCGAGTCCGAGGTTGCCTCCCTGCACGGCGATGTGGTCGGCGCGCTGCGGCTCGGAGCGTTCGTCTCCGCCAGTCGCACCGTCCTACCACGGGCGGTAGCCACGCTGCGCGACCGGTATACGCAACTCGACATCACGCTCACCGAGGGTGAAGCGGAAGTCATGATTCCCCGGGTCCTGCGCCGGCAAGTGGACCTGGCCGTCGTGGACAATTGGTCGACGCTGCCGATGGAGTTCCCACGGGATGTGAAGACCGACTTCCTCCACCAGGACGTCGCGGACCTCGCACTGCCCGCGGACCATCCGCTGGCGGAGCGGGCGGTAGTGCGGCTCGACGAGTTGAGCGGTATCACGTGGGCGGCGTGGAACGAGGGCACCGAATTCCACGACTGGCTCGCGCAGTCGTTGCGCGCGCACGGTGTGGAGCCCCGCATCGACTTCCGGGTCGCAGATTTCGCCACCCACCTCGAATTCGTCAGGCGCGGACTTGCTGCCGCTCTTATCCCGCGGCTCGCGGGCCTGGCTACGCCGGACGATGTCCGGATCGTCACCACGGAGCCGGTGTTGTCCCGCGAGGTGCTGGCCCTGTCCCGGAGCGACAACGACAGACCCACGGTCAGAGCCGGGCTGGCCGCACTTGGTGACGCGTTCGCCGAAATCGCGCCCGGTTCGACGACTTCACCGGGAGCATGACGCCTCCGCGCAGCCTGCCCCTGCAGTGGACAGGCCTGTTCGTGTCGGGCGGAGGACGTCGCAAGATGTCCGGACGTGTGGCACGCCACGAAGTGACCGGACGGCACGGAGGACGTCGACGAACGCCGCACTCACCTGCCGCGGTCCTCGTCGCTCCGCCGGTGCTATTCGACGGTCGCCGGCCAGACCGGGGCGGTGCTCCACGGGCATGTCGACTCGAGTTGGGAGGCGACCCGGAACAGCAGGTCCTCCCGGCCGTGCGCGGCGACGAGTTGCGCGCCGAGCGGCAGCCCGGTCGAATCCTCGCCCAGCGGAAGGGAGATCGCAGGCTGGCCGCCTGTGTTGAACGGGCTGGTCAGGGCACTGTAGATGCCGCCGTACTTCCGTATCGCGTCGATGTCCATGGCGTCGAGCAATCTCAGCGCGGGCGTGGGGCTACCGAGGGTCGGAGTGAGCAACACGTCGTACTCGACGAAGAACTGCCCGATCTCCCGCGCGGCCCGGTCGAGTTCCGAGTAGGCGAAGGACAGGTCGGTGACGGACTGCGACTTACAGCGCTCGTACTGCGCCCGCGGCAGCGTCTCGAGGTCGTGGTCGCTCAGGCCACGGCCGAGTTCGGCGAGGCGGTGCTCGATCTGCACCGACATCGGAGCGGCCATCAGATACTGCATTACAGCCAGTAGGGCATCCTGCGGGAACCGGAGATCCGCGGCTTCGACGCGGTGACCCAGCTTCTCGAGCATCGCGCCCGCGCCGGACGCCACCGCAGCGCAATCGGCGTGCACCGCTTCACCGTTCGGCATAGTCGTGACAATGCCGATCCGGAGGGCGCCGGGATCGGCGCCGATCTCGTCGACGTAGAGGCGCACCGGCGGCGCGATGCCGATGGACGCTCCCGCCGCGGGGCCGGAGGTCAGGTCGAGCAGGAGCGCGGAGTCCCGCACGCTCCGGGTGATCGCGTGTTCGACCCCCAACGGGGCGGCCAGCGGCGTGCGGGCGGGCATCCGCCCGCGGGACGGTTTGAGACCGACGAGCCCGTTGGCGGACGCCGGGATCCGGATCGAGCCGCCGCCGTCGCCGGCATGCGCGGCCGGCGTGATGCCGACCGCGACCGCGGCCGCCGAGCCGCCCGACGAACCACCCACCCCGTGGGTGAGGCGGCGCGGGTTGCGGGTCGGCCCGAACAGTACCGGTTCGGTGCTGGCGTTTTGACCGAACTCGGGGGTGTTGGTTTTGCCGATGACGACGAGCCCGGCGCGCCGATATCGAGACACCAGTTCGCTGTCGCGCTGCGCGACTCGGCCGGCGAACAGTCGCGAACCGTTGGTGGTCGGCATGCCCGCAACGTCGGCGTGCAGATCCTTGATAAGGAAAGGTATTCCGCGTAGCGGGCCGTCGGGCAGCCCGGCATCGACCTCGGCCAGCGCCTCCCCGGCGCGCGTGGCGACGACGGCGTTGACGGCCGGGTTGCGTTCCTCCAGGCGTGCCAGGGAAAACTCGACGACCTCCCGGGCCGACACGTCACCGCGACTGATCGCGGCAGCCAGCCCGGTCATATCGTTGTCGTCGAAAAGGGAATCCATGCAGGTCTCCTCGGAGATGGGTGTCGAGGCCGGGGGTCAGACGTGGTGGCAGGCGACGAAGTGGTTCGCATCCACCTCCCGCAGCTGCGGCTCCTCGGCCGCGCAGCGATCGGTGGCGAGTGGGCATCGCGTCCGGAATCGGCAGCCCGACGGCGGATTCAACGGCGACGGCAGGTCGCCCTCGATCTGCTCGGTATCCCTCGGGTCACCACGCTGCCGTTCGGTGTCGGGGATCGACGCCAGCAATAGGCGCGAATACGGGTGCCGCGCCGCGTTCTCCAGGTTCGACGAGGGCGAGACCTCGCAGACTTTGCCCAGGTACATCACCATCACTCGGTCGCTGACGTTTTTCACGACCGCCATATTGTGCGCGATGAAGATCATCGTCAGCTCGAACTCGGTTTTCGTCTGTTCGAGCAGGTTGAGAATCTGCGCCTGCACCGATACGTCGAGGCTGGACACCGGTTCGTCGCAGATGAGCACCTTGGGCTCGAGCATCATCGCGCGGGCGATGCACACGCGCTGGCACTGACCGCCCGACAGCTCACCGGGCAGCCGGTCCCACACCACGTCCGGGTCCAGCCCGACCGCCCGCAGCAGTTGCCGGCCGAGGTCGTCGAGCCGTTCCTTGTTGTGCTTCCCCCACATCCGGGCACCCTCGGTCACCAGATGCTTGACCTTGCGGCGCGGGTTCAGCGACGAGATCGGGTCCTGCATGATCATCTGCATCTTCGCCCGAATCGATCGCAGCGCAGACGGACTCAGGGCCGTCAGCTCGACGCCTTCGATCTGCACTTTGCCCGACTTCGGGGCAGGCAACTGCAGGACAGCGCGCCCGACGGTGGACTTGCCGCAGCCGGACTCGCCGACGATGCCGAGAGTCTCGCCCGCAAGCAGGTCGAAGCTGATGCCGGACACCGCGTGCACCGTCTGACCGCGACCCGCCGGGAACTCCACGGTCAAGTTCTCGACGGACAGCACAGGCATGTCCCCGCCGCGCAGATGCGCAATTCCACTACCGGCCATCAGATGCTCTCTCCACTTCCAGCTCACGCTCGTGGGCGCCCCCCGTGCGCAGCACTCCGAGATCGGCGACACCGCCATCGTCGAACGGAAAATGACAGGCCACCTCGTGCGGGTCGCGGGCATCGCCTGCGTCGGGGGCAGCGGTGAGGGACGGCGCCATCTCCTGACACTCGGACTGTGCGTACTGGCAGCGCGACGCGAACGAGCACCCCTCCGGCGGTTTCGTCATGTCCGGCAGCCCCCCCTCGATGGATTCGAGGGGCGCGTGCGGTTCCTGTTCGAGCCGTGGCACCGCCGCCAGCAGTGCCCGCGTGTACGGGTGCTTCGGGTTGGTGAACAGCTGCCGGGTCGGCGCTGTCTCGACGATCCGCCCGGCATACATCACGGCCACCCGATCCGTCTGTCCCGCAACGACGCCCAGATCGTGACTGACGAGGATCCCCGCCATGCCCATCTCGGTGCGCAGGGAGTCGAGCAGCTCCAGTATCTGTTTCTGGACGGTGACGTCCAGCGCGGTCGTCGGCTCGTCCGCGATGGTCAGCTTGGGATCGCACGCCAATGCCATCGCGATGACCACACGCTGGCGCATGCCGCCGGACAATTCGTGCGGATACTGGTCGATCCGCCGCGCCGGTTCGGGTATGCGGACCTTGCGCAGCAGTTCGATCGCGCGTTCACGCGCCTGGGCCTTGTCCAGGCCGAGGTGGGCGCGCAAGGATTCCGTGATGTGCGTCCCGATCCGCTTGAACGGGTTGAGCGCCGACATCGGATCCTGGAACACCATCGCGATATCGTTGCCCCACAGCTGCTGCTGCTGTTTCCGGGTCAACGCCTGCATATCGTGACCCATGAAGCGCACCTGGCCGGTGACGGTGGTGCTGCCGCCATGCGATACCAAACCCATGATGGTCTGCCCCAGAACGGATTTGCCGGATCCTGATTCGCCGACCAGGCCGAGGGTCTCGCCGGCGTCGAGTTGGAGGGAGACCCCGTCGACGGCGCGGAGCTGACCCCGCTTCGTGCGGAACCTCGTGGACACCCCGTCCACGGTCAGGAGTGGTTCGTCGCTGGTCACAGTTTCACCTCGCGGGTTCCGCCGGTGCGCTTCTGCGCCTTCTCACCGACCATGTTGAACGAGAAGACCGTCAGGAACAGGAACACACCGGGCACCAGCACGATGTACGGGTGCTTCTCGAAAACCGTGCCTTGTCCCTCCGAGATCATGTTCCCCCACGTCGGGGTCGGCGGCGCGATGCCGAGCCCGAGAAAGCTCAGCGACGCCTCCGCGACGATCATCACCGAAATCATCACCATGCCGAGCGACGCGAGCGGCAGCGCGACGTTGGGCGCGATCTCCCGCACCATCACCCGCCACCTGGTGGCGCCCATAGCCCGTGCCGCCAGGACGAACTCGCGTTGCGAAAGCACCAGCGTGTTGGCTCGAGCGATACGCAGCATGCTCGGAATCGCGAGGATCGCCAGTGCGAAGGAGATGTTCCGCAAGTTCGGCTCGAGTACCGAGGCGAGCGCGATCAACAGGATCAGCGCCGGAATCGCGAGCAGCGAGTTCGTCAGGATGCCTACGATCCGGTCGATTCTGCCCCCGAAGTAGCCGGCGATGATACCGATCGCACCGCCCACGATCATGCCGATCAGCACGGCCGCCACCGCGACGATGAGCGAAGACCTCGCACCATAGATCGATCGCGCGAGCATGTCGAGACCGAAGTTGTTGGTACCCAATGGATGTTCCGAGAGCAGGTTCGGCGCGGCATAGCTGTCCGCCCCGAGTGTCTTGGTGGTGTCCTCGTGCTCGGCCAGCGGCAGCAGCGGGGCCAGCAGGGCCGCGGCGATCAACACCGTCAGCCACGCGCAGGACAGGATGAATGTCAGGTCGAAGTCGGAGCCGATACGAGCCAGCCCCAGCCGCCGCACACCCATGTAGAGCGCGACCAGGCCGATGAGGAAGAAGACGATTCGTGCCCCCATGACCAGCAAGGGCGCCAGGCCGACGCCGACGCCCACCAGGCCGACGACGGTGAGGATCGCGCCGATCCGGTACAGGTTACGGCGTTCGGCAAGAGCCGACGCGTTCGCCTGTTTCTCCGCGCTCGCATCGTCGAGGACGCGGCCGGTGACAGTCGGCATCTCGACGTCGGCCGTCGCCCCGGAAGTGGTCAGCTCAGACATGGGCTCGCCGGCTCCTTGGGTCGAGGTATCCGTAGGAGAGATCGATGACGCTGTTGGCCACGACGTAGATGACGGCGATGACCAGGACCGCGCCCTGCACCATCGGCATATCGCCCTGCTGAGCCGAGCGGACGATCAGTGAACCCATACCGGGCAACGAGAAGAGAGTCTCGACGATGACGGTGCTGCCGATCATCGACCCGATCGCGATGCCGAGCATCGTGATCAGGGAGAACGATGACGGGCGCAGCGCATCGCTGAACAGCAGTCTGGTGTTCGACATACCCTTCGCCTTGGCGACGAGGATGAAGTTCTCCTTCAGCGTCGTCACCAGGTCGCTCCGCAGGATCCGGGTGAACATCGCCATCTCGAGCAAGCTGATGGCGATCGCCGGCAGGATCGCATGATAGAGGTTCTGCCCCAGCCCCTCGGAGACCCGCACCCACTGCGAGCGCGGGAACCACCCGAGATAGTTGACCATCACCATGATCAGCAGCAGACCGGACAGGAAGCTGGGAACCGACAGCACACCGAAGGTGCCGGCGCTGATCGCGCGATCGATCCAACCGCCCTGGTGGCGCGCCGAATACATGGCCAGCGGCACCGCAACGGCCAGCGCGATCACCAGGCCCATGACCGCCAGCTGCACGCTCACCGGCAGGGCTGCACCGATGCTGTCGATCACCGGTCCCTGCGGCGGCACCATCGACTGGCCGAGGTCACCGTGTAGGGCACCCGACAGCCAGTCCCAGTACCGCGTCAAGAAGGGATCGTCGAGCCCCATCTCCGCACGGGCCTGCGCGTATTCCTCCGGTGTGCGCCCTTCGCCCAACATCGCGACAGACGGATCGCCCGGAATGAACGATACGAGGGCGAACGTGCCGAGACTGACGATGAAGAGCACGACGATCAGCTCGACTACCTTGTCGATCACTGTTCTGGTCATCGTCGCACCGTCTCCTTCCTGAGATCCGGTCGGGCATCGCTGCCCGAGGCCGACTGAACGGGGTGCTACGACGAGTGATTCGGGGCTATCCACGCATCGCCGAACAGCATGATGCCGTCGGCACTCGGAGTGACACCACTCACACTCTCACTCCATGGGACGAAGTACTTCCCGGAGCCGACCACCACCATCGGGGCGGTCTCGTTCACCAGCGACTGGATGTCTTCGACGACGCCGAGCCGGGCCTCATCCGTCGGTGCGGTCTGCAACCGGAGCAGCAGATCGTCCATGTCCGGGTTCGCGTAGCCGAGAACATTCGACGTGGAGGCGCTGCTGAGGTTGCCGTACATGCGGATGAACGGCGACTCGTCCAGAACGTTGAACCCGGCGTATCCGATGTCGTAGTCGTGCTGGACGTACATTCGCTTCACGAGGTCGTTGATGCTGTTGGCGTAGACGATATCGACGGTGAATCCGACGGCCTCGAGCATCGACTGGAATGCCAGGGCGGATTGCTGCGCCCCGGGATCGTTCAGCCCGGCGTAGGTGAGTCTGCCGTCGTACCCGTCCGCTTCGGCCTCTGCGAGATAGCGTTTGGCGGCCTCGGGGTCGTAGCCCGAACCCGCCACGTCGCCGTGCCACCGCGACCAATCGGCGAACATATCGCTGCCGGGCCTACCGTAGCCGCCCTCGACCCGCTCATCGAAGACGTTCGGATCGAACGCCGTGACGATCGCCTTCCGCACCCGCTCGTCGGACGCGGCCCTGCCCACGCGCTGGTTGATGTTGCCGACACCGCCCATGCTGACGGTATAGACGTATCCGCGGTTCCCGGCGGCGAGCGCATTGTGGACGACCTCGGCGTTGCGGAGGTATGCGGCCTGGACGTCGCCGCTGTGCAGGGCATCCAGCTTCGGCTGCTCCCCGACGATAGCGGGGAACCGCAACCTGTCCAGATACGGCTTGCCGCCCCAGTAACCCGGGTTCGCGGCGAGCACGAGCTCGTCCTGCGACGCGAAGCTCTCCACAGTGAAGGGTCCGGCGCCGATCGGCGTGAACGTGCCGGACGCCATCGACGACGGCGCCACGACCATGCCCGGACCGGTGGTCAACAGGATCGGGAACTCGTTCCACGGCCGCTGCAGCGTGAACACCACCGTCGACGGGTCCGGTGAGACGACGTCGGCGACCGACATGTTCCACACCTGACTGTGGGTGCCCTTCTTCGCCAGGTAGTGGTCGATACTCCATTGCACCGCCGCCGCGCTGACGGGGGTGCCGTCGCTGAACTCGGCGCCGTCGCGCAGCTTCAGGGTCCAGACGGTGTTGTCCCCGTTCGGTGTCAGCGACTGCGCCAGCTGCGGCCGGTACTCCTTCGTCACCGGGTCGTAGCGAATCAACAAGTCGTAGATGGCGGCCATCTCGCTGCCACCGGTCGCGCCGCCGTCCTGGCGGTCCGCCGGATCGAGACTGCTCACCGCGTTGTACGTCGCGAAGGACAGAGTGCCGCCGGGGGTCGGCTCGCCGCCCGCGGACTGCTCACCTACCAGCCCGGTGGTGACCTCCGACGCATCGGTCGCGGTGGTGGGTCCGCCGGCACACCCGGCCAAGAGAAGCGCCGCAGCGGTGAACGCCGTGAGCAGTCGTGCGGTACGGGCGAGTTGAGTAGTTGTCATCGCATTCCCTCGTTGTCGTCGGGTGAGGTCGGCAAGGGGTCGTCGCCTGCGGAGAACACCACCCGGCCGCCGACAACGGTCGCCAGGACGGTGATGTCCTTGATCCTGGACGGCTGCACCGTCAGCGGATCCGCGTCGAGGACGACGAAGTCGGCCAACAAGCCGGGGGCGATCACGCCCACCTCGCCGGCCTCGTCGCCGAGTCGTGCGGCCGACGAGGTGTACCCGGAGAGCGCCGCTTCCGCGCCGATACGCTCGCCGGGCCCGAGGACATCACCACTTCGGGTGATGCGGTTGACCGCGGTGTGGATGGTGAACAGCGGATCGACCGGGGTCACCGGGCTGTCGCAATGCAGCGCGTACGGCACCCCGGCTTCGACGATCGAGGCGAGGGGGCTGATCCGGCTGCCTCGCTCGGGACCGAGGAACCGGTCCCGGTGACGGTCACCCCAGTAGTAGACGTGGTTGACGAACACCGAGGCGCTGACACCGAGATCACGCATCCTGGCGACCTGGTCGTCTCGCAGGGTCTGCACATGTTCCAGGCGGTGTCGCAGATTTCCCGGCAGGACAGCGCCACTCGAGGCGGCGACCGCCTTCTCGATCGCGTCCAGGGCAAGATCGATCGCACGGTCACCGTTGGTGTGGATCGCGACCTGCCGGCCGGCGGCGTGGCAGCGGGCCACCATCTCGTCCAGATCTGCTGACGGAATGGCCATCTCGCCGCAGTGGCAGTCACCGAGATCGTGATAGGGCTCGGTGAGCGCACCGGTGTGCAGCTGGATAGACCCGTCCGAGATCAGCTTGACCCCGCCGATCGTCAGGTGGCTGCCCGCGCGCCTGCCCGCCTCGGGTGCGACCGTGAATCCGTCGACAGCGCCGAACCCCTCGTACAGGCGACCGCGGAGGATCAAATCGCCCGAGGCGAGCAGGCGCCGGTACGAGTCGACCATAGCGGGCGCGACGAACATGTCGTGGAAGCTCGTCACGCCGACCGCGGCCATCCGCTGTAGCGCCGACCGCAACGCATCGTCGAGCGCTGGTCCCGAGGGAATCGACTCCTCCGGCGGCACCACGAGACGCATCGCGGGAATCTCACGGAACTCGCCGGTCGGGTCACCCGAGAAATCCCGGACGATGACACCGCCCTCGGGGGCCTCGGTCTCGCGCCCGATTCCCCTGCTCCGAAGGACGAAAGAGTTGACGTAGACGCCGTGACCGGAGAGGTGCCGGACGACCACCGCCCGGTCGTTCGAGACACGGTCCAGGTCCGCCACCGTCAGTCCCCGATCGTCCGCTACCAGGGTGTCGTCGAACCCGGTGGCCACCAGAGGTTGTGCCGGCCCCGTCACGGTGGCGCGGTCGGACAGTGCCGCAACCAGCGAGTCTATGTCCGGGCAGGCATCGACGCCGGCGTCGACCGACGTGGCGTTCATCCCCGACATATGGGGGTGCACGTGGGTTTCGATGAACCCGGGGACCACGGTGCGACCCCGAAGGTCCACCTCCACCGATCCCGGTGCTGCCTGCTCCCGCACCACGGCGTCCGAGCCGACCGCGACGAATCGCCCGGCCGAGACCGCGAAGGCGGTGGCGTCGCGCACACCCGACATCGTGCGTACGCGACCTCCCACGTAGATGCGGTCACCGCGGGCGTCGCGCAAGGTCGCGCCGAACTCCGATTCATCCTCGGACACTTGACTTTCCTGTCTGAGTTGCGAATCAACCATCAGAACAGGTTGACCGACAATCTAATTGACGCTGATCGATCGTGTAGCCCTAGCCGGCAGCGGCATGGCCACCGATCGTGGTGACGATGCGGTAGCGATCCACCGGAAGGGTGTGCACACCGACGGCCTCGAGGCCGCCCTCGGAGTGGAAGTGCCGATGGGTGACAACAAGTGCGGCGGAACTCTTTTCCGCTTGCAATTCGTGCGCAACCTCGGCGGAGAGCACAGTCGCACCGACTTCTTGCTCGATGCGCTGCCGGATGAGATTGGCAATGTCGAAGTCCCCGGCCAGCATCATGCGCCGATGCGGAAGGTCTGCTCGCAGATACAGTTCACTCCAGCAAATCGGCACGGACTCGGCGCAGCGAACCACCCGGGGACCCTCGATGCGGAACCATCGGGACCCAGCGGAGACGCCGATCCGATCGGACAATTTCGTTTCTGCCACAATCTCGCTCGTACTCGGTTTGGGCATTTTGGTACGTCGAACGAAGGCGAGCAGGCCCACTCGACTCGTGACGAACACCTCGTGCCCGTCCATCCGGGGTGGCGAAGCAACGGTGGTTCCCGCTCCGCGGCGCCTGGTGATCAGACCCGCGTCCTCGAGGTGCCGCAGCGCCTGGCGCACCGTGCCCCGCGCGAGCGAGTGGGTCTCACACAACTCGAGTTCGGTCGGCAGTCTGTCTCCGACTCCGAACTCGCCGGATTGGATTCGCTCGATCAGCTCTTGTGCGAGCAGCACGTGCTGCGGATCGGTCACCCGCCGGATTCCGGCCGGGCCTGCACGAACATCGCGAATTCAGTGACTGCACGGTGCATCGAAAACTCTTCCACTCGACCTCGAGTGCGTCCGTCGCACGGAATCCCGAGCCGGGATCACCATAACTACCGGGGCACTTTGTCTATACAAAATACTTCCCACCAAGTTAGGCCCCCGCCTCGGTTTCCACAGGGTTTTCGGCGAATTCATACCAATCTGCCGGGCTACCTGCACCCCTCCCCCGCACGCGGTCGGCTACCACACGAACAGGCTGGGAGAGTGTGGATTCCATCCACCGGGCAATTCCTTGTGCACCCCGTATCCAGCCGCTACAGTGCATCCGCACCGGACCCGTCCCGCACAGCAGTCGGGGCCTTGGTGGTGCCTCGTGGCCTGTTATATCGCCCCGCCGCATCTCGAATTCGCCGCCGCTCGAGCGGACGCGTCAACCCGGCCGAACCGGCCAGGTACGTGTTGTCCGGCAGCTTGGAGGAACAGACATGAACAAGCACCCGAGAAGACCCGGCCGAACGCTGGTTATCGCGCTCGCCGCTGCACTTGCGCTCGCCGGTTGCGCAAGCGCCGAGAGTTCCCGGGACAGCGGCAGCACCGCGGCACCGGCGGCCTCCGGCATTCTGGGCGACCAGGACGGCGGGACCCCCGTACCGGGCGGGACGGTGAGCTTCGCAACCTACGCACCGGTCGTCAGCCTGGACCCGACCCGGACCCAGCCGGCGGCGGCGACCGGTGGCACGGAGATGTCCGCGGTGTACGACGTCCTCATGCGCTACGACTTCGAGTCGGAGAGCTTCGAACCCCAGCTCGCGCAGTCACTGAAGGAGAGCCCTGACCAACTGAGCTGGACGCTGCGGCTGCGTGACGGGGTGACGTTCAGTGACGGCACACCGCTCGACGCCGACGCGGTCGTCGCCAGCATCGAGCGCTACAACCAGCGCCGCGGCGCCAACTCACAGCTGTACCAGCACATGGTGCAGAGCACGGTGGCGCAGGGCCCGTCCACGGTGGTAATCACCCTGAAGCGGCCGTGGCGGACCTTCCCCGTGATGCTTTCCTACGGGCACGGCATGATCGTCGCTCCCAGCTCCCAACAGGGCGACCGATTCACCCCGATCGGCGCCGGCCCGTTCACCGTCGTGAAGCTCGCCCCGCAGCAGGAGCTGGAGCTGAAGGCCCGCCCCGACTACTGGAACGGCGCCCCGCACCTGGACGGCCTGAAGTTCGTCGCGATCGCCGGTGAGCAGCCCAAGATCGACGCGCTCGCGAACGGCGGCATCGATATGGCGTACCTGCGCAATGCGGAGACGGTGAACGCCGCGAAGGAGGCCTTCCCCGGCTTCATCGACACCACGAGCCTGTCGATGGTCGGCCAGCTCAACAGCGCGCCCGGCCGCCCTGGGGCGGACCCGCGGGTGCGGCAGGCGATCGCCCTGGCGATCGATACCGACGTCATCAACCAGCGGGTGCGCGGCGGCGAGGGCATCACCGGTACCGACATGTTCCAGTCCTGGTCCATATGGCACGGTGACGTCGCCGGCACCGGCCCCGACACCACCAGGGCCAAGGCGCTGCTCGACGAGGCGAAGGCCGATGGGTACAACGGCAAGCTCACCTACGTCGGCGTGAACGACCCGGACGCGCAGAACCTGGCGCTCGCGGTCCAGGCGCAGCTGAACGCCATCGGTTTCGACGTGGCGCTCGAGTACACCAGCAGCATCACCGACATGGTCCAGCGGCTGTACGTCGATCGCGACTTCGATATGAGCTACGGCGCCTACAGCATCTCCGACGTCGCACCGGAGCTGCGCCTGTTCAGTTCCCTGCACAGCACCTCGACGAACAATATCCTCGGCTACAAGTCCCCGGAGATGGACGGGTTGCTCGACAAGGTACTCACCGCACCGGACGACACCGCGAAGCGGAAGGCCATCACGGATATGCAGTCCCTGGTGAACACCGACCAGCCCTTCCTCGCATGGGGCGCCGGCGAGGCGTACACGGCGTGGTCGCCGAATCTCTTCGGCATCAACCCGACGGTCGACGGAATTCTGCTGTTCGACAAGGCATTCAAGAAGAGGTGACCAATCGGCGGGCATACCCGTCCGGTGTGGCAGGCCATTCCCGCGGAGAGGCAGCCGACGGGGTGGGCCCGTTCGAACGATCGCACGTGTGTCCACCCCGTAGTCGGCTCAGGAAAGGAGGCGGTTCGGGGGTGGGCAGCGGAGACAGTTGTTATAACGACAGTATGTATACTTCCGTTCATGGCCCCGCTTACCGGCCCGCCGCTGTACACCCAGATCGAGAACGCACTCGCAACGCGCCTCGGCGTCGACTTGTATCCCGGTGATCGCCTGCCCACCGAAGACGAGCTGATCGAGCAGTTCGGCGTCAGCCGGATCACGGTGCGCCGGGCGATCCAGAACCTCGTGTCCCGTCAGTTGGTGGTCACGAAGCAGGGACGCGGAACCTATGTCGCAACGCCGAAGATCAGCCAGCCACTCACGGCGTTGACCGGTTTCGTCGAGGATATGACGCGTCAGGGGCTCCGAACCCGCGCGCGGGTCCTCGTCGTCGAGGAGCGGCCGGCGTCACCCGAAGTGCGGACGGCGTTGGACCTTGCACTGGGTGCGACGGTCACCCGCATAGACCGGGTTCGCTTGGCGGCAGGCGTCCCGATCTCCTTCGACCGCACCTACCTCCCCTCGGACCTCGGGCGGCTGGTCGCGCAGGACGACCTCGAAAACGAGCCGATCTTCGCGCTGCTGGAGAATCGACACGGCACACCGCTGGTCGAGGCGGCGTACGCGCTTCAGGCGAGCACCGCGGACAAGGAAGTCGCCCAGGTGCTCGACATCCCCGAGGGCAGTGCAGTGTTCAGGATCGAGCGCACCTCGTACACCACCGGAAACCGGCCGGTGGACTACGAAGTACTGCACTATCGCGGTGACGCGATCACGTTCACCACACGCCTGCCGCGCGCCGCTGCCGCCTCCGAGGGCGAGCAGTGACGCCCGGCCAGTTCACGATCCTTCTTGTGGGAGCCCTGGCCGCGGGCGGGTTGGGCAGCGCCCTGGGCATGGCGGGGGGCATCTTCGTCGTGCCGATGCTGACCTTGTACGCCCATGTACCGTTCCCGGCCGCGGTCGCAGTCGGACTCGTCTCGGTAATCGCCTGCTCCTGCGCCGGCGCGCCACGCTTCCTGGAAGCAGGATTGACCAACCTACGGCTCGCGGTCGTGCTGGAATCGGCCACGGCCCTCGGCGCCGTGGCCGGTATCCTCATGATCGGGATGGTCCCGGAAAGTGTCCTGTACGGGATCTTTGCCGTCGTCTTACTGCTGTCGGCCGTGCAGATGTTCACCGGCCGACGAGCCAGATCGCCGGCAGGCGTATCGAGCGGTCAGCTGTCATTGGATGCCGCCTACACCGACCATGACGGATCGGTCGTGGACTACGGGGTATCACGCCTGCCGCTCGGGATGACGTTCATGTTCGGTGCCGGCACACTCTCGGCCCTACTGGGCATCGGGAGCGGAGTGCTGAAAATCCCGGCAATGGATGCGGCCATGCGGCTCCCGATCAAGGTGTCGTCCGCGACGGCCAACCTCATGATCGGCGTCACCGCCTGCGGCGCCGCGGCTGCCTATCTCGTCTCCGGCACGCTCGACCTCACCCTCGCGGCGCCGGTCGTGCTGGGCTCGATCGCCGGGTCGATTCTGGGTGCGCGCATCCTGGTGCGTGTTGCCGGCCCGGGGCTGCGCCTCGTGTTCACGGTGGTACTGCTGGTCGCAGCTGTGCCCATGGCGCTCAACGCCTTCGGAGCGAGCTGGGCGGTGTCGTCATGAGCGTCACCGCAGCTCCGGATCGCGATGCAGCTCTTGCCGAGCGGCTCGCCACCCTCATGCGCGTGGGAACCGCCTCGACCACAGGGCTACTCGTCGTCGGTGTCGTCCTCCGCGCCGCCGGCGCACATCAGCCGTCCACGATCGCCCTCGTCGCAGGATGCGGCCTCCTCGTGCTGCTACCACTTGTCCGTCTGGTCGTCATGCTCGGGGAGTTTGCCCGGCAGGCGGACAGACGGTTCGTCGCATTGACGGCCGCCGTGATCGGCCTGGTGATCATCGGTGGGGCGATAGGCCTGTACCTGTAGCCCGGCGACAGCAGTCCGAAGCACCGGGGTTCATGCCGGCGCAGTCTCCGCTGTTCCGCTGACTCGCCGGCGTCAATCGATAACAGCCGTGGAGAATACCGGCGGGTCCCCGAGAAACGGCCGGTGTGACGGCGGGTGCTGTCCCCGAGTGTCCTCGACGCCGAGTTCCTGCGCGATTTCGGCGCCGATCAGGACCTGGCCGGTGCGGTTCATCAACTCCGGGTCGCGTGCGAGGGCGTCGATGACGCGGCAGGTGAATTCCGGCGATTCGGCGGTCGCGGCGAGCCCGTCGTAGGCGCCGGGGTTCGCGGCGAATGCGGCGAGTGTGCGTTCGGTCGCGAGCAAACCCATCCAGATCGAGACAACCGCCACGTTCCACGGACGGAAGTCGACGGCCATATCGTGCGCCATCTTGTCCACCGCTGCCTTCCCCGCGCCGTAGGCGGGTCCGTGCATGTAGCAGGTGCCGCCGAACGAGGAAGTGTTCACGACCAGTCCCCCGCCGTTGGCCACCAGCAACGGTGCACCGTAGTAGCTGGTGACGTAGCTCGAGCGCATCCCGACGCCCAGCAGGTCGAGCAGCGACAGCGGCTTCTCCCAGAACGGCCCCTTCGCGGTCAGGCCATCGGGCACTGCGAGGGCGTTGTTGACCAGGATGTCGAGGCGGCCGTGCTCCTCGCGCACACCGGCGAAGAAGCCCTCGACCTGGGCATCGTCTCGGTGATCGAGCACTACGGGCACGCCTCGGCCACCGCGCCGGGTGATTTCTTCGGCGGTCGCGAACACGGTGCCCGGAAGCGAGGCATCCCCTTCCTTCTGTGTCCGCCCGGTGACGTACACCGTCGCCCCGGTTTCGCCCAGGGCCAGAGCGATTCCTTTACCCGCCCCACGACTGGCACCGGTAACCACCACGATTCGTTCCGAACCCACCCTCGGCTCCTTCCATTTCCCGACACGTCGTCCCACTACTGAACCGGATCGTCCCGAAGCCCCCCATCAGTTCTCCCGGTAGCCGGGAAAGTCAATGGCTCGACGGCAAGGCACCGCGGTGATCCCGGACCGTCGATCCCGCCGCGCCCCGGCCCGAATGGGGCGCCTGATCGCCCGGTTCCCGCTGACCGGGCAAGCAATCGCGCGCACGGGTCCAGTGATTCTAGTGTGACCGCCACCACTCCGTTACCCGTTGCCGAGCACAGGAGAACTGGATGAGCACCCGCGTATCCGTCACCCCCATCGACGCCGCCGATATCGCGCACTACGACCACGAAACCGATGTTCTGGTAGTCGGTTACGGCTGCGCCGGCGCCTCGGCCGCACTGGAAGCCGAGGCGGCGGGAGCACAGGTGATCCTGCTGGAACGGCAGAGCGGTGGCGGCGGATCCTCCGCGCTGTCGGGCGGCGAAATGTATCTCGGCGGCGGCACCCCGATCCAGCGGGCGTGCGGATTCGACGATACCGCCGAGGAAATGGCGAAGTTCCTGCTCGCCGCGCTCGGGCCCGACGCCGATCAGCAGAAGGTGGGGCTCTACAGCCGCGAAAGCCTCGCGCACTATCAGTGGCTGGTCGGCCACGGGGTGCCGTTCAAGCCGTCACTGTGGGATTCACCGACCTGGGTGCCGCCCACCGATGACGGGCTGATGTGGATGGGCGAGAACGCCTACCCGTTCGCCGAGATCGCCGAACCGGCGCCGCGTGGGCATCGGGTCACTTCCGACGGTTTCGGCGGCAAAGTGCTCATGGCGGTGCTGACCGAGGCCGTCGCCGCCACCGATATCCAGGTCCATACCGACACTGCTGCCCTCCGGCTGATCGTCGAAGGTAAGCGGGTGGTCGGCGTCGTGGCGCGGCATTTCGGCGAGACAGTAACCTACCGGGCACATCGCGGCATCGTCCTGACCACCGGCGGTTTCGCCGACAACGCCGAAATGCTCGCCCAGCACGCGCCGCAACTCGTCGGGCTGGGCGTCAACAGTGACGGTGGCGACGACGGACGCGGCATCGTTATCGCGCAGGCGGCCGGCGCGGCGGTCAGGCATATGTCCGCGGGCCAGGTCGGAATCTCGCTGGTGCCGGGGATGATGGTGCGCGGCATGATCGTGAACGAGGTCGGGCAGCGGTTCATCAACGAGGACGTCTATCCCGGCCTGGTCGGTCAGGCGGCGCTGTTCAAACACAATCTGCGGGTGTGGGTGATTCTCGACGAGCAGGCCTACGAGGAGGTGCCCGTCGACGAACGCTGGGGCGTACAACCGCATTTCGTCGCCGAGACCCTCGAGGAGCTCGAGCGCGAGATCGGGATGCCGGGCGGTGCGCTGCAGAACACTGTCGGCGAATACAACCGCCATGCGGAGCGCGGCGAGGACCCCTACTTCCACAAATCGGCACGCTGGCTGCGGCCGCTGCGTTCGCCGTTCGCCGCGATCGATGTGCGCCGCGGGATGGCTCCGCCGGAATACGGCGACGGCGGGACCGCAGGCGGCGGCGCCGAGGTGTTCACCATCGGCGGCCTGCACACCGGCGTGGACGGACATGTCCTCGATCTCGACAGCGAGCCCATCGCGGGGCTTTTCGCAGCCGGTCGCGCCACGTCGGGACTGCATTCGTGGGGATACATCAGCGGCACCTCGCTCGGCGACGGTACTTTCTTCGGTCGCCGCGCCGGCGCCGCCGCCGCGACCGGTCAGCGGCACGGCAGGCCGTCGAGTGACCGTTGATTACCCCTGCTTGCGTGCCTGCGCGACCAGTCCGCCCCCGATGATCAGGCGCTGGATCTCGCTGGTGCCCTCGTAGAGGCGGAGCAGTCGCACATCCCGGTAGATACGTTCGACAGCGACTCCGCGCAGGTAACCGCTGCCGCCGTGAATCTGGACCGCCAGGTCGGCGACCCGGCCGGCCATTTCGGTGCAGAAGAGTTTGGCCACCGACGGCGCGATGCGGCGATCGGTGTTGTCCACCCATGCCCGCGCGGCCTCGCGGACCAGGGCGCGACCGGCCATCACACCGGACTGCTGGTCGGCGATCATCGCCTGGACCAGCTGGAACTCGCCGATGGGTTGACCACCCTGGGTCGCCACCGCTGCGTAGGCGACGGATTCATCGAGTGCCCGCTGGGCCTGCCCGACGGCGAGTGCCGCTATCTGCACCCGCCCGCGAGCGAGGGAGGTCATCGCCGCCCGATAGCCGACGTCCTCGTTACCGCCCACGAGCGAGGAGGCCGGTACACCTACGTTGTCGAAGTGGACGTCGGCGGTCCAGGCGCCCTCCTGCCCCATCTTGCGATCCTTCGGACCGACAGTGACGCCCTCGGTGGTGGCCGGCACCAGGAAGACGGCGATGCCTGTGCCGTGCTCGTCGGCAGGGCGGGTGCGGGCGAAGACCAGGAACAGGTCGGCGAGCGGGGCATTGGTGATGAACCGCTTCTCGCCCTGGATCACCCAGCCGTCGTCGACCCGGGTGGCCTTGGTGCGTAGGCCGGCGGGGTTGGATCCGGCGCCGGGTTCGGTGAGCGCGAACGAGGCGACGACCTCGCCCGAGGCGATCCGCTCGAGCCAGCGCTGCTTCTGTTCGTCCGTACCGAACCACACCAGCACCTGGCCGGCGATGCCGTTGTTGGTGCCGAACATCGAGCGCAGTGCCAGGCTCGTGTATCCGAGCTCCATCGCCAGCTCGACATCCTGTACGAGGTTCAGGCCCAGACCTCCCCATTGCTGCGGGATGGCGTACCCGAACAGCCCCATTTCCCTGGCGGCAGTTCGAATATCGTCCGGGATGGTGTCGTTCTCGGAAATCTCTTCTTCCCGTGGAACCACCCTGGTGCGAACGAAATCCGAGACCTGCGCGAGGACGGTGGCGAAAACATCGTCGCCGACGTCCGGTTCGGTGGTGTGCATATTGTTACTTTCGTCGCGCGATTATGATCGGTCCAATACTTGATTGGCATTTCTGTAATACCGGAATACTAAAAAGGCTCGATTCTGCCGTCCGAGCCGTCCTGAATCTCGTTCTTTCCCTAGACAACTCACCTGCTCGCGGCCACGAGTAGTGCGGAGCCCCGCGGGTAGCCACCCAGGTTGGTGCGAGTCGGCTCATGTCTTCGGGCCACCGGCAACATAGAGGACTTGTCCGGACACGAAACCGGCGGCCTCACCGGTGAAGAACGAGACGGCGTGCGCTATGTCCCCGGGAGTGCCGGTGCGCGCGACCGGGATCTCGGCCGCCCGCGCCTTTGTGAACTCCTCGAACGGTACGCCGATCCGCTCGGCGGTCGCGGCGGTCATATCGGTCTCGATGAAGCCGGGAGCGACGGCGTTGGCGGTGACCCCGAACTTGCCCAGTTCCAGTGCGAGCGTTTTGGTGAAGCCCTGCAGGCCGGCTTTTGCGGCGGCGTAGTTTGCCTGCCCCCGCTTACCCAACGCGGAGGTACTGGACACGTTGACGATCCGGCCCCAGCCGGTATCGATCATGAAGGCCTGGGTCGCGCGGGTCATGAGGAACGATCCGCGCAGGTGCACGTCCATGACCGTGTCCCAGTCCTCGGTCGTCATCTTGAACAGCAGATTGTCGCGAATGATTCCGGCGTTGTTGACCAGTACGGTGGGTGCGCCGAGCTGCTCGGCCACACGCTGCACAGCGACCTGTACCCCGGCCTCATCGCAGACATCGGCACCGACGGCGAGAGCCCGGCCGCCGCCGGCCTCGATATTCTCGACGACCGGCCGGCAGCGGGACTCGTCGAGATCGAGGACAGCGACCGCGAATCCGTCGGCGGCGAGCCGCTCGGCAACGGCGGCGCCGATCCCACGGGCCGCGCCGGTGACGATCGCACAGCGGGAGGTGGTCATGACATATCTCCTGTTCGCACCGGTGGAAGCCCGGCAATCACCGGACGGCGAGCGGGTTGATGGGTGAACCCACACCGCGGGTGAATTTCAGCGGTGCCCCGGTGTAGAAGAACTCGTAGGTCCCGTCAGCGGCACAGGCGGACGACAGTTGCTCGAGGTCGAGCATTTCGGCGAGGGTCATCCCCATATCCCGGATCAGCACCATATGCAGTTCGAGGAGAGCGCCGGGGTTTTCACCGGGCATCACCTCGACTCCCCAGTTGTCCGAGCCCACGACCGCGACGTCGCGCTCGCGCAGCCATGAGGCGCAGGCGAGCCCGAGTCCCGGCTCGCCGGCCATGAATTCGGCCGGGTTCTGGTCGGCGAGAAATTTGGCTCGCCAGCCGGTTCGGATCAGCACGATATCGCCCGGGCCCACTGCGACGTTCTGGGCGGTCGCAACAGCATCGAGTTCTTCCGGCCCGATTACTGTGCCGGCGTCGAGCCAGTCCACCCCGCGGGCCCGTGCGACGTCGAGTAATACTCCTCGTCCGGCGATGCCCTTGGCTTGAGTGTGAATCCCGCATTTATCGGCGCCCTTGATGGTCACTCCGGAACTGGGGTGGCCGTTGTAGAGCTGCTCGTCGTAGTACACATGAGCGAGTGAGTCGTATTGTGAGCCGGCCTGCAGCGGCATGAATATGTAGTCGTCGGCATACTTGAAACCACCGGGAAATACCTGCTCTTGGCCGTTCTCCGACATCAGCCGGATGGGGTTGATGCGGTAGCCGCCCGGCTGCGGGCCGTCACCGTCGAGCGGTATGCCCAGATCGAAGACCTCGCCGGTGCGGACGAGGCCGGCAGCGGCGACGATACGTTCTGGAGTGATCAGGTTGGTGGTGCCGCGCTCATCGGCGGCGCCCCATCGCCCCCAGTTCCGCACCTTGCGGCCGATCTCGCGCATATCGGGAACCATTGCAGTCATCAGGGACTCCTTACACCTACTGAAATCAGGATTTACTGCCGAGTCGGAGGGCTTGTTTCGCGATCAGATTCCGCATGACTTCGGAGGTTCCGCCGCCGATTGTTTCCAGGATCGCCTGCCGCCACATGAATTCGACGTCGCTACCGCGAACCAATGCCTCCGCGGCGCCGAATTCCATGGCGGCGCGGGCGATATCCTGGCACAGCAGCGTCCCGGCGAGCTTGTGGTAGGCCGCGGCAACCGCGGACGGTTCCCCACTGGTGATCTCGCCGAGAAGCGCGAGAGATAGCGCCTCGACCTCTCGGACCTTGACCGCGAGTAACGAAAGCCGCTGCCGGACCATCGGATCCGCGTCCAGACCGGTCTCGGTCACCCAGTCGATGAGGTCTTCGAGGTCTCGTCGCACCCGTTTGGGCGGGAACTGTACATGCCGTTCGACCGCGAGTGCCGATCCGACCACCTGCCAGCCCTCGTTTTCCGCACCGACCCGGTTCTCGACGGGCACTTCGACACCGTCGAACCGGACTTCGTTCAGCCGCCCGCCCTCGAGGGTAGGGATCGGGGAGATCGCGATACCCGGGGAGGTCAGCGGCACGATGAACACGCTGAGCCCGCGTGAGCGGGAGCCGGGTTCCCCGGTGCGCGCGAGCAGCCAGATGTTGTCGGCCCAGTGCGCGTTGGAGGTCCAGCACTTTGCCCCGTCGATGCGATAGACCTCGCCGTGCCGGGTAGCCCGCGTGCGCACTGCGGCGAGGTCGGATCCCGCGTCGGGCTCGGAGTAGCCGAGGCAGAAGTTCAGGGTGCCGGCTCGTAGTGCGGGCAGATAGCGGTCCTGCTGTTCGGCCGAGCCGTGGGACATCAGCGCCTTGGCCACCAGGCCCGGCCCCATCGGTGGCCGCGCGGCCCGCGCGTAGGCCATCTCGTCCCACAGGATGAACTCGTAGGTCGGCGGTAGCCCCGCGCCGCCGAACTGCGTCGGCCACGACAGCGATAACCAGCCCCGCGCTCCGAGCTCTCGGTAGAGCACTTTCACCGACTGCCAGGCGTCGGCGGTGCGGTGGAAATACCCCTGTGTCCCCCGGAACCGGTCGAGCAGGTGGAGTACCTCGCGGCGGAACTCCTCTTCCGCCGGCGAGAAGCCGAAATCCATCTCAGGCCTCCGGGCGCTGGGCCGTCGTCCAGCGTGGTTCGCGACGTTCACTGAACGCACGCGGACCTTCTTTGGAGTCGGGGTGTGCCCAATGCAGCCGCAGCAACGCCCATCCGTACTCGCACGCCTGCGTGTACCCCATCTCGAGGGAGTTCCAGATCGCCTGTTGGGACAGCGACACGGCAGCGGGTGAGTTCTTCACGATGCTGCTCGCTATTTCCTCGGCCGTTTCCATCACCTTGTCCGGAGCGACCAATTCGTCGACCAGCCCCAGCTGATAGGCGCGGTCGGCGGGCAATCGGTAGTCCCGGCCCATCAGGGTCATCCGGAGCGCGGTTCCCAGTGGTAGGCGTTTGGCCAGGCCGATGTTCTCCATCGCACCGACCAGACCGACATTGACGTGGGTGTCCATGAACGCGGCCGTATCGGCCGCGACCACGATATCGGCGTCGACGACGAAATGCAGGCCTGCACCGGCGACCAACCCGTTGGCCGCGCAGATCACCGGTTTCCATACCCGGTTCTGGCGCGGGGACCAATAGACCTCGTCGGTGAGGGGCCCGGTTCCGGTGCTCATACCGCCGCGCGAAGCGACCACGTCGACGTCGGCGCCGGTGCTGAAGTGCCGTTCACCGGCCCCGGTGACGATGGCCGCACGGATCCACGGATCGTCGCGGACCTCGCCCCAGATCTCCTTCATCATCGGCATCATCGTTCCCGTCAGGGAATTCCCCTTGTGTGGGCGGTTGAGAGTGATGTAAGCGATGTGTTCACGCTTTTCGAACAGCACCTCCGGTCCGGTGGCCGGTGCGTGCTCGTCCTGCTGGGTCATTGCTCTGCCCTCTCTGCGGAAAATGCGGCCAGGACCTGCTGTCCGAGTTCCGACTGCACGCCGGTCGACAGCGTCATCTGCCGGATACGTTGTGTGATGTGGCCGATCGGGCCTTCGACCGAGTAGCCGATGGCGCCGAGCGTTTGATGAGCGGCGAACGCGGCGTTCATCGCGGCCTGCGATGCGGACAGCCGCGCCGCCGCGGCCAGACCCGCGCCGCCGGCGGTGTGTGATTCGCCGGCGGCGCGGGCGGCGAGGATGGACAGTTTCTCCGCGGCCTCCAGCTCGAGGCTCGCGTCGACCAGCGGGTGCGCGACGGCCTGGAAAGAACCGATGGTCCGGCCGAATTGTTCGCGGGTGCTGGCGTGTTCGACAGCAGTGTCGAGTACCCGGCGCCCGGCGCCGACCGCATATCCGGCCAGTGCGAGATGGAACAGCTCGGCGGCCGCCGGGACGCGTTCGAGTGGCTGCTCCCGCTCGACCGAGATCCGAGCCCAGGGTTCGTTGCCCAGTGTCTGCACCGGTTCGACGGCTCCGACGCGTCGCACCAGCCATGCCTTGTCACCGGTCCACTCGATCGATACCTCCGCGATTGCTGCCCAGGGCATGAGCGGCGGAGTGCCGAGCGACACCAGTTCGGTCCCCGTGACGACCCCGGCCGCGCGGTCCTCGGGCAGGGCGTGGGCGGCGAAGAAGGTGGCGGCCACGGGCCCCGGTGCCGCCGCCCGTCCGAGCTCGAGACCGGCGGCGACGATATCGCCGGGTCCGCCTGCCTCCGCGGGCATCGCCATGGCGAAGATCCCCAGTTCGGCCAGGCCCGTCCAGAATTTCAGAGGGAACCGGGCGCCGGTGGCGCGTTGTACGTCCTCGGTGCATTTGGCGTGGCAGTACGCGCGCACCGCCTCGGCAAGCGCATGCTCGTCTCGGGTGAACGCGGCCGGCCGATTCACGACACGCCCTCGCCCCAGCGCGCGGCGACCACCGCGCGCCGATGGCGGCGTAGACCGCCGAGTTCGGTGCGCAGTGCCTGTAGCCGGAGCGTGTAGAGGTGCAGATCGTGCTCCCGGGTGAGTCCGATTGCCCCCAGGATCTGGTGCGTTTCCCGCGTCACTGTGGGCAGGGCGGCCATCGTATGCGCTGCCGCGGTGGCCGAGGCCTCTCCGGGCGCACCGTGGAAGGCCGCCTCATAGGTGAGCCACCGGGCTCCCTCGATGAGAATTGTCAGCTCTGCCATGCGGTGCTGCAGCGCCTGGAAGGATCCGATCGCCCGCCCGAAGGTCCGCCGGTCTTCGGCGTACCGGACGGCGATTTCCAGCGCTTTCTGCATCATTCCGACCGCCTCGGCGGACACCCCGAGACGCCACCAATTGATCATGGTCGCGGCCGTTCCCGGGGCCAGGTCTTCGCCGGCGCCGGACGCGACCCGTCCCAGCGAGTACCCGTACGCCGACGGCAGGGCAGCCGCGGCGGACGGCGCCGGGCGCGTCAGCGTGCACCGATCCGCGCCGGCGGTCAGCACCGTGGCCGCTTCGGCGGCAAATCGGAGGGGCCGGGTATCGCCGTCGAGCACCAGGGCTACCGGGCCTTCGAGTGCGTCGATCCCCAGCGCGGGCAGCACCAGCAGGTGCGCGGTGGCCGCGACAGTGCCGAGGTGCGCGCCGATCCGCTCCACGGCGAGGGTGGCGCCGAGCGGCCCGATACTTTCCTCGGTGAACGAATCGAAGAATCCGCTGCGCCGTAACTCCCGTTCGAGGACGTGGTCATACTCTTGCCCAGCGGCCGCCGTCCGGCACCGTTCCACTCCGGCGAATCGAGCGAGAAGGGTGTCGAGCGCGTCCACCACGGGCCGCTGTGTATCGGAGAGTTCGAAATCCATATCTAGTCCTTCGGCATTCTCAGGATGAGCCGCGATATCAGGTTGAGTTGCACCTCATAACTGCCGGCCGCGATGCCGGCACCGAGGGAGTTGCGGAACTGTGCATCGCCGAGGGACCGTTCGACCAGGGCCTCGCTGCCCATGACGTCCAACGCCAGATCGCCGACCGCGCGCTCGGCCTGCACCATCGCCGCGCGCGCCTGATACGCCAGCGGCGACGGTTCCTTCTGCTTGGCGCGCTCGTCGATTACCCGGTACACGAGCACCCGCGCGGCCTCGCAGAGAGTGCGCGCCTCGCCGAACTGCTCCTGGACGCCGGGATCGGCCAATGATCCCTGGTTACGGGCCCAGTCGGCGAGCCCGTCGAGCACCAGAGCGGCGCGCGCGTAGCGCGGCGCGCCGACTCGCTCGTACGCGAGGGTGCGCCGGACGATATCCCACCCGTTGTTCTCTTCGCCCAGCAAGGCGCTGCGCGGAAGGCGTACATCGGTGAGGAAGACTTCGTTGAAGGAATGCTCGCCCACGAGGCCGTCGATGCGCCGGACTTCGACACCGGGTGTGTCCATCGGCAGCAGGAAGACGGAGATGCCGTCCCGGCCGGACGCCGGTGCCCCGGTGCGGGCCAGCAGGAAACAGTAGTCGGCGGCGTTCGCGTACGATGTCCAGATTTTCTGGCCGTTGAGGACATAGTCGTCACCGTCGCGCACCGCGCGCGTCTTCAACGACGCCAGGTCGGTCCCGGCCTCCGGCTCGGAAAAGCCCTGGCACCAGAACACTTCACCGCGCGCGATGGGCGGCAACAGTGCCCGCTTCTGTTCCTCCGAGCCGTACTTGATGATCGCCGGGCCGACCCAGTTGACGTTCATGTACTGCGGACCGCGCGGCTCCCCGCGTTTCCACATCTCCTCGCCGAGCACGAAGTGCTGCCACGCGCTCTGCCCGTGGCCCCCGTACTCCTGCGGCCAATGCGGGGTCAGCCAGCCCTTCGCCGCGAGCTTGCCCACGAATGTCTTCGAGAACTCGGTGTACACGGCGCTGCCCAGCCCGGTCCCGTCGGACCGGAGCCACTCCCCGGTCAGTTCGGTATCGAGGTAGTCGACGAGCTCACTCCGGAAGGCCGCGTCCTCCGTCCTCAATGCGAATTCCATCAACGGCTCCGATCGTGTCGGGTTGAACTATCCGGTCCGCAGACCGGGAGGGTGTGGGTGCAATCCACCTGAGTTGCTCCTAACTTGATGACAACCATTCGATGCCGCGAAGCGGCGGCACACAGTGAAGGACACTTAATTCGCCTGATATCCGGCCGACTTGCGGAATCCAGGCACCCCTCTCGATAAAACAGTATACTTAATAGTTAGACTTGGCAAGGTGTTGGCCGGGTGCTGTGAATCGTTCGGATCGAGCTCGGATGATCACACTCCTCACCCGCACCGCCGGGCGAAGTTCACCGCCCGGAGCCTCGGAGGTCAGGCAACCGGCGGCGGGGCCCACCTTCCACGCCTCCGCCATATTGAGTGCATTCATTACCTCGACATCCGGCGCGGCAGCGTCGTCGACACAGACCGAGATGCCGGGCAAACAGGCGCTCCAGGCTCACGGTTGCACAGATACGAACCACAACCCTTTTCGAGGACGCCCTTGATGAGTACACTCAATACCGGTTCAAGCGATCCGGCGCGAACGATGCCGGACACGGCGCCCGAGTGATGCGGGGCGCGGCGAAGGGAGTTGGCGCATGCGCGCAGCACTGACGTTGCCATCATGGCTGGCGACATTCGGGACGCAGCCACATGGCGCGCACCGGCGCGCGCTGCGCGACGATTTCGGTGAGATCTCCTACGCCGACCTCGTCGCGATCACGAACGGCGTCGGCGCCGGGTTGCTGGACGCAGGTGTGCGGCCCGGGGATCGCGTGGTGACCGCCATGGAACCTTCGATTCCGCACACCATGGTGATCCTGGGAGCCATGGCCGCGGGCATAGTCGCCGCACCGCTCAATACTCGACTGACCGCCGTGGAAGCACGCACCTACCTCGCCGCACTCGACCCGGGCCTCGTCGTCGCCGATCCCACCTATATCGACCTGGCCCGCCGGACCGGCTACCGCACTGTCGAGCTGCCCTCGGCAACCGCGACGGTCTCGGCCGCCGAACGGCTGGCGCCACTGTATGTGCCCGCCCGGAAACCGTCCGGGGTGTCCGAGGTTCCGGAAACTGCCCCGGCGATCATCTTCCCGACCGGCGGCACGACCGGAACCCCCAAGGGCGCATTTCACACCCATCGCAGCCTGTGGCTGTGGCTGAACACCTGCGCCCACGGCAATCCGCGCACACCTTCCGATATCGAGTTGTGCTTCTCGCCGTTCTTCCACATCACCCTCGGCACCAACCTGTTGACACCCCTGCTCATGGGCGGCGAGGTGTGGATCCAACGCCGTTTCGATGCCGGTGCCGCGCTCTCCGCAATCGACAACGGCGCCAGCCGGCTCATGGGTGCGCCGACAATGTTCACCGCCCTGCGCGAACACGGCTTCTTCGCGGCGACCCGGCGGGAAACAGTGACGGCAATCCGCTACGGCTCGGCGCCCTCGACCGGCGACTTCGTCCGAGATCTGCTCCGGGACTTTCCGAATGCCCGTATCCGGGCAGGTTTCGGTGCGACCGAGTTCGGGTCCGTGATCGGATTCGATCACGAAGACCTCGAGGCCGGCCGGTACGTCGGCGTGGGGCGCCCGCTGCCCGGTGTCGTCGTCCGGCTCGTGGGCGACGACGGCCGGGAGGTGGATGCCGGTGAGGTCGGCGAGCTCGTCGTATCGTGCCCCTGGCAGACCCACGGGTATTTCGGCCTCCCCGCCGAGACAGCCGAGACATTCCGGCCCGACGGGGTCCATATCGGCGATCTCGCCTCCCGCACCGAGGACGGTTGGCTGCACATCGCCGGACGGAAGAAGGAGATGATCATCAGCGGCGGCGAGAACGTCTTCCCGCGCGAGGTCGAAGAAGTCGTACTGAACCATCCCGGGGTCGCCGACGCGATCGTGTACGGCATGCCGGACGAATACTGGGGCGAGCGCGTCGAAGTGGGGATCGTTGCGGCCCCGGGGGCCACGATCCTTGCCGAAGAACTCCGGCAGTATTGCCGCGGTAGCCTCGCGGGGTTCAAGATTCCGAAGAACGTACGACTGCTCGACTCGATCCCCTTGACCGCGAACAACAAACCCGATCGCAAGGCCGTGCGCGCGGCGGCACTCGGGTCCGCCGACCCGGTTTCCCGGTAACAGAACCGAGAAATAATGGTGTTTCGGCAACAACCCCGGAGAGCGAACAGTATCGACGACTTTCGAGCGCTCATAGGCGTCGAGCTCGGTCCCACCGAATGGCATGAAATCACCCAGGACCGAATACAGGCGTTCGCGGATATGACGGGCGATTATCAGTGGATACACGTCGACGAGAAACGTGCGTCCCGCAGCCACTATGGCTCTACCCTCGCTCACGGACTTTACGTCCTGTCGCTCGGTCCGGGATTCATGGCATCGCTGCTCGAATTCGACGGATTCTCCCGCAGCCTCAACTACGGATACAACCGGGTGCGGTTCCCCGCCCCGGTACCCGTGGGCTCATCGATCCGCATGCGAGCGACGGTGACCGGTGTCGTCGAGATCGCCGGCGGTGCCGACGTCGTCATCACCCGCACCTACGAACGACTCGGCTCCAGCAAGCCCGTGTGTGTGGCCGAGAACGTCGGACGCTACTACGAGTAGCATCGCCCCGGGTACGAATTATCCGGTGGCACATTACGGGACAATTGCGTGTGGTCCATTCGAATTGTTGTTCTCGCATATATTTTTCGCGGTCCCCCGTGCCTGGCGGTTCAAGGATTCAACTTGCCCACCCCTCCGGAATCGATTGCCCCGATTCCTTTTCCTGTCGATCCCGCCCAGCGGGAAAAGGCTGTCGCCGCCCCGTCTGCGTAATTAGTCTGAATTCCGCCACTCGTGACAATCGTCACAGGCGCAGACCGCCGGGCAAATCGTCGACTCCGTGAACCGACCTTTCCGTAGCGGCATACCTTCATCAGATCGGACATCCACTCATGAGTATTGATGCCTCCCCGCCGTTAGGCGACACACCCGACGAGGAGGGCGGCTGGACCCCGCGTCTGGTGTGCTCGCTGGTCACCATCGTGTTGCTCCTCGAAATGCTCGCGGTCAGCTACATGATGATTTCGATCGCGTTGCCCGAAATCCTCGTTCATTACGAAACCACCCAGGGCGCATGGTTGCTCACTGCCTTTCTCCTCGTCGGCGCCGTATCCTGCCCACTGGTCGGCAGGCTCGCCGACCGGCACGGCAAACGCACTGTCCTGCTCGCCTGCACCGTCGCGGCTGCACTCGGTTCGCTGCTCTCGGCTCTCGCCGCGAACTATCCGATGCTCATCGCCGGCCGGGCACTCACCGGTCTGCTCACACCGTGTCTGTTTCTGAGCTACAGCTTGATCCGCGATGTATACCCGAAACGCACAGTGCCGTTGGCCGTCAGCATCGCCACGAGCGGTATGGGAGTGATCACGGTTCTCGCTCCTTTCCTCGCCGGCTGGCTGATCGATGATTTCGGGTTCCGCAGTATCTTCTGGTTCGCCGTGATCGGGTTGACGGTGCTCGCCGTCCTGATCGTCCTCACCACCGACGAATCCGGCGTCCGCACCGACGGGCGGCTCGATCCGATCGGTGCGTCGCTCCTCAGCGCCGGCCTGGCAGGCATTCTGGTGGCGATCAGCTTCGGACCACAGTGGGGTTGGACCACACCCGCGACACTCGGCTGCCTCATCGGTGGCGGGATCCTGCTGGGCTGCTGGTATGTGTCTGCGCGGATGGTGCGCGAACCCCTCATCGACCTCCGTGTTCTGGGCCGGCGGTCCGTCGCGCTCACCACCGTCGGCGCGGGAGCCTGCTACGGTGCCGGCGTCGTGTTCTCGCTGGTACTGCCGCTGATGTGCATGACTCCGGAACATCTCGGACTCGGTTACGGATTCGGCGTCACAGCCCAGGGATTCGCGATTTTCCAGGCGCCGTTCGGCTTCGCGACGCTGGTGGGCGGGATCATCGTCGGTGTCCTGGCCCGGCGCGTGCCGCTGCGCCTGCTCATGGCGACCGGCCTGGTGATGGAGGTCATTGCCGCGCTGTTGTCGGCCGGCGTGCATGATCAGCGGGCGTTGCTCATCGCATTCATCGGCCTGTTCGGTCTCGGCCAGGGATTCATCTACGCATCGATCCCGAACCTGGTGATTGCGGCGGTCGTGCCGCAGCTGCAGGCCAGTGCCGCGAGTATCGTCGCCGTCGCCCAAAGCCTCGTATCGGCGATAGTGCCGATTATCGCGTTCGCGCTCCTGAACTCGCATATCGCGTTGGTCACCGGCGGGAAGACATTCTACGGCGATCACGGGATCACGATCGTATTCGTGCTGTCCGCGGCGGTTGCCCTGATCGGAGCCATCGCCGCCTGGGCGCTGCCGCGGACCATTCATCAACTGGAACTGACGGATTCCGGCGGTTCGAGCGCGCCGGTTCGAGCGGCCGCCGCGGTCAGGCCGTAACGGAACCCGATGGCCGGGGGCCGGGCGCGATACCCGGCCCCCGATCCTGGTATCTGCGCCAAATACCGTGCGCAGCACTGCGAAGAGGACCAGCGAGCAGGTAGTCGGCCTGCACCTCGGGTATCGGCCCGCACACGGAAACCGCCGCAATCACCGAGCCGGTGGCGCCGACCGGTGTCCCGACGCAACCGAACCCACGGATTGTCTCTCCGTGGTCGATGGCTACACCCCGGTCGCGCACTCGGGCGAGCTCGGTCTGCACCCGCCGGACATCCAAAGGGACGGCGCGAGTACGGCGCGAGCGCTCGACCGCAAGGATCCGGTCCAGCTCGTCCGGCGGCAGGTCCGCGAGCATCGCCTTGCCTACGCTCGTGCGCACAGCCGGCTGCCGCCAGCCGATCCGCGAGGGAAGGTGGGCGGCGAGCCCCCGGCCGAGCTTGTCGAGATAGACGACATCACTGCCGTCGAGCACGGCCAGGTGCACAACGAGCCCGGTCACCCGGTGCAATTCGTGCAGTGAAGGCAGCGCCGCTCGATGCACCCGGCTCTGATGTAGCGCCAGGGAGCCCAATTCGAGTAGCCGTGTCCCCAGCTCGTAGTAACCGTCTTCCCGGTGCAACCACCGGAGCTGGACGAGCCGGTCGAGCATCCGATGGGCCGAGGAGCGCGGCAGGCCGGTTCTGCGCACCAACTGCTTCAGAGTCAGGCGATCCGATCCCTCGAAGGCGTCGAGCAGCAACGCGGCGCGGTCCACGCCGAAGCGGTGGCCGCGGTCAGTGACCATCGCGCAACTCGGCCTTTCTGATCTTGCCTGTCGCGGTCTTCGGCAGGGGGCCGAAGCCGACCGATTTGGGCACCTTGAAATGGGCGATCCGGGACCGCAGCCAGGCGACCAGCTCCCCCTCGGTGACCCGGTGGCCGTCGCGCAGCGCGATGAACGCGACGGGGACCTCCCCCCACCGCGGATCACTGCGTGCCACCACCGCCGCTTCCAGTACGGCGGGATGTTCGAGCAGCGAGTTCTCGACCTCGATCGAGGAGATGTTCTCGCCTCCGCTGATGATGATGTCCTTCATTCTGTCGCGGATCTCGATGTAGCCGTCGGGATGACGCACTGCGACGTCGCCGGTGTGCAACCAGCCGCCGTCCAATACCGCCTGTGTGGCGACGGGATCATCGAGGTAGTGCGACATGACGGTGTTGGACCGGACCAGGAGCTCACCGACTGCGCGACCATCGGCCGCGACATCGTGCCCGTTCTCGGACACCACTCGAACCGCCTCCACGCTCAGCGTGCGAACCCCCTGCCGGGAAAGTTTGCGCGCGAGCTCGTCGGCGTCGAGCGAGGACCACGACGGCCGTGGCTCACATACGAGCGAGGGGCCGTAGGTCTCGGTCGAACCGTAGAGGTGCAGGATGCGCACCCCCAGCCCCGACATCGCCTCGATCGCGGCCGGGGACGGAGGCGCGCCACCGACGGCGAAGGTCACGTCGTGGTCGAATCGTCTGTGGCGTGTCCGGCTCTCCTCGACCAGTCCGCTCAGCACCACGGGTGCGCCACACAGATGCGTCACGCCGTGGACGCCGATGAGATCGAGCACGCGAGCGGAATCGACTCTGCGAAGAGCGATATGCTGAGCCCCCGCCGCGGTCACCGCCCAGGTGAAACACCAGCCGTTGCAGTGAAACATCGGCAGCGTCCACAAGTACTTCGAATCGGCCCGCAGCCCGGTGGCCACGACCTGACTCAGAGCGTTGAGATAGCATCCGCGGTGGGTGTACACCGCGCCCTTCGGTCCCGCGGTGGTTCCGGAAGTGAAGTTGACGGCCAACGGTGCCCGCTCGTCCTGCGGCAGGCGCAGCGAGACACCTCGCACCGACCGCAACCACTGCTCGTAGCCGTCGCTGTCCTCGGCGTCGGTCACGGTCACGATCGCCCGGACCTCCGGCAGCCGATCCGCCACTTGTTCGATCCGGTCGACCGCGGACGCGTCCACGATGACCACCTTGGCCCCGGACCGTCGCAGTAGATCCTCGTACTCGGCCGGTGCGAGCCGGGTGTTGAGTGCGACGAGCTCGCACCCGGCCCCGGGCACCCCGTAATGCGCCTCCAGCAGCGGAGCGTCGTTGGGAGCGAGGATCGCGACCCGGTCTCCGGACCCCAGCCCCAGTCCGCGCAGGTTGGCCGCCAGACGTTGTGCCCGGTCGAGTAGATGCGACCACGAGATCTGTTCTCCGGCATCGGTTGTCAGGGCAAGGTCATCACCCTTTATCTCCGCCGTACGGTGCAGAAAGCTGAGCGGGCTCAGCGGTACGTCGTTCGCCGACAAGGCCCGCACTGTTTCCATCGGCTGCATGAACGCCTTCCTTCTCCGGGTCGAATCCGATGTGCCCAGGCGGCGACTTCCGGTATCCGGTCGCAGCCGCGCACATGGGCGGGGTATCACGCCGGATGCGTCGCCGACGGTCGCGACGCACCCACTGAGGGCTCGCCGGGGTGGGTTTCGCCTGCACGCACTCGCGTGGTTCGCCGTGCATGCTCAGACGATGGCGATCGGACGGATCGGCGAACCGGTACCACCGCGAATCGACAGCGGCAGCGCAACGAACAGGAAGCTCGTCACGGACTCGGCGGCCAGCTCCTCACAGTCGACCCACTCCATGATGTGAATCCCACGCTCCTGCAACAGGAACAGGTGTACCGGCAATGGGTTTCCCGGCACCGAGGACGGGCGCACCTCGAACGACTGGGTGTCCGCGCCGACGTAACGGACACCGCGCTCGGCCAGCCAGCGGGCGCCGTCCACATCGACGCCGCTGCCGCCGCTTTCCCGCCGGATCCGTTCGGCGTCGGGCCAGAACCGCATCTGGCCGGTTCGAACCAATACCGCGTCACCGGGACCGATCTCGACGCCGGCGCGGCGGGCGGCGCTCGCGAGATGTCCGGCATCGACACCGAACCCCGGCGGCAACGCGTCGAGCCCGAGCAGCCCCGGTATGTCCAGCAGCACTCCCCGGCACACGATCGGCTCGAGCGCCGCAGCGTCGCCGCGCCGGGCACCGTGGTCACCGACCGCGTCGGTCGCGGAAATCCCGCCGTGCCATTCGTCGTTCGGTCCCTTGGTTACGTGGCACAACGCGTCGATATGGGTTCCGGTGTGCAGGCTCCCGGAGATCAGCTCGGAAACGTAACCGAACTCGACCGCGTTGGCCTCCGGATCGTCGAACGGGAAGCGGGCATCGACCCGCTCTCCGCTGGGAGAGTTGTAGGTGACGACCTCGAAGCGCGGGTAGCCCTCGAAGTTCGGCATATGACGCCACCAGCCCGTCGACAGGTCATAGACCTTTCCTGTCCGCGGCAGACTCAGCGCGTGGATCAACGCGTCACCACGAACCGATCCCTTCGGTGCGTTCATCGGTGGGCTCCTTTACTCGGGGTAGAGCGCGACTCAGGTCGTCACGGGTATCGGCCGGATCCCCCAGCGGTCTCCGGGCCGCTCGGGAAACCAGGTGTGCATCAGGCGCCCCGCAACGCCGGGCACCACGGCGGTGATCAAGACGCTCGCGAGCCCTCCTCGGCGCAATTGAGTCCACTGTCCTCGAAAAAGTCGTCCAGGCATGCGACGCGACGGACACTATCCGTGATGGTCAGGGCGACCGACTCAGGGCAAAGTATAGTGCCCTCAATGCGGCTTTGTCGAGACGCTACCGCGCACAATTCGTAGCCGGTCCTCGCATACAGTATCCTGAAATAGGTTTCTACAGAAACTGTGGACGGAGCTATCGGGTGCACTTGACCGGTAGCATCGACACATGGCCGGTGGACAGGAGAACAGCGCGATGAGCGCAGGTCGGGGCAGACAGCGGTTGGCCGAGACGGTCGCCGAGCGTATCGAGAAGGACATCATCGCCGGCGGCTGGCGAACCGGAACGATCCTCGGTTCCGAGTCGGAGCTCATCGACCGGTACGGCGTCAGTCGCGCTGTCTTCCGGGAGGCGGTCCGGCTCGTCGAGCACCATCAAATGGCCGCTATGCGACGCGGGCCCGGCGGTGGACTGGTGGTGACCGAACCGGATCCCGGCGTCGTTCGCCACGCGGCGCGGGTCTATCTACGCCACGCCGAAGTCACGCGCGAGCAGTTGTTCCAGGCACGAATGGCTCTCGAACTGGCCGGGGTCGTCGCAGCGACCGAGCGGTTGACCGAATCCGGAATCGCCCGCCTCAACGACGCATTACACACCGAGCAGGAACTTGTGGTGCATGGAGTGACGACCGGTCACTTGCGGAATCTGCACAGCGAGATCGCCGAGCTGACCGATAATCCCGCTATCAGCCTCTTCGTCGAGGTCCTCGCCCAGCTCGACGAAGAAATGGTGCAGCAGAGCTGGAGCAGCCGAGTACCCGAGCCGGATTGGGCGCAGCGAGTAGCCGCATCGCACCAGGCGCACGAGGCGATCGTCGCGGCCATCACCGCCGGCGACGCTGCCCTGGCCCAGCACCGGATGCGGCGTCATCTCCAGGCCATCGCCGCATTGCGCGAGGAGGCAGGCCCTTCCGATGGCGCCGAGCGCGCGACGCCCGATGCAGCGCCGGAGCACGCACAGGCCTCTTCCTCGCTCAAGCGGTGAAACCTCCCCGACGCGCGGCCTCACGACCCGCGATCCGGCCGAAGGCCAGGGCGTCGGCGATATGGAATCCGCCATCCTTGGCCCAGCTGTAGGTCGAGCTCACCTCGCCGGCAGCGTAAAGGCCTGCGATCACCGTTCCGTCCACGTCCACGACTTGCGCTCGCCCGTCACGGCGCGGGCCGCCGTTGCTCCAACCGAGCAAGGGCGCAACGTCCAGCACATAGAACGGCGGCTCCGCTACCGGCGCGAGTGTTGCGGGCGAACGGCCGAAACTGTCGTCCCGGCCGATTTCGCAGGCATTGTTGTACCGCGCGACCGTACGTTCCAGCGTCACCGGATCCACATCGGCGAGCTCGGCCAGCTCCGCGATGGTATCCGCGCGCCGGATCAGCCCGCGGGCGATCTCCTCGCTGTTGTCGGCGCTCCAGGAAAACTTCTCCATCAGCAGCTTCCACCCCACCGGCAGGATCTCCCGGTCCGGACTCAACGGACCGGCGGTGCGCATTCGCTCGTCGAAGATCAGGTGGAACGAGCCCAGCGGGAAGAGTTCGAGAGTGCCGTTGCGGTAGATGTGGCCGTGCCGGTTCTCGGCGGTTTCATCGACGAATCGCCGGCCGTCCGGGCCGATGAACAGGTAGTTGTGGGCGGCCCAGAGCGCGAGGTACATACCCGGCCCATCGTCGATACGTACCCCGGTGATCGTCATCATGTTGTCCATATGCCACAGGTCGGCGCCGATACGCTGCGCCATGCGGTGACCGTCACCCGTTGAATGCGGCGACCCCCAGATCGGCGCATCGGTCAGCCTGAGGTAGTCGCGGACCATTCGGGTATTCGCGGCGAACCCTCCGGTCGCCAGCACGACGCCGCCGCGGGCACGGATCCGTCGCCCGCCGGCCGTTTCCACGCCGGTCACCGCTCCGGCCTCGGTGACCAGTTCCGCGGCCGGTGTCGAGAAACGCACCTCGATACCGGCGGCGGTGAGAGCGCCCAGCAAGAAGTCGTAGAGCCGGAAATCACCCATCTGCGCGCCGACGGTGTCCATACCCGCGTAGCAATCACTGCCGTCCAGGGTGCCGTACTCGGGTTCGGTGTGGTACTGCGAACTCGCGCCTACCTCCGCTCCCAGTGCGCGCAGCCAGTCGGAGTTCAGCGCCGTTTCGCGGGACCACGCCGCTACTACATCATCGGCCACCGGGTAGGGACCGCACAGCGAACGCAGGAACTGCGCGGCGCGCTGCGGATCACGGTTGATGAACCACCCCGCCCCGGACACCCGGGTATTGCCGCCGGCTGTCGCCGCGTCCGCCTTCTCGAGCACCACGACCCGCGCCCCCGCCGCGTGCGCGCTCAATGCCGCCGCAGCCCCGGCCGCTCCCACCCCGGCGATCACGACATCGTATTCTTCATCGAAGCGCACGGCACCCATGGTGAATTCCTTTCCTCAGCCCGTGATCGGCACGGAACCCACACCATGGTGCCGGGCGGCCCAGCACATCGCGCTCGCATAATCCCTCTCAGTGGGAGCCGGCCGATCCCGCTCAGTGGGAGCCGACGCCCTCGCCGCCGACGGTATTGCCGCCGGCCGGGATCGGTTCCCGAAACGACGCCCAGCGATTCGCCGGCAGCGGTGTATACGCACCGAGTTTCGATGCCTGATTCACCAAAGATATTGGGCTGAACCAACTCCCGGTAGTATGCGCCAGCATGCCCACACTACGAATGCCAGCCCGGCCCTCGCCCGACCGAACGGGACACGACGCGGTACCGCGCGGGGGAATCACGTTTTGAGCAATACAGATTCGAGTTCGCAGGCAGGGTCCGCGATCGGGCACGGGGCCCCGATAGCCACGGGCCCGCACTTCCGGCTGGACACCCCGGCGTTCGCGGCCGATCCGCACCGCGCCTACGAAAGTATGCGCCGGCACGGCCCGTTGGTGCCGATCGAGCTTTCTCCGGGCGTGCCGGCGACCCTCGTGATCGGTTACCAGGTGGCCATGCAGATCCTGAACGACGAGCAGCATTTCCCCGCCGACCCACGCCGATGGGAGAAGAACGCTCCCGCGGACTCGCCGATGTTGCCGATGCTGGGCTATCGCCAGAACGCGCTGCGCACCGCAGGTGTGGAACACGAGCGGTACCGGCGCACCATCATCGCGGCATTGGACACCGTCGACCTGCACAAAGTTCACGACACGGTGGCCCGGGCCGCCGAGGTACTGATCAACAACTTCTGCGAGCGCGGTACCGCGGACCTGCACACGGATTACGCGTATCCGCTGACCTTCCGGGTCCTGAGCGAACTGATGGGCTTTCCCGAAGACGCCGCGGCCGCGGCGTACGAGGGGATGGCGGCGATGATGGAGGGAGTGGGCGCCGAAGAGGGACAGCAACGTTTCGTCGAGGCGCTGATCGGCGTTGTCCAGCAGAAGCAGGCCGACCCGGGCGACGATCTGACCTCGGAGCTGTTGAAGCATCCGGACGGCCTCGATGCCATGGAGATGGTGAACCAGGCCGCGCTCCTGTTCTCGATGGGTACGGAGCCGACCTGCAATCTCATTCTCAATGCGTTGCTGCTGTTGATGACCGACGACCAATACGGGGGTGAGCTCCTCAGCGGCGCCATGTCCACCCGGGACGCCATCGATGAGGTGCTGTTCGAGGATCCGCCGCTGGCGAACTGGTGCGTGAGCTACCCCCGGCAGCCGCAACTCGTCGGCGATACGTGGCTACCGGCCGATCAACCGGTGGTCATCAGCTTGGCCGCGTGCAACAACGATCCCACCGTCGTAGGCGGTGACCGTAAGGGAAACCGGTCCCACCTCGCATGGGGAGGCGGCCCGCACGGCTGCCCGGCCCAGACCCTCGCCCAGACGATCGCCGCGCAGGGCATCGACCTGCTGCTCGATGCCTTGCCGGAGATCCAACCGCAAGGGTCCGCGCAGCAACTACCCTGGCGGCAGGGGCAGTTCCACCGCGCACTGGCCGCCCTACCGGTGCAGTTTCCGGCGTGCCCGCCGATGCGTCTCGTCTGACAGCGATCACCTCGCCCGAGTCCACGCCACCGGTTCCGAATCCGGCCACCGCACAACGGGCTTGTGCGTTCCGCGAAGAGTACGGCTACCCCTGGGTGGCGGCGTCGTTCGGCGACCGCCACCCAGGGAGTTCCTCGGTCACTCTGTCAGAGTGAAACCGTCGTAGTCGTCGGCGGCGACCTGTTCGCATTTTTCGCGATACGCTCCGACGCCGCCGATGTAGGCGTACATCACCCTCGGCTTACCGGGCACATTCGACCCCACGTACCAGGAGTCCACCTTCGGATAGAGCGTCATATTGCCGGCTTCGTCGACGTGCCGCGTCCATTCCTGCTCCGCGGCGGTCTCGGCCTCCATGGTCGTCAACCCCTTGGACCGCATCGCGTCGATCGCGTCGGCGATCCAGTCGACGTGCTGCTCGATGGACACCATCATGTTCGACAGCACCGACGGGCTACCCGGGCCAGTGATCGTGAAGAGGTTCGGAAAGCCCGCCATGGTGAGCCCGAGGTAGGTGACCGGCCCGTCGGCCCACTTCTCCCGCAGCGACGCACCACCCCGGCCGCGAATATCGATCGCGTCCAGCGCGCCGGTCATCGCGTCGTACCCGGTGGCGTAGATGATGTCGTCGAACTCGAAACTCTCCTGCGTCGTCCGGAGTCCGGACTCGGTGATCTCGGTGAGCGGAGTCGCACGTACGTCCACGAGCCGGACGTTGGGACGGTTGAAGGTTTCGTAGTAGTTCGTGCCGAGAACCGGACGTTTGACGCCGAACAGGCCGGTGGGCTGCAGTAGCTCGGTGGCAGCCGGGTCCGTCACGATCTCGGCGATGCGGTCACGGATGAACTGCGCGGCGGTCGCGTTGGAGGCTTCGTCGGCGAGCGTATCGGTGAATCCGGTCAGCATGCTCACCAGCTCGCTGTCCTTGTCCTCCCATACCGCGCGATAGAAGGAGTTTCGCTCCTCTTCGCTCACCTCGAGCGCCCCCTTGGTGGCCTCGGGCCGCGCGATGCCGAACGACGATTCCCGGTTGGCCTTGCGCACCTCGCGATAGCGCGACTTGATATCGCGCTGGAAGTCGGGATCGAGGGCGTGATTACCCGCGGGCAGAACATAGTTCGCGGTCCGCTGGAATACGGTGAGCTTCTCGGCCGCTTCGGCGACGAGCGGAATAACCTGCACTCCGGAGGAGCCGGTGCCGATCACCGCGACCCGCCGGCCGGTGAAATCCACGTCCTGCCGAGGCCAGTTGCCGGTGTGGAAGCTGCGGCCCCGGAACGTCTCGATTCCCGGTATCTCCACCATCTTCGGCACCGACAGGCAGCCTGTCGCCATGATCGCGAACCGCGCCGAGACGACCTCGCCGCGTTCGGTCGTGATCCGCCACCGCGCGGCGGACTCGTTGTAGACGGCGCCGGTGACCCGGGTCCGCAACTGCACGTCCTTCCGCAGATCGAAACGATCCGCGACGTGGTTGATATAGCGAAGCAACTCCGGCTGCGGCGGCAATTTCTCCGTCCACTCCCACTCCTGCTCGAGCTCCGGGTCGAAGGAGTAGTTGTAATACATGCTTTTCACATCGACGCGTGCGCCCGGATAGCGGTTCCAGTACCACGTGCCGCCGAGCCCGTCGCCCGCTTCGTACACCTGCACCGAAAGTCCGAGTCCGCGCAACTTGTGCAGCATATGGAGGCCGGCGAAGCCGGCGCCGACGACGACTGCGTCGATCTCACGCACCTCCTGCCCGGTCGAGAATGCGGAACGCTGCGAGGTCGTGGTCATCGTGGGACCTGCCTTTCGATGAGTCGCTGTGCAAGAACACAGCGGTTCGATTCAACTACGTGGCGAGCCGGCAGTTGCGTGGTCGAGGGAAGAGCTGGGCGTGACGTACGTGATCGACAATGCCGTCGCAGAAGTTCTTGCCCCCTCCCCCATGCGCAGCAGCTCGGTTGATGTCACGAGCTCATCGGTGCGCGGACGACACTCGCCGAGCCCGAGTTCTCCAGACCGATACCCGCCGGTCGGCGGGACAGCCTTGCGCGCGTGCGGGTTTCGCAAACACCCCGCGCCACCTTCTGCCGGACACCATAAGCGCGATCATATCGATTGCACGAGTGGGCGGGAGGGTATCGGTCGATGCCCGCACCACGATTACCGCTGCACAACAGTCGAATCCGGAGCCCGGTCCACACCTCCGGCCGGATCCGACTCCACCGGATGAACACTCTCGACCTGCGCATTCCCGAGCGACCGAGATCAGATCTCACCGATTCGAATCATTGGCGCACCGGGCGCCCGGCCGTAGATTGACGCAACCACAGACTCGATTCGTCGCAGTCTCGAGTTCATGGAGGAGAGCAATGCCAGCGCGTGCACGCCGAACGCCGGGCCGGAATGGGAGTAGTTCGTCGTGACGATGTTCCGCACGAGGCGCGAGCGGCTCACCAGCTCGGGCGGTAGGCGATTCGCCGTCGGCGCGATATCGACGACCCTCTTCGTCGGCCTCTGGTACTCGGCGACCGAGGTCACCCAGCTCGTTCCGCCGCTGTTCTTGCCACCGCCGGACGCGGTGTTCGACCGCCTCGCACAGTTCTTGACCTCGCCGTACCAGGGCAACACCTTCGGTGGGCATCTGCTGGCCAGCGTCGCGATCGTACTGACCGGCTGGCTGGTGGGTGCGGTCATCGGTGTTCCGGTCGGGGTGGCGATGGGCGCCTTCCCGACATTCGAGCTGGTCGTGCGGCCGGTTTTCAACCTCATCAGGCCGATCCCGCCGATCGCCTGGATCCCGCTCGCGATCCTCTGGTTCGGGCTCGGCGACGGCGCACGGGTGTACGTGGTGACACTTGCCGCGGTGGTGCCGTGGATCCTCAATTCCTACGAAGCCGTCTCGGGAACCGATCGGGTCCTGATCTATGCGAGCCGCAGCCTCGGCGCGGGTACATGGCGCACGCTGTGGACGGTGGTGCTACCGACGTCGATGCCCACTGTGGTCACCGGTGCGCGGCTGGCGCTCGGCAACGCCTGGATGACCGTGGTCGCGGCCGAGTTGCTCGGCGCGACCGCGGGACTCGGCTACGTCGCGCTCAACGCAAGATCCACGTTGGACGTCGACATCATGATGGCGGCGATGTTGCTGATCGGCCTGGTCGGGGTTGCGCTGTCCGAGGGTATCCGGATCGCCGAGAAGCGGATGGGTCGTTGGAGCGTGACCACATGAGCGTGCCGACCAGCGCACCTCGAACCGCCCCCGCCGCTCAGGGCGGCGTGAAGAAGGCGGTGCTCGCCAGTAGTGGCGTTGTCACTGTGCTGGCCCTCTGGTGGCTGGCGGTGGCGGTGTTCGGGCTCGACGCGAACCGCACCCTCGCGTCCCCACTGGAGGTAGCCCAGCGGCTGGCGGACCTCCTGGTGACCCCGCTGGCCGGGCACACCCTGATCGGCCATGCCGCAGTGTCGATCGCGCGGTGGGGTGTCGGCTTCGCCGTGGCCGCCGTGCTGGGCGTCGTGGTCGGCTACGTGTTCGCCTGGTACCCGCTGGTTCGGGCGGTGCTGCTGCCCGTGTTCGAGGTGCTACGTTATATCGCTCCGTTCGCCTGGATCCCCCTCGCGATCCTGTGGTTGCAGCCGGGTCTCGCGGCGCAGGCGTTCGTGGTATTCGTGGCGGTGTTTCCCGCGTGTGTCCTGAACGCCGAGGCTTCGGTGCGTCGTATCGACCCCGGGCTGGTACGCGCTGCGGCCGTACTCGGCGGGGGCACGTACCGAACGCTGACCAGTATCGCGATCCCTACCGGCGCGCCGCTCACTATCGCCGGGCTACAGATCGGTGTCGGCAACGGCTGGATGGCGCTGATGGGCGCCGAGCTGATCGTGGGTCACTCAGGGCTCGGCTTCGTGATCCTCTCCGGCCAGCAGAGCAGCGATCCGGCCTTGATCATCGCCGGAATGGTGGCCATCGGCGTGCTCGGCGCCGCGATGGGCCAGGTGCTGCAGGTCGCCACACGACCGTTCACTCGCTGGACGAAAGGACTTGGTGCGAAACAATGACCATCACCGGGAACACGAATCCGGCCGGCCACGCGTCGGCATCCGCCACCCGTTCCGCGAAGCTTGCCTTCCGGGGTGTGGGGATGCGGTTCCGTGCCAGGGGACACGAGCTCACCGCGCTCAGCCCGATCGACCTCGAGGTGGCCGAGGGCGAGTTCCTCAGCCTGGTGGGCCCGTCCGGTTGCGGGAAATCGACACTGCTGATGCTTGCGGCCGGGTTACAGGAGCCGACCGAGGGCGAAATCCTGCTCAATGGGCAGCCGCTGAGCGGCCCCGGCCCGGATCGCTCGGTGGTGTTCCAGCAGTTCGCGCTGTTTCCGGCGAAGACCGTCAAGGGGAACGTCGAGTTCGGGCTGCGGATGGCGAGACTGCCGCGGCAAGAAATCGGCGAACGTGTGAACGAAGCGCTCGACATGGTCGGGCTGGCCGGTTTCGCCGGTTCCTACCCGCACGAATTGTCCGGTGGGATGCAGCAGCGGGTCGCGCTGGCCAGGGCGCTGGTGGTGCGACCTGATGTGCTGCTGATGGATGAACCGCTCGGTGCGCTCGACGCCCAGACCAAGGTGCTGATCCAGGAGGAATTGTCCACTTTGGTCCGTGAACTCGAGCTCACCGTCCTGATGGTCACGCACAGCGTCGAGGAAGCCGTCTACCTCAGTGATCGGTGCGTGGTGCTCACCGCTCGCCCGGGGGCGATCAAGGAGGAGTTCTCCCTCGAGGCCGGACGCGCCTGGCGGTCGACGGGAGTCGACGAGTCGATGGCCGATCCCGCATTCGCCGAATTGCACAGGAAGATATGGCATTCGGTGCGCGCGGAGCTGGGATCTCTCCGATGACGCATCGGTGGCTGCGGTGCGCCGCGCTGATCGGCGCCGTGTTGCTCTTCGCGGCATGTAACAGTGCCACCGGTGGTACCGGCAATACCGGCAACAAGGTCACGGTGGCGACCCAGCCGTCGTCGACGGGTTTCCCGCTCTGGTTGGCAGAGAGACTGGGCTACTACGCCGAAGCCGGTCTCGATGTCGACCTCGCCTATTTCCCCAGCGGCGCACCACTTGTCGAAGCGGGGGCCGGCGGGGCGTGGGACGCGGGATTCATGGGCGCACCACCCGGCCTGACCGCAGCCGACAAGTGGAAGATGGTGCCCGCGGGGGTCAATACCGAAGAGGGTAAGACACTGGCGTTATGGGTCCGCCGCGCGGACCTGAGCGGCAAGACACCCACCGAGGCGTTACGGGGTAGGGACATCCTCGTCAAGACCAACTCGACCGCGCACTACGTGCTGCTCAGCTGCCTGCAGAAGCTCGAGCTCGCGGGCAAGGTCAACCTCGTTCCGATCGAAACCAACGCGGTACCCAGCGCATTCGGCGGTGGCCGGGGCGGGGGCGCGATGACCTGGCCGCCTTTCGATATGGGATTCGAGGGCAACCCGGACTACATCCGCGTCTGCGACGGCGAAATGGCCGGCACCCCGGTGTACGACTTCATCGGCCTCACCCAGGAGTTCGCACAGGAACGACCGGAGCAGGCGGACAGCTTCCTGCGCGCCGCATTCCGGGCGAACGCCTGGATCCCGGAGAACCGGGACCGAGCCGCCGCCCTGCTGACCGAGTACTACGCGACCCAGGGCATCGATATCGAACCGGAGCAGGCCGCCCTGCAAATCGCCAAGGTCGAGTACCTGTCGCTGCCCGGATCCGTCGAGCTCTATCGGGGCAGGCTCGGTGCCGACCTCGAACACCTCGCCGAAACATTCGTCGAACTCGGGGCCTACCAGAGCGAACCGGATATATCCGCGGCGGTCAGCTCCGGGCTCGAAACCGCCGAGCGGGCGGTCGGCACCGACCCGGCTCACAGTGAACCCGACCAAGGAGAATGAATGAGCACCATCGACGTCCGCCCGGTCGCCGGCAATATCGGCGCGGAGATCACGGGTATCGCACTCGGCGCCGATCTCACCGCTGACGAGGTCGCGGCGGTCCGCTCCGCATTGAATACGCACAAGGTGGTTTTCCTGCGCGGCCAGGATCACCTCGACGAGTCGGGGCAAGCCGCCTTCGCGGAGTTGCTCGGCCCGTTGACAACTGCGCACCCCACTGTGCCGGGCCTCGAATCCGAACGCCGGATCTTCGCTGTCGACTCGGAGCGAGGGAATATCGCGAACAGCTGGCATACGGATGTGACCTTCGTGGACAGGCCGCCCGCGTACTCGGTGCTACGCGCCGTCCACCTTCCGCCGTACGGCGGAGACACCACGTGGGCCAATACCGTCACAGCCTACGCATCGCTGACCCCCGAACTCCGGCAACTGGCGGACACGCTGCACGGCCTGCACACCAACAACTACGACTACGCCACCACACACGCAACACTGGGCGACGAGCGCGTCGCGAAGTACCGCGAAACCTTCACCTCGGTGAACTACGAGACGGAGCATCCCGTCGTTCGCGTACACCCGGAGACCGGTGAGCGCGCACTGCTACTCGGACACTTCGTGAAGCGGCTGATCGGGTTGAACGGCACCGACTCCGCCCACCTGTTCGACCTGTTGCAGAGCCATGTGACCAGGTTGGAGAACACGGTCCGCTGGCGTTGGTCGCCGGGCGACGTGGCGATCTGGGACAACCAGGCGACCCAGCACTACGCGATCGCCGACTACGGTAACCAGGCACGCAGGCTGCATCGGGTGACCGTCGCCGGTGAGGTCCCGGTGGGCGTCGACGGCTTCCGCAGCGTGGCGTGGGTGGGCGATTCCGGCCAATACCTGGTCACTAGCTGAACGCGCTCACGGTGGTGATGACGCCGGGCCCGGGCGGCCCGGCGATCCGCCGTAGAAATGCCTCCCGGCGGCCCTCGATACAGCGCGGACTCGATGACTTCGCCGACGACGATCTGGACACCGGAATCGAGGCGGCCGTCCGGTTCGCACTGAGCCCTCTGTTCCAGCCCACCGGCACCAGCGACCGCCCCGGACAGCAGATCACCTTGGCCGCGGCACCCTGTCGAGCGGCTGCCCCGGCCGCTACTCGCCGGCGCCTCGGCCACGAACACCCCGGCGGTAGCAGTGTCGGGGCGGCAGGTGAAACAGTGCGGCACCACTAGAGTGACCAGGCGTGCAGCCATCGACGGCGAGGGAGTTCTCGGCATACGGACTGTCGCACTGGATCGTGCTCATCGTGTTCGCCGCGGGGGCGGTGGCGGTCGTGATGCTCGGGCGGAGGCAGCGCAATACTGCGGCCGAACGCCGTTTCAGCCGGGCGTTCGGTGCGCTGACCTCGGTTCTGTATGTGGCGATCTATCTGGCCCTCATGTTTCCCCCGGCCGTCGAACGCTCGGTTCCGTTGCGGCTGACCGATCTCGCGACGCTCGCCGCCGGCTACGCGTTGTGGTCACATCGACGCTGGGCTTATGCGCTGACCTACTACTGGTGCCTGACGTTGAGTACGCAGGCACTGCTGTCACCGGCGCTGGAGAGTCCCGATTTCCCGGATCACGAATTCCTGGCGTTCTGGGCGATCCACCTGCTCGTCGTCTGGGCCGCGATCTACCTCACCTGGGGTGTGGGGATGCACCCGGACTGGCACAGCTATCGGTTCGCGGTGGCGGCCACCGTGGCATGGGTCGGGGTGACCTTCGTGTTCAATTCCCTCGCCGGCACCAATTACGGTTTCGTCAACCGGAAACCGGCGACCCCGTCGCTGCTCGATGTGCTCGGACCATGGCCCTGGTACCTGGGTACCGTTGCTGTCCTGCTGCTCATCGTCTGGGCGCTGATGACCTGGCCCTGGGTTCGTGGTCGGCGTGCGGCGCGCTAATGCCCCTTCGCCGGCCGGTTGGTCGCTGCGCGGCGTTCGGCTTCCTTGGCCTGGACTCGTTCCTCGTCGGCGCGTACGGCGGCATAGCTTTCGCGTTCGCGGATCAGCCACTCCGGCGGATCCGCGAGGAAAGCGGCGATCTCGTCGGCGGTGAGCGCGTCGGACACTCCCGCACGGGTCAGGCCGCTGTTGGAGATACCGAGCTTGCGGGCCACGATGTCACGCGGGAAGGGGCCGGTGCGGCGCAGATCGGTGAGCCACTGCGGCGGATTCGTCCGGAGCTCGTCCAGCTCGGCCCGCGAGATCGGGCCGCTGCGGAACTCTTCGGGAGCCGCCGGAAGATAGATGCCGAGCTTGTTCGCCGCGGTCAGCGGCTTCATCATCTGCGGTTTCTTGTCCAGGCTCACCGCCACAGCGTATCGGGCCGCCGAGCCGGGCCGGACTCCGCGGTGCCATACGCTTGCGGGTATGAGCCGGTTCTCCTCGATCGATATGCAGCGTCTGCGCTGGTTTGCCGCAGTCGCGGAGGAACTGCACTTCGCACGCGCCGCGAAGGCATTGCATATCTCCCGCCAGAAGCTCAGCCACACCGTTATCGACCTGGAGACCGAGCTCGGTACGAAACTGTTCGTACCCGGCGCGCAGCCGACCCAGCTGACCGACGCGGGACGGGAATTGCTTCGGGAAGCGCGCGACATCATTGCGGCTGCCGGCAACGAGGCAGGCGACGCGGCGGCCGACCCTCCCGCCGCGCTGCGGGTCGGGTTCGTACCCGGCGTCACCGTCACCAAATGGGAACGGATCTGGGGGCGGCGGTTCCCGGACACCCCGCTCGAGCTGGTCGCCGTTGCCCAGGCCGACCAGCAGCCGGCGCTGCGCGAGGGCCGCGTCGATATGTGCTTCGTCCGCCTGCCGATAGACCGCGCGGGGATGAACGCGATCCCGCTCTACCGCGAGTTGCCCGTCGTCGTGGCACCCAAGGACCACGAGATTTCACTGTTCGAGGAGGTCGCCATGGCCGATCTGGTGGACGAGCGCCTGCAGGACACCGCCGATATCGACGCGGTCAAGCCCGCCCTCGAGCTCGTCGCCGCCGGGGTCGGCGTCGCCATCGTGCCCCATTCGATCGCCCGCCTGCACCACCGGCGCGACCTCATCTACCGCACGGTGACCGATACCGGCGATACCGAAATCGCCCTGGCCTGGCTCTCGGACCGGACCACCGATTCGGTCGAGGAGTTCGTCGGGGTGGTGCGCGGCCGCTCGGAACACAGCTCCCGGTCCCCCGCCGGAAAGCGCACCGAACCGGAACAGCGCAAGCCGCAGCCCGCAGGGAAGGGACCGCGCCCGGCGCGGAAAGCGGTCCCCTCCAAGAAGAAGCCGCCCTCCGGGAAGAAGCCCGCCCGGGGGCGCAAACGCTAGCCCAGGCCACGAACCGTTACCGCCCCATCCGAGTGCCCTCACGCCTCCTCGATGCGCTCACGCGCATACTCCGTCACCTTCCGCACTACCGCCGCCCAGCAGCGATCGAGCGTGCCCTCGGTTGTCCCCGCGATATGCGGGGTGACAACCGCACCCGGTGCATTCCACAGCCGATGTCCGGGCGGCAGCGGCTCAGGGTCGGTGACGTCGAGCAATGCGTAGAGTCTGCGAGCCTGCAACTCGGCGACAAGGGCGTCCGTGTCGACCAGCGGCCCGCGGCCGACGTTCACCAGCACGGCACCGTCACGCATCGCAGCGAGAAATGCCGCGTCGACCATGCCTCTGGTCGACGCATTCAGCGGAACCGCGAGGACGACGATGTCGAACTCGGCGAGCCGGGCAAGCGCGCGGGGAATGTCGAGGACCGTGCCGCGCGCCGTCCGCCCGACCGATGTCACCACCGTCTCGAACGGTTCGAGCCGGCGCCGGAGATTCTCACTGATATCGCCGGCGCCGAACACCAGCGCACGTTTGCCGGACAGTGTGCTCGACGACAGCGCCTCCCATCGCCTCTCTCGCTGCAGATCACGATAGGCTTCGAGTTTTCGATAGTGCGTGAGGAGTTGCGCCACAACCCATTCAGCGACGATTCCCCCGTGGGCGCGATCCGCGTTCGACAGCCGCACCCCGTCGGGCACCACCGCTTCCCACTCGTCGGAACCGGAGCTGAACAGCTGTACCATCCGCAGCTTCGGCAGCTGCTCGAAGATCTCACCGGCGCGGGCCGGGTCCAGCCCGTGTGCAACCAGCACCTGCGCGTCGAGTCCTGCCGCAGGTATCCGGCCGCCGACGTCGTAGACAACAGGCCGGATGAGGGCCGAACCGTCGAACTCCCGCATCCCACGCTCGTCCGGTACGAGCACTACGACAGGATTCATACCAGCAGTTCCCGTCATCACCGCGGCCTGTCGACAATGTCGGTGATGTGGCGGGCCGGGGGCTGTTCCGCCAGCGGTGCGTGACTCATGACGAAACTCCTGTCAGCCGCGGGGAAGAACTGGTTCGGGCGCCCGGTGGCGGTAGAGCCGGGCCGCGTTCTCGCTGCACATCATTCGCAGATCCTGTGCGGGAAACCAACCCCGGTACCGCTCGATCACATCCCGGGCGTGCGGCCGGGTTCCGTCGCCGTGCGGGTAGCCGGTCTCGAGCATGATGTCCTCCACCCCGATCAGATCCCCCAGCGCGATCGTCGACAGATGTCATGAACACTCCTTCGCCGAACGGCGTTGCCGAGAGAACAACCGGCAGCTGGTATCGTTATGTGATACTTACTATCACTATTTAATGACGGTAGGAGTGATTCACATCGCAGTCAAGACTCTGGGCACGCTCGCGCGCGGTCTCCGGGTGGTCGAAACCGTCGCAGCCCGTCACCCCATCGGACTCACCGCGCTGTGCCGGGAGCTCGGTGAGGACAAGAGCGCCTTGCAACGCACCCTCGCGACCCTGCACGAGGCGGGCTGGATTCGGCCACTACCGGATTCGCCACCCCGTTGGGAGCTGTCCACCAAGCCGCTGATCGTCGCCGGGCACGCACTCGACACCTCGTCACTGCCCGCTCGCGCCCGGCCGCTGCTGGCATCCTTGCGGGACGAGACAGGCGAGACCGTGCACCTCGCTCTCCTGGACGCGCCGGCGATCGTGGTCGTCGACGTCGCCGAGGGCCGCCACCTGGTCCGTACCGCACCGCGGATCGGCCAGACCCACCCTCCCGAAACGAGCGCCGCCGGTCGCGCCCTTCTCGCCCACCTCACCCCCGAGGAACGCGTAGCACTGTCCGACGCGCGGGACACGCTGCTCACCGACGCCGAGTACGACGAGATCCGCGATCGCGGCTGGTCCCTGTGCGAGGGCGCCGTGCAGGAAGGCTCGACCAGCCTCGCGGCCGCCGTGACGGACTCCACCGGTAAACCCCACGGCGCGATCGTCGTCAGCGGACCCGATCGCCGCCTGACTTCCGAACAGTACGCCGAGGTCGGAGCACTTCTACGGGGAGCGGTCGCCGCGCTGAGAAAAGGGCTCAGCTGAACCGTTCGCAGCCTCCAGGCGTGGCGACGGTCTCGTGACCACCCGCGGCGGGTGGGGTCGCGCACCGAGCGCGACGACCTCCACCACATTCCGGTGCACCGCCGCGCAGCGCGGTCGCCGAATCGCGTGGCACTACTGCCGGGGGTTCCGCGTCCGGATCGCGGAATACAACCCCCGGTTCTGATGGTTGACATGGCGATATTCATCGTCGTCAACGTGAGGAAGCCGCGACAGTGTCCGTGCCACTGAGCATTCTCGATCTGGTCTCCATCCCCCAGGGCTCAACGGCCCGCGACGGTATCGCCGCTTCGATGGACGCCGCTCGGACAGCGGACCGGCTCGGCTACCGCCGGCTCTGGTTCGCCGAACATCACAACACCGCCAACCTCGCCGCCAGCGCCACCTCGCTGCTGATCGGGCAGGCCGCCTCGGTGACCGAACGGATCCGCGTGGGCTCCGGCGGTGTGATGTTCCCCAACCATGCACCGCTGATGGTTGCCGAGCAGTACGGGACCCTCGCGAATATGTACGGCGACCGGATCGATCTGGGCCTGGGCCGCGCCCCGGGCACGGATATGATGACTGCTCGCGCCCTGAGCCGGTCCTCCGCCGAACCGCAGGCTTTCGCGGAGAACATCTTCGATCTGCAGGGCTGGTTCAGCGCGGACGGTACCGCCCGGAGTGCCCCGATCGTTTCGGCTGTCTCCGCGGGCACCGAGGTTCCCATCTGGGTCCTGGGTTCGACCGTCAACGGCGCCTCCATAGCCGGTCAGCTCGGCTTACCCTTCGCGCTCGCCTCGCACTTTGCGCCCGATCAGCTGGACGAGGCCATCCAGGTCTACCGGGACGCATTCACCGATTCCGCGCCCACCGCACAGATCGCCGAGCCGTACCTGATGGCGGGCATCAACGTCATGGTGGCACCGACGGACGCGGAGGCCGAACGAGAGTTCACCACGCTGGAGCAGATGTTCCTCGATATCCGCAGCGGCCGGCGCCGCAAGCTCCAGCCACCCGTCGATCCGGACCAGCTGGTCGCCCAGGGCGGTCATGATCACGCGATGCTACGGATCAAGGCGGTCGGCGCGCCGCAGACAGTTGTGCGGGAACTGGCGGAATTCGTCGAGCGCACCGGCGTCGACGAACTGATCACCGTCACCTACGCCTACGACCCCGCAGTGCGGCAGCGCTCGCTGGAGCTGCTTGCCGGCCACTGGTTCTGACAGCGTATCCGACCCGCTCAGGGGTCCGGGATCGAGCCGCGTGACTAGAGACGTCCGTCGATTCGTAATCCCGGGTGCACCCAGTTCGGGGATCGGCGCTCCTTGAAGGCGCGGAAGCCCTCGATCGATTCGGGTGCGCCCAGGCCGGCCTGCATTCCGATGCGGTCGTAGAGACCGAGGTAGTTGTCCAGACTGGATTTGATCACCGTGCGCGCGCCCGGTGCGGTGCGGCAACACTGGGCGAGCACCTCGCGGGCGGCGGCGGGCAGGTCGTCGTGCGGGACGACGCGGGCGACCATGCCCCAGTCCAGTGCCTCCTGCGCCGACAGGGTGCGGCCGGTGAACATCAGATCGCGGGTCCGGACCGGGCCTATGAGCCGGGCCAGCATATGGCTGTAGTAGGTGTCGGCGATTCCGCGATAGAGCTCGGGGACCCGGAAAGTGGCCCGGTCGCTGACGACGGCCATATCGGCGCACAAGGCGATCTGGAGGCCGCCGCCCTGGCACAGCCCGTTGACAGCGGCCACCACGGGTTTGGCCGACTGGCGCAGCGTGTCGAAGGGCAGGGCGTCCATGCCCAATGCGCGGCCGAATGTCATCCAGTTGTCGTCACCACCGCCGCCCATATCGCCGCCGGGCGCGAAGACATCACCGGTGCCGGTGATCAGCAGCCCCGCCAGGTCGGGATCGGAACCCACGTGGGTGACCGCGTACTTGATGCCGAAATACATCGCGGGAGTCATCGCGTTGCGTGCCTCGGGCCGGTCGAGGGTGCAGACCCCGAACGGGCCTTCGCGGTCGAATCGCAGGAACTTCGTGCCCAGCCAGTCGCCTTCGGGAGGTCTCGGATGCTGTGTTGTGTCAGCGGTTTCGGTCATTGTTCTCCTTCGGCGCCGGACCGCCTTCCCCGCGGCCGGTGAACCAGACGTTCTCCTCCCGCAGCGCCCGGCTGCGCCAACCGTCGGCGGTACGCACCAATTCGTGGTGGTAGTAACCGCCACAGGCACTGACGTCGGCCGACCCCGGGAGTTGCATCGGGTTGTAGAACATGGCGCGTACGGTCGCGGTTTCGGGTCCGCGCGCGAGCACCTCGATATTGGTGATGTAGTGCATGCTCCACGGCAGCGCACCGAAATTCGCGGCGAACCAGTCGGCGACCTCGTCGCGGCCTCCCACCACGGCACCGGCCGACGAATAGTCGATGTGAGCGTCGGCGGTGAACACCGAGCGGTACAGCTCCCAGTCCTTGGTATCGACGGCGCGGGCATAGCGGTAGAGCAGTGCGGCGATCTGGGTTTCGTCGCTCATCCGGGCATTCCGATCTGCTCGGCCTCGAGGTACTCCGCATCACCGGCGAGCACATCGGTGTCTTCTTGTATGTTCACCACTTCCGACTCTCCTGACTCACCGGGAGATAGACCCCTCTTCACCAAGGAGAAGGTCATTCTCCAACCTATGCGATCACACAGGCCGTCTCAGGGGTTTCGCGAATTTCTCCGCGGCTGTTCGATCAGGGTCCGCAGCCATCGCGACCGGCCGGTACCCATAGCGGCTACGGAGACCGTTCCGGGATCGGCTGATGCGCACAGCCCACGACAGAGCAGCGAGGGCGCCCAGCACCGGATATGGAGAGTAGGGTCGAGTGCCCACTTTGTGGTCGATCGTTCCCGAACCCGATACGAGGAGGGCCCGTCATCGTGATCCGCGCAGTATGGAATGGCGTGGTACTCGCCGAAACTCCACGCACGGTACGGGTAGAAGGCAACGACTACTTTCCGCCCGGATCACTGCACCGCCGATACTTCGGCGACAGCCGGACGACGTCGCTGTGCCCCTGGAAAGGGAGGGCACGCTACTACACAGTGACCGTCGACGACGCGGTCAACCCGGACGCCGCCTGGTACTACCCGCATCCGAGCCCGCCGGCGCGGCGGATCAAGGATCATATCGCCTTCCAGCACGGGGTCGAGGTGGTCGGCGAGCCCGAATAGCAGGGCGACGCGGCAGGTAGCGCCGGAGGGCGTGGCCGGCGGCAATATCCGGAAACAGCCCGGGCGACCACGACCTCGACTGTGCCCATCGGGCAGCCGCCCGGTGCCGGCACCGGCACGCGGAGCTCCGCGCCGACCTGGGCACCGCCGCGCACACCCTCCGGGAGGCAAGAAATGCCCGCACTCGGGGGCTTTCGCCGTAAGCATTACCGGCACAACCGTCCTGGAGCCTCATTTCTCACGTTGAGCATCATTTCCGTCCACAAACGAGAATGTCATTCTACGATTGAGTAGATTGTGGTTCTACATGCGGAGGCAGCGATGGACAACGACGCGTTCAGCGGGATCCGCGTGGTGGAGCTCGCGCAGTGGGTCTTCGTCCCGGTGGCCGGCGCACTGCTGGCGGACTGGGGAGCGGACGTCATCCGGGTCGAACGCCCCGACGGCGACCCCTACCGCAACCTCGCCACCCAAGGCATCGGTTCGGACAGCGGCGGGGTGAATCTGTCGGTGGCCCTGGCCAATCGAGGAAAACGCTCGGTCTCGCTGGATCTGCACACCGACCGGGGCCGGGCGCTGCTCGACGAACTGCTCGCGACAGCCGACGTGTTCCTCACGAACTTCCGGCCCTCCGCGCTACGCCGCCTGGGGCTGGACGCCGGACAACTCACGGAAAGGTTCCCGCGTCTCGTCTACGCCCGCGGCCACGGGTATGGCGTGCGCGGCCCCGAGGCGGATAAACCGGGCTACGACTCCTCCGCGTTCTGGGCGCAGGGCGGTCCCGCCTACGTTCTGACCCCGCACGACCGCGAGTATCCGATCAGCCAGCGCGGTGCGATGGGTGACCGCAACGGTGCGATGGCGTTGGGGTTCGGGATGGCTGCCGCGCTGTTGCGACGGAACCGCACCGGCCGCGGGTCGGTGGTGGATGTTTCACTGCTCGCGACCGCGATGTGGATGCTGTCCTCCGATCTACTCGCCGCGCTGGCGGGCAACTCCCCCGTTGTGGTGACCGGGCGCGGAGCTTCGCCCAATCCCCTGGTCGGCGCCTATCGCACCAAGGACGGCCGCCATATCCAGCTCGTCTTCCTCCAAGCCGACCGGTATTGGGTGCAGTTCTGCGATCTCGTGCAGCGTGCCGATCTGCGGGATGATCCGCGCTTCGCCGATATGGCGGCGCGGGCGGCGCATCGCGCGGAATGTGTGGCCGAACTCGATGCGGAATTCGCGCGCCGCACCTTCGACGAGTGGAAGCAGTTGCTGTCCCGGCTGGACGCGCCGTGGGCGCCGGTGCAGTCGATCGGCGAACTCCTCGACGACCCCCAGGTGCTGGCCAACGACTATCTCGGGGATGTCGAAACCGAAGCCGGTCCGGCGTACCGGCTCCCGACCGGGCCGGTGCAATTCGACGAACGGCCACCGGTGCTGCGGCGGGCCCCGGAACACGGTGAACACACCGAGGATCTGCTGCTGGAACTGGGGTATTCGTGGAGCGATATCGCTGAATTACAGGATGCCGGGGTGGTCCCGTGACAACGCCCGCCCGTCCGCTCCCCGTCCCCGATACCCGCTCGGCTCCGTACTGGGCCGCGACGGCGCGGCATGAGCTCGCGATCGCCCGCTGCGCCCGGTGCGACCGCTTCGAGATACCGCCCGGTGCGATCTGCTCGCACTGCGGCACAACCGATCCCGCATTCCGCTTCGAACCTGTCAGCGGGCTGGGCGTCGTCCGGTCCTGGACGGTGGTCCACCGGGCGTCGCTGACCGGTTTCGCCGGCGATGTGCCCTATCTGCTGGTCGATGTCGAACTGGCCGGACAGCCCGGACTCCGGATGATCGGCCGGCTCCTCGACGGCCCGGATACCGTGCTGCGCGAAGGGATTCCGGTGCGGGTGGCGTTCGAGGACGTCGCGCCGGGAACAGCGGTCCCGGCCTTCGCCCTGACCTTCGGGGGATCGTCATGACCACTCGGTTCCACGGGCAGGTCGCGGTCGCCGGATACGCCCACAGCAACATCCGGCGGCACAGCGAGCGTCCGCTGGGCGCCCTCACCGTCGAGGTGGCGCGGGCGGCCGTCGCGGACGCCGGGTTGCGGCCGGAGCAGATCGACGGATTCGTCACCTCGGCGCTGTTCCCGACCGCCGGTGGTCATCGTGTCACCGACGGAGAGAGTACGGTCTCGGCCGATTGGCTGGCGGCCCGGATGGGTGGTTCGCCCCGGTATATCGCCGGCTTCAGCGGTATCGGCCAGATTCCCGGTGCGATAGCGCTGGCGGCGAACGCGATCATCGCCGGTGCCGCCGACTACGTCGTCGTCCACCGCGCCCTGCACAACCCGGCCGGTGGCTACCACGACAATCCGATGACAGCGGCCGCGGGCGCACAGCAGTGGACCGCGCCGCAAGGTTTCGGGGGCCCGCTGCCGATGATCGCCTTCCCCTATCGGGAGTACCTGAACCGGTACCGGGCCGATCCCGCCACGCTGGCCGCCGTCGTGGTCGAGGCGCGGAAGAACGGCGCGCGGATCCCGTGGTCGCACTGGTACGGGAAACCGGTCACCACCGGCGAATACCTGGCGGCGCCGATGGTCAGTGACCCGGTCCGCCGCTTCGACTGCGATCTACCGGTGGACGGGGCCGCCGCCTTCGTCCTCACCTCCGCCGAACGGGCCCGCGACCTCCCCCACCGCCCCGTGTACGTGGCCGGTTATGCGCAGAGCCCGCCACCTCCGCACCGGGTGGCGCTGCACTGGCCGCTCGACGACATCATGGCGGGCGGCGAGATCGTGGCCCGGCGTTTGCGGGAGGCAACCGGTTTACACCCCGCCCAGGTGGACCTCCCGCAGCTCTACGACGGATTCTCGCCGTTCGTCTATTTCTGGCTCGAAGCGCTGGGGTTCTGCGCACGCGGGGAGGCGCACAGTTTCGTCGGCGACGGCGGAATCGACAGTGATCTCCCCGGTCGTCTACCGGCGCTGTCGGGTGGTGGAGCGCTGGGTAACGGCCGGATGCACGGTATACCGCAGATGCTCGAGTGCTATCTGCAATTGGCCGGTCGCGCCGGCGACCGCACACGTGCCGGTGTGACCACCGCCCTCGCCTGTCAATCCGCACCCCATTACGGCGGCGTCGTCGCCTACACCACCGAACCCGGCTGAATCCCCACGCCGCGGCAACAGGAGCCCGAACCATGGAAAATATTCTCGCGGACCACCGCTCGTATATCGCGGGCGATCCGGTGACCGGTGGCGAAGCCTTCGCCGTCGAGAACCCTGCCGACGAATCCCGCGTCGCCGAGATCCCGGCAACTCCCCTGCCCGAGATCGACCGCGCGATACGCGAGGCGCGGCGCGCCTTCGACAGTGGTGTGTGGGCCGATGCGCCGGCCGAGGACCGGGCCGCGGTGCTGCGTGCGCTGCTGTCGTATCTCGAGACGATGCGCGAACCGCTGGTGGCGACCATGGTCGCCGAGGCCGGGCAGCCGCGGATGTTCGCCGAACGCTCCCAGTTCCTTTCGGGGCTGGCCATGGCCCGCGGCATGATCGACCTCTACCTTTCGCTCTCGCACGAGGAGCCCAATCCGGTTCCTGTCGACGACCTGATCCGCGGGCGGGTCGCGCTCAGCCTTCGCAGACATGAGCCGGTGGGTGTCGTCGCGGCGATCACCCCGTACAACGCGGCGTTCATCATGGCGCTGCAGAAGCTCGTTCCCGCGCTCATGGCGGGTAATTCGGTGATTCTGCGGCCGAGCCCGCTCACTCCGATCTCGTCGCTGATCTTCGGTGCCGCCGCCGAGGCCGCCGGACTCCCCCGCGGCGTGCTCAGCGTCGTCGTCGAACCCGGTTCCGCCGGTGCGGAACTGCTCACCACCCATCCCGCGGTCGATATGGTGTCGTTCACCGGGTCGACCGCGGTCGGCCGCAGCATCATGGCGCAGGCGGCGCCCACGCTCAAACGGGTCGCGCTCGAACTCGGCGGTAAATCGGCCCAGATCTACCTCGACGATGCCGTCGGCAAGGTCGCGACCGGCGCCGCCGCCGTGATCGGCGGTACCGCCGGGCAGGCCTGCGTCGCCGCGACCCGCATGCTGGTGCCGCGGGAGCACAAGGACGAGGTGCTCGAGCTGGTCTCGCGGACCTATGCCGGGCTGGTCGTCGGCACCCCGGCCGATCCGTCGACCACGATCGGCCCGCTGATCAGTGCCGCGCAACGCGAACGCTGCGAACGGATCGTCGACCGCGCCGTCGACAAGGGCGCGACCGTGGTGCGGGGCGGCGGCCGGCCCAGCGGTTTCCCGCGCGGATACTACTTCGAGCCGACCGTGCTCGACGTTCCCGACAACGGCAACCCGGCCGCGCAGGAAGAGATTTTCGGCCCGATCCTGTCGGTGCTGGGTTACCGCGATATCGACGACGCCGTGCGGATAGCCAACGACTCCCCGTACGGACTGTCCGGTCAGGTGTACGGGGCCGACCCTGCCGCGGCCACGGCCGTCGCGCGCCGGTTGCGTACCGGCGCAGTCAATGTCAACACCGCGCTGTTCAGCGCCTATGCCCCCAGCGGCGGTTACAAGCAGAGCGGCCTCGGCCGCGAACGCGGCCCGGATGGCATCCGGGCCTTCCAGGAAGTCAAACACCTCGTCATCGGCGACCTCCGCTGAACGCCCACCGACCCGAAGGAGTCATGATGTCCACCGATCTCGCACTCGACTGGTTGATCTCGGTCGACGACCACATCCTCGAACCACCGAACCTGTGGGTGGACCGCGTCCCGCGCGCCGACCGGGACCGCGCACCGCATATGGAATTCGACGACAACGGCGTGGACTGCTGGGTCTACGACGGTAAGCGTTTCCCGAGTTCAGGGCTGAGCGCGGTGGCGGGTAAGGAGAAGGAGGAGTTCAGCCCGAAACCGCTGTCGTACAGCGAGATGCGCCCCGGCTGCTACGATCCGGCCGCGCGGATCGAGGATATGAACCGGGCGGGCATACTCGCCTCACTCTGTTTCCCGACGATCACCCGCTTCTGCGGCCAGCTGTTCATGGAGGCCGGCGACCGGGATTTCGGCCTGGTCTGCCTGAAGGCCTACAACGACTGGGTGATCGAGGACTGGTGCGGCGCGGCACCGGGCCGCTATATCCCGCTGGTCCTCATCCCGCTGTGGGATCCGCAGCTGGCGGTGCAGGAGCTGGAACGTTGCGCCGCGAAAGGCGCGACCACCTTCGCGTTCTCGGAGAACCCCGCACCGCTGGGGCTGCCGACGATCCACGATCCGGGCGGGTATTGGGACCCGGTGATGGCCGCGGCCAACGATCTGGACCTGGTCGTCTCCATGCACGTCGGGTCGTCCTCGACGGTTCCGCAGATCTCGAAGGACGCCCCGTTCCTGGCCAACCTGTCCTGGGGTGCGACGCGAACCTCCGGCGCGATGCTGTCCTGGCTGTTCAGCGGTATGTTCCAGCGCTTCCCCAACCTGAAGATCGCCTTGTCCGAGGGTGAGATCGGGTGGATGCCGTACTTCCTGGAACGCGCCGAGCAGGTCCTGGACAAACAGCGGCACTGGGTGAAGCGGGGAATGAACTGGGGCGATCACGCCGGTAGCGGCGGCGTCGACCTGGACACCCTCGATATCCGCCAGACGTTCCGCGACCATATCTTCGGCTGTTTCATCGAGGACACACACGGCATCGCGAGCATCGCCGAAATCGGCGAGAACAACATCATGTGCGAAACCGATTACCCGCATTCGGATTCCACCTGGCCGAACTGCATCGACGCCGTGAAAAAGCAGATCGACCATCTCCCGGAGGCGACGCAGTACAAGATCCTGCGCGGCAATGCCGAGCGCCTCTACCGGTTCACTCCGGCCGAACCGCCGGTCCGGACAGCGGGCTGAGATGCCGGGCTGGAGGGTCCACGTCGACCGGACACGCTGCCTCGGCTGCGGAGTCTGCGCGGCCTACGCACCGGGCAGTTTCACCCAGGACAACGAGGGGCTGGCGGTTCTGCGTGACCCGCCGGCAGATCCGGTGGAACAGATCCGCACGGCCGTGGACAGCTGCCCGACCGGCGCACTGAGCCTGGCGATCACCGATATCGCCGCCATCGAACGAGAAGGGTGAGCCACGTGCTGCTCGAAGGAAAAACCGCGGTGGTGACCGGCGCCGGATCCGGCGTCGGTGCCACCTCGGCCCAGCGATTCGCCGAGGAAGGCGCCTCGGTGGTGTGCGCCGATATCCAGTTCGATCGGGCGAAGGACACGGTGCGCCGGATCGAGGCCGCGGGCGGGGTGGCCGTCGCGGCCGATACCGATATCACACGGGAGCGCGATGTCGCCGCGATGATCGCCACTGCTGCCGACCGGTTCGGGCACGTCGATATCGTTTTCAACAATGTCGGCATCCCGACACCGCGCCTGGGCGCCGCGCTCGAGGACCACACCTTTCAGGATTTCCAGCGCCTGGTATCGGTGAATATCGGCGGGGTGTTCCTCGGCTGCACCTATGCCGTACTCCAGTTCAAACGGCAGGGCGGGGGCGGGGTCATTCTCAATACGGGGTCGGTCGCGGGCCTGGTCGCGTGGGGCGGCGCGGTCTACGCCGCCACGAAAGGTGCCGTGCACCAGCTCACCAAGGCGGTGGCGATCGAGGGCGCGCCGTTCGGGATCCGCGCCAACGCCCTCTGCCCGGCCGGGATGCCCTATACCGGTTTCATGGCGGCCGGCGGGCTCTCCGACAGTGCGGAAATGACCGCGAAAATGGCCGAACGTACCGCCGCCAACCATCCGCTCGGGCGCCCGATCACGGCGGAGGATTGCGCGGAGGCAGCCGTATTCCTGGTATCCGATCGCGCCGCGAATATCACCGGAGTCCTGTTTCCGGTCGACGGCGGGTACGTGGCGAGGTGAATCGAATGAATCCTGCACCGACCTTGGATCGCGACCGCGTACGCGAATTGTTCGATCTCCGCGGCGCCTACCTGGCCCAGACGGGCGGCGGGTACCGGGACGATCCCTATCCGATATGGCATCGGCTGCGCGCCGAGGGCGAGGTGCATCCGGGCACCGTGCACGAGCTGACCGGCTACCCGGGCCCGGCGGTGTTCAGCGGACTACCGCAGCCCGACCGCCCGCATTTCTCGGCATTCGGTTTCGCCGCCTGCGATACCGCCTACCGCAACCCCGATCTGTTCGCCTCCGCGCCGGAACCGGTGGACCCGAACACGGGCAAACTCGACGCCCTCAACAGCATGATCTCGATGAACGGGGCACAGCACCGGCGTTACCGCGCGCTCGTGCAGCCGTCCTTCGTTCCCGCGAAGGCCGAATGGTGGATCCGCAAGTGGATCGAGCAGACCGTGCACCAGCTGATCGACGGTTTCGCCGCCGACGGCCGGGCCGAACTGAACGTCGATTTCTGCGCCGCCATCCCGGTGTTGACGATCACCGGTAGCTTCGGCGTACCGGTCGAGCAGGCACTGGAGTTCCGGGCGGCGCTCGGCCGGCCGGCCGCCGTGGTGGAGCTGATCCGGCCGATCGTCGCACAGCGCCGGAAGGCGCCGCGCGACGATCTCATCAGTGTGCTGGTCGAGGCGGAACTGACCGGTGAGGACGGCACCACACAGCGGCTCACCGATGCGGAGATCCATTCCTTCGTGGTCCTGCTGCTGGCCGCGGGATCCGGCACCACGTGGAAACAGATGGGGATCACGCTGACGGCGCTGCTGCAGCGGCCGGATGTGCTCGCGGCGGTCGCGGTGGATCGTTCCCTGCTGCGGCCCGCCATCGACGAGGCCCTGCGCTGGACCCCGACCGATCCGATGTTCTCCCGGTACGTCACCCGGGATACCGAGTTGCAGGGGGTGGCGCTCCCCGCCGGTTCGGTCCTGCACCTGTGCATCGGGGCGGCGAACCGGGACCCGGCACGCTGGGACAACCCGGACGAATACGACATCACCCGGCGGCTGCGACCCTCCTTCGCCTTCGGCGGCGGGGCCCACGCCTGCCTGGGCATGCATGTCGCGAAGGCCGAGATGACGACCGGGATCGGCGCCCTGCTCGACCGGCTGCCGAATCTACGGGCCGACCCGGAGGCCGAACCCACCCGCTTCATCGGAATGTACGAGCGCGGGCCGACCGAGATACCCGTGGTTTTCGGCTGAACCGATCGGCCCCGGAGAAGAGGAGAAAGTCGATGAACGAACCCGGTTACCGGCCGCCCGATCTCGGCCTGGTCGGTGCCACGCATGTGGCCCGCTACCAGGAGACCGGCGGCGAGATCGGTTACGAATGGAACGGTACCGAGATCCTGCTGCTCACGACCACCGGCCGGAAAACCGGGCAGCGCCGTACCTCGGCGCTGATCTACGGCCGCGACGGTGCGGATTACCTGGTCGTGGCGTCGGCGGGCGGGGCCGCGAAGCATCCGGCGTGGTACCTGAATCTGCGCGCGAACCCCGGAGCCGAGATCCAGATCAAGGCGGAGCGGGTCCGGGTGACGGCGCGTACCGCCACGGCGGCGGAGCGACCGCGCCTGTGGCGGCTCGCCACGGGATACTGGCCGAACTACGACGTCTATCAGACCCGTACCAGCCGGGTTATCCCGCTCGTTGTGCTCAGCCCGTCATGATAGGACTTCAGGCGTGTCCACACCCAAGAGGCCCGCCCGACCCGACGCCGACGCCCCGATCACCTCGCCGCCCGGCTGGGCCGACCGGGCCGCAGATCAATCGCAATCGGTCCGGCGATCACGGGCTCGCACCATCGAGCAGGCGCAGGCCATCGTCGCGGCCGCGCAGCGGTTGATCGAGGTCAAGGGGTCCGGCTTCACGACCCAGGAATTGTCGAAGGAGGCGGGGATCGCCCTGCAGACCTTCTACCGGCATTTCCCCAGCAAGGACCATCTCCTGCTCGCCGTCCTCGAAGATGTGATCGCCGATCGGATGGTCGAGATGGCGGCGGCCGCGCGCGATCTACCGGATCCGGTGGCGCGCTTACGTTTCTATATCCTCGCGGCGTTGCGCTCACTCCGTACCGAAGAGGGCGGCACCGTACGACAATTCGTCACGTCCGAGCACTGGCGGCTTTATCAGATATTTCCGGAGGAAATGGCACAGGTCAACCGGCCTTTCGCCGAATTGGTCGAGCGAGAGTTGCGGGCGGCGGCCGAATCGGGACTGCTGCGCCCGAACGACCCGGCCGCCGACGCCTGGCTGGCGGTGAACCTGGTGATGTCGGTTTACCACCATTTCGCGTATGCGCCGCGGGAAAATATCGAAGCCGTCACCGAACAATTGTGGTCATTCTGTTCGACCGCCTTCGGGGGTCGTCCACCTGAATAAGTAACGGGGCACAAGCAATGAAGCACGCGCCTGTATTTCCCAAAGGTCGTGATCTGGATACCACGGCCACGATCCTGCATTCGTGGCTGGCGGCACGGGATGAGATCACCGCCGTCGAGATCGACGATCCGGCCTACCCGCAGGGGGCCGGAGTATCCAACGAGACCGTGTTCATCCGAGTGCATTCCGCGCGCGGTACCGAGCAGCTGGTGCTGCGGGTCGCGCCGGCGGCCGAGCATCAGATGTTTCTCGATCCGCGGTTCCGTATCCAGCACCAGATCCTTGTCGCGCTGCGGCAGCACAGTGCAGTACGGGTGCCGGAACCGTTGTGGCTGGAAGAGGATCCCTCGGTGCTCGGCCGGCCGTTCTACCTGATGCGCCGGGTCACCGGTTCGGTGCCGGTGAGTATGCCGGTGTACAACATGTCCGGGTTCCTCGCGGACGCCACTCCCGCCCAGCGGCGGACGCTGTGGGAGGACGCGATGAGCCAGCTGGCCGCCATCCATCGCGTCCCCGCCGATACGGTCGATTTCGTCGACCGGCCGGAATACGGCAGCTCGGGCGACCAGCAGCAGCTCGCCTATTGGAGTGCCCACGCCCACTGGACGCTCGAGGACACCATTCCCGACACCATCCGCACACTGCTGCAGTGGCTCACCGACAATCGACCGGCGAACTCCGCACCGGGACTGTCGTGGGGTGACGCCCGCATCGGAAACATCGTGTTCGGCACGGACTTCCGGGTATCCGCGGTCATGGACTGGGAGCAGGCGTCGATGGCCGGCCCGGTCGCCGATCTCGCGTGGTGGCTGGTGTTCGACGAAGCCCACAGCACGGGTCTGGGCATCCCCCGCCTCGACGGCCTCGGGACCAGGGCCGAAACGATCGACCTGTGGCAGGACCTGACCGGGCTCCGAGCCGGCGACCTGGTCTGGCACGAAGTGTTCGCCTGCCTGAAAGCGGGCCTGCTCAGCCTCCGCACCCGCCGTGTCCTGCGACTGCCGCTGGTCGATACCGGCACCCGCCGATACTCCTTCATGCGGCGCGCCTGCGAGCTGGTGGGGATTCCCGAACCGCAGGAGGGATTGTGAGGACCCCGGCCGATCCCGCACCGTTCGACGAAGCGGTCGTGCTGTCACCCGAATGGCTCGCGGCGGTGCTGGAACCCGGCCATCCCGCCGTGGTGCCGGCTGCGACCGAAGTGGTCGAGCGGATCGAAACGGTGGCCACCAAACTACGTTTCCGTGTGACCTACACGCATCCGGCCGAGGCTCCCCGGGCACTGTGCGCCAAAGGGTATTTCAATCCGCTGTGGCGCCGCGGATCGCGGGCCGAAGCGGATTTCTACCGGGATTTCGCCCACGCTCTTCCCGTGCGCACCCCGCCGTGCGTGTACGCCGCGGTGGACGAGGACACCGGGCACGCCCTGGTCCTCATGCGGGACATGGTGGTGGCGGGCGCCCGTTTTCTCGATCCCCTGGTCGGCTACGGCCCTGGCCAGGCCGCCGGAACCCTCGATCAGCTCGCCGCCCTGCACGCGGCGACTTGGAACGGCAGGCGCCCGGACGCGAACAGGCTCTTCCCGCCGCGCCTGGCCTCGCTGGCCGGGCATATGACCGTCGACAAGCTGCAACCGCTCCTGGACGACGGCCGGGCGGCCGGCATCCCGGAGGATGTGCGGCGCGCGGACCGGCTGCTGGCGGCCATGGCCGCGATGGATACCCTCGGCTCTTCTTCCGCGCGATGCCTGGTCCACGGTGATCTGCACGCCGGCAATATCTACGAAATGCCCGACGGCAGCGCGGGTCTCATCGACTGGCAGGTGGTACAGAGCGGCCACTGGGCCCAGGATGTCGCCTACCACCTGGCGACCGTCCTGGACCCGGACGAACTCGCCCGCACCGAGCGCGACCTGCTCGAGCACTACCTGCACCGGCTGGCCGCCCACGGGATCGAACCGCCGGATCGGGACCGGGCCTGGTGGATGTACCGGGCACATCTGCCGTACGGGTTCTATCTGTGGTCGATGACCCGCGCGGTCGACCGGCCGATCATCGAGCACCTCACCGGACGACTCGCCACGGCGGTCGCCCGGCACGGAAGCCTCGATCTTCTCGAGGTCTGAATGCCGCAGCGAGTTCCGGGGAACCGAAAAGTACTCGGATCCCCGGAACTTCGTCTATTCGGCAGGCATTCAGTGGTGCCGGCACCGGGAGCAGCGTGTGACGACCGAGAGCAAGCCGGGTCGGGCGCCGGCCGCTGCGATGCCGGCGGGACCGGCCTGGCAGCAGCTCGCGGGCCGGGCCGCCGGTGATGGTTCGGGAGACACCGGCGACTGCCGATATCGGCTCAGCGCGCGGCCAGGCTCTGCCGGATCTTGTATTTCTGCACCTTGCCGCTGGGGCTTCGCGGAAAATCGTCGACCGTATGAACCTCCTGCGGCCACTTCTGTTTCGCCAGCCCGGCGTCGGCAAAGCAGGCGCGCAGGTCCTCGAGCGACGGTGGGGTCGTGCCGGGCTGCAGCCGCAGTACCGCCGCGACGTGTTCGCCCAGTCGCGCGTCCGGCGCGGCGACCGCCACCGCTTCGGTCACGCCGGGCACCGTCAGCAATACTTCTTCGACCTCGAGCGCGCTGATGTTCTCCCCGCCGCGGATGATCAGGTCCGTGGTGCGGTCGGTGATGGTGAGATAGCCGTCGGCATCGAGAGTTCCGATATCGCCGGTGTGGTACCAGCCGTCGTCGTCGAACACGGCCGCGGTCAGGGCGTCGTCGAGGTATCCCAGGCACAGATCCGGTCCGCGGCTGAGGATCTCGCCGTCTGCGCTCAACCGGATCTCGACGCCGGGTTGCGCAGCACCGTCGGTGTAGAGCCGCTTGGATTGTGGCGCGCTCCAATGGGAGGACGTCATGGAGGGATGTTCGGTGCTGCCGTAGGACCGGTAGACGGTCAGGCCCAGTCCGGTCAGCCGCTCGGCCACCGGCGCGGCGACGGGGGCGCCGCCCATGCCGAGATACTTCAGCCGCGCCAGATGGTCGCGAGTGCAGTCCGGGTGCTCGATGAGGCTGGTGACGTAGTACGGGACGCCGCCGCCCAGGCTGACGCCGTAGGTGGTCATCAGGTGCAGGATGCGGCCGGGATTCCAGACATCGGTGACGTCTATGGAGACACCCTCCAGAACCGGGACGAGCAGGGCCGAAAGCATTCCGATGAAATGGCCGATGGGGGCGGCATTGATCAACGGTCCCAGCTCGTCGGGAAGCCGCTGCGCCATCAGCCGGGTCTCGCAGCCGAGCGTCCGATGGCTGTGGACGACCCCCTTCGGCACCTGTGTCGTACCCGAGGTGAAGGCGATCACCGCGGGGCCGTCCGGGTCCACCTGTGTCACACCGGAAAAGGGCTCGCCGCCGAGCAATGCGTCGAAGTGATGGCGGGGATCGCCGCCGCCGACGATTCCCACGATCGGCACATCCGCGTAGACCGCGGGGTCGTACACCAGGTTTCCGAAACGTTCGGCGCCGAAGAATGCCTTGGGCCGCACCGTATCCACGATATGGCCGACTTCGCGCGAACCGTAGGTGTGCACGATCGGCACCACGACCGTCCCCAGCAGCGATGCCGCCCAGAACGCGGCCGCGGCCTCCATCCAGTTGGGTAACTGCAGCGCGACGACGTCCCCGGGTTCGATACCGCGGTCCTGCAGTCCTGTCGCCAGGCGGCGCGCTACCAGTTCGACATCCCGGAAGGTTCCCGAGTAGGGCCGGATATCCGAATGGACGCGGACGGTGGTGTCCGGGGCGGCCGCGAGACCGCGGGCCAGCAGATCGCCGAGACTGTCGCGGGTCCACCACCCTTGCTCTTCATACCGTCTGGCCAGCTCTGGGGGAATTGTGCGCATGGTGAACTCCAACCACCCGGCACGCGTACGCCGGTGTCGTACGGCGGCGTTGCCGGAGAACGGGGTCGTCGGAAGCCGGGCGGGCCCGGCCGCGAGTGAGAAATGTGACTCTACCGAATAGTAGAATCACACTCTCGTCCATGGGGCGGATTCCGCGCTATTCGCGGCCCGGGATCGCGGCTGCCCCGTCTTCGTGAACCATCCAGTGCACGAAGCGATGCAGTGGATACATGGCATCATGCGGATTGCCGATCGTGCTCGGACCGGCCTCCCCCAGGTGAACGATGCGCTGCACGCCACCGGCCGCGAGTCGATCACGGAAATCCGGCATCCGGTCGAAGGGATAGAACCCGACGGTCTGCGTTGCCACACCGACATGGCGGATCGCCTCGTCGAGCGAGGGCACCGGGACCACATTGACGGTCTTGCCGATCGGATGGAAATCGACCGGTTCACCGGAGCGGATCACCACACCCGTACCGTCCGTGGCGCCCCATACCCGGAACTCGTCGTCGAGCAGTGCGAGAGTCCGGATCTGCTCTTTCAGCTCCGGATCCAGCGGCCGGTTGTCACCGGATGCGGTAGCGCGCTCGGCGATCCGCCGGTACAGCCGGTCACAGAACCGATCCGCGTTCTCCTCGTCCGCCTCCAGGAACACGAACCGGCTCGCGACGCAGGCGTCCTGGTTCAGCACCATGACATCCTCGGCGGCGAGCCCGGCAGCGCGCTCGAGCGTTTCCTCGGTATCGAAGGCCTGCCGGCCGACCATCGAAATCGACGTTTTCGGGTCGAACGACACCAGCTGCAATCCCGGGCCGAGATATTTGACGACATTGTCGATGGCATCGCCGCCACCCCATGCGACGATCTTGTCGAAATACTGCGGGCGGAAAAGCACACGTTCGACCGCCGCATCCCCGCCCCGCCAGTAGACGGCCGACATCGACCGCACCACCGGATGTTCCGGATCGATATCGGCCATGGCGCGCAGGATGGCCACAGTGGTGAACGGATCGCTGGACGACATCTTGAACAGGTTGACGCCTTTGACCAGCGCCCCCTGGGCGATGGATTTCACCGCCACCCCGGGCGAATTACCGGGAAGCACATGGATCAGCCGGGGCGCGAAGGCCCGGACGAAACTCCTGCGGCCGAGGAAATCCTGTTTGGGGGCCCATCCGTCGAGCGCTTTCGGATCGGGGAAGTTCTGCTCGACGACCGCGTGCAGCACCCGCTTGTCCAGATAGCCGGCCGCACCGGCCACCTGCGCTTCGAGTACGGCACGGGGCAAGGTGTGCGTCGACGACATCCGGTCGATACAGTCGCGCACGAAGGGACTGTGCGGGTCGCGGATCCGCCGTCCGGCCTCGACCAGGAAGTCGACAATATCGTCCAGCGGTACGTCGAGCAGCGGAGGAATCTCGCTGCGCAGCGGTACGGCCCGGTCGAGGTCGATCTCGGGCGTCGTGAAGGATACGCCGAGGTCACGCGATCGATGCAGGGCGGCCGCGCCTTCGACTACCTCGCCGCGAAAGAAGAACGGGGCGGACAGCGCCGCTCCGGCGGTCTGCTGCGATTCGACGGCGGTCATGCGAGTCCCCGTACGTAGGCGTCCGCGGTTCCGGCGCAGCCGATCTTGTCGTCGCCGGCGATATCGGCGTAGCGGACGATGGAATCGGCGATCGAGGCCCCCGCGTTTCCACAGGCGCACGGCCGGAAATCGACGACGATCCGGTCGCCGGTGATGATTCCGCCCCAGCGTCCGTCGAGCGAGAGATCGAAGAAGGCGGCGCGCCCTTCCACTTCGCTCCCGCCGTGTGACATCAGGGTGTCGCCCGCATCGTCGAGTACGAAGGGCACGATCCAGGGTGGGACGTGGTAGCGGTTACCGCCGCGGCACTTCGGCATTCCCGAATTCAGCTCCTGCATGGAGTAGTTCTGGAACTCCCGGCCGGGTGGGATATTGAACGTCTCGTACACGAACTCCCGGTAGTCGGACGGTAATTGCGCCCGTTTGAGGCCACCGCCCACATAGATACAGTTGTCCGGATGGAAATCGGCGGCCGCGAACCCGCGCTTCCGGACCAGCGCGGCGACCTGGTACAGGGTGTTCCACAAGCCCGAGATATAGAGCTTTTCGGTGCGGTGTTCGATCATCGCGTCGGCGCCGGCGATCAGTGCCCGGTCGAGTTCTTCCTGGCGTTGCGCCGATATCCGCTCGTAGGCGGCCAGTTCCTCCGGCCGCGCGGTGCCGTCGGTGATCTTGCGGCGTAACCGCACCTGGCCGGTCATCGCCTCGACCGTGAGCGGCGCTATCGGTAGCCGGAAGCGCTGCTTATCCGGATCACCGTATGCCGCTTGTTGTGCTTCACCGATGATGATGTTCTTGGGCACCATCGCGGTCATCCCGAGCCCCATCATTCGCCGGTCCCGGGCCGGCTGCACACCGGAGCCCCAGGCGAACAGGTTGACGGTATCCCGACGCGACCAGGCCATATCGGCCTCGGATGCGAGCAGCATGGCGGGTTTGCCCGTTGTCCCGCTCGAACAGGACACATAGTGCCCCTCGTCGCGCAGCCGCTCGATCCACAGATCGATGCCGGCGATATCGCCCGTTTCGACCGGGGCGATCGGATGGGAGGAGAGTGTGCCCAGCCATTTGCCGAGCCGGTCCCATCGGTGCTCGGTCAAGAACTTCTCCGGGTAGCTCTTGTAGACCGAATGCGGAAACAACAGCGCGACCGCATCTTCGAACCGTCCGACGTCGGTGATACCTGCCTCGTCCGCACGGTGATTCAGTAATCCGATGCGCTCCCGCCGTTCCTGGAACCGCTCGTTCAGTGCCGCGATCTGGACGTCACGCAATTCGGCGGCGGAATGATCGAACCGGTTCGGATCATCGGCAAGGTCTGTCAGTCGTGCTATGGCCGTAGTCATGGGCCACCCCTTCGAGAATCCCCCCGATATTAATGGCACCTGCCAGGTGTCATTAATGTAACACCCCGGTCGCCACCCGGGGGCCGAATAGGATGAACTGACGTCCGTGGACACGACGAGCAACGAGCGCAATCGGCCCCGGGCAGCCGGGCGCCCGACACAGGAACAAGCCCGTGCGCGACAGCTCGAGCTCCTGGACGCCGCACTGGACCTGTTCCTCGAACACGGCTACGAACAGACCACGGTCGAGATGATCGCCGCCCGGGTCCGGATGGCCAAACGCACCGTCTACGCCCGTTATACCGACAAGGCTGCCCTGTTCCTCGCCGCCACCCGGCGCGCGATCGAAGCGCAGGCCGTGCCGCGAGAAACCTTGGAAAACCTGGACAACGGCGATCTGGCCGAGACGCTGGCAGCGGTCGCGCGACTCCGGATCGATCAGGCCATGACCACCAACGGCCGTCGGCTGCACCGGATCCTCGCCCTGGAAAACCTGCGTTTTCCCGAACTGTTCACCCTCAGCAACACAGTGAACACCGGCCCGGTCGTCACCTTCGTCGCCGAGGTACTCGATCGCGCGGCCGCCGCCGGGCGGATCACCACCACCGATACCGATCTCGCCGCGCGCGCATTCATGAGCATGGTCGTCGGTACACAGGTACGCAGTATCGAGGCCGGCCGCGTCCCGAGCGCCGAACAACTCGACCAGCGGGTGCTTTTCATGGTGCGCCTGCTACTGGACGGCCTGCATCCGCGCTGAACCGCTACCGGCACAGCCGTTCGGACAGCTCCCACAACTCTCGGGCCCGATCGGGGTCGACCGCGTAGTCCGCGACAGCGGGCTCGGCCGCGCAGTTCGCGAAGTACACACCGGCGAGGCCGAGGGGCTCCGGATGTACCGCCGCCCACACCTGAGTCGCCGCACCTTCCTGCGGCGTGAGCACGCCGGAATCGGGGTCGGACCGGCGAGGCGGTCCCGCCCGCTCGACCGGGATCGCGGCAACATCGGCCCGGGTCAGATGCCGGACGAGCCGGGTCGCGACGCGGCCGGGATGCACCGCACAGACCCGGATTCCGTCCGCGCGCAGCCGCCGGTCGAGTTCGACGGCGTGCAGGATATTGGCGGTCTTGGACGCGCCGTAGGCCCGGAACTTGTCGTAGTCCCGTTTCTCCCAGTGCGGATCGGCCAGGTCGACGTCGGCAATCCGGTACCCCTCCGAGGCAAGGTTGACAATTCTGGCGCCCTCGGCCGCACGCAACCGGTCGAGGAGTAAGCGGGTCAACTCGAAGTGGCCGAGATGGTTCGTGCCGAGCTGTAATTCGAAACCGTCGGCGGTGCGGGCGAACGGGGTGAACATCACACCGGCGTTGTTCATGAGCACATCGACGACCGGGGCGAGTTCGGCAATACGTGCGGCGGCAACCCGGACCCCGTCCAGCGACGCCAGATCCAGGACGACGGTGGACAACCGCGCCGAGGGGGTCTCCCGGCGGATATCGGCGGCAGCCTCCTCGGCAGCGCCGGCACGCCGCGCGGTGAGGACGATATGGGCACCGGCGCGGGCGAGGACACGTGCGGACTCCAGGCCGAGACCGGAGGAGGCCCCGGTGATCACACAGGTGCGGCCGGTCAGGTCCGATCCGGAAACGATCTCCTCGGCGGTGGGCCGCGAACCGGGCCCCGCGCGACCGATCGTGGGCGGAATCGTCATCGGCACTCCGATCCAGGTGGGGCAGGGATACATACCGCACCGGCAGAGCGGAACGGCCTCCCGAAATAAATATACTGAGACGGATATTATCACCTCTGCGGGAGGCTAAGCTGCCCGAATGGTGGAGACGAGACGCGGCCGCCCCACACAGGCCGAGGCCAAGAAGCTGAACCAGGCAGTCCGCGAGGCCGCGGTCGCCACATTCCTCGAATCCGGCTACGACGGAGCGACGATGGAGGCCATCGCCCGGAAGGCCGGAATCACGAAACGCTCACTGTACGCGCGCTATCCGGATAAGCGCGCGGCGTTCGCCGATGTCATTCCGTGGGCGCTGTCGAAATACGAATCACCCGAGGATGCTCCCGCCGTCGACGACAAGGACCTCGAAACCGCGCTGGTCGAGATCGGCCGGGTGGCACTCGACCGCGCCCGCGACCCCGAGAATGTCCGGCTGATGCGGATCGCGATGAACGAGTCGGCCCGGTTTCCGGAATTCGCGATCAGCACGGATTCGATGATGTGGTCCGGGCGGCAACGGGCGGTCGTGCGGGTGCTGCGGCGCGGCACCGCCGAGGGTGCGGTCGATGTCGAGGATATCGAGCTGGCCGCCGAACAGTTCCTCGCGATGGTGGAGCTGGTTCCCGGCCGGATGGCCGATTTCGGTCTCTTCCGATCGGCGCAACAAGAGGAACGCCATCTCCGCCACGCCGTCCAGCTGTTTCTCCGCGGTGCGACGCCCCGCTGAGGCGTCGCCCGAAAACGGTCACTCTCCCGCTGCCCGGACCTTATAGTCAAAGTATACGGTTTCGGGTATTTTCGGCGCAGCGTCATCCCCGCCCGGGACCCGGTCGTTCCACACGAGGGAGAACCCATGACTTCGCCCGCCTCGACACTCCCACCGGCCCCGGACAACATGGCACCGGTCGCCGCCCTCGCCTACCTGCACGGCCGGGCACACTGGGGTCTACGTCCGCGGCTGGCCGTGCTGGGGGTCAGCATGGACGATGCGGTGAGCGCCGCGGGCGGCCGGATCTTCGATCTCTCGATGGCCGGCTGGGAGGTCACGGTGATCGCCGGCGACCTCGGCAATCCGCGGCCGGCCCGGATCCTGGGGGCCGACGCACTCGATCTGGGCACCGTACTCGCTCGTCGGCACCGCGGGCTACGACCGCACGCCTTGACGGTTTCGGAGGCGTTGCTGGCGGCCGACGACAGACTGCGCGGCCGAGTTCAGGAGTGCCTCGACCGGGGCACGGTCGAGGTCTCGACCTGGGGGCGGCAGTACACCGCGGAAACCGGCGACCGTACCGAATCCACCACACACCGGCTCAGCCACGCCGCCCGTGTCTTCAAACAACAGGCCCTGCGCGTTGTCCGCGGCGATATCGACACCGTCGCGCCCACCGAAAGTTTCCGCACCCGCACCACATCCAGTGCGCAGGCCCGCTCCTGATGGCCGGTCGGCCGACCTGAAATCGCGAGGTGACCCCATGTCTGCCACCGAATCGTTCATCGACGGCGCTGCCGTGTCCTCCGCCGAGATGTACGACAATATCGACCCCTCGACGTCCCGGTCCCTGGGCCCGGTGGCACGCGGCGGACCGGACGAGGTGGACCGGGCAGTCGGCGCGGCCCGGCGCGCGCTGCGCCACTGGCGCACCACCACACCCGAACACCGATCGGTCGTACTCGGCCGGATCGCCGACGCGATCGATACCCATCATGCGGAACTCGCCCGCTACGAGTGCGAGGACACCGGTAAACCCCTGAGCCAGGCCCGTACGGATGTCACCGTGGCGGCGCGATACTTCCGTTTCTACGCGCACGCCATCGACACCTGTTACGGCCAGACCATCCCACTGAACAGTGAGCTCCACGTCTACACCCGCCGCGAACCACTGGGGGTCACCGGGCATATCGTGGCGTGGAACTATCCGATCCAGCTGATCGCCCGCGCCGCGGCACCCGCGATCGCGGCGGGTAATGCCGTCGTGGCCAAACCCGCCGACGAAACACCCCGCAGCGCCGTAGCACTCGCGCGGCTCGCCGTGGAATGCGGTCTGCCGGCCGGAGTATTCAACGTCGTCACCGGTATCGGCGCCGAGGCCGGTGCCGCTTTGACCGCGCACCCGGGCGTCGATTTCCTCGGCTTCGTGGGGTCCACCCGTATCGGTTCGGAGGTAGCCCGTGCCGCCGCGCAGCGGGTGGTGCCGGCGGTCCTGGAACTCGGTGGCAAATCTCCGCAGATCGTCTTCGCCGACGCCGATCTGGACACCGCGGCGGAATTCGTCGCCAAGGCGATTCTGCAGAACGCCGGGCAGACCTGTTCGGCGGGTTCTCGGCTGCTGGTCGAGGAATCGGTCCACGACGCCCTGGTGGACAAGGTGCTCCAGCAGTTCGCCCGGGTCACCCTGGGGCCCGGTCGCGACGATCCCACGCTGGGGCCACTGATCTCCCGGAAGCAGCAGACGAGGGTCGCCACCATGGTGGCCGGGCTTACTCGGGGAGAAATCCTTTGTGGCGGCGCTGTACCGCTCGATGCCGGCCTGGCCGACGGTGCCTACTTCCCCCCGACGCTCATCGACGGTGTCGATCCGGCGGCCCCCCTCGCGCAGGAAGAGATCTTCGGGCCGGTGCTCACCGTCAATACGTTCGCCGGCGAAGACGAAGCACTCGCCCTGGCCAACGGCACCGAGTACGCCCTGCTGGCGGCGCTGTGGACCCGGGATCTGTCCCGCGCGCACCGGCTGGCGGCCGAGGTCGTGGCCGGCCAGGTCTACGTCAATACCTACGGCGCCGGCGGCGGTGTCGAATTGCCGTTCGGCGGATTCCGGAGATCCGGCTACGGCAGGGAGAAGGGCCTTGCGGCGCTCGACGCGGTCACAGCCACCAAAACCGTGGTGGTGAAACTGTGAGCGCCCCGAATGGTGCGCCCCACGACAGGCAGGAAGTACATCCATGAACGAGGACACCTACGACAAAGGGCGGCGGATTCGTGCCCGGGTGCTCGGCGCGGACTACGTCCGTAAGAACGCCGGCGACGATTTCGCCCAGCCTATGCAGGATCTCGTCACCGAGTACTGCTGGGGAACGGTGTGGGGCCGCGACGGTCTGCCACCGCAGATCCGGTCGATGCTCACTCTCGCGATGCTCTCGGTACTCAACCGGCCGCACGAGTTGCGCACCCACGTCAAGGGGGCACTCAACAACGGTGTGACCCGCGACGAGATCCGTGAGGTACTGCTGCAGGTCGCCGTGTACGCCGGTGTCCCGGCGGGCGTCGACGGCTTCCGGATCGCCCGGGAAGTTTTCGCCGAACTGGACAGCGACGGATGAGCACCACGGATATCGGCCTGATCGGCCTGGGCAATATGGGATTCCAGATGGCCACGCGCCTTCGGGAAACCGGCCATCGGCTCGTGGTGTTCGACGCCCGCCCCGAGCCGATGGACCGGGCGGTCGCGCTCGGCGCCGTGGCCGCGACCTCCCCCGCGGACGTGGCCGACCGCGCCGAAACGGTGCTGACCAGCCTGCCGACACCGGAGGTATCGCTGGCGGTCGCCACCGGCGGCGAGGGCATCATCCATGGTTCCCGGGTACGCCGGGTCGTCGAGCTCTCCACTATCGGCGCGCAGACCGCCCGGCAGCTTTCGGCGCTGCTCGCCGAACGCGGAATCACCTTGCTCGACTGCCCGGTCAGCGGCGGCACCGCCGGGGCCCGCAACGGCACCCTCGCCGTCATGGCTGCCGGACCTGAAGACGAGTTCGGGTCCGCCACACCCGTTCTCGAAGCGCTCGGCCGGCCGTTCCTCGTGGCCACCGAGCCCGGCGCCGGCCAGACGATGAAGCTGGTCAACAATCTGATGGCCGCCGCCACACTGGCCGCGACCGCCGAAGTGATGGTCATGGGCGTGAAGGCCGGCCTGGACCCCACGGTGATGATCGATGTACTCAACGCCGGCTCGGGCGCAACCCACGCCAGCCGCGACAAGTTCCCCCGCTCGGTGCTGCCCCGCACCTTCGACTTCGGCTTCGCCGCGGGGTTGATGACCAAGGACGTCCTGCTCTACCTGCACGAGGCGGCAGAACTCGGCACACCGACCGAACTCGCCGAAGCGGTCGCCCGGCGCTGGGAGGCGACCACGGCCTCCCAAGGATCGGACGCCGATTTCACGACCATTGTGAAACCGCTCGAGTCGGCCGCAGGTGTGATCGTCGACGGACGAGACGACCGCCGCAACCACTGATTCCCGAAACCGCGGGCTCCGCGACTGCTCCGGGCCGGCGGGACACGAATAGTCCTGCCGGAGGATTCGGGCTCAGATTTCGGTCAACGGGAAGTGGCAGGCGGCGTACTGTCCCGGCCGGACCTCGCGGACCTCCGGTTCCTCCTCGGCACATCGGCTCTGGGCGCGCGGGCAGCGGGTCCTGAACCGGCAGCCTTGCGGCGGTGCGAGGGGTGAGGGAATATCGCCGGCCAGCGCCGGACCCGTGAAACCCTCGCCGGGGCCGGCGAGCGGCACCGAATCGAGTAACGCCCTCGTGTACGGGTGCGCCGGGCGGTCGTACACCTCGACCGCATCACCGAATTCACACACCTTGCCGAGGTACATGACCATGACGTTATCGCTGATCGTCCGCACGACACCGAGATCGTGACTGATGAACACCACGGTCAGCTCGTATTCGGCCTTGAGCTCGGATATCAGATTGAGAATCTGCGCCTGCACCGAGACGTCGAGCGCGGACACCGGTTCGTCGCAGATCAGCAGCCGGGGGTCCACCGCCAGGGCCCGCGCTATCGCGACCCGCTGGGCCTGCCCACCGGACAGTTGCCGGGGCAGCGCCCCGGCGAACCGCTCGTCGCCCATCCCGACCTTCGCGAGTACTTCCGCGGAGGTCGCCGCGCGTTCGTCCGCGGGCTTTCCGGCCACGGCCAAGCCCTCGACGACGATATCGCGCACCGGCCGCCGTGGGTTCAGCGAAGCCACCGGATCCTGGAAGATCATCTGCATCTCGGGCCGCAGCGCACGCATCCGGCGACCGTCCGCCTCGTCGATCCGCTCGCCGGCGAAGGTGATCCGGCCCGAGGTCAGGGTGTCCAGCCGGAGCACGGCCCGGCCCGTCGTAGACTTTCCACCCCCGGATTCCCCGACGATTCCGAGGGTTTCGCCGGGCAGGACATCGAAGCTGACCGACGACACCGCCTGCACGGTCCCGCCGTCGGTGTCGTACTCGACCACCAGATCGCGCACACTGAGCAGTGTCGCCTCGCCGCGCAGGTGCGCGGTACCGCTACCCGCCATGGATATCACCACCGGAATCGGAATGGACAGTTACGGAGTCGGGAACAGGATGCGCACACGCCACCAGGTGATCGGCGGAGATCTCGGTCAGCACGGGACCGGGAACCTCGCGGCAGCCCTCGGCGACATGACCGCACCGGGGTGCGAACCGGCAGCCCGGTGGCGGTGCCGACGGATCCGGCAGGCTGCCCTCGATCAGCCGCAGCGGCGTGTATCGCCGGTGTTCGATCGTCGGGGTGGCATCCATCAGGGCCCGGGTATATCGATGCCGGGGCGCGGCGAACACCCGGCGGGTCGCGCCGGATTCGGCAAGCCGCCCCGCGTACATGACCGAGACCCGGTCGGTGCGGCCGGCGACCACCGACAGATCATGACTGATCAGCATCAGCGACATCCCCCGATCGCGCTGCACGCGGCGCAGCAGGTCGAGGATCTGCCGCTGGATCGTCACATCCAGTGCGGTGGTCGGTTCATCGGCGATCAGCAGATCGGGTTCGCAGGCCAGGGCGATCGCGATCATCACTCGCTGCCGCATCCCACCGGACATCTCGTGCGGGTAGTTGCGTAGCCGGCGCTCCGGGTCCGGGACCCCGACCTCCCGGAGAAGTTCTAGGGCGCGAGTTCTGGCTTCGGAACGACCGGTCCCCAGATGTTTGCGCATACCTTCGGTGAGCTGGCGTTCGATGCGCACCACCGGGTTGAGCGACCGTCCGGGGTCCTGGAAGACCATGGCGATCTGCTTTCCCCAGATATCGAGCTTTTCCTTCTTGGAGAGCGCGAGGATGTTGCGGCCGTGGAACAGCACCTCACCGGAACATCCGGCGCGGGGCGGCAACAGTCCCATGATCGCCCGGGCCATCACCGACTTCCCGGATCCCGATTCGCCCACCACGCCCAGCGCCTGCGCCCGGTCCACGTCGAAGGAGACATCGTCCACGGCGCGCACGACACCGCGGTCGGTCCTGATATAGGTGTGCAGATTCCGCACCTGCAGATTCGGTTGAGCACTCATGGTTCTCAGCTCTCCTCGGGCCGTTCCCGCTATTCGACGATCCACAGCTCCTCGGGTCGCACCGACCCGGCGCCGTACATGGTGAGACCCCCGACGTTCTTCGCGGTAGCCGCTCCCGCGACAGTTCGTATGTAGAAGACGGCGGGCATCAGTTCGATCAACCGCTCCTGAACCGTCCGGTAGATCCCGATGCGCTGCTCCACATCCGTCGACGTCCGGCCCGTATCGAGCGCCCGGTTCAGTACCGCATCGTCGATACCGGCGGTGTTCCGGCTCGAGTCGCCGTGGAATGCCGTCCACAGCCGGGGTTCGGGGTCATCGAAGAACGCGCCGCCGGTCATCACGTCGAAATCGTGCGTATAACGCAGTTTGATCAGGTCGATGATGTCGATGACCTTCACTTCGACCTCGATATTGTCGAACGCGCTGAGCTGAGCCTGCACACTTTCCGCCAGCAGCCGGTTCTCCGTCTGCGCGGTCGTGGTGTAAGTGAACTTCACGGGCTTGCCCTCGGCTGCCAGCTCGTCGAACAACCGTTGCGCAGTCTCCGGATCGTGTGTCTGTAAGGGCAGGTCCGGCGCATAGTAGGGAGACGATTCGCGGAACAGAGTCGTCGGGAGTTCCCCGCTTCCGTGGTAGATCGTCAGGTTGAGCGCGTTCACATCGATCGCGGCGGCCACGGCCCGGCGGGCGCGGATATCGTCGAACGGCGCTCGCCGCATATTCATCGACAGATGCTGTCCGCCGTGCAGCGCCGCGACCGCGGTGGGAAAACCTTGATTCTTCAGCTTTTCGATACTTCCCCAGTTCGAGCTGATGATCACGTCCGAACCACCACTGATCAGCGTGTTGTACCCCTGCACGGAATCGCCGGAGGTGCGCAGCTCGATCCGGTCGAGATAGGGCTTCGGCGCGTCCCAGTAGCCCGGGTTCTTCACCAGCTCGATGACATCCTGCCGGGCCCACCGCTCGAGGATGAACGGACCCGCCCCCACAGGGTTGCCGTCGAATGCCGCGCGACCCGCCTCCAACGCCTGCGGCGAGGCGATCCAGTTCATCGAACTTTCTACGATGGTGTAGGCGAAATGCGGTGCCGGGTAGTGCATCGTCACCCGCAGCGTGGTCGGGTTCACGACCTCGGTCGCCGCGATCACCGCCGCATCCTCGCGATAGGTCGAACCGTTCTCCGGGTCGCTGAAGCGGTCCCAGTTGAATTTCACGGCCGCCGCGTCCAGCGCAGTACCGTCGGTGAACCGCAGATCCGGCCGCAACGTCAGGTCGAAGGTGGTACCTCCGTCGTGCGTGGCGAAGCCTGTCGCCATGGTGTATTCGATCTTCCCGCTTTCCGGGTTGTTGACCATCAACGTCCCGAACAGGGCATTGCCGAGCATCGCATTGATCACCCACTGATTTCCCATGGCTACCGGGTCGAGGGTGCGCGGCTCGCTGATCTGGATGATCTGTGCGGTACCGCCGGGCACGGGGTCGCCACCGGGGCCGGTTCCGGTTCCCGCTCCGGTTCCGCCGCAGGCAGCCAGGACGAGAGCCGTGCAGCACACGGCGATCGAACGAAATAGGGATGTTCGCAGCATTTTCGGCCTTTCGGTCAGTCGCGCATCGTGCGATCGAATCGGCCACGCAGGTGATCGCCGGCCTGGTTCAACGCGAAAACGGTGCAGAAGATGACCGCGGCGGGTACGAAAACCAGGTGCGGTGCGCCCGCCAGGCTGTCCTTGCCGTCGGAGATCATTCCGCCCCAGCTCGGTGTCGGGGGCGGGATGCCGAGCCCGAGAAAGCTCAGCGATCCTTCCGCGACGATGAGTGCGGCCATGATGACCGGGAGATATGCCAGCAATGGGGGCAGCACATTGGGCAGGATCTCCTTGCTCAGGATCCGGCCGTGACCGGCACCCATGTTCCGGGCAGCGAGCACGAACTCGCGGGCCGTCCAGGACAGCGTGTTCGCCCGGGCGAGCCTGATGAACGACGGGATGATCACCAGCGACAGACCGGCCATCAGGGTGCGCAGTCCCGGAGTGAAGACCGCGGTCAGCGCCATCAGCAGGATCAGTGGCGGGAACGCCAGCATCGTATCGCTGAGCAACCGGATCCCCGAGTCCGTCCGCTTCTGGAAATAGCCACCCAGCATCCCGATACTCGCCCCGATTGCCGACCCGATGAGGGCCGCGACAGTACCGACCAGCAGCGACACCTGGGCGCCGTAGACGCATCGGGACAGCATCGAGCGCCCCAAGTTGTCGGTGCCCGCCAGGAGATCGAGCGACCCGAGTTGCGGAGGTTGCCGTGGCGGGCCGACCGGGATCGAATACGAAGCCAAGGGAAGCAGGTCGGCGAAAATAGCCGCCGCGATCATCACGCCCAACCAGGTGTAGGACAGGTACACCAGGATCGAGCGAGGTTTCCGCAGCCGGGGAACGTCCGGTTTCCTGGGCGTCTCGGCCCGCTTTTCGGGGGTTGTCTGCACGTCGGCTCGGGTCATACCGTGGCCACCTTCCTGACCCGCGGGTCGATCAGCTCATAGCTGGAATCGACCAGGATGTTGATGACGACGTAGACGATCGCCATGAATGCCACGATGCCTTGCACCATGATGAGATCCCGGGAAACGATCGAGGACGCGAGCAACTGACCCAGACCGGGCAGCGAGAACAGCGTTTCGACGATCACCGTGCCACCGATCAAACGCCCGAGGTTGATACCTGCCAGAGTGATCAACGAGAACGACGACGGACGCAGCGCATGCCGAAACATGACGTACCACTCGTTCATACCTTTGGCCCGGGCCGCCCCGATGAAATCCTCACGCAGAGTGGTGATCAGGTCTGTCCGCAGCAGCCGGTGGAATGCGGCGATCTCCATCAGCGCCATGGCAATGGCCGGCAGCAGGGCGGACTGCAGGTTCAGCCCGACCCCGTCGCCGATACGGTTCCATCCGGCCACCGGGGCCCAGCCGAGTTCGACGGCGAAGAAGTAGATGAGTACCGGGCCCGCGACGAACGCGGGTACGGAGAGGAATACGGAGGACAGCGCGGCAGTCCCACGGTCGACCGGACCGCCGGGCCGCATCGCCGACAACACGGCGAGGAAAACCGAACTGACCAGCGCGATGACGAGTGCCATGGCGGCCAGTTGGAACGTGACCGGCAACCGCTCCGCGATCGCCGTTGTCACTGATTGTCCCGTGAGTGGCGAGGTACCCAGATCCCCTTGGGCGGCGTTCCCGACCCAGTGGAGGTACTGCATCCACACGGGATCGTCGAGGCCGAGCTTGGCGTTGAGCGCCGCAACGGCTTCCGGCGTGGCCGCGTCGCCGAGGATGGCCTGTGCCACGGACCCCGGCGCGAAACTCAGCAGTACCACGACAGCCAGGGTGACCAGGAGAATCACCAGCAAGCCCCGGCCCAATCGCCTCACGATGGAAAACATCATCCACCTTCGCCTTTCCGAAGCGCGCGACCGTTCGGCCGGACACCGCGGGGTGCCTGGCTCGCGTTTCTCGGTCTGATGCGGGCTGACGCGACCTGGCGAGAATTCGATTCTTCTCACAGAGATTTGTGTTCGCGTTCTGGGTAGAATCATATTCTACCCAGGGTCGGGTCGTACGAAAATGACGAAAGTACTTCGAAGCCGCTGGTAACGACGGCTTTTCGACTATGTTTCCGGGCGGTTGGCCGGCGCACGGCACTGGGCGACAGGTACGGGTTGAGCACCGACCGGAACAGCCGATGCTCGGGGTCGTCCATTTCCAGAATGCCGTTGCGCATGGGCATCGGGGTCTCGGCGAACGGAATGGTGATGCCGAGATATCCGCGGCGCTCGTTCATGTAATCGCGATCGTTGGATACGTGCGCGCACCGCGCGAACTCGAACACATGCCGGTGGCCGGCGGGATAGAGCCGGCGGGTCCGGCCCGAGTGTCCTGTGTCCACTGCTGTTTTCCTTTCGAGGGGCGAGAACTGGACCCGTTCACCTGCCTCGTGGTTTCGGTGCGCTGAGTTCGCGTAGCGCCGCCGAGAACAATTCGTCCATCTGCGGGCTCAGACCGGAAAGTGTCGCGGCCTCGGCATATCCGGCGGGCCCGAAGACGCGTTCGAGCGTGTCGGTGGTGGTGGCGGCGCCGATGGTCAGGCAGAGGCTCGCGATCCCCTCGGCGCGGAGTTCGTCGACTGCCTTGCGGGTATCGGCTTCCGCGTAGCGGCTTTCGTAGCCGTGGTCGTATGGCAGGGCGTCGGTGAGAACGAGCAGCAGGCGATACGGTGTGCCCGCTTCGGCATCGAGAATGCGGCCGGCGCCGCGGATACCGGCACCGAGCCTGGTGTAGCCGGAGGGCTCCAGCTGGGCGAGTCGCGCCCGCTCGACGGCCCCGAACCGCCGGCCGAAGGTTTTGATCGCCGGGAGGTGGACGGCGTGGCGGCTGTCGGAGCGGAATGCGTACACGGCGACGCGGTCTCCGAGCTCCTCCAGCGTGGCGGCGAGGGTGGCGGCCGCGCGGCGATGGTGCTCGTGGACGGCGAGTCCTTCGGGATCGGTATCGGTGGCGGAACCTGACGTGTCGAACAGGATGAGAACACCGAGATTACGGGCCGACGTGCGGGTTTCGGCATAGATGTTCTCCGCAGGTGAGTGGCCCGACCGGATATCGACGACCAGATCGAGCAACGCGTCGATATCGAGTTCGTCTCCGTCGGGACGCCGGCGCAGAACCTCGGGGCCCAGGCCGACCCGCGCCAGGCGACGCCGGAGCAGTTCGTCGTGCGGGATGGCGGCGGCGGAGGTATCGGCGCCGGTGGTCAGCGGGAAGTCCAGGACCCGGCACCACTCGGGGCGGTACCGGTTGCCGTGGACGTCCCATTCCGGGTACCACGCTCCGCCTATTCCGTTGACGGCACCGGGTTTTCCGTCGACCACGAAATTGATCGGGGTGGGCAGCGGCCGCGCGTCGCTGCCGGCCGTACGGCCCCGCCGAACGGACCCGGCCCGCATCTGGGCACCGGCATCGCTGTCACCCGAAGCACGCGAGGTGCCGAGCAGTTTCCGCAGCAGATCGGCAAGCTTCTCCGAGTTGACCATGGGGTTTTCGAACAGTTTCAGGATGCGGCTGGTGCCGTTTCCCTCCGGGTCGTTGTCCTCTTCGTTGTCCTCGGGCGCGGGCCGGTCGGGGAGATCGAATGCCAGTCGCAGATCTTTATCGGTCGCCCGGGCGCTCGGTCCGCCGCCCGATTTCAATAATCGTGCGGGTTCGATGACTCCGAACCACTCCGGTGGGCCGGCTATCACCGCCTTACCTCTGGCGAGGGTGAGCGATTCGCCGGCGGTGGCGGTCACCGCTTCCCCGTACGGTGCGAGCGCGGCGGCGAGCGGAACGTGGCGGGCGAGCTCGGTGAGCCCGCGCCTGCCTTCGAGTGCCAGGTAGCGGCGCGCGAGGTGCGGACGTCCCCGCAGCCTCTTGACCACGCGAGGATCCAGGCTTCCCGCCCGGAGCAGAGCGCACTGCGCCACTACTTCACTGCGCTGATGGGCGTGGGAACGGCCCGCGGACACGAAGACGGCGTCGCCGTCGGTATAGGCGGCCTGGCCGGCCGGGGCCGCCGCGATCGCAACGGACCGGCCGGCGAGGAAGGTCGCGAGGAGTCGGAACCGTTCCGGCCCTTGCGCTTCGGTGGCAATCATGACGACGGCAGGACTGCGTCCGCGAGTTCACCGAGGGCTCGGACGATATCCGGATCGTCGGACAGCGCCTGGACGACCGCGGACCGGACGGCGGCGCGCAGATTCAGCCCACCCGACACCAGCGACCCGGCCAGGATCAACATCCTGGTCGAGGACGCTTCGCGCAGCGGTGACCCCTCGAGATTCCGGATAGCGTTACCCAGCGTCACCAGCGCGTTCGCGATCTCCGGAGCGACCCCGGCCTCCCGCGTCACCACCTCCCGCTCGATATCGGGCGGTGGAAAACCGAGTTCGATCGCGACGAATCGCTGGCGGGTCGACTCCTTGATGTTCTTCAGAACACTCTGATACCCGGGGTTGTAGGAGATCACCAGCTGGAAGCCCGGCGCCGCCGGCACCGTGGTGCCGAGCCGGTCGACGGGCAGCTCACGGCGATGATCGGCGAGCGGGTGGATGACCACCGTGGTGTCCTGACGCGCCTCCACGATCTCGTCCAGATAGCAGATACCGCCCTCGCGGACAGCGCGGGTCAAAGGGCCGTCGACCCACACCGTTTCGCCGCCTTTGAGCAGGAACCGGCCCACCAGATCCGCGGAGGTCATATCCTCGTGGCCCGCGACGGTGATCAGCGGGCGGCCGAGTTCGTGCGCCATGGCCTCCACGAAGCGGGTTTTCCCGCATCCGGTGGGGCCTTTCAACAGGACCGGCAATCCCTGGCAGGCAGCCGCGCGGAATACTTCCGCCTCATCCCCGACCGACCGGTAGAACGGTGGCTGCACGCCGGGGCGGCTCACGTCTGTGGCTGTCGCTGTGGTCGGCATATCAATCCTCCGGCTGGAACGGCACGATCTTCGGAACCTCGACTCCGTCCGGGAGGACGAGCTCACCGTCTTTGTTGATGTACCCGGAGTCATTGCGTGGCATAGGCAGATCGGGATGTGGGCAGGGCCTGTCCGTCCCTTCCCCGCAGAGGCCACCGGTGAAGTACGAACGCTCCTGGATATCCTCGGGCCAGGGATCCGCATGCTGGCCGACCCATTGCGCGGGCAGGTTGTAGAACACGAAGAAGATCGCGCTCACGGCGGCGAATATCGCCAGGAAGCGCGTGATCTGCTGCCGGATGACACCACCTCGGACCTGGTCGATCCCCCGCTCCACTATCGTGCGCCCACGATCATCGGTGAAGAAACGCAGGCAGGCCAGGCCTGCTTGCACCGCGCCCCACATCAGGCCCTCGTAGATCGGCCATTGGTAGTAGTGACCCGCGTTGAACGACACCGCTTGGATTGCGCCCGGGAAGGTGTAGAGCCCCAGCGGCAGCAGTATCAAGCCTTCCATGACGAAGTCCAGGACGAAGGTGAACGCGAACGTGACACCGATCAACTGGAGATTGCCGATCCCGGGCCAGCGCGATTTGACCTTCCGCATGAACCAGCACACGCCGATCGTGATGAGCAGTACGCCCCATGCGTAACCCGGGACGTTCATCAGTAGTGGTTCGGCGACCTGGGCGCCCGGCTCCTCCTGCGATACCCAGCCCGGAACGTAGGGCGCCCACGACCCTCTGTTGAACATCCAGGTGTTGTAAGTGCACCACGTGTTCACATAGTTCAGGAACGGGTCCTGGAAGAACATCAGGCCCATGGACGCCAGCAGTATGCCGTCCAGGGTGATCCGGCGCTCGCGCCACCACGGCCTGATGATCCACCAGTAGATGGCGATGGGGAAACCGATCAGGACGCCCGCCGTCCAGATACTGAGGATCGTCTTCATGAGTATCGGCGGATCGTTCGGGCCGGTGGGCACCCGCTCGAAGTAGGGGCCGGTGACCCATCTGGTCCAGACATACACCTGGAGCGCCAAAATCAGCCCGCCGACGGTGGCCCAGATGTAGACACCCTTATTCACCTGCCGTTTCGGGGCGCCCAGGGTTTTCGCGTCACCGAGGGTTTCGGTGATCTCGGGTGTCTTCTCGTTCGACAGTTCGCTCATGCAACTGCCCCTTCTGGATTGCGTTCCGCAGCGCTGACGGGTCGGCTCGCCGACGGCGCGATCCGCGCGATACCACCGGCGCCCAACGGAAGTCGGTCTTCCGCGGCGGTCTGCCTCGTTCCGGCATCCAACCCTCCGCCAAGATACCAATGGGTATCTGGAGTCACAATAGGTATCTGAGATCCATGTTAGGATCGAACGCGTGGTCGAGCGTTGGACGAAAGAACGGCGATTGGAACGCACCCGTGCGCTCCTCCTGGATGCCGCCGAGGAAGTGTTCGCCGAAAAAGGTTTCGCGGCAGCCACCCTCGACGACATCGCCCACGCGGCCGGCTACACGAAAGGCGCCATCTACAAACACTTCTCAGTGAAGGAAGAACTGTTCCTGGCAGTCAGCGACCGATACTGGCGCCGCTACTTCGACAACTTCTCCGAGGTCCTCTCGACCGTCACCGCGGTAGGGCCCCACGAACTCGACCGGGTCGCCGAACGGTGGCGCCGGCTCGGCCGCGACCGCGGCGCCGAACACGCCGCGCTGGGGCACGAGTTCAGCCTCTATCTCCTGCGCAACCCCGAGGCCCGGGCGCGGGTAGCGGCCAAAAGACTGGAAGTGGCCGAAGAGCTCGCCACATTCGTCGCCGAGAACCTCGAACGCGTCGGCGGTAGCCTGACGATCACTCCCCTGGCCTTCGCCCACGTACTCATCGCCACCAGCGATTCCGTGATACTCGGCAGCCAACTCGACGATATCGACCTCTACCGGCCGATCCTCGAAATGTATCTATCCGTCGTCAAACTCCCCTGAGGGCCCCTCCTCGACGGTTCGCATCCTTCATACGAACCCCCATGGCAGCACAGCCTTTCCCGCGGGGCCGGCGTGAAAGAAGGCACCATGAGCGCTCCCGTCCTCGTCACCGGCGCATTCGGCCAGGTCGGCAAACGCGTCACCGAACTCCTGCTGTCCAGGGGACATACGGTGGTGGCCACGGATCTACGCACCGATACCGCCCTGGCCACCGCGGAAAAACTGGCCGCGGCACAACAACCGGGTGCCCTGCGTACACACTTCGCCGATCTGCTCGACCGCGACGCCCTCGAGGTACTCGTCGGCGACCACCGCCCCGGCACGATCATCCATCTGGCCGCGATGTTCTCCCCGCAGTCCTATCGCAATCCCCGCTTGGCCCGGCAGATCAACGTCGGCGGCACCGATAACCTGGTACACGCCGGTCGGCAGCTACCGGCCGCACCAATGCTGCTGTTCGCTTCCAGCGCCGCGGTCTACGGTTCCCGCAATCCGCATCGTCATCCCGAACGCATCACCGCGCAAACACCGGTGGCCCCGATCGACCAGTACGGCGAGGACAAGGTATTGGCCGAGGGCGTCATCGCCCGCAGCGGTCTGCCCCATGCATTCCTGCGGCTGGGCGGTGTGCTGTCCCCCGATGCCACCGCCGGTATCAACGCGGATCATCTCGTACTCATCCGCGCGACCCCCGGCGACAACAGGCTGCACGGCGTCGATGCCCGCGACGTCGCACTGGCCTTCGCCAATGCTGCCGACCGCCGCGCAAGCATCGACGGCAAGGTGCTGCTCATCGCCGGTAACGACAGCTATGTCCACACCCACCGCGATGTCGAGGATTCCATGTTCGAAGCCATGGGCATCGGCCGGCTCGGACCGTCGGCAAGCTTGCCCGGCGACCCCGGCGACGACCGCGGATGGGCATTCACCGGCTGGTTCGACACCACGGAATCACAAGCGCTGCTGGAGTTCCAACAGCACGACTGGCCGGAGACGGTCGCCTGGGTCGCCGAATCCCAACCGCGCTTCCTGCGCGCCGCCCTCCGGACAACCGGCCCCCTCCTGCGGCCGACCATCCGCACAGCCCTGGCCCTGCAGCGGCGCCTCGAACACCGCGGCCCCTACGCCGAACCCTGGTCCCTGATCGCGTCCCGATACGGCCCCCAAGCCCTTGCCCGAGGTAACGGATAAATCCACCGCTGGCCGGGAGCCGTCGAATTGCCGGTCAGGCCACGGTGATGACCGCCGTATACAGCTCGAGGACCGGCCGGTACAGATCGGTGTCGTTCAGTTCGGCGGCCAGCATGATGCTGTCGCTGGTGGCGATCAGTATCTGCGCGAAGACGGATGCCGGCATCGCGAGGGTGGCACCGAGCTTGCCGAGGCTTTCGACGATGAAGGCCGTGAGCTCGTCGTGGACCCGCTGCTGCTGCGGCACCACGCGGGCGCGGGCCTCGGGGTTCCGGAGCAGGTAGAGGGTGAATTCGTAGCCGAGCGCGGCCTGCTGGGTGCCGCCGTTCTCGGCGAGGCGTCGCCAGCGTCCCGCGATCTCGGCGAGTTCTGCCTCGCCGATTTCGGTGACCGCGGCCAGCAGCTCGGTGAAGGTGTCGAAGAAACGCCGCCGATACCGTTGGTGCACGGCCAGGAACAAGTCTTCCTTCGCCTTGAAGTGCACGTAGATCGCGCCACGCGTGTAGCCGGCGGCAGCCGCTATGTCATCGAGGCTCGCCGCACCGAAACCCTTGTCGGCGAAAACCTCCTGCGCCGCGTCCACGAGCAGGGTACGGGTGTGCTCGGTGCGTCGTTCCCGAGTCCAGCGCTCCACCATCGCACCATCCTGCCAAAGCGAAAAGTCGCATACGGCTGACAATTTCACATACGAACACGTATGTTGATTACGAGTCCGTATCCCAGATGCGGACCGGCACCTACGGTGTCGGACCGGCCGCGTCGCCGAAGGTGCCCACCGAGCCACTGGCGTGAACCGATGCTCTTGGGGGTGTATCTCCCGGAGAGGAGCGACGGCCATGACCGTCCCCGCAACCAGCGAAGTCTTCTTCGATCCTTACGACACGGGTCTCATCGCCGACCCGTACCCGATGTTCGCCCGGCTCCGCGAAGAGAAACCGCTGTACTACAACGAACAACACGACTTCTACGCGCTGAGCCGGTATTCCGATGTCAACAGCTGCCTCGCCGACACCACCACCTACAGCTCCGGCCGCGGCAACGTCCTGGAACTGATCAAGGCGGGTATCGAGATCCCGCCGGGCCTGCTGGTGATGGAGGACCCGCCCCGCCACGATATCCATCGCCGGCTCGTGGCCCGGATGTTCACACCCCGCACGATCAGCCGGCTGGAACCGATGGTGCGCGAATTCTGCGCCCGCAGCCTCGATCCCCTCGTCGGCGGCGCCGGATTCGATTTCATCGCCGACCTCGGCGCCCCCATGCCCATGCGGGTGATCTGCATGCTCCTGGGTATCCCCGAAGAAATCCAGGAGGCGGTCCGGGACCACTCCAATTCCCAGGTGTCCACCGAAGACGGCCGCCCCATGACGGCAGCCGCGGACGGATTGGACGACGGCCGGATCTTCGCCGAATACATCGACTGGCGCGAAAAGCATCCCTCCGACGACATCGTGACCGAATTGCTCAATGTCGAATTCGAGGACGAAACGGGTACCTTACGGCGGCTCACCCGCGACGAACTGCTGATGTATGTGAACGTGGTGGCCGGCGCCGGCAACGAGACCACGACACGGCTGATCGGCTGGGCGGGCAAGGTCCTCGCCGAACACCCCGATCAACGCCGCGAACTCGCCGAGGATCCTGGACTGATCCCCCGGGCCATCGAGGAACTACTCCGTCTCGAACCACCGGCGCCCCATGCCGCACGCTACGTCACCCGCGATATCGAACACTACGGCCACCGCGTACCCGCGGGCAGCGTCATGATGCTTCTCATCGGAGCAGCCAACCACGACCACCGCCGATTCCCGCCCGACGCCGACCTTTTCGAAATCCACCGCCCGCCGCAACCCCATCTCGGATTCGGGATCGGCGCACATTTCTGCCTCGGCGCCGCCCTGGCCCGCCTCGAAGGACGTATCGCCCTCGAAGAGGTGCTACGACGCTTCCCGGAATGGGACGTCGACCTCACCGCGGCCCGGATGTCGACGACCTCGACTGTCCGCGGGTGGGACACCATGCCCGCGGTCCTACTCTGACCGGTCCCCGGACACACAGCGGACGCACGGTCGTCCGCAACGATCGAAGGGGAAATATCGCTGTGCACGATCTCGAAGACCGGGGGTACATCGTCACCGGCGCAGCACGCGTATCGGCCCGGGGCGCCACCATTGCCGGCCTGCTGTCCGATGACACCAGCCATGTCACCGGACAGATCCTCGCCGTCGGCGGCGGCATGGTGATCCGCTGACTCAGTCGATGGTGCAGCCCTGGATCGGTGTGCCGGCCAAACGGTCCAGCAGGTAAGTGATCGCGTTGTCGGGCCCGAACCCGTCGATCATCTCGGGGCCGAAATGATTGGGGATGGTGGTTCCGGGCAGCAGCGGTGGCAGCTCGTTCGTCCGGAATTCGACCGTCGCCCCCTTGGCGCACCAGTCGTCGGCGAGCTGCCGGGCCTGGTTGTACGGGACGGTGTCGTCGTTACGTCCGCTGGTGATCAGCACCGGTGTGGCCGGCGTCAGGGTGCCCACCCGGAGGTCGGCCAAGGCCGGGGCGGCTTCCGGGATCGCCTGCAGGTGGGCACTGAGCGGTTGCCCATCGCGCGTGAGAGAACTGGTCTTCAGGAACGGGTAGCGGGTGATGATGTCGCCGATACAGGCGTCGCTCAGCGCTGCCAGGGTGTCGCGGCCGTACTGGCTGGTCACCCGGTCGACCGCTTTTTCCAGGTCGGGATAGCGCGCCAGCATCCCGTTGACGGCGAATCCGATCGCCCCGCCGATGAGGGCCCCGTCGATCCGCTCCAGGATCGCGGCCAGATCCGCCACCGGGCCACCCGCCCAGGTGCCCTTCAGATTCAACTCGGGCGCGTAATCGGGCTGCATCTCCGCCGCCGCCGCGACGGCCCCGCCGCCCTGGGAGTAACCCCAGAACACCAGAGGCGTATCGGGACCGGTGCCGGCCAGATTGTTGGCCGCCCGCGCTCCGTCGAGGACGGCATGCGCCTCCTCGATCCGGTTCGCATAGGTATGGATACCCGGGGTGCCCAGCCCGATGTAGTCGGTTACCAATACGCGCGCGCCGAGGCGACTCCACACCGCCGACGACGGCAGCTCCTGATTCGCCGACAAGGACGGCGAGGGATCGGTGGTGATCGTGATCCCCGTCGAGAAGGCCTTCGACATCGCGCACCGGTCGCCCTGACCCGACGTACCGGGTCCGATCACGACAGTCGGCCGCGGACCGGCTCCCAGCCACGGACCCGCCGCATCGATATAGGTCCCGGTGACCGCGACCGGCGAGCCGTCCTGCAACCGAGTGGTGTACATGATGTGTTCCGCCTTGCCCGGCCACCCCTGCTCGGAGGGCAGCGTGGCCAGCAGCGACATCGGCTGCGTCCGGATCACCGTGCCGGGCTCGGCCGGGATCTGCGCGGGCGGACTGTAGAAGTCGCCGGGCGCGGCCGCGGCCTCGGGTTGCCGGGTCGCCACCACTGCCACCGCGGCGGCGCAGGCGACGGCCACCACGGCCGCAGTGACCCGAACGCCCCGTGGCAGCACTCTCCGCCGGGTACTCCGCCCATGCCGGTCCATAGATGCCTCTCCATAACTCTTCCCCAGGCCCCCTGCCGGAGTGGCCCGGGCCGCACGGCCGCGCCCCGATGAAGCACGTCACAGCTGCGACTTACCGGACAGTAACATAGTTACCCAGGCTGTCCATACGGCCATTCGGGCACCGAGTCCGCACCGGCCCCTGCGGACACCGGCTCGACGCCCAGGGCATCGAGGCAACGCAACCGATCCTGACGCGCTGATCGGACGCTTCGCCGACCACACCCCCGAGATCATCCGGAATCCTGTCATCCGCAACCGCGGAGTCGATCGCCTCACCCGCGACAACGGCGCCGATGCAGCCGCCGTATCCGGTGGGGAAAACCGGCAATCCGGCCCCGACTCGGCGGTAATCACCTCGCTCGCAGCACCTTTCCGGACCACTAACCGACCCGGCGGTGCCGAGCAACGGTGACTACGCAGCGCTCGGCGACGATCGACCGGTATGCCGAATCCATGGCCGGCAGACGCCGGGGTGCTCCCGGCGACGCCGTTGCGGGCCGGGTAGCGAGCCGGCTTCTATACGATCAGCTCGCGGCGCGCAGATAGGCCTCCTGCACAGCCGAGGGGATCCGGCCGCGGTCCGGCACATCGTGACCGTTGTTCCGCGCCCACTCACGCACCGTTTTCGCGTCCTTCGACCGTCCGGCCACGAGCCCTTTGAGCCGGCCGCGGCCGCCCACTCTACGGGCGAACGGCACCCACTTCGCCATGCTCGCCCGGAACTCCCGCGCATTCGCCTCGGTCAAGTCGATCTCGTACAGCACTCCGTCGATACCGAACGATACGGTCTCCGCCGCCGCGGACTCGCCGTCCAGATCATCGACCACAGTGACAACAACTTTGCGCGCCACGCTCCATACCTCCACTCACCGGATCGCCCAAACTTCCCGCGGCACAGTAGCAGTCACCGGTATCGGGAATCATGAGCAACGCCGGGCGAGCCGCCGATCCGAAAACCACGCCACCACAACAGTGTCGGGCCCCGAAGTGTTTCGACACAGCAGGCCGATCAGAGGCTGCTACTCGCCTTCGCCAAGAACCCGGCCAGCAGGTCGTAGTCGATATCCTGCCCCTCGGCGATATCGGCAGTCTTGCGCTCACCGGTACCCATCGACCTGAGCACTCCCTTGACCGCCGCGATCTCCGCAGCGTTGAACACCATGAACGACACCTTGCTCTTGGCCGCATGGATCAAGGCCGCATGCTGCCCGTTCTTCAGGAAATGCGGTTTGCCGTACTGGATCTGCTCTTCGACGCCGGGGATCGTCTCGTGGACCATGGCGCGCAACCGGCGGCACACGTCGATCTGCCACGGCGGCAATCTGTCGATGTATTGGGTTACTTCGTCGTTCATGGAGTGCTCCTGGAAATTCGATGGCGCCGACGGTCGGCGCCGAGGGGCCGGCGTGGTGCTGTAGGAGGCGAAGTCGATCAGCGGCCGGTATCGCCGCCGGCCGCCCTGGGCCCGGGCGCTCCTGCGCCGGGCACAGGGACGAGTATTCACCGAATCCGGTTTTCGGCGGGTCGAATTCGATGTTCTCGCGACCCCTGCACCGGAGCGGGCGAGCCTACCCGCATAGCTCTGGGCCGCCCTGCTGCTCATGAGATCGGCGCGCCGGCCGAGCCCTGTCCGGCGTCCCCATAGCACTCCACTACCGACGTCGAAAAGGGAAACCGCACCGGTGTCGGCCCGAAAACCAGCCGGCCCGCGGTATCGGCCGCGGTGGCGATCATATCGGCGATCTGCGTCGCCTCCTCGTGCGGACAGTGCACGATCACCTCGTCGTGCTGGAAGAAGACCAGTTCGGCGCGGAGCCCGGCACGGATGATCGCGTGGCGCAGACCCGCCAGGACCAGCAGAGCCCACTCGGCAGCGCTCCCCTGCACCACGAAGTTCCGGGTGAAACGACCCCGGGCACGGGCGGCCGAGCTTGTGCCGTATTCGCTGCCGGGCGGCAGCTCCTGCCGGTCCGGGGTCTCGACCGATACCGGCGGGCACGTCCGCCCCAGCCTGGTCCGCACCAGCCGGTCCTCTTCGCCCGCCCGCGCCGCTTCGTCGACATAGGCCACGGCCGCCGGATAACGGCGCCGCAGGCCGGCCAGATGGGTCAGGGCGTCGCCGGAAGTCTGGCCGTAGATGGCGCCCAGTAGCGCGAGTTTGGCCTGCGCACGGTCACCGCCGAAGCCGCGTGCCGCCAGATCCGCGTACAGATCGTCGACCCGGCCGGCCGCCTGCATGAGCCCCGGGTCGCGCGAGACGGCGGCGAGTATCCGCGGCTCCAACTGGTCGGCGTCGGCGACCACCAGGCGCCAGCCCGGATCGGCGCGGATCGCCCGGCGGATCACTTTCGGGATCTGCAGGGCACCACCGCCATTGGTGGTCCAGCGACCGGAAACCGTGCCGCCGGGAAGATATTCGGGACGGAAGCGTCCGTCGTGTACCCACTGTTCCAGCCAGGACCAGCCGTGGGCGGTGTAGAGGCGGTACAGGGTTTTATAGGCCAGCAGCGGCTCCACCGCCGGATGTTCCACGCGTTGCAGCTCCCATTTGCGGGTGGAAGACAACTCGATTCCGGCACGGGCGAAGGCCCTGATGATGTCAGTGGGAAGATCCGGCCGGACCCTGGCGCCGAACGCCCGCGATACTTCGTCGGCCAGTTCCGCCATCCGGCGGGGCTGCGATCCGCCCGGATAGCGTTCCCCCAGCAGCGTGTCCAGTAACTCGCGGTGGAGATCGGCGCGCCACGGGATACCGGACCGCGACATCTCCGCCGCGACCAGCATGCCCGCGGATTCCGCGGCCAGCAGCAGCCGCATCCGGTCCGGATGCTCGGTGGCCGCCGTGCGGGCGAGCTGGCCTGCGTAGACCTCGAGCAGGGCGGTGAATTCGTCCGTTCCAGCGGGTAGCGGCACCGGGCCCGACTCGAACAGCGACGGCTGGAGCTCGGCAGCCCGCGCCGGGGCATCCCGTGGCACCGGCAGGTTGTGCAGGCGCGCCCAAGCGGCCGCCAAGGACCGGGCCTGCCCGGCCTGACCTTCCTCGTATCCGATCAGCAAGGCCTCCGCGGCTTCCACGTCGTAACAGCGCTCGACCCGCACATCCGCCACCAGGAGCGATCGGTAGATACCCGCAGTGGAACGCCACACCCATCTCTCGACCTCGGGGCGCTTCCGCACCGCCTCGGCGAGCGACGGCTCGCGGACCACCGCTCCCGCGGGCCGGCCGTCCGGACCGAGCGGGCACAGCACCGCACCACCGTCACCCGTCTCCGCCACCGCCCACCGCACGTCCCGAGTCTGGCATCGGCGTCCGACAACCTCGGGTTCGGTTCAGCGCGATTCGGATCAATAGTTGAATGCGCATATCCATGTATCGACACAGAACCTGCCTTGCCCGCCACCTGCAACAGGCACAGCAGGTCCAGCACCAACCCTGGATCGCCGCAGAGCCAGGCCCAGCAGGCTCAACCAGGCGCAGCAGGCGCAGAGCGAAGTCGGCCGATCATCCAACCGATCGCACGACCATGCCGGCAACCGCGCAGTCGGCGCAGTCGGCGCACTCGGCGCGGTCGTTCGGTAGCCGACCGCTCGGCCCGTTCCGGGGCGCCTTCGGTTTCGGCGGCCGGCTGTACGGCCGGGTTCCGGTCGGCGGTGGCGGCGGAGTCGGCGAGGGCAGCATGGAAGCGGCGACTGAACCCCGATTGCCGTAGGAAATGAACGTCGTGAACCCTTGGGCTACCCGATCGCGATGCTTGAAGCGACTCCCCTACCACCGGCGAGGGCCGGAACAGCCTCACCGACCACAAGTCAGGCGGCCATGACGTCCGCTACCGGTCGGCGTGGAGTTTCGGCGAGTGGGGCCAAGCTACCGGCCGCCCAGCCGACGCGGACCATTGCCTGTGGGTACGCGCAGTCGTGCAGGAGTCCGGTGCGGATCTCCTGACGGGAATCGAGCATGCCGAGCGGTTCGGTCTGCAGACTCGTCGCCAGGCCGAGCCCGGTCGCGGTCAGCAGGAGGGCACTGATCGCTTCGCCCGCGCGCAATTGGGCGCGGCGATCGTCATACGGGGTGCCCACGACCAGCCATTGCGCGCCGTCGGGCTGGTCGGCGGGGTCGAGCAGGGCAGGCTCGGCGAAGCCGCGGACCGGGATCTCGCCGGTGTGCCGGGGGGCGGGGGCGTTGCGGACCGGAACGCCGTCGGCGGCACGGCCCGGACCACTCCAGCGGGCGATCTCCGCCTGGTAGGCGGGGTCGGCACTGTGCAGTTCGGCGGCGTGGCGCATGGGGTCGGCCAGACGTGGAAGGAGGGGATCCGGGACCTGCCGGACCGCGGCGCCGTAGGCGGAAGCCTGGGCGGCGAGTGCGCGGATATGCCCGGCGGGGATGGGGCGGGGCAGATAGCGGCGGCGGTCGGTGCGCCGCAGAAGGATAGCGGCGGCCTGTTCGATCTGGGCGGTCGAGGGGCGCTGCCGGGTGGTGTGCACGGTGGCGAGGTGATCGGGGTCGGTGGGATCCGGGCAGTACTCCACACCGGTCGACCAGCTGAGCGCGGCCAGAGCTGTCCGCAGATGGTGTAGCGCGGCGCCGCAGCTGATGATCAGGGCCCGCTGGTAGGGGTCGGTAGCGGTGAGGTGGCGATCGGGGTCGGCGAAGAGCTGGATCCCGGTGGGGGTCGGACGCCACCGCCACGGCTGGGTGTTGTGGACGGACGGAGCTCGGACGGCGAGACCGAGGGCGATATCGAGGGCCTCACTATCCGGGATCGCGGCGAACATGTGTGATGCGTCCTTCCGATCACAGAACTTTTCCGGATGTGGTCCGGCGGCCGGCCACACCGGCACCCGGACGACGACGTGATCACCGCGGCACGCCGGCCGGTTGGTCGCGGCCGCGACGGCGATTGCGCTGGTCCCGAGGGTAGACATTCGCGCCGGAGCCGGCATGGAGGTATCGGGCAGGTTTTCGCGACTCGCTTCGATCCGGGCCTATCGCAGTGCCGGATTCCGTAGCGCACCATGAGGTTCCGGACCCGGCCGCACACCATGCCGCGCAGCGGGCCGCGGGTGTGATGTTGGACATGACCGCCGCGGTGCCGGTTCGCGGGGTATAGCGCGCGCGACACGCGTGAGGCCCCGCTGTTTCCCGTACCGAATGCCGGGTAGATCGCCAGTACGCTGGGCAACCTCCCCTGGTTTCCGGCTGTGACAGATGCGATACACCGAGGAAAGGGATGCATACCATGCTGATACGTCGGCTTGCCCGGCCGCTGCTGGCGAGTACGTTCGTCGCGAACGGCGTCGAAACCCTGATGCATCCGCAATCACGGGTACAGGAAGCGTCGAACCTGGTGGTGAAGGGGCAGGAATCCCTGCCGTCGAATATCGCATCGTCGCTTCCCTCCGACCCGGACACGATGGTCAAGGTGACGGCGGCGGTCCAGATTGCGGGCGGCACGCTGCTGGCGCTGGGGAAGGCACCGCGGCCCGCGGCGCTGGCCCTGGCGGCGACCGTGGTTCCGGCGACGGTCACCGAACAGAATTTCTGGGCCGAAACCGACCCCGCCCGCAAGGCCGCCAAGCGGACCGCGTTCCTGAAGGATATGGGCCTGCTGGGTGGGCTGATGATCGCCGCGGCGGATACCGCGGGCAAACCGTCGCTGGGCTGGCGGGGCCGGCGGGCCGCCCGTAAGGCCGCGTCCACGGTCGGCGGGGCGCTGCCGGTCGGCGCGTCCGCGCGTAACGGGTCCGGTGAGGCGGTGCGCCACCAGTTGCAACAGGCCGCGGAGCGCGGCCAGGAGGTCGCGGGTACCGCGGCGAGCCGAGGCCAGGAGCTGGCGGGCACCGTCGCCGGCAAGGGGGCCGAGCTGGCCGAGCTGACCCGCGAGCGCGGCCCGGATTGGGCCGAAGCGGCCAAGCACCGCGGGTCCGAGTGGGCGGATATCGCCAAGCACCGGGGCAGTGAACTGGCCGAGGTCGCGAAACATCGCGGCGGTGAACTGGCCGATACAGTGCAGACTCGCGGGCCCGGGTGGACCGAGGCCGCCAAGAGCCGCGCCGCCGAGATCGGCGATATCGCTAAGCACCGGAGCAGCGAATTGGCCGATACAGCGCAGGCGCGGGGCCCGGTATGGGCCGAGTCGGCGAAGCAGCGGGCGTCGAGGCTGGCCGATGCCGCCAAGCACCGGGGCGAGGAAGTCGCCGAGACCGCGAAGCATCGGGGCAACGAACTCGCCGGCACCGCCCAGACCAAGGGGCCGGAGTTGACCGAGGCCGCCAGGAAGCGGGCGGCCGGTCTCGCCGACTACTCGAAGAATCGGGGCGGTGAACTGGGTGCGGCGGCCAAGGAGCAGCGCGCTCAGTTGAAGAAGCAGCGGGCGCAGCTGGAGAAGGCCTACCGGAAGGGCCGGGCGGACGCGGCGAAACACCGCTGAAGTCGATAGTCCGAATGCCCGGGCATGCTCACCATGCCCGGGCATTCGGTTTATCGGGGCCGAATTGCGCGCGGCGGCTGCTCCAACCGCACAAGCCGTGCCACACCTGCCGCCGAGGACACGCGGTTACTCGGGCCGGACCAAGCAGAAAGTATGTCCTACCGGGTCTGTGTACACCCGGAAGTTGTCCGTCGTCTGGATGAGGGTCGCGCCGAGGGCGAGCACCGCGGATTCGGCGACCTCCATATCGCCCGCCCGGATATCCAGGTGGATCTGCTGAGATCCTGCCGGGTCGGGGAACTGCGGCGGCCGGTACTGCGGGGAGAGCTGGAAGGCCAGGCGGCGGCCCTGCGGGTCGGTCATAGCCACCCAGGTGTCGTCGCTTTCCGGCCGGACGATCTCCCCGCCGAGCACGCCCAGATAGAACTCGGCCAGTTTCCACGGGTCCGGGCAGTCCAGAACGACTGTGCGCAAACCCTCGACACCTTCGGCGGCCATCGGTGGCCCTCCTTCCACAACCGGACAACGATCACGGCATACCCGGGCGGACGCGGTGAAAAACGTCGCCGCTCCCCCGGTCCGCCGAGGTCGTCACCGGTCAGGGAGTTGTCGCGACCACCTCGTAGACGTCGCCCACGGCCGCGGTCAGCAGCCGTTCGGCCATCTCCTGCTTGAGTACCGTCAGCCGGGCCTCGTCTTCGGATGTCCGGCCGGTTTTCGCGCCGAGTGCGATGAACTCGTCGGTGACGAACCCCGCATCACGCAGCTGCACCCGCACGGTCCTGCCGCGGTAGCCGAATTCCCAGACATAGCGGGCGAGGGTGGTCCCGCGGGAGGTCGCGGCGAGTTCGGAGTCGACGGTGAAACGGTCGCCCGTGACGGCCCGCAGCGTCATCTCGACGGCGTCCCGGCCGCCCGGTCCGGGGAAGGCGGTGCGGACGGTGATCTCACGGCGTTCGACCTCGCCGAGGACGGCGACGGCCTGCTGCATGGCGCAGTAGGCGTGGGCGACGCCGCCGGGGAATCCCGGGCCGTGGTACTTCATGAGGTCGGCATACGAGATGTTCAGCGGTACACCGTTTTCGTGGACGGTCAGCATATGTCCCTCTTTCACTGGTCGCCCAGTACAGCGTCGAATAGACCGAGGGTGGCGCCGGGCACCACCCCGAGGGCAGGTTAGCCTTGCCTACTCCATCGGTGTCAAGCGGGTCCGTTTCACTTGTGCGCGAGCGCGTTCGGCCACCACACCTTCGGGCCGGCAACGGTGAACAGCGCCGGAATGACCACGGTGCGCACCAGGAACGTGTCCAGCACGATGCCGATACCGACGATGATCCCGAGCTGGGTGAGCGTGATCAGCGGCAGCACTCCGAGCACACAGAACACCGCCGCGAGCACGATACCCGCACTGGTGATCACCGCACCCGTCGCCGAAACCGCGCGCACCATACCGCCGACGGTGCCGTGATCCGGGGTTTCCTCGCGGGCCCGGGTCACCAGGAAGATGGTGTAGTCGACGCCCAGCGCCACCAGGAAGAGGAAGGCGAACAGCGGTGTCGTGGTGTCCAATGCCGGGAATCCGAACAGGTGGGTGCCCACCAGACTGCCCAGCCCGAGGGCCGCGAGAGCGCTCAGCACGGTGACCGCGATCAGCAGCACGGCGGCGGGGACGGCACGAAGCAACACCAGCAGCACCGCGAAGACCACCACCAGGATGAGTGGGATGACCAGGAACTGATCACCGCGGGCGGCATCGCGGGTATCGAGGGCCTGAGCGTCGCTGCCGCCCACCAGCGCTTCCGCCGCGGGCACATCGGCCAGCGCCGCGCGCATCTGCTCGATCGTGTCGAAGGCCTGCGCGGATTCCGGCGCGGCCTCGAGTGTGACCATCCACCGGTCGGTACCCGCATGGCTCCCGGCGGGGTTCACCGCCGAGATCGCGGGAACAGTCGACAAGGCCCCGCGAACCTCGTCGGCGGTGCCCGCGCGGGCCAGCACGATCGTCGGATCGGACGATCCGGACGGGAAATGCGCGGCCAAGGTATCGAAACCGTCGACCGATTCCGCCTCGACCCGGAATTGCTCGGTCTGCAACAACCCGATGGACACACCGAAAAGACCGGCGCAGCAGCCGAGCAGGACGACTATCGCGGCCGACGAGACGGCCACCGGCCGGGCCACCACCCAGGTCGCGATCCGATGCCAGACGCCCCGGTCGGTGATGTCGTCTTCGCGCAACCGGGGAACGAACGGCCAGAATACGTTCCGGCCGCACAGTGCGAGCGCGGGCGGCAGCGCCACCAGGACGAACACCACGGCGACCAGCAGTCCGGCCGCGGCCATCAACCCCAGTGACCGGGTGTTCGGCAGGGTCGCCAGCAGCAGGGTGCACAGTGCGAGGACCACGGTGATATTGCTGGCCAGGATCGCCGGGCCGGCGCGGCGCACCGCTTCGTACAGTGCCTGCCGGTGGTCGCGGTAGCGGTGCAGTTCGTCGCGATAACGGGAGATCAGCAGCAACGCATAGTTCGTACCGGCGCCGAAGACGAGAACACTGGTGATGCCCGAAGTGGAGCCGTCGAAACTCAGGCCGGTGAGCCGGGCCAGCGCGGTGCCGACCCCGATGGCGGTCCGGTCGGCGACACCGATCACCAGCAGCGGGAGCAGCCACAGCACCGGGGACCGGTAGGTGATGATCAGCAGCAGCGCGACCACCAGTGCGGTGACCGCCAGCAAGGTGATGTCCGCGCCGGCGAACGAATCGGCGATATCGGCGCCGAAGGCTGGACCGCCGGTGATCTGCATGATCAGTCCGGGCGGGGTCTGCTGCGCCGCCACTGCACGGAGCCGGTCGATCTCCGCGGTGAGGGTTTCGCCGCTGAGTTCGGCCGAGACGCTCGCCCGCCCCAGGGCGGCGGCACCGTCGGGCGAGGGGACGAGCCCGGGGCCGCCCTCCCCCGTACCGGCGACCTTGCCGACAGCCGATTCGGCCGCCGCGAGGTCGGCTTCGGATAGTCGGCCGCCGTCGGCCCGGCTGATCACGATGATGACCGGGGCGTCCGCACCACCGGGGAATTCGGCCACCGCGGCCTTCACCCGCGCGGATTCCGACGATTCCGGTAGCGAGGTCGGCGCGCGGCCGGCGTCGTCGTTGCTACCGGCGCCGAGAATCGCCGCGCAGGCCGCCAGGACGACGGCGACGAGTAGCCACCACGAACGGCGGCCGGTGACCAGTGCGGCATAGCGCTCCCACGCATTCACCCGGCCAACTATTTCAGAAACTTAAATAATACGCAAAACGCCGACTACACTCGGTGCGCCGATCAGAACAGGGAGGACCACCGAGCGTGACACCAGCAGGCGAACCGGCCGATGCCGCGGCGCGCAACTCCGCCGAAACCGATATCGCCACCGATATCCGCGCGCTCACCGCGATCTCCGAGCAGATCGCCCACCTCTTCGCCCATTCGCATGCGCTGCGCAGCACCGATTTCCGCGCCCTCATGCATATCGCCACCGCCGACGCCGAAGGCCGCCCGCTCACCGCGGGGCAACTCCGCGAACTCATGGGGCTGTCCGCCGCCGCCATCACGTACTTGGTGGAACGGATGATCGCCTCCGGTCATATCGAGCGCGAGATCGATTCCCGCGACCGCCGGCGCGTCCTGCTGCACTACGCCGAGCACGGGATGGCGGTGGCCGGGGAATTCTTCGGCCCGCTCGGCGTGCGCACCCGCACCGCCATGACCGCCTTGCCGACCGACGATCTGCGCGCCGCCCATCGCGTACTCCAGGCGGTGGTCGCCGCCATGCGCGAACACCACACCGCGCTGACCGACGAGCGGCCGTCCGGCGGCTGAACCCGGACGGTCCCGAACTCCCTGCGTATACCGCGGTAGACGGGTACGGCTGATTGCGACGGCGGCGGCCGGGTATACGCCACCGACAGGAGGTGTGTCATGCCGAAGGAATGGACCGGTAAACAGGAACGGCAATACGAGCACATCAAGGATTCCGAGCAGGATCGCGGCACGGGAACGAAACGGGCGAAGGAGATCGCCGCACGCACGGTCAACAAGAACCGGGCGCAATCCGGCCAGTCGAAAACCGCTAGCCGCTCGTCCACCCGGGATATCTCGCCGCAGCGCCGCGGTGGGAAACGGTCGCACAGCAGCGGACCTAAGGGCCAGACCCGCGATCAGTTGTACAACGAGGCACGGCGCCGCGGGATACAAGGCCGCTCGAAGATGAGCAAGGACGAACTCGCCGACGCGCTGGGCCGGTCGTAACGGCGATGGGTACCACCGCGAAACCGGTCGGTGCGGCCGAGTTCGTCCCCGCCGACGCCGATCTGGACACCGTCCGGGCGGCGGCCGCGGGCTGCCGCGGATGCGATCTGTACCGCAACGCCACCCAGACCGTGTTCGGCGAAGGTCCCGCGGACGCGTCGGTGGTGATGGTGGGTGAACAGCCCGGCGATCAGGAGGATACGCAGGGCCAGCCGTTCGTCGGCCCGGCCGGCCGGCTCCTGGACCGGGCACTCGGCGAGGCGGGTTTCGACCGGGAAACGGTGTACCTGACCAACGCGGTCAAACATTTCAAATTCGCCGAACGCGGTAAACGCCGCATCCACAAGCAGCCCAGCCGTACCGAGGTGGTGGCGTGCTCGGCCTGGCTGGCGACCGAACTCGAGCTGGTGGCACCGGAGCTGGTGGTATGCCTGGGCGCGGTCGCCGCCAAGGCGGTGCTCGGACCGTCCGCCACCGTCGGCGAACTCCGCGGGCAGATGGTGCAGCGGCCGGATTACCGGATCACCGCCACCGTGCACCCGTCGTCGGTACTGCGCGCACCCGACCGCAAGACCGCCTATGCGGATTTCCTCGACGATCTGGCGTATATCCGCGAAACCGGGCGGCAGTGATCGCTCAGCGGCCGGTTCCCAGATCCAGTCGCCGGGTGACCCGGTCCACCAGATCGGGTGGCATCCCCGGTTCGCGGCGCGCGGCCAAGGCCTCGCGCCGGCCTGCTTCGGCGAGTTCGTTTCTGATCCGCTTGACGGTGGCGGCCATTCGCGCCTCGCGTTCGGCCAGGGCCCGTGCCTCCTCGCCTGCGGCTTCGGGGTCGGCCCGGGCCATCCGTTTGCGAACGCCTTCCCGTAGCCGTTCGTAGAGTTCGACGGGGACGTCCTCGGATTCGGCGAGCTCCTCGAGGCGGGCCAATTCGGCGTCGACGACGCGTTTCCACAGTTGGCGTTCCAGCCGGCGTTCGGCGCGGGTATCGGCGTGGACACCGGTGAGCCGCACGATCAGCGGCAGCGTCGGCCCCTGCACGAGCAGGGTGAACAGCACCACCACGAACGCGATGAACAGGATCTGGGTGCGGCCGGGGAAATCGGCGCCCGCTTCGGTGGACAAGGGAATGGCCAGTGCCAGCGCGACGGTCGCCACACCGCGCATACCGGTCCACCAGGTGACCACGGTTTCCCGCCAGGTGTAGGGCTCGTCGGCGTCTTCGTCGTGCCACCAGGCACCCCGCAGCCACCAGGTCACCGTCAGCCAGATGAGCCGCAGGACTACGACCACGGCCACCACCGCGGCGGCGACGGCAACCAATTGCGGCCACTCGTCGCCGGTGGCGGCGAGGACCGCGCTCAGTTCGAGGCCGATGAGCCCGAAGGCGAAGCCGCTGATCAGCAGCTCGGTGATATCCCAGAACGATTCACCCGCCATGCGATAGGCGGTATCGCCGAATTCGGTCGCCGCGTCGGTCAGGTACAGGGCGCACACCAGGACCGCCAGGACGCCGGATCCACCCCACGATTCGGCGAGCCCGTAGGCCGCGAACGGCAGCAGCAGGGTCAACGCCACCTGCCAGCTCGCCTCCGCGAGGTATCGCGTGAGTTTGCTGCCCAGCATGCCGAGCAGTAGCCCGACGGCCACCGCCACCACGGCGGAGACGACGAATTCGAGGCCGGCATGCGCTGCCGAGAAACGGCCGGTGACCACCGCCTCGATCGCCACCGAATAGATCACGATCGCGGTGACATCGTTGAACAGTCCTTCGCCGCCGAGCACGACCACCAGCCGCCGCGGTAACCCGAGCCGCCCGGCCAGCGCGGTCGCGGCCACGGGATCCGGCGGCGCGACCATCGCCCCCAGCACAATGGCCGCGGCCAGCGGCAGGCCGGGGTACCAGGCATGGAACACCGCGGCGACCGCCGCGACGGTGGCGATCACCAAACCCACCGCACGCAACACGATCGGTTCCCAGTTCTCCGCGAACTGCCGCCAGGAAGTGCGGCGGGCGGCGGCGTAGAGCAGGGGTGGCAGCACCAGCGGCAAGATCAGTTCCGGTGGGATCCGGATCTCGGGGACGAACGGCAGCAGCGCCAGCACGCAGCCGAACAGCGTCATCAGCACCGCGGAGGCCACGCCGATCCGGCGGCCCAGGGCCTCGGCGAGGACCGCGGCGAACAGCAGCGTGAACGTCAGCACCAACTGGTCCATAACGGTCCAGTCTGCGAGATGCGGGGCCTCCCGGCGGGGCGCAATGCCGGGGCGCGGCGAAATCGGCATCCGGGCGCGGATTTCCGGCCGGCGGCCGTTCGGGCAGCACACTCGTCATCGTCGTCGGTACCAGGTCATACGATGCTGCGGTGACCGAATACGACCACCTCGACACCTCCGTCCTGCCCGACCGTCAGCGCCGCATCCTCGCGGCCATCCAGGAGTGGGTGATCCGGCACGGTTATCCGCCGAGTACCCGCCAGCTCGGCGACGCGGTGGGGCTGCGGTCGGGATCCTCGGTGTCCAGGCATCTGAAAAGCCTGGAGGAGAAGGGTTTCCTGCGGCGCGGTGACGGTATGGCGCGGCCCATGGATGTGCGGTTGTTCCTGAACACCGGGCAGGGCGGCGGATCGGCGGATCGGGAGGGTGCCGTATCGGTGCCCGTAGTCGGCGATATCGCCGCGGGCACCCCGATCACCGCCGAGGAGCATATCGACGATGTGCTGTCGCTGCCGCGGGAACTGGTCGGGCGGGGCACCGTATTCGGGTTGCGGGTGCGCGGGGACTCCATGGTGGAGGCCGCCATCTGCGACGGCGATATGGTCGTGGTGCGGCAGCAACCCGAGGCGCAGTCCGGTGAGATCGTCGCCGCGATGCTGGACGGGGAGGCCACGGTGAAGGTGTACCGCCGCCGCGGCGGGCATAGCTATCTCGAACCCCGCAATCCCGCCTATCCGGTCCTCGACGGTGACCACGCCGTGGTGCTGGGCAAGGTGGTTTCGGTGATGCGGCGGATGTGACGGCGCCGGAGGCGGCGACCGGCGCTCCCCGCGGATGGGGCATGATCGAATTCATGGCCGCCGACCCGGGACCTCGGGTCCCCGACAGTATCGACGAATTCCGCACGCTCGCCCACGCCCGGCTGAACACGTTCGACCGCATCGCCGTTCCGGACGATCTGGCGGCCCGCCGCGCCGCGGTGGCACTGTGCGTGGTGGACAACGGCGCCGGCCCGGCGGTAATCGTCATCAAACGCGCCTACCGGGGTCGCAATGCCGGGCAGTGGGGTCTGCCGGGTGGCCGGGTGGAGCGTGGGGAAACCCTCGAACGGGCTGCCGCCCGCGAACTGCACGAAGAACTCGGTCTCGTCGCCGATCCCGCCGATGTGCTCGGGATCCTCGACGATTTCCCGGCCGCCTCCGGTTTCGCCATCACGCCGATCGTCACGACACTGAGCGATATCGCGGATCTGGATCCCAGCGCCGACGAAGTGCACTCCGTACATTTCGTGGACCTGCACAGTCTGGCCGCCGAAGGAACACCGCGCTGGGTACGCCGCGGTGATACCGATACCCCGGCAACCCCGGAGACCGGCCTGTTGCAGATGCGATTGGCCCCCGATATGACCATCCACGCGCCGACGGGCGCGATGCTCTGGCAGTTCCGGGAGGTCGTCCTGCTCGGGCGGCGGTCCGCGGCGGCCCGGGTCGCGCATTTCCTGCAGCCCGACTGGACCCATCACTGAGCTGGAACCGGATCACTCGCGGCGACGGTCCCTGTCCGGGGCGGTCCCCGAACGCTCCCCCTCCGCGACGATATCCGGACGCTCCTCGGCCAGCCGCTCGCCCAGGGATTCCCCCTCGCGCTGTTCGCGGGGCGTGGTCGCGTAGCGGTCGGCCGCGGACCAGTCGTCGGGTGGGTCCATCCCCTCTTCCAGCGGGTCGGCGGCCAGTTCGTCCTCGTCCAGTTGTTCCTCGGTCGGCGGGACGCTCGCCCATTCGGAGACCTCGGCGGATTCCTGACCGGTGTCATCGGTTCCGTTCATGGTCGCCGGATTGCCCGGTGTGCTCGGTCGAAACAGGTTGTCACCGAATCACCGGCTCAGCCGGGGATCGTTCCGGTGGCCCGCCCGGTCTCGCGGTCCTCGGCGCCGCGACCGCGCCGGCTACCGGTGTAGGCGGCCTCGCGCAGACGCTGCACCACCTGCGGTACGGGTTGCACGTCCTCGGGATGGTTGAGCATCGGATCGAAGAAATCCGTCCGGTGTTCCTCCGGGTCCGCCAGCCGTAAGGCCAGCTCACCGACCGTCCGCGGACGTGAGCGCAAACCCGCCGCGGTGATCTCGAAATCGAACGGGTGCTCCTGCAGATGCTGTTCGAGTTCGCCGAGCGCGGCACTGCCGGGCTGCGGCCCGACCGGATCGGCGAAGATCCAGCGCAGGCTCGAATCGGGGAAACGATACGGCAGCAGGGATCCGTAGCGGGCGTGCGACCATCCGCGCGCGGGGGTCACCACGAACCGGCCGGCCATACCGCGCCCGGTGGTGGCGAGTGCGAAATCCCAGGGGTGTTCGTCGCGTGCGAGGACGCGGAAGCCGATGCCGAGAATATCCGGCACGGTGCCGGGAGTACCGGTGCCCTTGGACAGGCGGGCGATCACCGCGCGGTCACCGCTGCCGAACAGCTCCTCGAATTCGGGTTCGGCCCGGAACCGCCCGGCCAGGCGGATACCGCGAGGGTGGAAGAAGCGGGCGTGCCGCAACCGCGCGCCGGTATCGAACGCGGTCCGCACCACAGGTGTGATCGGATCAAACATCGGCCACCTCCTGGGCCGCGCCCGGACGGCGCCAGCTCTCGTCGCCGACCAGCTGACTGGTTTGCGGGCCCATGAGCAGCATCCCGCCATCGACGACGTAGGAGGCGCCGGTGACATAGCCGGCGGCCGGGGTGGCGAGGAACGCGACCACCGAGGCCACCTCGTCGGCGTGACCGGGACGGCCCAGCGGTAGACCCGGCCGGGGATGCTCGCGCGGGTCGGCATCGTCCTGGCCGGTCATCGGCGTCGAGATCTCGCCCGGCGCCACGGAGTTCACGGTGATGTCGTGCTCGGCCAGCTCCAGCGCCAGCACCTTGGTGAGTGCACCCAGACCTGCTTTGGCGGCGCAATACGGTGCCGCCCCGACCTTCGGCGCATGCTCGTGCACGCTGGTGATATTGACGACCCGGCCGCCGCGACCGGCGTCGATCATATGCCGGGCCGCCCGCTGGGTGCACAGGAACGCCCCGTCGAGATCGACGGAGAGCACATGGCGCCAGGTGTCGAAATCCATATCCATCGCCTTCTGCGAGGATCCGGTGCCCGCGCAGTTCACCAGGACATCCAGCCCGCCCAGTTCGCCGGCGAGTTCGTCGATCGCGGCCGTGCTCGTCGGCAGATCGTCCAGGTCGAGCTGCCGGACGGCGGCCTGGGCGCCCCGGTCACGGGCCAGCTCGGCCGTATGCGCGGCCCCGGACTCGTCCGTGTGATACGTGATGCCCACGTCGACGCCGCCACCGGCCAATGCCACCGCGACGGCCCGGCCGATACCCGAATCGGAGCCGGTCACCACCGCACGCAAGGGCGCGCCGATACGTTCTTTCGGTAAGGGAGCGATAGTAGCCATGGCGGGCGGCTACCCGGTCCGGGCGCGGTGACACAGCTATTCGCCGACCGGATCGTGGCCGCCGACGCCGGAGCCGAATTCGCGGTACCGGGCCGGGCCGCCGGCGTCCGGTGCCAGCGGCGGGGTCGGTCCGCCGGTGCCGCGCCGGAACGCGTCGAGGAAAAGCCGCAGGGTATCGGTGGCGGCGGTGCGCGGTGTCCAGCCGAGTTCCGTGCGCGCCCGGGTCGTATCCAGGACAGGTAGATGCAGGAGGGCGTCGAACAGGCCGGGGGTTGCCGGTGCCAGGTGCAGATGCCAGGCACCGGCCAGGGCGGTGCGGACCAGGCGCGGCGGCACCGAGAGGGCACGAACCCCCAGGGTGCGTTCGATCTCGACGCGGTCGAGGACCGGTTCGGCGGCCAGATTGAACGCACCCCGCACATCGGCCACCACCGCGGCCGCGTAGGCGGTGGCCACGTCGGCGCTGTGCAGGGTCTGGAAACGCAACCCGCGCGGGTACGGCAGTGCCGGAAGCAGTTCGGGGCGCACCAGCCGGTTGGGCACCAGCGGTCCGGCGAACAGGCGGCGCTGTTCGCTCGCGGACGCGCGCTGGAAGATGAACGCCGGTCGCATCCGGACCACCCGGCATTCGCTGTGCTGCTGTTCGAACAGGTCGAGGACCCGCTCGACATAGGCCTTCTCGACCATGTAGGAGGCCCCGGGCCAACCTTCGGTGGGCCAGGCCTCGTCGACCGGTGTATCGCCGGCACCCGGCGAGTACGCGCCGATCGACGACGCGTAGACGAGGGCCGGCACCCCGGCGGTCGCCACGGCGTCGAGTACACGTTCGGTACCACCCACATTGGTACGCCAGGTGTCCAGTGGCCGCCGGGTCGGCTGGAACGCCCACGCCAGATGGATCACCGCGTCCGCACCGCGGAAGATCGCCGCGAGATCGGTCGACCGGACATCCGCGGCCACCCATTCCACCCCCGGCCGTTCCGCGGCGGGTCTGCGCCGGGCCAGGCCGGCGATCGAGGTCACCTCAGGTGTGGTGGACAGGGCGTCGAGCACCGCGGTCCCCACATTGCCGGTCGCCCCCGTGACCACTACGCGCATCGGTTCTCCTCGCTGTATCGGGTCGAGCTACCGGCTTACCCCGATCCGGACGCACAACACCCGCTGATCACGGCGAACTCGTGCGGCACCCCCCGTCGAGGCGGTCCAGCCTGTGCAGTGGGGACCGACGGGGCAGAGCGGCGCGCTCGGCTCAGCCGCCTGCAGTGCGGACAGGGGTTTCGCTGCCGGCCTGCGCGGGCGCTCCCCCAGCTGTCCGATGCACCGAATCGTCCAGCGGCGCCGAGGCCGTGTTGGTCGGCGCGGGGGCCGGGCCGGTTCCGCGGTCGAGACGACGCAAGGTGGCCGCGGCGGTCTTGAACAGCGGTTGTTTGGACACCGGGTCCCAGTCGGTGATCGTGAGTTCGTTGGCCGCGCGGTCGTGCCCCCGGCCGTCGGCGTCCCAGTACCCGTAGTGGAACGGTACGAACAGCACACCGGGGCGGACCCCGCTCACCCGGGCGCGCCCGTGGAGTACACCGCGTGCCGTGCCGACCTCTACCTGATCGCCTTCGGCGATACCGTCACGTTCAGCGTCGGCACCGGAGATCTCCACCCACACCTCGGGTGCAGCGGCCTGTAATTGCGGGACCCGGCCGGTTTTGGTCCGGGTGTGGAAGTGGTACAGCGTGCGGCCGGTGATCAGCGCAAAGGGGCGCCGGTCATCGGGCTGCTCGGCGGGTGGCAGGTAGCCGGCGGATCTGATGATCGCCTTGCCGTCCGGATTCAGCGCCCGGTATTCGGCGGGTTTCAGCGGGGTGCCGGTGATCAGGTCTTTGCCGTAGGACTCGCAGTAATCGGGGTCGCTCCAGAATGTGCCATCGGTATACAACCGTTCGGTCCCGTCGGGTGCGGTCGCGGTGCACGGCCATTGGATCCCCGAATCGCCGCGTAGTTTTTCGTAGGTGAGGCCCGTGTAGTCGCAGGGGCGGCCCGCCGAGCACTGTTTCCATGCGTCGAACGCGGATTCGGCGTCGCGCCAGGCGGGCAGGGGTGCGCCGTCGCGGTCGCGGAAATCCATTCGCCGGGCGTAATCCAGCAGGATGTCCAGGTCGGCGCGGGCCTCGCCGGGCGGGTCGACCGCGCGTTCGGACAGGTGCACGGTGCGGTCGACGTTGGTGAACGTGCCGGTCTTCTCACCCCAGCCCGCGGCCGGTAGCACGATATCGGCCAGTTCGGCGGTTTCGGTGCGGAACATATCCTGCACCACGAGAAACAACCCCGCACTGGACAGGATGTCGCGGATGCGGGCGAGTTCGGGCAGCGAAACCGCCGGATTCGTCGCGCTCACCCACAACATTCGCAGACTGCCCTCTTCGGCGAGGTCCATCATCTTCATCACATGTGTCGGGGGGCGGTCGTGCGGAAGCTGCCCGGGGTCCAGATTCCAGATCCGGGCCAGGTCGGCGATATGGGTGTCGTTGGCCCAGTTGCGGAATCCGGCGATATCGCCGTCGGCGCCGCATTCGCGGGTGTTCTGGGCGGTCGGCTGGCCGTTCATCTGCAGTACCCCGCAGCCGGGCCGGCCGAGCATGCCGCGCAGTAGATGGATGTTGTTGACCTGCACCGCGGCGGCCGTCGCCTGATGGGACTGGTAGAAGCCCTGCAGCACGGTGGACAGCAGGCGGCGCGCGGAGCCGAGCAGGCGGGCGGCGGCGCGAATATCGGCGGCCGGGATATCGCAGATCCGTTCCGCCACTTCGGGTGGGTACTCCGCCACCTGCTCGCGGAGCCGGTCGAAGCCGACGGTATGTGCGTCGATGTAGGCCCTGTCGATCCAGTTGTTGACGACGATCTCGTGCAGCAGCGCGTTCATGAGGGCGAGGTTGGTGCCGGGCAGCGGCGCCAGATGCACCGTGGCGTATTCGGCGACCCGCGTGCGCCGCGGATCCACGCACAGCAGTGCAGGGGGATCGTCGCCCGCGAGCCGGTCGAGTATGCGCGACCAGAGCACCGTCTGGGTTTCAGCGACATTGTGACCGAACAGGGCGATCGTATCGGCGTGGTCGATATCGGTGTAGGAACCGGGCTGGCCGTCACAGCCGAAGGATTCCTTCAACGCGGCCGCGGCCGTCGCCGTGCACAGGCGGGTGTTGCCGTCCAGATGGTTGGTGCCGAGGGCGCCGTGCGCGATCACTCCGAGCGTGTAGTACTCCTCGAGGAACAACTGCCCGGAGGTGTAGAAACCGATCGCGGCGGGGCCGTGCTCGGCGAGCAGAGCCGAACTGTGCCGCACCACGCGCTGCATCGCGGTATCCCAATCGGTTTCGACCAGTTCGCCGCCGACCCGGATCAACGGCCGAGTGAGCCGGTCGGCCGCGGAGTTGGCCTGCCAGCCGAACAGATCCTTGGGGCCGAGCCGGCCGCGGTTCACCCGGTCGGTGCCCCGGCCCCGGACCCCGACGATGCGATCGTCACGGACCGCGATATCCAGCGCGTCGCCGTTGGAGTGCAGCACCGACGCCGACGGCACCCAGCGCACGGTCGCCGGGTCCACGCCGTCGGCCAGATAACTGTCCACCCGGACCGGCCAGGTGTCTCCCGGGGCGTACGGGGTCCGGTCGCCCCAGGGATCGGCGATACGGTCGCGTTTCTCCATACCCCGCGCGTACCCAGCGCGGGCGAATTCAACAGTGCCGGGTCAGGCGCCGGGCCGGGCGCCGGCAGCGCCGCCGGAATGCCCTGGTAGTACACAGACCGCGTCGAGTCCGAGCACATGATTGAGCCGGCCGAACGCGAGCCACGAACCCAGGCACATACTCAGTTCCACGATTTCGGCCTGGCTGTAGTGCGCGGTCATCCGGGACCAGAAATCCTCGTCCAGATTGTGGTGGTCGAGGGCGTAGCGTTCGGCGTATTCGGCGGCCAGCCGGGTCCGGTCGTCGAGTTCGGCGCCGGCGCGCCAGTCGGTCACGGCGTCGGCGAATCCTTCCTCCACTTTCTGCCCGTCGCGTTCGGTACGCCAGTCCAGGCAGAAGATGCAGCCGTTGATCTGGGCGATCCGTAACCGCGCCGCCTCGAATTCGCGCAGTCCGAGCGTAGTGTGCTCGTAGACCGCCAGCGAGAACTTCGAGGCGGCGGTACCGATACCCGGCACCATCTCGCCCCACACATAGCCGATGGGGTCCTTACCTTCGGGAATATCAACTCGCATGGCTGTTCCTTCCGAGCTTGCCGGCCGCCGGCCGCAGCGGTATGTCGAGTGCGTCGTAGAGCCCGGGCGCGGCGTCGACGAGCCAGTCGATGGCGCCGACGAGGCGTCCGACGGCGGTGGCGTTACCACCGGCCGCGTAGTTGCCGCCCTCGTCGGTGGCTTCGACGGTGACCTCGATACGCGGTCGCCCTTCGATGATCACCCGGTGCGCGCCCGACCCGTTGGGCGGGGCGGGCCATTCGGCAGCGCAGGACGGATGGATCCGGGTGATGTGCTCGACAATTATGCGCGGCTCCCCCGCCACGATGCCCTGCACCTCGAATCGCATCGCGCCTTGCGTCCCGGCCGCGAAACTACCCATCGTCGCGGTCTCGACCGTGGACTCGAGCGGCAGTCGCTGTACGTCTTCCCGGATCTCGTCCAGGTCGACCCCGAGCGCGCGGGCCATGAGCCGCACCTGCCCGCCCCACACCATGGTCGGCACACCGGGCGCCACCATGGGTGGCAGCTGGTCCATCGGCTGCCCCATACCCACCAGGTAGCGGACGGAATCGGGCTGGTCGTAGGTCGAATAGTCGAAGATCTCCTGGCAGCGCACCACATCGACGACGCTGCCGAGACCGCTGATCAGCACCGGCAGGACATCGTTGCCCCAGCCGGGGTCTATGCCGGAGACGAACAGCGATCCGCCGCCGGATTCGATGGCGGCCAGTACCGGTTCGCGGATTTCCGGCGGTGCGCCGCGCTGGTCGTAGAGGGCGTACAGAGCCGGTGTCACCACTACGGCACCGGCGCCTACCGCGCGGACGATATCGGCGAGCGCCTCAGCCGGCCGGATATCGCCGGACGCGGCATAGACCACGGCATCGGGGCTGTCCGCCAGCACGGCTTCGATATCGGTGGTGGCGGCGACGCCGAGCTGCCGGTCCAGCGCAGCGAGTTCACCGGCGTCACGCCCGTGCTTGGCCGGATCGTGGACGACCACGGCCGTCAGTACGAGCTCCGGATGGGCGTCGACCGCGCGTATTGCGGCGCGACCCACATTGCCGGTCCCCCAGACGACCGTCGAGATCATCGGCGAATCGTAGCAAGCGCTTGGTTGCGGAGGGGCCGTTTCGGCAGCGCCGGTTACTGCTCGATGATCCGCAGTTCTCCGCCGATCCGCAGGAAGGCCGTCGGGGTGAGCCCGAACATGGCCCGGAACGTATCGCTGAAATGCGACGGGGAGGCGAACCCGGCATCGGTCGCCGCCCGGGTCAGGTCGTGGCCGACCGCGTAGGCGCGGGCGATATGCACCATCCGTGCCCACTGGACGTAGCGGCGGAAGCTGGTCCCGGTCTGCCCGGCGAAGGTGCGCAGGAAGTATGAGGTGGAAAGCCCTGCGGCGCGGGCTGTTTCCCCGGCCCGGTGCGGACGCGCCGGATCGGCGCGGATCCGGCTCGCAGCGGCGGCGATCCGGGCGTCGCGGAGGGTGGGCAGCGGGATACTGGCCAGGTCGAGCAGGCGCTCGATATCCGGCTCCGGTTCCCGGCACAGCGCCACGAGATCGGCTTCGCGGCGGTGCGCGTACGGATAATCCCCGGCCAGGCGGGTCATTCCGCCGAGGCAGCGCGCCAGGGCGGTGCTGGTCGGGTCGAAGAAACAGAACAGCATGCGGCCCCGGGTCTCCACCACGTGATGCGTGGTCCGGGCGCGGAACAGGAAGCTGCGGGCGGTGATATCAGGCCGCCCGTCCACGCGGACCCGAAACGGCGCGTCGATCCCGATACCGAGCGATGGGATGGCGGTCGAATGCGCGTCCAGCCCCAGCCCCGGCCCGAGATAGACGGCGTGACCGAGCCGCACCCACAGCCGGGCAGTGGCCGGCGTAGCGCACGTTTCCGGAAGTGCCACCTGGGTCATATGCGCGACGATACCGGCGCGGGATCGAATAGCGGCACCCTTCCGGTGCCGGTCCGGATCGAGGAGCGGCAGAGTTCAGCTGCCAGTGACGAGTCGGCCCCCCTGGCCGCCGGGATTCTTTCGGCACAGTCTGCCCCGGGAACGAGAAAGGCATGCAGCGATGACCATGAACCGGATCGAACGGACAGCAGCACCGGAACTGAAGGAGACGACGGTCGACGGTGCCCGGCTGTGCTACGCCGAGGCCGGTACCGGCGACCCACTTGTCCTGCTGCACGGCTGGCCGGAATCGCATCGGGCCTGGCAGCATCAGATCGGCCCGCTGTCGGCGCACCGGCGAGTACTGGCCCCCGACTGGCCGGGCTGGGGCGACTCCGCCCGCGATACCGCCCTGTCCTGCGATTACGACAGCGAAGTCGACCGGATCGCGCGGATGTTCGATGCTCTGGGAGTGGACCGGGTCGATCTGGCCTGTCACGATTACGGCGGCTTCCTCGGACTCGGTTTCGTCCAGCGCCATCCCGATCGGGTCCGGCGGCTGGCGATCCTGAATTCGCGAGCGCACCGCACTTTCACGCCACAGTATCGACTGTTGTTCGGCGCGTTCACCGTCGGCTCCCGGCACCGCCCGACCCGGCGCCTGCTGGCCACACCGCCCGTGTACCTGGTCCACCGGATCGGATTGGCGCGTTATCTGCGCAACGGCAGCTTCGACCGGGAACAGCTGGCGCGCTACCTCGAGGTGCTGCGCACCCCCGACGGCCGCCGCTGGTACACGCATTTCTGGGCCGGTTACGAGGTCCGGGTGCGCCCCGAACTGGGTGCCCGGCTGACCGAGATCTCCTGCCCCACCACCGTCATCTGGGGTACCCGCGACCCCGCCATCCCGATCCGCACCGCCGAGGAGCTCGCCCACCGGATACCCGACGCCGAGCTGATACGGGTGGATGCCGATCACTTCCTCATGGAAGAGCAGCCGGACGAGGTCACCGCGGCCCTGCTGCGCTGGCTGAACCGTCCCGCGCTGACGTGACCGACACCGTCACGGAGGCGACCGACGGTTGCATGGGCCCGCTCCGGAATGCACTACCGGTTCCGGGGTAGTCGCTCCCTGTGACGACGACCCGGTCCCGTAGCCGGCTCCCCCCGGCCGGCCACGGCAGGCGGTAACACCGATGCCGTGGCATATCGGGACCTCCGGCTGGCAGTACCGGGATTGGCGCGGGGTGTTCTACCCCCAGACCTGCCCGCAGCGACTGTGGCTCGAGCATTACTCGGCCAACTTCGCGACCGTCGAGAACAACAACGCCTTCTATCGCCTGCCCAGCCGGGAAACCTTCACCGCCTGGCACGATCGCACCCCTGCCGATTTCGTCTGCGCGGTGAAGGCGAGCCGTTTCCTGACCCATATGAAACGGCTGCGCGACCCCGCCGAACCTGTGGCGCGGCTGCTCACTCACGCTGAGGGACTCGGCGCGAAGCTGGGCCCGGTGCTGCTGCAGTTACCCGGCACGCTGCACGGCGACCCCGGCTTGCTGGAGGCGTGCCTGCGTTGCTTCCCGGCCGGAGTCCGGGTCGCGGTCGAACCACGGCACGAATCATGGTGGACCCCCGAAGTACGCGCCGTCCTCGAACGCAACGAGGCCGCCCTGTGCTGGGCCGACGCCGGGTCACGGCCGGTGACACCGCTGTGGCGTACCACCGAGTGGGGCTACCTTCGGCTGCACCACGGCCGCGCCGACCCACCGCCGCACTACGGCCGCCGGGCCCTGCACACCTGGACCGACCGACTGACCGAGGCCTGGCCGGGCGAGCACGATATCTACGTCTACTTCAACAACGACCCAGGCGGCGCCGCGATCCACGACGCGATCGCCTTCGCCCACCTCGCCACCGCCGCCGGCGCCACCCTCACCCGCACACCCGACCGGATTCCCGCGGCCGACTGACCCGATCCGCGTGCCGGGTACGCCCACCGCGCCACCGTTACCCGCACACCCAACAGGACGGCCGTAGCCGACCGACCTGATCCGCGGGCCGGGTTCGATTGCAGCGTCTGGGTGACATCGCGCCGGATGGACAGCCGGCCCCCGTCCCGGGCCCGAGCGTGGCCGTGCTGACACCTGGCCCGGATCGACCCCGCCGCCGACCGTCTGCCGTACCTGCCATACCGCGCCGACCCCGGCCCACCGGCGACTGGGTAGCGCGGGATCCGGCGCGCGTTTCGCCCACCAACGCTCGGGTACCGCGCACGTGCCCGGTATCTGCGCGCAACCGTTGTCCGTGCGCACCCGCCACTACAGCTTCCGGAGGAACCATGCAGATCGGATACAAGCTGGCCGCCGAAGGCTTCGGGCCCAGCGAACTGGTCCGCCAGGCCGTACGCGCCGAAGCAGCCGGTTTCGATTTCGTCGAGATGAGCGACCACTATCACCCCTGGTTGGACAATCAGGGACATTCGCCGTTCGCCTGGTCGGTCCTGGGCACCATCGCCGCCGAAACCGAGCGGATCGGGCTGGCCACCGGTGTCACCTGTCCGACCGTGCGTTATCACCCGGCGATCATCGCGCAGGCCGCCGCCACCGTGGCCCTGCTCTCCGACGGCCGGTTCACTCTCGGCGTGGGCGCCGGGGAACGGCTCAACGAACATGTCGTCGGGGAGGGGTTCCCTGTCGATGTGGCCGGCCGGCACGCGCTGCTACGGGAGGCCCTCGAGATCATCCGGTTGCTGTGGCAGGGCGGATACCGATCCTACGAGGGCCGGCACCTGCAACTTTCCGACGCCCGCGTCTTCGATCTGCCCGACGAGCCGCCGGTGATCGCAGTCGCCGCCGGCGGTACCCAGGCCGCCGGAATCGCCGCCGAACTGGGCGACGGCCTGTTCGCCACCGAACCGAAATCGGAACTCGTCTCCGGCTATCGCGAGGCGGGCGGCGACGGACCGCGCTACGCCGAGGTCCCGATGGCCTGGGCATCCGACGAACAGACCGCGGCCCGCGCCGCCCACGAGACCTCACGCTGGGCGATGACGGGCTGGAAGGTGATGAGCGAACTGCCCAACCCGGTGAATTTCGCCGCCGCCTCCGCCACCGTGCGGGAACAGGACATCCTGGAGAAGTTCGCCTGTGGCCCGGACCCGCAGCGCTACCTCGACGTGGCGCAGCCGTTCGTGGACGCCGGATTCGACCATCTGGTCATGCAGAACGCCGGCCCCGACCCCGACGGGTTTCTGGATTTCTTCCGCACCGAACTCGACGAACCGCTGCGCAAACTGACCGCCCAGCCGGGCTGATATCCCTGTTCGAACAATATTTCCAAGGCGGCCGCAGATCGATTCCGGACGCCACGATTCGATCCGGCCGCGCCGGGTACGCGCCCTCACGTGGCTGATATGACGATCCGAGAAGTAGCGCAGCGACCTGGCCCGTTCGCCTCGCTGTACATCGACGCCCAGCACGACACGGAGGACGCCGAGCAGCAGCGCACCCTGCGCTGGCGGGCCCTCGCCGAACGCCTCGAGGCCGCAGGCGCCACGGAGGGAATGATCCAGTCCCTCGCGGCGGCGGTCACCGGCAGCGCACCCGAACCGGGACGTGCCGGCCGCGTCCTGATCGCCGACTCCGAACGAGTGCTGATCGACCGGCGTCTGCCCCGGCCGGTCCAGCCGGAGATCGTCCGGGTCTCGCCGCTGCCCTATCTGCTGCCGCTCATCGAATGCGAAACCGAGGAGGTGCCGCACGCGGTGGCGGTGGTGGACAAGGTGGGGTCGGAACTGTACGGGGTCGACGACGGGGGCAATGTGGTCGGCGAAACCGTGGAGGGCGAGGGGCATCCGGTGCACAAGGTCCGCCACGGCGGCGGCTGGTCGCATCTGTCGATGCAGCGGCGCGTGGAGGAAACCGTCCGGCGCAATGCCGACGATATCGCCGCGGAGCTGAAGCGCCTGACCGAACGCATCCGGGCACGGATCGTGGTGCTGGCCGGTGATGTCACCGCCCGCGCCGAGGTCCGCCGGGCACTCGGCTCGGTGCCGGCCCGCGTCGTGGAGGTCGAATCCGGTGGCCGGGCGGCCGGCACCGATACCGGCGGATTCGATGACGACGTCCGCGAACTCATCACCGCCGAGGCGCGTGAGGTACGGGACGAAACGGTCGCGCGATTCGACCAGGCCCGCGGCCGCGACGACGGACCCGCCGTCGCCGGACTCTCCGCGACGGTTTCGGCGCTCTTGGCGGCCAATACCGAGAATCTGCTGATCAACGCCGCCGCCCTCGGTGACCGCACAGTACAGCTGGATCCCGAACCCGTCCGCGACCCGGCCGCGCTCGGCGCCCTGTCCGAAACGGCCGCGCAGACCTGCCGGGCCGACGAAGCACTACCGGTGGGTGTCCTGGTACGCGGCGGAACAATCACCCCGGTCGACGCGGACACCGCCCCCAGCGAGGGCGTCGGCGCCCTGCTGCGGCATACCTGAACCCCGCCGCCCGAGGCAGGAGGACACGATGGAACGAGGAAGTAGTAAGCACGGTCCGGCCCGCGACGACGAACTCGCCCACGAAATGGAGGGCACGCTGCGCGGTAACCGATCCAGCCGGGCCGAGGAATGGCACGATCCCGAACCGCCCGCGGACGACGACGACCTGGTCAACGAGCGCGTCGACCGCACCGAGCGCCCCGGTGACGCGGGGACATGACAGACCCGTTCGGCGCCGGGACCGAAGGCGTTCGGACTTCGGCGCGCGCCCGGCAACCACCGATGCCCCGATGAGCGAACCGTACCGCGGCGCGGGCCACCCAGGTATCGCATGAGGCCGGGCGTTCAGGCCGGCGAGTACACCGGCGGGCGCCCGGTACCAGCGCTAGCGCGGTACGGATAGCACGGGCACCAGCCGGGCGAGCCCGTCGGCCCCGTATCCCGCATCCAGTGCGCGGCGGAACAGATCGTTCGTCGCGTCGAGCACACCGGTGTCGATGCCGTGGCGCGCGATCACCTCGCGGAGCGTCGCCGATGCGGCGTACGCGGACGCGATGGACGTGTCATCGGCCGGGTAGTGCCCGGCGGCGACCTGCTCGGCGGTTTTCGCCATCAACTGCGGCACCAACCCGACCAGGGCAGGCACGAACGGCACCAGTTCGCTACCCTTCACCCCCTCGGCCTCGGCGAGCGAGATACTGAGGGCCACACCGATATACGAAAACCAGAACACCGAAACCAGTGCGGCGTCGAACGCCGCGGCCCGGCCGTAGTCCGCGCCCAGGTATCTCCCCTGACCGGCAAGCACGCGCAATACCGGCTCCGCGCTGCGGAAGCCGCTGCCGGACCCGGAATACAGCAGGAGCGCCTCCGGTGTCCCGATGTCCTGCGGTACCGCCAAGACGGCGCCGTCCACGTACTCCGCGCCATGGCGCGTGACCCATTCGGCGCGGGCTCTCGACTGCTCCGGAGTCGACGATGTGAGGTTCACCAGCACGCGCTCACGCAGTGCCGGACCGGCTTCGGCCAGCGCCTCCCCCACCGCGTCGTCATCGAGCAGCGATACGACGATCAGCGGAGCGGACGCGACCGCTTCGGCAGCCGACGAGGTACCGCGTGCGCCGAGGTCGAGCACGGGCCGGGACTTTGCCGGGGTCCGATTCCATACCGCCGTCGGATGGCCTGCCGCCAGAAGAGTTTTCGCGATTGCCGAACCCATGGATCCCAGCCCGAGTATTGCGACAGGCGTGGGTGATACCTCGAACATTCCACACTCCCTGATTGTTGGAATTATTTCCAACAATCATTGTTGTACGATCATCCAACTGTCAAGCGAGTGGAGGAGGGTGGCATATGCCCGCCGAGCTACCGCACCCCGAAACGGGCGAATTGGACCTGGCCACCGTCATGCACGCCCTGTCCGATCCGGTCCGGCTCGAGCTGGTCGCCTGCCTGGCCTGCGACGAAGGGGAGAATTGCGGCGATCTCGGCCGCAATATCGAACTGCACAAGTCCACGTTGTCGCACCACTACCGAGTGCTGCGACAAGCCGGGATCACCCGCACCACGATCACCGGCCGCACCAGACTCGTCCGGCTGCGCTACGAGGATTTGCACACCCGGTTCCCCGGCCTGCTGGACGTGGTGTTCCGCAGCCTCGCCCAACTGGTCGAAGACGACGAGAAGTGGGAAGGTTCGCCCGAGGACCGCGCGAAACTGCTCACCGCCCTGAAGCGGCCCGTCGACTCACGTCTACAGCCGTAACCGCCACACAACAGCCGGCCCCGTGGTTGCCGAACCGAGCCTCAGCTGATCCGCAGCTGCGGCTGCCACTTGTCGAGCCATACGGCCGGATCGAGTAACCGTTCAGGGCCCAACCTGTCGGGTAGCTCGATCGGGGTCGAGCGCGCGCCGGATCCGGCGCGACCCCGACGGACTCGAACAACAACCCGAGTACGCCGAATCCGGGATCCTCGCGGCCGTCCGTGACCGGGGCCCAGCTATCGATCCACTCCCGACTGAAGCAATTCTTGCTTATATCGTGAGTCTCTGCTCATAATATGAGCGCGCTGTGGCCTGAGTCACGGCAAACTTTGCCTCGCGTCCGGCGCGGGACCAGCACTCACCCGAGTGCGACTCGATGGGAACAAGCACATGTCAGACCTTGCAACGATGCTCAACACCGCGGCCGCGATCCTCGCTGTCGTCGTGCTGATCACCCGGTTCAGAATCAATCCCGTGGTATCGCTGGTGATCGGCGCGGCCTACCTGGGCCTCACCTCCGGGCTGGGCGTCACGAAAACCGTCGAAACCATCAGTACCGGCTTCGGCGACATCATGGCCGAGGTCGGCCTGCTGGTCGCCTTCGGTGTACTGATGGGCGCCATGCTGCAGGAAACCGGTGCGATCCAACGCCTGGTCGGGGCGCTGGTCCGGCTGCTGGGCGCCGACCGGATGCCGTACGCGATGTCGTTGACACTCGCGACCTTCCTGCAGTCGATCTACCTCGACGTGCTCATGGTGATCTCGGCCCCGCTGGCGCGCAGTACCGCCGCGAAGATCGGGAAGAAGGGCACCGCCAAGATGGCGACGGCCCTGGCCATCGGCGGGGAATGCGGCATCGTGCTGACGGTGCCGGGGGTCGGGGCGCTGGCGCTGGCCGGCCTGCTCGGTGTACCCCTGGGCAAAATGCTGGTCTTCGGGCTCGTTCTGGTGATCCCCACGGTGGCGATCGCGGTGGCGGTGATGTGTTTCCTGTTCGACCGCGGCTGGTGGAACGAGGAACGTGACGAGCAACAGCAACCGGTCGACCCGCACCCGGGCGACGACGAGGCCGAGTCCGCGGCGGGCGGTGTGGCCACCAAAACCACGGCCGGGACTCGCACCGAGACTCCCCTGCCACTGCTGTTCGCGCCACTGTGCACCGCGCTCGTCCTGATCGCCGTCGGCGCGATCCTCGATGTCGCCGAGATGCACAACCCGGTGATCGAATTCCTGTCGACCCCGGTGATCGCCCTGCTGATCGGCCTGGTCGGGACCAGTCTCGTCGGACGCCGCGCCGTCGGGATCGAACGCGTCCAGCGGTCCATCGCCACCGGCTTCAGCGAAAGCGGCCAGATCCTCATCCTCACCGGTGTCGGCGGTTCGCTGGCGGCCACCATCTCCGCCATCGGGCTCGGCGATATCCTCGGCGAATACTTCACCGCGAGCACGGCCGCGCCGCTGCTGATGGTGTGGGTGATCGCCGCCGTCCTGCATATCGCGGTCGGCTCGGTGACGATCTCGGCGATCACCGCCGCCGGTATCCTCGCCCCGGTCGCGCCCGCCCTCGGAATCGATCCGGTGCTCATCGCGCTGGCCGCCGGTGCCGGTTCGCTGTTCGCCGTGCACGTCACCAGCAACACCTTCTGGCTGCTGCAGTCCCTGATGGGCCAGACCACCCGCGGCACCCTGAAATCCTGCTCGGTCGGTGTCTCGATCGCCTCGGTGGTGGCGATCCTGCTCATCATGCCGCTGAGCCTGGTTCTCTGACCCGCAACGATAGGAAGATATGAGCAACGAGGCTGTTCGCCCGCTGGCCGGTATCCGCGTCCTCGAACTGGGCAACTACATCGCCGCACCGACCGCCGGCCGGATGCTCGCCGATTTCGGCGCCGAGGTGATCAAGGTCGAACGGCCGGTCACCGGCGACGAACTGCGCCGGTGGCGGCTGTACGACGGTGATACCTCCATGCTGTACCGCACGATCAACCGGAACAAGAAATCCATCGTGCTGGACCTGAAGACCGAAGCGGGCCGAGCGCTCGTTCTGGACCTGGCCCGCGAATGCGATGTGCTGCTGGAGAACTTCCGGCCCGGGACGCTGGAGAAATGGGGGCTCGGCCCCGAGGAGCTGCAGCAGGTGAGCCCAGATCTGGTGCTCACCCGGATCTCCGCGTACGGCCAGACCGGCCCGCAGTCCGCGCGCCCCGGATTCGCCGCCGTGGCCGAAGCGGTCGGCGGGCTGCGCGAGCTGGTCGGCGATCCCGACCGGCCGCCGGTACGCACCGGGGTCTCCATCGGTGATTCCATCGCCGGTATCTATGCCGCCTTCGGCACGGTGATGGCGCTGTTCCAGCGGGCCCGCAGTACTTCTCCGATACCGCTGCCGGAACGCATCATCGACGTGGCGCTCAACGAATCGATCCTGTCGGTGATGGAATCGCTGGTTCCCGACTACCTCGCCTACGGGATCGAGCGGCAGCGGGTGGGCGGCCGGATGGAAGGTATCGCCCCGTCGAACGCCTACCCCTGCAGCGACGGCTACAGCATCATCATCGCCGGGAACGGCGACGGAATCTTCCAGCGCTATATGGAGATCATCGAACGCCCCGACCTCGCCGCCGACCCGGATCTGCGCGATAACGCCGGCCGCTGGCGCCGACGCGAAGAACTCGATGCGGCGATCTCCGACTGGACCGTACGGCACACCCGCGAAGAAGCCCTGAAAACCCTGGACGAGGCCGGGGTCCCGTCGGGGCCGATCTACACCGCCGCCGATATCTGCGCCGACGAGCAGTACGCCGCCCGGAACATGATCCAGCAGTTCCCGGTCGACATCGGCGCCGCCGAACCCACCACCGTCGGCTTCCCGGGCATCGTCCCGGTGATCGGGGGCGCCTCCCTGCCGATCCGTACAATCGGACCCGACCTGGGCGAACACACGCGCGAGGTACTCGCATCGGTGCTGCGCCTCACCGACGACGAAATCGATGCCGTCACAGGCACGGCCGAAACAGGGGTTGCGGTATGACCTTCACCTACACACCGGCCGCGCGATTGCGCGATGTCACGCTGCGCGACGGTTTGCAGCTCACCGGAAAGATGCTGCCGACCGAGCGCAAGGTGGAGATCGCCCGCGAACTGCTCGCCTTGGGTGTCCCGGAACTCGAAATCGGTTCCATGGCACGCCCCGACCTCGTACCGCCGCTGGCCAATACGCTCGAGGTCATCGCCGAGCTGACGCCGGAGGAACTCGAGAAATGCTGGGTGTGGGTGGCCACGCCCCGGCATATCGAGAAGGCCGCCGCCGCGGGAGCGCGGAACTTCCAATACTGTTTTTCCGCGTCGGATTCGCACAACCAGGCCAATATCGGGCGCAGCACCGAGGACAGTGTGGCCGCCATGCCACGGGCCGTGGAGCTCGCCCGGGAGTGCGGCGGCGTCATCCAGCTCTGTATCGCGACCTCGTTCACCTGCCCGATCGAGGGCATGGTCGATCCGGAGCGCGTGCTCGGTATCGCCGCCGACCCGCGCACCGACGGCGCCGCCGATATCGTCATCTGCGATACCCTCGGCCAGGCCGTACCGGCGCAGGTCTCCCAGCTCATCCGGGCAGTCGGCAGCACCACCCCGGACCGCCGGATCGTCTTCCACGGCCACGACACCTGGGGGCTGGGCGTGGCCAATACGCTGGCGGCCATCGATGCGGGCGCCGGTATGGTCGACGGCTGCCTGGGTGGTCTGGGCGGCTGCCCGTTCGCGCCCGGCGCCAGCGGTAACACCGCCAGCGAGGACATCCTGTTCGCCACCCGCCCGGACTGGCTCACCCCGGATACCCTCGCGCGGATGGTGGATATCAGTGAACGGATGCTCGCCGAACTCGGCGAACCCAACCGTTCCAAAACCGACCAGGGTGCACGCTCGGAAGCCCGCGCCTTCGAATGGGTGATCGCGTGACGGCCACCGATTTCCTCGTCACGACCCCGCTGCCCGGTCCTGGTATGGGCCTGCTCGAAGCGGCGGGAACGGTGACGGTTGCCGAGAACGGGCTGACCCGCACCGAATTGGCGGATGCGTGCGCCTCGGGCAACTACCGGGTGGTGGTGGCCCAGTTGCGCGACGAGTTCGACGCCCCCCTGCTGGACCGCGCGAAAATCGCCGGGATCAGCAATTTCGCGGTGGGCTACAACAATATCGACATCGCGGCGGCCACAGCGAATTCCATCGTCGTCGGCAATACCCCGGGTGTGCTCACCGATGCCACCGCGGATATCGCCCTCCTGCTGATGCTGGCGGTCGCCCGGCGGTGCGTCGAGGCCGATGCGTTCGTCCGTGCCGGGAAATTCCACGGCTGGGAACCGGAATTGCTCCTGGGCCACGATGTCAGCGGGAAAACGCTGGGACTGGCCGGTTTCGGCCGGATCGCCCGGGCCACCGCCCGGCGGGCCCTGGCATTCGGGATGACGGTCGCGTTCTGCCCGCGGCCCCCCGGTGATCGCCCGGTGAGCGAAGAGGAACTGGGTGAATTCGCCGGCAAGGTCCGCCACGTGTCCTGGCCGGAACTCGTCGAGACCAGCGACTACCTTTCGGTGCACGTACCGCTGAACGACCAGACCCGCCACCTCGTCGACGCCGGCGTTCTGAACGCGATGAAACCCTCGGCGATCCTGATCAATACCGCCCGCGGGCCGATCGTCGACGAGCAGGCGCTGGTGGCGGCCCTGCAGGACGGGGCCATTGCGGGCGCCGGACTCGATGTCTACGAGGACGAGCCGCGACTCGCACCCGGGCTGGCCGAACTGCCGAATACCGTGCTGCTCCCCCATGTCGGCAGTGCGACCGTCCCGGTGCGCTCCGAAATGGCCCGGCGTTGCGCGGAGAACGCGATCGCGATGGCGCGCGGGGAACTGCCGCCTCATCCGGTCAACCCGGAGGCGCTCGCCCGCTGAGAACGACCGCCTCCGCCGCCCGGCCGCCGCCACGCTGCATGTGGCCCCAGCCGACCGCACAGCACCGGGACCGGTTCGGGCGCAAACATATCCCGATGGGGCCTCACGCGGGGATCCGGCCCCCGAGGGTGCGCGTGATCTGCTCGGCGTAGCCGACGAGCAGATCCACCCATTCCTCGCACCGTTCGCGCGGCATCCGGATCGTCGGGCCGCTGATCGTCAACGCCGCCACCACTTTCCCGGCCGCGTCGAACACCGGCGCCGACAGCCCGGACGCGGAATCCTCGCGTTCGCCGGCGCTGATCGCGTAGCCGTCGGCCTTGGCCTGCGCGATGAGTGTGCGCAGGCCCGCCGGGCTGGTCACCGTGCCTTCGGTGAGCGGTTCCAGAGGTGCGGACAGCACCTGCTCGGCGAGGTCCGGATTCCAGGCCAGCAGAATCCGGCCCGCCGATCCGGCGTAGAGCGGGATGATCTTTCCCACGTACATGTCCCGGCGCAGGGCGTGCCGGGTCTCGGCGATCGCGACGCATACCCGGAAACCGTGTTCGGCCCGGAACACACACGCCGTCTCCCCGGTCTCGTCGCGGATCTCGCGCAGGACCGGGTCGACGATCGACAGCAGATCCAGCCCTTTCACCGCTGTCGCCGCCCAATAGCTCATCCGCAGCCCGATCCGGATCTGGTCGCCCGCGCGATCCAGCAGCCCCTGCGCGACCATATTCGTCACCAGCCGCTGCACCGTGGAGGTGGGGAAACCGGTGGCCTGCTGGATCTCTCCCAAGGTCAGCGACGGCCGTGCCAGCGAGAAGGCGTCGAGTATCTCGGTGATCTTCACCAGCACCAGCAGCGGCTGATGGTTCGCGGCCGCCCCGCCGTCATCCCTGGACATACGCCGAATCTACGCCGCGGTCGCCCCCGCCCCGATCCCGGCGTTCTACAGCGCGTTCCCGGCGTCGACGATATGGGTGGTGCCGGTGATGTATTTCGCGGCATCGGATACCAGGAACAGCACCGTGTTCGTGATGTCCTCCGGTTCGAGGGCGGTCACCGGCAACCGGTTCATCTTCCCCGCCATCGCTTCGAAATCGGCGCGGCCCGGGTTCTCCAGATCCGGCCGGAACAGCCGATAGGTGGATTCGTTGTAGACCATATCGGTGCCCACCGTGCCCGGGTGGACCGTATTGACCCGGATGCTGTGCGGGGCCAGCTCCTTGGCCAGCACCTTCATCAGGCTCACCAGACCAGCTTTCGCGGCGGCGTAGTGCGCGATGTTCTCCTGGGCCACCATCGCCGCCACCGAACTCGTGATGACGACCGAACCGCCGTGCCCGGATTCGACGATATGCGGCACCGACGACTTCAGTGATTTCCAGACACCGGTCAGGTTGATATCGATCATCTCCTGCCAGGTGTCCTCGCTCATGCCCAGCGTCGGCGCGGGACTGGAGATGCCGGCATTGGCGACCACGATATCGAGGCGGCCGAGTGCCTTCACCCCTTCGTCGACGGCGGCCGTCAGGGCGGCGAGATTACGGACGTCGGCGTCCCGGGCGAGGATCCGCCGCCCTTCGGCCTCCACCAGGCGAGCCGTTTCGGCCAGATCCTCGGCGGTCGCCAGGGAGTAGGGCACACTCTTCGCCTCCGCCGTGGTGTCGACGGCGATGATGTCGGCACCTTCCCGGGCGAAGCGCACCGCGTGGCTTCTCCCCTGACCGCGACCGGCCCCGGTGATGAACGCGACCTTGCCGTCCAGTGTCCCCATGACCATCTCCGTCACTGTCGATCCGGCTCTCGCCGCAAGAATATGACGCCCAGTGCCGAAAATGTGCCCGAACGGGGACGATCAGGCCTCGACCAACTCCGCCTCGGCCTTCTCGTCGATATCGTCCTCATCCGGTGCGCTGGACCTGTTCGGCAGCAGGACCGCCATGACGATCACGACCAGCGATAGCGCCGCCGAGACCGCGAACGCCCACTGCATCCCGCCCAGCTGTGCCGACACCGCATCGGCGCCACCGTCCTCCAGCGTGCCCGCCCGGGTCGCCATCACTGTCACGACCAGGGCGGTGCCCAGCGCGGCGGCGACCTGCTGGAGGGTGCCCAGCATCGAGCTGCCGTGCGAATAGAGATCCTCCGGCAGCGCGCCCAGCGCGAGGGTGAACACCGGGGTGAAGGCCGCGGCCAGCCCGATCATGAGCAGAATGTGCAGTCCGAGCAACTGCCAGTACGGCGTGCTGATCGAGATCTGGGTGAAGCCCGCGAGCGCGGCGGTGATCGCGATCGATCCCGGAATCACCAGGACGCGGCCGCCGAAACGGTCGAACATCCGGCCGATCACCGGCCCCAGCAAGCCCATGGCCAGCCCGCCCGGCATCACCAGCAGGCCGGTGAGCAGCGGCGACAGCTCGCGCAGATTCTGCAGATACAGCGGCAGCAGCATCATCGAACCGAGCATCGCCAGGAACGCCACCGCCATGAGAACCAGTCCCTTGGCATAGGTCGCCGCCCGCAGCACTCGCAGATCCAGCAGCGGCGTCCCCGTGCGCTGCAACCACAACTGACGGCCCACGAACAAACCGATGAGCACGATCCCGGCCACAGTGATCAGCGCCGGGGTCGTGACACTGCCCGCTTCGAACTGGCTCAGGCCATAGACCAGGCTGCCGAAACCGAGTGCCGCGAAGACCACGCTGAACCAGTCGATCGAGCCGGCCTCCGGTTCACCGACGTTCTCCAGACTGCGCAGACCGAACCAGGTGACCACCCCCGCGATCGGCAGCACCAGCACGAACAACCACCGCCACGACGCGACCTGCAGCACCAGACCCGAGATGACCGGACCCATCGCCGGCGCGACCGAAATCGCCAGCGTCACGTTGCCCATGACCCGGCCGCGGTCGCGTTCGTGCACCACCGTCATCAGCGTGGTCATCAGCAACGGCATCATCACCGCCGTACCGCCCGCCTGCACGATCCGCCCGACCAGCAGCACCGCGAACGACGGCGCGACCGCGGACAACGCCGTACCGGCGAGGAAGATCCCCATGGCCATGGCGTAGGCCCGCCGGGTTGTGACCCGCTGCAGGAACCAGCCGGTCACCGGGATGACGGCGGCCATGGTGAGCATGAAGGCGGTGGAGACCCACTGCGCCGCGCGTTCGGTGACCTCGAGGTCGTTCATCAGCCGCGGAATCGCGTTGATCATGATGGTCTCGTTCAGGATCACCACGAAGGTCGCGATCACCAGCAGCTGGATCACCGCGGGCGTACCCCCGCCGGCCCGGCGAACAGACTTCAGTGCGGGCATCGGCTACCTCCGGGGTCGTGAACGAACTCTGCGTGGCATCGGGCGGTCGTCGTCGACCGGGCCCGGGCCACATATGAAAGCAGACGGGTACGACCCATCCGGCTCATCGGTGACGCGCCAGTCTTTCCTACGGCTACGCATGAGATCAATCGATTTTCGGGCCGCACTATTCCCGGCCGCCGCCATCAACCGGCCGTACGCCGCCGAGAACCGGCACTTCCGTGGCCGCCCCACGCAGACCGACTGCTTCCGCTGTGATCGACGTCATGCCGGAAGAGACACTTTCCGTACTGCCACACCAAGGCCGGCACTATTGTAGGATTGTCGACAATTCAGCCCAGGGTATGACCGGGCCGCCGAGAGGGAGGAGCCGTCGCCGTGCTCACCGAAGAGACACTCGCCGACGCCGAACGCGCTGCCGTCGAGTCCATACCCGACGGCCTCTTCATCGGGGGCCGGTGGCGTCCGGCCGCGGCCACCATGGCGGTGACCGATCCGGCCACCGGGCGGCAGCTGCGTACGGTCGCCGATGCCACGCCCGAGGAGGGGATGGCCGCGCTCGACGCCGCGGCGGCAGCCCAGGCGCAGTGGGCACGGACCCCTGCTCGCGAGCGCAGCGATATTCTGATGCGCGCCCATCGCCTGCTCCTCGACGACGCCGATCGCCTGGCCCTGATCGCCACCCTCGAAATGGGCAAACCGCTCGCGGAGGCCCGCGGCGAAATCACTTATGCTGCCGAGTTCTTCCGGTGGTTCGCCGAGGAGGCCGTCCGGCTCGACGGCGGATATATGCCCGCACCCGGCGGCGGCTCGCGGTTCCTGGTCACCAAACAGCCCGTGGGCCCGAGTTTGCTCATCACGCCCTGGAATTTCCCGATGGCCATGGGGGCGCGCAAGATCGGCCCGGCGCTCGCGGCCGGGTGCACCTGCGTCGTGAAACCCGCCGAGCAGACACCGCTGTGCACGCTGGCGCTCGCCGAAATCCTGCACCGGGCGGGCGCACCCGCGGGGGTGGTGAATGTCGTGACGAGCTCGGACCCGGGCCCGCTGATGACACCCCTGATCCTCGACCCCCGGTCCCGCAAACTGTCCTTCACCGGGTCGACGGCGGTGGGTAAAACCCTGCTGGAGCAGTGCGCACGCACCGTCATGCGCACCTCCATGGAATTGGGCGGAAACGCCCCCTTCCTCGTATTCGACGACGCCGATCTGGACGCGGCCGTCGACGGCGCGCTGGCCGCGAAAATGCGGAATATCGGGCAGGCGTGCACGGCGGCGAACCGATTCTTCGTCCACCGGCACGTGGCGGGCGATTTCGCCGAACGGCTCACCGCTCGAATGGCTCAACTGCCGCTGGGACCCGGCACAGAACCCGGAGTCGTCGTCGGGCCCCTGATCGATACCGACGCCGTGGCGAAGGTGACCGAACTGGTGGCCGACGCCCGCGCCCGGGGCGCACGGGTCCTGCTGGGCGGTGAGGCCCTCGACGGCCCCGGCAACTTCTATCCGGCAACGGTGCTCACCGACGTGCCCGACGACGCACTGATCTGCCATACCGAAGTCTTCGGCCCGGTTGCCTGTCTGAGCACCTTCGATACCGAAGACGAGGCGCTCGACCGAGCCAACGACACCCCGTACGGCCTGGTCGGCTACGTCTACACCGAGAACCTGCGGCGCGGACTCCGGGTGAGCGAGGCCCTCGACACCGGGATGGTCGGCCTGAACCAGGGCGTGGTGTCCAATCCGGCGGCCCCGTTCGGTGGAGTGAAAGAATCGGGTCTCGGCCGTGAAGGCGGCCTGGTCGGTATCGACGAATTCCTCGAAATCAAATACATCGGAGTGCCCCTGTGAGTTCCTATCGGATCGCGACCATTCCCGGCGACGGCATCGGCGTCGACGTCACCGCCGAGGCGGTCAAGGTCATCGACCGGGTACTGCCCGGTATCGAATGGACCGAATTCGACTGGTCCTGCGAGAACTATCTGCGCACCGGCGCGATGATGCCGGCGGACGGCCCGGAGCAGCTCTCGGGATTCGACGCGATCCTGCTGGGTGCGGTGGGTTTTCCCGGCGTCCCGGACCATATCTCGCTGTGGGGCTTGCTGATCCCGTTGCGGCGTGCTTTCGCCCAGTACGTCAACCTGCGTCCCGTCCGGTTGCTGCCCGGCACCGAATCGGCCCTGCGCGACCGCACCGCCCAAGATCTGGACCTGCTGATCGTGCGGGAGAACTCCGAAGGCGAATACTCCGAGATCGGCGGTAAGCACAACCCGGGCCGCCCCGACGAATTCGTCCTGCAGGAATCGGTATTCACCCGCGTCGGCTGTGAGCGGATCATCCGCTACGCCTTCGAGCGGGCGAGCGAGCGCACGGGCCGGTTGTGCTCGGCGACGAAATCGAACGGCCTGATCCATTCCATGCCGTACTGGGACGAGATCTTCGACCGGGTCGCCGCCGACTACCCGGCGGTGCAGACCCGGCAGATGCATGTGGACGCGCTCGCCGCCGAAATCGTGCTGCATCCCGACCGGCTGGACGTGATCGTCGGCTCGAACCTGTTCGGTGACATCCTCTCGGATCTCGCCGCCGCCGTCACCGGCGGACTGGGCCTGGCGCCCTCCGGCAATATCAACCCGGCCGGTGACGCTCCCTCCATGTTCGAGGCGGTACACGGCAGCGCCCCGGATATCGCCGGGCAGGGTATCGCCAATCCGGTCGCGCAGATCCTCGCGGCCGCCATGCTGCTCGACCACCTCGGTGAGCACACCGCGGCCGCGGCCGTGGACCGGGCCGTCACCGATGTCCTCGGAAACGGCGGCCCGCGCACCCCCGATCTGGGCGGCACCGCCACCACCACCGAGGTCGGCACCGCCATCGCCGACCGGGCGTCGGCGCTGCTTCCGGCCGGCTGAGGCAGCGGACCGAGTGATCGCATCGGCCGCCGGGTAGTGCGGCTTCCGCGCCGTGGTGTGCCTCATGGTGTTTCTCCATGCGGCACATCCTGCTCACACTGTTGCGCACCGTTCGCCCGGAGCCTGTCACGGCCCGCCCATCTCGGCACGATGGATGCGGTGACCGGGCGCGCCGAAAACCACGTCGTCTCCCGGCTCGCACCACCGGCGCCCACCGGAAGCGTTCCGCTTCGCGGTGAATCGGGCCGCCGCGCGCGGTAAGGCGGGTTCTCCGACTGTGGCCCGGGTGTCGGCGCCGATAGGGTTACCCCCATGAACGTCTCCAGGATCCGAGCCGCCGGTTCGCCGGAACGCGGCCACGAGTGGGGCCGTCTCCCGGAATCGGCCGGCCACACGCGGCCCCGGACCGGCCGGTTCGGGGCCGCCGGCGCGGTCTATCGGCGCTGCGCAGGGACGCCGTCGTGACCGTGCTGATCGCCCCGGACAGTTTCAAAGGCACCTACACCGCGACGCAGGTCGCCGAGGCCATCGGCCGCGGCGTCGAGGAGAGCGGAGGCCGCGCGCTGCGGCTGCCGGTCGCCGACGGCGGCGAGGGCACCCTGGACGTACTCGTCGAGCCGCTCGGTCTGGACCGGGTGACCGTCGAGGCACGCAACCCCTGGGGCGTGCCGTGTACCGCTACGATCGGCCTGTCCGACCACGGGGTCGCGGTGGTCGAGCTCGCCGCGGCCAGTGGGGTCACCACCTCGCACGACGGGCCGCGTGATCCGGTCACCGCCGATACCTACGGCACCGGCATGCTCGTCGCGGCGGCCGCGCGCCGGGGTGCCCGGCGGATCGTGGTCGCAGCGGGCGGTTCGGCTACGACCGACGGCGGTACCGGCGCCATCGCAGCGATCGAAGACGGCGGTGGTCTGCGCGGCGCATCGATCACCGTGCTCACCGATGTCACCACCCGGTACGTCGACGCCGCCCGTGTCTTCGGCCCGCAGAAAGGCGCCGACCCGGCGACTGTGGAACTACTGACCCGCCGCCTCGTCGATACCGCGCGCCGGCTCCCGCGCGACCCGTCCGGTGTCGATGCCACGGGCGCGGCGGGCGGCTTCTCCGGTGGGATGTGGGCGCAGTACGGCGCGGAGTTGCGGTCGGGTGCCGAGTACGTCCTGGATGCCGGCGGATTCGATACGCTGGCCGCCGGCGCCGACTCGATCGTCGTCGGGGAAGGCCGGCTCGACGGTCAGACTCGCGCAGGGAAGATCATCTCGGCAATCCTTGCCCGGGCCGGCGATACCCGGGTGTACGCCGTGGTCGGTTCGGTGGGCGAGGATCTCGGCGACTACCGGTCACGGTTCGCCGAGGTGATCGTCGCCTCCGACACCACCGCGATGCGGGCGGCGGGCCGGCGTATCGGGGCCCGAAACTCCTGAAGTCGCGGCCGGCACCTATCGGCCGATTCCCTCCCGCGCTTCACCTCGAAACGGACTCGCCGGCACCGGTAGCGCTCAGCCGGTATATCACCGACGCCGACCGGCGGCATCTCCGCGGGCCACCTGGGGCCGGAGATCCAGCGCCGGTGGCGGCTCAGTCGGCCGGATCGTGTTCGGGCGGGAAACCTCCGGTGGCGATCGGACCCCAGCGTTCGATGGTGATGCGGATCAGCGATTTGTTCTGCCGGGCCATGGCCGAGCGGTACTCGTCCCAATCCGGGTGCTCACCGGCGATTCCCCGGTAGTAGTCGACCAGGCCGTCCAGCGCCGCCGGCATATCGATCACCTCGCCGCGCCCGTCGATCTGCACATAGGCCTCGTTGAAATCGTCGGACAGCACGCAGATCGACACCCGCGGGTCGCGCCGGATATTGCGGGTCTTGGCGCGACCGGGATAGGTGGAGACGACGATTCGGCCCTGTGGGTCGAGGCCGCAGGTCACCGGGGATATCTGCGGTGACCCGCCGGACCGGGTGGTGACCAGGACGCCGCGGTGGCGGGATTGCAGGAATTCCAGCAGGGCGGCACGGTCGACCGTGGTGGCGCTGGCGATGCGGGGCATGAAGGCCTTTCTCTGCGTTCGCTGCGTGAACTTTCTCCGCAGCATAGCCAGGGTCGGCGAGGCCGAGCCGTGCTCGGCGGCGCACCGGATTCAGCATCGCGCGAACGGGTAGCCGCCGGGTATCCGGGCCGGAACGAGAGCACGAAGTCCGCGCCGGAACGCCTGACAACAAGGACCAGGAAGGAGTACGCGATGCCGAAGACGACTGCTCGCGGCAGCGTCCGGAAATCGGAACTGCCGAGCACATTGCAGCGTTCGGACGAGAAAGCGCAGCGCACCTTCGCCAAGGCCCACGATTCGGCACTGCAGACCTACGGCAGCGAACAACGCGCGCATCGGGTCGCTTACGAGGCGCTCAAGCACAGCTTCGAGAAGGTCGGCGACCACTGGGAGCCGAAGAAGAAGCGGGGCCCGTCCGATGAACGCGCGGCCGGCGGTGGCCCGAACCCGAAGGGCACCAGCGCCGGAGGTGTGGACGCCAACGCCTCCAAACAGCATCTGCTCGACGTCGCGGGCCGGCTCGATATCACCGGCCGGTGGAAGATGACCAAGGACGAACTCGTCACCGCCATCGAGAAATCCAACCGCCGCGAAACGGCCCGGCGCAGGAAGTGAGCGCCGCAGCCGGCGGTTCGCGCAATCCCGCCGTACCCGCAGTTTCGCGGTCGGTGCGGCGGGTAGGGCGGCGGTGACGGTAGGGACACCGTCGGCAGCAGGCGCCCGCCACCGGGCGCGGACAAGCGAACAGGAGGCCGTAATGAGCATCCAGCAGGAAACCGGCCAGTTCACCGGCACCAAGGACAAGGACTACAACCTCATCTGGTTCACCGAGGCATGTCTGAGCAACGCATTGCGGATGGAGGTGTACAGCCGGGACGCCGAGCGGGCCGGTGACGCCGAAATCGCCGAATTCTTCAAACGTGCCCAGCACGAGAGCCAGAAGGGCGCCGAGCAGGCCAAAGCACTGCTCGCCCAGCGCCTGAGCTGATCTCGCCCCGGCACGCTCACCGGCCACCGGCCTTCAACCGGTGGCCGGTGGTTCCGGTGCCCGTGGACGACGACGGGCCGACGATGCTGCGCGGAGCAGGCTTCGACCGGAATGCCGGCCGGACAGCCGCGTTCCGGTAACGGCGCCCGCAGCGCGGCGCCGAAGAAGCAAACCACGCGCAGGACGCCTGGAAGGAAGATCATGCGCGATACCGACCCGCGGCCGTCGCCGGAGCCCGCACCACCCGACCCCGGCCCCTGGCCCACTCCCCCGCCACCGCCACCGGATCCCGGACGGCCGCCACCCGAACCGGAGCCGGACACACCGTCCCCGATACCGGATCCCGGACGACCACCACCCGAACCGTGGCCCACACCACCGCCGCCTCCGCCCGATCCCGGGCGCCCGCCCGACCCGGCGCATCCGCCGGTCCCGGATCCCACGCACCCACCCCCACCCCCTCCGCCTGATCCGGGCCGCCCGCCCCGCATGACCGTGGTGACGGCCGCGGCGTACGAGTCGATGCCGAGTCCGGGGTAGCGGCGGGCGAGGGACCCGCAAGCAACCGCCGGAACCTCCTGCCACCCCCGCGGTGTAGGTGGCGAGAGGCCCGCGCGCAGCAGCCTCCTGAGCCTCCTGCCACCACCCCGGCGGTCTCGGTGCGAGCGAGGGCCTGCGCGCAGCAGCCTCCCGAGCGTCCTGCTATCACTCTGCTCGTGCAGGGGGCGCTGCAAGGCGAGACCGGTGATTCAACCCGCGATGAGCGGGTATCCGGCCGCAGTCCCTGGTCGGAAGGTCGACAGGAAGGACATGACCATGGTCTCCGGACCCGACGAACCACAGCGACCCAGTAGCGCGCCGGCGCACCCCAGCGGTGGCCTGCAGCGCGGCAGCACCCCACAACAGCCTCCCGGCAGCAGCCTGCAGCCCGGCAGCACTCCCCAACCGCACCCCGGCAGTGGCCCGCAGCGCGGCAGCACCCCACAACCGCACCCCGGCAGCAGCGGTCCGCACAACATTCCGTACGAACACCGTTTCCCCGACGATTCGCGGACCACCCGCTCGCATGCCGGGGAGTCCATCGAGGTCGCCCGGAACTGGCCGGGCATCATCGTGACCGCGATCGGCATCGTGCTGGTCGCGCTCACCCTCACCGCGGCCGGCTACGGATTCGAGGGCTGGGCCGTTATCGCGGGTATCTGCGGCGGAGTTTGCCTGGTGGCCGGTATTGCGATGGTGGCCGTCGCGCACAGCCGGGTGAAAACAGGTGAAGGAGCGACTCTGCGGGAGCAGCGTGGGCACTGAGGACGGAACTCGGGAGACGAGCACGGAGGACAGCGCCCGGAAGCGTCTCGACCAGTCCCGGGCGCCGATGCTGGACGCTCTCGCCGACTACCAGCGGCTGGGCCGCTACGGGTTCACTCCCCCGGGGCACCGGCAGGGCCGTGGTGCGGACGAACGCGTACTTGCTGTGATCGGCCGGGACGCATTCGCCGCGGATGTGCTGGCGGCGCCGGGCCTCGACGATCGGTTGTCGCAGGGTGGCTATCTCGCGCACGCGGAAGAACTCATGGCCGACGCGGTCGGCGCGGAACGCACGTACTTCTCCACCTGCGGTAGTTCGCTGTCGGTCAAGGCCGCGATGATGGCTGTCGCCGGCGGATGCGACGGGGGTCTGCTCGTGGCCCGCGACTGCCATAAATCCATCGTCGCCGGCCTGATCTTCTCCGGGGTCCTGCCCCGCTGGATCACACCGCGCTGGGATACCGAACGCCATTTCACCCATCCGCCCTCGCCCGAGCAGGTTCGCCGGGCCTGGGACAAGTACCCCGACGCCGCGGGGGCGCTGATCGTGAGCCCCAGCCCGTACGGCACCTGCGCGGATATCGAAGGGATCGCCCGGGTGTGCCATGAACGCGGGAAACCGCTGATCGTGGACGAGGCGTGGGGTGCGCATCTGCCGTTCCATCCCGATCTGCCGACCTGGGCGATGGATGCGGGCGCGGATGTCTGTGTGGTGAGCGTGCACAAGATGGGCGCCGGGTTCGAGCAGGGGTCGGTGTTCCATCTGCAGGGTGAGCTCGTGGATCCGGTGCGGCTGCGGCATTGCGCGGATCTGCTGATGACCACCAGCCCGAATGTGCTGGTCTACACCGCGCTCGACGGCTGGCGCCGGCAGATGGTGCAGCGGGGCCGCGATATCTTCGACAAGGCATTGCGCACGGCCCGGCAGGCCCGCACCGAACTCGGCCGGATCCCCGGGATCGACGTCATGGAGGACGATCTGCTGGGAATCGAGGCCTCACACGACCTCGACCGCCTGCAGGTGCTGATGGATATCTCCGAAACCGGGGTCAGCGGGTACGAAGCCGACGCCTGGCTACGCAATCATCGCCGGATCGATATGGGGCTCAGCGATCATCGGCGGCTGCTGGCCAGCTTGTCCTTCGCCGACAACGCGGAGACGATCGATACCTTGGTGACCGCGATGAACGAGTGGCGGGCGCAAGCAAGCCCGAGCGATACACCGCAGAAGATTCACGTCCCCGAACCGGACGAATTGCTGCTGGAGACCGCGATGCTGCCCCGTGATGCGTTCTTCGGCCCCACCGAGATGGTGCCGATAGGCAAGGCGGCGGGCCGGATCGTGGCCGAACAGCTCACCCCGTATCCGCCGGGCATCCCCGCGGTGATCCCCGGCGAACGGCTCGAGGAAGGCGTGCTGGAGTATCTGCGCACCGGTCACGATCACGGGATGAATCTGCCCGACGCCTCGGACCCCGAGTTGGCGCAGATCCGGGTCGTGGCCGGCTGATCCGGCGCGCCCCCGCCGCCCCTGGGCCTGCGGCCGCAGCGCACGCCGCCACACCTTGGGAGGGCTGGACGGCCCCGTTCGCCCGGTTGAACACGTCCGGTACCGAACGGAGAGCCGGCCCGCGCTTGATTCAGCTGTGTGTTGCCGGGTACGCGCCCCCCATGGAGATACTCGTGATCATCGGGATCGCGATCCTCGTCGCCGCAGTCGTCGGCTACCGGCGATTGACCGGGCGACGCCCGGACGAGCCCGAATCCCCCGAGAACGACGGCCGATGAGTCCCTCGCCGCGCCTGGGCATCGGTCCTGGCGCGGCATTACCGCGGCGCACTCGGGCCGTTTCGCCGCCGAGCCTGCTCGCGGCCGGCGGGCTCGACGTTGCGCTACTTCCCAACAGTCGGCGGGCCCGGCGACAGCCGGCCGACGGGGACGGATGAGATAGAGCCGGTTCGTTCCTCTCGTATCAGCCCGCACAGTGCACCCGCTGACAGGTGGCCGGGCCGACCCCGCGACGAGCGATTCCTCGCCCGGGTTTCGATCTTGTGGCGAATGGGCATCCCTCACTGCGGACCCGGTGTGCGCGGCGCGCAGAAGCCGGTTCCACGTATGCTTTCGCCGGCGACGCGCCGCGCCGGTACCCGGTCCGGTCGTGGCGAGGCCGCGACAGCCTGGTCGCACCGGACAGGTGGAGGTCTGATCCTGGACACGTTGTGGACCTTCGTGGTGGAGCGTCGCCATCAGCTTTTCGTGGATTCGTATCTGCACGTCTCGGCCGTACTGCAATCACTGTTGATCGCGACGGCGATCGCGGTGCTGATCGGTGTGCTGGTCTACCGCAGCCCGATCGGCTCCGCGGCCGCCACCGCCGCGGCCGGCACCATTCTCACCGTGCCGTCGTTCGCGCTGCTCGGCCTGCTCATCCCGATCTTCGGGCTGGGTGTCGTGCCGACGGTGATCGCCCTCGTGCTGTACGCACTGCTGCCGATTCTGCGTAACACCCTGGTGGGTCTGTCGGCGGTGGACCCGGCGGTCGTCGATGCGGCGCGCGGGGTCGGGATGAACCGGTTGCGGGTGCTCACCGCGGTGGAACTTCCGCTGGCCTGGCCGTCGATTCTCACCGGGATGCGGGTCAGCACCCAGCTCATCATGGGCATTCTCGCCCTCGCCGCCTACGCCAAGGGGCCGGGTCTGGGCAATCTGATCTTTTCGGGTCTGGCCCGGCTCGGCAGCCCGAACGCGGTGCCGCAGGCGCTGACGGGCACGGTGCTCATCGTCGTACTCGCCCTACTGCTCGACGGGATCTTCCTGCTCGTCGGCCGTTTCACCGTTCCGAGGGGGATCCGTGACTGATACTGCTACCGCCACCGGCACATCGGCGGTTTCCGGTGTCGAGATCGTGCTCGACGCTGTCACCAAACACTATCCGGGCCAGCCGCATCCGGCCGTCGACGCGGTGTCGATGACCATTCCGGCGGGTGAGATCGTGGTTCTGGTGGGGCCTTCGGGCTGCGGGAAGACCACCACCATGCGGATGATCAACCGGCTGATCGAACCCACCTCCGGCACGGTGACGATCGACGGCCGCGATGCCGCGACGATGGATCCGGACCGGTTACGCCGCGGGATCGGGTATTCGATCCAGCAGGCGGGCCTGTTCCCCCATATGACGGTCGCCCGCAATATCGCCACCGTTCCGGGCCTCATCGGCTGGGACCGCCGGCGGATCGCCGCGCGCACCGACGAAATGCTGGAGCTGGTGGGCCTGGACCCGGGCACGTACCGGCGGCGTTATCCGCGGCAGTTGTCGGGAGGCCAGCAGCAGCGGGTCGGGGTGGCGCGGGCGCTGGCCGCCGATCCGCCGGTACTGCTGATGGACGAGCCCTTCGGTGCGGTCGACCCGATCACCCGCGGGCTGCTGCAGGACGAACTGCTGCGGTTGCAGGCGGAACTGGGCAAAACGATCGTGTTCGTCACCCACGATTTCAACGAGGCGGTCAAACTCGGGGACCGGATCGCGGTCCTCGGCGAACACTCCCGCATCCTGCAGTACGACACCCCGGCCGCGATCCTGGCCGATCCGGCCGACGATACGGTGGCCGGCTTCGTCGGCGCCGACGCCTCCCTGAAACAGCTGACGCTGACCCGTATCCGGGATGTCGAACTCGGCGACTGCCCCACCGTCACCGAGGACGATTCGATCGGCACCGCCCGCGCGGCGGTGGCGGACAAGGACTGGGCGCTGGTCCTCGACGACCGCCGGCGCCCGCTGCGCTGGGTTTCGGCCGAACAGCTCGCGCACGCCCCGGCGGTCCGCGACGCCGGGACCCCGCTCGGAGAAACCCTGTCCATGGCATCGACGCTGCAGGACGGTCTGGAGGCACTGCTCACCGACCGCAACGCCACCGGTGTGGTCACCGGGCCGCGCGGCGAATACGCCGGCCTGATCACCATCGATACACTCGTCGCCCACCTGTCGGCACTGCGCGCCGAGCACGGTGGTGCGCCGGCGGCGACGGAAGCACCGGCATGACGGCACAACTCGCACCCGATACCGGAAATCCCCCGGCGCTGCGACGGGGCGAGGGCGCGCGGCTGCTCGTCCAGCCGGTCCTCGTCGTACTGCTCACGGCCGGTGTGCTGGTCTGGGCGTTACGGCGCGACCTCACCGTCACCCAGCAGGCCAGCCTGAGCGTGGGCAATATCGCCGCCGTCACCTGGCAGCATGTGCTCATCAGCGCCACGGTGGTGCTGATCGTGATCACCGTCGCGGTACCGCTGGGCACCCTGCTCACCCGGCCCGGTTACCGAAGGCTCGCACCGTTCTTCGTCGGTATCGCCAATATCGGCGCGGCCGCGCCCGCCATCGGGTTGATCGTGCTGTTCTACCTCGCCACCAGGACCACGGGGTTCTGGATCGGTGTCGCACCGATCGCGTTCTATTCGCTGCTGCCGGTGCTGCGCAACACCATCCTCGGTTATCAGCAGGTGGATCCGCTGCTCATCGATGCGGGGCGCGGACAGGGGATGTCGGCGGCGACGGTACTGCGGCGCATCGAATTCCCGCTGGCCGTCCCGTATATCCTGGCCGGTCTGCGCACGTCGCTGGTCCTGGCGGTGGGCACCGCGACCCTCTCGTTCCTGGTGAGCGCCGGCGGCCTCGGAATTCTCATCGATACCGGATACAAACTGCGCGATAACGTCACCCTGGTCGTCGGGGCGGTGCTGGCGGTCGCGCTGGCGCTGCTGGTGGATTGGCTGGGCGCCGTCGCCGAACGCATGCTCGGGCCGAGGGGGCTGCGATGAGCGCGCGCCGGGTTTCGATGCAGACCTTGCGCGGGACCGGCCGGCTCCGCATGCTGTGTGTCCTGTTGCTCGCCGGGGTCGTACTGCTCGCGGGTTGCGGCCTGCAATCCGGTAGTGCGGTACCGCTGCGGGTGGGTCCCGGCAGTATCCGGCCGGTGCCCGCGCTCGAGGGTGTCCCCGTCACGGTGGGGTCCAAGGATTTCACCGAACAGCAGATACTCGGCTACATCATCGAATTCGCGCTGGTCGCGGCCGGTGCCGAGGTGCGCGATCTGACGAATATCCAGGGTTCCAACAGTTTGCGTGATGCCCAGCTCAGTGGGCAGATCGATATCGCCTACGACTACACCGGCACAGGCTGGGTCAACTATCTGGGCAACGAGACACCGGTCCCGGACGAACAGGGCCAGTTCGAGGCGGTCCGCGACGCCGACCGCGCGGCCCACGGGATGACCTGGGCGGCGATGGCGCCGATGAACAACACCTACGCACTGGCCACCGCCCGGCGCACCGCCGAAAGCACCGGCGTGTGGTCGCTGTCGGAGTACGCCGAACTCGTCGCCACCGACCCGGCCGCGGCCGCCACCTGCGTCGGCACCGAATTCAATGTGCGCCAGGACGGCTACCCGGGGATGGCCCGCGCCTACGGTATCGACGAGAGCCAGGTGACCAAACGGATCGTCCAGGACGCCGTAGTCTTCCAGGCGACCGCCGATGCCCGCCAGTGCACGTTCGGTTCGGTCGCGGCCACCGACGGCCGGATCCCAGCGCTGGACCTGGTCCTGCTGGCCGATGATCGCGCATTCTTCCCGAAGTACAATGCTGCGCTGGTGATGCGATCGGAATTCGCCGACGCGCACCCGGAGGTCACCTCGATCATGACACCCATATCGCGGTTGCTGACCAACGAGTCGATCACCGAACTGAACCGGCTGGTCGATGTGGAGGGACGCGAACCGGCGGAGGTCGCGCGGGACTGGATGGTCGCGAACGGGTTCGTCACGGCGAAATGACCGGCCGGTTTCGCCGCAGCGGCGTGACAGGCTCGTTCGGTTCGGCCGAACAACCGACCGGTTCGGCGCGGCGGTACGACAGCTAGGAGGCGGTGCAGTGGTTGCCCCGGACGGCCCGAAGATACCGTCTCCCGCACCGGCCAGATCGGTGCTCTTCGGATTACCGCCGGCCGGCCGCCGGCTCCCCGGCGCCGTCCGGGCCGCGGTGGCCTTCGGGGCACCGGCCCTGGTCGCGGTAGCGCTGGGGCACGAACAGCAGGGTCTGATGGCGGCGATGGGTGCCCTGGCGGTGATCTTCGGCGAAGGCCAGGTCTACCGGCGCCGGCTGCGCGTGATCGGCGCGGCCGCGCTGTCGCTGATGCTGGCGGCGTTCGCCGGCGGGCTCACCGGGGAGTTCATCCAGACCCGGCTCGCCGCCGGCGGGTCGCACTGGTGGCAGCTGGCCCTGGTGGTGTTGATGTCGGTGGTCGCGGTGGCGGGCACCTTCGTCAATTCGTCGCTACGCCTCGGCCCGCCGGGCGGGTTCTTCTTCGTTCTCGCCGCCGGTGTCGGCGCACTCATCACCGGACACGGGGTGCCGCCCGGCGAGGTTGCGCTGTGGACTGCCATCGGGGGTCTCAGTGCGCTGATCGTCGGGATGTCGGCCGTGCTCACCCGCGCCGATCCGCCCGAACAGCGGGCGGTGACGGATGCGGTGGCGGCGGTAGACGATTACGCCGCGCTCGATCCCGCCGCCGCAGATACCACAGGCGCCCGCTATGCCACCGCGATGAAAGTGCAGACGGCGTGGGCACTGCTCGACGACGCCCGGCGCACCGGGCCGGGGGCCAACGGCGCGGTCGACGAGCTCCGCCGGGCCCAGCGTGCGTTCGCCACGGCATTGCACCGCAATCACACCGGTGACAACGCTTCCGATCTGCTGTTCGACACCGGCCGGCCCGCCCCGACACCGCGTCCGACGCTGCGGTACCGGCTGCTGCGGTCGGTATCCCCGGACAGCCATGCCGCCGTTTCCGCGAACCGGATCGCGCTCGCCGCGCTGCTGGCCGGCGGGCTGACCGTCGCGCTCGATCTGGGACGCCCCGATTGGGCGGTGGTCACCGTCACGGTGCTGTTGCACCAAGGGCCGGACAGGGTTCGCGGCACCTACCGCGGTGTACACCGTATCGGTGGCACCGCACTGGGATTGGTGCTGTTCGCGGGCCTCTACGCCCTCCAACCGGGCGCCTGGTTGCTGGTGCTGATCCTGATGTCGCTGCAGTTCGCGATCGAAATGCTCGTCGCCCGCAACTACGGGCTGGCCGTCGTGTTCATCACTCCGCTGGCGCTGCTGATGGGTGGCGGCGGACAGTACGGGGATATGTTCCCGGTGGTCCGTGACCGGCTGCTCGAGAGCGCGATCGGTGTGCTGATCGGCCTGGCGGTGCTGTGGTCGATCGACCGCCGCGCGCACCGGCGGGTGCTGTTGCGCAACGATCAACGGGTACTCGAAGTACTCGATCGGCTGCTGCGGCTCATGGCTCTGCCCCCGCCGCAGCGCACCGCTTTACCCGAGGTGCGGCGGGAACTCGAATTCGAGCTGATGGGTTCGACACTCGGCGCCATCGACGCCGCCCACAACGAGCCCGAGTGGACTCGCACGCATTGGACCCGGCACCAGCGCATCCGCCGGCTCGGCCACCAGGTTCTCGCCGCGGATCTGCCCCAGGACACCGCGATCGATCCGAATCGGCTGGACAGGTGGTCCAGCCGTCTTTCGGAGTTGGCGTAGCAGACTCGACGACGCGACTCACGGGTGCGGCAGATCCCGCGAGTTCTCGATCGACTCCGGTCGATCCGCGGCCGAAGCATCGGATATCTCAGGGAACGATCGGTTCCCTGAGCAGCGCATCCAGCTCGACACGGTTACCGTCGACGGTCAGTCCCGCCTCCTCCGGAGTGACCCGGCCCCACAGCAGGAGCGCCAATCCCTCGGCGGTCCCCGAGATCCGCAGCGGTATCTCGTCGATATCGCGGCCTGCACCGCCGAGTACCCAGCCGGGGGCGGGTTCGAGATCCGTGGCCGACAAGGCGAAGGGGGACGGCAGCGGTTCCATCCGCCCGGTACCTACCTGGCGGGGGTAGAAGACCGTGACGACCTCGTCCACGGCGTCCGCCCAGACCGGCGGCACGGCCCGCATCAGGCCGAGCGCGGCCTTACCCGCGATCGCGGCGCGCAGATCGTGCCCGTGTACGAGGGTTTCGTGGACCTGCCGACGATGCCAGAACGATACCGGCCCTTCGCCCATCGGGTCCGGATACGCCAGGATCCGCGCGGTCGCCGCCGGATCCAGTTCGGCGAGGGTTTCGCGCAGTTCCGTGGCGCAGGTGGCGTAGTGGTCGGCGAGGTCGAACGGGCCGTCCCCCAGACGCGCCGCTTTCCGGGCGCGCGCATTCGCAGCCGCCCAGTGGTGCACGAACGCGAGATGTTCCACGAGCTCGCGAACCGTCCATTCGCCGCACGCCGGGACAGTGGCCGCCGGATCGGCATCGGGAATCGAAGCCAGGAACTCGCCCTGGAAATCGGCCAGCAGCAGCGGGAAATCGAGACCGGAATGCGCGCTCATGGCGCCAAGCTACCCCAGGCCTCCGACACTGAGAATCCGCTCGGGCCCGCGGTGGTCGCCCGCGCGGATTCTCCGGCGCCGACCTTACCTGAGCGAACCTCGCCCACTCCTATCGCAACAGCACGGGGTTCGGCAGCGCGAACCTCGCCGAGGCAGATCCCACCGGAGCGAACCTCACTAATTAGTATGAACGCGCGAGGCGGAGAGCCGATACCGGACGCTGGACCGGGTGATCTGATGCCGATGGCAGATGACAATCTATCGTCGGAGCATGGGTTTTCCGGCGGTGAGCTATTTGCCTGCGGAGCTGCCGGCGTGTCTTCGCCGGTTTGTCGCGTCGGTGGTGGCGTACGACGTGCGGATCGGCGAAAGCGGATCTTACGTCGGGCTGCCGTCGACCACATTGACATTGCAGTTGGCCAGCGGAGCGCCGCTGCGGGTGGGATGGGTATCGCAGCCGGAGGAGTCCCGCGCGTTGTGGGGCATTCTCGCTGGACTCCATACCCGGCCCGCCCGCGTCGTGCACGACGGTCGTATGGCGGGCGTGGAGATCGCCTTGACCATCGACGGAGCCAGAACGTTATTCGGTGTTCGTGCCTCTGAACTGGCGGACAGCATTGTCGATCCGGGCGAGGTTAGTCCGGCCTTCGAACTGCTCGTCGAACGGGTGGCGCTCGCGGCCACGCCACGTCAGCGACTCGACCTCGCAGTGCGCGGATTGCTTGCGGCTCTCGAGCCCGAGGCGGCGAGCCCGGGCCGGCCCGAGGTCGGATATGCGCTGGCTCGACTCACCCGGGGAGCCAGAGTCGATGAGATCGCGACCGAGACCGGACTCAGCAGGCGACATCTGGCCGGCCTGGTCAAGGCCGAGTGTGGGCTGACACCCAAGCGCTACCGGGGGGTGGCGCGCTTCGAACGCGCCTACCGGACGATGCTCGAACGGGCCGCCCACGGTGGCCGCCCGGCCTTGGCGGCGATCGCGGCACAGGCAGGCTACGCAGATCAGGCGCACATGACCAACGAATGGAGGCAGATGGCCGGGACCACGCCGTCTGCGTGGCTGCGCACCGAGTTCCCATTGATACAAGACACCCAGGGCGCCTGAGCGAACACTGGCATCCATCGACCCACGAGTGAAGGGAACCCGGGATGTCCGACACCGCAACGAGGCTCTGGCCCACCTTGTCTTTCGAGAACGCCGACACGATGACCGATTGGCTTCAGGCGATCGGCTTCACACCGCTGCGGGTGTTCCGAACCGACGGCGACACCGGCTCGATCATTCACGCCGAACTTCTCTGGCCCGAGGGAGGCGGCGTCATGTACGGCACCCACGACCCCGACAACACGCTCGACGGACGACCGGGGCAGTCCGCGATCTACCTCGTCACCGACGACGTCCCCGGCACGCTCACCAGTGCCGTCGACGCCGGCGCCACCGTCGTCCGCGACGTGGTGGAGGAGGACTTCGGCGGACAAGCCGCCACCGTCCGCGACCCCGAAGGCAACACCTGGACCTTCGGTCGATACCAGCCGATGTAGTCGCCGTCCTTCGGCCCCTCCGCGCCATGTCCCACGGCACCGAGGTCGGCGAAATCGATCAACCTACGTGGACCCGAGGACGAGCAGCGGCACGCCCCCTGGGCAGGTATTGGGCAGTAGTCGCTGAACACGGGCCACCGTGAGGTGCGGCGATCCTGTCGCAGGACAGTGGTTCACCGACCGTCTCCATCGAAATGCCAGGTGGGAGCAGCTGTTGCGCTCGGTGATAGCAAAAAATTGCTGGGCGCAATGGTGTGTGGGAAGACTTACAGCTATGTGCGCGGGTGCTTCGACCAGCACTACCTTCGCTCCGGTAGCAGCTCGAGTCGGAGGGATTTATATGAGGATTCTGGTTACCGGAGCGACCGGAAACATCGGTCGTGGCCTCGTTCACCAGCTGGTCGAAGCCGGGCAGGAGGTGCGGGCCATGACCCGCAGGCCGCAAGCCGCGCGCCTTCCCGCCGCAGTCGATGTGCGGTACGGAGACTTCGAACGACCCGATACCTGGTCCGGCGTGCTGGACGGCGTCGAGCGCGTCTACCTGTTCCCGCACATCTATGACGTCACCACGCCCGGCGGCCACTTCGTCGATCAGGCGGTCCGGGCGGGTGCGCGCCGGTTCGTGGTGCATTCCGCGGCCGCGGCCGGTTTCACAGGCGAGGAGCCTGCCGATCAGAGTCTGACGTATCTGAAAGAACACCTGGCCTTCGAACGGCAGGCCCATCGAGAAGTCGAGCAGTGGGTAGAGGCCACCGGCGCCGAATGGACTCATCTGCGGCCCGGATTGCTGGCAGTCAATGCGCTGGACTGGGCGGAGTCGATCCGGACCGAGCGCGTCGTCCGGGAGCCGTATCCCACATCGGGGTACCCGTGGGTGCACGAGGCCGATATCGCCGAGGTTGCGGTCGCGGCGCTGCTGACCGACGAGCACGTCGGCAACGCCTACACACTCACCGGACCGGCCAAGGTCACTCACGCCGAACAGGTCCAAGCCATCGCCGCCGCGATCGACGACGCCATCCGATTCGAGGAGCTGACTCCCCAACAGGCCCGCACACATTGGGTAGGCAACGGCTACCCGGCCGACTATGTCGATTGGATGCTGGAATCACGGGTCGACTCGATCGACGACAGCGGGTCCGTTCCACCAACCAACACCTTCCAGCAGATCACCGGGCGAGCACCGCGCAGCTTCGCGCAATGGGCCCGTGATCACCGGGCCGACTTCCGGTAACCGTTGGTTCCCTTACCGGAGTAGGAGACATGACAATTCTCGTCACAGGCGCCACCGGAAACATCGGCCGCAAGGTCGTCGAACACCTCGTAGATCTGGGGGCCGATGATATTCGTGCGCTGTCCAACCACCCGGAACGCACCGCGTTCCCACCCGAGGTCGAGGTGGTCGAAGGCTACCTGCGGCGGCCGTCTTCGCTGCCCGCCGCATTCGAGGGCATCGACAGGATGTATCTCGCACCGGCTCACGAAACCATCACCGAGGTAATCGATTCGGCGCGCCGGGCAGGAATCGAGCATATCGTCGACTTGTCCGGCGACGAGACCTCCACATGGCAGCCCATCGCGCAGGCAGTCGAAAAGTCGGGTATCGGCTGGACACACCTGTACGCCTACGAATTCATGGAGAACGCCACCGACTGGGCTGACCAGATTCGCACGACAAACGAAGTGTGCGAACCGTATCCAGACTCCGCGGACGCACCCATCGCCATGGACGATATCGCTCGCGTCGCCGCGACCGTCCTGCTCGGAACCGGGCATCTCGGCGCAACCTACAAGCTCACCGGACCCGAAACCTTCACCAGGGCCCAGCGTCTCCAGTACCTGGCCGAAGCGATCGGCCGCGATCTGTCGTTCGTGACGGTGTCACCGGACGAGTTGATCGCGCGTCTCGAACCGGTAATGGGCGAATACTTCGTGCGATGGTTCGTGGACGGGCTGGCCACCAGAGTCGAACAACCACAGGTTGCTACGAGTACCGTCGCCGACCTCACCGGCCACGCCACCACGTTCGCGTCCTGGGCCGCCGTGAACGTCGGCCTGTTCCGCTGAATCGACCAGTCGCAGGCCGAGCGGAACCCGAGAGCCGGGCGTTCGACCGCCACCTCGTATCCGCTCGGCCACCGGAGGCGGCCACGGCAACCGTCGCAAGGACCGACGCCAAGCCCGGTTCGATCTACCACGCACTCAAACAGATGGCGAAGGAAGGACTTCTCATCGAACACGAGATCGCTCCGAGTGCTGTCGGCGGCCCGCCCCGCGTCGAGTACGAGATCAATGACCAGGGAACCGAGGAGTACTACACGCTGCTACGCGAGGCCCTGAGCTCGCACGAACAGAAGTTCGAAGCACTCACCGCCGGCCTCAGCTTCATCGTCGACCTATCCCGAGCCGAGGCCATCACCCTCCTCGAGCAACGTATCGCGGGGCTCGAGCAATGGCGGTCCGGCGTCACCGAGTACTACAGGCCCGAAGACGGGCCCCGGCAACTCGGTCACATCGGCGAGATCATGAAACTGTGGGTGCACTCGGCCGACGCAGGTGCGCAATGGGGCCAGTAGGCGGCCCGAATCGGCGACCGCGATCCGCCGCCGGTGCGGGTCGCGTAGTTCGCGGGGGCCACGATCCCCAGGCGCAGCACACCCAGCCCCGCACCCGCGTAGACCCGGCGCAGCTCGATCGGCTGCCCCGGCCGGGGCGGCCTGCACACTCGGTGCGACCAACCACGAACTGGTCAGCAGGACACCGAGCACTACCACCCGCACATGGCCGTCGCCGGGCCTGGGAGCCGACGACGCCGCTGGCGAGTTCGAGAAGATATACACCCGAGTCGGCGAACGCTGGCCGGCCGGTGAAGTCGAGCTCGTCCGAGCCCGGATTCAACCGATCGGCAGCCGCGAATCCAGCAGGAACGGCAGCAGGAAATCGCTCAGCAGGGCGCGCTCCTCAGCCTCGTCGGCGGGCGGCAGAGTCAGCAGCGACACCATGATCCGGACAGCCCACCGGCCCAGCCTCTGTGCCGCGGCGGGCGGCAGATCGGGCCGGAACCGGGTGACGAAGGCGGTGACGAGGGCGTCGATCACCGTCGACGAATCCGACAGCCGCGCCACGATTCCCGCGTTGGCCGGTTCGAACCAGACCGCCAGATGGGGAGTCTTGCGGGTTTCGGCCAGGGTGGCGGTAATGCCGTCCAGGAGACGTTCGGCCCGGTCGGGGCCCTCCAATTGCTGATCACGCCAGACTCGTTCGATCAGCTGGGTCGCCTCACGCCCGGCGAAAGCGACATACAACGACTGCCGGCTATCGAAATACCGATAGAGCGTGGCGCGCGAACAGCCTGCGGTCTCGGCGATCTCGGCCATACCGACGGTTCCGGCGCCTTTGCCGATCACCAGGCTCCGGACGGCTTCCAGAATTCGCTCCGCCGCCAGTTCGGTGCGCCCACCGGCGAGCCAGTCACCACTCATACGCCGTCCCGCAACCGAACACCACGAAACACCCGGCCGCCGTCGAACACGCACGACCCCGGCCTGCTCATGCTTCGCCCACCAGGCGAGAACGGCCCGCGCCGGAGCTGGGCGGGCGCCGACCGTGTGGTGACGCTGCGCCGCACCGAACCCGGCTCGCTCAGTCGCCGCCCACCGGGCACGACCGACAGCACTACAGGACGCCGCTTCGCAACTGTCTCGGGGCCCGGCTCGCTCATGCCGCGCACCGGAAAGGAACGCTGGTGGGGCGCCGGACATATGGCCCGGGGGCATAGGTGACGGCATCGATATCCACCTGATACTCCGGGAAGCGGTCGAGCAGTTCCTCCAACGCCACCCGCGCCTGCATCCGGGCGGCCGCCGCACCGAGGCAGTGGTGCGGGCCGTGGCCGAAGGTCATGATCCGTTGCGGATTGCGGTCGATATCCAGTTCCGCCGCGTCGGCACCGAAGGCCTGTTCGTCGCGGTTCGCCGAGCCGTACACCAGTAGTACCTTACGACCCGCCGGGATCGTCCGGCCGTTCAGCTCCACATCCCGCGTCGTGGTTCGGGCCAGCCCCTGGACCGGGGAGGTGAGCCGGGCGAATTCCTCGATCGCCGGCCGGATCTGTTCGGGGTCGGCGGCGAGCGCGGCCCGTTGCTCGGGGTGCTGCTGCAGCAGCTGGACGGCACCGCCCAGGAGTCCGGTGGTGGTGTCGTTTCCGCCGGAAACCATGGTCCAGGTGTAGGCCAGGATCTGCACCAGCCCGTCCACATCGGCATCGTCGGCCGCCATCCCCGCCTGCACCAGCAGCGAGACGGTATCGTCGCCCGGGTCGGTACGCCGCCGTTTGATCAGTTCGGCGAAATAGCCCAGCATCTGCATAGACGCCGCCTGCGCGTCCACGGTGCGCTGAGTACTCGCCGCGACGACGGCATCGGTCCACCCGTCGAACAGCGGCCGATCCTCTTCCGGAACACCCAGGTAATAGGCGACCACCATGGTGGGCAGGGGTTTGAACAGGTCGGTCACGATATCGCCGCCGCCCTGCTCGGCCAGCCGGTCCAGCCGCTGCCGGACGAACCCGCGGACCACGGGTTCCACCTCCGCCACCTGCCGCGGTGTGAAGCCCGCGGCCACCAGTTTGCGGAATTCGGTGTGTTCGGGTGGGTCCTGCATCACCATCGGCGGGTTGGCGGTGAGGTTGATCTTCTCCAGTTCGCCGTACTCCACGGTCAGCCCCTGGCCGGAGGAGAAGGTGGCGACATCGCGCGCTGCCGCGTACACGTGCTCGTGCCGGGTCAGCACCCAGTAGTCGTCGTCCGGCTGCTTCGGTGGAACCACCCGGTGCACCGGATCGTGCTCCCGCAACGCGGCGTACATCGCCCACGGCGACCGCCATGTCTCACCCGAGCGCAACTCGAAATATGCCTCGTCCTGATACGTCTTACCCGTCATGTCGTAACGATAAGACAAAATTAGCATTTTGTCTGACGAATCGGCGAGGGCGCCCACTCGGGAACGCACCACGCCTCTCGGCGGACTGAAGCCCTCCCACCGGCCGGACAGGAGGGGCATAGTTGGGATCGCCCCGAACCAAACCCTGGCCCCGGCGGGCGGCCCACCCATAACCTCGGCGGGCCGCAGCGGCGCAGCCCGGCCGAGGCAGCCGGAAAGTACGCTTGACCGTTCCCGACCCAGACAGAAGGACATCGCGATGACCGATTCCACCCCGCCGCCGAATCCTGCCGACGGCTGGAGCTTCGAGACCAAGCAGATCCACGTGGGCCAGGTTCCCGACGGCACCACCAATGCCCGCGCCCTGCCGATCTACCAGACCACGTCCTACACCTTCCGCGATACCGAGCATGCGGCTGCTCTCTTCGGCCTGGCCGAACCCGGCAATATCTACACCCGGATCATGAATCCCACCCAGGACGCGGTGGAGCAGCGGATCGCGGCGCTCGAAGGCGGCGTCGCCGCACTCGTGCTGTCGTCGGGACAGGCCGCCGAAACCCTGGCGATCCTCAACCTGGCCGGTGCCGGTGACCACATCGTCTCCAGCCCACGGCTCTACGGCGGCACCTACAACCTCTTCCACTACACCCTGCCCAAACTGGGTATCGAGGTGTCGTTCGTCGACGATCCCGACGATCTCGGCCAGTGGCGTGCCGCGATCCGCCCGAATACGAAGGCCCTCTACGGGGAGACGGTGTCCAACCCGCAGAACCACATCTTCGATATCCCGGGTATCGCCGAGGTGGCGCACACCGCCGGTATCCCGCTCATCGTCGACAACACCGTCGCGACCCCGTACCTGATCCAGCCGCTGGCGCACGGCGCCGATATCGTCGTCCACTCGGCGACGAAATATCTGGGCGGCCACGGCGCCGCCATCGCGGGTGCGATCGTCGACGGCGGCACCTTCGACTGGACCGTGCGCTCCGGCGACGAACCCCGCTTCCCCGGATTCACCGAACCGGATCCCAGCTACCACGGCGCCGTATTCGCCGATCTGGGTGCACCGGCGTTCGCGCTCAAAGCCCGGGTCCAGCTGCTGCGCGACCTCGGCCCCGCGGTTGCCCCGTTCAATGCCTTCCTGATCAGCCAGGGCCTGGAAACACTGAGCCTGCGGATGGAACGGCACGTACAGAACGCTCAGGCCGTCGCCGAATTCCTCACCGAACGACCGGAGGTCACCTCGGTGTCGTATGCCGGTCTGCCGTCGTCGCCCTGGTACGAGCGCGGTAAGCAGCTCGCGCCGAAGGGCACCGGCGCGGTGATCTCCTTCGAACTGGCCGCCGGCGTGGACGCGGGGAAGAAATTCGTCGACGCGCTCACCTTGCACAGCCATGTCGCCAATATCGGTGACGTCCGCTCGCTGGTGATCCATCCGGCCTCTACCACACATTCCCAGCTGACACCCGAGGAGCAGATCAGCTCCGGGGTCACGCCCGGCCTGGTGCGACTCGCGGTGGGTATCGAGGGAATCGACGATATCCTCGCCGATCTGCGCGCGGGGTTCGCAGCCGCGGCCGGCTGATCCCGGCCACCCGACTACCGAGAACCCGAGAGCCGGACCTCGCCCACGAGCGGGTCCGGCTCTTTGTTGTGTGAGCCGCTCACATCGGGACGCACGGCGTACCCGACGAATACACATGCAGTACGCAGCGCACGGCCAGGATGATGGCGTCGGCCAGTTCGGCGGGGGTATAGGCGAACGGGTGCATGAACGGTCCTCCGAGTGCAGGGCCGGGATCGTCCCGGCCGGGCGGACATTCTTTGCGTGAAGCCTCCCTTCAGAGTGCGCCCTCGACCCGGTTCGCGCGCCGATTCGCCGGATACAGCTCCACATCGACTTCGCGCGTCACCGCCCGGCAACCCGCACGCCCGCGTACGACCGGACCGTTACCCCACCCCCGGCCGAACCGGGTAGAGACCGGCCGGAGTACCGCGCACTCGTATCCGGATACCTGCCACGCGCCGCGTCCCGAGGCAGGCGGCACCCGCATCCCGAGCAGGCCCCGCACCGGCGTCCGGGGCAGGCCGTTCCTTGTGGCCTGTACCGCAGCCGCTCGGACGCTGCGCAAGGAAGCCGTCAAGGCGCGAACGGGGGGCGTAAAGGACTCGTCAACGGGCGGGGCGCCGGGGGTCGCGGCTCGTAGTTTCGACCCGGTTGGGCAGCCGCAGCCGTTCGGGTTGCGTCGCGCTGCCCTCGGTTTTCGGAATGGAGGCGGACGTGTCGATCCTGGCCTATCTCCTGGTCACGGTCGCGGTATTCGGTGTGCTCGGGTTCGTACAGCGGATGGTGGAGCGACTGTGAACATCGTCAATGCCGTGGGCCTGGCCCTGGCCGTCGTGGTCATCGGATTGATGGTGGCCGCCCTGCTGTTTCCCGAGAGGTTCTGAGTGAGTACAACCATCGCGGGTGTGCTGTTCCTCGGCACACTGGTGGCGGCGCTGGCCGCGGTACATGTGCCGCTGGGGGACTACATGTACCGCGTCTACACCCGCACCACGCATTCCCGCTTCGAACGCAGGGTTTACCGGCTGATCGGCGCCGATCCGGACCGCGAGCAGACGTGGGGCGGTTACGCCCGTAGCGTCCTCGCCTTTTCCGCGGTGAGCGTGGTCTTCCTGTTCGTCCTGCTGGCCGTGCAGCACAAACTGCCGTTGTTCCCGGACGAGACGGCCACCCCGATGACCGCCGCCCTGGCCTGGAACACCGCCGCCAGTTTCGTCACCAACACCAACTGGCAGAACTACTCGGGTGAGTCCACGCTGGGCCCGCTGGCCCAGGCCGCCGGGCTGACCGTGCAGAACTTCGTCTCCGCCGCCGTCGGGATGGCCGTCGCCATGGCCGTCGTCCGCGGCCTGGCACGCTCGCGCGGCGGCACCCTCGGGAACTTCTGGGTAGACCTGGTGCGCGGTACGCTGCGCATTCTGCTGCCCATCTCCACGGTCGCCGCCATAGTGCTGATCGCGGGCGGGGTGATCCAGAACTTCCATCTCAACGACCAGGTGGTCACCACGCTCGGTGGCGTCCAGCAGAACCTGCCCGGCGGTCTCATCGCGAGCCAGGAGGCCATCAAGGATCTCGGGACCAACGGCGGCGGGCCGTTCAACGCGAACTCCGCGCATCCGTTCGAGAACCCCACCGCATGGACCAACTGGGTGGAGATCTTCCTGCTGACCGTGATCGCCTTCTCGCTGCCGCGCACCTTCGGCCGTATGGTCGACAGCCGCAAACAGGGTTACGCGATCGCCGCCGTCATGACGGTGCTCGCACTGGTCAGCGTCGGCCTGGTCAGCGTTTTCCAGCTCCAGCACCACGGCACCGTGCCGGCCGCGGTCGGGGCGTCCATGGAAGGCGTCGAGCAGCGGTTCGGCGTGGCGAATTCGGCGACCTTCGCCGCCGCCACCACACTCACCTCCACGGGTGCGGTGGATTCGATGCACGATTCCTACACAAGCCTCGGCGGCATGATGCTCATGTTCAACATGCAGCTCGGTGAGGTGGCGCCCGGCGGTGTCGGCTCGGGCCTGTACGGCATGCTGGTACTGGCGCTGATCACGGTGTTCGTCGCCGGATTGATGGTCGGGCGCACCCCCGAGTATCTCGGGAAGAAGATCACTCCCCGCGAGATCAAACTGGCCGCCTCCTATTTCCTGGTGACACCGGTGATCGTGCTGACCGGGACCGCGCTGGCCATGGCGATGCCGGGGCAGCGGGCCTCGATCCAGGATTCCGGGCCACACGGCCTGTCGGAGGTGCTGTACGCGTTCACCTCGGCCGGTAACAACAACGGCTCCGCCTTCGCCGGGCTCTCCGGTAATACCGAATGGTTCAACACCGCCCTCGGCCTGGCCATGCTCTTGGGCCGGTTCCTGCCGATGATCCTGGTGCTGGCCCTGGCCGGTTCACTGGCGAAACAGGGCACCACCCCCGCGTCGGCCGGAACGCTACCGACCCATCGGCCGCAATTCGTCGGCCTGGTCGTCGGAGTCACCGTCATCCTGGTCGCTCTCACCTTCCTGCCCGCGCTGGCGCTCGGGCCGCTCGCCGAAGGGTTGCACTGATGTCCGCTCCCACCCTCGAATCCGATCCCGTACCCGCGGCGCCGCAGCCGGCGAAGAGCCGGGTCCGCGGTAGTCTGCTCGATCCGCAGATGCTGTTGACCTCGCTACCGCAGGCGGTGCGCAAACTGGATCCGCGCACCCTGTGGCGTAATCCGGTGATGTTCATCGTCGAGATCGGCGCGGTCTGGGCGACGGTGCTCGCGATCGTCGATCCGAGTTTCTTCGCCTGGGCGATCGTCGTCTGGCTATGGCTCACCGTGGTGTTCGCCAATCTCGCCGAGGCGGTGGCCGAAGGCCGCGGTAAGGCCCAGGCCGATACCCTGCGCCGGGCCAAGGCCGATACCGTCGCCCGCCGGCTGGCCGACTGGTCCCCCGGCGCCGCTGTCACCGAGGAACCCGTTGCGGCGCCGCAATTGCGCCGCGGCGACCATGTCGTCGTCGAGGCCGGTCAGGTGATTCCCGGTGACGGCGATGTGGTGGAAGGTATCGCCTCGGTGGACGAATCCGCCATCACCGGCGAATCCGCCCCGGTGATCCGGGAATCCGGCGGCGACCGGTCCGCGGTCACCGGCGGCACCACGGTGCTGTCGGACCGGATCGTCGTGCGTATCACCCAGGAACCGGGCCAGAGCTTCATCGACAAGATGATCGCGCTGGTGGAAGGTGCGGCGCGGCAGAAGACGCCGAACGAGATCGCGCTCAATATCCTGCTGGCCGCGCTCACGCTGATCTTCGTGGTCGCGGTGGTCACGCTGCAGCCGCTGGCGATCTTCGCCAAGGACAACAACCCCGGGGTGCCGGACAGTCTCGCCCTGGGCAGCTACGGGGTCACCGGGATCGTACTGGTCTCCCTGCTGGTGTGCCTGATCCCGACGACCATCGGCGCCTTGCTGTCGGCCATCGGTATCGCGGGGATGGACCGGCTGGTGCAGCGCAATGTCCTGGCCATGTCCGGGCGGGCCGTCGAGGCCGCGGGCGATGTGAACACGCTGCTGCTGGACAAAACCGGCACGATCACCCTGGGTAACCGGCAGGCCACCCAGTTCGTACCGCTGTCCGGGGTCGGCGAACAGGAGCTGACCGATGCGGCGCAGCTGTCCAGCCTCGCCGACGAAACCCCCGAGGGACGCTCCATCGTGGTGTACGCGAAGGATGCCTACGGGCTGCGCGAACGCACCCCCGGGGAACTCGCGCACGCCGAATGGGTGCCGTTCACCGCCGCCACCCGGATGTCCGGGGTGGATATCGACGGTGTGCAGTTGCGCAAGGGCGCCGCGAATTCGGTGGCCCAATGGATTCGCAGCAGCGGCGGTTCGGTGCCGGCTGAACTCGATACCGTCGTCGACGGAATCTCGGAGGGCGGCGGAACACCGCTCGTCGTCGGCGAGATTCGCGACGGTCGGGCCCGGGTTCTCGGGGTGATCCGCCTCGAGGATGTGGTGAAACAGGGCATGCGCGACCGGTTCGCGGAAATGCGCCGGATGGGCATCCGCACGGTCATGATCACCGGTGACAACCCGCGTACCGCCAAAGCGATCGCCGACGAAGCCGGCGTGGACGATTTCCTGGCCGAGGCCACGCCGGAGGACAAACTGGCGTTGATCCGGCGGGAACAGGAAGGCGGGCGGCTGGTCGCGATGACCGGCGACGGCACCAACGACGCGCCCGCTCTCGCCCAAGCCGATGTCGGAGTCGCGATGAATACCGGTACCTCGGCCGCCAAAGAGGCCGGGAATATGGTCGATCTCGATTCGGATCCGACCAAACTGATCGAAATCGTGGAAATCGGCAAACAGCTGCTCATCACCCGCGGCGCGCTCACCACGTTCTCGATCGCCAACGATATCGCCAAGTACTTCGCGATCATCCCGGCGTTGTTCGTCGGGTTGTTCCCGGGGCTGGATCTGCTGAACATCATGCGGCTGGCCAGTCCGCAGTCGGCGATCCTGTCGGCGGTGATCTTCAACGCGCTGGTGATCGTGGCCCTGATCCCGCTGGCCCTGCGCGGTGTGCAGTACACGCCCGGGAGCGCGGCGAAACTGCTCGGCCGCAACCTGTCGATCTACGGGCTGGGCGGGATTGTCGCGCCGTTCCTCGGAATCAAACTGATCGACCTCATCGTCCAATACCTGCCCGGGATGTCCTGATATGCCTGTCTCCGATCTGATCCGCCAGCATTCCGCCGCGCTGCGGGCGCTGCTGATACTGACCTTGATCACTGGTTTCGCCTACCCCGGGATCGTCTGGGTGGCGGGCCAGCTACCAGGGCTGCACGATAAATCGCACGGTTCGATCGTCGAGGCCGGCGGTCAGGCCGTGGGCAGTTCCCTGCTCGGCCAATCGTTCACCGACGCGAACGGCGACCCGATCGCCTGGTACTTCCAGAGCCGTCCCTCGGCGGCCGGCGACGGTTACGACAGCCTGGCCTCGGGCGGCAGCAATCTGGGCCCGGAGAACATCGTCGACACGCCCGCCGACGCGGCCCTGCTCGCCGCGGGATCCGACCCGGAATCGGCCGGATTCACCCCGAGCCTGCTCACCCAGGTCTGCACCCGCAGCCAAGAGATCGGCCTGCGCGAAGGTGTCGACGGCGGCCGGCCGTTCTGCACACCGGACGGAGTGGGGGCGGTGCTCTCGGTCATGGGGACCTTCACCGCGGACGGCGCGGTGATCCCGGAACGTGTGGTCAGCGTCAACGAACCCTGCCGGCCCGGGGCCACGCGGGTGTTCCGCGCCGAATACCACGGTGTTCCGGTGGAATGCGCACAGTACGGCGAGGACTATTCGACCGGCCGGATCGTGCCGATCGCCGGGAACGCACCCGGCGAGCCGGCGGTTCCCGCGGATGCGGTGACCAGCAGCGGCAGCGGCCTGGATCCGCATATTTCGCCCGCCTACGCCGAAATCCAGGTGAACCGGGTGGCGGCCGCGCGCGGTATCGAACCGGCTGCGGTCCGCGATATCGTCGCGGCGCACACCAGCGGCCGGGTACTCGGTTTCGCCGGGGAGCCCCGGGTCCACGTCCTCGGACTCAACCTCGATCTGGACAGCCGCTACCCCGTGTCCGGCACCGCGAACGGACAGTGATCCGTGCACGGTGACATGATTCGGACGTGACCGCTACACCACACCGCACCCCGGGTGAGCTGCGCATCTATCTCGGTGCGGCCCCCGGGGTCGGTAAAACGTTCGCGATGCTGGGTGAGGCGCATCGGCGCCTGGCGCGCGGCCAGGATGTGGTGGCCGCCGTGGTCGAGACGCACGGCCGCGCGCAGACCGCGGAACTGCTCGAGGGTATCGAGCAGGTGCCCCGGGTCGCGATCTCTTACCGCGGCACGGTGCAGTACGAACTGGATGTGGACGCCGTGCTGGCCCGCCGGCCCGACCTGGTACTGGTGGACGAACTGGCGCACACCAACACCCCCGGCAGCCGCAACCGTAAGCGGTACGAGGATGTTCAGGAACTGCTGGCCGCCGGGATCACCGTGGTGTCCACCGTGAACATCCAGCATCTCGAGGGTCTCAACGATGTGGTCGAGCAGATCACCGGCGTGACCCAGCACGAAACCGTCCCCGACGCGGTGGTGCGCGCCGCCGACCAGATCGAACTGGTCGATATCACTCCGGAAGCACTGCAACGGCGGATCACGCTGGGCAATGTGTACGCGCCGGAGAAGGCCGATGCCGCGCTGGCGCACTACTTCCGGCGCGGCAACCTGACCGCGCTGCGCGAACTCGCCCTGCTGTGGCTGGCCGACCAGGTGGATGCGGCGCTGGCGAAATACCGCGCCGACCACCGGATCACTGCCACCTGGGAAGCCCGGGAACGGGTGGTCGTCGCCGTGACCGGGGGACGCGAATCGGAAACGCTGGTGCGGCGGGCGGGCCGGATCGCCGCGAAATCCAGTGCCGAACTGCTCGTCGTCCATGTCGTCCGCGGTGACGGCCTGACCGGTGTGGCGGCACCGCAGATGGCCGCGGTCCGGAAACTCGCCGCGCACCTCGGCGCGGAACTGCATACAGTCGTCGGCGACGAAGTACCTACCGCACTGCTGGATTTCGCCCGGACGGTCAACGCCACCCAGTTGGTGCTCGGCACGTCCCGCCGGTCACGCTGGGCACGGATGTTCGACGAGGGCATCGGCGCGGAAGTGGTACAGCATTCCGGCAAGATCGACGTACATATGGTCACCCACGAGGCCGCGGGCCGCCGGCACCGGCGGCGACGACCGCGCCCCAAGGCGCGCCGCACCGCGGCCTGGGTCGCCGCATTCGCCGTCCCTTCGGCGATCTCGGCTATCCTGGCCGTCTGGCTCGACCGCTACCTCGATCTGGTGAGCGAAAGCGCGCTGTATTTCGTGGCGGTGCTGGCGGTCGCCTTGTTCGGCGGAGTGCTACCGGCGGTCGCGTCGGCGTTGATCGCCGGTCTACTGCTCAACATCCTGTTCACCGATCCCCGCTACAGCGTCACCATCCAGGAGCCGAACAGTTTCCTACCGGCGGTCCTGCTGCTGGTGGTCGCGGTCGCGGTGGCGGTGCTCGTCGATACCGCCGCGCGACGGGCCGAACAGGCCGGGCAGGCATCCCGGGAAGCCGAACTGCTCACCCTGTTCGCGGGGGCGGTGCTGCGCGGCGCCGACCCGACCGCTCTGCTGGAAAGGTTGTGCCAGACCTACGGTCAGCGGGCGGTGAGTCTGCGTCACCGCGACCGCGGTGCGCTCGCCGCGGTCGGTACGGATCCGCCCGAACGCGCCGACGCGGCCGATACCGCGATCGAGGTCGCCGACGGCGACTATGCGCTGCTGCTGTCCGGCCCGACCCTGCGCGCTCGCGACCGGCGGGTTCTGGAGGCGGTGGCGGGTCAGGCCGTCGGCCTGATCCAGCGGCGCCAGCTCACCGAGGAAGCGCACAAAGCCGCGGCGATCGCCGAGGCCGACCGGTTGCGCCGCGATCTGCTCTCGGCGGTCAGCCACGATCTGCGCACCCCGCTGGCGGCGGTCAAGGCGGCGATCTCGAGCCTGCGTTCCGACGATGTCGAGTTCTCGCCCACGGACCGGGCCGAATTGCTCGCCACGGTGGAGGAATCCGCCGATCAGCTCACGGCGCTGGTCGGTAACCTGCTGGATTCCTCGCGGCTCGCCGCGGGGGTGGTGCGGCCGCGATTGCGGCCCACCTATCTGGACGAGGTGGTGCACCGGTCGCTGGTCAGCGTCGGGGTGAGCCCGCGCGGCGCGCGCCGTGGCGCCCTCGACCGGGTGCGGGTCAGTATCGGGACGACGGTGGTACAGGCCGACCCCGATCTGCTCGAACGTATTCTGGCCAATCTCGTCGACAATGCGCTGCGCTACGGCGGCGAATCGGAGGTGACGATCGATGCCGCGGCGGTGGACGGCCGGATCCTGGTCCGGGTGGTCGACCACGGGCCGGGTCTGCCCGGCGCCGATCCCGAACGGGTTTTCGACCCGTTCCAGCAGCTCGGCGACCGGGACAACACCAGCGGTCTGGGTCTGGGGCTCTCGGTGGTACGCGGATTCGCCGACGCCATGGGCGGTTCGGTGAGCGCCGCGCCCACGCCCGGTGGGGGGCTCACCGTCACCGTCGATCTCGCGGTCGCGGACGGCCGCACCGATACGTCGCCCACGGAGGTTTCGCCATGAAGACCGGAGCACAGCCGGAGCACGGTGCGCAGCAACAGCCCACCGTCCTGGTGGTCGACGACGAACCGCAGATCCTGCGGGCGATGCGCATCAATCTCTCGGTACGGGGCTACGACGTGGTCACCGCGGCCACGGGCGCGGGCGCGCTGCGGGCGGCGACCGAACGCAAACCCGATGTGGTGGTGCTCGATCTCGGCCTTCCCGATATCGACGGGATCGAGGTGCTCGCCGGTCTGCGCGGCTGGACCAAGGTGCCGATCATCGTGCTGTCCGCCCGCACCGATTCGGCGGACAAGGTCGACGCGCTCGACGCCGGCGCCGACGACTACGTGACCAAACCGTTCGGGATGGACGAATTCCTCGCCCGGTTACGCGCGGCGCTGCGCCGGGCCGCGGATGCGGCCGAACCCGACGAACCGGTGGTGGTCACCGATTCGTTCACCGTGGACCTGGCGGCGAAGAAGGTGATCAAGTCGGGCGCCGAAGTCCATCTGACCCCCACGGAATGGGGTGTGCTGGAAATGCTGGTCCGCAATCGCGGGAAGCTCGTCGGCCGGCAGGAACTGCTACGCGAGGTGTGGGGTCCGGCCTACCAGTCCGAAACCCACTACCTACGCGTCTATCTGGCCCAGTTGCGCCGGAAACTGGAGGATGATCCGTCCCATCCCAAACATCTGGTCACCGAGCCCGGGATGGGCCACCGCTTCCGGGAGTGACCGGTCAGGGGGTGACGATCGGGAAGCGCGGGTCGGGTGTGTCCAGCAGGCCCAGGAAGGTCTGCAGGATGCTTTCGTCGCCTTTCATCGTGATCCCGTCGAATCCCTTACCTGCCAAGGCTTGCAGCAGTTCCGGTTTGGTCATGGTGAGGGTGAGATCGGCGGGCCCGGTGGCCGGCGCGTCCGGGGTCGGGGTCCGGTGGGTGAGCGCGCCGTTGGACAGCGTCAGCCGATGTACCAGCTTCTGGTCCGTCACTTCCCAATCCATGCTGAAATCGGCCGATGCGGCGCGCAGGCCGTTGATCCGGACGGCGAGCGAATCCACGATCATGTCCAGGGTCAGCGCGGTCATCATTTCCGGGCTGGCCGAATCGAGGGCGGCCGGACTCGGACCCGTACGCAGTTCCTGCGCGCCGACGAGGAAGAAGTTGCGCCATGTACCGTTCTCGGCGCCGTGGCCGAGCCGCTCGTAGACCTGGGCCAGCGCCTCCTTGGCGCCGTCGTGACCCGGTTCGGCGAATACCGCATGGCACAGCAGTGTGGCCGCAAAGCGCAGATCGCCGTCGTCGGCGTATTGCCGGCCCTTGGCGACGATAGCCTCGATTCCGCCGTAGTCGGCCACATAGCGCTGCGCCTGCTCGACCGGCGGATGCTCCCACAGGTGCGCGGGATTACCGTCGTACCAGCCCATGTACCGCTGGTAGATCGCCTTCACGTTGTGGCTGGTGGAACCGTAGTAGCCGCGGTTGGCCCACAGTTTGTCCAGCGCGGGCGGGAATTCGAACTGTTCGGCGATCTCCGGGCCGGTGTAGCCCTGGTTGGTCAACCGCAATGTCTGGTCGTGCAGGTAGGAGTACATATCCCGTTGACCGGCGATCCAGGCGGTCCAGTTCTCCCGCCCCCATGTCGGCCAATGATGGGAGGCGAACGCGACATCGGCCTTATCGCCGAACCGGGCGATGGCCTCGTCGAGATAACGGGCCCATACGCGTGAGTCACGCACCACCGCACCGCGCAGGGTCAGCACATTGTGCATATTGTGGGTGGCGTTCTCCGCCATACAGAGTGCGCGGCGATCGGGGAACAGGAAGTTCATCTCCGCGGGCGCCTCGGTGCCGGGGGTGAGCTGGAAAACCATCCGCACCCCGTCGATCTCCTCTTCCTGGCCGGTGTGGGTGATATCCACCGTCGGCGGGATGAGGGTGATGGTACCGGTGGAGGTGGTCATCCCGAGGCCGGCCCCGATCTGGCCGTCGGGTGCCTTGTTCAGCACCGCGCCGTACATGAAGATCGCGCGCCGGTTCATCGCATTACCGGCGTAGACGTTCTCGCTCACCGCGTGCTCGAGGAAACCTTCGGGCGCCAGAATCGGTATCGCCGGGTGACCTTCGGGTACCACTCCCCTGGCTCCGCCGAAATGATCAGCGTGCGAATGGGTGTAGATCATGCCTTTCACCGGGCGGTCGCCGCGATGTGCGCGGTACAGGGCCAGTCCGGCGGCCGCCGTCTCCGCGGACAGCAGGGGGTCGATCACGATGATGCCCTCGCGACCCTCGACGAAGGTCATATTCGAAAGGTCCAGATTGCGTACCTGGTAGATCCCCTCGGTGACTTCGAAAAGCCCCTGTTTGTTGCACAGCTTGCCCTGCCGCCACAGGCTCGGGTTCGCAGTGGACGGGCATTCACCGTCGAGGAACCCGTAGGCGCCGATATCCCAGACCACGCGCCCGTCGGCCGCCTGCACCACCGGCGGGTCGAGCTCGGCGATGAATCCGCGGCCGACATTCTCGAAATCGGTGGTGTCGTCGAAATCCACCTGCATGGTCATCGTTACCTCACTCTGCGATGTCTCGGCTGATGAAGCGGTCACGGCGCGGAGGTTCGAGCACCCGCTAGTCCGGTGGTCGACCGGACGGAGGGGGCGCACCGGCGTCGCCCACGCTAGCGGGATCTTCCCCGCGCAGGTATCACCTGCGGTGGGTGAATTCGCCGTCCGGCCTGTCCCGGCCGCGGGAGTGTTGGGAACTCATCCGGCGTGGGTGAAGCGCGGTCCGCCGCCGGCGCAGCAGACTCGAGATATACCGTCAGCCCACTGTTCGGAGGATCCGATGACACCCCAGGACGCACCGAAGCCGGCACTGCTGTCTCGTATCACGGTGAATCAGTGGGTGGCCGCCGTCCTGGTCGTGCTGGCCGTGGTGTTCATCGCCCAGAACCGCAGCCGGGTGGACATCAATTTCCTGCTGGTCACCGTTCGTTCGCCGATGTGGCTGATTCTGCTGATCATGTTCCTCGTCGGCGCCCTCGCGGGTCTGCTGATCAAGCGCCGGTCCCGCCGCTGAGCGCAACGGGCACCGTTCCCGGGGACTGTACCGGTGCGCAGCCTCACCGGCTTCGCATCGTGGGTGCAGTACCCGGGACGCCACCTTGTACCGGTAGATAGAGCGTCACGCTGGTGGTGCCGCCGGTGATGTTCGGCGGCGACCGGCTCACCCGGCTGCCTCAGTGTGCCGGCCCGGTCTCGTCCGAATGCGGCGCTTCGGCTGTCGCGGCGGTGACACTGGCGTAGACCGGAATGCGGTGCGGGCCGGTTTGCGCGGCCGCAAGTTCGTCACCGAACTGTCCGATCGAACGGGCGATCCGGAATTCGATACCGCGATGGGCGAGGCTGTCCCGGAGATCGACCAGCATCGCGGCGGCGGTGACATCGATACCGGGGGAGGTTTCGGCGTCGAGCACCACCAGCCGGGTGTGCGCGGTGCACAGCTGCTCGATCCGGCTCCGCACATGGTCGGCGTTGACGAAGTACAGCCCCGCTTCCACGCGTACCACCAGCTGGTCGGGACGTTGCGCGAGACCGGGATGGCGATGCACGTCCAGCCACAAACCGTCACGGGGTCCGAGGACCGCGATATGCGGCCGGGAGCCGCGATAGACGAGCAGGACGATGGCGACCCCGACCCCGATCAGCAGGCCCGGCAGGGTGTCGAACAGCAGCACACCGAACAGCGCGGCGAGCGCGGCCACGAAATCGGCGCGGGCGACCCGGCCGTAGATATGGCCCAGCCAGTCGGTCCACACACGGTAGAGCCGCCGCAATGCGGCGATATCGACCAGTTCGATCACCGCCGCGATCACCACCGCCGCCAGTGTGGCCTCCGGCAGCTGTTCGAACAGCCCCGTGAGCAATAGCAGCGTCACGACGGTCAGGACCGCCACCACCAAGCCGCTGACCTGGGTCTTCGCACCGGCCGATCCATTGACCGCGGTTTTGGACAAACTGCCGTTGACCACCATCCCGGCAGTGAAACCCGACCCCAGGTTCGCGGCGCCCAACCCGAACAATTCGCGGTTGGGGTCGATTTCGTAGCCGGCTTTCGCGGCATATGTCTTGGCCGCGCCCAGTCCTTCGGCGAATCCGATCAGCAGGACACCGACCGCCGGTCCCAGCAGATCGAGATAGTCGCCGAAGCCCACACCCCCGGGCAGGCCGGGCACGGGCAGGCCCGGGTCGATCTCCCCGACGATCGCCACCCCCTTGTCGTCCAGGTCGAACAGCGCCACCGCCAGGATTCCGGCCAGCACCGCGAGCAATGCGCCCGGAATCAGCGGGAGCCACCGTTTTACGGCGAGTACCAGCAGCAGGCTCAGGCCGCCGATCAACAGCGTGCGCCAGTGGGTATCCCCGAGACCGGTCAGCACGCCCCACAGCTGTTCGAAGAAATCCCCCTCGTGCTTCTCGATACCGAGCAGTTTGGGTACCTGGCCGATGATGATCACCAGCGCCAGCCCGACGATGAAACCTTTCAGCACCGGTTCGGAGATGAACGAGGCGATGAACCCGAGCCGCAGCAGCCCGGCCAGCAGGCCGGCCACACCCGTCGCGATCGCGAGCGCGGTGGTGAGCGCGATATAGCGCCCCTCGTCGGCACCGGCCAGCGGGGCGATCAGCGCGGCCGACAGCGCCGCAGTCGCCGACATCGGGCCCACCACGAGATGCCGGGAACTACCGGCCAGCGCGTACAGGATCAGCGACGGGACCGCCGCGTACAGGCCGACCACCGGCGGAACGCCCGCGATCGTGGCGTAGGCCAGCGCTTCCGGCACCAGCACCGCCCAGACGGTCAGGCCGGCGACGATATCCGGACGCAACCAGCTGCGCCGGTACCCGTGCAGGGAAGGGAACAGCTGTGCGGCGATTTCCCGCATCCGGTGAGGATCGCTGCTTCCGGACGGACGAGTGTGTTCATCGCTCACAACTCACCGTGCCCTTCGCCGAGGAAGTCGGACCGTTGCCCGCACGCACCGGGCGGCCGGGCCGGTGGGCGTGTCAGGTCCGGGGATGCCAGGTGGCGATCGCCCAGATCACCACGACGTTCAAGGCAATGACCAGTGTCGACCACCACGGGTAGTAGGGCAGCCAGAGGAAGTTCGCCAGTATCGAGAGTGCGGCGACGGCGATCGCCAGCACGCGGCCCCAGGTGGTACCCGTCATCAAGCCGAGCGCCGCCACGATCAGGATGGCGCCCAGCACGATATGGATCCAGCCCCAGGTGGTGATATCGAACTCGTAGGTGTAGTCGATACCGACAACGAACAATTCGTCCCGGGCGACCGCGGCGATCCCCTCGAGTACCGAGAGCACGCCGACGGTCAGCAGCAGTATCGACGCGCCGATGGAGGCACCCGCGGCGAAACCCTGCCGCAGCGGGCCGCCCTCGCGGGTCCCGGTGGTGTATTGCGGTGCGGTGGTCATCTCCACTCCTTCCGAGCGCAGTGATTACGTCGACTGTCGCCGTTCGGGGAACGGTCCCGCCTCACCCCGCCGGGGTGAACCCCGCCGCTCCTCCCGGTGCGGGCGGCGGTTCGCCCGCGACCTGTTTCTCGCGCTCCGGGGCACGCTCGCCGATGAGCACGTCCATCCACCTGGTCGATGGGTCGATATCGAGCAGCACAGCCTTCGCCAGGAGCGTGAGCGGTATGGCCAGCAGCGCACCCAATGCACCGAGGACCCATGCCCAGAACACCAGCGACAGAAAAGTGATCGTGACGCTGAGCCCGACCGCGTCACCGACGAATTTGGGCTGGATCACCGACTGCACCACGACGTTGAACACGCAGTAGACGACGATTACCCAGACCATCCGGGTCCATCCGCTGTCCAGCAGGGCCAGTAGCGCGGGCGGCACCAGCCCGATAACGAAACCGATATTCGGGATGTAGTTGGTGATGAACGACAGCAGCGCCCAGAGCAGCGGAAACGGCACCGCGAGCAACCACAGCGCCACACCGTCGAGGACCGCGACGATCAGGCCGAATATCGTGGATACGATCAGGTATTTGCGGGTGCCCGAGGTGAAGGAGCCCAAGGCCCGGGCGATATCGGGGCGCATGCTCCGCAGCACATTCATCCGGCGTCCGATGGACATGCCGTCGAACACCATGAACAGCAGCAGGGTGACCACGAAGACCAGGTTCGAGAACGCGCCCGCCAGGCCGCGCAGCAGATCCTCCAGCAGCACGACCAGTTTGCCCAGGTCGAAGCTGCTCAACGCGTGATCGATCCGTTCCTTGTCGATATCCAAGCGCGCCAGCAGGTCCTGCACCTGCACGAGCAGATCGGCAAACCGCTCGGAGTAATCCGGGAGCGCGGTGGCCAGCTGAGCCGCCGATACCGCCAGCGCCGCGACCAGCCCGAGCAGGATGAGATACACCACCACCAGCGCCGCGAGCATCCCCAGCCAGGCGGGCCGCCCGCTGCGCTGCATCCGCTGCTGGATGGGTTGCACGGCGATCGCCAGCATCAAGGCCAGGAAAACCGGGCCCAGGACACCGGAGAAGGCGCGGGCGCCGGTCACGGCGACCACCGTGGCCGCCGCAACCAGCAGAACGATCAACCCGCGCGGAATAGCCCACTGCCCGGGGGCCGGCGCCGCGGGTTGCGGTGCCGGCGGGGGCGCAGCGGTCACGACATGGCCTTGGCCTTGAGCCGCTCGAACTCTCCTTCGGTGATCGTGCCCTCGGTGAGCAGCCGTTTCGCCTCGGCGATCTGCGCGGCCGGGTTGGTGCCGGCGGTGCGCTGGATGTATTCCTTCTCGGCGGCCTGCACCTGGTGGGCCTCGGTGATCGACCGCTGTGTCATCCCCTTACCGCGGACGATCAGGTAGACGAGCGAGGTCAGTAGCGGCAGCACGATCAGCAGGACCACCCAGATCGCCTTCACCCAGCCGGAGGTCTCCCGGTCCCGGAAGAGGTCGCCGATGATGTAGAACAGCAGCAGCAGGTACGCGATGAACGCGAAGCTCACCACAACCAGCCAGAGTGCTTCCCAAAACGACACGGTCCACCTCGCTTACGTCGGATCCAGTGATCCCCACAGCGGGGATCCGCCCCACGGTATGGCGGTCCGGCCGGTGCACGACTCACCCGCTACGGATGAATATTCCCGGATACGCCCTGGTAACAGGTTGGTTCAGGGGCCGCTGAGGGTGCCCTCTACTCAGGTAGGCTGCGGCCGAGTGCGTGCTAGTGCTGTTTCGGAATTTTTCTTCGGGAGGCACCGTGACCACTTCGCCGACATTGGATCCGACGGGCCGCCCGTTATCGCGAGCCCGGCCACGGTCCCATATCCCGGTGTTCCCCTTCGACCCGGTATCGCGGCCGCGACTGCATACCGGCCTGGATACCGTGCTGGATCGCCGCAACGGCGGTGTCCTGCTGGTCTGCGGCGCGGTGGGGGTGGGGAAAACGGTCGCCGTGGCGGACTGGGTGGCAACGCATCTGCCGCGTTCGCATCCCGAGGCCCGGATCGCCTGGCTCACCGTTCGCGATCAGACCGCGTTGTGGCCGGAACTGCGCACCCGGCTGTGCGTGCCTGCCGCCGGATCCGGGCAGCCGGCCGCGGGGGTGGGTGAGGCCGAAGCGATCCTCGCCGCGCTGGGCGACAGCGCGGACCCGACCGTCGTGGTGATCGACGATGCCCATCTGATCACCGACCCGCTCGCCCTGGCGGGTCTGGAGTACTTCCTGCAGCACGCGCCGCCCGCGGTGACCACCGTTCTGTGCGCCCGCTTCGATCCGCCGATCCGCTGGCATCTGCTGCAACTGCATTCCCGGCTCACCCGGTGGGGCGCGCACGATCTGGCGCTCTCCCCCGCCGAGGCGTCCCGGCTGTGCGCGGGGCACGAATGTGCACTCGACGACCAGAGCCTGCACACCTTGATGGGTCTCACCGAGGGGTGGGCGGCGCTGGTGCGGATCGCGGCGATCTATCTCACCGCGAGCCCGAGCGAGAATGCCGATGCGCTCACCGCGCTGGCCCGTCCGCCGCATGCGTTCGCCGATCTGCTGGTGGGTGAGCTGATCGATACCCTCTCCCCCGCGCTGCGGCAGTTCCTCACCTGCACCAGCGTCCCCGAGGAGTTCACCGAACAACTCGCCGACGATCTCGTCGGCGGTGGTGCGGCGCATCTGCTCTACGAACTGGACCGGATCAATTTCCCGATGACCTCGCTGTCCCGCAGCGGGAAGGTCTGGTATTCGTACCACCCGATGCTGCGGGCCTATTTCCTGGCCGAGGCCAATCGCCTGGGCCCGAATCTGTGTGCCGATCTGCATCTGCGGGCCGCCCGCCGGCTCACCGCGACCGGTGAACTGCAGGCCGCGCTGGCGCATCTGCTCGCGGTCCCCGATCACCGAGAGCTGGGCTCATTCCTGGCCGAGCACGCGCTGGCCCTGGTTTTCGCCGATCACGGCGAAAGCCTGTTCGATGCGCTCGCGGCCGCGGCGCCGGATGTGCTGACCGATCCCTTCCTGCGGCTGCTGCAGGCCACCGACGCATTGCTGCACGGTGGCAGCGGCACGGCGCAGGCCTACCGCGACAGCGCCCGGCTCCTCGCCGACGACGACCCGCATTCACTGGCCGGCCCGTATCGGCTGGAAGCCCTGACCGCGGCCGTGGACGCCGAACTCGCGGTGGCGACCGGCGCCGATTCCGATCCGATCGTCTACCCGGAGCGGATGCCGCCCGCCGACCGCCCCGACCTGGACGGTTATCTCGCCGTCACCACCGGCACCGCGCTCGCGCTGCGCGGCGAACTCGCCCGGGGTGAGGAACGGTTGCGGGTCGCGTTGAGCCGCACCCGGTCCCGCTGCCACCCGCGGCTGCGTTTGATCGCGGTGACCCGGCTCGCCGTCACCGCCGGCCTGGCCGGATCGATCACGACGATGCGGCAGCGCGCCGAACGGGCCTGCGCCATCGCCCGCGATCACGACCTGCTGGATCTGCCGGAAACCGTGCACGCCACCGCGCTCGAGGCCTACGGCGCCTATCTGCAGGGCTCGGAGCCGCACCCCGAACAGATCCGGGTGCTGTGCGCCGAGCACATCCGCCGCGACGGCACACCCGGGCCGGTGGCGGGCCGGGTGCCGCATGTGGTCGGCAATCTGCTCGACTGCCAGTGCGGTGACGACCCGGGCGCCACCGACCGGCTGCGCCGCAGTATCGGCCGCCTGCTCGATGCCGACCCCGCGCCCGTGCTCGGTGGTGGTCTGGTGAGTGCCGCGGTGTGGGCGCTGCTGGGCGCGGGCGATACCGCGGCCGCGCGGCAGCTCACCGAACGGGCACGGGCGGTGCTCGGCCTCATCCCCGACACCGTCCTGTCCACGGCGGCGCTGACGTCCGTCGCGGGTAACCATCAGACGGTCCTCGGGCAGGTGGAGCCCGTACTCGCGGCGACCTCCGGCGCCCATCCCGTCGCCCGGCTCACCGGCTGGCTGCTGCACGCCCGCGCCCACCGCGAACTGGGCAACGATTCCAAAACCCGGGAGGCCGTGGACAACGCCCTGCGGATCGGCGCCACCCATCGCGTGGCCCGGCCGTTCTTCGATGTGCCCGGCACCATCGACCTGCTCGACTACTACGCCGGATGTTTCGGGCACTGCAGCGCCTTCGCCGACAGCATCCGGGCCGGCCACCGGCCCCGGCGCCGGATCCAGCATCCACCGCTCACGGCGACCGAGCTGCGGATTCTGCAACAGCTGCCGTCGGGGCGTACGACCCAGCACATCGCCGACGATCTCAGTGTCTCCATCAATACGGTCAAAACACATCTGCGCGGTATCTACGCCAAACTCGGTACCCGCTCCCGGATGGAAGCGCTGCAGGAAGCGCGGCGCAGCGGATTGCTCTGATCCGGCCGGGGCCGTTTCACCCGCTCCGGACGATGTGCGGCGGTGACGCCGTGGGACACACTTCATTCCGACGCGGCGACACCTGCCGTCGCGACCGGTCCGGACGAGGCAGGAGACGGCGATGCGATACCAGTTCACCATCGACGGCGAACTCTCCGAACGTGCGCTTGCCGCTTTTCCCGAACTCACCGGCGATCACACCCAGGGCACCACCGTGCTATCGGGTCCGGTCACCGATCCGACGGGCATCCGCGGAATCCTGGCCCGTATCGACAACCTGGGTCTCACCGTGATCGAGATGCGCCGGTTGCCCGATTGAGTGCGCTGACCTGCTCGCGTGCGCACGCTGCGGGCGGCTCCGGTGCCCCGATCACGATGACGGCGGACGCAACAGTCGCACCGGTGGCGCGGTAGCCGGCCGGCAACACGGCCGAGCCGAACGGAACCTGCCGGCGAGCGCGACCGGGTCACGCCGGTCGCGGTCCGGTGTGCGGAAGCAGTTCCGGTTGCCCGGTTCGAGTCCGCCACAACCGTCCAGGACGACGTGGGCACGAACGGCGACACGGAGGCCGCGGTGTCCACCCGGACCTCGCCGGGCTCGCCGCGGCCGGCGACCCAGTAGTCGGCGATGTCGGACCAAGGGATGAGTGACACTCCCACGCGGTGCGAGCCGGGGAACGCGACGGTCAGCATCGTTCCGGCCGCACAGAGCTCGCCTCGGCGGAACGCCTTCCCGTGGAAGACATCAATAGGTACGTGCCTGATCAGACCAGCGTGGGTCGAGCCGGTTCGCCGAGCTGCGCGGGAACGAGATGCGTCCGGGGTCGCCGTCCGAGGTGTAGCGACGGGCCGGTTCGGCGGCGAGCAGGTCGAGCCAATAGGCGGAATCGAACGGGACCGCGCCCAGTCCGGAGCGGATCCGCGGCACCGCAGCAGGGTCCACCGGGCCGAATGGTGACGGCGCGGGGTTCGCGCCGACCAGCATGGCCGCAGCGAATCGGTAGGGCGTCCCGTCCGAGTTTCCGGCGAGCGCGAGAGCAGGATCGGCCGGGGCGCTGCCCAGCGGCAGGGCCATCGTGGTTACTGCGGTTCCCGGCGCCGCGGCGGTGATCGCCCGGACATTCTGCGCCAGTTCGCGCTGTACACCGGCAGCATCCAGGCCGGCGAGATCGGGATGGCTCGCGGTATGCGCGCCGATCTCGTAACCGTGCTCGGCCAGCCAGGGCAACGCGCGGGGATCGGCTTCGAACGGATCGTTGTTGACATAGAAGGTCGCGCGGGCCGGGAAATCGGGATGGTCGGCGGCGAAACTTTCCAGCACCCCGACCGCGCAGTCCGCGGTGGGCACGCCTTCGGCGGTGAACCGGAGCTGGCTGCCGGTGGAATCGTCGAAGGTGAGCACCACCGGATGTGTTCCGGCCGGAATATCGATATCCCCGGCGATGTACTGTGCGGCGGTGATCGGGCGGTAGCCTTCGCGATACAGCCGGTCCAATTCCGCCCGGAACTCACCCGGGCTCTGATCGTATTCACCGGCCGGCTCTGCGGTCACCTGGTGATACATGAGAATCGGTACCTCGCCAAGCTCGTCGGCACCGACGGCGGCCGGGTCCGGGAGCGCCGGCGGCGGGGGTGGCGCGGAGGTACTCGGCGGCGTATCCGCCGAGGCGGGTTCATTCGCCCCGCAGGCCGTGGCCGCCGCGCAGATCAGTGCCGCCGCAACCACCCGAACATATCTCCCCGGGTACCGCACCATCGCCCGGATATTACGTGCCGGCAACGATTTACGGTCCATCTCCGCGAAACAGATCGGCGCTGCGGCGGACTCGCCATAGTGGGCGGGAAGCTGTTCGCGGAAGTTGGTGTGTTGTGCTCGTGCGGGACCGGGCGGTCGACCGGAAACGGTTGGCGGTCCTCGTATTCGGTGTTGTTGTGCTCGTACTGCTGGTGTTCGCCGGGATCGGAGCCGGCCGTTCACCGGCCCCGGATCTTCCGTTGACCGGTCTCCCATCGGGACCTGTCGGCGCCGCGGCACTGAAGGATCTGACGCTTCGTGTGGATGCCGCCGGACACGATCCGCATGCCGTCGAACTCATGGTGGACGGTTCCGCCGTCACCGGCCGGGTAGACGGCGATACCGTCGTCTACGAGCCCGAAGCACTGTCCGACGGCGAGCACACGTTCACCGCCGAGATACCGCCCGGCGGGATCACCGGCTGGTTGCGCGACGGCCCCGGCGCCGAAGCGACCTTCACCGTGGATACCGCCGCCCCGGAATTGGAAGTGACGCAACCGGATACGGTCGCCTCCTACCGCGACCCGGTCACCGTGCGCGGGCGGGCGCCCGATGCGGAACAGGTTTCGATCGGTACGCATTCGGTGACCCCCGGCCCCGACGGCAGTTTCGTGAGCGAACTGCCGTACAGCCCCGCCGGCTCGGAGGTGGTGGCGGTGGACGCGGCAGGTAACACCACCACACAGGCGCTCACCACCGGTATCGATCTGCCACAGATGCGGGCCGTGCATGTCACCGCGCACGCCTGGTCGTACGGCCCGATGCGCGAAGCGGTCCTGGACCTGGCCCGCCAGAAACGTATCGATACCGTGCAACTCGATATCAAGGACGAAGACGGTGTCGTCGGTTATGCCTCGAAGGTTCCGCTGGCCCGCCCGACCGGCGCCGCCACACCCATCTACGAAGCGAAGGCGGCGCTGCGCCAACTCCACGATATGGGGGTGCAGGTGGTCGGCCGGATCGTTGCGTTCCGCGATCCCACGCTCGCCGAATGGGCCTGGCAGCACGGCCGCCCGGACTGGGTGGTGCAGAACCCGGCCGGGCAGCCGTATTCCAGTCACTACGGCGCGATCGCGTTCACCAATTTCGCCCACCCCGAGGTCCGCGGCTACAACATCGCGCTTGCGGTCGAAGCCGCCGAACTGGGTTTCGACGGGGTCATGTACGACTACGTCCGCCGCCCCGACGGCAGGCTGTCGAGTATGCGCTTCCCCGGTCTGAAGGGTCCCGCCACCGAAGCCGTCGCCGGGTTCCTGGCGCAGAGCCGCGATCCGGTGCACGCCGCCGGCGCCCACCAGAGCGCCGCGGTCTACGGGATCGCCGCCACCCGGCCCGACCAGATCGCGCAGGATATCCGGCTCATCGCACCGCAGGTGGATTTCGTCGCACCGATGATCTATCCCTCCCACTGGGGACCCGGCGAATACGGTGTGGCGAACCCGAACGGGCAGCCGTTCGATATCGTCGCCGCCTCCCTACGTGATTTCCAGACCGTGACCAAAGGCACGGGCGCGACGGTGATCCCCTGGCTGCAAGATTTCAGCCTGGGCGTGAACTACGGAGATGCCCAGGTCAGAGCCCAAATTGATGCGACCCATAAAGCCGGTATAGACAGTTTCTTCCTGTGGAGTCCCAGCGTGGAATATCACGGCGGCGCACTCGACCCGAAGTGATCGCGTAACGCCGCGCACCCCCGCCGCGACGTCTCCGGTGACGTAACGGCCCGTCGGGGGGCCAGTCCGTCCATTTATCAGTTCTGGAATGGAGCATGGGACATGGCTTTCCGAAGTAGCTGGATTCTGCAATCATCCCGCGGGTTCACCCGACGATCCCGCGGCTGGTTCACCCAGCACCGCATCGCCGCGGCGATCGCCGCGCCCGCCGCCCTGGGCGTGGTGGCCGCGGTGGGCGCCACCTATTCGATGACCGCACCCTCCCAGCAGGTGGATACCCAGCTGAAGGCGTCGGTGACCGAATGCCACGATATGGTCACCATCTCGGTTGCCGGCCGCGGTGACACCCCGCGCGAGGGCACCACCAAACTGCTGGTCGACGCGCACGGCAACCCGCTGCCCGCGGCGCTGTCGGGCGACCACAGCAGCGAATGGGTGGACCCGGTGGTCAACGCCCCCGCCGACGATGTGGACGCCGGCTCCTACGCCGCGGTCTATATCGCCTACCCGGCGGATATGGCCACCTACGAGGACGCGGTCACCTCCGGCGTCGCCAACACCCAGCAGGTGATGCGTGAGATCTCGCAGGCCTGCCCGGACACTCGGTTCGCCATCGTCGGCTACAGCGAAGGCGCCGATGTGGTGCGGCGGGTCGCCATGGAGATCGGGCATCAGGAACAGCAGGACGGCGGTTACGCGATCGTCGACCCGGACAAGGTCACCGGCGTGGTCATCCTCGCCGATTCCGGCCGCGCCCCGGGCGACGGCCCGTTCCCGGGCGCCGAGAACCCGCACGGCAACCCGGACGGGTTCGACCAGGCCTATCAGAACGGGAAGAACCCGGTCCCGGGCCAGGGCGCACTCCCGGATACGGGCGGCGACTTCGGTTCGCTGAACGGGAAGATCGCCTCGTTCTGCTCCGACGGCGACCTCACCTGCGCCGCGCCGGAGAACATCGCGCTGCTGCAACTGGTAGTCAATGTGGCGCGGCAGATGAACGTCGACGCACTCGAACGCGACGGGCTGACCCCGGCCACCGGGCAGGATGTCGCGGTCGTCCTCAGCCGGGTCGCGCTGCTCGCGCTCGCCGATATCCAGTCGCAGCCGAACTGGATGGCCAGTGACGAAACCTTCCTCGAGGTTTTACTGCGGGTGTCCGAACCGGGCTACGAACCCGGCGCCGCTCCCCCGGCCGGTGAACAGCCCGCCGATTCCATCTCGACCGGCGAGATGGCTCCGCTGGCCTACCTCCCGCAGAAGATCCTCAACGAGATCATCGGGCTGATCGTGACGAATCAGAACACCATCCCCGTGATCCTGTCCGACCCGTACAACCTGACGCTGGGCCCCGACGCCACCGGCCACCACTTCGACTACTGGCGCGACGCCGACCCGGCCAACGGCAAACCCCTGACCTCCGCCGAATACGCCGCGGCCTGGCTCACCCATCTGGCAAAGCAGGCCCAGGCGGGCGAACCGGTGAATACGAAATCCACCCCCACCCCCGAAGATCTGGACGACGCCTACCGGGCGGCCGCGCAGACAACCACCGAAAAGGCGGCCGAGCCGACCGGCACCACCACAGCAGCCCCGACCGCCACCGGTACCGCCCCGGCTACGACCACGCCGGCGGCGCCGACCACCACGACGCCGCCGCCCGGCGAGACGACGACGGTGCCCCCCTCGTCGATAACGGAACCCCCGAGTTCGACAACCGCGCCCCCGAATTCGTCAACCGTGCCCGCGAACTCCGCACCCGCAACGGAGGTCGCCGCTCCGCCGACCACCACGCCCACCACGACGACGCCCCGGGCCAGCGAACCCACCACGGAAACACCCGCTACGCAGTCCGGTGAGTCGGTCGCGCAGACCACGCGCTGACACCGCGCGGCGACGCGCCAGGACTGAACAGGAGGCCGGGGCCGGCACACCGGTGCGCCGGATCAGCGCGCCGAACCCGACACGGCGTCCTGCTCGTAGCACGTGGCCCGTCCCTGATCGACAAGTATGTTCGTATGACCGTTACCGAACAAGATCTGCCCCACCTCCGCCGCTGCATCGACCTGGCCCGCGAGGCACTGGCCGCCGGCGACGAACCCTTCGGCTCTGTCCTGGTCGCCGCCGACGGCACTGTGCTGTTCGAGGACCGCAACCGGGTGAAAGACGGCGACGCCACCCAGCATCCGGAATTCGCGATCTCCCGGTGGGCCGCCGGGCACCTGTCCCCGGAAGAACGCGCCGCCGCCACCGTCTACACCTCCGGAGAGCACTGCCCGATGTGCTCGGCAAGTCACGGCTGGGTCGGATTGGGACGCATCGTCTACATCACCTCCAGCGCACAGTTCAGGGCCTGGTTGCGCGAATGGGGTGTTCCCGCGGCGCCGGTCGCCTCGCTTCCGATCGGCGAGATCGTCCCGGGCGCGGTCACCGACGGGCCGGTCGACGAGCTTGCCCAGGAAGTGAAAGACCTCTACCACGCCTGCTTCGCACCGCGGCGCTGAGCCCCGCCGAGCCCCAGATCGACTTGGAACTCGGCCGGGCAGGACCGCACTGCGCGATCATCGCGTACGCTCCCTCCGATCGCGCCCTTGTCCGATACACCAACCGGACTTGCTTGTAGCATGAGCAAATGGTCACGCCGAGTGCCCGCGACGTGGAGCGCCCCGACCTTCCCGAGTACATGACCTGGGAGGAACTCGAAGGATTGCCCGACGAGGTAGCCGCACAGATCGAACTGTGGGACGGGCGGGTGGTCTGGTTGCGGCGGGGGCCGGGGGAACATCAGACGGCGATGCGACGCCTGACCAACGAAATCGAACGGTGTGCTCGTGGTGATATGTCGTCGCATTCCGAGCGATGCTGGCGAGTGAACCTGGAGACCGATGTATTTTTCGGGCACTCCGGAAAATCCGACTTCGTCACTCCGGATTTCCTGGTGCACCGTTGTCTCCCGCCGGGTTCGGATGTTCGAGCCACCGATACCGTGCTGGTCGGCGAGGTGCTCTCGCCGTCGAATACCCCGGGCGATATCGAAACGAAGAAGGTGCGTTATGCGAGCGGCGGCATTCCTTCCTACTGGGAGGTCGAACTGCGGCAGGATCTGACCGGTATCGCCGCCCTGCGTGTGTATATCCTCGAAATCGGCCACGCCGAGCTTCCACCGGGAGTCCGTCCGCTCCGGTCGGCGAATTACCTGATGGCGGGCGAGTGGATCCCGGACGCCGGTGCCGGCGTGTCCTTCCCGTACCCGTTCCCGATCGAGGTTCCCTGGTCTTCGCTGGCTTTCTGACCGGCACCGCGCGATCTCAGCGGGCCGCGTCCCGCGGGGCGGTGAGCCGGTCGGTTGCCCATCGGGCCCATTCGGCTTCCATGCGGTAGTGGCGCAGGCCGTGTTCCAAAGCGATGCGGCCGAACTCGTTCTTCTCGCCGCCCCAGTCGAGCTGTTCCAGGAGCGTGGTCAGATGATCGAGTTCTGCCTCGGCCTTGCGTTGGATATCGGTGAAGAATTCGATCGCTTCCGGTGTCTCCACCTCGGACAGCAGGAATACCCGGAGCAGGCGCCCGCTTCTGGTCGGGGTGGTATCGGGGGTGGCGAGCCAGTCGCGCAGCGCTTGGCGGCCGGGTTCGGTGATCGCGTACATCTTGCGTCGCCGCGGACCTTCGGCGGCGATCTCGATCAACCCCTCGCGCTCCAGCCGGCCGAGCTCACCGTAGAGCTGGCTCTGGGTCGCGGCCCATACGTTGGCCATGGAGATCTCGAAGCGTTTGAGGAGGTCGTACCCGCTGCCGGGCTCTTGTGCCAGGAGACCGAGCGCGGCGAATCGGAGACTCATACGGCGATGATATCCCACTCTTGTCATGTCACTACTGACATGACACAGTAGTAGGTATAGGGCTCTCGATCCCGGCCCCGGTGCGGTACACGGCGCACCTCGTCCGAAAGGTACGACCCGATGCAGCTTCCGCACGACACCGATTCCTCCAGGAGCCATCTGGAAGGGAACTTCGCCCCGGTCGACCACGAGGTCACGGTGGAGACCCTTCCCGTGACCGGCCGGATCCCGGCCGAACTCACCGGCCGCTACCTGCGCAACGGCCCCAACCCGCGAAACGGTTCGCCGCATTGGTTTCTCGGCGAGGGCATGTTGCACGGGGTCCGGCTGCGGGACGGCAAGGCGGAGTGGTACCGCAACCGCTGGGTTCGCACCGGGAAATTCGAGGGCGACGCCACTCCCCTCTACGACCCCGCCACCGGAAACCGAAACCTCCACGTGGCGAGCGCGAATACGCATATCGTCGGCCACGCCGGGCATCTGCTGGCGCTCGTCGAATCGTCGCTGCCCTGGGAGGTGACCGGGGAACTCGACACGCTCGGTGTCTACGATTTCGGCGGCGCGCTGACCAATTCGATGACCGCGCATCCCAAAACCTGCCCCCACACCGGAGAACTCCATTTCTTCGGCTACGGCAGCCTCACCGCCCCGCATGTGCGCTACCACCGCGCCGATGCCGGCGGCACTCTCGTCGTGGATCAGCCGATCGACGTCCCCGGCCTCACCATGATGCATGATTTCGCGATCACCGAACGCTACGTCCTGTTCCTCGACCTGCCGGTGGTGTTCAGTCTCGAACTGGCCCGGCAGGGCACGATGCCGTACCGCTGGGACCCCGGTTACGGGGCCCGTATCGGCGTCCTGCGCCGCGACGCTCCGGCCGCCCCGGTCCGCTGGTTCGAGATCGCACCCTGCTACGTCTTCCACGTGGCGAACGCCTTCGACACCGGCGACGTGATCACACTCCACGCGGTGCGATACGAATCGATGTGGGTCGGTACCAGTTCGGCCTTCGACGACCAGGGCACCCTGCACGAGTGGACGATCGATCTCACCCGCGACCGGGTCGCCGAACGTGCCCTGGACGACCGCGCCGTCGAGTTCCCCCGGATCGACGACGCATCGACCGGCCTGCCGCACTCCACCGTGTATGCCGTCGGGCCGCATCACCTCACCGGTTACGATATGCCCACTGTGCAGCACCGGACACACGAATTCGGTGCCGACGAGCCCGGCGAGGCCGTATTCGTCCCCTCGTCCACCGGTGCCGGATATCTGCTGTTGTTCGTGTTCCGCGCCCGAACCGCCACCAGCGATCTCGTGATTCTCGACGCCGGTGATCTGACCGCCGCCCCGCTCGCGGAGGTCCATCTCGGCGTCCGCGTCCCCACCGGATTCCACGGCAACTGGTTCCCCGATACCGAGCACTGACGCTCCGGAAGCCCTCCCGCGAAAAGGGTTTCGACTACTGCACCTGAATCCACCGAATGCTTCGGTTCACTCCGTCATCTGTCCGCTAATCGTCATGACCTGCGCTTTGACCACGACCCGGCCCGGTTCTAGCTCGACCTCGAACCGGGCAGGCGCCGCACCGCACCGCGCGATCATCTCGTGCGCTTCCTTGCGAATCGCGTCCTTGTCCGAAACGAAAGCTGACGATCCCCAACGTCCTGGCGGTACCCCGCCGTTGCGGCGGACACGATCGTGATGCGCCCGGCCGGGCTGGGCGTTCTCGGTGCGCGGGAGCTTCCGGTCACCTGGTGGGAGGTACCCGGGATTTCGCCCCTACCGTTTGTTGAGCTGGCCGGCGTCGACGGGGACGACCGTGCCGGTGACGTAGCGGGCGTCGTCGGAGACCAGCCAGGCGATGGCGTTGGAGACGTCGAGCGGTTCGACCAGGTCGACGGGCATGGCATTCGACAGGGCGTTCGCCAGTTGCGGGGCACGTTCCATGATGGCAGCGAGGTTGCCGTCGCCGGCCATCGGCGTGCGGACCGCGGTGGGTGCAATACTGTTGACGCGGATGTGGTGCGGCGCAAGAAAGTTGGCCCAGGAGCGCATCAGACCGATGACGCCGTGTTTCGCGGCGGTATAGCCGAGGAATCCCGCGGTGGGGATACCGACGCCCATCAATCCGCCGGTGGAGCTGGTCAGCACGATGGCTCCGCCGCGGCCGTGTTCGATCATCGAGGGGATTGCGACCCGGCCGGTGTTCCAGACACCTTTGAGGTTGACGCCGACGACCTCGTCCCATTCCTGTTCTTCCGGGGCCACCGCGCCGCCGGCACCGATCCCGGCATTGGCCAGGACGATATCGACCGGCCCGAGTTCGGCGGTGCCCTCGTCGAACACTGTCCGGAGGGCGTTCACATCACGGACGTCGGCCTGCCGGGCGACGATGCGCCGACCCAGCTTCTCGACCTCGGCAACGGTCTGGTCGAGTTCCTCGACGGTGCCCATCGGGTACTGCACCGAGCCCAGCTGTTCGCAGATGTCGAGCGCGATGATGTCGGCGCCTTCCGCCGCCAGCCGCAGCGCATGGCTACGGCCTTGTCCGCGAGCGGCACCGGTGATGAAGGCGACTTTGCCCTCGAGTTTTCCCATGATCGTGTCTCCTTGCTAGCGCGCGACCTCACGCATCCGAATCGCGTCGCAGTCCTGGGTTTCGAGCAACTCCGCAACCATGTCCCGGATGCGCTGTACACCGTGCCCGACGCCTGTGGTCATGAGCGCGACGTGATGTTCGGGCGATCCGACCAACTCCTTCCCCGAACACTCATGGAACTGACGCTCTCTCAAAAGGGTAATAAAATTACCACTACACGGCTACATCATTTCCCCAATTTGCCCGGCATACTGGCCTTCCGTGCCGGCGAGAAGCCCGGCTACCACGTATGCAGGGCCCGCCACCGCGGGAACACCCGCGCGGCCCCGAACTCAGAGGGTGACAGCCGCGGCGATCACAACACCCGGTGCAACCAAGCAAGATGGCGACCGGCTATTTCGGCGGTTTCGCGGAGTTCGAATCCGGTGGCACCGGCGAGGGCGCCGGCGTGATCTATCGCGGCCTCGGCCCAGGGAAACCACTCGCCGACCTCGGTCGGCGTCTCCAGCCGGATCTCACGAACCAGTATCCCCGTTCCGGGACAGCTGAATTCGACTACCGCCTGACCACCGGGCCGCAGCAGCCGGGCGACCCGGCGCAGCAGCCGGTGGGGGTCGCCGCCGATTCCGATATTGCCGTCGGCGAGCAGCGCGTAGTGCCAGCGGCCGTCACCTGGAAGGGGTCCGAAGACGTCGCGGGGTACGGCGGGCGCGCCGCGGTGGCGGGTTACCGCGATTGCTGTGGGGGAGATATCCACGCCCAGCGCCATCACCCCGCGGCGGCAGAGGGTGGCGACGAGCCGACCGGGGCCGCAGCCCAGGTCGACCGTGGGCCCGTCACAGCAACTGACCAGGGCCGAATCGACGCGATTATCGGCCGCGGTGGCGCGGTCGCCGCCGAGCCAGCGGCGAGTGGGCAACGGAACGCGGTCGCCGCCGGCAGTGCGTACCCAGCAGTCTCCTCCGGTGAGAGCCGGATCGAATCGCCCGATCATCGTGTCACCCGCCGACCGCCGAGCACGGTATCGACGCTGCCGATCATCGCACGACCCGGCCGCCGGCCAGTGCGCGGACCTCCACGGCGAACCGGCCGTGACAGTCGGCGGCGACTCGCAGAGCGTCGACGTAGTGATCGACATCGTCGAGTAGCGGCAGCGCTTTCACGCGGTAACCGATGGCCTGCAACGTCTTCCGAGTCACCGCGCCGGTCCGGTCGGTGGACATCGGTACGTCGACGAGCAGCCGGGCGGCCCGAGGGTCGGAAAGCCCCAGCGCCCACCAGCCGCCGTCACCGGCCGGGCCGAGCAATGCCTCGGCTCCCTCGGCGAGCGAGCAAGCGGCATCGCTGAGCAAGCCCGGACCTACCTGCGGGGTGTCCATTCCGATCTGCAGGACCGGCAGCCCGGCGCGGGCGGCGTCGGCGTGCGCGTTCGCCAGACGCACCCCGAATCCGGTTCCCCGCTGGGGCATGACCTCGAAATCGGCTAGCGAGCCGCGGATTTCCTCGGCGCAGTCGGCTACTGCGAGTTCACCGGTGAACGCCACCATCCGGTGGGCGGCCGGGCAGGCACGCACCGCGTCGAGGGTGTCCAGCAACGCGGCCGCCGCCAGCCGTGCCGCCTGTACCGGGGTCAACGGGGGGCACAATCTGGTTTTGGCGAACCCGGGGACCGGCGCCTTGGCGACGACCAGAACTGTCACGGGAATCGGTACACCGGATACTTCCCTCGGTCTCGCCGGGGCGTGTCCTTCCCGCCCGGCCGCGTGATCCGCCCCCGCCACTCGCCCGTCTTCGGAGGTCCTATCGACCGGCATCCGGCGGGCCGGGTACGCCACGCCGGACCCAGCCCCGAACTCTTCCCCGGCCCCGCGCCCCTCGCTGACCCCGGGCTCCAGCCTTGTCCCGGGCTCATCCCCCGACCCGGCCCCGGGCCCCTCCTCAGTCCCGGGCTCCTTCTTTGTCCCGGCATCAACCCCCGCCCCGGCCTCGAACCCGGCTCGGGCTCGGAGTTCCGCCCCGCCTGGTCCCGGGGTGCTCATCGCAGCACCCCCAGGAAGTCGCGGGTCGCGCGTAGCGAGCCCAGGGCCGACCCGGAGATCTTCGATTCACCGCCGGTGCGGGGGCGGTAGCTGATATCCATTTCGCGGATCACCCAACCGGCCGTGGCCGCTCGGACCAGCAGCTCGAGGGGATATCCGGATCGGTCGTGCAGATGTCCCAACGCTTCCAGCCGGCCCCGCCGCGCGACCCGCATCGCGCCGATATCGTGCACGGGCAGCCCGTAGCGCCGACGGAGCCGCCGGGCGACGACACCGTTGCCGAGCCGGGTGTGCCACGGCCAGGCTCCTCGGGTGACGGCCCGGCGCCGGCCGACCGCGAGATCGGCGCCCGCGCGGACCGCCGCCACCAGCCCGGGTAGCTCGCCGGGGTCCATCGACCCGTCCCCGTCGAGAACCGCCACGAATTCCGTACCGGCGACGGCGATACCGGCTTGTACGGCGGCACCGTATCCGGGCCGCGTTTCGGTGACGACCCGCGCACCGTGCTCGGTCGCGACGGCCGCGGTGGTGTCGGTCGAGCCGTTGTCGACCACGATCGCGTGGTAGCCGGCCGGGACCGCGGCAAGCACGCCCGGCAACGCTTCGGCTTCGTTGCGGCACGGGATCACGACGGTGACGCCGGCCGGTGCGCTGTCCTTTGTCGCCATGGCTGCCACGCTAGGCCGGAATCGGCTCGAAACCTGTGACAAAACGATGACGTCGTATCGGTCCACCAGGTCGATCCGGTGTGACCGGCGGTGGCCGGGCCTAGGGTGGCCTCTGTGCCGGATCCGATCGAAACCACCGCGCCCTGCCGCCGGGTGCGCGGGGAGCTGCTCGGCGCGGGAGCCGCCGCGCTGCTGGTCCTGATGGCCTTCGTCGTTCCGCAAATAGCGAGCGAATCGTGGCGGGAACGGCTGTTCGCCGGGGCCGCGCCGATCTTCGGCTGGTGGTCGCCGCATATCGGCTGGGGAACGCTGCCGGCCATCGCGCTGGCCGCGATCGTGGTGTTGCGCGGCCCCGCACTGGCCCGGCGGTTGCGCTGGGGCCCGCTGCTCGGCGCCGGGTATGCGACCGCGCTCACCTGGGCGTTCGCGCTGGCCTTGGTGGACGGCTGGGAACGCGGGGTCACCGCGCGGCTCGCCGACGGCCACGAATACCTCGCCGAGGTGCCCGGGGTCACCGATATCCCGCTGATGCTCGACACCTTCGCCGGCCGGATCCTGGACGGGCAGCCCGATTCCTGGACCACCCATGTTTCGGGTCATCCACCGGGGGCGCTGTTGTTCTTCGTCCTGCTCGACCGTTTCGGAGTGGGCGGACCGACCTGGGCGGGGATCGTCTGCGTGCTCATCGGCTGCAGCGCACCGATCGCGGTGGCGGTGGCGTTACGCGCCTTGGGCAGCGAAGACCGGGCCCGTGCCGTGCTGCCGTTCCTCGCCCTGGCTCCCGCGGCGATCTGGATCGCGGTCTCCGCCGACGCGTTGTTCGCCGGGGTGACGGCGTGGGCAGTCGCACTGCTCGCCGTCGCCGCCCGAGCCGGGCGATGGGTACCGGTACTCGCCGCCATCGGGGCGGGAATCCTCTTCGGTTTCGGGATCTATCTGAACTACGGGCTGGTGCTGATGGGTTTCGTGGCGGTGGCGGTGCTGGTGGCGGCCCGCACCGCACGCCCGCTGCTGCCCGCGGTATTCGGCGCGTTGCTCGTGGTGGCCGCGTTCACCGCAGCGGGATTCTGGTGGTTCGACGGCTATCACCTGGTGGTCGAGCGGTATTACCAGGGCATCGCGACGGATCGTCCGTACGGGTACTGGTGGTGGGGCAATCTTGCGGCGACCGTTTGTGCGGTGGGCCTGGCGACCGCGGCGGGGCTCCCCCGGGCTCTCACCCGGTTGCGCACACTCGAACCTGCGGCACTGCTGGTCACCGGGGCGGTGTGCGCGATCGCCGCCGCCGATATCAGTGGCCTCAGCAAGGCCGAAACCGAGCGGATCTGGTTACCGTTCGATATATGGCTGCTCGTCGCTACGGCCTACCTTCCGTACGCGCGGGCCCGTCCCTGGCTGGCGGTGCAGGTCGCGGGGGCGCTGCTGCTGGTCCATCTACTGTTCACGAATTGGTGAGGGCGATCCGATGTGCATACTCGTGGCCGATGACGACCCGGTGGTGCGGGAGGTGGTGCGCCGGTATCTGGAACGCGACGGCCGCACCGTCGTGGAAACCGGTGACGGCCGCGCCGCGCACGCTGTGCTCGCCCGCACCGGCATACCTGACGACGTGGAACTCGCGGTCCTGGATGTGATGATGCCGGAGCCCAACGGGATCGACCTGTGCCGTGCGGTGCGCGCCGGGCGGCGTCCGGATATGCCGATCATCCTGCTCACCGCGCTCGGTGACGAGGACGATCGGGTACTCGGCCTGGAAGCCGGCGCCGACGACTATGTCACCAAACCGTTCAGCCCTCGCGAACTCGCGCTGCGTGTCGCCTCGGTCCTACGCCGCAGCTCCCGGCCGGTACCGGCCCTCGATCAGCAGATCCTGCACGACGGCCCCATCACGGTGAACCTGTCCGCCCAACTGGTGTTCATCGACGATATCGCGCTCACCCTCACCCCACGAGAATTCGACCTGCTGGTGTTCCTGCTGCGCAATCCGGGCCGGGTGTACAGCCGGGAGAGCCTGCTGGAACAGGTGTGGGGGTGGGATTTCGGGGATCTGTCGACGGTCACCGTCCATATCAAGCGGTTACGCGCCAAGCTGGGTTCCCGGCACCGGATCGATACCGTCTGGGGTCGCGGTTATGCCTGGGGCCGCTCGGAGATCACCGGGGAGCCGTCGGATGCCTGAGAATCTGCTCCAGATCATCGGATTCACACTGGCGTGTTCCCTGCCGGTGGTGCTCGTCGGTGCGCTGGCGCTGCGCGCGCTGCGTGACCGCTCGCTCACCGCGAGTATGGCGGTGCTGGTGCTCATCCCGACCTTGGCGACCCTGGCCGGGATCACCGGGGTGAGCGGTTTGATGTTCACCGCCGAGTTCCGGCGCACCTCCCTGGTGCTGCTGCTCGTCGCGGCCGTCACGGTTCCCGCGGCTGTCCTGCTGGGTCGCGAGCAGGCCCGTAAAACGGTGTGGGAAAAGCAGGTACGTGAACAGGAACGGGCCGCGGAACAGTCCCGCCGCGAGCTGGTGGCGTGGGTGAGCCATGATCTGCGCACCCCGCTGGCCGGTATCCGGGCCATGACCGAGGCGCTCATCGACGGCGTCGTCGCCGATCCCGCCGATATCGCCCGCTACGCCGGGCAGATCGACCGGGAGACCCGGCGGCTGTCCCGGATGGTCGACGACCTGTTCGAAATGTCGAAGATCTCCGCAGGCGCCCTGCATCTCGACCTCGAACCCCTCGACCTGCGCGAACTCATCGACGAGATCTATGCCGCCCACCGTGCGACGGCCGACCGGGCGGGTATCGGCTTCACCGCCGAACAACCCCCGGCACCATTACCCGTCGCGGCCGACGACCACGCTTTGGGCCGGGTGCTGGCCAACCTGGTGTCCAATGCCATCGCGCATACACCGCCCGGCGGGAGGGTCGTGATCACCGCCGGGCGCGATAACGGCCAGATCTGGACCCGGGTCGACGATTCGGGTCCGGGTATCACCGAAGCCGATCTGCCACGAATCTTCGAGGTCGCCTATCGCGGCACCGCGACCCGCTCCCCCGTGGCGGACGACGGTGTGCCGGCAGGAAGCGGTATGGGCCTGGCGATCGCGGCGGGCCTGGTGCAGGCACACAGCGGCGCGATCACCGCCGCCAATCGGGAAGTCGGCTGCCGCTTCGAGATCCGTTTACCCGCCGGCACCGGATAGCGACGTACGCAGCGTAGCCACCCAGCCCGCCGACCGGTCTGCGAAACCGTCGACTACCCCGTACTGAAGGCAGCGATGGACCATTGGCGTGGCCGGGAGGAGGGCGCTACGGACGGACAATACAACGAAATCCGATATGTGAGGCCGAGGTTTCGATACTTTCGCCTTGCCGTGCAGCGGGTCGATAGCGAAGACAGTAGTTGGGTGCGCACAGGTGCGATCCGCCCTTGATGACCCGCCGCGGATACGGCATCGACTCCTCTCGCCCGGCGGCACGTGGATCGGCCGGGCTACAACACGCGTGCGCGGGGGCGGTGTCGCGATCGTCCACTCCGTGGCTGCCGGTGAAGAGGCCGGTGGTCCATTCCCACACGTTACCGGCCATATCCACCAGTCCGTATCCGTTGGCACGGAAGGAACCCACGGGCGAAGTTCCGGTGAAACCGTCCTCGACCGTATTCTCCCAGGGAAAGTCTCCTTGCCAGGTGTTCGCCTGGTGCCGGCCACGCGGAGTGAATTCATCACCCCAGACGAACCGCGCGCGATCGAGGCCTCCTCGTGCCGCGAATTCCCATTCCGCCTCTGTGGGAAGGTCTTTGCCCGCCCACCGCGCATAAGCGAGCGCATCGAAATACGAGATATGGGTGACCGGATGGCGCTCGCGACCGGCCAGATCGCTGTCCGGGCCTTCCGGGTGGCGCCAGTCGGCCCCGGGCTTCCACATCCACCACCTGCGGTAGTCGTCGAGTGGTACCGGCCCGGGCGGTGAAGTGAATACGAGGGAGCCGGGCACGAGCAGCGCCGGATCGGCATCGGGGTAATCTTCTGCCCGGGGTGCGGTTTCCGCAGTGGTGAGATAACCGGTGCTCTTGATGAATCTGCGGAATTCGACGATCGTCACGGGATGGGTGTCCATGAAGAAACCGTCGACACGGGCCCGATGGACCGGCCGCTCCTCGGGATAGAATTCCTCGGATCCCATCCAGAAAGTGCCGCCGGGTATCCACTGCATATTTTTCCGCGGGGAGCTCGGTTTTGTCGCAGAAGTCATCGGTCAGCGCGGCACGTCGCCGGTGATGGCGACTCGTTCCATGACCCGCCGATGGGGGAAGTAATCGCTCGCCGCATAATGCTGGGTCGCCCGGTTGTCCCAGAAGGCAATGGAATTGGGTGCCCAGCGGAACCGGCATTGGAAATCCGGAACCTTCACCTGATCGAACAGCTGACGCAGCAACTGCTGCCCTTCCACTGGATCGAGATCCGGGATATGCGTGGTGAACAAACTGTTCACGAACAACGTCTTGCGTCCCGTCTCCGGATGAATCCGAACAATCGGGTGATGGACCGGTGGATATGTCTCTTTCATCTGCTCGAGCCGGTCGGGAGTCATTCCGCGGCCGAACGACGGGACGAAATCGTGCACGGCGGTCAGCGTGTCGATCCGGCTTTTGATCTCATCGGAGAGGCAGTCGTAGGCATTGCCCATATCGGCCCACAAGGTGTCGCCGCCGGCCGGTGGGACCTCGAGTGCCCGCAGGACCGAGCCCAGCGGCGGGCGCTGCTGCCAGGTGACATCGACGTGCCAGATGTTCTCGGTTCCGGGATCGTCCTGGCTACGTTCGAAATGCACCACTTCCGGCACGTCGCCTTGGGCGAGGAACGGGTGCACTTCCAGTGTGCCCCAGTGCTCGGCGAAGTCTCGATGCTGCGCCGGGGTGATGTCCTGGTCGCGGAAGAAAAGTACTTTCCATTCCAGCAGCGCGCGGCGCAGTTCGTCGATCTGTTCCGCCTGGGGATCGCGCAGATCGACCCCGCTGACGGTGGCGCCGATATATGGAGTCATCGGGTCGAGGCGCAGAGTTGTGTACGGCTCCGACTCGTTGCCGCCGGCCGTGCGACGGAGCAGTCTGGGGCCGAATTCGATTGTGTGGTCACCGATTACCACGGTGCGGGACGATATCGTGCTGGTCATGGTGCTCCTGTCCGGTCCGCGAGCAGCGCGCCCACAGCCATATCGATCAGGTGTCCGACGGTGTCGTCGAAGCTCGAGAGCTGGGGAAGTCCTTCGGCTCGGCGCTGTTCGACAAGGGCGAGCGCCGAGATGGTCATGTTGAACATCAGGTCGATCCGGGTGAGGGCCACCCGCCGTGGCAGGTGCGCCAGTGCGCCGATGAGCCGTTGGACGATTTCGCGGCCGGCGTCCTGGACCTCACTGAGTTCGGGCAAGGTGAAATCCACGGACGGAGAGACGCGGGCAAGAAAGCGCGCGTAGTAACTTCCGTCCGGAGTCTCCGCGAGAAACTCGGTGAGGGGTCGGATCTCGGCCTCGACGAGGGCTCGGACGTCACCTTCCCGACCGGCCTGTACGACATTGTCGAGATATGCACGCCGGACCTCGTTGATGGTGCGCATCCGAAATCGGAAGATCGCCATCAGAAGCCCTTCCCGGCTTCCGAAGTGGTATTGCACGGCCGAGTTGTTGCGATGCCCCGCGGCGGCCGCGATATCTCGCATCGACACCCCCTCGAGCCCGTGCGCGGCATAGAGCTGTTCGGCTGCCTCGAGGAGGGCTTGACGTGAATCGACTGCCGACGACATGGGGCCACGATAGGCGACCGCAACCACTCTCGTCAAGACACTGTCTTAAATCTCTGGAAGCCCTGGCGGGCAATTACTTTCGAATCAACTCCACCCCTGCGAATACCTCCGAAAGATAGGTCCCGCTGAGCGGGACCCGATAGGCGGAATCCGCAAATCCGTGATTACCGTCATACTTCGACATTCTCGGAGCCGACTCCGGCATCCGGACCTCTCCCTGCGCGCGCCGACCTCCCGCCGCGAGTCACCGGCCTTCCTCGGTCCTCTGCCCATCCGAACAAAGGACACCCCCTGGTGCACGAAATACCCCCACCGACCGCCGGTGCATCGAAACCGCGACTGTTCGCCGTCCTCGCCGTCATCATCCTGTTCTCGGAAATAGCCACCTTCGAAATTCTGATGGTGTATCCGGCGGTGCCGCATATCGCCGAGGAGTTCGAGACCCTCGACGTGGCATGGGTGATCTCCATCGTCACCCTCGCGGGCGCGACCCTTATGCCGCTGATCGGAAAGCTCGCGGACAAGGCCGGCAAGAAGCGCGTCATCATGGCGCTGACCGTCGTGTTCGTTCTGGGCTGCCTCATCAGTGCTATGGCACCGACTTTCGTTCTCATGCTCGCCGGCCGTGCGGCACAGGGTGCACTGGTGGGCATCGTGGCGCTGTCCTACAGCCTCGTGCGCGACATCATGCCGCGCGATTTCGTGCCGATCGCGCTGGGTGTGGTCGCGACAGGGATCGGGATGTCGGCTGTCGCCGGGCCGTTCATCGCAGGCTGGCTGATCGACGGCTTCGGATTCCGGTCGGTGTTCTGGTTCCTGGCGATCTACGTCGCCGCATTGATCCCGCTGTACGCCGCGGTGGTACCGGAAAGCCCGGTGCGCGCCGACCGGCCGGTCGACTACCTCGGCACCGCCCTGCTCGGCCCCGGCGTCGCCGTCCTGCTGATCGGCGTGAGCAAGGGATCGGCGTGGGGCTGGTCGTCCACAACGACCCTGGGGCTACTGGTTTCGGGTGTGCTCATGCTGGTGTTGTTCGTTGCGCGCCAGCGCACCGCGACCCACCCGCTCATCGACTTCACCATCCTGTTCGGTCGCCGATTCGGGCCTACTGTCCTGGCGGTCGCCTGCGTCGGGTACATGATGAACGCGCACGCCCTGATGATGCCCACGCTGCTGCAGACTCCGGCAGGGATCCCCGGCATCTCGTACGGGGCAGGCCTGACGGCCACGATGTATGCGCTGTGGACCTGTGCACTCGGGCTGTGCGCGATGGTCGCCGGCCCTCTCGGCGGCTACTGTGCCCGGAAGTTCGGCCCGCGCCAGGTACTGCTCGCCTCCGGTGCGCTGTTCGTGCTCGTCATGTTCCTCGGCGCCGGAATGCCGACCTCACTGACGCAGGTCGTGCTGATCAGTGCGCTCGCCGGCGTCGCAGTCGGCTTCCTGCACTCGTCCAACGCGAACCTGGTGCAGGAAGCCCTCCCCTCCGAACAAAGCGGTGTGGGTTCCACGATCGCCGGTGTCGGAATGCAGTTGACGTCTGCGGTTTCCGTCACCGTCACGGGTGCCGTCATGGCCGGCCACCTCGGCGACCCCGGTTCCGGAGGCCGGTCCGTGACGTATGCGGATTCGGCCTTCGGCTACGGATTCGGATCCGCCGCGCTCGTCGGCGCCGTCGGTATAGCGATCGCCCTGTCCATGAAGCACGGCCGCTCGCCGGCGACCGGCGGACTGCGGACATCGGCGGAAACCGCGGCGGTTCACCACGGCGAGCGTGTCTGACCACCGTCACCGAACCACCCACCACCCCGGCATCAGAACGAAAGGGAATTCACCTATGGACCGCCATTCGCTGCCGATCGTCACCCATACCCCGCAACCGGCGTCTGCTGTCGACTACCGCAGCCAGAGCCGCCCCTTCCACCGCAGCGCCCCGGTCCGCCCCCCACAGGGGGCCCCGAACATCCTGGTCATCATGATCGACGACGTCGGGTTCGGTGCCGCATCCGCCTTCGGCGGCCCCTGCCGGACCCCGACGGCGGAGCGGCTCGCGGAAGAGGGGCTCGGGTACACGAGATTTCATACGACCGCATTGTGTTCCCCGACCCGCGCCGCAATGCTCACCGGCCGCAATCACCACTCCGTAGGGATGGGGGTGATATCCGAAATGGCCAGTGCCGCACCCGGGTACAATGGCACCCGGCCCGCGTCGGCGGCGACGGTGGCCCGGATTCTGCAGGGCAACGGGTATGCGACGGGCGCGTTCGGCAAAATGCACCAGACACCGGCCTGGGAGATCACGCCGGTGGGGCCCTTCGACCGATGGCCGTGCCGGGAAGGCTTCGACAAGTTCTACGGATTCCTCGGCGCCGAATCCGACCAGTTCAATCCCGTCCTCTACGAGGATTTCACCGTCGTCGAACCACCTCGCAGCGCCGAGGACGGATACCACCTCTCCGAGGATCTGGTGGATCGCGCGGTCGCATGGATCGAGGGCGTGCACGCGGTGGACGCCGGCAAACCCTGGTTCTGCTATCTACCGTTCGGCGCCTGTCACGCCCCGCTGCAGGTGCCCGACGAGTACCTCGACAAATACCGGGGCGAATTCGATCACGGCTGGGATCGGCAACGTGAGATCACGCTGGAGCGGCAGAAGCGCCTGGGTGTCGTACCGGAGGATACGGTGCCGGCACCGTGGGCGCCGGGACTTCCCCACTGGGATTCGCTGGACGAGAAGCAGCGGAAGGCTTCCGCGCGACTGATGGAACTGTACGCGGCCTTCCTCGAACACACCGACGACCAGGTCGGCAGGCTCGTCGACCGGATCGAGGAACTGGGCGCGCTCGACAACACTCTGGTGCTGTACATGCTCGGTGACAACGGTGCGTCGGCCGAAGGTGGTTTGGAAGGGTCGTTCAACTACCTTGCGGGGCTCAACGGGTACGAGAGCACGACCGAGGACATCCTCGACCGTTTCGACGAACTGGGCACTCCGACGAGCTATGCGCACTATCCGGCGGCGTGGGCACTGGCACTCGACACGCCCTACCAGTGGGCCAAGCAGGTCGCGTCACACTACGGCGGCACCCGCAACGGGCTGATCGTGCGGTGGCCCGCCGGTATCGCCGAACGCGGCGAGCTACGCCATCAGTGGCACCACTGCGTCGATCTCACGCCCACCATTCTCGAGGCAGCCGGAGTACCCGCGCCGCATACCGTGGACGGTGTCGCCCAGATGCCCATGGAAGGTGTGGCGATGAACTACACCTTCAACGATGCCGCGGCCGAGGACAGGCACACCACCCAATACTTCGAGATCTTCGGCAACCGCGGCATCTATCACGAGGGCTGGACGGCGGTCACCGCTCACCGCGCACCATGGCTCATGGCGACCGTTGGCGTAGAACTCCCCGATCTCGACGAAGACCGGTGGGAGCTGTACGACACGCGGACCGACTGGTCCCAGGCCCGCGATCTCGCGGCCGAGCACCCGGAGATCCTGGCCCGGTTGAAGCAGCTGTTCCTCGTCGAGGCCGCCAAATATCAGGTGCTCCCGCTCGACGACCGCACCGCCGGGCGGCACACCCGGGGGAACCGCCCCCCGCACCCGTTCGAGGGCCGGACGAGCATCACTCTGTATCCGCATATGCAAGGGCTGGTGGAGAAAGCAGCACCGTCGTTCTTCAACCGATCGTTCAGGCTCACCGCACAGATCGACAGCGACGGTTCGCCGTGCGAAGGCATGCTGGCCGGGATCGGGGGGCGATTCGGCGGCTTCGCACTGTATGTGCTCGACGCGAAACCGGTGTTCTGCTACAACTTCTGCGGCCGCGAACACACCTTTGTGCGTGCGCCACAACGCCTTACGGCAGGGCGAAGCGAGGTAGCACTGCACTTCGATTACGACGGCGGCGGAATCGGGAAGGGCGCCACGGTGACACTGTTCATCGATGGCGTGAAAGCCGCCGAGGAACATATCGAACGCACCGCACGGGCGATCTTCTCCATGAACGAGCAACTCGATATCGGCGTGGACAGAGGAAGCCCGGTGGCGGAGGAGATCGCGCGTAGCGGAAAGTTCTCCTTCACCGGCAAGCTGCACGAGGTCCGGATCAACCTGTCGCGGGGCGGCGGTGTCCCCGAGTCCGAGCGCCGGAAGGTGGAGTTGGCAACACACTGAACCGCATCGTGCGCGCTACCGAAGCCAGGTGAGCAGTCCGCTGCGACCGCTCACCTGGCCCCGGGAAATCCACGGACGCCGTCAACTATGCACAACGTCGAGGAAACTCAGATGTCTCCGATGTCCGGGCACGAATCCGACCCCGTCACGCCCGACCCACAGGTCACCCGGCCCGCAACTACTCGGCGGTGGCGGCCGAGCGCACTGCGGGCCGGCACCGATCCCGACCCCCGCTTCAGTCTCGCCAACGAGCGCACCTTCCTCGCCTGGATCCGGACCGCACTCGGTGCCGTCGCAGCGGCACTTGCCTTGGAAGCACTTGCCGGCCGGTCCGATTCGGTACCTACCCACCGAATGACGATCGTGGCGTTGCTCGTCTTCGCCGTCCTGCTGACCGCCGTCGCGCTGGCCCGCTGGTTTCGAATCGAAATCGCGATGCGCACCGGCCGGCCGCTACCGTTGCCCGGCATCGTACTTCTCATGGCGGTATTCGCCGTCGTCTGCGCAGCGACCGTCGCGGCGCAGACTTTCATATGAAAAGGCACCGATCGACACCGGGCGAGGACACCGCGGTCGATGTCCACAACGATGCCGGGTTGCAACCGGAGCGGACCACGCTCGCCTGGGTCCGCACGGCCGCTCTCGCAGTAGCCGTGTGCCTCCTGTTCATCCGGACAGTTCCGGGCCCCGGCGCTCTCGTCGTCGGTGTAGCCGGCGCCGCCGCGTTTCCCGCTCTGGCCATACTGGCCACTGCTCGAGGCAACCACCGGCTGCGCGTACGCGAGTTCGTCGACGGCCGCGCACCGATACACCTCGTTCCTGCACTCGCCGTGAGCATCGGGGTCGTCCTGCTCGCCTGCGCGGCGGCATCACTGCTGGTGACACAGCCTTCGAGTTAGCGACGGCCTTGGGAAGGGCGGTAGTCGGCCGGCAGGACTCGGTGAGGTTCGGGGGTGCCGGCCGGGATCTCCAATACCCCGGCGATCGACAACAACGCTTTCGTGAACAACCTCATCGACATGGGCGTTGCTGCGCTCACCGCACCGAGCAGCCTGGTCGTACCACGCAACCCGCCGCAGAGCACAGTGAGAGAAGGTCTGCGGTGGCTGCACTGTAGCCGGCCGGGCGACCTCGGTACGCCGGGCCGGCACAAGGATCACTGTGTCAGGCGCCGATCGAAATCGGTCGCACGCTGTTGCTGCTGCACCCGCCGTTCTTCCGGATCGACGAATACGGTCCCGTCCGGCAGCGCCGTCGACAGGTCCGCGACCTGCAGCACCGCGGAACTCCGCAGCGCGGCGTCCACCGGCGGCTTGCCCGGCACCGACTGCCAGCGCACCGCGATCAAACCGGCATCGTTGCCACTCGGATCGAGCCAGTTGCGGACACCGGGGTCCTGGGGCGACACCACGAACGTGTAGGTGCCGTCCGGATTGGGCACCGCCTGTGTCGTGTTGAGGCTGCCGGTCTTGTCGCGGTACGGGTAGGCGACGCCCCACGGATCGGAGATCTGCACGCCGAGCGACTCCGCGCCGACCGGATCGACGGTGAAGACGAGCGCTTCACCGGCCGCCAGGGCGAAGCGGCCGCCGGTGGACAGTCCCCGGCCGCCCGGCCGCTCACGTGCCGGGCGGATCTGGTTCTCGGGAGTCTTGTAGTAGTACTCGTTGAAGTACTTCATCCAGAACGGCGCGATCTGCCCGAGTATCTCTGCGGTTCGAGCGGCCTGCTGATCGACAGTCCGCTCGGGCGCCACAGGTGGACCGTCCACACGGACGATCTCGAGCCGGGACGGTGTCTCGCTCGCCCAATCGTTCAACAAGTCGCGCACGATCAGCAACGAGGTGTCGCCGGCCGGTATCTGCATATGGTTGGGGCGACCGTTCGCGGGGGCGGAATCCATGGTGAGGACAAAGGTTCCGTCCGGTTCCGTTTCGATCGCGTCGCCGGTGAGAGACCCCACCTGCGTTCCGCCCTCGGCGGTCAGCGCGGCGGTGCCGGGAATCGAATCCCGCATTTCGAAATGTACTTCGGCCGGGGCTTGCCCGGGAAAGCGGCCGCGGATCTCGTACCGCGCGTCACCGGCCACGGTGACCTGCCGATAGACATTGTCGGGGTTCTCGATTCCGTACCCCGAATTCGGCATATCCAGCCCCGCGAACCGGTGCGGCAATGTCACCGCCCACATCAGCACAGGGCGGTCCGGATCCTCCGTCACCGCATACTGCGCGGCGGCCGCGCCGATGGAGGCGGCAGCTGCTGCCGCGGTGGCTCTACCCGACGGTGTCGCGCCTTGCGGGTCACTGTCATAGAGTTCCCGAACCTGCTGAATTTGCTGCTGCACAACATCGGTCGCCAAGATCTGGCGCACCCGCGCTTCCAGGGCCCGCTGCCCCGCGGTGGCGAGAGCACCGCCGTCCTCGGCCGGCCGCTCCAGGCTGTTCGTCGTCGTGCGCCCCGCCTCTCCGGTGCCGTTCTGCGCCGCAGTACATGCGGTGCCGACCACGGCGAGGGCCGCGACGGAGACCAGTGCTGTCGCGGTTCTCATGAGTCGTCGCTGACCTGGCGCGATAATCGTCTCGGGATACCCGTTCCTGAGGTGTTTCTGCATGGTCGTTCACTTTCTGCCGCCGGCATTCGTGCTGGGACGCATGCCGGGGACGGAAACGCTGGGCTCGCGGGTAGGTCGGTCGGGGTCGAGGGAGACCGTGAACATTGCGAGCCGAAAGACAATTCGGCGGCGGATTCCGCCGTCGATCGAACTAGGAGAGCCGGATCCGGTTGTTCGTTGATTTGACCGTAGACAAGCGTCTACTGTCAAGAGATGGGCACATCGGAATCGTCGCCGCAAGCCTGGGGCCGCGACGAGGTTCGCCGGGCAGTCCTGCGCGCGGCGCGCTCCGGGTTCGCCGCGAAGGGCACCTCGGTCACCATCCGCGAGATCGCCTCTGCCGCAGGAGTGAATCTCGGACTGGTCCACAAGCATCTCGGCAACAAGGAAGACATCCTGCGGGCCGTCCTCGAACGCGATACCGAAATTTCCACGCGGACGATCGAGACCGGAGCTTCGGTGCCGGACGCCGTCCGGCGCCTGTTCGGCATCGGGCTCGCCGATCGCGAGTACGTGCGCATCGCGGCATGGCTGTTGCTCGAAGGACGGACCGATCTCCTGCTCGGCAACCAAGCGGAGGGCATGAAGGCGATCCGCGGCGCCGATCCCGACTCCCGCAAGGCCGACGTCCGCCTCATGACGGTGCTCGCCGCAATCTCCGGATGGTCGCTGTTCAGCGAGGGCATCCTGGCGTTCACGGAGGCCGAGGACGCCTCCCGGGAAGAGTTGGAAGCGCAGATGGCGGAACTCTTGGCGACCATTATCGAGCTCCCCCGGTTCGCGTGACCAGTTGCTGAGCCGGATGACCTTTACGTCGATACGCCGAGAGCAGGGGTAGGGCGAAGCGGTGCGGTCGCGAATTCGGTCAGGCCGGTGTCAGGGGTGACCCGGGCAGTGAACCCCAGCAGCTGCCGGGCCCGGGTGGGGGCGGCGACGATATGCCGGACGTCGCCGGGCCGGACGTCACCGGTGACCACGGGCTCGGGACCGCCGTGCGCGGCGGCGAGGGTCCGGGCGACCTGTCCGATGGTGATCGGCCGGCCCGAGCAGATGTTCAACGGTACGAATCCGGAAAGGCCGGTTTCGATGGCGGCCAGGTTGGCGGCGGCGATATCGGATACGTGGACGAAATCCCGTGTCTGGCCGCCGTCTTCGAAAACTCGCGGAGGCCGGCCGGCGGCGAGGGCGGACCGGAATATTGCCGCGACCCCCGAATACGGGGTGTCCCTGGGCATTCCGGGTCCGTACACATTGTGATATCGCAGTGCGGTCACCGATGAACCGGTGAGAGCCGCCCAGGCCGATGCATAATTCTCCTGCGCGACCTTGCTCGCGGCGTACAGACTGCGCGGCCGCAGGGGCGTGTCCTCCGGCACCGGCGCCCATTCCAGGTCCGCACCGCCGGAGCGGTGCTCGAATCGACCGGCCGCGAGGTCCGCATTGTCGCGCGCACCCACGGCCACGAGACCGCCGGGCCCGCGGTACAGCCCCTCCCCATACACCACCATCGACGACGCCAGCACCAGGCGTTTGCAGCCCGCCCGGTCCATCGCCGCGAGGAGGACCGCGGTGCCGTAGTCGTTGTGCCCCGCATAGGCCGGCGCGTCCTGTGCGTCGACCCCGGCGCCCACCACCGCCGCCTGATGGCAGACGACGTCGGCGCCTCGCAGCACGCGGTCCAACTCCCCCGGTTCGCGGATATCGAGCCGCCCCACGCCCTCGGGCGGCCGGGCGTCCGGGCCGTGCGCGGCGGGCAGCATCGAATCGGCGGCCACCACCTCGTGCCCGGCCTGCCGCAGCGCGGCATGGATATGGGACCCGATGAACCCGGCCGCGCCGGTCAGCAGTACTCGCACGCTGCCGATCCTGCCTGCTTGCCCGCGTGCCCCGGGAGAGCCACGGCGGGGTGTCACTGTTTCGTCAGATATCCGCTGGGAACACCGGCGGACTTGACCTCAATAACAGTTCAGGTTCCAGACTGGTCCGGGAACAGCGAACCGAGGAGGCTCACCGTGCAAGCAGTGCAGGTCAAGGAATTCGGCGCACCGGACGTGCTGGAACTACAGGACGTCCCGGTACCGGAGCCGGGTCCCGGTCAGGTCCTGGTGGATGTCGCCGCGGCCGATGTGATGTTCCTCGATACCCGGCTGCGGTCGGGCTGGGGTACCGATTTCTTCCCGGTCCGGCCGCCGTACATTCCGGGCGGCGCTATCGGCGGGACCGTACGCGTGGTCGGTCCCGGTGTCGATACCGCCTGGCTCGGCCGCCGGGTCGCGACCCGTACGGCGACCAGCGGGACCGGGGGCGGCCTACCCGTCGGCGGATACGCCGAACAGGCACTCGCGGCGGCCGGAACGCTCACCGGGATTCCGGACGGGGTGAGCCTCGACCAGGCCACCGCACTGGTCCACGACGGCCATACCGCGCTCGCCGTCTTCGATCGCGCCGCGGTGCGGCCGGGTGATCCGGTGCTGATCACCGCGGCGGCGGGCGGACTGGGCACCCTGCTGATCCAACTGGCCCGGCAGGCCGGTGCGCAGGTGATCGCGGCGGCCCGCGGCGCGACGAAACTTGCGCTCACCGAACGCCTCGGCGCACATACCGCCGTCGATTACTCGGAACCGGGCTGGACCGACCGCGTTCTTGCCGCGACGGGCGGGCGGGACCCCCATGTGGTGCTCGATGGTGCGGGCGGACACCTGGGCGATGCCGCACTCGCGATCACCGCCGGCGGCGGGCGGTTCCTCGGCTACGGGGCGGCGGCCGGCGAATTCGCCGGATCGGCCTCGGCGGACGCCCGGCAACGCGGTGTCGAGGTGGTGGGCCTGCGCGACCTGAACAACACCGGTGACGGTGATCGTGCCGCACACGCCGCGCGCAACCTCGATGCGGTCGCGACCGGCGCGATCGAGGTGGTGATCGGCCAGGCCTATCCGCTGGCGGAGGCGGCCCGGTCGCACGCCGCCATCGAAGCGCGCACCGCCCTCGGCCGCACCCTGCTGCGCATCGGCTGACCGCCCGGCTACACCGAGGTCGCGGCGACGGCCTCGGTGTAGCGGCGGCGCAGCTCCGCGACCTCGTCCTGGTCGGGCAGGTCGATCGGCCGGCCGTCGAGCGAATCCACGAGTTCGTCGAGGCATACGTGGTAGCCGGTGGCGGTGCCGGAGAGTCCGTGCGGTCCGGGCGTACCGAACCAGACCGTGCACACCAGCCGCGTCCCCGGATCCTCGGCCAGCAACTCGAACCGCAGATGTTCGTCGTCCCAGAGGAATTCGAAGAGACGCGGCGGGTCCCAGGTGAGGATGCGGCCCGGCAGTTCCGGGTCCTCGAGGCCGAGCTCCCTCTCGGTCAGTTCCGCCGAGGCCTGTTCGACCGCCTCGGGCCAGAACCGGAACCGGATCTCGGCTCCGGCGCGGCGCTCGCCGAGGATATCGGCGGGGAACCAGTGCCGGAGATGGCCGGATTCGGTGATCGCCCGCCATACTTTGGCCGGCGGATGCGCCAGGATGCGTTCGTAGCGGGTGCCCACACGGTCGCCGTCGCGCAGCACCTCGCCGAGCCGCTGTGTCACTCCGGTCATCATCACTCCTCCGGGTCGTCGGGCAGGGTGTCGAGATAGGTTTCGAGATCGTCGAGCCGGTCGGCCCAGATCTCGCGGAACGGGGCCAGCCAGGCATCCATCTCCCGCAGCCGGCCCGGGTCGAGCGTGTAGTGCCGGCGCGGGCCGTCCACCCGGACCCGTACCAGCGCCGCCGCGTCGAGCATCTTCAGATGTTTGGACACATTGGGTTGCGCGGTGCCCAGCGCACCGACCAGGTCGCCGACGGTGCGTTCACCGTCGCGCAGTAGGTCGAGGATGTGCCGCCGCGTGGGGTCGGCGAGAACCTCGAATACATCGCGTGTCACACCGCAACCATTCCTCATTGGGAATATGCCTGTCAAGGAATGTCTTGGTGTGAGCCTGACACCAGGTCCGGGAGCCGTCAGCCTCGGCGGAAGGTCAGGGGGCAGAGCCTCCGGCTATCCCGTCGACGGTCCGACCTGCCCACGCCATGAATTCGTCCACCTCGCCGACGGGAAGCTCCAGCGCCGACTCACGAGGCCGTTCGAAACTCTGCAGCGCCGCCGCGACCAGCGGACGAAACCTCTTCTCGGCAGCGGCGATCGACCGTCCAGCCGCCCTTTTGGAAACCCATCCACCGACCTTGCAGAAATACACCGACCGGCAACCGTTCAGCACCCTGTTGTCCGCGAGATGCCCGGCGCCCGACGCATGCTCGCGCACCGACGCCGAAACGGCAGCCAGCAGGTCCGGACGTGCAGGAGCCCCCAGCACCTCCCGTATCGGGTGACCGGAAAGTGTCCTCCCGCTCTGATGCCCGATCGCTCGATCGATCACATACCAGAACCCCGGTGCGCCGGCAGATTCGAAGTCCGCGACGGCCGGCAGCAAGGGTCCGGTATTCAGATTGAGCAGATATCCCGCCCCCGGCGCACCCGAGGCGGCGAACCCGGCGTCGTACACGACCAGTTCCAGCCCGGCAGCCGGACAGCACAATCCTGGGTGGGCCAGCGCATCGGCCAGCTCGTGCGCCAGACGCGCGGGCGCGGCCGGATCGACGACCACCGTGATATCGATATCGCTGCGTCCATGCCGGTAGTCACCCAAGGCAAGCGATCCCACCGCGCCGACACTCACCAGCCGGTCCCGGTAGCTGGTTTGCACACGCTCGACCAGCTCGGACAGGTAGCGCACCACTTCGGCGGGCATGCGCTCGACGCCGGTATCCCTCACCGCTCGCCACGCAGACACCTGCCGCCCGCCGGACCGTCGGCACCGAACCCGATCCTCATCCCCTCAGGCTAGACCGGACCCCTGGTGGAGCCGGACAGCGCGGCCCAGCGAACCGCGCAGGCGCAGGCCACGACCAACTCGAGCTATATCCGGTTGACACCGTGACTTCAATGGACAGGTGACGAACCTGATGGATGCTGTATGGGAGCGGGATCCGGCTGCCCTCGAAGCGCTGCTGAAGGACGGCGCGTCGCCGGAGGAAACGAACGAGGAGGGAACCACACCCCTCTACCAGGCCGCGGTGAACGGTTGCGCCGACCTGGTCCGCCTGCTGCTCGCGCACGGTGCCGACCCGAACCGGCCCAGTGCGCCGGTCGAGGAGGGCCTGCCCTTGTGCGCCGCCGCCTGCTGGAACCACGTCGGCGTCGTTTCCGCGCTCCTGGCCGCCGGAGCCGACCCCGATCTGCCCGAACCACCGCATCCGCAGCAGCAGGGTCCCGGGACGCCGCCCTTGTTGTGGGCGGCAGGCAACGGACACCTCGACACGGTGGACCTGTTGCTCGCGGCGGGCGCCGACCCGAATATCGAGGGCACACCACTGACCCGCGCGACCCGCCGCGGATGCTACGGAATAGTGCGGTCACTGCTGGCCCACGGCGCCGAGCCCGCCCGCACCGACCACGAGGGAAACACTGCCGCGACGATCGCTACCCGTCTCGCGGGTGCCGACCTGGTCGCCGTGCTCGCCGAGCAGGCGAGCTGGGGCGAGGGTGAGTACACGGTCGAGCGCAGTCCGGCCGGAGACGGCACCGAACGGATCACCCTCCGCTACCGGGACACCGGCGGGGAGGCATCGATCCAGAACGGGCACGGCGCGATCGCCGCACTGCTCGTGGATACGACCGGTTCCGGCCCAGGCCTCGCCTGAGTGCCGATTGCCTCTCCTGCCCGGTCTCCGAGGCCGGTCGGGGATCGGCGGATCCGGTCGCCGGATTCGAAATCGCCGGGATACAGCGGCCCAGGGCCGGGTCTCATGGGCGGGCGGTTATCAGCACGACGCAACCTTTGCCGTGGGTGGTCGAGTAGTCGGGATCCGCGCGGACCGACCGGACTCGCAGCGCTGCGCGATCCCCGGCCAGTTGACCGAAAGTCTCGATCCGGAGGCCTGACGCAGCCTTAAAGTGAGGGGGACCACAGTAGGCACCGGGCATGGGCGTGAGCGCGTGGGGCCCGGAGGCGGCGGTGGAGCGTCACGGCGCAGGAGCCACCTCGTGCTCGCGGGACAGGAGTAGATATGAGCGGGGCACACCGGGTATCGGTGCTGGTGATCGGCGCGGGATTCGGCGGTATCGGGGTGGCGATCGAATTGCGGCGCCACGGGTTCAGCGATATCACCATCCTGGAGAAAGCCCAGGACCTCGGTGGAGTCTGGCGGGAGAACACCTATCCCGGGGCCGCCTGCGATGTACCGTCACCGCTGTACTCCTACTCGTTCGAGCCGAAACCGGATTGGCCGCAGCGTTACTCCGGGCAGGCCGCCATCCACGAGTACCTGCGCGGGGTCGCGCGCCGGCACGATCTGCTCGACCGCATCGAGTTCGGCGTCGAGGTCACCGAGGCCGCGTTCGGCGAGAAGACCGGCCGCTGGACCGTGCACACCGCCGACGGCGCCACCCGGACCGCCGATGTGCTGATCTCCGCGGTCGGGCAGCTCTCCCGCCCGCAACTGCCGGATATTCCCGGCGTGGACAGTTTCACCGGGCAGGCGTTCCATTCGGCGCTGTGGGATCACCGTGTCGACCTCACCGGGAAACGCGTAGCCTGCATCGGCACCGGCGCGAGCGCGATCCAGTACGTACCGCGGCTCCAGCCGCAGGTCGCACACCTCACCCTGTTCCAGCGCACCGCCGCCTGGGTGCTGCCCAAATTCGATACCGACTATTCGCCGGTGCAGCACACATTGTTCGCGCGTATTCCCGGAATGTTGCTGCTGGAACGTCTCGGCTGGTGGCTTACGGCCGAGGTCTCGTCGCTGGGGCTGGTCGAGTTGCCGGTTATCAGCCGGATCGTGGCGCGGGTGGCGCAGCGGAATCTGAACAAGAATGTCGATGATCCCGAATTACGCGCGAAACTCACCCCGGACTATCCGATCGCGTGTAAACGCACACTGTTCTCCAGCGATTACTATCCGGCGCTCACCCAGCCGAATGTCGAGGTGACCACCGCCGCCGTCACCGAGATCACCCCGCACGGCGTGCGCACCGGCGACGGCACGCTGCACGACGCCGATGTGATCATCTACGGTACCGGTTTCAAGGGAACCGAATTCCTGTGGCCGATGCGGATCAGCGGGCGGGCCGGCCGGGAACTGGCCGAGGCGTGGTCGGACGGGGCGCACGCCTATTACGGGATGACGGTGCCCGATTTCCCGAATTTCTTCATGGTGTACGGACCCAATACAAACCTCGGGGTCGGGTCGATCATCTACATGATCGAAACGCAGTCCCGCTATATCCGTCAGGCTGTGCAATTACTCGCCGATAAACCCGGCCATGTGCTCGAGGTCCGCGCCGCGACCGAGCGCGCGTTCAACGACGCTCTGCAGAAACGCCTCGATCGCACCCCGTGGAACTTCTGCTCCAGTTGGTATCGCAACGCGGCGGGAAGAATCACCAACAACTGGCCCGGAACGGTCACCAGCTACCGGCGCCGCCTGCGCAGACTGGAACCCCAGGACTACCTCCTCACACCCGCCGCGTAATTCCTTGGGGCGCGGCGTCGTCACCGCCACGCGATCCTTTTCACATGTGCGTCTCGTCTCTGGGCACTGCCGGACCGGCCTGCCAGGCTGGCTCGAGGGTCACGAGGAGGTGCCGGTGGCAGGAACACGAAACGACTGGGGATCGGTATTCGACAATGCCGCACGCGATGCGGGATTCGTCCTCGACGATTCGCAGCGCACCGCCGCCGCCGCGCTGCGCCGCCTCGGCGACGAATTATCCGGGCGCCGGCGCCTTTTCGGGTCGCCGCCGCGCGGTGTCTATGTCTGGGGACCGGTGGGTCGCGGAAAGAGCTGGCTGGTCGACACGTTCTACGAAGCCGTGCCCGGGCAGCACACACGCCGCATCCATTTTCACGAATTCTTCCGCGAGTTCCATTCCCGCTACGCCGCCCACCGCCATGAACCACGGGCCGGGGAACGCGCGGTCCGGGATCTGCTCGACGAGGCCCGGCTCGTCTGTTTCGACGAATTCCATGTGCACGATCCCGGTGACGCGACCATCCTCGCCAAGGTCGTGAGCGCCCTGTTCGCCCGCCGCATCACATTGGTCGCCACCTCCAACTATCCGCCGTCCGGCCTGCTGCCGAACCCGCTGTTCCACCATTTGATCGAACCGGTCGCGGCAATGCTCGAGGACGCCCTGGACGTCGTCGAAGTGGCGGGCCCGCGCGATTACCGGCGCGCCGGGCCGGCACCGGCCACCGGATTCAGTCTCGGCCGCTACCTGTGGCCCGTCGACAGCGACCGGCTCGCGGCGGCCGGGCTGCGTGTCCCGGCACCGTCCGAACGCCGGCGGGTCGCGTTCGGTACCCGTACCGTCACCGCCCTGGCCGTCCGCGGGACGGAGATCTGGTTCGATTTCACGGACCTGTGCGACCGTCCATTTTCCACCATCGACTACCTTCAGCTCACCGATCGATACAGTCACTGGACCCTGTCCGGGCTTCCCGTGCTCACCACGGCCGACCGCGATGCCGTACAACGTTTCGCCAACCTCGTCGACGTCCTGTGCGACCGCCGGATACCGCTGAACCTCATCGCCCACGCGCCCCTGGGCGAATGCCTCTCCGGCGATCGGCTGCCCCCGGATATCCACCGCACCGCCAGCCGGCTGGCCTTGTTATCGGGAGCCGCCGATACCGCCGCGGCGGCCGATCAGTAGTCGGGCCGCCTACCCGGAACCATGGGATCACGCGGATCCACCCACCGCGCCCGCGGTCGGCGGTAAGGTCGGCTTCCGCGGCGGGCGCGCCTGTTCCAGGACCTACCCAGCGAAGGGTTTACCCGTGGCGGCTCCCGGGGTAACCGGCCCGGAACCCCGTTTTTTGAGAGGAATATTCTCTTGCGAAAGATCTTGCGACCGTTTGCTCTAGGCGCTCTTGCCGCGACCGCCCTGCTCCCGGTCGCGGCACCCGCGGGCGCCCAGGCGGCCGCCGATTTCCAGGACGCTCGCGTCGACGTCGCACCCGGATGCGCCGGCACGGTTCGCAGCCAGGTATCCGTTACTCCGCTACCGACCGATGTCGCAGGTGTCGGGGTGTCGGTACTGTTCCGGGCGGACCGCCCCGACCCGGCGTGCACGCTGTCGGCGACGGTGTCGTGGCGTAATACGGCAACCGGTGCCACCGGGTCCGAGGAAGTCACCGTCTCCTCGGTCCCCGCCCCCGGCGGCTGGTTCCCGACCGACCACGGTTTCCAGCGCGCACTGGCCGATACCGGTCCGGGCCCGGTGGTCGTCACGATGAGTACGAATCCCGGCGAGGTCAGCGTCACGGTCTGATCGGTCGTGAGCCGGGCGGGCACCTACCGCCCGGCTTCCGTCATGAACTACGGCGACCGCCCCGCGGCACCTCGCGGAAGGGCACATTCTGGTCCGATCGCGCCTCCCTGGGCATGCCCAGCACACGTTCGCTGATCACATTGCGGGCCATTTCGGTGGTGCCGCCGCCGATACAACTCACCTGCCGCATCAGGAACACATCGCCGGCGTCACCGAACTCCGCGTCCCACACCGCGTCGCCCGCAACCTCGAATTCTATGGTCGCCCGGCGTGATTCGGCGATCCCGCGGAACAGGCGCCCGATGGCCGCCGACTGGTCGGGGATACGACCGGACGCCATCCCGGTACCGAGCCGCCGCTGCAGCGCGCTGCCGACGACGTCGAGCATCCGGTCCTCACCGATGAGGTCGCGCACGCCCGGTTCGTCGACGGTCCCGGCCCGGCAGGCGATCTCCACCGGCGAGCGGTCGGAGATGGCGGGTTTCGCGGGCACCGTGACGTAGGGCGATTCCGCCAGCAGCCGTTCGTGCGACATCCAGCGGGTCCCGACGGTCCAGCCGCCGTCGACCTCTCCGATCCGGTCCGAATCCGGTACCCGCACATCGGTGAGGAACTCCTGGCAGAATTCCCGGGCCCCGTTGAGCATCTCGATCTGATGCACCTCGATCCCGGGCTGATGGATGGGCAGGATGAACACCGTGAGCCCGCGGTGTTTCGGCACATCCCAGTTGGTGCGGGCCAGGCACAGCGCCCAATCGGAATACCACGCCCCGGTGGTCCAGATCTTGGCGCCGTTGATCACCCAGTCGTCACCGTCGCGCACGGCGGTCGTCACCGCGCCCGCCACATCTGAGCCGCCGGACGGTTCGGAGAGGAACTGCATCCAGATCTCCGCACCGCGCAGCATCGCCGGAATATGCGTTCGCTTCTGCTCCTCGGTCCCGAAGTCCAGCAGCACCGCCGCGCACGGCGACAGTGTGGGCACCTGGCATCGCGACGGATATTCGAACCCGGCCATTTCCTCGGTGAACGCCCGCTGATGCGCGGCGGTGAGCCCGCGACCCCCGTATTCGGCCGGGATGGCGATACCGGCGAACCCGGCGTCGTAGAGCTTGCGCTGCAATCGGCGGTCGTTGTCGACGGCCGCCAGCTCCTGCTCCCGCGTCACATTCCGCAGTCCGGCGACGGCTTCGGGCCGGAACGGGCCGAGGTTGGCGCGTATCCATTCCCTGGCGCGCAGCCGGAAGCTTTCGACGTCCTCACGCACGCTCTGCTCGTCCGGCTCGAGCGCCGGTGCTACGTGGACATTCTCCGCAACTTTCTCCGGGTCCGGTGCGCGCCGTCCATCCTGTTCGATCAACCGGTCGGCAAGACTGCGGCGGTGTTCGGCCGGTGTGCCGTTCAGCGTGCGGTTCACGGTGGCGCGGCGCAGGAACACATGCAGGTCGTGCTCGAACGTCAACCCGATCCCGCCGTGCAGCTGCACGCAGTCCTGCAACAGCTCCGGCCCGTAATGGCCGATGAACGCCTGCGCGACCGCCACCAGCTCACCCGAATCCGCCCGGCGTTCATCGACCGCCGCGGCGGCACTGTCGGCGATCGCGTGCGCCGCCTCGAGCCACGATTTCAAATCGGCTATCCGGTGTTTGAGCGCCTGATACGACGCCAGCGGCCGCCCGAACGAATACCGGTCCGTCATCCAGTCCAGCGCCATCTCGAAACCGGTCTGCATCGCACCGGCGGTTTCCGCGCACTGCACGGCAACCGCGACCTCCGACTGCCACGCCACCTGCTGTGCCGCCATCCCGAGCTCACCCACCAGCGCACTCCGCGGAACCCGGACATTCTCGAAGGTAACCACCGAGAACCGGCGCGTGAGGTCGGGCGAGCGCAACGGGGTGACGGTAACTCCCGCACTCCCCGCCGGAACCAGAACCTGGCCGACCGCACCGTCACACCGCCCGGTGACCAGCAGGTGACTCGCCACCCCGGCGGACTCGACAGGTCGTTTGCGGCCGTTGAGCACCAGCTCGGTCCCGTCGACACGTATGTCGAGCCCGGCCCCGCGCCGCCATGCGGGTTCGGCATGACACCAGGACGCCAGGGCTTCCCCCGACAGCAGTTCCGCCAGAACCTCCGGATGCGAACCACTCTCGGCCAGTGCGGCAGCAACCATATTCGCCGACACCAACGGCCCCGGCGCGGCATACCGCCCGAACTCGTAGGCGACCAGCGTCAGATCGACCACGGGCCGGCCGCTGATCGAACCACCACCGGCCTCCTCCCCCACCAGCAGCGACGTCCACCCGAGTTCGGCCCCACCCCGCCAATAGTCGGCCGCGAACCCGTCCTCGTCGTGCCGCAGCCCGCGCAGCCGATCCCGCGGCGCCCGCGCAGCCAGGTATTTCCCGGTGGTCGAGCGGAAGAACTCCTGCTCATCGGAGATATCGAACAGCATGGGTCGGCTCGCTTCTCTATGGGTCCGGAAGCCGGATCACACCGACGCGTCGACGCCGGAAACATCACTTCCTCATTTGATAATGCCACTCTCTCGTTAGTCAATCTAGACTTCTCGACGGCCGCGCGGCCACGCATCATGTGCACATGACGACACAGCAAGTGAGTGTGTCGCCGCACGCCCTCAGGTCAGCCCGGGAAACGCCGGAGTCATCGTTTGATCGCGAGTTCGAGACCACCGCGGAACGGCAGGGTTTGGGTGAGCAGGCCGTTGCTCGGATCATCGATGAATTCGAAGGCGTCGCGGTAGCTTTCGGGACGGTTTTCGGTGTTGTCGATCAGAATCATCCCGCCAGGGCGGAGTTTCGGCGTGATCAGCTCGAGTGCCGGTCGCGCCATGACCGGCCAGATATCGATCAACGCCAGGTCGACCGGCGCCGCCAAGTTCGCGAGCGTTTCCCGGAGATCTCCTGGACGCAGGTCGATATGGGCATCGAGTCCCGCTCTGCGGAAATTGTCCGTGGCAGCCGCGATTTTGCCGGGTTCGTTCTCGGTGCCGATCACCACGCCGGTACCACCGTCGGCTTCGGAGACCAGCCGTACGGCCTGGGCGAGGTAGAGCGTGGAAACCCCATAGGATGTCCCGACCTCCACAACCCGGCGCGCCCGCAGCGCCAGGCACAGCTGGTGGCACAGCAGCGCCTTGTCGTGTTCCAGGGCTACGAGCTTATCGGCGAGGAACTCGTTGGCCGCGGTATCGAGTGCACTCAGATCGGCGGCGTCGCCACGATCGGCGCGATCGGCGAAATAGCCGGTGATTCCGGTGATCTGGTCCGAGCTTCGCTGTTGCAGCTCGGCGACGAACCGGTCTAGTTCAGGGTTCTGCAGGGGGCTGGAGTTCATCGTGGGCCTTTCGGTCGCGCGGTGCGGGCACCACCACAGGCGGCGGCACCTCAGTGTCCGAGCCGCACTCCTTGATGTCAATGGGTTGTGAACGTCAAGAAGCGTGGGTAGTGTTCTGCCGATGTCCGAACCGCTGCCCCCGGGCCGTCGGCGCCGCAGCCCGCGCACCCGCGCCGGACGCGCCACGCTCACCGCCGATTCCATCGCCGCCACCATGCTCGAGCTGGCGGGCCGGCGCGGATTTCAAGCAGTGACGATGCAGGATCTCGCCGGTCACCTCGGCGTCACCGTCCGCGCGCTGTACCGGCACGTGCAGGACCGGGCGGAAGTCGTCGACCGTGCTGTACAGCTGTGGCTGTCACAATGGCCCGAGCCCGGACTCGACCCCGAGAACTGGCAGGAGAGCCTGCGCGAGTTCTGTCGATTGCATCGCCGCATCGCCCGCCGCCACCCCCGGGCGCTACTGGTTTCGCTGGACGAACAGGTCGGCGATACCCGGGTACCGGCGCAGCGCCTCACCGCCCCCGAAGCGTTCCTGCAGTTCCTGACCGAGATCGGGCTCGGCCTCGATGATGCACTGCTCGTCCACGCGGATGTGATGATCCGGATCTACGGATTCGTGTTACTGGTCGACTACCGGGCGGACGCCGGCGCCCCGGCAGACCAGCAGTATCCGGCCCCACAGGCTTGGCTCGAACACCACAGCGACCTCGAACTCCCCCTGCTGCACCGCGCATCGGCGCAGACCGGTTTCGGTGCCGACCGCCTCTTCGACCATATGGTCACCGAGGTGACCCATACGATCGAACGCCTCATCAGCTCTGCCGAATGAGAGGCCGCATCTTCCGGACAGCGGCATGCTGATCCGATACGAGGACAGTACTGTGCGGGCGACGGTGTCATCCTGCTCGGCGAGCCGTCGAATCGCGGTCCCGCCACGAGCTCCCTGTCGCCTGGTAGCGGCGGCTACCTGATCGCGCGGTTAGGGCGGACACTGCTCGCCGCACCGCGACGCCGGCTCCGGCACCTCCCACGACGCCGTTCCTGGACATTGGCTCAAATACGCCAGGGACTGGTCCAGGAAAAGCTTCTCCCACAATCGTTCTCGAAGCGATAAGCCCGCTGCGGCTATGGTGGCGACATCACCAGCGAAGGGAGGGGTGGGCTCGATGCTCGTCATCGCCGACAAGCTCAGATCCGGGGCGGAGAAGCGGGTCGTCTCCTGGCTGCGGAAATGGCAGGACGATTACCGGGTTCCCGGTGTGGCGATCGCGAACTGTTTCGTTTCCGGGCAGGAAGTCGATCTGGTGATCATCACCCCGCACACCACCGTCGTCTGTGAGATCAAAGGGCTGAACCCGGGGGTTACCAGCGGTGTCCTGCACTGCACCACCAACAGCCGGTGGAAAGTGTCGGGGTTCGAGGGCGACCCGGTCGGCGTGCGCCAGAACGACACCACGCCCTACGACCAGGTCCGGGACGGCGTTTTCAAGGTGAAGAACGCCGCCGCGCGGGCCGGTGGGCCCGCGTTCGTCACCGGCCTGGTGGTCGTGGTCCCGCCGCGCGGCTCGAAGCTGCGACTCGACAAGAGGTCGGCACCGCAGGGTTGCGATGTGCTGCTGTGCACTACGCAGAACCCGCTGCGCGCCTGGTTCCATCGCGCCCATCACCGCGCCGCCGTCGTGTGGACCGCGGAACAGGCCTACGCCTTGATCGAGGCCCTGGAACACGGCGACAGCACCAGCGTCGCCGGCCTGGCCGCGGAAGGGTTTCCGATGGAAGCGCCACCGCAGCCGTCCGCGCCGCTCAGCCCCGCCGGGCCCCCGTCCGAAACGGCACCGCCGACCGCCACACCACCGAGCGAAACACCGCCGCACCCCGTAATTCCCACCCGGCCACCGATTTCCCGACCCCCGCTCCCGCCGCCGGCACCCCAGCCGGAGGTTCCGCCTCCGCCCGCTGCGCAACCCACGCCACCACCCCAGCGCGATGATCCGGTTCCGGAGCCCACCCCAACACCACCGGCTTCAGCAGCACCCCCGCCCCCGGCCCCCGAAGCCGTCGACGACCGCCGTCATCGCCGTGCCCAAACCGCCGCGGCCTTCGCGGCGATCGGCGTCCTGGCCGCCGGGATCTGGCTGGTGGCCCAGCTCGGCAACGGCCGCACCGAACCACGGGAGACCCCTGGTAACCACCAGAACAGCGCGGTCACCGAACAGACGAGCACACCACCCCCGCCGCCGATCACGCCGGAAACGAAACCACCCGAACCTCCGACCGCCTGTTTCCCCTTCCAGCCGAACTGCTGACACCACCCGGCTCGACGAGTAGCGGCAGGTCGCTCACTTGCCCTCTTTCCGGCGCACGATTTCGGTGATCCAGATCGGCGCGAACGGCGATGTGCAGTTCGGCGGTGTCGGGTAGTCCTTCAGGACCTCCAGGCGCTCGCCGATCTCGAGGGCGCGGGCGCGGTATTCGGCGTGGTCGATCCCGATCTGGGCCAGGCAGTTGTTCATCGCCCACTGCAGGCGGTCCGGCGCTGCCTGCATCTCCGCCTCGATGATGTCCAGCAGTCCGGGGAGGTCGAGGCCCTCGGGTTTCTTCGCCACCCGCTCGGTGGTCAATGCCCAGCCGGCGCTCGCCACCACCGGGTCCGGGTCGGCGAACCAGGCCACCCGCAGTTCCTCGGCGTGCGGGTTCTTCTTCACCACATAGTTGACCAGCCAGTCCTGGACCTTGGGGGTGGCGGCCTGGCGCAACATGGTGTCCAGTTCGGTGCGGTCGAACGACTTCGGGCGGCAGATCAGCAGCGCCAGTAATCGCGCGGCGCCGTCCCCGGTGCTCCAGAGTTCCCGGGCGAGGTCGTGCCGGGTTTTCAGCTGTTTCGCGAGGGCGCGCAGTTTGGTGAGGTTGACCCCGTGGTCGTCGCCGTGTTTCTCGTTCACCGCGCGGACCCTCGGATCTTCGAGCGCGGCCAATTCGGCCATCACCTCGGCCACGGTTGCCGCGTTGGTCGTCGCCTGGGCCACCTCGGTCTCCTTCCTGCACGTCCGCACCTGAGCGTACGACGGCGTGCGGTACCTGAGGTCGGATGGCGGACGGTCTTGCGATAGCTTCGCGCCGGCGACCTGCCCTCCCCGAGGAAAGTGGAGGGGACCTACCGTTCCCCGGCATCACCCGAACAACTCGCCGAAGCGTAGGGACCGCTGGAGGTCTGTTCGGTCATCACCCGGCCGTCGACCAGGATGCGGCAGGTGATATCGCCGCCGGCGGGACCGTTGGCGGCGGTCATGGACACTATCCGGTCCCAGTCGCGGACGGGGACGACCTTGCTCCAGGGCAGCGAGACCCCCGTTTCCTGCGCCATACCTTGATCCTGGCCCAGGTAGGTGACCGCGGCCTCGGAACCGGTGCCCCGCACCTCGTAGGTCACGCTGATCTCGTTCCCGGCGCGCTCGTCGCCCTCGTTCCGGAAGAGTGTGAATCCGGCGGCGACCAGAAGGACGAGTATCAGCACGAACCCCCCGGCGATCCACGGCCATCTCGCCTTCTGCTGAGGCGAACGGTATTCCGGCGAAGACATACCGGCGGGCGGGTTCTGCCCCTGCTGGTATCCCTGCGGCTCACCGGAATCCTGCGGCTGATCGCCGGAAGGGTAGGACAATGTGCCTCCTCTGCTCGGGGCGCTACCGGGCGCCATTAGGAGGTAGATCACATTTTCATTCCGTGATGTTACACCGCTATTTATCCAGTTCATAGCCACAACGGCCTCGGACCGGACCGGCCGGCGGTTCAACGCGGACGAAAACCGCCGAGCGATCGGGCCCATCGGTTGCGTCCGGGCCGTGGACCTGCGCGCGTCCGGGTGGGAAGCTCATAGACAACCGCGTGCCGATTCCCGAGGACGGTGAGTCATGGTGGACAGAGCGAACGGGGCGCCACGGCCGGTGGATATCCGGAATGTGGTGCTGGTCGGGGGCAGTGGAGCCGGAAAGACGACCCTGGTCGACGCGTTGGCGCTGGCCTCCGGGGCGGTGAACCGGGTGGGGCGGGTCGAAGACGGCACCTCGCTGTCGGATTACGACGAGATCGAGCAGCGCCGGCACCGGTCGGTGCAGCTTTCGGTGGTACCGGTGCAGTGGGGCGGGGTGAAGGTGAACCTCATCGATACGCCGGGGTACGCGGATTTCGTAGGTGAGCTCCGTGCCGGTCTGCGGGCGGCCGACGCCGCCCTTTTCGTGGTGTCGGCCGCCGACGGGGTCGAGGGGGTCGGCGGGGTGTCGCGGGCGCTGTGGGAGGAATGCGCGAGTGTCGGAATGCCGCGGGCCATCGTGCTGACCCACCTCGATACGGCGCGCGCCGATTTCGACGAGATGACGCAGACCTGCCAGGCGCTGCTCGGCGGAAGTTCGGCCGAGAACGTCCTGCCGTTGCATCTCCCGGTGTACGGGCCGGCCGCCGCGGACGGGCACCGCCCGGCCACCGGGCTGGTGGAACTGCTGGAACAGCGGGTGGCCGATTATTCGACCGGTGAACGGCGGTGGGTCCCGGATTCGCCGGACGATACGGCGATCGTCGAACACGCCCGAGAGCGGCTCATCGAGGGCATCATCGCCGAAAGCGAGGACGAAACCCTCATGGACCGCTACCTCGCCGGGGAAGCCGTCGAACTCAGCACCCTGGTCACCGATCTCGAACGCGCGGTGGCGCGCGGTAGTTTCCACCCGGTGTTGTTCGCCGCCCCGGCGGCGGGCGAGGGCCGGCAGGGGCTGGGGACCGTCGAACTTCTCGACCTGGTGACCGCCGGTTTTCCCACCCCGAACGAGCATCCGGTGTCGGCCGTTCATTTGGCGAACGGGTCGAAACCGGTGGCGTTGCGCTGCGACCCGTCCGCGGACCTGGCGGCCGAGGTCATCCGCACCTCCTCCGACCCGTACGTCGGCCGGATATCCCTGGTCCGGGTGTTCTCCGGAACCTTGCATGCCGACGATACGGTGCATATCTGCGGGCACGGCCCGGTCACCGACCACGACGCCGAGGAACGTATCGGGGGTGTGACCGCGCCCTTCGGGCGGGAACAGCGGCCGCTCGACGAAGCCATCGCCGGGGATATCGCCTACGTGACCAAACTCGGGCACGCCGAAACCGGCGATACCCTCTCCGGTACCGGCTCACCACTGCTGATCGAACCGTGGCGGATGCCGGATCCGCTCCTGCCGACGGCCGTCCGCGCGCACAGTAAAGCCGACGAGGACAAGCTTTCGCAGAGCCTGGCGCGGCTGGTCGCGGAGGATCCGGCGCTACGGGTGGAGAACAACGAACGCACCGGGCAGCTGGTGCTGTGGTCGCTCGGCGAAGCGCAGCGTGACGTCGCACTGGAGCGGTTGCACAGCCGATTCGGGGTTTCGGTGGATATCGAGGAGTACCGGGTCGCGCTGCGGGAGACGTTTGCGGGCAAGGCCACCGGACGCGGGCGCCATGTCAAACAATCCGGCGGGCACGGGCAGTACGCGGTCTGCGATATCGAAGTGGAGCCGGCGCCGGAGGGGTCGGGGATCGAGTTCGTGGACAAGGTGATCGGCGGGGCCGTACCGCGGCAGTTCATCGGTTCGGTGGAAAAGGGTGTGCGGGCGCAGGCCGCACGGAGTGTGACCGCCGGATATCCGCTGGTCGATGTGCGCGTCACCTTGGTGGACGGTAAAGCACATTCGGTCGATTCCTCCGATGCGGCGTTCCAGACCGCCGGGGCGCTGGCGTTGCGCGACGCGGCCGCTCAGGGCCGGATCGACCTGCTCGAACCCATAGCGCAGGTGGATGTCCGTGTTCCCGACGAGCATCTCGGTGCGGCGCTGAGCGATCTGTCCGTCCGCCGCGCCCGCATCCTGGGCACCGAACCCATCGAGGCGGGGCGGACGCTGATCCGCGCGGAAGTACCCGAGTCGGAACTCGCCCGCTACGCGGTGGATCTGCGCTCGCTCACCCACGGCATCGCGCATTTCACCCGGGAATACCTGCGGCACGACCGCTTACCCACCCAACTTGCGGACAAGGCCCGCGCCGGAGCGCCGGTGGGATCCGGCTGAAGGGAAATGGTGACGAAACGCGAGCCGCCCCCGGCTCGAACCGGTGGCAGTGGGCCGTCGAGGCCGGTGATGCTCATGGAGCGCCGAGTGACGGTGCCGGCCGCGGCTGCACCGTCCCGCGTTCTGGGCGCGGCCTATCGACTCACCGGGTCAGGAACCGAGGCGCCGGATTTTGTCTTCGAGTACTGCGCGTTCCCGTTCGTTACCGCAGCGGGCCACCGCTTGTTCCAGTTCCGTGCGCGCTTGCGCCGGGCGGCCGAGGCGGATGAGCAGTTCACCGCGCACGCTCGGCAGCAGATGCGAGCCGGGCAGCGCGTCGGCGGCCACGAGTTCGTCGACGATCTCCAGGGCTGCGGCCGGGCCGTGGGCCATGGAGACCGCCACCGCCCGGTTCACCTCGACCACCGGCGAGGGCGCCAGCCGGCCCAGCGCCTCGTAGAGCACAACGATCCGCGCCCACTCGGTTTCCGGGACCGACGGCGCCACCGCATGGCATTCCGCGATCGCGGCCTGTAAACCGTAGATCCCGAGCCCACGCCCGGCTTTCCCGGCGCGGGCCAGAGCGGTCCGGCCGCGGCGGATGGCGCTGCGGTCCCAGCGGCGCCGGTCCTGGTGTTCCAGCAGCACCGGCGCACCGTCGGGGCCGGTGCGGGCGGGGAAACGTGCGGCGGTGAGTTCCAGGAGAGCGAGCAGGCTCTGGGCTTCCGGTTCGTCCGGGACCAGCCGGGTCAGTACGCGGGCCAGGCGTTGCGCTTCGGCGGCGAGGTCGACGCGGATCAGGTCGGTGCCCGAACTCGCCGACGAGCCCTCGGTGAAGATCACGTACACCACCCGCAGGACCGAGACCAGCCGCGCGGGCCGCTCCGTGGCGGGTGGTACCTCGAACGGCACGCGGGCCGCGGCGAGGGTTTTCTTCGCCCGGGTGATCCGCGCCTGCACAGTGGCCGTCGGCACCAGGAAGGCGCGCGCGATCTCGTCGCTGGTGAGACCACCGACAACGCGCAGGGTCAACGCCACCCGCGCCTCCGGTGACAGCACCGGATGACAGGAGATGAACATCAGCGCCAGCACATCGTCGTCGATCCGGTCCGGGTCCCACAGCTCCTCCCCCGGCCGCGCCGCCGTATCACCGCCCGCGGCTATACCGCCCTCGCCGAGATCGCGGGCGAGGGCGGTATAGCGGTCGTCGAGCGCGGCGCGCCGGCGGAAACCGTCGATGGCGCGCCGTTTGCCGACGGTGAGCAGCCAGCCGGCCGGGTTTCGCGGCACCCCTTCCCGCGGCCAGGTCACCAGGGCTTCGGCGAGCGCCTCCTGGGCGAGATCTTCGGCGAGAGTGAAATCCCCGGTGTAGCGGGCGAGGGCGCCGACGATCCGCGCGGATTCGATCCGCCAGACCGCCGCGACCGCCTCCCTGCCCTCGTGGCCGGCCACCGTCGGCACGGTCAGAGCTGACCGGTGGCTTCACGCCAGGCCCGCTCCTTCTGGATCCAGATATTGTCCTGCGGGAATTCGTCGATGGTGCTGACCCGGCGGACCTCGGTTTTGAAGCCTGCCCCGGTCATCGGCATCCGCTTGGCCCATTCCACGGCCTCTTCCTTGGAGGCGACGTTGAGAATGTAGAAGCCGTTGAAAAGCTCCTTCGTCTCGCCGTAGGGTCCGTCGGTGACCACCGGGTCCGCGGAGGAATAGTCGACGACCACCCCGTCGGCAGCATCGTCGAGACCTTCCGCGGCGAGCAGCACTCCGGCCCGGATGAGCTCGTCGTTGAACCGGCCGACGGTTTCCAGCATCTTGTCGAAGTCGATTTCGCCCATCTGCGCGAAGGCTTCGTCGGTCGCGCGCATGATCAGCATGTATTTCATGGTCGGTCTCCCTTGCGTCGTAGGGCCCCGTTCGAACCCTTTCACCCATAGGTCGAACGGGGAGCCGGCGGATCGACAACCCGCCGGATTCTTTTTCCGAAGTATCGCGACTCGGCACCGAAACCGCGCGGTTCTGTTCGAACTACCTGGCCAGTGGCATAATCCACCCTCAGAACAAGGGAATCGAAGTGTGGCGTATGAGGGCGTCATCGGCGATCAGTTCTCAGGGTCCGATGTTGGCCCCTCCCGTCCCGAAGGGAGCACTATGACCACCCAGCCCGCAGCGCAGGCCCCCCGGACGGGGGCACATGCCGCGCCCGAAGAAGGACAACCGGTGAAACAGGCGGTGGCCGGTGGTGCTTCCATCGCCGCCGCCGCGCTGTTGCTCACCGCGGGGTTCATCACCCTTTTCCAGGGCATCTCCGCGGTCGCCGAGGACGAGGTGTTCGTCTCCGGTCCCCAGTACGTCTACGAGCTCGATCTCTCCAGTTGGGGCTGGGTGCATATCGTTTTCGGCATCCTGCTGATCCTCACCTCGCTCGCGCTGATGACCGGCGCCACGTGGGCGCGGGTCACGGCCATCGGCCTGGCCGCGCTGTCGATCGTGGTGAACTTCCTGTGGCTGCCCTACTACCCGCTGTGGTCGATTCTCATCATCGCCCTGGATATCGTGATCATCTGGGCGATCGCCACCTGGGACACCCGGCGTATCTGAACAACCGGCGACCGGCACGGAACAGTAAGAGCGCTTCGCCGTGTCGGCGCCGAGGGTGCGGGCGCCACGATGCGACCATGATCGAATGACGGTATGGGCGGCGTCCGTGGAATCGGAACCGTCGGCGATCGTCTCGCTGTTCTGGATCGCGGCCGCAGCCGTGGCGGCACCGCTGCTGTCGCGGCTGCTGCGGGGACTGCTCCCCGATGTGGTGCTGTTGCTGGGCCTGGGCGTCGTTCTGGGGCCGCATGTCCTGGCATTCGCGGGCACCGATGGCGGTGTCGACCTGCTCAGCGAGCTCGGGCTGGGCATGCTGTTCCTGCTGGCCGGCTACGAACTGGACCCGAAACTCCTCGGCGGCAAACCCGGCCGAACGGCCTGGCTGACCTGGCTGGCCGGGCTGGTGCTGGCCCTGCTGCTGGTGTGGCTGGCGGCGACCGATGCCGGTTTCACGGCGCTCATCGCGGTAGCCATCGCGCTCAGCTCCACCGCGCTCGGCACCCTGCTGCCGATCGTGAAACAGGACGGTGTGCTGGAGCAGCCGCTCGGCCGCGCCGTTCTGGCCCATGGGGCGGTGGGCGAACTGGGGCCGGTGCTGGCCATGTCCATCCTGCTCACCGGGCACAATCTGCTGGCCTCGGTGGTGGTGCTGGTCCTGTTCGGGGCCGCCGCCGCGGTGGTGGCGTGGGTGCCGCAACGCATCCTGGATCGTCATCCCGGCGCCGAACGAGTGATGGCTGCCCTCGCCACCGGAACCACCCAGCTCCCGGTACGCCTGGTGTTCCTGCTGCTGCTGGTCCTCATGACCGTGGCGGAGGTGTTCGAACTCGATGTGGTGCTCGGCGCGTTCGCGGCGGGCCTCATTCTGCGCCGGCTCATGGCCGAAACGCATCCGGAGATCCAGGATTCCCTGGAGACCATCGGCTACGGGGTTCTCATCCCGATCTTCTTCGTCGCCTCGGGAATGGGTATCGACCCCGCGGCCGTGGCCGCCGAACCCCTGATGTGGGTGCTGTTCGTGGTGGCGATCGGGGTGGCGCGGGGTTCGACGGTGTGGCTGAGCGAAGAATTCGTCCCGCACGGCGCGAATCTCGAACACCCGCACGAACGGGTACAGCTGGCGTTGTACGCGGCAACAGGCCTGCCGATCATCGTCGCGGTCACTCAGGTCGCGGTGCGGGGCGAACTCATGACCGCGTCCATGGCTTCCACCCTGGTCGCCGCCGGTGCCACCACGGTGCTGTTGTTCCCCCTGCTGGCCACCTGGGTCGGCGGCCGGGCAGTTCCCGAACGCGATGCCCGCGGCTAGCGGAGGTCGCCCACGAAACACTCTGGTGCACTCAGAACGCGACCCGGCCACCCCATTGCGGGGTGGCCGGGTTTCATATTGCCGCCGGATCCTGTCGACATACAGACCGAGACATTTCCTACCGTCCTGCTGGTGGGTGACCCGCCTGCCTGCGGGCGGCGCCGCTCTCACGTGATGCCTTGTCCGTGGAGGCTGCGGGTAGCAGTCGCTGGAGAACATCGGTGATGGTGATGAGTCCGATGAGTTCACCGGTACCGGCGGCGGTGACGGTGGCGAGGTGACTGCGGGTTTCCCGCATGGTGCGCAGCGCCTCGTACACCGGAACAGCGGCGGTCAGGTTCAGCACCGGCCGCATCAGCTGCCGAGCGGTGGTGGCACCGGCCTGCAGACTGTCGCGGACGTGCAGGACCCCTTCGATCCGGGTGCGGTCGCGGACCAGCAACCGCAGGTGCCCGGTCTCGCGTGAGGTGGCCTGGATCGTCTCGGGCGCGGCGTCGGGTGCTACCGCACTGGGGGCGGTGTTGGGGCGCACGATATCGGCGACGGTGAGCTGTTCGAGTTCGAGAGCGCTGGTGAGGTTGCCGTGGTATCGCTCGTCGAGGGTGCCGGCGGTGGCGGAGTGTTCGACGAGGTGGCGCAGCGCCGCCGGGTCCTGCCCGGTTTCGACTTCGTCGACGGGGCTGACCCCGACTTTGCGCAGGCACCAGTTGGCCGCGTGGTTGAGCGCGGTCAGCAGGGGGCGGGTGAGCCACATGAAGGCGCGCATGGGGAGGGCCAGGATCGTGGCCGATTTCTCCGGGTGCGCGATGGCCCAGGATTTGGGTGCCATCTCACCGACGACGAGGTGCAGGAACGTCACGATGATCAGCGCGAGTACGAACCCGACGATATCGGCGGCCCACAAGGGCGCGCCGAAGTCCTCGAACAACGGTGTGAGCCAGTGGTGCACAGCGGGTTTGGTGGTCGCCCCCAGCGCCAGGGTGCATACCGTGATACCGAGCTGGGACCCGGCCAGCAGCACCGACAGCTCCGAGGAGCTGCGCAACGCGGCGCGGGCCGCGCGACTGTCGGGTGCGGCGTCTTCGAGGCGGTGACGGCGAGCGGCGATGAGCGCGAACTCGACGGCGACGAAAAATGCGCTCGCGGCGATCAATCCGACGGTGACCGCCACAACGACCCAGGGGTTACTCATCGCCGGTCTCCTCCGATTCGGTGCGCACGGTGAGGAACACCGAGGAAGGAACGTGGTTCTCGACACCACGCACCTGCGCGGTCACACTGCGGCGCGCTGACGGCTGGTCGTCGAGGAAATCGGCGCCGTCCCGGGGCAGCGGAATATCGATCCGGTCACCGACGTCGGGCAATCCGTTGAAGACGGCGATGACCAGACCGGCGATCGTTTCGTAATCACCGGCGGGCAGGCTCAGCTCGAGCAGGCGTTCGATTTCGTCGAGGTGCACATCACCGGCCACCCGCCAGCCGTCGCCCTCGGCGACGATATCGCCGGCGGTGCTCGGATCGTGTTCGTCGGCGATCTCACCGACGAGTTCTTCGGCGATATCCTCGACGGTGACGATACCGGCGAAACCACCGTATTCGTCGACGACGAGCGCCATTTCCTCGCGCTGCGTACTCAGCCGGGTCACGACCTCCGGCAGCGGCAAGGTTTCGGGCACCAGGACCGCGGGCCGCAGCCGGTCAGCCGCGGTGCCGTCGGCTGCGCCGGCGAGCAGATCGTGCAAGTGGATCACCCCGCGCAGATCATCGGTCGAGGTGCCGACCACCGGGTAGCGGGTATGCCCGGTGCGCATCCGGGCCAGCACATCGGCGACGGTATCGTCGATATGCACGGTATCGACCCGGGCGCGCGGGATCATGGCGTGCTCGGCGGTGCTGGTCGGGAAGTCCAGGATGCGGTCGAGCAGAGTCGACAGCTCGGGTGGGAGTTCCCCGGCGTCACGGGAGGCGGCGACGATATGTTCGAGATCGCGCGGGGTGGCCGAATGCTCCACATCGTGCACCGGTTCGATACGCAGCGCCTTCAGCAGCAGGTTCGACGACTGGTCGAACAAACGGATCAGCCACCCGAATACCTTCAGGTACACCGTGGTCGATGCGGCCAGCCAGCGGGCCACCGGTTCGGGCCGGGCGATCGCCAGGTTCTTGGGAACCAGCTCACCGAACAGCATCTGAACCAGGGTCGAGAAGGCGATGGCCAGTACCGCGCCGACGCCTACGCCGACCGCGGTGGGTATACCGATGCCACCGAGTAGTTCGCCGAGGCCGCGGCCGATGAGAGGTTCGGCGACATAGCCGACCAGCAACCCGGTGACGGTGATGCCCAGTTGGGCACCGGAGAGCATGAACGATGTGCGCCGCGTGACGCGTAGCGCGCGGCCGGCGGCCTTGTCACCGTCGGTGGCGCGGGCTTTGAGCCGGGAGCGATCCACGGCCATATACGCGAATTCCTGGGCGACGAAGTACCCGGTCAGCGCGGTGATCAACAGGACCACGGCGATACCGAGCACGATAGTGAGCACGGTCACCACGACCTCACCTCACGAGGGGTTCCGGGAGGCTGCTCGTCACTGGGCGAGCCGGGTTGTCGGTATTTGCGCTTGGCGCGTCTCATCTGCTCTCTTTGTTCGAGGAACAACGTCGGGAAAGGTGTACTGCCGGGGAACGTTATTTGCGTCCTGCCGCCCAGCGCATCCCCCACTGGTAGGCACGGTCGAGGTCGGCCTGACTGCCGGAGATGTATTCGACTTCGCGCGCAACGGTCAGCCCGCTACCGCTATCGGTCAGCATGGCGACCGCGCAGATCTGCGCGCCGTCGACGGCAGAGTCCAGGGGGACCTCGATCTGCGGACCGGAGGTCGGGAACATCGTGACCACACCGTCGACCGCAGCCCAGTTCGCCGCGCCCCGATAGATCATCGCGAACACCAGGACCCGGCGGAAGGCGGCCGGATCGGCGAGGTTGATGTGCAGGTTCTCGCCACCGGCTACGGTGCCGGTACGGTCGTCGCGATCCAGGGCGATGAACGGCGGCTTGTGTAGTTCGCCGTAGCTGTTGCCCAACGCCTGGATAACTCCTTTGGAACCGTCGGCGAGCTCGTAGAGACAGCCCAGATCCAGGTCGATACCGCCGCCTCCCAGGAGTTTGGCGAAGAAACCGGTTTTGACCGGTTGCGGGTTGCTCCAGTTCAGGTTGACCCGCATCACACCTTGACGTTCACCGGCTTTGGTGAGGTTGACGCTGCGTTCGGTCTTGGTCAGGGTCAATTTGTGCAGACTGACCGCCGGGTCGGCGCCGGGCGCCGACCGATCGGCCGGCGCCGGTTTTTTGTTGTAGTCGATGCCCATCAGGTGTGTGTTTCTCCTATCGGTTGGAACGTCAGATATTCACGCCGTAGTCGCGGGCGATCCCCGCCAGGCCCGACGCGTAGCCCTGCCCGATCGCGCGGAATTTCCACTCCGCGCCGTGGCGGTAGAGCTCACCGAACACCATCGCGGTCTCGGTCGAGGCGTCCTCGGTCAGGTCGTAGCGCGCCAGCTCCGACCCGGTACCGCGGTCGACGACCCGGATGAACGCGTTGCGGACCTGCCCGAACGACTGCTGGCGCGCGTCGGCGTCGTGGATCGACACGGGGAAGAAGATATTGGTGATCGTGGCGGGTGTGGCCGCCAGATCGACGTTGATCACCTCGTCGTCACCCTCGCCTTCACCGGTGAGGTTGTCGCCGGTGTGCTCGATGCTGCCCTCGGGCGAGCGCAGGTTGTTGTAGAAGACGAAATGCTGGTCCGAGACGACCTTGTGTTCCGCACCGGTGGCGATGGCGCTGGCGTCCAGGTCGAACTCCGCGCCGGTGGTGGAGCGGACGTCCCAGCCCAGGCCGACCGCGACCGCGGTCAGGTTCGGCGCTTGCTTGGACAGCGAGACATTGCCGCCTTTGGCGAGACTGACACTCATTTCTGCTACTCCTGATCTCGTACGGTCAAGGAATGCCCTGCGATGTACTGGAATCCGCCCGCGGCCCCCGTGCGCCGAGACAACAATTCGCCGGCCGGCCGGGCCGCCACGCCGAGTCGACCGTCATGTGGCGCCCGCACTCGCGAACCGAGGGCCGCGTGCTGCGGAGAACGTCGACGTGTGCAGGTGACACACCCGGCCGACCATCGCGTACCGGTGCGGTCGTGGAGTCCCACTCGTGGACATAGAACCCACACTAGCACGCGGCACTGTATGGTAGGAGAGAAGGGAGGTGACCGATGTCGTCCCTACTGAGAATCGGCGAATTCGCCACACGCGCCGAGGTCAGCCCGCGAACGGTCGATTACTACACGAGTCTGGGCCTGCTGACCCCCGCCGAACGCACCGCCGGCGGCTATCGGCTCTACGACGACGCCGATATCGCCCGCGTCCACCTGATCCGGCAACTCGAAGCCCAAGGGCTCTCACTCGACGAGATCACCAAAGCTCTCACCTCCGGGACCGGCGATATCAGCGATGCCCTGGCCCGTCTCGACGACGACCTGAAACTCCTGCACACGGTCGCCGAAACCGCCCCCTCCGAAGTTCACGGCCTACTGACCTTGATCAGCGCCCGCGTCCACTCCCTGATCACCGTGGCGCTGCAGATACCACCCGATCTCCCGATCCTGTGAGCCGGAGCGGCGCACCCGGAAAGGTGCCGCCGCACCGCTCGCGTCGAAGGCTTCGGCCACAACTTCAGAGCAGCCGAACCGAAGCGCGAAACCGCAGGACACGCCTCGGCCGGGGCCCCCGTGGCTCGCCGGCCGAGCCATGGGCGAAAACCACCGTATACAAGGGGGCACCCGGCACATCGCTGCTGTGTCAGCGACCGAATAGCTCCTCGCCGATATAGCTGCCCGAGCCGATTCCTGGTGGGATCGCGAATACCGCGGACCCGACGGGGGTGGTCCATTCGTTGAGCGCATCGAATTCGTCGAGGCGTCGCTGAATGGGCACGAACTGGGTGGTGATATTTCGCTGGAACGAGACGAACAGCAGACCCGAGTTCGATACCTGCCCCGGAACCGGCGGATCGTCGTAGTTGTAGACGCGCCGGAAGATCCGTTCACCTGCATGAGTGTGGTGGGCGCGGGCGATATGCGCACCCGGTGGGATGACCGGTATGCCGTTGCGGTCGGTCGCCGTGAAAACGGGTTCATCGGTTTCGTGTTCACCGGTCAGCGGAGCCCCGGTGCTCAGTGTGCGGCCTACACTGAGCTCGCGACCGGGCCGGTCGAGCTCGTCCCAGGTATCGAGTTCGATCCGGATCCTGCGGATCACCATCGAGGTTCCGTCCCGCATCCACGGCCGGTCGGCGCCGTCGTCCCACACCAGCGAATCGAAATCCGGGGTACCGGGTTCCGGATTGGTCGTGCCGTCCACCTGCCCCATCAGGTTGCGCATCGTCGTGGGGGGGGGGGGGGGGGTGGTTGGGGGGGGGGGGGGGGGGGGGGGGGGGGTGTTGTGTTGTTATCGGGTGGTGGGGGGGGGCTCTCTCCCCCCCCCCCCCTCCCCCTCCCCCCCCCCCCCCCCACCCCCGCGAAGATCCCGCGCGGCCGCAGGCCGCGGTGTCACAGCCCCGCCGGA
>NZ_JBHXMZ010000006.1:131516-237976 GCF_042719915.1 Nocardia sp. NPDC058499 | reverse complement strand
AAGGGGGGGGGGGGGGGGGGGTGGTGGGGGGGTTGGGTGGGTGTGTTTTCCCCCCTCCCTGGGGGGTGTGTGTTTTGTTTTGTCCGGTTTTTCCGCCCCCCCGCCCACGACGGAACCCACGCTGCGTCCACCGCACGGTGACCAATGACCTGACGTTCTTCAACAGAACCCGCACCGCGTGCGCGACGGTGACCGGATCGTCGGCGCAGACCTGCAGGGCCAGATCCGCACCGGTGTAGGCCAGGTCGAGGCGGTCGATGGTAAACGCGGGCAGCGGCGCCAGCCACGGCGGCGCGGCCTCCGGCCGGCCGAGCGCCACGAAGACACCGGGACCGTATCCGACGGTCACGGTGAGCCGCGCCGGCGCGGCGGCCAATTCGGGTTCGGTATCCGCCAGCGCGGGGCGGCCCTGCGTGAGCCTGGCGATATCGGCCGTCCAGACCTTCATGATGCCGATCAGCTCGGTGGGCCCCACCTTCGGCAACAGGTCGAGTCCGACGAATATCGCGTGCGCTTGCGGCGGGGTGGTCGCGATCCCGGCTTGGCGCGGGCCGTCCCAGGCGGCGGTATCGGTTCCGGTGGCGGCCTCCGCCCGCTCGGCACCTTCGGCGACACCGTAGATTCCCGCACCGGCTCCCGCGGCGCCGACGGCGGCGGCGCTCGCACCGAGCAGCCGCCGACGGCTCATCGCTCGCCGCTGCGGGGCCCGCTCACCCACCGTGCGCGGGGGTCGAAAGGGCGGCCGGGGCATCGGCGGAATCACCGCCCGGCTGGTAATTCTCCTGAGCGCCCGCGAAATCGCGGACCTGCGCGGTGAAGGTCTTGGTGGACCGGTCCGCGAATTCGAGGGTGATCTCGGTTTCCGCACCGGGTGTCAGCGGGGCGAGCAGATCCATGAGCATGAGGTGGTCTCCGCCGGCAGCGAGTGTGTAGGTGCCGCCGGCGGGGATGACGAAACCTCCGGCTTTCGGTCGCATCACCGGCGCACCGGTATCCCCCGGCGCGATTTCGTGGAGTTCGGCCCATCCGGCCGCAGGTGAGGACGCGGCGACCACACGGACCTCGGTATCGGCAGAATTGCGAAATTCGGCGAAGGCCGACGTCATCCCGGAATCGGCGGCCTTCACCCACTGTTCGTGGACGACCACGGAATCGGCCTGACGGTGGGCGGATTCCGCCTCCTCGCTGGAACAGGCCCCCGCGAATGCGGCGGCGAAGGACAGCGCCGTCACGAAGGCGCTGCGTCGGATCGACATTTTCATTTGTGATCACTTTCGGATCGGAAGTCGGCGAGCATGCACTGTTCCCACCTCACGGCTCGGCGCACGCGGCTCGCGGCTCGCGCATGCAGTTCGTTCACACGGCACACGGCACACGGCACACGGCACACGGCACACGGCACACGGCACACGGCACACGGCACACGGCACACGGCACACGGATATGCGGATCGCGCTCACCGATATGAGCAACGAGACAGCCCGAGGGGGCGGGGCAGCTCCGGTCGGGACGAGACCTCGTCGATGTCTCGTCCTGTCGTCAGGTGAAATCGTTCCGCCCTACCGCCTCGCGACCTCGAGCACGGACTGATCGAGACCGCGCAGGCGGTCACCGATCTGCCGGAGGAGGCCGGTGGCGCTGCCGGGCCGCGCACGGCAACCCGCCGCTCGACAGCTCTACCCGTTCTGCCGGGTGGTGGGGCGGATCAGGTGGCGGCCGGAGGGCCGCGGGTGCCGGTGCCGGAGAGGTCGACGAGTTGCGGTGTGCGGGTGACCCGATAGACCGTCACCGGCACGCGCACCGTCCGGTCGATGGGCACGGGCCCCGGGCCGGGCACTACGCGCCGGAGTGTGGAAACCGCCCACCGGGAACCGCGCTCGGCGGCATCGATGAGATACGCCCCCGCGACGACCGCCACCAGATGCGCCCAGAGCATGCGGTTGTCGACTGTCGCGCTGTGCGGGTGTCCGGCCATCGCCGACAGGGCGAGATGGCCGAGCGCCTGCGCGGCCGCGAGCGCCCCCATCAGGCGGGTTCGCGATATTCCGCGCATCGATGCTGCGGCACAGCCGATGGCCGTGCATACGACGACGAGCAGTAAGGCGCCCGCTTCGGATGGAAGCGCCCCGCCCCCGGCGCCGTGCGCCGCGGCCGTGACGATCGCCGACAGCGCGCCGACGGATGCACCACGCAATACGCGGTTCGCATCCGAGGCCATAACGGAAGTCTAGCTTCTACTACACGGTGTAGTTAACCGAGGGTGGGGCGGGGGAAACTGCACACCACGCCATTCGATATGCGCCGCCGGCGCATCACATCGAATGCCGCGCCACGAGTCTCGGGGACGCCATACCAGAAAGCAGGCCCGCGAATCCCTCGCACAGCCGGTGAGAATATCGTGGACTCCCATCGCGTCCCCCGGGGCCGGAAACGGCTCTCATCGTGGCTGTTACTGCTACCTTCGGTGCTGTGGAGCTCGGCATCTATGTACCGCAGATAGTTTCGGAGTACCCGCCACTGCTGGAGCTCGCAAGAACGGCCGAACGCACCGGATTCACCAATTTCTGGCTCTTCGACCATCTCTGGTCGCCCGGGCTGCCCGAACATCCCGCCCTGGAAGCATGGACCGCGGCGACCGCACTGCTCGCCGGCACCACGACATTGCGGGTGGGCGCCCTGGTGTTGTGCAACAACTTCCGGCACCCGGTCGTCCTCGGCCGGATGGCGACCTCGCTGGACGTGATCTCCGGTGGGCGGCTCGAATTCGGACTCGGCAGCGGTTCGATTCCCGGCGAACACCAGCAGGCCGGATTGCCCTGGGGCCCGGCGCGCGAACGGGCCGAACGGCTGGGCGAAGCGCTCGAGATCATCACCTCGATGTTCGCCCGCGAGCGAACCTCGTTCGAAGGTAGGCACTACCAGGTCAGCGATATCGCCAATGTGCCCGGCCCGATTCAGCGCCCGCGCCCGCCGATCCATATCGGAGGTACGGGCCCGAAGTACACGTTGCCGCTGGTCGCGCGCTACGCCGATGTCTGGAATGTGCCCACCTACGGACTGCGCGACCACCGCCGGTCGGCCGAACTGCTGGACGCCGAATGCGGCCGCATCGATCGCGACCCCGCGTCGATCCGCCGCTCCCACCAGGCGATACTGGCGATCGCCGAGAACGAACGTGAACTCCCCGAGGTCCAGGCCCGGGCGCGCCGGCATTACGGGGCCGAAGCGTTCGCCCTCGACGAAGGCTACGTCGGTACACCGGCCATGCTGGTGGACCGGCTGGCCGGACGCGCGGAGCAGGGAATCGATTCGGTGATCTTCATGACCGGCGCGAAACAGGCGGCCACGACCATGGAGTTGTTCGCGGCCGAGGTCATGCCACACCTGCCTGGTTGAGGGTCCGTCAGCCCAAGTCGGCGAAAGACCCGCCGCGGCCTGCGCCGTCGGCGAAGCGCCGGGCGCCCGCGACGGCGTCGGTGACGGAGATCCGGCCGTGTTCCCATTCGTTGGCCAGGGCTTCCTGCTCGGTCATCCCTTCCTGTTCGAGCACGGAGAGCCGGTCCTGGCGGGCACAGGTCTGCGGGAAGCGAGCGATCTCGGCGGCCAGTTCCTCGGCGGCCGCGCGTTCCTCACCGACGGGCACGACCCTGTTCACCAGCCCCATGGACAGGGCTTCCGTCGCATCGACCGGCCGGCCGGTGAGTACCAGATCCATGGCCCGCCCGGTGCCGATCAGCCGGGGCAGGCGCACGGTGCCGCCGTCGATGAGCGGAACTCCCCAGCGGCGGCAGAACACACCGAATACCGCGTCCTCGGCCGCGACCCGCAGATCGCACCAGATCGCCAACTCCAGACCGCCGGCGACGGCGTGCCCGGCGACCGCGGCGATCACGGGTTTACCGAGCCGCATCCGGCTCGGTCCCATCGGGCCGGGGCCGTCGGCGGCCAGCCGGTTACCCCGCTCGGTGCCCACGGATTTGAGATCGGCACCGGCACAAAAGATTCCGCCCTCACCCCACAGCACGGCCACCGACGCCGACTCGTCGTTGTCGAAAGCGGTGAACGCCTCGTACAGCGCCGCGCCGGTCGGGCCGTCCACGGCATTGCGGGCTTCGGGGCGCGACAGGATCACCGTGAAAACCGGGCCGTTGCGTTCAATTCGTACTGCCGGATGAGTCATGGAAGCTCCTTGCCTGTAGGGATCGCTACGTTACGAGGCATTCGGCGGGAGCGGCCGAAGGCTACCCCTGGCCGGTGGTGCCGCCGACGCCTTTCACCGCGGCACGATCCATGAATCCGAACAGGTATCCCGCCACCCGGCGCATCTGGATCTCCTCGGCGCCCTCGGTGATCCGGTAGCGGCGGTGGTGGCGGTAGATGTGCTCGAACGGGGTGTAGCGGGAGTAGCCGAGCCCCCCGTGCACCTGCATGGCCCGGTCGGCGGCTTCACAGCAGAGGCGGTTGGCCCAGTAGTTGCACATCGATACCTGCTCGGACACCGCGAACGTGCCGTACTTATCCATCGACCAGGCGGTTTTGTGCACCAGGGCACGCAACATCTCGCACTGGGTGTGCAGTTCGACCAGCTGGAACTGGATGGCCTGATTCGACGACAGCGGTTTACCGAACGGTTTGCGCTCATTGGCGTAGGCGACGGCCCGGTCGACGCAGTACTGTGCGGCGCCGAGACTGGAGGCGGCCTGCCGGATGCGGTTCTCGTTGAAGAAATGCTGGACCACGGCCAGCCCCCGGCCCTCCTGCCCGAAGATCGCCGAATCCGGGACCCGGACGTCGGTGAGCGAAACCCGCGCGTGATCGGTGGGCATATTGAAGGTCCACAGGTATTCCTCGACCTCGAACCCCGGCGCGTCGGTGGGGACCAGGAAGGCCGTGATGCCCCGGCCGTCGCCGGCGTTGCCGGAGGTGCGGGCGAAGATGAGGTCGGCGTCGGCGATATGGACGCCGGTGTTCCAGGTTTTGGTCCCGTTGATCACCCAGTCGTCACCGTCGCGGACGGCGGTGGTCTCCATATGGGTGGCGTCGGAACCGTGTTCGGGTTCGGTGATACCGAAGGCGAAGAACCGGGTGCCGGCCGCCAGACCGTCCACCCAGCGCTCTTTCTGCGCCGGTGAACCGTATTCCAGCATCAGCAGCAGGCCGACATTGTTGGCGACGATGGCGTGCTCGTTCTGCAGATCGCAGTGCAGGCCCAGTCCGCGGTGCGCGAGATGCTCGCGGATCACGGCCATGCCGAGATTGGTCCCGTCGCGGCCGCCGAACTCGTTCGGGAAGGCGTAACGGTAGTGGCCGGCGGCGTCGGCGCGGCGCCGGGATTCGGCGAGCAGTTCCTCCCATTCGGCACTCGGCAGGCCGCCGCGGTCCCAATCGGTGCGGGCGTCCTCGCGGCGGTGGTCGAAGAACCGGATGTTGTCGCCGGTCTGTTCGAGGGGTTCGATCTCGCGTTCGATGAACTCGTCGAGTTCGGTCAGATAGGCGCGCAGGTCGGCGGGCAGTTCGAAATCCACGATGACTCCTAAGCTTTCGCGGCGGGGCGGATCTGCATGAGCAGATCCCATTCGATCTCCGAGACACGGCGCCCGCTGGCGGCCATGACGATATCGCGGACGGTGCCGTCCAGGTGGGCGGCCGCCTGCTGGGCCAGACCGGCGCCCCAGTACAGGGTGCCCATCACCTTCCACCAGCGGTAGCGGTCCGGATCGAAACTCCCGCCGGCTTCCTCGTATCCGCGCACGAAGGTGTCGCGGTCGGCGAAACCACCGAATTCCTCGGCGTCCTCCCGGAACCGCCACATACGCAGCGCGGGCCAGGCCACATCGCGCATGGGGTCACCGAACCGTTGCGTACCCTCCCAGTCGAGGACGGCCCGCAACCCGTCCGCGCCGATGATCAGGTTGCCGTTGCGCATATCGGTGTGCACGAGTGCGGGCCGCGGCGGCGGGCCGGGCAGCCGCTTTTCCAGCCAGCGCAGGGCGAGCGAGAACACGGGCCGGTCGGCCAGGAGCTCGCCCACCACCGCAGCCACCTCGGCGAGATGTTCGGCGGCAGGGTCGGTACCGGCCGCCGGAACGGATTCTGGGGCCTGGGCCGGGTCGATGCTGTGCAGCCTGGCCATGGCCGCGCCCCACTGCCGGGCCGTGTGCTGCGCGGTCCCGGCGGCGGCGAGGGTGCGCAGCACCCGGCGCGGCACGGTGTCGCCGTCGATATGTTCGGAGATCAGGAACGGTTCGCCGACGTAGGAGGTGTCGGTGCAGGTCGCGACGACTTCCGGAACAGGAACGCCGTGTGCGCGTGCCAACTCCCGGACACCGGCTTCCGCTTCGACGGGCATGAGTTCGACGGCCGGCGGCACCACTGTCGCGACCACACGGCGCGGGGTGTCCCCGACGGTAGCGGTGAAGGCGATATTGCGGCGTCGCGCGCCGGCCGAGAGGAACCGGAAATCGGAGAGGGTGACCTGATCACCGAGTTCTCCGGTGAGGAAATCCGCGAGGCCACGGGCGGGGTCGGTACTCATACCGCCTCCACTGCACGAGGCCCCGGGTGATCACGCTTCGCCACTGCCACGCTCACTCACCCTCCCAGCTGTCGTAGCCCGGTTTGGCGATAGCGAGATCGGCCCGTACCACCTCGGCCAGAGCCTGCCAGAGCGCTTCTTCGTCACCGGCCGGAACGGCCTCGAGCAGTTCCTGCTCCCGGGCGGCCGCCGCGGGGCCGAGCTCGACCTCGCGGCCCAGGATGCGCGCCAGATTGGCGCCGACCCGCGCACGATGCTGCAGATCGGCGGGTAGCGCCGGCAGCAAGGTGTCCTCCAGCAGTTCGGCGAGTGATTCCAGCAGCTCGGCTGCCGTGGGTCTGTTCTGCACTACGGCTCCCCTCGACGGATTCCGGCGCTCACCGATTCGGTGGCCGGTGCCGCGGCACGCTCGCTGGAGTCCACGATCCGACCTCCTTGTCGTCGCTTATGGGCGCGGGTGAGACAAACAGTAGAGGATCTTCTCACCGTCGCACCAGGGTTCACTTTCCCGCCATCGCTTGGCAGCAACCCACCTGGGCGCTCTGCTGTCGCGCGAGAGGTTCACGACGGCGGTGCGCATCAACCGGCACAGAATCCGGTAGGAAGCACGCGGCGGCGCCCGGGTCGGCCTCGGCGCCACCGGGATTATCGGCCGTGCCGAACGCCCGGCGCGTTCGGCACGTTCCCCGACGATCACCTCGAATATCAGCCGGGCACTGCGGACCCCGCGAAGACGAGACCGCGTACTCGCCTGCACACCGGTTTACGCCGAGCGAGGTCTACGCCGCGATGGCGAGGACGGCCTCGGGTTCACCCGTTCCCACGACGCGGCCGCCACGCAGTAGTACGCAGTGGTCGGCGTGCCGGACATCGGCGAGATCGTGGGTAGCGTGCACGACCGTGACCCCGGCTGCCGCGGCCTCCCGGACCGCGGCACCGATTGCTTCCTGGGCCGAGGCATCCAATCCCGTGCTCGGTTCATCCAGGAGCAGCAGGTCCGATTGCTGCGCCAGCGCGCGGGCCAGCAGGACACGCTGGCGCTGACCGCCGGACAGGGTGTCCAGGCGGCGGCCGGCGAGAGCGGCGATATCCATGCGCGCCAGGCAGTCCGCGACCACTGCCCGGTCGGCGCGGGTGAGCCGGCGCCAGAGACCGCGCTGCGCCCAGCGCCCCATCGCGACGGTTTCGGCGACCGTGATCGGCAGGGTCGGCGGGACCGACTGTTGCTGGACGACCAGTGCCGGGCGTCGGGTGCCGGGCCGGTCGACCGTGCCGGATGCCGGAGTCAGGATGCCGGCGAGCACCGCGAGCAGGGTGGATTTCCCGGAGCCGTTGGGACCCATCAGTGCGGTCACCCGGCCGCCCGGCAGGGTCGCCGTGACGTCGTGCAATACCGGGTTGTCCCGGTATCCCGCCGACAGGCCGGTGATTTCGATATCCGCCGTGCACATACTGTGACTCCCGCAACCAACTTGTAATGACAATCGTTATCAGTTTACAGTCTACGATCATGGATTGGCTGATCGCCCCGTTCGAGGTTTCATTCGTGCAACGGGCTCTGTGGGGCGGACTGCTGGTCTCGTGCCTGTGCGCCCTCGCGGGTACGTGGGTTGTGGTGCGGGGCATGGCTTTTCTCGGCGAGGCCTTGGCGCACGGGATGCTGCCCGGGGTAGCGGTGGCCGCGCTGCTCGGCGGAAACCTGCTCCTCGGTGCGCTGGTGAGCGCGTCGGCCATGGCGGCGGGCGTATCGGTGCTCAGCCGCAACCGCCGGCTGTCCACCGATACCGGGATCGGGCTGCTGTTCGTGGCGATGCTGGCCACCGCGGTGATCCTGATATCACGGTCGCAATCGTTCGCGGTCGACCTGACCGGATTCCTGTTCGGTGACGTCCTCGCCACGCGACCGGGCGACCTACTCTTCCTGCTCGCGGCGCTGGTCATCGCACTGGTGATCACCGGGACGGGGCATCGCGCCTTCGTCGCCCTCAGCTTCGACCCGCGCACCGCCCACACCCTCGGGCTGCGGCCGCGCGCCGCCCAGATCGCCCTGCTGGCGTTGCTCACGCTGGCGATCGCGGCGTCGTTCCATATCGTGGGCACCCTGCTGGTCCTGGGTCTACTCGTCGCCCCTCCGGCCGCGGCGACCTATTTCACGCACCGCATCCCGCGAATCATGGTGCTGGCAGCCGGGATCGGCGCGTTGTCCACCGTGCTGGGGCTCCTGATCTCCTGGCATGCGGGCACCGCGGCCGGGGCGACCATCGCGCTGACCGCGGTCATGATCTTCTTCCTCTCCGCCCTGGTAGCGCGAGTGCGCAGCGCGGTGCGGACACGCACCGGATCCGGCGGTTCCGGGGCAAGCGGTGAAGGCGGGCTCGAACCGGCCGACAACCATGCCGGAAGTCCCGTTGCGGGCAGCGCAGGCAGGGGCGAATCCGCACCGGTGGGAGACAGCACGGGTACGGAAACGCTGGAACCGGCCGGAACAAGCGCCGCCGGCCCGCGTACTACCGGGGGTGGAAGGCCCGAGACCCGCACTGCGCACTACTCCGAATCAGATGGTCACGGTGTGGATGCTGCCGGCTCACCGCCCGTAGCGGACCGCACGCCTGGGGTACCTGATTCGGGCCCCGGCGCGATCGACGGCTCCCCGCCGGGTAAGAAGCGGCGGTTCCGGCCGGCCGTACGACCGCTGAGCATGCAAACCCTTGCGCGAGTGGCGTTGTCCGGGCTGCTGGTGGTGCCGGTCGCCGCCTGCGGTAGCGAGGAGCCGGCCGAATCGGTGCCGCACGGATATGTGGAGGGCGCCGAGGAGAGTGCGAGCGCGCAGCCTCGGCTGGTGATCGCCGACCGGGATTCGGGTGCGGTCCGGCTGCTCGATGTGGTGACCGAGGAGATCGCGGACCTGGAGCCGGTACCGGGCGTCACCGGCATCGCGGGCGACGGTCGTTACGCCTATCTCGCCGCGGGCGACGCGACCACCGTGGTGGACAGCGGTAGCTGGGTCGTCGACCACGGTGATCATGTGCACTATTACCGCGCGCAGCCGCGCCCGGTGGGCGTCGTCGACGGATCCGTCCGGTCCGCGCACAGCGATCCCGTGGTGTCCGCCGCGGTGCTCGACACCGGATCCACCGTGCCGGCCGATCGCGCAGCTCTCGATGAGGGGGAGCTGCGCACCGGCCCGGTGGTGAAGGGCGTGGCGGTTCCCTACGGTGGACACCTGCTCGTCGCGTCCCCCGGTTCGGCGCAGATCGAGGTCCGCACTCGCGAGAACGAGCCCGTCGAGACGTTGACACCGCAATGCCCGAATCCGGGCGGAACCACGGTGACCCGGCGCGGCGCGGTGTTCTCCTGCGGTGACGGAGCATTGCTGGTGACCGAGCGGGACGATCGGTTCGCGGCCGAAAAGCTACCGTATCCCGCCGGGACGACCGGCAGCGTCGCCGAGTTCCACCACCGGCCGAGCAGTGACGTGCTGGTGGCGGTCCGGGAGTCGCGGGTTCTGGTACTCGATATCGCCCGGCGCACCTGGCGGCCGATCGAGACCGGACCGGTGACCGCCGCGACCACGGCGGGCGCGGGGACCGCGATTCTCGCCCTCACCCCCGACGGCGTACTGCACGCCTACGATCCGGGCACCGGCGCCGAAACCGCCCACCACCGTGCGCTTTCCGCACCTGTGGATCCGGCCGCGGTGCCGGTGCTGCTGGTCGATTCCGAACGGGCCTACCTCAACGATCCAGCCCGCCGTGAGGTCCACGAAATCGACTATGCCGACGATCTGCGCGTCGCCCGCACCTTCTCTTTCGATATCGACCCCGACCTGATGGTGGAGACCGGCCGATGACCAGGATCACCCGTATCTGCGCCGCCCTCGTCGCCGGCGTACTCGCGCTGAGCGGCTGCGGTATCAGCGATTCCGGGGGCGGCGGGGTCGTCGTGACCACCGATATCCTCGGCGATATCACCCGCGCCGTGATCGGTGATACGGCGCCGGTCACGGTGCTGATGCCGCCCGGATCCGATCCGCATTCCTTCGCACTCTCGGCGCAGGACGCCGCGGTGCTCGACCAGGCCGATCTCGTCGTCGAGAACGGTTTGGGCCTGGAAGAAGGCCTGGCCCGGCATGTCACGGCGGCCACCGAGGCCGGGGTGCCGACATTGTCGGTGGGTGACCGGATCGACCCGCTCCCCTACCGGTCCGGCGACTCCGCGGGCACACTCGACCCGCATTTCTGGACCGACCCGCAGCGGGTGCACCGGGCGGTCGAGGCGATCCGCGACGAGGTGATCGCCTCGGTCCCCGATATCGATACCGCGGCCGTGCGGGCGAACGCCGACCGCTATCTCACCGAACTCGACGCGCTACAACGGTGGATGACCGAACGCTTCGCCACCGTGGCACCCGAACGCCGCAAACTGGTCACCAACCATCACGTATTCGGCTATCTGGCAGACCGTTTCGATTTGGAGGTGGTGGGTGCCGTGATCCCCGGCGGCACCACCCTGGCCTCCCCGAGCGCCGCCGATCTCGCCGACCTGGCCGGCGCGATCCGCACCACCGGGGTGCCCGCGATATTCGTGGATTCCGCCCGGCCCGACCGGCTGGCGCAGGCATTGGCCGAACAGGCCGGTGTCCAGGTGCGGATCGTCGGCTTGTATTCCGAATCCCTGACCGAACCCGGTGCGGGCGCCGCCACCTACCTGGAGATGATGCGCGCCAACACCACCGCGATGGTGACGGGTCTCGCACCCGCCTGACCCCCGCAATACCCGTGGTGAATCGCCGCCGCGGGCAGCACGAAGAAGATGAGGGAACACAATGCACAATCGATCCGGCACCCGAAGAGCGGTCGCACTGTCCGGCCTGCTCACCGCGGTGGTCGCGTTGAGCGGCTGCGGCAATGCCGATTCCGGCGACCAGACCGCGATTGCCGAACCGCTGGCCGTCACCTACGACGGCGGTATCCATCTGCTGGACGGCACCACCTTGGAGCGCGGCGGCGGGGTGGAACTCAGCGGATTCAACCGGATCAATCCCGCCGGCGACGATCGGCATGTGATCGTGTCCACCACGGACGGTTTCGAAGTGCTGGACGCGGCCGGAGCACGCTTCACCGATATCGAATTCCCCGGCCCGAAACCGGGGCATGTCGTCCGCCATGCCGGTCGCACGGTGCTTTTCTCGGACGGCACCGGAAAAGTGATCTCCTTCGATCCCGCCGATCTCGCCGAGGGTGCCCCGGAAACCACCGAGTACCAGGCCGCCGAACCGCATCACGGTGTGGCTGTGGAGCTGGAGAGCGGTGAACTCGCCGTCACCCTCGGTAACGAGGAGGAGCGGACCGGGATGATGATCCTGGACGCCGACCGCAAGGAAGTCGCCCGCAACGAGAAGTGCCCAGGGGTGCACGGTGAGGCGACCGCTGCCGGTGACACCCTGGTCGTCGGGTGTGAGGACGGTGTTCTGGTGTACCGGGACGGCAAACTCACCAAGGTCGACAGTCCGGACTCCTATGGCCGGATCGGTAACCAGGCGGGCAGCGAGGTCTCCCCGATCGTGCTCGGCGACTACAAAACCGACGAGTTCGCCGAACTCGAACGCCCGGAGCGTATCTCGCTGATCGATACCGAAAAGGGCACGCTGCGGCTGGTGGACCTGGGCACCAGCTACACCTTCCGTTCGCTGGCCCGCGGCCCGCACGGTGAGGCGCTGGTGCTGGGCACCGACGGCGCCATCCACGTGATCGACCCGGTCGCCGGTACGGTCACCCGGACCATCGATGTCATCGGCTCGTGGCAGGAGCCGATCGATTGGCAGCAGCCGCGGCCCGCGCTGTTCGTCCGCGAAGGTATCGCCTACGTCTCCGATCCGGCCACCAAGCAGATCCACCGGATCGATCTGGCCGCCGGCACGGTGACCGGGTCGGCGACCCTGCCGGATGTGCCGAACGAACTCAGCGGTGTGAGTTCCTGACCGATAGCTGCGCGGCCCGTTGACAGGGCCCTCCGCGCGGTGCGGACCCGGACCCCGCCGGGCCCGCACCGCGCGCAGCACGGCTCCACGGTGTGCCTCGGACCCGAATCCGCTGCTACTCGGCTCCCGACCGGCATCAGCACCACCTCCCAGGCAGGCGGCCATTACTCGCTGCCCCGACCGGAGTAGCCCGACCTGCTGGACTCACCGCTCCCCTCCGGCTCAGTCGTTCCGGCCCTACCCTGGTCGAGAACGCCACGAACGACAGGGGTGCGGTGCAGATGTCCGAGATGATCGGTAAGGGCGCGAATACCGCGTTACGAGGTGGACAGGTGCGGATATCGGCGGCCCCGGCCGGGATCGACCTCACCGTCCTGTGCCTGCGGGAAAATGGGAAGGTCGGTAGCGATGCCGATTTCGTGTTCTACAACCAGCCGGTATCCCCCGACTCGTCGGTGCGGTTGGTGGCCGGTGAGATCACGATCGACCTGGCGGCAGCGTCCGGCGGCACCCACCGGATGGTGGTCGCGGCGTCGGTGGACACCGGAACCTTCGGCACGATTCCGCTCACCGTGCGGATCACCGAAGCCGGCGCCGGTGACTACGAACTGCCCATTACCGGCCTGACCTCCGAGACGACAGTGCTGCTCGCCGAGGTGTACCGGCGGGCAGGTGGCTGGAAACTCCGCAATATCGGCCAAGGGTACGCCACCGGGTTGGCCGGCCTGGCCACCGATTTCGGCATCACCGTCGACGACGAACCCACCCCGCCACCACCTCCCCCACCGGCACCGGGCACATCGACGCCGCCGCCGGCGGAGGGTTATCCGGCGCAACCGGCGGCCGGGCACCACGCACCGGCGTATCCGCCGCCCGTATCCGCGGCGTACCCGCCGTCGCCCGCTCCGGGATATCCCCCACCGAACGCACCCGGGTATTCGCCGGCCCCTGTCGGCCATCCGCCCGCGGCACCAGGCAACCCGCCGATCGGTCCCGCGGCTACGCCCGGCCATCCGGCTGCCCCCGCAGCTCCCGGCAGCCCGCCACCCGGTTTCGTTGCGGCGCCCGGCCATACGCCCGCGGACTCCGCAGGGATCGGGCAGTCTCAATCTCCACCGCCCGGTGTGAATTTCAGTAAGGGCGCCGTCACGCTCACCAAAGGCGCAGGGCCGGTGTTGCTGGAGAAGGCGCCGCTGGTCCGGCTGCGGGTCGCGTGGGCCAGTGGTGCCGACTACGAGGCCTATGCGCTGGTCGTGCTGTCCGACGGGAAAGTCGTGCATGTCTCCACTTTTCCGGCCGCGGGTATTCCGGCGGCCCCGCAGTACGGTGATCTGGTGCGCCATCTCGGTGACCGCGGCCGCGGGGATGTGCAGCGTGGCGGCGGCCAGACCGAGGAGATCATCGAGGTGCGGTTGGCGCCGGAGATCGTCGCGGTGGTGCCGGTGGCGTATTCGGCGATCAACAACGGGACCGGTTCGTTCCACAAATACCGCGTCACGCTGTCCATCGAGAGCGGCGCGGATTCCGTGCGCATCCCGGCCGACCAGGCTAAGAAGTCCAGCTGGATCTTCACCTGCGTTCCGGGCATCGTCTACAACCGCCCCGAGGGTGTGCTCATCGAACGTCTCGAGCTGTACAGCCGGCGTTTCTCCGAACATCGCCCCGCGGTGACCTTGCAGCCCGACGGGCAAGTCGAGGTGCGGATGGACAAGGGCCCGGTGAACCAGTTCAAAGCCGACCACACCTGACCGTCTGGTCGCCGCCGGCCGGTCGGCGCGGAGGCGGCGGTCGCCCTGCGCACGGTCGACAGCCGGCTGCGAGAGACAATCGAGCCGTGACGAGTTCCGCCGACAGTCCGGCCTTCACCTATTCCGACGTGGGCGCTACCCGCGGCTCGATGCCCGCCGGATATCACCGCCTGGAGGTCCGCCGCCGGCTCGGCCGCGGCCCCGACGATTTCCGGCGTTTCGGGGACGCCGTCCTGTCCTACCGGATGCAGCGTGGTCTGGGCCTGCTGGCCGAGGCGCAGACGCCGCGGGCCGAACCAGGGGCGCGTGTGACGGTCCGGCTCGGGATCGGGCGAGTGGGTGTACTCGCGCCGTGCCGGGTGGTGTATGTCCTGGACGAGGAGGATCGCCGCGGGTTCGCCTACGGCACGCTGCCGGGCCATCCCGCGTCGGGTGAGGAGCTGTTCGCGGTCGAATACGACCGCGCGACGGCGACGGTGTACGGGGTGGTCGCAGCATTCTCGCGCCCCGCGGCCTGGTACACCCGTCTCGGCGGGCCGGTGACCCGGGCTGCGCAACGCCTGGCCGCAGAGGCGTATCTCGTGACATTGCGCCGGACGCCGTCCTTGCCGTAATGCCCGCTGTCCTCTCAAGTATTGCAATCATTGATGAACTAACCGTTTCGCTATAAACTCGCGGCTATGGTGCACTTTTCCGGCCGTGAGCGACTGTCGTGACGGCCCCCCGGCGTGGACGGGTCACCCAGCACCGGGTGGCGCAGACGGTGGCGGACGAGTTGCGTACGCGCATCCTCAACGGCACCGACGATTACCGGCTGCCCACCCAGGATCAGCTGGTGCAGGAATTCGGTGTCTCCTATCCCTCGATCCGCGAGGCGATCCGCATTCTCGAAACCGAAGGCCTGGTCACCGTGCGCCGCGGTAATGTCGGCGGCGCCGAGGTGCACCGGCCCGACGAGACGTCGGCGGCATACCACCTCGGTCTCGCCCTGCAGGGCGGCCGGGTGACCTTGCGTGATCTGGCGTCCGGGCTGCAGATGCTGGAACCGATGTGCGCGGCCGAATGCGCCCGCCGGGAAGACCGCCTCGAGGTGGTGGTGCCGGTGCTCACCGAGAACATCGAGAAATCGAAGGGGCTGGTGGACGACGGAGTCGCCTTCACGCAGACCGCGCGCGAATTCCACGATCTGGTGGTCTCGTTCACGCCGAACGCGACCGTCCGCTATGTGGTGAGCAGCCTGGTGGCGCTGTGGTCGGCACAGGAGGAGGCGTGGGCCGAGGCGCTCACCGGGCGCGGGGAATATCCGTCGCGGGAGCAGGCGCGGGCCGCGGTGCGCACCCATCAGAAGATCGTCGACGATATCGCCTCCGGGCAGGCCTCCGCGGCCGAGCATATGGCGTGCGCGCATCTCGCGGCGACGCAGGCGCTGCTGCTGGACCGGTTCGACGACGGCATCGTGAACGCGTCCTCGACGATGGCCCAGCAGGCGATCCGCGGCGCCCAGAGCCTGCGCCGCTGACCTACAGCCGGGCCGCGCTCGGGATATCGGTGACGGGTCCCCGTTCGAACGCGCGGATCATCGCGTCCTGGGTGAACGAGGCGATCAACCGGCCACTGCCGGTGCTGATCTGGCCACGGATATGTGCGGAACCGGCCCCCACGAAGGTGGCCTCGTGGTGGTAGCGCAACCAGCCGTCCCATTTCACCGGGTCGTGGAAGGTCACCGCGATTCCCATCGGTGCCGTCGACAGGGTGTGGTGGGCTTGTGCGGTGCCGAGTCCGGGATGCGGGCGCAGCGCCGTGGAGATCCCGAGATGTCCGGTGAAATGCGCGAGTACGGCACGGTGCAGCTCGTCGCGGGCCGGGACCTCGTCGTAGCGCAGCCAGGCGTCCACCACCGGGGGGCCGATGTCGTCGGGGTCGTTGATATCGGCGCAGCCGACGATACGGACCTCGCGTCCGGGCAGCGGCAAGCTTTCGGCCGGGAGGGCTTCGTCCGGGCCGGGCACGGGGGCTCCTGCCGGTTCGTCGCGGCGGACGAGGTCGGGTTGCGGCGTGTCCAGCAGCACCGTGCAACTCGTGCGGACCTTCAATTCCTGCCGCGCGGTGACGGTCGCGCTCGCGAAACTACGACCGGCCCTGATCGGGGTGACGGTGAAATCCAGCGGAATATCGGGATCGGCGGCGGAGACGAACAGTGCGTGCGCGTTACGTACGGTGCGACCGGGCAGCGCCTTGGTGGCCGCGACAATGCTCTGCCCGAGGATCTGGCTACCGTCGACCACCCGCCGGGTTCCGCCGTCACTGTCGCCGAGATACCGCGCCGGAACCACCGGGTCGGGCCGGACGTCGAAGATCTCCAGCATCCGTGCCATCGACGATTCGGGGATGCCGCCCGGAGGTTGCGTGTTCACGAGCGCACCCCCGTGTACCGGCCGGCACCGATCGTCACCTGCACCACGGACTGGTCGAACGCGATATAGCCGGCCAGTTGCGTCACCTGTGGGTGCGGGTGCGGGTAACACCACGCGACCCAGGGACGGTCGCTGCCCGGCAGGGTCCAGTACGAAGCCTCACCCTTGAAGGGGCATACCGTATGCAATTCGACGGATTCGAGCAGCTCCGAGTTCACCGCCTGCGGCGGAAAGTACACCACCAGGCCGTGATCCTGTTCGTCCACCAGCAGGCATTCGTCGCTCACGGCCAATTGCTGCCCGTCGAGGGTGGCGGTCATCGTATTGGTGCGGGCCAGCAGATCGACCCGGTAGTCGGGGTGGCGCTGATACCCGGAAGGTACGGCTGCTTCGCTCATCATTGCTCCGAATCTCGATCGGACGGGCCCTCACCACGTGCCCGGCGGTTCCCGATTTCACTGTCGCACAGGCAGGTACGGTTCGAGGTCCGGTTCGGGCCGGACCCCGAACGACCGCATCGCCATGGCCAGCATCGCGTACGCACCCACCGTGAAGACGATATCCATCAGCTGCTGTTCGTCGAATTCCGCCGCGAGCGCCTGCCAGGCGGTATCCCCGACCGCACCCGATTCGCGCAGTTCGTCGGCCGCCCGCAGCAGGGCGGCGTCCACCGGTGTCCAGCCCGGGGCATCCGGCCCCTCGGCAATCCGGCGGATCTCCTCTTCGGTCAATCCCGCATTGCCGCCGAGAACCGCGTGCTGGGCCCATTCGTAGTCGCTGTCCCAGAGGTGGGCGACCCGCAGGATCAGCAGTTCACGCTGCCGGTCCGACAGTGCGGTGGCGTACAGCAGATGCCCGTTGAAGGGCAGGAAGGCCATGGTGAACGCGGGATGCCGGGCCAGCGTACCGAGCAGGTTCGTTCCCGAGCGCGTATTCGCCGGTGCGGGCCCGCCGTGGTGCACCCGGGTGCGGAAGTCGGCGAAGAATGCGCGCAGTTCCGGCGACCACTCCGAGGGCTTCAGCGGGGCTATCCGCTCCATCTCCATCTCCTTGTCCATGAGGGGTTTCACCGGCCCGCACCGGGCAGACCGGTGCCGGTCGGGGATCCGCGTCATGCGATCGGTTCCGAACCGAGCACCGTCGACCGTGCCATGCGGCGGGGTTCGGACCGATCGAATTCGCAGGCCCGGTGCATCAGGCCGGTGTTGTCCCACAGCACCATGTCCCCCACCGACCAGGTGTGGGTGTAGACGCGGTCGGGCGTGGTCGCGCGGTGTTCGAGGTCGTCGAGCAGCTGCCGGCCGTTCGCCGGGTCGCTGCCGTCGATATATGCGGCGGTGGCACCGAAAACCAGGGACCGCCGGCCGGATTCGTGCTGCCACACCAGCGGATGCACGCGGGCGGGCAGGCGCTCCCAATCCGCGATCTGCTCGGGTGTGGGATCGGGGTGGCTCAATCGCTGCACCCGCGCCATCTTGTGGACCACCCGGATATCGGCGAGTTCTTCCTTCTCCCGCTCGCTCAGTTCGTCGTAGGCGACATAGGTACTGGCGAAGGCGGTTTCGCCACCGTGGGCAGCGGTCACCCGGGCACTCATGATCGAGGTTTTGGCGATCATCCGGTCCAGGCAGCCGTCGATATGCCAGTAATCGTTGCTCGGGAAATACGGAGCCAGCGGGTTCGCGGGGTCGAAACTGATCTCCATGACGTGCTTGTTCGTGAACTGCGGAAATATCGCCAGCTCGCCGAGTTTCGCGCCGAATTCGACCTGGGCCGCATCGGTCGCGTGCAGCTCCCGGAACAACACCACCCCGTATCGTTCGAGCAGGTCGTGACAGATGTGCGGGAGGTCCGGGTCCGCGGTGAGCCGTTCGGCATCGACGTCGAGAACCTCGACTCCCACTTTCTCACTCAATTCCCGGGTGGCCACTGCCGGCATGATGGGCTCCTCACTTCCGCGATCATCTCGGAATATTCGGCCGCCGCGTATTGCGTAACGGCCGCGTATAGGAAGGGTCCTGTGGGGTGCGCGACGGAATACCGTCGGCGTGGATTTCGGGGATATCGCCGAACGGGATGGGCATGGTCGGCGCGGTTCCGGACCATTCGATGGCATTGGTGCGCAGTATGATCCGCCACTGTCCGTCGCGCCGTTCGAGCCGGTCGAGATAGCGACCACCGGCGAGCCAATTACTGTCGTCGCGGTTACGGGCCGCAAAAAGGTAATAGGTTTCGGTATGGGCGGTATCGCCGTCGATATCGCAGGTGTGGTTGAGCAGATTGTGGTGCGTCGCGTACTGCCCGCTCTCGTGCATTGCCGAAGCCCAGTCGTAGAGATCCTCCGGACCACCCACGAATGCACCGGCCGCGATCTCGGCGTCCGGATGGAAGGCCGACAGGAACAGTGTGCGGTCGAATCGGTCCATTCCCCGGCTGAAGCGGGTCAGGCAGTCGAGAATATCCTGGCGGTCCAGGAGGGCGGCGAGTCTGGCCTGCTGGTCGGAAGCGGTGCTCATGGTGTCCTCGAATATCTTTGCCACGCAGTGGTTATGGAATGGGCGACCAGATCGGTGCGCCGCGGGTTTCGCGCAGCGACGGGATCGCGCGGCCGTCGATATCGGTGATGCCGTAATCGCGGCCGAGTTCCGCGGTGATGAAGGTGCCACCGGTGCGCCGCATCAGGCCGGGATCCACGGAAAGGGCCGCGATGACCCGCCCCGGGTATTCGGGAGAACATCCGTGTGCCGGGGTCGTGGCTGCCTGCCCCGAAAGACCCGGAACTGTCGCAAGATTGCGTTCGGCGCGTTCGGTCATGGTCAGCCCCTGCCACAGCGATACCAAAGCGACTCCGAACGGTTTCAGTTCCACCGCCATATCGCGGGCCATCCGGTCCACCGCGGATTTGGCGGTACCGAACACCACACCGTAGGTGTAGGCGACCCCGGTGTAGCCGGAGATCGCGACGATGAGACCGGACTCTTTCGGCACCATCAGTGCGGCGGCGTACCGGGCGGCCACGAAATTCGACCGGACCCCGATATCGATCATTTCCCAATTCGACAGCGGCTTCTCCCAGAACGGCTCCGGATCGGTCAGATCCTCGGGTAGGGAGAATGCATTGTTGACCAGGATGTCGAGGCGGCCTTGCTCGGCGGCGACCCGGTCGAACAGTGCGGCCACCTCGTCGTCACGGCCGTGGTCGACGCGCACCGCGATCCCCTGCCCGCCGCGGCGCGTGCATTCCGCGGCGGTCGCGCCGATCGTGCCGGGCAGCGCATGCCCGCCCTGGACGACGGTGCGGCCGGTGACGTACACGGTCGCCCCTTGCTCCGCCAGCGCCAGCGCGATCCCTTTACCGATCCCGCGGCTGGCGCCGGTGACCACCGCGACCCGCCCGGATAGTGCACCGGCGACCTCGTCCATGTCGGGGCGCCTCTAAGCCTCTGCCGCTTCGGGGGCGTAACCGAGGATGCCCTTGACTTCGAGGTATTCCTCGAAACCGGCTTCACCCCATTCGCGGCCGTTACCGCTTTTCTTGTAACCGCCGAACGGCGCCGCGAAATCGAAACCGCCGTTGATCCCGATCGACCCCGCACGCAGGCGCCGGGCGACAGCGCGAGCCTGATCCAGGTCACGACCGGCGACGAAACCGGCGAGACCGTACTCGGTGTCGTTGGCGATGGCGACGGCATCGTCGATGCCGTCGTAGCCGATGATCACCAGCACGGGACCGAAAATCTCTTCGCGGGCAATGGTCATATCGTTGGTGACATCGGCGAATACTGTGGGTTTGACGTAGTAGCCCTTCTCCAGTCCGTCCGGTCGCCCCAAACCACCGGCCACGAGAGTGGCGCCCTCGTCGATCCCCTTCTGGATGAGGGATTGGATCTTCTCGAACTGCGAGGCGGCAACCACGGGACCGACAGCGACGTCACCGGTGGGGTCGCCGACGGTGATTCCCTCGGCAGCGGTACGCGCGGCCTCGATTGCCTCTGCCATCCGGGTGGTGGGGACCAGCATGCGCGCAGGCGAGCTGCAGGTCTGCCCGGAGTTGCCCATCATATTTCCGACGCCCGCGCCGACATTGGTGGCGAAATCCGCGTCGTCGAGGACGATATTGGGGCCTTTACCGCCCAGTTCCTGGGTCACACGTTTCACGGTGGGTGCGGCGTTGCGGGCGATTTCGACGCCGGCGCGGGTGGATCCGGTGAACGAGATCATATCGATCTCGGGATGCGATGACAGCGGGACGCCGACGCCTGGGCCGTCGCCCTGCACCAGGTTGAACACACCGGCCGGCACGCCGGCGGCGGCGAGGATCTCGGTGAAGATCTGCCCCGTGAACGGTGACCGTTCCGACGGTTTCAGCACCATCGTGCAACCGGTGGCCAGCGCGGGGAAAACCTTCACCGCGATCTGGTTCATCGGCCAGTTCCACGGGGTGATCAGCCCGCAGACCCCGATCGGTTCCTTCACGATCAACGTCGCGCCGCGCTGTTCCTCGAACCGGTAGTTCTCCAGCACTTCGATCGCTTGCTGTAGATGCCCCGCCGCCAGATCCACCTGGAATCCGTTCGCCAGTCCGGCCGGTGCGCCCATCTCCTCGGTGAGTGCCGCAGCCAGATCGGCGGTGCGTTTCTGATATTCCGCACCGATGGCACGGAACAGGTCCAGCCGTTCGGCGACCGTACTCGCGGCCCAGACCGGGAATGCCACGCGGGCCGCGGTGGCGGCCGCGTCGACATCGGCGGCCGATCCGGCCGCGACCTTCCCGGCCACCTCCTCGGTGGCGGGGTTCACCACGTCGAAGGTCTGGTTTCCGGTCGGCTCGACCCATTCCCCACCGATATAGAACTTCAGGTATTCGCGCATCACTGCATCCCTTCCGCGTACCAGGTGCGGAACTCGTCGTAGCTCGGCATTTCCTCGGAGTTCGCCTTCGGGTCCACCGCCACATGAATGACGCCCGGTTTCCCGCTGGCGAAGGCGCGTTTGATGGCGGGCGCGATCTCGGCGTCGGTATCGACGTATTCGCCGTAGCAGCCGAAACCCTCGGCGACCTTGTCGAGCCGGGTCTCTTTACTCCAGTGCACCGCGGTTTCCCGGGAGCCCTGACCGAATGTGCGTTTGTAGACGCCGACCTCGAGACCCCACGCGTAGTCGACCGCGACCACGGTGACGAGCGGAAGATTGAGCCGGGCGGCTGTTTCCAGTTCCGCGATCTGGAATTGGAACGAGGAATCGCCGGTGATCAGCAGGACCGGTCGTTTACCGCCGTCGGCGACCGAGGCGCCCACCGCGTACGGCAGGCCGGTACCGAGGTGCCCGAAGTTCTGGTTCCAGACCACATCGTGTGGTTTGCACTGCGTGTAGGTCCAGCCGAAGATCGTGGTGGCGCCGCCGTCGCGGACCAGGATCCCGTCGGCGGGGAAATCCTTGGTGGCTTCCACGACCAGCCGGGCGGGATGCACCGGCGACATACCGGACGGCGCGGATTCGGCCAGTTCGGCCAGCCGGGCGGCGTCCTGTTCGATCCAGCGGGCCAGTTCCGGGGTGGCGGTGCGCGGAGTGTTCTTCAGGGCGGCGGAGAGCTGGGGGACGACGGCCCGCAGATCACCGACCAGTGGTACGTCGATGGGGCGGTTGACCCCGATGGCGGTGGGGTCCTGTTCGATCAGCACCCATTTCCGGACGGCTTCGTTCTCCAGCCAGTGCCGGCCCCGGCCGTAGTGCACCGGTTCACCGAGTTCGGTGCCGATGGCCAGGCACAGATCGGATTTCACCACGGCCTCCACCGCGGACGGCGAGAAACCGTACGGGAAGGTGCGGTCTTCCAGGCCTTCGATGAAGGAGGTGCCGCCCGAGGTCTGCACGACCGGGCAGGCCATGAGATCGGCGAGCTCTTTCACCGCGGCGCCGGCCCGGGAGGTGTGCACTCCGTGCCCGACCAGCAGAACCGGCTGCTTCGCCTGACGGATGAGTTCGGCGGCCTCGTCGATTTTGTCCTGACCTGCCGTCTGGCCGACCAGGCGGTAGCGGTGCGGCGGCAGCGGCTCGGGGACGTCGAGCTCCTCCTGGATGACATGCGACGGGTATTCGATGTACACCGGGCCGGGTACCCCGGTCAGCGCCTTGCGCAGGCCTTCGCGGATGATCTCGTCGGTCTGGTCGGCGTACTCGATACTCGCCGCATACTTCACCGACGGTTCCAGCAGACCGGACTGTTTCACGAACTGGATCCGCCCGCGGCGCACCCGCTGTTCGGTGATCCGCGCGCGCTGCCCGCCCAGGAAGATCACCGGCGAATTCTCCACCTTGGCGCACATCATCGCACCGGCCATATTCGCCATCCCGGGCCCGAGGGTGCCGATACAGACGGCGGCCTTACCGGTCATGCGGGATACCGCCTCGGCCATGAAGCCGGCCGATTCCTCGTGGTGCGGGGACACCACATTCCAGCCGCGTTCGTCGGCCAGATGGAACAGGTGCACGAAATTCGGGTCGGGGATGCCGAAAATCGTATTGATACCTTCGGCCTCGAAGAGGTCCAGAATTCGTTCGTAAACCTTGACCGCCATATTCACTGTCCTCCCATGGCCATTGCGAAACTCCGGCCGATATGGTCGCTGTGCGCCGACGGCACCACCGGCAGTAACCACGAATCGTCGGTATCGCGTATGTCGTCGATCTGTTCGCCGACGTCCTCGATCGACCACTGCGGCCGGTAGACGCCGGGGGTTTCCGCTATATAAGCCCGTGCCACGCGGCCTGCCAGTGCGACCAGCATCTCGCCGCTGATCGTGCAGGATTCGTGGGCCAGCCAGCCCACGGCGGGCGCGACCAGCTCGGGTTCCATCGGCGGATATTTCGAGGTGTCCAGGCCGTCGGCCAGCCGGGTCACCGCCGCGGGCACGATCACATTGGATTTCACCCCGTGCTCGGCACCCTCGAGCGCGACCACATTCGACAATCCGATCACGCCGGCTTTGGAGACGGCGTAGTTCGCGACGTTCTGGTTGCCGTACAGTCCGCCGATCGAGGACGTCAGGACCACTCGGCCGTAGCCGGCTTCGCGCATCACCGGGAAAGCCGCGCGGACCATATGGAAAGCGCCCCGCAGATGCACATCGAGAACGGAATCGAAATCCTCGTAGGTCATTTCGGTCAACGGTGCGTAGCGGACGTTGCCGGCATTGTGGATGAGGATATCGACGCGTCCATAGGTTTTCAGGGCCGCATCGATGATCGCGCGACCGCCTTCCGGGTTCGCCACGGAATCGGCATTCGAGACCGCTTCCCCACCGGCATCCCGGATTTCGGCGGCCACACCACCGGCCACCCCGGCATCGGTATCACCACCCGGGATACCACCACCGATATCATTGACCACTACTTTCGCACCACGCGCGCCGAGCAGCAGGGCGTAGGCGCGCCCCAGACCGCGACCGGCGCCGGTCACGACGGCCACCCGGCCGTCGAACCGTTTTTCCGGGCCTGATTCGTTCATTCGCCCAATACCAGACCGTCGAGGCGGCCGGTACCGCGCCATTCCTGCAGCAATTCCTCCAGGGCGTAGAAACCCGGCCAGTACGGCTCGCCGAGATGGGACCGGATGTTCTGCTCGCCCTCGTTGTTGTAATAACCAGGCGTGCACTCACGCTGGAAATTGCTGTTGTCGACGGCGGTTTCCTTGATGGTGGCACACCATCCTTCGACAGCCTCCGGGGTCGGTTCCACCACCTTCGCGTCCCGATTCAGCGCTTCACCGATGATGTAGGCGGCATGGGTGGTCTGCTGATCGAACATATCGGTCGTGCTCGCGGTCACGCCGCCCTGTACGAATCCGGTGAAGAAGATATTCGGGAAACCGTTACTGGTGAGGCCGTGCAAGGTGCGGTAGCCGTTCGCCCAATGTTCGTAGAGAGACAGCCCGTCCCGGCCGGTGAACGGGTGGATCCCGTAGCGGCGATCCAGGTCGGTGGTGATCTCGAATCCGCTGGCGAAGATGATGCAATCCACCTCGTGTTCCACACCGTCGGCCACGATGCCGGCTGCGGTGATCCGCTCGACGCCCTTGGTCTTCGATACGTCGACCAGGGTGACATTCGAGCGGTTGTAGGTCGGCAGGTATTCGTCATTGAAACAGGGGCGCTTGCACAGGAATCGGTAATACGGTTTGAGCGCGTCCGCGGTCGCCTGATCCGCGACGAGTTCGTCCACCCGCTGCCGGACCCGCTCCATGGCCCGGTAGTCCTGGTTCTCCCGGATCTCCATGAACTTCTCCGGGGTCACCTCGGCCCAGCTGTTCGTTTCGTCCAGGTAGGCCTGCACATTCCGGCTGACCTCGGTCCAGCCGTCGCACACCAGATCCGGCTGGCCGGGCGCGAACGCCTCGAACGCGGCGGTGTGGAAGTTGCGGCGGCGTTCCAGCTGCCAGCCCGGCTGCAGCGATTTCGCCCATTCCGGATCGGTCGGGACGTTGCCGCGTTCGTTGATATAGGACGGGGTCCGCTGGAAAACATACAGATGCTCGGCCGACCGGGCGATATGCGGAATGATCTGGATCCCGCTGGCGCCGGTGCCGATCACCGCGACCTTCTTGTCCTCCAAACCGGTCAGGCCACCGCGCATATCACCGCCGGTGTAGTCGTAATCCCAGCGGGCCGAATGGAATGTGTGCCCGGTGAAATCGTTGATACCCGGGATCCCCGGCAGCTTCGGCTTGTTGAAGGGGCCCTGCGCCATCACGACGAACCGGGCAAGGATCCGGTCGTCGCGATTGGTGCCGATCCGCCAGCGCCGCAGCGCCTCATCCCATTCCAGCGATTTCGTCATCGTCGAGAAGATCGCCTTCTCGTACAGCCCGAAATGTTTCCCGATACGCTGGGCGTGCTCGAAACATTCGTCGCCGAAGGCGTACTTCTGCGTCGGGATGTACCCGGTTTCCTCGAGCAGCGGCAGATAGCAGTAGGCGTCGGAATCGCATTGGATCCCGGGATAGCGGTTCCAGTACCAGGCGCCACCGAAATCACCGGCCAGTTCGATGATCCGGAAATCCTCGACACCGGCCTGGGTGAGCCGCGCGCCCGCGGTCAAACCGGCCCAGCCCCCGCCGAGGACCACCACATCGACTTCCTCGGTGATGGGTTCGCGCGGGGTCACCGGGGTGTAGGGGTCGCCTTCGAAGACCTCGGCGAATCCGTCCTCACTGGCGACGTACTGCTGTTGCCCTTCCGATCGCAGCCGCTTATCGCGTTCGGCCAGATATTTGGCTCGTAACGCGGCATGGTCGATATCGGGGGTCTGCGTGGGTGCGCAGTTGTTCATCGGTAATCCTCGGTGGTGGATCGGGCCGGCTGCGCCGGGTCAGGTGAGGTCACGCGGTGCGCCGGTGCCCATGTATTTCGCGAGATTGTGATGCAGGTTGACGACACTGCGTTCGCGATACGGATTCGGTTTCGGGCCGGAGAAACCGGCGGATTTCATCCCCTGCTGGACGGCGGCCATATTGTCGAAATCCTGGGGCAGTACGGTGCGCCAGCCCGGATCGTCCTGCGGGGTGTGGATCCATTCCGTTTCCGGCGCTTCGCCTTCCGGGAACAGTTCGTAGACCGCGGCCTCGAAAATGCATTTGTCTGGGTCGTAGCCGTAGGGTCGCGCGCTGTAGCAGAGCATATTGTTCACTGCCTGCCCGATCTGGAAGTTCGGGAAGATCTGCCACGCGGTACCGGCGGCCGCGACATCGGCCGGAGTGACGGTCGGCCAGATGACCCCGCGCGCCTCGTCGGTGGCGCGCGCCGAGGCCAGCCAATGCTGCATGACTTCCGGTGCCGGGGTACCTTCCGGTAGTTCCTCGGTGAGCCGCCGCGCCGCCTCCACCATGGTCCAGGTGGTGTTGGTGTTGGCGTTCTCCCAGGTGAAATTCTGCAGTTCGATCGTCGATTTGCGGGCGTCGGGGCCGTGGCCGAGCCGGATCTTGCCCTGGCTCTCCTCTTGGCCCTTCGGGGCGTCGTAGCCGATATTGCTGTGTTTGCCCTGTGCCCGCGCCCAGCCCAGGAACATGCCGAAGTTCATGAACTCCGGATGCGTGTAGGGCACGTGGTAGGTCTCCATGAAGGCTTCCAGCGCGACCTTCCAGTTGCAGTCGAACACCAGCCACCGCCGCCACCGGTAGCGCATGTTCTGCAACTGGAACGGGTCGAGCAGGCTCGCGGCCGGCTCCAGGTATTCCAGCAGGGTTTCCGACGGATTCGGGTCCGGGTTGACGAAGATCCAGCCGCCCCAGGTATCGACATGCACATCGACCAGACCGTCGTTGCGTTCGGTCAGCCCGCAGGGCCAGTCCTCGCGTTCGGGGACGAAGGTGTTGCGACCCTCGAGGTCGTACCGCCAGCCGTGGAATCCGCAGACGAACTGTTTCTTCTGGCCCTTGGCATTGCGCTCGCCGGGCGGGGTGTCGACCAGTTTGCGGCCGCGGTGCGCGCACACATTGTGGTACGCGCGGATCTTGTCCGGTGCGGTACGCACGATGATGATCGAATCGTCGAGGATTTCGTAGGTGAGGTAATCGCCCACGCGTGGGATCTCCTCGACCCGGCCCACCTGCTGCCAGACCTTGCGCCACAACTTGTCGCGTTCGTCTTTCACGTATTCGGGACTGAGGTAGGCCTCCACCCCGATCGTCATCGGCGCGGACAGCGGTTCGGTGTTGGTGGCGATATCGTCGACGGTCTCGCTCATCGTGTTCTCCCACCCCGGGTCCGGGGACAGTCGGTGTCGGTGCAATACATTTCGGTGGTCAGCTGGTGATGGCGGCGCGGAAACCCTCGTCCTTCAGGAACAGGGAGGTGTTGTCGGCGCCCAGATGGGTCCATTTCAAATTGAGCCCGCCGTCGACCAGAATCGTCTGCCCGGTGATATAGGACGACAGCTGGGAGAGCAGGAACAGCACGGCGCCCGCCTGCTCCTCGGGCCGGCCGCGGCGGCCCATGGCGATCGCGGTCCGATCGCGTTCGACGTCCTCGTCGACATAGGTTCCCGAGGCCGGGGTTTCGGTGACACCGGGCGCGATCGCGTTCACTCGGATATCGCTGAGCGCCAGTTCGGCCGCCAGCGTCCGGGTCGCGGCGACGAGGGCGGCTTTCGCGGTGCCGTAGGCGATATGGAACGGGGCGGTGTTCATCCCGCTGATCGACGACAGCGACACGATCGAACCCGGCCGGCCTGCCGCTTTGATCTCCGCGGCCACGGCCTGGCTCATGAAGAACATCGATTCGAGGTTCTGCGCGAACAGGGCCCGCCAGTCGTCACGCGTCACCCGGGTGGCCGGCATCCAGGTGGCGGGGGCGGCACCGCCGGCGATATTGACCAGGCCGTAGAGGTCCCCGTCGGCCTGCCGCGCGGCCTCGAGCACGGTGGCCACACCTTCGTCGGTGGCGGCATCGGCCTGCACCGGCACGACCTTCAGTCCCTCGTTCGCAAGGGGTTCCACATGTTTCGCCAGGTTCTCCGCGCCTCGGCTGACCCCGAGCACGGTCGCCCCGGCCTGCGCGACCAGCCGCGTCACGGCGGTACCGATCCCGCCGCCGCCCGCACCGGACACGATCACCACGCGCCCGTCGAGTCCGAAGAATTCACCTGTCATGGTTGTTTCACCCGTCCTTCCGGAATGCGAGCACACTGCCCTCGGCGTCGGCGGCGATATACAGGGTTCCGTCCGGGCCGGACGCGATACCCGCGAACGGGCCCTGCGGCCCGGAGAACGGCGGCATACCCAGCAGCGGTTTCGGCGTCACCCCGGGCGGCGCGCCCACCGGGAGATTCCAGGCGAGCACCTCGCGCGCCTTGGTCTCCAGATCGACCGAGACGAGGTTCTTGGCACCGGAATCGACGATCAGCAGCTGCGATCCGCGGATCAGCAGGCCCTGCGGGGTGTCGAGACCGTCCACCACGGTGTCCACTCCCCCGGCCGTCACCGAGACCACGCGGCCGGCACCGGATTCGGCGACCAGGCAGCTGCCGGCGGCGGTGAACGCGATACCGATCGGCTTGTCCAGCCCGGCGGCCAGCACCTCGACCCCACCGTCACCGCGCACCCCGAGCACCCGGCCGGTGCCGAATTCGGTGGTCACGATCTTTCCGCCGGGCCCGGCTTCGATCCCGTACAACTGGTCGAGCGGCGCTTCGGCGCCGGCAAGGAATTCGCTCTCCCCGCTCGCGGGCCGCCACCGGGCGACCTGACCACCCGCGGTTGCGACGAGGAATTCCCCCGGTCCTCCGGCTGTCACACCGCGTACGAAGCCCGGATAGCCGGGGCTGAACAGCATGCCCAGGGTTTCGAGCCCGTCGGGACCGACCGCGTAGAAGTAGGTGCCGTCGGCGACGAACAGTGTGCCGTCGGGACCGACGGTCAGATCCAGCGGCCAGTTCAGCCCGCCCGGCAGCGTGGTGCGGGTGGTGCCGTCGGGGCGGATTTCGGTGATCTCACCGGTGAAGTTGGAGACGAACAGCCGGCCGTCCACCAGCGTGCAGTTGTCCAGTCCCGGGTTGAGCTGGGCGAGGACGGTTTTCTCGCCGTTGCGCGGATTGATCCGCAGCACCTGCCCAGAGGCGACCTGGGTGGACACGATGCACCCGTCCGCATCGAACTTCACCGAATCGGGGACGCCGAGATCTCCGGCGACCCGCTCGGGTTCGCCGCCGTCGGGATGGATGCGCCAGATCTCGTTGAGCCCCATCACCGGGTAATAGAGCAACCCGTCCGGACCCACCTCCATGGCGTTCGGCTGTTCCAGATTCTCCAGCAGGATCCGGGGCGTGCCACCGTCGAGCGGCAGTTCCATGAGCCGGCCGCCGGGCCGGCATTCGTTGACGAACAACCGGCCCTGATACACCGTGATGCCGTTGGCGCTGGGCAGATCCGCGCGCAGCAAGCGGGTGGTGCCATCGGCATTGCGGGCGCTTACTCGGCCGTCCATCACCTCGGTGGCGTACAGGTTGCCGTCCGCGTCGAACGCGCAATCGTCGGGCGCGACGATATCGCCGCCCTTGGCGCTGATGGTTTCGATCGCGCCGGTATCGATATCGAGGGCGCTGATCTGGCTCCCGGTCACCTGGGCGATATAGATCCGCCCGTCCGGCCCGGTCCGTAGTCCGTTGGCCCCGAACAGCCGGCTGGGCGGGGTGATCCGCCGTTGACTCCAGCCCGCCGCGACCCCGATCGATTGGCCGCCCCGGTAGCGGGCCTCTTGCTGCAACATTCCGACTGACTCCCAACCGACCCGGCCACTAGCGCTGATCCGCCTCGATGTCGAGGACTTTGTAAGGAATCTAACGCTCCATCCAGGCAAGCGCAATAAGTATTGCAATCTTTGTAAGGATAGGTGCGAGCATGCGGTATCCGCGTGGCCACCAGAGCTTTCGGTGTCACCCGAACGGGACCCGTCGGCACTTCACCTACACGCTGGAGAATAACATTCTCCATTTGGGAAATGTCGGACTCCGCCGAGATAGGCGGATGCGCTCGTCGCAGGTCAGACCGGAGGCGCGCCCCCCGGAGCAAGAGGCGGGGCCACCGGCCACCGCCGACAGAAAAGCGCTGAACCGGCGCCCTACGGACGCCGGTTCAGCCGGTCCGGCCGGTCCAGCGGATGCGGGACCAAACCTCTACTCTCGTTCGCGGCGCGAGCCGGTGGCCGCCGGGAAGATGCGATACCCGCTGGACCCGGACGGTTCATCCGACAACGCGGTGCCGGGAATAGTTCGCGCAGAACGAGTGAACCTGCACCGCGACCAACATATCGGCGCCGACCGCGACCCCGACCGCTCCGTCACCCGGCCCTGATGGTGACCGCCGGCGCTGCGGTGGCCGACCGACCCGCGACCCCCACTGTGGCGTACTCAGCAAGGACAGAGGTTCTGCCCGCAGGCTCGTGGGCCGGGTTCCGGCCACGAGGCGGGAACCCGGCCGAGCGCCGAATACAGCGACTCGTCAGGGCGCTTCGACGACCTGTGTGCCGTCGGCGAAACGGTCGTGCCAGCCCTGTTTGGTGGCGCTGGAACTCACGGTGACTGCGATTCCGAGGGCGGCGACGAACCAGAGCACACCGCCGATGCAGGGAATCAGGTTCAGCAACATGTAGGCATTGCGGAACGCGGACTCCTTCACGCTGGGCCTGGGCTCTCCACCGGCCCCATTGACGTGCAGGCCGAGCAGTTTCTTGCCGGGCGTGGAGCCGGTGGTGACCTCGAATCCGAGGAAGTACAGGAAGCCGAAACCGGCGCCGGGCAGGACGGAAACCCATCCGGGAACGTGGGCGGATTTGTTCAACAGCCAGAAGAGGATTGCCCCGACGAGAGCGGCGACGATCCAGTCGACGAAGCGGGCGGCGGCGCGTTTGCCCAGGCCCCCCGGGGTTACCGTGGTTCCGGAATAAGGGTCGTATCCGGCCGTACTCATCGTGCTCCTGTTCGTAACGGTGAGGGCACCGGCCAAGAGCAGGCTCGCTGCAGGTGGGACGGAGGTGCCGGCTCGATCGCGGTCGCCGTCAGATGTTCACGCCGTAGTCGCGGGCAATTCCGGCCAGCCCGGAGGCGTACCCCTGGCCGATCGCGCGGAACTTCCACTCCGCACCGTGGCGGTAGAGCTCGCCGAAGACCATGGCGGTCTCGGTCGAGGCGTCCTCGGTCAGGTCGTAACGAGCCAGTTCCGAACCCGTCGCCCGATCGACGACCCGGATGAACGCATTGCGGACCTGCCCGAACGACTGCTGCCGAGTGTTCGCGTCGTGGATCGAGACGGGAAAGAAGATGCTGGTGATCGTGGGGGGCGTGGCCGCCAGATCGACATTGATGACCTCGTCGTCTCCCTCGCCTTCACCGGTGAGGTTGTCGCCGGTGTGCTCGATGCTGCCCTCGGGGGAACGCAGATTGTTGTAGAACACGAAATGCCGGTCCGAGACGACCTTCTGATCCGGTCCGGTCGCCAGGGCACTGGCATCCAGGTCGAATTCGGCACCCGTGGTCGACCGCACATCCCAGCCCAGGCCGACCGCCACCGCCGTCAGGTTCGGTGCCTGTTTCGACAGCGATACATTGCCACCCTTGGCGAGGGTCACGCCCATCCCGCAATACTCCTTCTCTCATGTGAACGGCCGCGGCCATGGTGCCTGGCCGATGCTTAAGCCAGCATTAACGACGGGTCGGCTCATACTGGGCGGCGTGCGAATATTGGTGGTCGACGACGAGGTCCGTTTTGCCGACGGGCTCAGGCGCGGGCTGCAGGCCGAGGGCTTCGCTGTCGATCTGGCCTACAACGCGACCGACGGCTTGTGGCGGGCACGTGAGGTCCGTTATGACGCGCTGGTGCTGGACGTGATGATGCCGGGCATGAGCGGATACGCGGTGTGCCGGACCCTGCGGGACGAGGGGAATTGGACACCGATTCTCATGCTCACCGCCAAGGACGGTGAATGGGACCAGGTGGAAGGCCTCGACACCGGCGCCGACGACTACGTGATCAAACCCGCCGATTTCCCGGTACTGGTAGCCCGGCTCCGGGCCCTGATCCGCCGCGGACGACCGGAACGCCCGACCTCGCTGCAAGTGGGTAGTCTGCGTCTCGACCCGGCCACCCGAGAGGTCCGGCGCGGCGATACCCCGGTGCGGTTGACGGCCCGGGAATTCGCGATCCTGGCGTTCTTCGCCCGCGAGCCGGGTGTGATCCGGTCCAAGAGCGATATTCTGGCCGGCGTCTGGCACGGAGAGTTCGACGGTGATTCCAATATCGTCGAGGTATACATCGCGCATCTGCGAGCCAAGATCGACAAACCGTTCGGCGTCGACACCATCCGCACGATCCGCGGCGCGGGATACCGGCTGATGCCCGATGCCTGACCTGGGGCTGCCCTCGCTACGGGTACGGATCACGGTGACGACCACAGCTGTCGTTCTGGCGGTCCTGGCAGCCGGTGCGGTGAGTTTTCTGATGCTGTTCCGCCACACGCTGGTCGCAGCACATTCGAAGGCGGCCGATATCCAGGCCGCCCAGATCGCCGCGGACGCACAGCACCGGCTCCGCGACACCGCCGACACGGTGTTGTTACCCGTCTCGGAAGTCGACGATGTGATAGTCCAGCTCCAGCAGGACGGGCGCGTGATCACCGCCGCCGAGGGCGATTCCGCCCACGGCCCCGTCCTGCCGGTACCGTCCGCGGAACGCTTCCCCTTCGACGGAGTCGACTATGTCGTGCATTCGGCGCCGATCACGCCGGCATCGGGCGCGGTTCAGTCCGTGGTCGTCGCACGGTCACTCGAGGACGCCGATGACGCGGTGCGATCGGCGGCCCTGCTGCTGGCCGTCGCGGTGCCTGCCATCAGCGCGTTCGTCGCGGCACTGATGTGGGCGGTGGTCGGCCGCTCGCTCCGGCCGGTCGAGCGCATCCGGCTCGACGTCGAATCCCTCGGCGAGGACCTCTCCCGGCGAGTGGATCCGCCCGCCGGGAACGACGAGGTCGCACGGCTGGCCGCGACAATGAACCGGATGCTCGGCCGCCTCGAGGCCGCACACCGAGCTCAGCAGCGGTTCGTCTCCGACGCCTCGCACGAACTGCGCTCGCCGGTGGCCGCCATCCGCCAGCACGCCCAGGTCGCGCTGCACCATCCCGGCGCGACCGATCTCGCGTCGCTGGCCGAGGTCGTCGACAGCGAGGCAGCCCGGCTACACGGCCTGGTGGACGATCTGCTCCTGCTCGCCCGTCTGGATGAAGGCACCGGCCGCAACTGCGGCGAAGTCGATCTCGACGATATCGTCCTCGCCGAAGCCGGCCGGCTACGCCAACTCGGTGTCACCACCGACACCGCAGCCGTGGGGCCGGCCCGGGTTTTCGCCGACGAAGGACTCCTCGCCAGGGCGGTACGCAACGCCGCCGACAACGCACGCCGCCACGCTCGCAGTCGCGTCGATTTCACGCTGCGCTGCGCCGGCGGACAGGTCGTGCTGTGGGTCGACGACGACGGCGACGGTGTCCCCGAGCACGACCGGGACCGGCTGTTCCGCCGATTCGAACGCCGCGACGACAACCGCAGCCGCCCGCACGGCGGCGCCGGGCTGGGCCTGGCCATCATCGCCGAAGCCGTCCGCAACGCCGCCGGCAGCGCACGGCTGTCGAGCTCGCCCCGCGGCGGGGCCCGGCTCGAAATGATCCTGCCCGAGCACGCCGACAACTGATCCCGCCGCATAGCGCGCTGTCACCGCCCAGAGGCGCCATCTACCCGGAGAGGAGTTCGGCAGCGATCATCCGGCCCGTACGTAGCGGCTCGGCCGCGTGTTCGAGTTTGGAGCCGGCCAGCGCACCGTCGTAGACCAGCTGGATACGGCGGGCAAGGGTGGCCGGGTCGGCTGCTCGGCAGGCCCGCAGCAGATCGGTGAGGGTGTCCAGCATCCAGCGGCGGTGCGCGACCACGGGCGCGAGGGCCTGGTCCGGGAATTCGGTGGCAGCGTTGGCGTATTGGCAACCCCGGAAACCCCGGCCCGGTGCAGAGGCGAGGGCGAGATCGAAGAAGGTGAGGATCCGGTCGGCCGGGTCGGCGACCCCGGCGACAGCCTCGTCCCAGCGGGCACGGTCGCGGCGGTCGAGATGTTCGAGGTAGGCGATGACCAGGGCGTCTTTCGATCCGTAACTCGAGTACAGGCTGGCCCGCGCCACCCCGGCCTCGGCCAGTACGCGGTCGATACCGACTGCGCGGATGCCGTATCGGGCGAACAAGGTGGTCGCGGTGTCCAGCAGCCGCTGCGCCGGCGTGGGTTTGCCGCGGCGGTCGGCCGAGGACACCGCGGACTCCGTTGTTGTGGCCACGTACCCCACCATAACCATTTCCACGTATAGACAGATCAGTCTGTCTATGGCTAGGCTCGAACCGTGACCCGCAGCAACCTCACCCGCCGCCTGCACGTGGACCTCGTGCGCGTGGCCACCGCTGCCTGTCTTCACCAGCGCTGATCCCGCCCGGCCTCGCCCGAGCATTCTTATTGCGCATTCCCGGCCTCGGCCGCCGTAGGCGGTCGCGTCCATTCGTAGATTCCACTGTGGGAAGGCTGACTGCCCATGTCCTTGTACCTGTACGAACTCGTGCCCACCGGCCCCGCGAGCCGGACCATCGAAGAATTCGGCGCCCGGGCCGAGAAAGAAGGCGGTGCCCTGCTCGAGGCCCAGGTCACCGGCGGTGCCTCACGGATCTTCGCGATCACCGAATTCGCCGACTGCCGCGCCCCGGCGCTGCCCGCCGACGAGGTACTCGCGACCGCCGTCGACGGCCCGCACCAGGTCCGATTGGTGGGCGCCGACCTGGCGGCGATCAAGGCCGCCCGCCCCACCGCCGGGTACCTCGTCGAATGGGATATTCCCGCCGAGATCGATATGGACACCTACCTCGCCCGGAAGAAGGCCAACGCACCCAAATACGCCGACGTACCCGAAGTGAGCTTCCTGCGCACCTACGTCCGCGAGGACATGGACAAATGCCTGTGCTTCTACGACGCGCCCGACGAGGCGGCGGTGCGCCGGGCGCGGGACGCGGTGAACACGCCGGTGGACCGGTTGCACGAACTGGCGGATCCGCAGATATGACCGCCACTGTCACCGCGTTGACCGCCCTCACCGGCTTCGTCCGCGACCGTGCCGCCGACCTCGACCTCGGCCACACCGATATCCGTGCCGATATCGGCGAAATCGGCAGTTCCGGACTGCTTTCGGCGGGATTGGGCGGTTCGGATATCCGCGAGATCACCGAGGTGGTGGAGAAGGTCGCAGGCGAAAGCCTGGCCGCGGGTTTCTCACTCTGGGCACAGCGAATGTCACTCGAATACCTCTGCCGGGCACCGGGGCCGGTCCGGGATCGGTATCTCGACGAGCTGGCCTCGGGCCGGCTCATCGGGGTGACGGCCATGGCCGCCGCGCTCAAGCACCTCGCCGGTCTGGGCGAGCTGCCGCTGGAGGCGGACGGAACCGCAGGTGGCCGGGTCTCCGGCCCGATCGCGTGGGCCTCCAATGTTTTCGACGACTCGGTGATCGTCTTCCCATTCCGCGGCAGCGACGGTCGCGGTCGCGTAGGGGTGGTGGGAGCCGATGCCGCAGGCGTCCATATCCGCCCGGCACCGGAGCTGCTCGCCCTGAGCGCCACCGCCTCGACCGGACTGACCTTCGAACAGGTCGAGGTCGGTGCGGACCAGCTGGTCACCGCGGACCTGCCCGGCTTCTGCGGTGCGATCCGTCCGGTGTTCCTGCTGCTGCAGTCCGCGTTCTGCACCGGTATCGCGGGTACCGCGGTCCAGGAGTCGGGTACCCGCCTCGACGGACTCGGCGCCCAGTTCCGCGACGAATACCGGCTACTCGCCGACCGGTACACCACCGCCCGGCAGGCCTTGTACGACCATGCCGCCGACGCCCACGCGACACCACCGGCCGACCTGCTGCGGCTGCGGCTGGAGGCCGCGCGGCTGGCGGTGGAAGCGACCCGCCTGGAATCCACGCTGTGCGGCGGCGCGGGCTACGCGCTGCGCTGTGGCACCAACCGGCGGTTCCGGGAAGCCGCCTTCCTCCCTGTTCAATCTCCTTCGGAAGGCCAGTTGCGGTGGGAACTGTCGCAGTACAACTAGCGGATGCCCGCAAGGTTTATCCCGGCCGCACCGAACCCGTGCTCGACGGGGTGGATCTGCGGATCAGCACGGGCGAGTTGCTCGTGATACTCGGCGCCAGCGGCAGCGGCAAATCGACGCTGCTGCGGGTGATCGCGGGACTGGATCGGCTCGACGGCGGCGAAATCGACTGGGATACGGACAGTTCCGAGAGCCCGGCAACCGGCATGGTATTCCAGCAACCCTTGCTGATGCCGTGGCTGTCGGTGCGCGACAACGTCCGGTTCGGTGCGCGCTTCGCCCGGCACCGCGCGAGTTTCGACCCGCAATACGCCGACGACCTGCTGGGCCGGTTCGGGCTCGACGGGCTCGCCGAACGCCGTGTCGGCGAGCTCTCCGGCGGGCAGGCGCAGCGGGTCGCGGTAATCCGGGCGGTGGCAGTGCGGCCGCAATTGCTGCTGCTGGACGAACCGTTCAGCGCCCTCGACCCGGCCGTCCGCGCGGACCTGCAGAACTGGCTGGCCGGACTGGTGCGGGAAATAGGGTGCACCACGGTGCTGGTCACCCACGATATCGACGAAGCGCTGCGGCTCGGCGACCGGATCGTGCTCATCGGTGCGGGCGGCACGGTTCGCGAGGAGTTCACCGACCTCGGCCGCGCTTCGCAACCCGACCTGCTGCGGCAGCGGATCATCGACCGCTACCGGGATTCGGCGGTGACGGTATGAGCGTGCCCTCGATATCGCGGCGCGGCCTGCTCTGCGGCTGCGCCGGACTGGCCGCGGCGGGAGGCATCGCCGGAATGGCCGATCTCGGCCGTGCCGCGGCGCAACGGCGCGGCAGCGGCGGGGACCGCCTCCGCATCGGCTATCTGCCGATTACCGACGCGGCACCGCTGCTCATCGCCGAACGCGCCGGAACAGCAGTGGAGTTCGCCGAACCGGTCCTGTTCCGCAGCTGGGCGGCGCTGGCCGAAGCGTTCCTCACCCGGCAGGTCGATATCGCCCATCTGCTGATGCCGATGGCGGTGCAGCTGAAGTTCGGGCTCGGTGCGCCGGCGCGGATCCTCGGATGGAACCACACCAACGGATCGGCCCTCACGGTCGCGCCAGGGGTCACCGACCTCGGACAGCTCGCCGGGACGCAGGTCGCGATCCCGTTCTGGTGGTCCATCCACAACATCGTCATCCAGCAGCTACTACGCGCGCACGGATTACGGCCGGTGATCCGTGGTTCGGCGTCACGGTCGGCGGGCACGGTGGAACTGGTGGTGATGAGCCCGTCGGATATGGTTCCCGCGCTGGCCAACGGTTCGATCAGCGCGTTCACCGTGGCCGACCCGTTCAACGCCGCCGCCGAACTGCGCGGGGTCGGCCGGATCCACCGATTCCTCGGGGATCTGTGGCGCGACCACGCATGCTGCGCCCTGGTGGTCCATCAGGATCTGGTGGACCGGCGTCCCGCCGCGGCCCAGGCGGTCGCCGATGTGGTGGTCACCGCCCAGCAGCGGATTGCCACCGACCGGCCCGCGGCCGCGAAACAACTGGCGGGCACATATCTGCCGCAGCCGCTGCCCGCGATCACCAAGGCCCTCACCTACTCCGATGAGCTACCGGTCCGCCATCCCGACTGGCGTCCGCAGCGTATCGGCTTCCAGCCCTTCCCTTTTCCCAGCTTCACCACCGCGCTGGTGACCGCCATGCACGACACCGTGGTCGACGGCGACACCCACTTCCTGTCCGCCCTCGACCCCGACCGGGTGCACGAACAGCTCGTGGACGACCGCTTCGTCCGCGCCGCACTCGACCACGCGGGCGGCCCGGCCGCGTTCGGGCTACCGGAGCGGCTCACCCGCATCGAGGAGATCGACCCGTCGTGAACACCGTCGTCACCCGGCCCCGGACCCCCACCTGGCTCCCCCGGCCGGCCGCCGTCGCCCTCGCAGTACTGCTGTGGTGGGTACTCACCGACCTGGTGGCCGGGCCGGGCTCGCTGCTACGCGAATTCGGGCCGCAGCATGTCCCCGGCGCAGCCGCACAACTGTTCGACCGCGGCGTACTGCTCCCAGATATCGCAGTCAGTATGTGGCGACTACTGGTGGGACTGCTGATCGCGGTCACCGTCGGCGTACCACTCGGGCTGTTACTCGGGCTGCACGCCGCCACCGAGCACGCTGTCGCCCCCGTAGTGCAGTTCCTGCGAATGATTTCCCCGCTGTCCTGGGCACCGATCGCGGTCGCGCTGTTCGGGATAGGCAATCAACCGGTGATCTTCCTCGTCGCCGCGGCCTCGGTCTGGCCGATCGTGCTCAACACCGCGGCCGGAGTGCGGGCGATCGACCCCGGGCTGCTCCTGGTGGCCCGCTCGTTCGGGGCCACCAAGCGTGAACAACTGACGGCCGTGGTCCTGCCCGCAATCCGGGGCCAAGTGCAAACCGGTTTCCGCGTGGCCCTGGGGATCGCGTGGGTGGTGCTGGTACCGGCGGAAATGCTGGGTGTTCGCTCCGGGCTGGGCTACCAGATCCTCAACGCCCGCGACCAACTGGCCTACGACCAGGTGATGGCTGTGATCGTGGTGATCGGCATCATCGGTTATGTGCTCGATTCGCTGTCCCGGATAATTCTCGACCGGCGGTGACCTGCCGCCGCTCAGCGCGGTTGGATCAGCTGGATCTCCAGCTCGATCTGCACCGCATCGCTCAACAGCCCCGGCATAGCACCGCCGACAGCGAAATCGGAGCGTTTGATGGTTCCGGTCGCCGAAAACCCTGCATGCCGTTCGCCGTCGGGACCGAAATCGCCGATACCGCCCCATTCGACCGTCAGCGTGACCGGCGCGGTGACAGACCCCAGCGTGGCCTCTCCGGCGACGGTGAACCGGTCGGCGATCCGCACCGGTTCGGTGGCGCGGAAGGTGAGGGTCGGGCGGTTGGCGACATCCAGGAAGTCGGCGGTACGGATATGCGCGTCACGGTCGGGATTACCGGTGTCGAACGAATCGAGGTCGATACTCGCGCCGACCGTGGCCGCTCCGGTCTCGTCGACCTCGAACCGGGTGTCGAAGCGGGTGAACCCGCCGCGCACCTTGGCGATGCCGAGGTGGCGGATGCTGAACGCGACCGAGGAGTGCGCGGGGTCGAGCGTCCACGAGCCGGCGCGCAGGGTCGTGGGGGTGGTGTTCGGTGTTGTCGTCATGACCTCACGATCTCCGGACCGCACCCCGCCGGCCAGACCCTGGTTATCCCCGCACTGACAGGGCGCGGCTAACCACGCCGCGACACGGCACCATGGTGAGGTGACCCGCAATGCCTTCGCGGACTACCTGGTCAGACGCCGCGCCGAACTGCGACCCGCCGATATCGGCCTGCCCGGCGGCGGCCGGCGGCGGACACCGGGCCTGCGGCGCGAGGAGGTGGCCGTCCGGGCCGGGATGAGCGCCGACTATCTGGCCCGGCTCGAGCAGGGGCGCGATACCAATCCCTCGATCGCGGTGATCGAGGCGCTGGCCGAGGCCCTCTTGCTCGACGACGGCGAGCGCAGCATATTCGGCTGGCTGGCGATGACCAGCGGCCACGAGGCCCGCTGCCCCGAACCGGCGCCGGCCCGGGAGCAGGTCTCGGAGACGATGGAGACGGTACTACGCGCATTGGCGCCCACCCCGGCGTTCGTCCTCGGCCTGCGGCTCGATGTGCTGGGCTGGAACACGGCGTGGGAGAATTTCGCTCTCCCGCTGGGACTGCTGGACCAGCGGGAGAATGTGAACCTGGCCCGGTACGTCTACGCCCATCCGCAGGCCCGGCGGGTGCTGCGCAACTGGGCCCCCGCCGCCGATACGTCGGCCGAACTGCTGCGCCGCGCCACCCTGCGCCGCCCCGGCGATGCGGTCCTGCGCGACACCATCACCACACTGCGCAGAAATCCCGATTTCGCGGCGCGCTGGCGACCACAGGGCGCGGGGCTTCCCATATCCAAGGTCCTGCGGTTCGATCATCCCGAACTCGGCGCCGTCGACGTCCCTGTCGAAATGCTGGAGGGCGACGCGGAACAGAATCTCGTGATCTGGCTCGCCGACCGATCGGCCGCCGCCGGCCCCGGTCTGCGCCTCGTACCGCCGCAGGCCTCCGGCGAGTGATGGGCGACAGCCGCGCGTAGCAGCCACGCGGCATGCTCTTCCGCACGGACAAGGGGTAGTTCCTGGAGTTTTCAGGAAGACCAGGGACTCGATCCACCGTTTGCGGTCCCGTATCCGCGACAAAGTCCAGGAGGAATTGTCATCGGTCTCCGGGAACGCCCATTCCTCGGTCCCCGAGAAGCCGCCCTCCGGAGGCGAACACACCAATCCGCGGAAATCGGGATCGGAAGTCTCGACGCACTCCTGGTCGGGCGATGTCGACCAGCCCGAAGAGGTGTCCTCGCCGGTCATCTCCGGGGTTGCTGTCGACAGCGACAGCGAGCGGCCCTCCGGACCACACCCGCCACATCCACAGAAATACCACAACGGCCAGCAGCACGAGATTCATGAGCACGGCCAGGACAACGAGCCCGGATATATCTCCCAAGATCTCCGCGAGAATGTTGTCCTGCCGGGACAGAGTCACTTGGATGATCGCGAAGACCACAGCGAAGAACACCAGCGGAGCGATGAGTACCTGCAGGATCAACACCACGCTCAGCTCGACCGCACGCGGGCGTGGCACCGTGGGCGTTACGCGCACCGGAAGGCCCGCCCGGACGAAAACCGGTTTCAGGCAACGACGTAGCGTTCGCAGCGTTCGACGCGCGAAGCCGATCACCGGCAATCGACCGGCCAGTACCCGGGAATGGGGCGTCCAGTGGTCGTCGAACCAGATCACGGCACGAACCGAACGAGCTTTCAACAATCGTTGCCGCAGACTCGCGGCCGGGTAGTCCGGCAATCCCTTCGGGAACAGCGAGCCCATCGACCACCGGAATCGCGCGGAGGCCCGAACGGTGCGAGAGCACCGGCGATCTGCTGCTCTTCGGTGCGGATGTCGGCAGCGGTGGTCGGCCAAGCCCACAGCACGGACGACAGTCCGCGCCACCGTTTCGCCGCAGATCCAGGCACCCCGGCGAGGGCTCACGGCGCACGTTCGGCCGCTACCGGCGGTGCGCGATACCGCGTCGTATATGAACGAGCGTGTTCGCGGTCAGGTGGATCGGTACTATCGGCCTCGTGCTGCCGAGATGAATCGGCGGCAACGCCGACTCCACAAGGTACAGCTGGCGTTTACCGCCGCCGCAGTGGTGCTCGGCGCGATATCGAGTGTCTTCCAGGCCGGGTGGGCGTCCGCATGGGTGGCGACGGTGACCACGATGACCGCAGCGGTGACCGCAGATATCGCGGCGACCCGGTACGCCTATCAAGAGTTGGAATTCTCTCGAACGGCCGCGGAGCTGGAAACCCCGGCAGCCCGCACCGCATCGCACCCGAGGGCTACACGGAAGCCGCTGGTCGCAGCCTGGAGATTATGCCGTCGAGGTCGATGGTGAACATTTCCGGCCGGAAGACGTGACCGCCGGGCACCTCGTGTGCTTCATGCGGAATACCCGCGTCGCCGAGGCGTGCGCGGAACTCTCGCTGACCGGCGAGCACCTCGGACTCGTTCACGCTGTCGAACCAGTCGACCGGGCTGGGACTGGTGCCGGCGACCAAGAAGATCCTTCTGTTCCGGTAGCTGTCGACGCGCTGTACCGGGTTGTCGGCGGTGACCCTGGCCTGGTTCCAGAACGGCGCGCCGTACACCGTGCCGCCGCCCAATTCCACGGCCGCCGAAGACAGGTTGGCCCAGTGTACGACCAGGCCGAAATCGCGGCGTAGGCTCGCCGGGCCGGAATGACTGCTGACCGAGGCGAAGTGGCCGGAGTATTTGGCTGTGTACTTCAGCGCGCCGAAGCCGCCCATCGAGAATCCGGAGACGGCGCGCCCGTCGTATTCGGCGAATGTCCGGAAATTCGCGTCCATCCAGGGAAGTAGCTGGGCGATGTGGAACGTCTCCCAGTTGCGCGGGCCGACGAACGAGTTGACCGGGTTGGAGTACCAGCCCGCGTGTCCGCCGTCGGGCATGACGACGATGATCGGTTTTCCGGCCGTCAGGTCGCGGATGCCCAGAAAGTCGAATGCGCGGAAGTCCTGGTCGACACCGCCGCCGTGGAATAGGTAGAGGACGGGATAGCTCAGCCCGCTGGTGCGGTAGCCGTCGGGAAGCAGGACATTGACTCTGGGGTTCCAGCCGATCGCCTGAGTCTGGAACCGGTAATACCACATGCGAGGGTCGTCCTCGTTGCTGTCTACGATCGTCAGTCCGAATCCGTCACTACGCCCGACGAATATGGTCAGCATGGTCCCGGCGTCGACTATATCGGGGTCGGCGATGCCATTGACGGTGGCGATCAGCGGCGAAAACGACACGTCACCGTAGAAGCGTGATGCCAAGCCGGACAACGTGTCCCCGGCGCGAACCGTGTATCTCGTAAGATCGGGGACTATCAGATGCTGTTCGACATCGACAGCTTCGAGTTCGGTCATCCCGCTGGCGGTGGCGATCAGTGGGGACAGCGAGGGGTCATCGTAGAAGCGTGACGCCAGGCCGGGCAACGTGTCCCCGGCGCGGACCGTGTATCTCGTGAAGTCGGGGACTATCAGTTGTTGCCCGACTCTGATGGCGTCGGGGTCGGTGATCCCGCTGGCGGTGGCGATCAGTCGGTGTAGTTCCGCATCGGCGTAGAAGCGCAACGCCAAGGCAGACAACGTTTCCCCGGCAGCAACGGTGTGGGTTCCGACCATTCGATTCACCCCATCGATAGCAGATGGCTCTAGTGTCCAACGCTGGGAAGTCGTTGTCCAGTACGCCGGCCGCAATCGACCAACCGCCGGCCATGCGCAGAGGTCGGCAATGCTCAGCGGGCCCCGGGTGACCCCGGTGCGCCTGCTAGCGGCGCGGGCTTCTCCGCTGACGCATCGGCTGTCGGAAGGTTCTTCGTCAACGGCGACGCCGGTAGCCGGTTGTTGACCGCATGGTCGCCGACGACGCGGGATTTGTAGATCGACGGATTGTGCGAGGAGATGGTGCGGGCGTTGCGCCAGTGCCGATCCAGGGCCAGATCGGCGTCCACCGCGGAGGCACTTGCGGCGTCGAAGAGTAACCAGGTGGCTTCGCTCACCAACCGGGAGTTGAGAACCTGCACCGCCGCCGATTCGACGACGACGTCCGCGAGCAAGCCGGGGCGCTGCCCGGGCGGGGCCGCGTGGAAACGGTCGAAGGTGGTGGCCAGGGCAGTGACGTCGGCGCGGGCGGCGTAACCGCGTGCGACCACCTCGCCGACCACACCGAGGACCTGCGGATCTGTGCGAGGTGTCGGGGCGGCGGCCAGCGGGTAGGTCCGGGTGCGGCCGCGCACGATCTCGGCGAGGTCCTCCCCTGCGCGGCGGGTGATTCCGGCCTGGGTCGCCGAGTGTACGAACTGGTAGAAGGCGTTGAGATAGGCGTCCGAGTCCGGGTCCGTGCGGGGGAAGATGTGTTCCGGCCGGACCGGCACATCATCGAACACCGCTGTGCCGCTGGCGGTGTGGCGTTGTCCGAAACCATTCCAGTCGTCGGTAACGGTGACGCCGGGGTCGTCGGTTCGGATCACGGCTTCGGCATAGCCGTTTTCGACGGGGACGAGAACATTGATCCACTCGGCGTACAGGCTGCCGGTGGTGTAGTACTTGGTGCCGGACAGGCGCACAGCGTCGCCTGCGGTCGTGATCCGGGTGTCACCGTCGACGAGTGAGGTGGCGCCGTCGGCCGGTTCGGCGGGGGCCCGGACCGAGGCTGCCGGTCCGAACAGTTCTCCGCGGCCGGCGGCCGCCAGAAGTTCGTCACGGCCGGCGCCGGGTGGCTGTGCGCGCAGCGATTCGACGAATCCGAGGTGCCCGCGCACGATCTGCGTCAGGTTGGAATCGGCGGCGGCGACCTCGACGAGCAGTGCGGCCAGATCGGTGACGGTGCCGCCGGCGCCGCCGAACTCGACCGGAACACGCAAGGCTCCGAGACCGGCGTGGGCGAGGCGGCGTACCTGGTCCGCGGGTGAGCTGCGCTGCCGTTCGCGGTGCGCGGCTTCGGCGCGGGCGTCGGTGGCCACCGCGGCGACAGCCTCGCGGATCGTGGCGGTACTGCGGGTACTCATGCGCCGATGCTCTCCTGATTACTGGTTCGGGTGGTGTGCAGTCGTGCGTATTCCAGGCGCGGCAGCGAAGCGAGCAGCTGCCGGGTGTAGGGCTCGCGGGGCTCGGTGAAGATCTGGTCGGCGTCGCCCTGTTCGACGGCGCGGCCGCCCTGCATGACCAGGACGCGGTCGCTTATATGGTGGATGACGCCCAGGTCGTGGGAGATGAACAGATAGCTCAGGCCCAGTTGCTCCTGGAGGTCGGTGAGCAGGTCGAGCACCTGGGCCTGTACCGAGACGTCGAGTGCGGAAACCGCTTCGTCGAGAACGATGATCTCCGGGTCGGTGGCCAGGGCGCGGGCGATGGCGACGCGCTGGCGTTGCCCGCCGGACATGGTGGCGGGCCGGGTATCGATCTGGGCACCGGTGAGACCGACGACGTCGAGCAGGGTCAGGGCACGGTCACGCGCCCGGCGCGCCGCGTGTGGGTCACCGAGCCGGACGGCGTCGGTGAGGATCCGTTCCACGGTCCAGCGCGGGTCGAAGGAACTGAGAGGATCCTGGTAGACGACGGCGATCTTGCGCCGAATGCGGCGTTGTTCTGCGGTATCCGTCGACGGTCGCACGGTGCCGCGGTAGCGGATCTCGCCGCTGTCGGGGGCGACCAGGGACAGCGCGATCCGGGCGAGGGTGCTCTTACCGGAACCGGATTCACCGACGATGCCCAGCGTTTCCCCGCGCGCCAGCCGGAAGGAGACATCGTCGACGACCGTCCGGGTGACACGGTCGGGTCCGCGATAGGACTTCACGATCCGGCGTGCTTCGAGCAGGGTTTCGTTCGGATCGGCTTCCGGGCCGGGCCTGTCCGGAAAAAGAGTGGCGGCGGTATACGTTGCCGGGCCACGGGTCAGGCGGGCGCCCTTGGTGTGTTCGCCGGGGATCGCATCGATCAGCTGCCGGGTGTAGGGGTGGCGAGGCGTGGTGAGAACTTTTTCGGCGGTACCGGATTCGACGATCCGGCCGCCCCGCATGACCAGGATGTCGTCGGCGAGCCGGGCGACGACCGCAAGGTCGTGGCTGATCAGCACCACGCCGGTACCGCCGGCGAGCATCTCTTCGAGGACGGCGAGAATTTGCGCTTGAACGGTGACATCGAGTGCGGTGGTGGGTTCGTCGGCGATGACGATCTCGGGCCCGAGCGCGATGGCGGAGGCGATGAGCGCGCGCTGGCGCAGACCGCCGGATAGTTCGCCGGGGCGTTGACGTGCCCGCAGCCGCGGTTCGGGAACTCCGACCCGTTCGAGCAGTTCCAGGACACGATCGCGGCGGCGAGCGCGGCCGATCCGGCGGTGCAGGCTGATGCTCTCCCCTATCTCGGCGCCGACAGGGCGCAGGGGGTCCAGGGAGACCAGGGCGTCCTGGAGGATGACCCCGATCCGGGTGCCGCGGATTCGCCGCCAGCGGCGCTCGGTGGCGGTCAGCAGATCTTCTCCGTCCAGGGAGAGGGTGGTGGCGTCGACGATCGCGGTGGCGCCGGTGAGTCCGAGCAGTGTGCGGGCGGTGACGCTCTTCCCGGACCCTGATTCACCGACGAGGGCGACACAACGGCCGGGCTGTACTCCGAAGGAGATATCGCGTACGACGGGAACGATTTCGCCGGCCGGTGTGCGGAAGGAGACGTTCAAATGTTCGACGCGGACCCCGCGCTCGGGTTCGGTGGTCATCGGGCGGCGCTCCCTTCGGCACGGTCTTGCAGATAGCGCCCGAGCTGGGTGACACCGAGCGCGACCAGCACGATCGCGATACCGGGGAACACCTCCAGCCACCAGGCGGACAGGATTTCGCTTTTGCCCTCGTTGAGCAGCACACCCCATTCGGCCGCGGGCGGCGCGACGCCGAGCCCGAGGAACGACAACCCGGAGGCCCAGACCACGCATTGCCCGATACCGAGGGTGAACAGCGCCAGCAACGGGCGCAACGCGTTCGGGAAGATGTGCTGGATGAATATGGTGCGCCGGGTATGCCCCATGGCGCGCGCCGATTCGACGTATCCCGAATTCTTCACGCCGAGCGCCTGTGCCCGGATCAGGCGCGCGTAACCCGGTGCGGTACCCACCCCCACAGCGATGACGAGACTCTGCGCGGAGGGCCCGAGCAATGTCACCAGCAGCAGCGCCAGCAGCAGGGTGGGGAATGCGAGCAGAATCTCCAGGACGCGATCGACCGGTGCGGCGACCGGGCGCGGCCCGATCCCGGCGGCGAAGCCCAGGACGAGGGCGATGGCCAGCGCGACAACGATCGCGCCGACCCCGATCGACAGGGATTCGCGGGTGCCCCACACGATGCGGCTGAAGAGGTCGCGTCCGGCGTTGTCGGTGCCCAGCAGATGGGTGAGCGACGGTGCGTCGAGCACATTGTCCAGATCGGTATGCCACGGTGAATGGGTGGCCACAACCCCCGGGACCAGCGCGGCAACGACGAAGAACAGGGTAATGCCCGCGCAGATCACGACGGTGAGCGGCGGCCGGGTGCGCCGGGCCGTCCGGCCGGGCGCCCTCAGGGTGGCGGGTGCGGTCATCGATGGGACTCCAGTCGCGGGTCGACGACGAGGTACACGGCGTCGATCACCAGGTTGATCAGGATGTAGGCGAAGCTGATCAGGATCACGATCCCGGAGACCACCGGGAAATCCTTGGACGTCACTGCGGTGACCAGGACATTGCCCAATCCGGGCCGGGCAAAGACGGTTTCGACCAGTACGGCCCCGGACAACAGGCTGCCCACGGCCCAACCGGTGAGAGTGATCCCGGGGATCAGGGAGTGGCGCAGCACGTGCCGGGCCCGGACACCGGCCAAACCCATTCCCCGGGCCCGTGCGGTGAGGACGAAGGGCTGGCGGCCGGCCCGGTCGAATTCGCCGCGGATGGCCTGCCCGAGGAACCCTGTCAGCGGTATCGCGAGTGTGACCAGCGGCAGAACCGTCCCGGCGGGGGTTGTTCCGCCGAGCACCGGGAACCAGCGCAGCTGGACCGCGAGCACGATGAGCAGCAGTATCCCGACCCAGTACTGCGGTAGCCCGGCCGTGATGGTTTCGGCCGCGGAACCGAGCGTTGCGGCGCGGCGGCCGCGGCCGGCGGTGAGCAGTGTCCAGGGGATGATGAGCACCCATGCCAGCACCAGCGCCCCGAGCGCCAGTGTGAGGGTGGGGGCGATCTGTTCGCCGATGATGTCGACGACGGGCCGCTGCAGTTGCAGTGATTCGCCGAAGTCACCGCGCAGCAGGCCGGTGAGATAGGTCCAGTACTGCGTGAGCACCGGTTGATCGAAGCCGTATTCGGCGTTGATCGGGGCGAGTTCTTCGGGTGTGCGTTCGATGGTCTGACCCGAACGGATGTTCAGCAGGATGGTGGCACGGTCCCCGGGCAGTACCGACAGTACGAGGAAGGTGCCGGTGGCCGTACCCCACAGCACGAAAACGGCCGAGGCGATCCGCGCGGCAGCGGACCGGGCGATCGCACCGGCGCGAGGCGCGGAAACCGGTGTGGCGGTGGCTTCGGCAACGGTGGCACCGGTCATGACGGCTCCACGAAATAGGCGTCGCTGAAGACGGGCAACCCGTTGCCGCTGTCCTGCCAGACGTCCTTCAGGTTGTCTGCGACAGTGAGGTTGTAGGTGTAGTTGTAGAGACCGACGGCGACGGCTTCGTTCTGGAACCAGGTCTGCAGGTCCGCGTATTTGCGGGTGCGTTCGGCGGGGTCCGGCTCCCGTTGCGCGTCGAGGATTTTCGCCTCTACCTCCGGATTGTCGAAGAACGCGGTGTTGTTGCCGTTGGGCGCATCGGCGGTGCCGGCCTTGTAGGTGATGTACATAATGCTCGGCGACGGCCACACCCAGTAACCGAAACTGATCTCCTTCTCGTGCTGTTTCGCGTAGGCGCCGCCGAACTGCTGGGTCGGGGTGAGCGGGATGAGGTCGAGTTCGATACCGACCCGGCGGACCTGATCCTGGATGATCTGGACGGCCGTGGAGCCGTCAGGCGTGATGATCGAACCGAGACCGTAGGGCAGCCGGGCTCGTAGCACCTTCCCGTCCCGCATCCGGTAGCCCTCGCTGTCGCGCTGGGTCCAGCCCGCGGCATCGAGCAGGCGGTCGGCCGCGGCGGGGTCGTAGGGCAAAGTGTCGTCGACGGCGAGGTAGCCGGGCGTGGTCTTGCTCAGTGATCCGTTGCCTTCGAACGGTACGGATCCTTTGAACACGGCAGCGGCGATCTTCGTCCGGTCGATGGCGTGGGTGAAAGCCTGACGGACACGGCGATCGGTGAACGGCCCCTGGGCGGTGTTGAAGGTGAGGGCCTGCGGCCGGCCGGTGGCAACGTAGTTGAGCACCTGGTAGTCGCGGTTGGCCGCCTGCCACTGGGACGAAGGAATGTCGTACACCGCGTCTGCCTGGCCGGTCAGCAGTGATCCCCAGCGGGTGGTGGCGTCGGGGACGAACTTCCAGTCGAGGCGTTCGGCGTAGGCCGGTCCTTGATGCCGGGCGTTGGCAGGTGCCGAGTTGTAGTCGTCGTTGCGCACGAAGTGGATTCCCTCCCCCCGCTTCCATTGTTCGACGATCCACGGCCCGGTACCGACCGGGGCGAGGCAGTTCTGCTCGGCCGAATGTTCGCGCAGCGCCGTCGGCGATTGGATCCCGAAATGACCGTTGGCGAGTTCGTTGAAGATCTCCGGGTTGGGTTCGCTCGTGTGCAGGACGACCGTGTGCTCATCGACGGCTTCGGCGCCGGTGAGGAACGAATAGTCGACCCAGCCCAGGTTTTCCAGCCAGTAGTCGACATTGGCGACCACGGCCTGCGCGTCGAACGGGGTGCCGTCGGTGAAACGGATATCACGCCGTAGCGTGAAGGTCACTGCCTTGTCGTCTGCGGACTGCTTCCAGGATGTGGCAAGCCACGGACGGATCTCGCCGTTGTCGTAGCTGACCAGTGAGTCGAATACCTGGCGCGACAGGTATGCCTGCTGCACCCAGCCTCCCCACAAGCAGGGTGGCTCCTGATAGTGAGCGTAGGTGATGGTGCCGCCCTCCACCCGCCGGGTGGCCGCGGAATCGGGGAGCGTGGTCGCCGCGCCGCATCCGCCGGCCAGTACCGCGGTGAGGATCAGCGCCACCGCGGCACCGGCGGCGCGAGGCGCACGTCGTAGCGGACCGGTCACGCGTCGACAGCCCGCCCGGCGCTCAGGGTGACCGTATGCGCGCGGTGCGTGGGATCGATCGCGGCGCCGTTGCGGAACAGTTTCTCCCGCAAGGTGCCGGGATGGTACTCGCGCTGGGCCAGACCGCGGCGCTGCAGTACCGGCACCACCTGGTCGACCCATTCGTCCCACCAGCCCAGCGTCGTGATGGGGACGACGTTGAACCCGTCGACGCCGGCGTCGGCCCAGCGCTGCACCTCGTCGGCGATCTGGTCCGGAGTTCCCGCGAATCGTCCCGGTAGCAGCGCGTGCCGCAGCAGGTAGTCGCCCCAGGTGACAGGCTCGCCGTTGCCGTGGTCGGCGTCGGCCGCGGCTCGCAGGGTGGAGCGAACGTGCTCGCCGAACGAGGCGCGCTCCTGCAACTCGGTCAGCGTGGTCGCGGGATCGAGTCCGAAGAAATCGATACCGGTGCCGCCACTGTAGAAGGCCTGCAACGCGGCGAAGTCGATGTTGTCGTGCAGGTGGCGTTGTTTGCGCAGCGCTTCTTCCTCGGTCGATCCGATGACCGTGGACAGTTGGACGATCTTCTTCAGCGACGCGGGATCGCGACCTTGCGCGCGGGCGAGATCATCGAGGATCGCGATATCGCGGCGCGCAGCCTCCGGCGTCACCGACGGCAGGAATGTGACTTCCGCATTGCGCACGGCAAATTCCCGGCCGACCGGTGAATTGCCGGCCTGAAAGAGAACGGGTGTGCGCTGCGGAGAGGGTTCGACAATATGCGGACCGGCGACGCGATATCTCGGGCCACTGTGGTCGATTCGGTGAATCTTTTCCGGATCGAAGAATCTGTTCGTCTCCGGTTCGTGCAGAACGGCACCGTCTTCCCACGACTTCTCCCAGAGCTTGTACGTCACATCGACGTATTCCTGCGCCCATTCATAGCGTTCGTCGTGGCCGATGATATCGTCGTACCCGAAATTCTGGAATCCGTTGCGCAGATATGAGGTGACAATATTCCAGCCGACCCGTCCACCGGTGAAATGGTCCAGCGAGGACAACTGACGCGCGAAGGCGAACGGGTGACTCTGAATGATATTGCTGGTCACCGCGATACCGAGATGTTCGGTGACCAGACCGAGCGCCGAGACGATGGTGACCGGATCCGGCTCCGGGAACTGCGATCCGGCCCGGATGGAGGCGGTGCCGTCACCGAAATCGAGATCGTAGACACCGGAGACATCGGCGATGAAAAGCGTATCGAATCGCCCTCGCTCCAGCGTTTTCACGATTTCCACATACGGCTCGAGTTTCGAATAACCGTACTGAACCTGCCCCTCGGACGTACGCCAGTAACCATGACTGTGATGATTCGGGGTCAAGTGCAGGAAAGCGTTGTACAGCAATTCGCGCGGCACCGGTGCGACTCAATTCTCTAGACTAAGTAACCAACCGGTAGTGGACGCTATCACCGGGCCGGGGAGCACCGGAATACTTAAAATCATATGGTTCAGCAATTCCCATCGAGCAGATTCCGCGACGCGATGCCGGAACTTCGCGTGGTGGCATCCGGTCGGCCGAGCGAGGCCTGGCCCGCCGCCGTCCCACAGATATTGCGTTCGCGCCGATCTCAACCCTGGCCGGCAAGGCCGGCGCGCGGTGAGATCGAGACCGGCGGGAACGGCGCTCAACGGAACGGCTGCGGAGGAGCATTTCATGACGACACCGGCAACCTCGGCCGATCCGATGAGCGCCGGCAGACCGTCGATCGCAAAGCTCTCACTGCTCACCCCCGGCAACTATCCCGACGGGGACCCCGCCACCGGGCTCGAGGACACCCTGCTGCTGTTCGAATCAGCCGAACGCCTGGGTTTCGACGGTGCCTGGATCCGGCAGCGCCACCTCGAGCACGGGGTGGGGTCGGCGGCGGTGTTCCTCGCCGCCGCCGCCCAGCGCACCAGCCGGGTCGAGCTGGGCACCGCCGTGATCCCCATCGGTTACGAGAGCCCGTTCCGGCTGGCCGAAGATCTGTCGATGGCCGATGTGCTGTCCGGTGGGCGGCTGCAGCCCGGTTTCAGCGCGGGCACACCGCCGCACGCGGAACTGATCGGCGACCTCGTCTTCGACGGCGACTGGCGCGGCTACGACCTGTCCTACGGACGGATCTCCCGGCTGATGGACAATCTGCGCGGCGATTACCTGGGCGGCCCGGATACGGTGATCCACTCCCCCGGCAATATCCAGCGTCCCCGTCTCCAACCACACAGCCCCGGGTTGATCGACCGGCTCTGGTACGGCGGCGGCAGTGCCCGTTCGGTGGGCTGGGCCGGCGTGAACGGTTTGAACCTGCTCACCGGGAATGTCGTATTCGGCGAGCACAGTGACGATTTCGGCACCACCCAGCGGCAACTGCTCGAGGAGTACCGCCGGCATACAGATCCGTCGCGGCCGGCCAGGGTGGCGGTGGGCCGGGTGATCGTCCCCTTCGACAGCGCCGACCGGGCGACCCGCGAACGCTACCGGCAGTACGCGGCCGCCCGCCACGACCGGACCCTGGCCCCGCAGGGCGAGCGGCGAATCCTGTTCGCCCCGGATCTGGCCGGCACCGCCGAGCAGATCGTGGAGCGTTTGCGCACCGACCCGGTGCTCGCCCATACCACCGAACTGCGCCTGGAACTGCCCTACGAATTCCACCGCGGTGACTACGAACAGATCCTGTACGACACCGTCGAATTCATCGCCCCCGCCCTCGGCTGGAAACCCGCGGGGGCGAGTGTACGAAGTTCGGTGGAGCAGTCGTAGCGGTCTACTGCGACCGAGGTGGGGCCCGGGTACTCGTGCTCCCAGCCGCGCCACATTCGGTCACGAGAAGGATTCCGGCCGCTGCTCGGCACGGTTTCTCGGCTGTATTCGATCAGTTCGGAGCCGCGGCGCTTTGCCGCGCGAGCTTCTCCAAACCCGCCGCGTACAACCGCCGGCCCGCGAACAACGCCACGATAGCCAGTACGTAGACCAGCGGTGTCAGTTGTAACGCACCGAGCAGGCCCAGGTGGTCGGCGAGGATACCGACGACGAATGGCCCGGTCGCCAATCCGAGGATGTTGTTGGCGACGGTGAGGCTGCCGAGCGCGGAAGCTCGCACCGACTGGTGGGTCAGGCTCGCCACCATCGCCGCCGTGGGTCCGGAGGAACCGGCGGCGAAAAAGGCACCGAACCCGATGAGCGCTAATTGCGCCGGACCGGGCGCCAGGTGGAATCCGATGCCGAGGCACGCCAGCGAGATAGTGCAGAACGCGATGGCGCTGGACCATTTCGCGGCGGGATTGTGGCGGCTGACCCGGTCGGTGATCATTCCGCAGACCACCATGCCGGTGCCGATCAGCAGCACGAAGACCGAAGCGATCACGCCGGCCCTGTCCGGGGCCATACTGTATTCACGGTTGAAGAAACTGGGCGTCCACGACAGCAGCACAGCGGCGGTGAACATCTGCAGACCGCCGCCGAGATACGCGCACCAGACAGCAGGGTTGGTGAACAGCGTGGAGACCGGGACCCGGAGCGGGGGCGAGTCCGGACGCGTGGCCGGCGCGACGTCCTGGTCGGCCGCGTGCGCGGACAACCGGCGTTCGGTGACCACGGCCCGGAACAGCGCGACGAGAATCAGGCCGAGTACCGCCATGGCCGCGAACGACCATCGCCAGCCCAGGTGCACAGCGACAACGCCGCCGACCGATACACCGATGACCGAACCGAATGAGCCGCCGGCCATGAACGCACCGCTGAGGGCGGAATGGACCCGTGGCGCGAAAACGCTCAGGACTACTGCGATTCCGACGCTGCCGTACGCGGCTTCGCCCACTCCGACCAGAAAGCGTGCCGCCAGCATCTGCTCGTAGTCGGCCGCCACGGCGCAGAACAGGGTCGCGACACTCCAGATCACGGCCATCAGGATGAGGCTGCGCACCCGGCCCCAGCGGTCGGCGAGGAGCGACAGCGGGAAGGTCAACAGGCCGACCATCAGTGCGACGATGCTGGTCAGGGACGCGAGCTGAGAATCCGACAGTGCCCAATCGGCCTTCAGGAACGGGAAAACAGCGCTGAGCACCTGGCGCGACATATAGTCCGACAGCAGCAATGCGAACGTCAGCGCGAAGACCAGCCAGGGGTAGACCGAACGCCGCCGGGTCCGCTCGTCAGAAGCGGTGGGGCGGGCGGCCACGTTATCGGCCGGAGAACCGGGGCCCGGTTCGATGGGGGTACTGATCGAGGCGGGTGGATTTCCCATGGGTGCTCCTCGAGTGGGGGAAATGGAGTGGTCAGGACGCTGCACGCCGCGCCTGACGCGCGTCGAGTTCTTCCTCGAGGATCGGGACGCCGAGATTGCAGGCATGGATTCCGAGAACGCTGACCATCTGCAGGACGGTCAGGATCTCGTCGCGTGAGACGCCCAGGTCGAGCGCCGCCCGAATATGCCGGCGGACGCCGGGCGCGTACATGTGAGTAGCGGCGGCGTCGATCGCGATGCTGAGAAGTTCAACGAATTCAGGCGTGAATATGCCCCTCCGGATCGGGGTGGCGTTCATCGCCATGAATTGTTCGGTCCATTCCGGATCCCAGTCGGAAAGGGTGTCCCACAGTGGATTCCATTTACCGTCCTGGCGCATTGCCTCCAGAGTCGGGGTGGGGATCGGGTCGGGTTTCGTCGTCACGCGGCACTCGTTTCACGCAAGGGGCGAAGTGTGGTGTGTCATGCACGCCGTCCCACGTTGATCGTGGTGTACGTCACGTTAATCCTCGAGCCCGGGGCTTAGTTATCCCGTCGGGACACAATTCTGTCCATTTCGGGACACTTACTCTTGCGAACGCTTGCGCCATTCGCGTGGGCTCATGCCGAAATGCCGCGCGAACCATCGAGAGAAGCCGCTCGGCGCCGAGAACGACAGCATTGCGGAGATCTCGGCAAACGTATGACGGCCGCTTGCCACCATTTGCTGGGCGAGTTCGGCGCGGGTGGTATCGACGACCCCGGTAAAGGTCTGACCCGACTTGGCAAGATGCCGGTGGACCGTGCGCCGGTCCACGCCGAGACTCAGGGCCACCTGGTCGACAGAGCAGCGCCCGGTGGGCAGCAGCAGTTCGACGAGCTCCCGTACGCGCTGGTCGAGGGCGGGCGCCTCGGGCGCGGCAAGCTCGTCGAGGACGTGTTGCGCGTAGCTGCGGAGCAAGGGGTCGGAGAGGCGATTGGGCTGGTCCAGGTCGTTGGCGTACATGACGATCCCGGAGTAGCCCGCGCCGAAGCTCAGTGGCGCATCGAAGAGGCGGCGGTGGGTGCTGTCGTCGCCGGGCCGGTCGTGCGCGAAGCACACCGAAACGGGTCGCCACCGGTCGCCGAGCAGGTGCTGCAGTAACTGGTGGATCACCGCGGTGGCCAGTTCCGTGGACTGGCGGACGGGCATCGGTTCGCCGGGTTCGACGCGGAGAACAATCGTCGACAACCCGTCACGTTCGGTGACACTGATGAACAGCGCTTCGTTGTAGGTGTGCTGATATCGGATCAGCATCCGCAGAGCGCTACGAGCGTCCGGCTCGTCACGGATCCCCACACTGACCGGCCCGAGGGTCGATAGGCGACGCCGTTCGGCGAGCCTGAGCGCGAAATCCTGACGGCCGGTCACCGCCGCCGAGAGTTCGAGCAGCCGGGCGATGGACGCGGCAGGAACCCAGCGGTCCTGGAGTTCGAGCCCCGCGGGATCGAGATTGACACTGCGCAGCAGTTGGACCGGGTCGACCGCGAGCGAGCGCCCCAGGTCGACGAAGCCGGTCAGCGCGGCGTATCGCGCCAGAGGTTTGGCCGAGGCCATTGCCGCTCCTCCCTCTTTGTGCGTAGGAACGGGTCGACGCCTCGGACCTGTCCCGAAAAGGCAATAAATATGTCCCCTGGGGATAAGTATAACGAACAAGTTCTGACTACGGTCGTGTTATCGGCGTCACACGAACCTCCGCGCAGGCCGAACGCCCACCAGCGAGACCAGAGGAGAACAGAGATGGCACACGCGATTCGCTTCCACCGGACGGGCGGTCCGGAAGTCTTGGAGTGGGAGTCCGTGGAGGTCGGCGCCCCGGGGCCGGGCGAGATCCGGATCCGGCACGAAGCCGTGGGCCTCAACTTCGCCGACACCTACTTTCGCACCGGGATGTACCCGGCCCGCCTCCCTGCGGGAATGGGCGTGGAGGCCGCCGGTGTCATCGAGGCGGTCGGCTCGGAGGTCACCGGCTTCCAGGAGGGTGATCGTGTCACCTACACGGGCAGCCCACTCGGTGCGTACAGCACCGAACGGGTGATGCCGGCCGAACACCTCATCGCCCTTCCGGACGAAATCCCCTTCGACACCGCGGCCGCGATGACCATGCGCGGCCTGACCACGTCCTACCTCCTGCGCCGGATCCACCCCCTCGAGGCCGGCGATACCGTTCTGCTGCACGCCGCAGCCGGTGGCGTCGGACTGATCTTCTGCCAGTGGGCAAAGCACCTGGGTATCAACGTCATCGGCACCGTATCCAGTGACGCGAAAGCGGAGGTGGCGCGGTCGCACGGTTGCGGCGAGGTCATCGTCTACACCCGGGAGAACGTCGCCGAACGCGTTCGGGAACTCACCGACGGGGCCGGCGTGCCGGTGGTGTACGACAGTATCGGCGAGTCGACCTACCGGTCCTCGCTCGACTCCCTCGCTCGCCGTGGCCTGCTGGTGGCGTTCGGGACGGCCTCCGGCCCCATCCCGCCGATCAGCGCCATGGACCTCGCCGTCAAGGGCTCACTGTTCGTCACCCGGCCGGCGCTCGCGGACTACATCGCCGATCCGGCCGAACGAACCGAACTGGCGAACGAACTGTTCGGACACGTCGCGGCCGGACGCATCGAGATCGAAATCAATCAACGGTACAAGCTCGACGAAGCCGAGCAGGCACACCGCGACCTGGAGGCCGGTATCAGCGTGGGCTCTTCGGTGTTCTCGGTCTGACATTCGTCGCCCTATCCCCCCATCGTCATGCACAGGAGGACCGTCATGACCACCACCGTCGACCGCGTCCACACCAAGGACGAGACACCGGCGCGAAATCCGATGGACGCGCGTCCGTTGACCGGCAGCATCGGCGCGGAGCTGCACAGCGTGCAGCTTGCCGAAGTGGCCCGTGACGACCGGCGATTCGCCGAGCTGAACGCCTTGCTGCTCGAACACAAGGTGCTGTTCTTCCGAGACCAGAATATGAGCCGGGCCGAACACGTCGCGCTCGCGGAGCGCTTCGGCTCCCTCGAGGACCATCCGGTACTCGGCAGCGATCCCGAACATCCCGGCCTGGTCCGCATCTACAAGGACCTCGACAGCCCACCCGAAGCATTCGAGAATTCCTACCACTGCGACGCCACCTGGCGCGAGCACCCGCCCATGGGTTCCGTACTCCGATGTGTCGAAGGCCCCGCCGTCGGCGGCGACACGATCTGGGTGAACATGGCGCTCGCGTACGAGCGCCTGCCCGAGCGGGTGAAGGACCAGATCTCCGGGCTGCGCGCAAGACACAGCATCGAAGCGTCGTTCGGTGCGCGCCTCCCGATCGACAAGCGCCTCGAATTGAAGGAGCGCTATCCGGACGCGGAACACCCCGTCGTGCGCACCCATCCGGAAACGGGTGAACAAGTTCTCTTCGTCAACAGCTTCACCACCCACTTCACGAATTTCCACAACTCGGACAATGTCCGGTGCGGTATCGACTACGCGCCCGGCGCAGGCGAGCTGCTCCGTTACCTCCAGAGCCAGGCGACGATCCCCGAATACCAGGTGCGCTGGCGGTGGACACCGAACAGCGTGGCGATCTGGGACAACCGGTCCACGCAGCATTACGCCGTCCAGGACTACTGGCCCGCAGTACGCAAGATGGAACGCGCCGGAATCATCGGCGACCGGCCTTTCTGACCGCCGGAAAATTGCTTCGGCCCACCACTTTTCCACTCGATCGACAGGAGACTGCCATGCATTTCCACGACGATGCCCTGTTCCCCGAATGCCAGGAGAAACTGGTCATCACCGCCGCCCCGTACGGACCGGAATGGGAACCGGACGACTTCCGGGAGGATCTACCGCTGACGATGGAGGAGCACGTCCAGCAGGCGGTGGATTGCTACCAGGCCGGCGCCACGGTGCTCCACATCCATGTTCGTGAACTCGACGGCAAGGGCAGCAAGCGGCTGTCGAAGTTCAACGAGCTGCTCACCGGCCTGCGCGAGGCGGTTCCGGATATGATCCTGCAGGTCGGCGGTTCGATCTCGTTCGCACCGGAAGGCGAAGGCGCGGACGCGAAATGGCTGTCCGACGATGTCCGGCATATGCTCGCCGAGCTGGATCCGAAGCCGGACCAGGTGACCATCGCGATCAACACCAGCCAGATGAACATCATGGAACTGATGACCGCGGACGATATCGCGGGCACCTCGATGCAGCGTCCGGAGCTCGCCGCGACCTACCGGGAGATGACGGTGCCTGCCGGGCCCGAATGGGTCGAGGAGCACCTGCGCCGCCTGCAGGCGGCCGGGATCCAGCCGCATTTCCAGCTCTCGTCCATCCCGCAGCTCGAAACCGTCGAACGCCTGATCCGGCGCGGTGTGTACACCGGTCCGCTGAACGTGACGTGGGTCGGCATCGGCGGCGGTTTCGACGGCCCCAACCCGTACAACATCATGAACTTCATCCAGCGCGTTCCGGATGGCGCGTGCCTGACCCTCGAAACCCTCATGCGGTCCGTACTGCCGGTGAACGCGATGGCCATCGCGATGGGTCTGCACACTCGCTGCGGTAACGAGGACACCCTCTGGGGTCGTAAGGGCGAGAAGATGACGTCGGTCCAGCAAATCCAGCAGCTGGTCCGCGTCGCCGGCGAACTCGGCCGTGAAATCGCCACGGGCAAGGAGGCCCGCGACATCTACAAGATCGGCACCACCTACGCCGGCGCGGACGAGACGCTCGCCGCGCTCGGCTACGCCCCCAACCGCCGGCCCGGCCAGGTCGGCTTCACGCACCACGCCTGACATCCCTCCGCGATCGGGGCCCGCCGCCACCGCCGGGCCTCGATCACACCTGTCTTCAGGACGCTCTCGTACACATTGGGAAAACAATGAACAACACCGAACCGACTGTGGTCATCGTTCCCGGCCTGCGCGACCACGTCGCGGACCACTGGCAGACCCTGCTCGCCGATCGGCTCGACCGGGTACGCACCGTTGCGCCGCTCGAGCACGACAAGTTGAGCCTGGCGGCCCGGATCACCGCTCTCGACAGGGTCTTGGCCGAGGTCGACGGACCTGTGGTCCTGGTGGCGCACAGTGCCGGTGTCCTGATCACGGTGCACTGGGCGCAGCAGCCGACCAGGGCGATATCCGGTGCTCTGCTCGCGGCACCGGCCGACCTGGAAATGCCGCTGCCCGTGGGCTACCCCACCGTGGACGATCTCGACAAAGGGGGCTGGCTCCCGGTACCGCGCCGCCGCCTCCCCTTCCCCAGCATCGTCGCCGCCGGTAGCAACGATCCGCTCGCGGACCGCCGCCGGGTCGCCGGGCTGGCGGAGGTGTGGGGCAGCCAGTTCGTCGACCTCGGCGAGGTCGGGCACCTCAATCCCGCGTCGGGATTCGGTGAGTGGCCCCGGGCCGATATGTTGCTGCGGGAATTGGCCGAGCAGCCCACAGCGGCCCCGTTCTGACCCAGGTCGACGCGACCGCCACGAAGCGGTCGCCGACCCTGCTGCCCGCATCGCCACGCGCCGCCGATCGAATCCTGAAAGCGAAGCCATGCTCAATCTGTCCGTACTTCTCGAGGATTCCTCCCGCCGGTATCCGCACCGTGACGCACTCGTACTCGGGGACACCCGAATCAGTTACAGCGAACTGGACGCCCGATCGAACCAGGTGGCCAACCTGCTGGTCTCCCGGGGAATTGCGCCGGGCGACACCGTTGCCATGTCCTTCCCCAACGTGCCGGAATTCCCCATCGTCTACTACGGCATTCTCAAAGCCGGTGCCGTCGTGGTGCCGTTGAACATCATGCTCAAGGGCCGTGAGATCGCCTACCATCTCGAAGATTCCGGTGCTCGGGCGTTCCTCTGCTACGAAGGCGGGCCGGACCTGCCGATCGGTGAGTTCGGCCGGGCCGGGTTCGCGGCGGCCCCGCAGTGCCGGGACATGTTCGTCGCAGGAGGCAGTTCCGGATCCGCGGGCGTGCAGAGCCTGGATACCGCACTCGCGGGCATTCCGGAAGACTTCGCCGCGGTGGCGCGCGGCCCGCAGGACACAGCGGTGATCCTCTACACCAGCGGCACTACCGGAAAGCCCAAGGGCGCGCAGCTTTCTCATTCGAACATGGTGATGAACGCGTTGACCGCGAACCGCCTGTTCGACAGCAACCCGATCCGCCACGACACCCACCTGGTCACATTGCCGCTTTTCCACTCCTTCGGCCAGACCGTGACGATGAACGCGGGACTATCGGTGGGCGCCACCCTGGTGCTGCTGCCTCGTTTCGAGGCGCACACCGCACTGAAACTGATGACCGACGAGGACGTCACGGTCTTCGCCGGTGTCCCGACAATGTATTGGGGCCTGCTCAGCGCATCGGGCGAGGGGGTCGACGGGAGACGGATAGCTACGACGCTGCGCCGGGCGATCTCCGGCGGCGCAGCGTTGCCGGTCGAGATCCTGGCCCGCTTCTCCGAACGGTTCGGCGTCCAGATCCTGGAAGGCTATGGGCTGTCCGAGACCTCACCGCTGGCGTTGTTCAGCGACCCGGAAAGCGAGCCACGGCCGGGGTCGATCGGCGTCCCGGTGTGGGGTGTCGAGGCGCGCCTCGTCGACGCCGACTGGCACACGGTCACGGCTGTCGGCGCGGTCGGCGAAATCGCGCTGCGCGGGCACAATGTCATGTCCGGTTACCTCGGCCGGCCCGAGGCCACCACCGAGGTGATGCGGGACGGGTGGCTCCGTACCGGCGATCTCGCCCGGCGGGACGCCGACGGCTTCTACTACATCGTCGACCGCGCAAAGGATGTGATCGTACGCGGCGGATTCAACGTATATCCCCGGGAGATCGAGGAAGTATTGATCACCCACGACGCAGTCTCGCTCGCGGCGGTGATCGGCGTACACCACGAGACCCACGGCGAAGAGGTCAAGGCATTCGTCATTCTCGAACCAGGTGAGCAGATCACCGAAGCGGAACTCATCGCCTGGTGCCGAGACCAGATGGCGGGCTACAAGTATCCGCGCTCGATCGAGTTCACCACCGTGCTGCCGATGACAGCGACGGGCAAGATTCTCAAGCGCGAGCTCGTCGCAGCGGTGGGAAACCGGGGGTTCTCGAGATGACCGGTGATCTGCACACCACGCCGGCGCCACAGCCGGTTACGCGACCCGAGAAGATGCGTGTGTCTTCGCCGCGCTCGCGAACAGCCGCCCTGGCCGCCGGTATCGCGCTGTGCGCGGGCGGCGCCGGGGTCGCGATGGCGGTCGGCCGGCTGGTACCGGCGTTGAACCCGATGTTGATCGCCATCGTCCTCGGGGCATCGGCGGCCAATTCGGTCGCGATCCCCGCGTGGATCCGGCCCGGCGTGGAGTTCTCGGCCAAACGACTACTGCGCGTGGGCATCGCCGTCCTGGGGCTGCAATTGATGTTCAGCGATATCGTCGCGTTGGGGTGGGGCGTGATAGCGATCGTCGTAGCCGTTGTCGCGCTCGGTATCGCGGGAACCATGTACATGGGCCGGCTCCTCGGGCTGCCCTGGACTCAACGAGTTCTCATCGCGTGCGGATTCTCGATCTGCGGCGCCGCGGCAGTCGCCGCCGCCGATGGTGTCGTCAAGGCGAAGGACGAGGAGACAGTCACCGCGATCGCGCTGGTCGTGATCTTCGGCAGCCTGATGATCCCTGGAATTCCGCTACTGGCGCAGAGTGCAGGGCTGGATGATCGCCGGTCCGGCATGCTCGCCGGCGGGGCGATCCACGAGGTCGCGCAGGTGGTTGCCGCCGGAGGCGTGATCGGCGGTGGTGCGCTCGCTGTCGCTACGGTGGTCAAGCTCGCGCGGGTGCTGATGTTGGCGCCGGTGATGGCGTATCTCGGTATCGTGCAGCGACGACGGGCCCGGGATGGGGGTGTCCATGGTGCGGCCGCCGGTAAACAACCGCCTATCGTCCCGCTGTTCGTGATCGGGTTCCTCGTGTCGGTGGCGGTCCGGTCCTCGGGCCTACTACCTGATTTCGTGATCGACCAGGCCGCCCACTTGCAAACCGCCCTGTTGACCACGGCGATGTTCGCGCTGGGCCTCGGGGTCCGGATCGGTCTGCTGCGCTCGGTCGGCCCGCGGCCGTTCGTCCTGGCCACTGCGTCCACGCTGTGGGTGGTATTCATCGCGTTCATCGGCATCCTTCTTGTGGGCTGAATCGACTCCGCTCGCGCGGGCAGGACGCGGCAGGCCCACACGGACGATATGGACAACCTGCGATAACGTACTCCGCGGCGCACAATGAAACGCGCGGCCCGGCTCCTCCGACACACTGGGCAGGGCTTCCCGACCGTAGCCGAGCCGAGTTGATGAGGAGTGCAGGATGAAGCGTGTTCTGGCGAAAGCAGCCGCCGTCGCGGCCGCCGCGGGCCTGGCGCCCCTGATGTTCACCGCGAGCGCCCAGGCCGACCCCGGCACAGTGCATTTCACCAGCGGGAGCTTCAGCTGCGCCATCTACGGCGACGGCACAGTGGGCTGCGATCTCGCCCAGCCGACCCGCCTGCACTACGAGGGCCTGCCGTTCCTTCTGCACGTCGGTGAAATCGTCATCGACCAGTCGTGGCTGCCGGCCCACCCGACCTTCGATCCCGGCACCCCGTACACCCTGCCGGGTGGAAATCCTCAGCTCAACGACGTGAAAACCGGAGACGGGGCGTGGGGTCCGTATATCGAACACGCGGGTGCGCGCTGCGAGGTCGGCTTCCACGGCAGCTTCGGATGCCAAGCCAAGGGCCGCGGTTTCACCATCTACAGTGGGACCATCTCGGCGTAATCGCCACAGTCACCGCGAAGGAGCTGAATGCCACGGGAACTGGCCGATCTACCGTTCGCACAATGGCTGGAACCGGTCGGCGACCTCGACGTCGAGCGTGAGTACGACTGCGCCCGATTCGAGGATATGGTCCTGACCGAACCCGATCTCCGCAATACGGTGTTCGGCCAGTGCGCCTTCCGTTCGGTGCATATCGACCACGGTGTGGCCGGTGGTGCCCGGTTGGCCGATGTCTGGCTGCACGGTGTCCGGTTCACCGGTACGGATATGCCGGACGCCGCGTGGCTGGACGCGGAAGTGGTCGATGGGGCCTGGTCGGGCGTGGAGGCCAGCGGTGCCGAACTGCGCCGGGTGGTCTTCCACAATTGCAAACTGGATTCGGTGAACTTCCGGAATGCCCGATTGACCAAGGTCCGTTTCGTCGATTGTGTACTGCGGCATGTCGATTTCGGTAGCGCGAAGCTCTCGGAAGTGAGCTTTCCGGGTACCGAAGTGTCCGCGTTGACGGTGCGCAATGCACAGCTGAAGAAGGTCGACTTCCGGCACGCGCACCGGATCGGTATCGCCGACGGGGTGGAATCATTGCGTGGCGCCCTCATCACACCGGGTCAGCTGCTGGACCTTGCACCGACCCTGGCCGCGGCGGTCGGACTGACCGTCCAGGAGTGAGCTCAGCGGGTGACCGCGCGGGCGACGGTGCGGGCGACCTCTTCGTCGCCGAGGCTGCTGTCCTGGATCAGCGCGTGCGATAGAACCGTGCGCACCACCACTTCGGCCGCTTGGCGCGGGGGGAGCGCGAGCGCTGCGCCGTCACCGGCCGCGACGAGCGGTTCAGCGAAGGCCGCCACGGATTCGACCAGATTCAGCCGCGCTCCTTCGTGTGCGACGGCAACGCCGAGCAGCCAGCCGGGTTCGTGCATCCGGAGATAGTTGAACGCGCGGTGACCGCGTAGGTAGTCGAGCGCGAACACAGTTGCCGCACAGACTGTTTCGGAGGCGGAAGCAGTGATGTCGATCGCGGTGAACGCGGCGGCCACCATCTTGGCCACCTCATGGCGGCCCACGGCGGAGACGAGCCCGTCCTTGTCGCCGAATTCTCGATAGGCGGTGGCGCGCGAGACCCCGGCGCGCGCGGCGACGGCAGCGTGGGTGAGGCCGTCCAAACCGCTTTCCGCGATGAGCGCGACCGCGGCTTCCAGCAGCTCGTCCGACGATCGGGTGGAAGAGGCCATGGGTCTTTCTACCTCGGGAGGCGGCGATCGGGGTTGCCTCACCCAGGCTACTGAGACTAATTTGTCGATCAGTCTCAGTATGGGTTCGGCGCACGCCGAGACTCTGGGATTTCGGGACAATGACGACGGAGGCACAGATGGCGAGAAGCGGGAACACCGCGGCTCGCGGCCGGGCGGTGGTACTGGGCGCGAGTATGGCCGGTCTGCTGGCAGCCCGGGTGCTGGCCGAGCATTTCGCGGAGGTCATCGTGCTCGAACGCGACGATCTGTCGGCTCCCGGTGACCGTCGGGGAGTTCCTCAAGGCCGGCACGTCCACGCGTTGCTCGCCCGGGGCCGGCTCGTCCTCGAGGAGTTGTTCCCGGGGATCACCGCGGAACTGCTCGCCGACGGCGCCGTCGAATGCCGCTCCCTCACCGAGATGCGGATGACGGTGGCCGGGCACACTCTCCGCCAGGCCGATGCCGGATACTCGCTGCTCCAGGCCAGCCGCCCGTTTCTCGAATGGCGGGTCCGCGGCCGGGTCCGCGCACTCCCCGGTGTGGAACTGGTCGACAACACCGCCGTTGCCGGATTGCTCTCCGACACCGGCCGCGCGCGGGTCACGGGCGTGCGCACAACCGACGGACGGGCATTCGACGCCGACCTGGTGGTGAGTTGCCTGGGCCGGCACGGTCCGATCAACGAATGGCTGGCCGGGCTCGGCTACGAGCGCCCCGCCGAACACGGTGTGCGGATCGATATGAAGTACGCGAGCCGATACGTGCGGTTACCGCCCGGTTCGGCCGGCGGTGACAAGGAGATCGTGATCGCGAACCAGGACCCGGCCCGGGGGCTGGCCCTGTTCGCGGTGGAGGACGGCGCACATATCCTCACGTTGATCGGCTACGGCAGTGACCACCCGCCCACCGATCCGGACGGGTTCTGGCGTTTCGCGGCCTCGGTGGCACCCCGGGATGTGCGGGAAGCGCTGGTGGGCGCAGAGGTCCTGAGCGATATCGCCACCTACCGGTATCCGGCCAACCAGCGCCGCCGCTACGAGCGGCTGACCCGGTTTCCGGACGGACTACTCGTGCTCGGTGACGCGGTATGCAGTTTCAGCCCCGCCTTCGGACAGGGGATGACCGTCTCGGCGCTGCAGGCGCTGCAACTGACCGAAGCACTCGCCGCCGGCGACCACGATCTGCGCCGCCGCTACTTCCGCGCCGTCGCCCGGGTGATCGAGGATGCCTGGCGGATCACCGAGTTGTTCGATCTGGCGATGCCCCATGTGGATTCGGCGGGCCGCGAACCGCTGCGGGCGCTCGGCGCGCTGGCCGGGGTCGCCATGGCCGTCGGGGAACGTGACGCGGCGATCGGTACCCGTATCGCCCGGATAGCCGGTCTGCTGGACCGCCCGGAAACGCTACTGCGGCCCGAACCGGCCGGGCGCGCCGCTCTCGCCGTGGGCACTCTCGCCGCCTCCGCTGTGCTCCGGCTCCCCCGGGACCGGAATCCACGGCCCGCGCCGCTGTTCGACCCCCTGCCACACGGCCCCGCACGCGGTTTCCACCGGCTCGTGGTGCGTTCGGTGGTCCGCGATACCGAAAACAGTGCGATCGTCGAATTCGATATTCCCGCGCACCTGCGCGCCCGGTTCGCCTACGCCGCCGGACAGCATCTGGTGATCCGCGGAACCCGTCGCGGCGAACCGGTTCGCCGCAGCTACTCGCTGTGCGATGCCCCGGGGTCGGGCCGGGTGCGTATCGCTGTGAAACGGCAACCGGGTGGCGCGTTCTCGTCTTATGTCCTCGACCAGCGCATCACCGGGTCGGCGCTGTATGTTTCCGAACCGTCGGGGCATTTCACCCCCGAACTCGACCCCGCTGCCCGCACCGAGTACGCGGCGGTCGCCGCCGGATCCGGGATCACCCCGATCGTCTCGATCATCGCCGCCGTACTCGGAGCCGAACCGCACAGCGCCTTCATGCTGTACTACGGCAGCCGCGACCGCGCGAACATCATGCTCGCGCAGTCCGTGCGCGAGTTGTGCGACCGCTACCCCGGGCGGCTCCGGGTCGTCCACCACCTGTCCCGGCAGCGCCCGCGAACAGCACACGATGCGGGCGCGCAGTACCGGTCCGGGCGGATGGCGGCAGCCGATATCGCCCGGCAGCATGCCGACCGCTGGTTCCTGTGCGGGCCGAAAGAACTGGTTACCGAAACCGTCGACGCCTTACGCACGCGCGGTGTACCGGGGTCGCGAATCCGGGTGGAACTCTTCGACACCCGGACACCGGATCGCCCCCGGACCGCCGCCGGGACCGCGACCAGCCGGATCACCCTCACCGGGTACGGCGAACCGCTGGAATTCGGCATGCCCCGGGACCGGGCGATCCTCGACGCCGCACTCGACGAACGCGAAGACCTCCCGTACTCCTGCCTCGGCGGCTCCTGCGGCACCTGCCTGGCCGTCGTCGCCGACGGGCACGCCGAGATGGACCCCGACCCTCTGCTGGCGATCACGGACGACGAGATCGCGCACGGCCGGGTCCTCGCCTGCCGGGCGCGGCCGGTCACCGAGCAGGTCACGCTGTGTTTCGAGCCCGGCCCGGCCGACGAGCCACGGACACCGGAGTCGGCCCCCGGCCGGTCTCGGACCTCCCCGTAGCGGCGCGGGCGCTAGCTGGTCACGGTCTCCAGGACGGCCGTGGTGGCGTCGGCGATCGCTTGGTTGCTGGGGGCGGCCATGGGGTAGCCGATGGTCGAACGGCTGAAGATGACCAGCACGACCGAGGTTCCGGTGGGGCTCCACACCACACCGGCATCGTTGACGGTGCCGTAGGCACCGGTACCGGATTTATCGGCCGCCACCCAGCCGACCGGTAACCCCTCCCGCATCCGCTCCCTCGAGGTGACGCTCGACCTCATCCAGCCGGTGAGCATGCGCCGGTGTTCGGGGATCAGCGCGTTACCGAGGATCAGCCGGTGCAGACCACCGGCGAACGCGGCGGGGGTGCTGGTATCGCGGGTATCGCCGGGGAGGGCTTCGTTGAGTGCGGGCTCCCACCGGTCCAGCCGGGTCTCGGTATCGCCGATCATGCGGGCCAGGGCGGTAACCGCGGGCGGGCCGCCGATCCGGCGCAGGATCAGATTGGCGGCCGTGTTGTCGCTGCGTACGAGGGCGGCTTGGCACAGGTCGTACCAGCTGAGGGTCTCACCGACCCGGTAGCTGGTGGTCGGCGACGCGATCACGATGTCCTCGCGCAGGATAGGCACCCGCTCGTTCAGATCCACTTCCCCGCGTTCGGCGAGGCGCAGCAGCGCGGCGACCGCGTACACCTTGAAGGTGGAGGTGAGGGCGAACCGGTCCGCGGCATTCCACTCGAAGGTTCGTGCGCCCGTCGGGCTGTAGGCGGCGATCCCGAACAGCACATCGTGGCGTTCCTGGATCTCCATCAGCGTATTGCTGAGGTCGGCGACGGCCGGTGGGCTGATCGTGACCGGCGCCGAGGTGGTGGGCTCGCTCGGATCGGAACCGCATGCGGTGACGGCGAACGCGGTGACGGCCAGTACGGCCGCCAGCGATCGGCGCGGGACGCGGAATTCGGATCGGATCGGTTTCACATCGGCAGCACACACGGGTCCGTGGCCGGTCGCCAATATCCGACACTCCCGCACACGATACGCAACAGATATAGCCGCAGGTAAAACACAGTTTCGCCGTGCTATATCTGCCCAGAAACCGCAGTTGGACGGTGACCACACGGGACGCTGGTTCAATATGGCTATGGACCTCATCCGCCACCTCGGCTATTTCGTCGCCATCGCGGACGAGGGCCATTTCGGGCGGGCGGCCACAGTTCTCGATATGACCCAGCCGCCGCTGTCCCAGGGTTTACGACGCCTGGAGACCCAGCTCGGGGTCGAACTCGTACACCGCACGCGGCAGGGCGCGGTACTCACAGCGGCCGGCCGGCAACTCCTGCCGCGGGCCCGGCTGCTGGTCGACGACGCGACCCGGCTGCTGGCCGAGGCGCAGCGCATCGCCCGCACCCGCGGCACGGTGCATTGGGGCGCGACCACCGCGCTGCCCGACCGGATCCTCACCGCCTGTGTCACCGCTCTGCGCGCCGAGAAGAACAGTGGTGACGCGGTATCCACCACAGTGGCCGGCACGGTCGACCTGGTGTCGGCGGTGCGGTCGGGGTTGTGCGATGTGGGGGTGATCGAACATCCGGCACTGGTCGACGGCGTAGAGGCCAGGCCGGTGGTGAAGCTGCCGCGCTGGATCGTGGTGCCCGCCGATCATCGCAGCGCCATTTCCGAACGTCCGGTGTTCCCGATGCTCGCCGACCTCACCTATGCGGCGTATCCGCGCGCCGCCAATCCCCCGGCCTCCGATACGGTCCGGGATCTACTGCGCGAGCGGGGACTCGACGCGCCGACGGTCACCGTGCACGACGATCGCTCGGTACTCGCCGCGGTGGCCGCCGGGACCAGTTTCGGTCTCACCACCACCCCGCCCTCCGATATCCCGGGCGTCGCCTGGCTGCGGATGGCACCGCAGGCGGTGGCGTTGCGCTGCCGGGTCATCCACCGGGCCGGCGCCGAAGAACAGGCCGATGCCTTGGACAGCGTGCTGTACCGGGAACGAGTACGGTGACCGTCGCCGAGCGGATCCACGCGGTATTCGCCGATGCGGGCTGCACCGGCCGATTACATGCCAGGCGGTGTGACGGTGGCGCCGCGGAGGTCTCGATCGGTGGCACCGAACGGGTGGTGACCGCCTCGGTGTACAAACTTCCGCTACTGCTCGCGTACTGCCGCGCGGTGGACGCCGGCCGGATCGACCCGCTGGAGCGGCTCACCCTCACACCCGCCGAATGCACCCCCGGACCCACCGGGATTTCCGCCCTGCACGATCCGGTCGCCATGAGCCGCCGAGATCTGGCGACCTCGATGATGACGGTGTCCGATAACGCCGCGGCAGACCTTCTGCTGAGCGAGATCGGCGTGGCCCGCGTGCACGACCTGCTGGAATCCCTCGGACTCACCCGGACCCGGCTGGTCGGCGGTACGGCCGATCTCCAGCGCAGCCTGATCTCCGATACCGATACCCACAGCACGGTGGAGGCCTTCGCGGCGCTGGCCGACAACGACGAGGCCTGGACGGTCTCGGCCTACGATCCCGCCTATACGAGCGCCACGACGCCGGAGGAGATGACCCGCTTGTTATCGGCGCTGTGGCGCGGCGAGGTGGTATCGGCACAGCAAACGGATTTCGCGCGCGCGGTGATGCGCCGCCAGGTCTGGCCGCACCGGATCGCGGCGGGTTTCCCGCATCGCGCGGTATCGGTGGCGGGTAAAACGGGAACCATCGGCATCATCCGCAACGAGGTCGCCGTGGTCGAATTCCCGGGTGAATACCCGGTTGCGGTGGCGGTGTTCACCCGCGCCGCCCGCGCGGACCCCGCGCTCCCGGCGGTCGATGCCGCCATCGCCGAAGCCGCGCGAATAGCGGTCACCGAATTACGCCGAGCCCTACCACTCGATTGATTCGGCTCTGCGAGCTCAGAAGGCCAGTGCCGACCACGGGATATCGATCGGAAACGGGAAGCCGATCGATATCCGCTCGGAATCGCCCGGCGACCACTTACCGGCCAGCAGATAGTTGGCGGGGTAGAGCGGGCGTACCCCCTCTGGTAGCCGGCCATGAGTTGTCTCCAGCGCGAATGCCCTGACCGTCTCGATGGCACTTATCTCCGGAGCCAGGGTTACTTCCCAATACCAGGGAATTCCGGCCTTTGCGTAACGAGACTTCTTCTCGTCCATATCGTTGCGGGTATTGGAGGGCGAAAGTACCTCTCCGGCGAGAAGGACATCGTCGGCACGGAGATCCTGATAAGCCTCCGCAAGGCACCGGGCAACCAAGAAATCCGGGGTGACGAAATCCGACTTGCCGCTTCGGCCGAAAAAGATATTCGTTTCGGTATGCACCCGCCAGCACAGTTCGGGGGCCCGCTCCATTTCTTGCCGGGCGCATCGGCGTAGCCCACTCCACAGCAGATTGGTGAACTCCTGATGCTCGGCCGGGCCTCGGCGAACCCACACAACGCGACCATCCCAGAGTTCGATCTGCTCTGCGATCTCCACCGGTAGCTCCTCGAGCTCCTCCCACGTCATGTATTCGGGGAGGTCGGGATATTCGACGGATGGACGAGACATGCCCACATCGTAGCCGCCTGCGCGACCGCAACCTACGTCGTGGACGGGATCACTCCCGGGTGACCAGGAGGTTCACACGATACTCGGCCAGGGGGATCTCGCCGGCGGAACCCGGCGGCTGTATCGACCGCAGCGCGATCCGGTAACCGTCCGTATGCGCTTCGGTGGGGAACTGTGGATTCGCGTGGAGTTCATGGGCCGACTGCCTACCGGCCACGGTGGTCTCGATGTGTACGACGGCGTCGCCCTCCCAGACACACATCGCCCCTTCGGGGCACCTGCCGTCATCAGTGACATCGCTGAGCAGGACCGTCACCCGGCCCGCTTCCAGAACAGCGGTATCACCGACCGCCAGGGTGAACTCGGTGCCCAGTTCCGGGGGTGGCGCGGGCTCGGCCGGCACACAGCCCGCCACGGCCAGGGCGATCCCCAGAGCGGCTGTCCACCGACCCAAACGCGCGGTACTCATCCCGACCGATCCTCGCACAGGAAAGTCGCCGGTCGGCACCTTTCATTGTGCTTCGTCCACACTGGAGCCGGGGCCGGTGCGCACGCCGGAAAAGTGACCGGACGCCCGCGCCCGCCCCGGCAACACAGACTGTCCGCCGGCAGTCCGGGCGGGCGGCGGTACGCCGCGATGAGCCGACCGCACCACTACGCAGCGGTGTCCCGGGTTACTTGAGCATCGAACCGCAGTCGACCGGCAGCGTGACGCCGGTGAGGTAGCGGGCCTCTTCGGAGGCCAGATACAGCACGGCGTTGCTGATATCGATCGGGTCCACCCACGGCACCGGCAGTGTGTGGAACATCTGGCAGATCGGCGCCATATCGTCGGCCGTCGGATTCTCCAGATCGGGGCGGAACATCTGGAACGTCTTCTCGTTCATGATCATGGCGGTACTCACGTGCGTGGGGTGCACCGAGTTCACCCGGATCATGTGCTGGCCGAGTTCCACCGCGAAGGCCCGCATCAGGCCGACGACACCGTGTTTGGCGGAGACGTAATGGCCGGTCTGCGGGTAGGCCTTCAGGCCGCCGACCGAGCTGGTGAGCACGATGGAACCGCCGCGGCCGCCCTCGAGGATATGCGGGACACCGGCTTTCACCGATTTCCACACACCGCTGAGGTTGATATCGATCGTTTCCTGCCAGACGTTCTCGTCGGTTTCGGCCAGGGTGTCGCCGCCGCTGGCGATACCGGCGTTCGCGACGATGATATCGAGGCGCCCGAGTTTCCCGACGCCCTCGGCGAGGGATTCCTTCAGCGCGTCGGCGTCGCGGACGTCCACCTCGGCGGTCACGATTTTGCGACCGGTGGCCTTGACGAGTTCTTCGGTTTCGGCGAGATCGGCGGGTGTCGCCGGGGGGATCTCGGCCGTGTCGATGGGTTTACAGATATCGATGGCGATGATGTCGGCACCTTCTTCGGCCAGCCGCACCGCATGGCTGCGCCCCTGGCCGCGGGCCGCGCCGGTGATGAACGCGACCTTTCCTTCGACCCGTCCGGTCATGACTTCCTCTTTTCCTCGATGCGGCAGTGCTCGACTGTCGTCGCAATAGTGGGTATTTCAGGATTTCGGCGTGTAGGTGATGTGCAGGTCGCTCAGGCCGCGCAGGATGAAGGTGGGCTCGAAGTTGAACACCGGGTTGTCGAGGGAACCGTGCTTTTCCGGATCCACCCGGATATCGAGCATCCGGTCCAGGATCCGCTCCAGCGAAACCCGGCCCTCGACGCGGGCCAGTGGGCTGCCGGGGCAGGTGTGCACACCACGCCCGAAGGCCATGTGCTCGCGGAAATTGGGGCGGTCCAGGTCGAACACGTGCGGGTTCTCGAAGCGCCGAGGGTCACGGTTGGCGGCCCCCGGGCACACCATCACCAGGTCACCGGCGGCCAGTGGTACATCGCCGACCTCCACGGGCTTCTTCGCCAGCCGGAAACCACTCTTCACCGGTGCCTGCATCCGCAGCGTCTCCTCGATGAAGACAGGGATCTTGCTGCGGTCGGCGCGCAACACGTCCTGCAGGTGCGGCTGGGTGACGAGGAACTGCATCGCGCTGCCGAGCAGTTTGGCGGTGGTTTCCTGACCCGCGCCGAAGAGGAAGGTCGCGGTACGTACGACCTCGATGACCTCGGGCGTCGATCCGTCCGGATACTTCGCCTCGGCCAGCGAAGTCAGCACATCGCCCTGCGGGTTACGCCGCCGGTCGGAGATCAGCTCGCTGAACAGATTGTCCAGCCATTCCAGCGGATTGATGGGCACGATCTCCTTGTCGATCGAGCCCACGGTGGGTCCACCGGCCAGGTTGACGCGTAGTTCGTCGTGGTATTCCTCGGGCACGCCGAGTAGGTCGGCGATCACCAGCAGGGTGAAGACCTTGGCGTAGGCGCCGAGGAATTCACAGCGGCCGTCGTCGATGAATTCGTCGAGCTGCTTATCGGCCAGCTTCCACATGAACTCCTCGTTCTCCTTCAGTCGCGAAGGAACAAGGAGCCTGTTGAGCAGCGAGCGGGCAGCGGTGTGGTCCGGCGGGTCCATGGTGACCATGTGTTCCCACAGCGGTAGCTGCTGGCGATGTTCGGCGATCTGCGCAGTGATGTCGTCGCCTGCCGGGGTGAACGGCAGCGGCGGGAACGGACCGCCCACGGCGATACACGAGGAGAAGGTGTCCGAATCACGGAGCACATCGTTGGCTTCCTCGTAGCCGGTGACCGCGTAGACGCCGTAGTTGGGTTCCTGCGTCACCGGGCATTTGGCGCGCAGATGGTCGTAGTAGGGGTGCGGATCGGGCACCAGCGCCGGGTCGGTGAAGTAGTCGACCGTATCGAAATCGGTCACGGGAACCTCCTGTTGTCAGCAGAAATAGGCGCTCGAGCGTGGATGACCGGTTGATACGGAACGCCCCTTGCTGAGCGACTGCTCAGATGTGATGCTGAGCACATGCTTAGCATGCGCGGCACGCGGACGTCAACAGTCGCCGCTCGCGGGATACCATCCCCGGTGATCACGAGACCGCCTCGGCCGCGCGGAAATCCAGGAGGAGTCACGACCATGTCAGCACCCCGCCGGCTCGGCGCACCCGACGCCAAGAATCGCACCGTCCTGATGGACGCCGCCGAACAGCTGATGCTCGAACAAGGGTGGGCCACCGTGACCTCCCGGCGCATCGCCGAGCACGCCGGCCTCAAACCACAACTGGTGCACTACTACTTCCGCTCGATGGACGAGTTGTTCCTCGAGCTGTTCCGGCGCCGCGCCGACCAGGGACTCGAAGCCCTGGCGCAGGTTTTGAAATCCGAACGTCCGCTGCACGCCCTGTGGGAGTTCAGCACGGATGCCACCGCGGCGCGGTTCACCATGGAGTTCGTCGGCCTGGCCAACCAGAAACCGGCCGTCCGCGCCGAGGTGGTGCGCTACTCCGAGCAGTTCCGTGCCGCCCAGACCGAGGCCCTGAGCCGGATGCTCGAGGGTTATGGGGTCGATACGAGCCGCTTCCCCGCCGACGTACTGTCGGTGCTGATGACCAGCGCCGCCCGGATGGTGGTGCTCGAGCAGGCGCTCGGGATGACCGCCGGGCACGCCGAAACCTTCGCGTTCGCCCGACGCGAGATCGATCTGCTCGAACCCGAGCAGTAGGCGTACCGAAATCATTTACCGCGATTCATGGCCCGGTCCGCCGCGGCCCAGTGCGCGTCGGACACCCAGAGTTCGGCGAAGGCGTCCACCGCCTCCTGCGCAGTGACACCGTCGACCACTCGTTTGATCGCGCCGGCCGACGGGTTGGCCAGCGCCCGGGCCAGCGAACGCCAGCCCGCGTCGAATTCCGCGCGCGGTAGGACCCGGTCCACCAGACCCAGCCGTTCGGCGTCGGGCGCGGTGAGAATCTCCCCCGAACCGGCCAGCAGGAGCGCCCGGCTCCGCCCGACCAGTCGCGTCAGCCGCTCGGCTCCGCCCCAGGCAGGCATGATCGCCAGCGCGACCTGATTGAACCCGATCTTGATATCGGCCGCCGCGATCCGGATATCGGCCGCGACGGCCACCTCGGCCCCACCACCTAGAGCGTGCCCGTTGAGAGCAGCGATCACCGGCCCGGGGAACCCGGCGAGTTTGTCGCATACCTGCCGCATCTTGTTCGCCATTGCCGCGGCCTGTTCATGAGTACGCAGCGCGGCGAGTTCCTTGAGGTCGCCGCCGGAGACGAAGGCCTTGTCGCCGGCGCCGGTGATCACCAGGGCCCGCGCGCCGGCCGCCCCGTCGATCGCTTTGCCGAGCTCGTCCATCGTGTCCAGCGCGATGGCATTGCGAGCGTGCGGGCGGTTGATGGTGACGACGGCCAGTCCGTCCGCCAGTTCGAGCTCGATCACGTCTTGTTCTCCTCGACGGAAATATGATTCTCTTACATAGAGAACCATATACTTTCCCGCTGGTTTCCGGCGCTCGGATCGGGAGTTCGATATATGCCACATTCAGGGCACACGAGCGAAGACCCCGCACGGTCACGCTCCACCACCGCGCCCGATCTGTTCACCCGCCGGGTTCCCGCCGACCTGGCCCGGAGCTACCGCGAAGCAGGCTGGTGGAGCGACGAAACACTCGGCGAACTCCTCGCCCGCGGTCTCGCGGCGGCCCCCGATACGACCTTCGCGGTGCACTCGCGCATCCGCCCGTACACCGGCACATTCGGCGATGTGGAACGGACCGCCCGGCGACTGGCCGCCGGATTGCATCGGCGCGGTGTGGGCCCCGGCGATATCGTCGCCTTCCAGCTACCGAACTGGATGGAGGCCGCCGCCACCTACTGGGCGTGCGCCCTGCTGGGCACCACGGTGGTGCCCATCGCGCATTTCTACGGCCGCAAAGAGCTCGGCTACATCCTCGGCGCCGTCGGGCCGAAAGCGTTCATCACCTGTGAACGCTTCGGGCAGAACGAATTCGACCCGCAACTGTGCGCCGGCGTACCGGTGGTGGGCGTGGTCGACCGGGATTTCGAGGATCTGCTCGACCCCGAACCACTGACCGGCACGCTGACCACCGATCCGGACAGCCCCGCCTGTATCGCCTTCACCTCCGGCACCACCCGGGCACCCAAAGGGGTCGTGCACAGCCACAACACCCTGGGCTACGAAGTACGACAGCTTGCCGGGATGTATCCGCCGGACCGGGGCGATCAGCTCACCTCGGCCCCGGTCGGGCATTTCATCGGCATGCTCAACGCCCTGCTCATCCCGGTGCTCGACGGGGCCCCCATCCACCTGCTCGACCTCTGGGATCCGGGCTGGGTCCTCGAGCTGATGGAAGCCGAGAACATCTGCGTCGGCGGCGGAGTCAGCTATTTCGTCACCAGCTTGCTCGACCACCCGAACTACAAACCCACCCACCTCGCACAGTTGCGTTATGCCGGACTCGGCGGCGCGGCGGTACCGGCCGCGGTCAGCACCCGGCTCGAGGATCTCGGGATCACAGTGTTCCGCTCCTACGGGAGCACCGAGCATCCCTCGATCACCGGTTCGATGTCCACCGCGCCGGCCGCGAAACGGATGTTCACCGACGGCAACGCACTACCGGGGGTGGAGGTCCGGCTGGGGGCGGACGGGGAGATCATCAGCCGCGGACCCGATCTGTGCCTGGGCTACACCGACCCCGAACTCACCGCCCGCACCTTCGACGCGGACGGCTGGTACCACACCGGCGATATCGGCGCGCTCGACGCGGACGGCTACCTGACGATCACCGATCGCAAATCCGACATCATCATCCGCGGCGGCGAGAACGTCAGCGCGCTCGAGGTGGAGGAAGTGCTGCTCACCCTCCCCGGCGTGGCCGAGGGTGTGGCGGTGGCGGTGCCCGATCCACGCCTGGGCGAACGCACCGCCGCGGTGGTGCGCTGCCTGCCGTCGCATCCGGAACCTGATCTCGCAGCCCTGCGAACCCATTTCGAACAGGCCGGTATGGCCAAACAGAAGTGGCCCGAGGAACTGCATATCGTCGCGGACTTCCCCCGCACCCCCAGCGGAAAGATCCAGAAATTCGCCATCCGGCGTGATCTGGCCACAGCGCACACCGAGGCCGTTGCGACCGAACCATAATGAGAATACGATTCTCATTAATAGCCAAGGAGGATTCCATGAGTGAAGTCGAGCTGCCGTACCAGCTCTTCGATGCGGACAACCATCTCTACGAGACAAAGGAAGCGCTGACCCGGCACCTGCCCAAGGAATACGACGGGGCCATCCAGTACATCGAGATCAACGGCCGCACCAAAATCGCGGTGCTCGGCCAGATCAGCGAGTACATCCCCAACCCGACCTTCGACGTCGTGGCCCGTCCCGGCGCCATGGAGGAGTACTTCAAGCACGGCAACCCGGAAGGCAAGAGCCGCCGCGAGATCTTCGGCAAGTCGATGAAGGCGATCGACGCCTTCCGCAATCCGGAGGCCCGCTTGAAGGTCATGGACGACCTCCAACTGCAACGTGCGCTCATGTTCCCCACCCTGGCCAGCCTGGTCGAGGAACGGATGCGCCACCACCCCGAACTGATCCATGCGGTAATCCACTCGCTGAACCAGTGGATGCTGGAGGATTGGGGCCAGGACGGCAGCTTCGTGCACTCCGGCCGGATCTTCACCGTCCCGGTGATCACCCTGCCGATCGTCGAGAAGGCGATCGAGGAGCTCAACTGGGCCGTCGTCGAGCACGGCGCCAAGGCGGTCCTGATCCGCCCGGCCCCGGTACCCGGCCTGCGCGGTATGCGGTCGTTCGCACTGCCCGAGTTCGATCCGTTCTGGAAACGGGTCGTCGAACTCGACGTGCTGGTCACCATGCACTCCTCCGATAGCGGCTACTCGCGGTTCGACGCCGAGTGGGAGGGCAGCGCCCTGGAGATGCTGCCGTTCAAGACCAATACCTTCGCGATGACCAACCAGTGGCGCCCGGTTACCGACGCGGTCGCGTCCTGGGTGTGCCACGGTGCGCTGAACCGCTTCCCGGACCTGAAGATCTCCGTGATCGAGAACGGCTCCGCCTGGCTCGAGCCGCTGCTGCAGCAACTGACCGACGTCTACAAGAAGGCCCCGGAGGGCTTCGGCTTCCGCGATCCGGTAGAAGCCATCAAGCAGAGCCTCTACGTCAGCCCGTTCTGGGAAGAAGACCTGCAGCGGTTGTCGGACGTCATGGGTGTCGATCACGTGTTGTTCGGCTCCGACTGGCCGCATCCCGAGGGGCTGGCCGAGCCGGCGCGCTACATCAACGAAATCAAGGATATGCCGCTGGAGAACCAGGCCAAGATCATGGGCGGCAACCTCGCGCGCCTGCTGAAGGTCTGAACGGAACCCTATGTCCTGGGAGACCATCCCGCAGTTGGCCCTGTCCACCGCCGACCGCTTCGGTGACGCCGAAGCGGTCGTGGACGGGGACCTGCGATTGACCTATACCGAACTCGCGGACCGCATCCGGCGGGCCGCGGGCGCGTATGCCGAAGCCGGGATCGGCAAGGGCGACCGGGCGGCCATCTGGGCGCCCAATTCCGCCGAATGGATTATCGCCGCGCTCGGCCTGCTGACCGCGGGCGGCGTGCTGGTGCCGGTGAACACCCGGTTCAAAGCCGAGGAAGCGGCCGATGTGATCCGCCGCAGCGGCGCCAAAGCGCTACTTGTCCAGAAGGGCTTCCTCGGCGCCGACTATCCCGCGCCGCCCGGAGTGCCGGTCTTCGACCTGAAGTCGGATTTTCTCGGCAGCGGCGCACCGTTCGAACGCGAGATGGCCGGCACCGATATCGCCGACATCATCTACACCTCGGGCACCACGGGACGCCCCAAGGGCGTGATGATGAATCATCTGCAGACGCTGCGGCTCTACGCGGAATGGTGCGATCTCGCCGATCTCCGCGAGGGTGATCGCTATCTGATGGTGAACCCGTTCTTCCACACCTTCGGGCTGAAGGCGGGAATCGTCTCCTCGCTCATCCGCGGCGCCACCATGCTGCCGGTGCCGGTGTTCGATGTCGCCGAGGTGCTCGAGCTGGTGGAGAAGGAACGGGTCACCATGCTCCCGGGTGCGCCGACCCTCTACCATTCTCTGCTCGAATACGAGGGCACACGCGATATCTCGTCGCTGCGGGCCGCGGTCACCGGGGCCGCCGATATCCCGGTCGACCTGATCCGCCGGGTCCGCCAGGAACTGCCCTTCCAGTCGATCATGACCGGCTACGGGCTCACCGAAGCGGGTACGGCGACCGCGTCCCGTCCCGGCGACACCTTCGAGCAGATCGCCACCACCGCGGGAACCGCCTGCGACGGTATCGAACTGCGTATCGCCGACGACGGGGAAGTACTCATCCGCGGGTACAGCGTGATGCAGGGCTACCTGGACGATCCCGAAGGCACCGCCGCGGCGATCGACGCCGACGGCTGGCTGCACACCGGCGATCTGGGCAGTCTCGACGAAGGCGGCCGGTTGAAAGTTATCGGGCGCAAGAAGGATATGTACATCGTCGGCGGATTCAACGCCTACCCGGCCGAGATCGAAGGCTTCCTGCTGGAGCATCCGGCGGTCGCCCAGGCCGCGGTGATCGGGGTACCCGACGAACGCATGGGGCAGGTGGGCAAGGCATTCGTGGTGGCGCGCGAAGCGGTCCGCGAAGCCGACCTGATCGCCTGGGCCAAGGAGCGAATGGCCGGCTACAAGGTGCCGCGGTCGGTGGTATTCCTCGACGAACTACCGCTCAACGCGACCGGAAAGGTGATGAAAGACCAGTTGCGCTGAGCACGCCCGAGCACTTCCACGATCCGCTCCGATCGTCTCGACCCGGCACCGGCCGCGGTGTATCGTCGAACACAACCGAGAGCGTAATTCTCATAATCGGAGACTTTTACTCTCCCAGCCCGGGCGCGCCCGGCGTCGACCATGAACAGCGAGGAATCCGGTGAATATCGACGACATGATCCTGGTGAGCATCGACGACCACGTGGTCGAGCCGCGCAATATGTTCGACAACCACGTGCCGAAGAAATACGCCGAGTACGTACCCAAGGTCGTCGTGGACGACCAGGGCATCGACCGCTGGATCTACCGGGACCGGCCGACCGGCGTCACCGGCCTCAACGCGGTCGTCTCCTGGCCACCCGAAGAGTGGGGCTACGATCCCGCGGGCTACGCCGAGATGCGGCCCGCGGTCTACGACATCCACGACCGCGTACGCGATATGGATGCCAACGGCGTGCTGGGCTCCATGTGCTTCCCGACCTTCACCGGCTTCAGCGCCGGCCATCTGAGCCGCGGCGGGATGGATGAGATCACCGTCGCGATGATCTCCGCCTACAACGACTGGCATATCGAAGAATGGGCGGGCGCCTACCCGGGTAGGTTCATCCCGATCGGCATTCTGCCGCTGTGGGAACCACAGCTGGCCGTCGACGAGATCAACCGGCTCGCCGCCAAGGGCTGCCGTTCGGTGACCATGCCCGAACTGCCGCATATCGACGGCCTGCCCAGCTACCACGATATCGACTACTGGGGCCCGGTGTTCCAGGCGCTCTGCGATAACGACACCGTCATGAACCTGCACATCGGACAGGGTTTCGGTGTGCTCAAACTGGCCCCGGACGCGCCGATCGACAATCTGATGGTCCTCGCGCCCAGTATCTCGCTGATCGGTGTCCAGGATCTGCTGTGGGGCCCGGCCTTCCGCAGCTACCCGAAACTGAAGGTCGCGATGTCCGAGGGGGGTGTCGGCTGGATCCCGTTCTTCCTGGACCGCTCCGACCGGCACTACACCAACCAGCGCTGGCTGCGCCGCGATTTCGGCGGCAAGATGCCCAGCGAGGTGTTCCGTGAGCATGTCATGGCCTGCTACGTCACCGACCCGACCTCGCTGAAGCTCCGTCACGAGATCGGGATCGACAATATCGCCTGGGAATGCGACTACCCGCATTCGGATTCGCTGTGGCCGGGTGCCCCGGAATTCGTGCTGGAGGAACTCGAGGAGGCCGGCGCCGACGATTCCGATATCGACAAGATCACCTGGCAGAACGCCTGCCGCTTCCTGAACTGGGATCCCTTCGCCCATCAGACCCGCGAAGAAGCGACGGTCGGCGCGTTGCGCGCCAAGGGCGCCGATGTCGACCTGTCCACCACCACCCGCCAGGAATACGCGGACCGCTACGCCGCCAAGTACGCGAGCTCGTCCGGGTAGGGAAACTCCCATCGCACTGGCGTTCACGCCGGTCTCCTGGATACCACCTGATCCAGGGGCCGGCGGTATGCCCTGGCCGGGCGGGTGAGCTGCGCATTGGGAACCTGTCGGACCCACTCGATACTCTGCCGGGATGGTCCGACCCGATCCGGCGCTGCGCCGTCTACTGCGGGAAACGCAGAAGTTGCTGGAACCGTACGGATTCCACGGCAGCGATCCGCGCTGGGTACGGGTCGAACCGGGCGGTGTCGCCGCCGTCGGGCGCACCCGGGCGTCCCGCACCTGGACCGACGGGCACCAGGTGCTCCGATTCGACCTGCACCTCACCGCCACACCGGCCGCGTGGTGGGAATTCGGCAACTGGCGCAATACCCGGCTGGGCCTGCCCGCGATACCACTGGAACAGGCCACGGGCCCCGATCTGCTCACCACCGCAAACGCCTCCGGCGACCCGATGGGGCCGTGGAGCCTGCGATCCGCCCCCGACGGGCATGTCCTGCAATCGGATATCGACACGGTCCGCGCCGAACTCCCCCGCCGGATCCACGCCTGCGCACGCCGCGCACTGCAACTGGTCGAACCGGACCGCTACCTCGATGAACTCCTGGCCCGCGCGGATCCACATATCGGCACCTGGGAGACGATCGTCGTCCTGCTGGCCGGCCGCGGGCCGGGGCCGGAACTCGACGACGCGGTAGAACACCTCCGGGGGTGCTTCCTCGGCCGCGAACTACCGGCCTACACCGAGGACGTCATCGCCTACGCACAGAACAGAAGCGCCCTGGTCTGACTCGAACCCCCGAAACCCGGCCCGTGGCCCCTTATGTTCGCCGGTGCGAGTGTCCGACCGTCGCGCCGGCGCGCGGCCGCCGCTTCTCGAACACTTGCCGCCACACCTGGTCGCGCCACACCGGCCCCGTCACCCGTACCTCGGTGACACCATCCGTGCCGACGGTGAATACCCGGCTGTCACCCGCGCACCCTGCCGACTGACCAGGCAAGCAGCTCGCGCACCGAGCTCCCGGACGCACTCCTGGGCGGTCGGCGAGCACGGCGCGGGCACCGGCACCGGGCCCGCCGACCGTCCGGTCCTCTCCGAGCGCCGGACCGAAGGCCACTGCGATACAGGAGGGTCCGCGCCGGAACCACCCTTCCGTACAGCGTAAGAACGCGCTACCGTGACCGAAAGAGGCCAAGACGAGAAGGAGCCGGGAATGTCGATCGGCGCGACGGTGAACAAACATATCCAGGAACTCGGCGGCGGATTCATGTTCTCCCGGGAGGCACGTACCTACGCCGCCGAAACCGGTATCGACGAATTCTTCGGCCCCTACACCCGTGGCCGAGGCGGCGTCCTCGGCGAGGTGGATGCCGATGTCGTCACCGCGGCGTTCGGGTTCTTTCCGGGGCATTCGATCCGTACCGCGTGGGAATCGGTTTCGATGCCCGCCGAGAAAGCCGCGCAGCGCTACGCACAGGCCTGCCAGGAATTCGGCCGCCGCAAACTCGGCGCGTTCGAGGATGCCGCGCGCCTCGCAACACTCATGGAAACCGTTGCCGCGGCGGCCGATCCCGCCGGGACTCCGCTGTTCGCGGGCTGGCGGGCAATGCCCCTGCCCACCGACCCGGCCGCGCGAGTCATGCAACTCGCACACGTCCTGCGCGAACTCCGCGGCGGCCTGCACCTGATGGCCGTGCGCGCATCCGGCATCACCCCGCTACAGGCGGTCCTGGTCTCCGGCTCCCCGCTGAACGACGGCCCCGGGCAGGCCCGCTGGTACGGCTGGCCCGAACCCTTCGAGGAGATCACCGACGATATCCGCGACCGCTGGCAGCAGGCGGAATCGATCACCGATACGCTGATCGCCCCGGCGTTCGCGGTGCTCGACGATACCGATGCCGCCGATCTCATCCGGCTCACCGCCGCCGCCCACGCCGCAACTTTCGCCCGCTGAAGACACCGGCCGGGCCGCGGCGGCGTCAGCGGTTACCGGGATCCGCAGCTGCGCGGAACCTGTACCGGGCGAACTCCGCGGCAGCGGTTCACAGACCTGTAGCCCAGGACCGGGGCCACTACCGAGAGACTCCACAGTCGCCGATTATCGGTCGACCCGAATTGAGTTGCGTCGACACGACATCACGTGGTGCCGGGATCGGCGCGGCCGCCGGCGCATCGTGCCGATCTCCGGATTGCGTGGCCACCGGCCGGTTGCGCCAGGATATTCGTTCGCATCGCGCGCCGATGCCGACCTCACATTTCACCACCGCAATGCTGCCGCTCCGCTCGACATCCGACCGCTTCCGGACCGTCGTACTCGACGGGCGTCCCCGCACGCGACCACACGAGTGGCCCCGCGCGGCGACGAGGGCGCAGGAAGTCAGGCTCCGCGGGCGTCCGAGTACCGGATACCGGCCGAGGGGGCTTATCGGAGTTGCGGTGCAGTCGACGGGTGCGGATTCGGCAATCCACCTCGGTAGCCGGCACCGTCGTGGATATGCAGGATCGCATCCGCCTCAGCTATCGTCTCCCGGTCGAGCGGGAAATAGCCGTGAGCCGGTGTGTGGTCGATTCGCGTGGTGGCGGCGGGGACTTCGGAGGGCGCTACGAACCCTCGGGTGGCAACCCGTCCCTGCAGGAAACCCTCGTAGGTGCCGCCTTCGGGTTCCGGCATACCGATGGTGTCGTCGCACCCCAGACTGCCGATGACGACGGCGTACCGGGAACCCAGTAGCGATCCGGCGATGGCGCCGGCGCCGGACCATTCCAGGTCCATATCGCCCAGGCGCATCCGGCTCGTATTGCGCTGCAGGTGCAGGTTGTGGGCGAACACCAAGGTCGCACCCCGCCTGCTCTCGACCTGTCGGATATCCAGGAGGTTCCGGGCCATGAGTGCGTCCCGGGTGGCGCACATCCCTGTCCAGCGGGCTTCCTGTTCGATACGTTGCGCTGCCTGCCGGTGGTACCGCAGCATCCCGAGTCCGGCCGTCAGCTGGGTTTCGGCCCGGAGCCATTGGGTCTGCGAGGTTTTCGCCACCATTTCCGGCGCCCGTGCGTAGAGCTCGGTGAGCATATCGTCGGCCAGCACCCGGAGATCGCCGGCTTCGCGGGTGGCACCGGGAGATTCGTCCGGGTCCATGACTGCCTCCGTGCGGTGCCAGCGTTCGTCCGCCCCTGCGAGACCGGCCACGTCATGATCGAGACCCAGATAGTCGCGGGCGTATTCGAGATACCGGCGTGGACTCGGTGCGTTCATCGTCTCCATCGACCCGTCGAAGCCGTGGAACGCCACACGGTCTTCGGCAGCCCGGTTCTCGTTGTATTCCCGCATCCAGGCAACCAGCTGCCGGTTGGCTTCCAGTTCACCGAAACCGTGCGAGAACCCTGCCCCCATGGCCTCGTCCAGGGTGCCGGCGCCCTGTCGCACGTAGGCGTCGACGACGAGCGCGGCCACGCGATCGCTTTCGAGTGCTATCGACCGGAAGCCGCGGCCCGCCAACTCGGCGAACAGCTCGTTGCGGGTCCAGCCGAAGGCGGGTTCGACGTGGGTCGGTTCACCGAATCCCAGCAGGCCGGCGGAGCCGATATCGAAGATTTCCGTATCGAAGTTCATCTCTTCGATCGTATCTTTGAAAGATCGGTTGAGACTTCTCCATCATTTACCTGGGGACAGTGGAATATAGTCTCAAACGGTGAGCACACTGCGCCCGGCCGACCTCGCCCGCGAGCACGGACTCTCCACCCAGGCCGTCCGGAACTACGAACGCGACGGGTTCATTCCCGCCGCCGAACGCACCGCCGGCGGTTACCGCATCTACACCGAAGCGCACGCCGCGGCGCTGCGCGCCTACCTCGCCCTGGTCACCGCATACGGCCACGCCCTCGCCGGACGGATCATGACCGAAGTACACGAGGGCGGCCTCGACACCGCCCTGGAGCTCATCGACCGCGGCCACCACCAGCTGCTGCGCGACCGCGAAACCCTCGACACGGTGCGTAGGGCGATCGGCCATCTGACCTCCGGGCCCGGCGCCACCGCGGACCACGCCACCGCCACCACCCGCACTGTCGGCGAACTCGCCCACCACCTCCGCCTCACCCCCGCGACCCTGCGCAAATGGGAAACCGCCGGCATCCTCACCCCGGTGCGCGATCCGGCGACCGGATATCGGGTCTTCCACGCACCCGATATCCGCGACGCCGAACTCGCCCACCTGTTGCGGCGCGGCGGCTACGGCCTCGCCCATATCGCCACCGTGGTGGAGCAGATCCGCACGGCCGGTGGCACAGCTGCCCTCGCCGCCGCGCTCGACGACTGGCAGCGCGCACTCACCGCGCGTGGGGTCGCGATGCTGGTGGCAGCCGGTCTGCTCGGGCGCTATCTGCACGACACCGAGCGGATGTGATCAGCTCTCGAGGACGACGGGCAGCCCGCGCAACCCGTGGAGCGCGCGCGATTGCAGGGGTTCGGTCTTACCTGCGATGCGTGCGTCCGGAAACCTTTCGAAGAAGCGCCGGACCGCGATGGCCGCTTCCGCACGGGCCAGCGCGGCACCGATACAGAAGTGGATTCCGGCACCGAAGGTGAGGTGGCGGTGCGGTTCCCGGCGCCGGGGGTCGAATACGTGTGGGTCGGTGAAGATTTCCGGGTCGCGATTCGCTGCGGCGAGGAGCAGCACGATCGGCGTTCCGGCGGTGATGGCGCGATCGGCAAGCCGAGTATCGGTTTTCGCTACTCGGACGACGTACTGGACGGGAGTGTCGTAACGCAGCGATTCTTCGATCACCGCTGTGTAATCACCGTCGGCCGGATGGAGGCCGGGCTCCCGTAGCAGCATGTGCAGGGCATTTCCCAGCAGATGTGTGGTGGTGCCGAAACCGCCGACCAGCAGCATGCTGCAGGTGGCGATGGCCTCGCGCAGGGTCAGCTGCGCCGGGCATTGCTGTGCCAGACCGGGGATGAGGCCGGCACTCTCCGGTTCGGCCTGCTCCAGACGATCCTTGAAATACGCTGTCATCTCGGTGACGAGAGCTCGGGAACGCTCCCTTTCCTGCGCTGTTCTGGCCCCGTCCAGCAACGAGGCGAGAACGTTGCCCCAGGCGGCGAAGCGCGGGGCATCCGTCTGCGGTAAGCCGAGAATATGCGAGATCATCGCCATCGGAACGGCTTCGGCATAGTTCGTGACCAGGTCGGTGACCCCGCCACGCGGGAGCTCGTTCAGGCAGTGCTCGACACTCTTTTCGATCCGGGGCGTGAGGTCAGCGAGTTCGCGCCGGTGGAACGTCGGCGCGGCCAAGGACCGCAATTCCGTGTGCCGGGGTGGTTCCAGCTTGAGAAAGGAATCGTCGACCGGATGGACGAGCGTGACGTCGCCGGTGGCATGGCGCCGGCGTGCCGACGCACCGATCGGCGCCGGCCCGAAATCGCCGCTGGTGAGCACCTGCTGACACAGTCCGTGTGAGGCGGTGAACAGCAGGCCGCGGCGGCTGGTGGCCAGCGCGCCCCGGGCACGGACCTTCTCGTATTCCCGGTGCCGATCGGACCCGGGGCGGGCCCAGAGGATCCGCGCACCCGGGTCGCCACGAAGGACATCGGAGAAGAGCCGTGCCTTTTCCAGAGACATTGCTGCCATGATCGGTCGCTACCCGCCCCTATGCGCCGACCGCCGGCTGGGCGGTGACCTGCCGGGCGGGATGATAGCTGGACCAGTAGTACTGGCGGTAGAAGTTTTCGGCCAGATTCACCCAGGTGTTCAGGTGGTCGAGATCGCCCAGGAAACGATGCATATTGACGAGCAACCAGCTCCATACGGCCTGACTGTCCCGGCAGTTGTCACAGTCCCCGGTGGTGGCACAGTACTGGACGCTCTGGTCGGTCCGGTACGCGTTGAACCGGCCGACGATCGGATGCCCCTCGGTCAGGCGCTCGGCGTGCGCGGGGTGATCGTTGCTGATACTGGGGCAGGTTTCGGCGCCGAAGGTACCCCAATGTGTACGCCCCGTGACCAGCGTGCGGAAGTAATACGGGTCGCCGATAACGGTATCGGGGTAGGTTTCGCGCATCCGGGTCATTTCCTCGATGGCCCGTTCTTCGTTGTGCAGCCGGGCGGTGGGATCTGTGCCGTTGTCGCTGTAGTAACCGAAGTTGATCTGGTTACCGTTTTCGGCGATGGCCTCGACGGTGCGTTCGAGGTACGGCATCCCGGCCTCGCTGAGCGTGTAAACCCAAGTGGCTCGCGGATCGTCGGTATAGGTGCGCAACGCCTTATCGAACAATCCGCTGATCCGCCGGCCGTTGACTCCGTAGCCGCGTAACTCGTCGTCGACCGGTCCCCCACCCCACAGCGATACTGCGATGGCGAGATCTTCCAGCCCGTCGTACGGTATCGGCCGCGTCCCGTTCGTCACCACCGTGACATTGCGAATCGTCTCCGCGAATACGCGCACTCGGTCCAGGACGAGTGCCGGTTCACCGCCGATCAACAGTGTGCTGGTGATCTTCTTGTTGTCGCGGAGATCTTCGGCGAATGCGCGGATCGTCCCCAGATCACGGATTTCGACGCTCTGCTTGTCCATATCGTGTTCGAAGAACCAGCAGCCCTTGCACCGCAGGTTACAGGCGTCGGTAACCCAGACCTCCACCGTTCTGATTCCCCGGGCCACTTCGTTCACACGCATCAAACGTTCGGCCAATGCCGGATCCTCTTGCGCGAGTTCGAATGCTCGGGTTAATATGCGTTCCTTACTTGGCCTGACGTCCAGGAAAACGGGCTGAGCCACGACATCCTCCTCGGGGCGATGCGGCAAGTTCTGCGCGCTGCTAGATGTCACCGGCTAGCCGAACATGTCCGAAAACGACAGTGCTGCCGATGCGTAGCCGAATCAACGGGATTCGACGGTGGTTGGTAAGAGAGCGGATTGGGAGCGGTCTTACTGAACTGAAATCATTAGCGCCACAAAGAATTCTAGGATAGCCCCGCTGACAGCGCGAGACCCCAGCGTTATCCTTGACATTTTTATAACATTCCTGACATATGTCAGGAATAATTACGACGCGTCGGCATCCGTTGCGTAAATCCTACATGCCCCTGTTGTGGGGTCGCGACCCGGTACGCACGCGTCGGCGTGAATCATCCACGGCGGAGCCGCATCCGGCCACACCGCAGCAACATCACGGACCCAGCGGTGGCGACGGCGGAAACATCACCGGCATCGATGAGAGTGCCCGATGGAAAGGCCCTGGCCGCCAATGCAGTTCCTCGGGCCGGCAGGCGAGCTGCACCTCGGGAAGCGCGTCAAGCAACTGATCGATCGCATTCTGGGCAACCATATAGCCAATCGAGCGGGCCGGGCAGGTATGCGGGCCCGAACCCCACGCCAGATGCGCGTTGTTGTCGGTGTACTGGCCCGCATGGATCGCCGGATCGTTGTTGCAGGCCGACATTCCGATGAGGACCGGCTGATCGGCCGGTAGCCATACACCGTCGAGCATGATCGGTTGCCGCGGATAGCTGAGACAGTAATTCGCCATCGGCGGATCGGTGTACAACAGCTCGTTGAGCGCGTCCCGGGTCGTCGGCGCCACACCGGAGGACGATGTGCCGGTGAACCGCGGGTCGGTGATCATGAGAAGCAACGTGTTGACCGTCAGGTTGGTCAGCGGCTCGATACCCGCCCCGTACAACACGGCCAGCTGGTGCACCATCTCCGAGTCCTGCAGCTGCGCCGGGTGCGCCAGCAGCCGGGAGGTGACGTCCCGGCCGGGTTCGGCGCGCTTGAGCGCGACCAGCTCCAGGAGCCCTTCGTTGATCTGGGCATCCGCTTCGGTAGCGGCGGAACCACCTTCGAACATGGCGGCCATACCGGCAGCGATGTACTGCCCGATATCCGGCGGGCAACCCAGCATGGCGTTGAGCACCTGGAAGGTCAGCGGAAAGGCGTACTGACCGATGAGTTCGGCTTTGCCGTCCAGACAGAAGTCGTTGATCAGCGGGGTGGCAACCGCTTCGACGTTCTGGTGCATGGAGAACAGATCGACCCCGTCGAGTGCGGCCGTGATCGCCTGCCGGTACCGGGCATGCTCTCGTCCGGTACTGCGCATCACATTGGGCCGCCACGCCATCATCGGCATGAGCGGGTGATCGGCAGGGACGGACTTCTCCCACGAGCGCGCGTCGGCCGGAAAGTGTTCGGGGTCATTGAAAATCCGGATGGCAGTGTGGTAGCCGATCACCAAAGTGGCCGGAATACCCGGCGCCAACTCCACCGGCGCGAGAGTTTCGTGCCTACGACGCATTTGAGTGAACCAATGATGCGGATCGGCGGCGTACTCCTCGGTGTACAGAGCGACGCGCGGCGGGGTACCGGTTCGGGCGGGGGCGGAGTACGGGCAGCCGACAGTGCCGGTTTCGGACGACGGTAGGGACTTGGCCAATGCCTTGGAACTCCAATGAAAGCAACAACAACAGAGCAGAAGTTGTCTCAGTTGGGACATCTCCTGCGTCGGAACATTATTGGTGTAGCGAATCGATCGCAACCCGGCGGGGAAGTGCGTTCGGCCACTACGAGCCGCCGCGGCAGGGTATTCAGAAACCCCGGAGTCGGTCGGGGATCACCCGGATCGGCACCGAATACTCCGCACGGAACTGCTCGGCCGTCATCGACAGGCCTGCCAGCCCGTCCTGGTACTTCTCGAGATAGGCCGCAACCTCATCCGGGTCGGTGGTCAGTTCGAGCCGGGCGGGACCGCCGAAAACAACGATATCGCCGCCGGATCCGGTGCTGTTGAAATGCAGCGCCACCCGGGGGTCGCGGGCGATATTGCGGAGCTTGGGCCGGTCGGGCTGACTGAAGATGAGGAAGGACCCCGCCTGCCAGTGGAACCAGACCGGGTTCGGTTGCGGAGTGCCGGTCGGGCCGACGGTGGTCAGCCAGATGATCTCCTCACGCGCCAGGCGCGCGGCAACCCGTGCACCGAACTCCGTCGCTGGGTCGAATAGTTCGTTGACCTGCGGTGTTTCCATGGGCCGACCTCCAGATCATCGGGGATTTCGCCGGAACAACACCCTCACCCGCGCACCGGTTCCCCGCAAGAGCGACGACCGAGGCAAAACCGTAAGTATTCGATAACAGCTTATTTTATAGGTCTCTTTTCCGTCTAAATAGGTTCTCGGAGCCCACTTCCGTGCGAAACTTCTGCCGTTCGTCAACCCCTCTGAAAGAAGACGCCATGAGAACACTCGCCTTGCTGGGCTCGGCCGCACTCGCCTTCGCCGCCGCCGGAACCGTCGTCGCCGCCCAGCCCGCCGCAGCCCAGCCCGCGGAATGCCACTCCTCCTACGAACCCTGCGTCCCCGTCACCAGCGACGTCGACTGCGCGGGTGGCAGTGGTAACGGGCCCGAGTACACCGGGCAGGTTCGAGTGATCGGCCCCGACGAATACGACCTGGACCGCGACGGTAATGGAATCGGCTGCGAAAACAGCTGATCCGCACGGTTCATCCGGGCGCCGTCACCACCATCCCAGCAGGGGATGCAACGCGCGCCCGAGTGGGCCGGCCAGGGATCGGGAGAAGCTGGCGCTCAGATGGTGTTCGTCGTGGTAGGCGAGAATATTTCCCACGACGACCGGGCACAGGTCATCCGTACACACGGCGTCACTGAGGTCTATGGGGAAGACATTCGGAAAGTACGACGCAGGTTCGAGGCCGGGGTTGATCTCGTCCAGCGCATCGATACGGCGCATCCCGCAACCGGCCGCGGACCCGCCGAAGGCGAGACAGTCACCGGCCCGGTACGGGACGCCGCCATCGCGGCGCAGCCACGGAGTATCGCGGATCGTGATCACATTCAGGCCCTGATCGGCCAGCGCCGCCCAGACGTCGAGATAACCGGGTGGGGTTTCGTCACCGCTTTCCAGACGCGGATGGGTGCCGATGGTGAACACCCAGTCGGGCCGGTCGGTTCCCAGCCGGTCGATGACGTCCCGGGACCAGTCGCGGCAGTCCGGGATGGCCTCACCTTTGTAGGTGGCGTCTTCCGCGAGTGTCAGTGCGCAGCCCATCTTGAGGTAGGTCCGGATTCGGAAATTATGCTGTTCGGCGAGGACCTGCAGAGCCGGCAACCAGTGCTCCACATGCGAACTCCCCGCCATGGCCAGGGTGCGCTCCGCGTCCGAGTCGCCGTAGGTACAGGTCACGACATCGCGGGTGTCCCAATCGGCGATACAGCCGTCCACCGTCGAGGGCGGCAGATCGGCCGAGACCTCCAACGGGCTCGGACGCACCCGGGCTTCCGGAACGGGCGCACCGGACGCGAGCGCCTCCGCACCGGGATAGCGGACGGGGTCGAGCGCACCGGGCACGGTCGCCCGGCCCACGACCAGCACCTGCCAGGCGACTGTTACCGCGACCATCGCGACCGCTACCGCCGACACCGCCACTCCCGTCACCCGCCGGTACCGCGAGGACGCGTCACCCGCGGGCCCGGACCCGGAGCGCAGCCGGAGCGGCTGTTCGACCCAGCGATGCGTGCACCAGGCGAGCATCACCGACAACACGACGATCGCGAGCCCACCGGCCAGACCCGCCCGCGGCTGGTCGCGGTAGGCGAGGTAGAAGATCAGGATCGGCCAGTGCCACAGGTACAGGGGGTAGGCGATATCGCCGAGCTTGCGTGCGACCGGGGTGGCCAGAATCCGGTTCGGCCACGGCCGGTCCTCCGGGGCGACACCGGTACCGGACAAGATGAGCGCCAGACAGGCGCCGACAGGTAGCAGCGCGGCCGGGCCCGGAAAGCGGTTTGCGCCGTCGACGATCAGCCAGCCGCAGCCGACGACCCCGGCCAGTCCCGACCAAGCCAGTACCTGCCGTAAGGGTCGTGCCGGTGACCGGCTCGACGCGAAGAGCACCAGGCCCGCGCCGGCCAGCAACTCCCACGCCCGGGCGAAGCTGTCGTAGTAGTTCCAGCCCTGATAGGTGGCCGTACCGTGCGCCGCATACACGAACGACGCGGCCGCGGCCACGGTGAGGACAACCCCCAGTACTGCCCGCATCCGCCCCTGATATCCCAGGTACCGGCACACCGCGGTCACCACCGCTACGACGAGCAGCGCAGCCGCGTAGTACTGCCCCTGGACCGACATCGACCACAGATGCTGCAGCGGGCTCACCGACGGGTCCGCGGCCAGATAGTCCGACCACGTCCACGCGAGCTGCCAGTTCTGGTAGTAGAACAGCGACGCCAGCGTCTGGACGGCGATATCCGCCCATTGCGTATAGGGACGCAACACCACGGCAGCGCTGAGGACCGCGACGAGCACCACGACCAGCGCCGGCAGCAGACGCCGCAGGGTCCGGCGCACGGTGGACCACACCCCTACCGAGCCGGTATTGCCGGCCCGGCGCAGCAGCAAACCGGTGAAGAAGAAGCCGGACAACACCAGGAAGACGTCGACACCGCCGGATACCCGGCCCATCCAGATGTGGAACACCACCACCAGCGCGATCGCCACTCCACGCAGACCGTCCAGATCCGCGCGATAGGCGGTACCCGCGGCCGGTTTCGTACCGGGCCGGGGCGCGGCCGATACCGCGGTCGCCTCGCCGGCCACCGCACCGGGACACCCGGGTGTTCCGGCCGACCGAGGCGTGGGTCCGGGTGAATGCGACGCAGCCATGACCAACCGTTCCCTTACCCGTGCGGAGCCGATCGGCCCATCCGGCGGCCAAGCCCCCTGCCCCGGACGCAGCCGGGCCCAGCCGTCCACCGGCCGTGCGCCGTCCCTGTCTCACCTGTTCTCCACTGTATCGGACACCGATAATGGGCCCGCACCCCCAGCGGCGGCCGTCGGCACCCCCGCCGCTGCCCTACAGTGCCTCCACAGGAGGTGCCGACGGCGATCCCGTGAGCACTCTCTCTCCGCCGCGAAACACAACCGGGGTGCCCTCACCGACGGGCACGGCACCCCGCGGTCGTGTGCGACTCCTCCGGGGCGAGCGGCCCGACGGGCACCATGGAACTCGACGGCCGCCGTTCCGGGAGGGCGGGCCGGGTTTGTCGGTGGGTACACCGATGCGGTAGACAGGTCGCGTTTCATAAGCATGGGTAAGGGTTTTTCGTGGTCGACACGCTCGCAAGGACGGACGCACACACAACACAGGCACCGCCACCGACAACCCGCCCGTACAATCACACCGCCGATTTCATGCGGGTCGCCCTGTTCACCCTGGTGGTCGCCACACACACGCACGGCACCACTCCCGATGTCGCCGGCGGCAGCGGAGTGATGGCCACTGTGGGGCACACCACTCGGTACGGGTTCGTCGCGATCACCGTTTTCGTCCTCTTCCTGGGCTATTCCGGTCGCAAGGTCGCCCCCGGGGCCTTCTGGCGACGACGCTTCGGTCAGGTCGTCCTGCCGTATCTGGTGTGGTCGGTGCTCTACACGGTGTTCCTGGTCTGGTGGGACGATTCCACCCCGATGCCCGGCGCCGGGGAACTGGCCCGGGATTCGGTGGGCAGCATCCTCACCGGTGACGGCCGGTATCACCTGTATTTCCTGCTCATCTCCATGCAGATCTATCTACTGTTCCCGGTGCTCCAATGGTTGATCCACCGCACCGCGGGTCATCATCTGGAATTGCTCGCCGCCGCCGTCACACTGCAACTGGGCATATTCATGTTCTTCGACTGGCCCGGCGCGACCGCGGTGCTCGGCTGGAGTCCCCAGGTGCACCTGTGGAAGGCCTTCCCGATGTACGCGCTGTTCGCGGTGATCGGCGCCTTGCTCGCGGTGCATTTCGGGCGGGTCGATGCCTGGATCCGCGCGAATCTGCCCGTCGTCGTCGGCGTGGCCGTGCTCGGTTGTGCGTACGGTCTGGTGGGGCATCTGCGGGATGCGGATGCCGGTATCGACTCCACGCGCCACTCCTCGCCGTGGAACCCGCAGTTCCTGCCGCTGTTCGTCGGAGCCCTGGTCCTGCTGTATCTCGTGGGTATGGCCTGGAACGATCGCCGCGGCAGCGGCGACGGTCCGGTCGCACGCATCGTCAGCTATGGCGCACTGCGCGCGTTCGGCGTTTTCGCCGTGCATCCGATGATGATCGACGTGGTGTACCGGGTACTGCCGGTGGACCGGATGCTCGATCCCGTCCCGCACCTCCGCTCGGCGGTCCTCACAGTCATAGTGCTGGCCGCCAGCCTCTTGGTGGTCGAGGTCGCCCTGCGCACACCACTGAGCAACGCGCTCGTCGCCCGGCCGCGGCAGCCACTGCGGCGCCGCAAAACCGTTCCCCAGGCAGGCTAGGACCCACCAGGACACTCGCCACTTCTCATGTGCGCACGCGGGTGACCCTCCTGCGGCCACACCACCACACACGGCGTCAACTCCAGCGCGGTCGAATGCACGGCAGTCAGCGGGGCCGGCCAAAGGAAGACGGTATCGGCCTCGTCGTGTAGCGGCGGACGGCACGTGCTCGGCCACCGGTCGTTTACTGCGGTTCCGGGGTCACGGCGGCCGTGACCGTGGCCGCATTGGCGGCCGCCGGCCGCGCGGCGTTTCTGTTCCCGGGGTCGTGGTCCCAGTGGAGTGCGGATCCGTCCAACCCGGTCGAGGCCGGCGAAGCGGTGGCGTCCGGGACCACCGCGGAATAGGTTTCGCGGCGCGCACCCGGAGCCGGGTCGGGGCAGGGCCCGCAACCACAGGATTCGCCGGTGTCCAGCTCGACCCGCAACGGTCCCGGCTCCACGACCTTTGCCGGGTCGGCCGCGTTGCCGAGCAGCCGGTCCAGTGCGGTGCGGATGACGGCGACGATCGGCTGCCGTACCGAGGTGAGGGTGATCTGCCCGAAATTGCCCGCGGTATCGGCATCGAAACCGACCACCCGGATATCGCCGGGTATCCGGTGCCCGGCATCGGTGACCGCGCGGACCGCTGCCGCGGATTGCCCGCCCGTACCGATCACCATCCCACCGGGCGGCCGCACGCCGCGGAGAAACGCGCTCACCGCGGCGTAGGCGCCTTCGGCAGTCAGGTCGGTGCGGATCAGCTCGTGATGCGCACCGGCGACCTCGGCGAAGCCTGCGTACCGCTGGGCGACGGTTTCCCGGTCGCCGTGGCGCACGTCGCCATCGGTGAACCCCCCGACGAAGACGAGGTTTTCGCACCTGTGCGCCGCCGCCAGGTGGCGGGCCGCGAGCCGGCCCGCGCCGCGGTGGTCGGCGCCGACGATCGGCGAGTCGCGCGTACCCCGGCTGTTGTGCACCCAGACCACGGGAATACGCGCCTGTTCACAGATCGCGGCGGTGCCGGGCGCGTCGACCGCGCCGACGACCAGGAGGCCGTCGATTCCGATTTCGATGAAGGCGGCGGCGAACTCCCGCTCCCGTTCGGGATCGAAACCGGTATTGCCGATCATGGTGAGGTGATCCCGTGCCCGCGCCTCGATTTCGACCCGGCCGGCGAACGCACCGAACAACGGCATCGTCATATCGGGAACGAGCAAACCGATCTGGCGCCAGCGGCGCGGCCGGCGCAGGGCCTGTGCGTTGCGGTCGGGCCGGTAGTTCAGTTCGTCGGCCGCGGCGACGACCTTGGCACGTAACCGATCCGAGACCGGTCGCGGCCCGTTGTTCATCACATAGCTGACCACGGCTGTGGAGGTACCGGCGCGGCGGGCGACATCGGCGAGGGTGGGGCGTTTGACACTCACGATCGATCCAGTCTGGTCGTCGGGGACTCCGGTGCCGGAGGGTTTGATTCGCCCCGATTCTTACACTGTGCGCGCTGCCGCGGCCTCCCTACGCTAATCGATTAGACCCATTACGAGCAGGACCCACGGGTGTAACGAGCGAAGGGTGAAGTAGACGCATGGCATATACACGACCGACCGGCGTCACCTGGTGTGACCCCGAGAACGCCTACGACAGTTACGTTCTCTTCACCGGCGCCGACGGGATCACCCGGCTCATCGATCTCAACGGAACGGTGGTGCACGAATGGCCGTTCGCGGGTGTGCCGCCGCGCCTCATCGATCCCGCGCTCAACGGCGGGCGGCTCGGGGATGTCGGAGTCCAGCTATCGGACAGCGGTGACGCGCGCGGCGGGATATACGCCAACGGGACGGTGGGCCAGCTCAGCTGGTCCGGCGAACGCGTCTGGGAATGGGGGCACCAGGCCCCCGGCGGCGCCGCGCGGCAGAACCACGACTGGGAGCTGCTACCGAACGGCCACCGACTGCTGCTGGTCACCGTGCCGCGGGTCGTCACCGGCCTGGCCGACGCGACCGTGGGCGATCAGGGCCTGGTCGAAGTGGACGAGCACGGCGCGATCGTCTGGCAGTGGCTGGCCGGCGATCACCTCGGGGAACTCGAGTTCTCCGCGGCCGGCTGGGCTGCGCTGCGGGAGACGGCGGCACGTGATCCCGAGGACCCGTGGGGGTATCTCGAGATGAACAGCGCGAAATCCCTCGGCCCCAACCGCTGGTACGACCGGGATCCGGACAGTGCGTTCCATCCCGGCAATATTCTGGTCAGCTTCCGCAAGGCCAATATCGTCGCGCTGATCGACAAGACCTCGGGCGCCGTCGTGTGGAAACTCGGCCCCTACTTCGAGGCACTCGCCGGCGCCCAGCATCAGCGGATCAATGTCCACAAGGTGCCGCGGCCGCTGGATCAGATCTCCGGCCAGCACAATCCGCATATGATCGCCGAGGGCTTGCCCGGCGCGGGCAATATCCTCGTCTTCGACAACCAGGGTGGTGCGGGGTATCCACCGGCGGCGCTCGGGATCTACGCGGGGTCGCGGATCCTGGAGATCGACCCGGTCACCGAGCAGATCGTCTGGCAGTACACCGCCGAGGATTCCGGCCGGCCGTCCTGGACGTTCTTCAGCTCCTTCGTCAGCAACGCGCAGCGGCTGCCCGACGGCAACACCCTGATCACCGAGGGTATGCAGGGGCGACTGTTCCAGGTGACCGCGGACGGGGACGTGGTGTGGGAATACCACAGTCCTTACGAGGGCTACGGCGTCGCGGGTGAGCCCGAGGTCCGCGAGCCCCGGGTGCCGGGGGTGGACCGGCTCACGCTCACACCGCTGGTCTACCGGGCCCAGTCGGTGCCCTTCGATTGGGTTCCGGCGGGCACGCCGCGGCGGCCGGCACGTCCCGCCGGCACAGCACCGAATCCGTAAACCCTTGTTCCGGCCAGCACCCCAGGAAGGTTCGCCGACGTGACCACCAGCGTACGAGCCACGACCACCGGGACTTCGCCCGCGTCCACCACCCCGCCGGACCCGGTCCGGCGGAGCACGGTCCCGCGATGGATCGCGCGTTTCCGGGCCTTCGGCTGGACCGTGGCCGGGCTCGCCCTGGCCGCGACCGTCTGGAGCCTCGTCGTGGCGAGTGGCCAGTTTCCGCGCGAACTCTTTCCCAGCGTGCCGGAGATACTCCGGGCCGGATACGACCTGGCGGCAGAGGGTCTGCTCGCCGAGGATGTTGTCGCGAGCCTGCGGCGGGCGTTCGCGGGATTCGGTTTCGGGGCCGTCGCCGGTATCGCCGCCGCGGTGGTCACCGCGAATACCGCGGCGGGGCGCAAGCTGCTGCAACCCGTCCTACGGTTGCTGTCGCCGATCCCGACCATCGGCCTCGTACCCCTGGCCATCCTGTGGTTCGGACTGGGCGAGAGCAGCAAAACCCTCGTCATCGCCCTCGGCGTCTTCGTGCCCGTATGGATCAACAGCCATGCGGGACTGGCGAGTACACCGGCAGATTATCTGCGCGCCGCCCGCTGCCTCGGTGCCGGCCGGTGGCAGACCCTGACCCGCATCGTGCTGCCGGAAGCGACCCCCGATATCGTCTCCGGCCTCCGGGTGGGCGCGGCCATGGCCTTCGTGCTCATCGTCGTCGCCGAAATGACCGGTACCACCGCAGGTCTCGGCTACCGGATCTATCAGGCGCAGTTGTTCTCCCAGGCCGACCGGCTGATCGCCTGTCTGATCGTGCTGGGAGTAATCGGCGCACTGTGCGACCTCGTGATCGCCTCGAGTACGGCACCGGTCACCCGCTGGGCCCGCAAGGAGCAATGATATGTCACTCGAAATCAACGATCTCGTGGTGCAGTTCCCCGGACAGCCGCAGCCGACGCTGGACCGGATCGACCTGACGATTCCGGATGGCTCCTTCTCCGTCCTCGTCGGCGCCTCGGGCAGCGGAAAGTCGACACTGCTGCACTGCCTGGCCGGGCTCATCGCCCCCACCGCGGGCACGATCACCGATAACGGAGAACCGGTCGTCGCCCCGGATCCACGCCGCGGTATGGCCTTTCAGCGCGATGTCCTATTCCCCTGGATGAGTGTCGCCGGCAATATCGAGTTCGCGCTGCGGGCTCGTGGTGTACCGCCGCGCCTGCGGCGTCACCGCGTCCCGGAACTCCTCGAACTCGTCGAACTCGCGGCGGATGTGGGACGCCGGCGCCCCGCCGAGCTCTCCGGCGGAATGCGGCAACGAGTGAGCATCGCGCGCGTACTCGCCGGCGAACCCACGGTCATGCTGATGGACGAACCGTTCGCCGCCCTCGATGCGCTGACCCGCCTGAAGATGCAGGACCTGCTCATCGATCTGTGGACCCGGCTGCACCGGACAGTCGTTTTCGTCACCCACGATATCGACGAGGCGATCCGGCTCGCCGATACGGTCAGCGTTCTGCGCGACGGTCGCATCGCCGACCGGATCACCAATCCGCTCGGCCGCCCGCGTCCCGCGGACGCCCTGGCGGACCAGCCCGGTTACAGCGAGATCCGGAAATCGCTGCACCACGAACTCGGTATCGACCACGCAGTCCCTTCGCACCACCTCTGAAGCAGAAAGTCGCACCATTGTGAACATTCGTCTCCGGCGGTTGCTGTCCGCCCCGCTCGCGGCCGCCACCCTGACCCTGTCCGTCGTCGCCTGCGGCGATACCGGCAGCGATTCCGACACGTTGACTGTCGGTTTCGTCGTCGACCCGTCCTGGGCGCAGATCCCCGTCGCCGCCGAGGGCGGCCATTTCACCCGGCACAGTGTCGAGGTGGAGGTGGTGAACTTCCCGTCCGGAATCGAGGCGTTGCAGGCCGTCGCCGCGGGTCAGGTCGATATCGCGACGGCCGCCGATGTACCCACCTCCGCCGTCCTCACCCGGTCACCGTCGCTGCGCGTGGTGGGTGACGGCTCCCGCTGGGAGGGCTCGCGAATCGTCGCTCGCCGCAGCGCGGGAATCCAGAACATCGATGATCTCGCCGGGAAATCGATCGGGACCCCCATCGGCACGAGTGCGGCCTACTTCGCTGTCGACGCGCTGTCGGAGAAGGCGATCCAGGCGAACCTCGTGCAGGTCGCACCGTCGGCGACGGTCACCGCGGCCACCCAGGGCAATGTCGACGCGGTCTCGATCTTCCAGCCCTACCAGGCGCAGGTGATCCAAGCCCTCGGTGAGGACGCGGTCGAACTCGCGGGCGGCGGCTACAGCCAGCACAGCCTGTACCTGGCCACGCAGGCGGCGATCGATACGAAGGGGCCCGCACTCACGGCATTCTTCGCCGCGCTCGGCGACGCCGGGAAAGATCTGACGAATCTGTCGGATTCCGCGGTGGCGGCCGTCGCCGCGGCCACGCAGCTCGACCCGGAACTGCTGCGCACGGTTCTGCCGCAGTTCGATTTCACCCTGCACCTACAGCCGGACCTCGCCGCGAAACTGACCGAACTCGCCGGATGGGCCAAAACCCAGGGATCACTCCAGGGATCGACCGCGCTGCCCGACTATGCCGCCCTGCTCGACGACCACTTCCTGACGCCGGCCGGTCAGCCGACCTCGTAGTCCAGCGAACACGCGGTTCCCGAGTCGGCCGGGCGTCGTCCGCCGGATCGGTCCGGAACGGAGCGGGACGGGCGACTATCGCGCCCGCCGGTGCGGGTTCGTTCATGATCCCACCGGCCGCGACGCCGGGTGTCGAACACACCGCCCCCGGGCGACCACCTATCTTCACTGTGGTGAGTACCGCTGAGCTGCCGCGGCTCCAGTCCTCCTCCGGCCGGTGGATCGTGCTGGCCACGGTTCTCGGTTCGTCGGTGGCCTCGCTCGACGCGACGGTCGTCAATATCGCCCTGCCCCGGATCGGCGAGGCACTGGAAACCGATGTCGCCGGGCTCCAGTGGACGCTCAACGGCTACACCCTGACGCTGGCCTCGTTCATTCTGCTCGGCGGTTCCTTCGGCGACCGGTTCGGCCGGCGCAAGGTGTTCGTGGCCGGCGCCGTGGGTTTCGCCCTGGCATCACTGTTGTGCGGCGCAGCGGTGAATGTCGAGATGCTGGTGGCCGCCCGGGTGCTGCAGGGCGTGGCCGGCGCAATGCTCACACCCGGAAGTCTCGCGCTGATCTCCGCGTCCATCGATGATCGCGATCGGGGCGCGGCGATCGGGCTGTGGTCGGGGTTCGGCGGGGTGGCGGGCGCGCTCGGTCCCTTCCTCGGTGGCTGGCTGATCGACGCGGCGGGCTGGCGGTCGATCTTCTTCATCAATGTGCCACTGGTACTGGTGGTGGTTCTGGTCTCGCAGCGGCATGTGCCGGAGAGTCGCGATCCGGGGGCCGCGCCCCGGCTCGATATCCCCGGCGCGCTGGTGATCGCGGTCGCGCTCGGCGCGCTGACCCTCGGGCTGATCGATACTGTCCCGCTGCTGGTGGGCGCGGGCGCGCTGCTGCTGGCGGTATTCGTCCTGATCGAGGTGCGCAGCGACCACCCGCTCGTCCCGCCCTCGTTGTTCGCCTCTCGTGTCTTCACCGCGGCCAACCTCGTCACGCTGGCGGTCTATGCCGCGCTCGGCGGGGTGTTCTTCCTGCTGGTTCTCCAGCTGCAATTGGTGGCGGGTTACACACCGCTGCTGTCGGGTGCCGCCACCGTTCCGGTGACCCTCCTGATGCTGCTGCTCTCGGCCCCGGCCGGCCGGTGGGCCCAGCGGCACGGGCCACGCCTGCCCATGACACTCGGGCCGCTCATCGCGGCAACCGGACTGGCGCTGCTGCTGCGGATCGGCCCGGACGCGGCCTACGTGGTGGATGTGCTGCCCGGCGTGCTGGTATTCGGCCTGGGGCTTGCGGTGCTGGTCGCGCCGCTGACCGGGGCCGTACTCGGGGCGGTATCGACGGCCGAGGCGGGTATCGCCTCCGGCGTGAACAACGCGGTCGCCCGGACGGCGCAACTGCTCGCCGTGGCGGCGTTGCCCGGTCTGGCCGGTATCTCCGGTGCGCTGGACGATCCCGCGGCCTTCGATTCGGGTTTCGCGGTCGCCATGTGGATCTGCGCCGGGTTACTGCTCACCGGGGCGCTCCTCGCAGCGGTGCTGCTGCGCCCGACCCGGCGCGCACCGTCGCTGGACTCCGTCGACTGCCTACCGCAATGCGCGATCAGCGGCCCCGCACTGGCGCCGGAACACGCCCCGGACTGATCCGGGCGGACCGACGTGATGCCGGGTTCGCGCCCGGCACCACGTCATCGTCCGGTGACCCGGATCAGGCCACGGCACCACTGGTTTTCAACTCGATGATGCGGTCCCAATCCCAGCCGAGTTCGAGCAGGACCTCTTCGGTCTGAGCGGCGAACTCCGGGCCGGGCCGCAGTTCCGGTGCGGTGACATCGAACTGCACCGGACTCGACACCAGTGCCAATTCCCCAGCGGGAAGGATGTATTCGTTGGAGCGGATCTGGTGGTCGTCGGCAACCTGGCGGGAATCCTGCACCGGCGCCCACGGACCTTTGAGTGTCGCGAACTTCTTCGTCCATTCCGCGAGGGTCCGCTGAGCGATCGCCTCGCGCAGAATCTCCACCCCGGCATCGGTGTTCGCCGCGATCGCGGCCGCGTCGGCGAAACGGGGATCCTCGGCCATATCGGGGCGGTCGATATGGTGACAGACGTCGGCCCAGAACTTGCCGGGTTGCAGCATGACGAACGACAAGAAGCGATCATCGGCCGTTTTGTACAGGCCCGACAGCGGATTCGACATCGCGCCGTGTGTTCCCGGCGGCGGGGCGATCATCGGCTCGTCCTGATAGACCGACAGCGCCACAGTGTGACCGAGGGACCACAGACCACTACCCAGCAGCGAGACGTCCACGATCGACGGTTCCCCGGTGCGTTCCCGTTTCAACAGCGCCGCCGCGATACCGCCCGCCAGGTTGGTGCCGGAGATGGTGTCGCCGAAGGCGGGACCCGGCGGCGATATCATCCCGTCGGTACCTTCCGGAGTGATGGTGGCGGCCACGCCGCCCCGGCACCAGAAGGCCGTCATATCGTATCCGCCGCGATCGGATTCCACACCGCGCGGACCCAGCGCGCTCCCCCGGGCGTACACGATCTTCGGGTTCACGGCCCGGATATGGTCGACGTCGATGCCGAATTTGGTACGTGCCGACGGCAGGAAACTGGTGAGAAAAACATCTGCCTGCTTCGCCAGCTCATAGATCACCTCGCGCCCGCCCTCGACCGACATATCGATGCCGATACTGCGTTTGCCGCGGTTGGCGTGCTCGATATTCGGGTTCGGATCGCCCTCGACCTTGAACTTGCCGATCTGCCGCAGCCCACGCTGCGGGTCGCCGGTGACCGCGTGCTCGACCTTGATCACGTTCGCGCCCCAGTCGGAGAGCACCGCGCCCGCCGACGGTACGAAGCCGTACATGGCGACCTCGAGGACCGTGATCCCCTCCAGCGGTTTACTCACGAGGCATCTCCTTTCGGCATGAGCGAGGGCCCTCCGTGGTTACGCTCCGCTACCTCCTCCGAGCCTGACTCGCTCATGCTGTATCCATCGGGCATGAGCGAGGGCCCTCCGTGGTTACGCTCCGCTACCTCCTCCGGGCCTGACTCGCTCATGCCAGCACCTCGGCGATGGTCTTGCGCTCCATGAATTCCTCCATCCCGACGACGCCCATTTCGCGGCCGACACCGGACTGCTTGTAACCGCCGAACGGCGCGTCGGGGTGGAAGTAGTTGCCGCCGTTGATGCTGAAAGTTCCGGTGCGGATCCGCCGCGCCACCGCGCGGGCGCGTTCGGCGTCGGCACCGAAGACACCGCCGGACAGACCGTAGATCGAGTTGTTGGCGATCGCGACGGCGTCGTCGATATCGTCGTACGGAATCATTGCCAGCACCGGGCCGAACACTTCTTCCTGCGCGATCTCGCTGTCGGGGTCCACGTTCGCCAGCAGGGTCGGCTTGTAGAAGTAGCCCGGGTCCACCTTCTCGCCGCCGGCCACCAGGGTGGCACCGGCCGCGACCGCGCGTTCCACCAGCCCGTGGACCTTGTCGCGCTGGCGTTCGCTGATCAGCGGGCCCATATAGTTCTTCGGGTCGGCCGGGTCGCCGTAGGTGATGTTCGCGAGGTTCGCGGCGACCAGTTCGGCGACCTTGTCGTGGTCGGCGCGCGGGACCAGCAGCCGGGTGGTGATGGCGCAGCCCTGGCCGGCGTGCGAGCAGATACTGAAGGCGGCGAACATCGCGCCCATGGTGTAGTCGGCGTCATCGAGCAGGATCGCGGCGGATTTACCGCCGAGCTCGAGGAACACCTTCTTCAAGGTTGCGCTGGCGGCGGCCATGATCTTGCGGCCGACCGGGGTGGAACCGGTGAACGATACGACGTCCACATCCGGGTGCGTGGTCATCCGTTCGCCGACGGCCACTTCGGAACTGGTGAGGATATTCACCACGCCGGCCGGGATATCGGTGTGCTGCGCGATGAGTTCGCCGAGCGCGAGGGTGATCAGCGGAGTATCGGGTGCACCCTTCAATACGACCGTGCAGCCGGCGGCCAGCGACGGCGCAAGTTTCGCGAACGCCAGCTGGTAGGGGTAGTTGTAGGCGGCGATGGCCGCGACGACCCCGGCGCCTTCCTTCTCCACCCACCGCTGGTGCTGGGCGCCGCGGATCTCGACCGGCCCGAGGTCCTCGGTCCAGGTGTAGTCCTTCAGCAGCCCCGCGTAGTACTTGACGATCTCGAACGGGGTTTCGAGCTGGTTGCCCTTGGTGAGGATGTAGCTCGCGCCGACCTCGGCGATCATCAGGGCGCGCAACTCCTCCACGTTGTCCTGCAGCGCCTGATAGAGCTGTTCCAGGCAGCGCGCGCGGAATTCGTGATTCGTCGACCAGTCGGTGGTGTCGAACGCACGGCGGGCGGCGGCGACAGCGGCGTCGACCTCGGTCACACCGGCTTCGGGTGCATGGCCGACCACCTCACCGTTCGCGGGATTGAGCGAGGCCAGGGTGCGCCCGGTCTCGATCAGCTGCCCGTCGATGAGCAGCCGTTGGGTGGCAGTCACCGCCTCTTCCTGCGTTGACATCCCGCCTCCTCGAAGTTCGTGGAAATAGCATTCTCGTTTCAGGAGAATAGTACATTTGAGAGCAGGGCCTCGCGGCCGATTCGATGAGCTGGAGCTATCCAACCCGCGACGGACCCACAGCCGGATTGCGCGGATCGCCCGGATCTTGCGCAGCCGATCTTTACGAGAGTACGGTTCTCGTATTCGGAATGCATGTTCTTGCGCCGGTGGGCGCGAGAGAGGAGAGGCAAGCGTGAAAACCGCAGTTGTCACCGGCGGCGCCTCGGGCATCGGACTGGCCATCGCGCAGCGGCTCCGCAGCGACGGCTTCCACGTGGCGGCCCTCGACCGCAATGCCTCCGCCGACGACGATTCCGCCTACCGGGCCGATGTCACCGACCCCGAAAGCCTGACCGAAGCGCTGGGCGCCATCCGCGAGAAACTGGGACCGGTCACCGTCCTGGTGAACGCCGCCGGCGTGGATGGATTCAAGCGTTTCCAGAACATCGATTTCGCGGAATGGCAGCGGGTTATCGAAGTCAACCTGCACGGTGTCTTCCATACGATCCAAGCGGTGCTGCCGGATATGCTCGAAGCCGGGTGGGGGCGGATCGTGAACATCTCTTCCTCCAGCGCGCATTCGGGGCAGCCGTTCATGACGCACTATGTCTCGTCGAAATCCGCGGTCAACGGGCTCACCAAATCGCTGGCGCTGGAATTGGGCCCGTCCGGGATCACCGTGAACGCGGTCCCACCAGGATTCATCGACACCCCGATGCTGCGCGGCTCCGAGGAGCGCGGGCTGCTCGGCGGCAGCGTCGAGGACCATATTCAGCGCACCCCCGTGCGGCGTATCGGAAAACCCGAGGATATCGCCGCCACCTGCGCTTTCCTTATCTCCGAAGAGGCCGGCTACATCACCGGCCAGATCATCGGCGTCAACGGCGGACGAAACACCTGAATCAGCCCTCGGAATCCGCCGGCCGCACTCGAAGGGAAGTGACAACCGTGAAGGTCCATGTCGATCAGGAACGCTGCCAGGGGCATACCCTCTGCTCGATGATCGCGCCGAAAGCGTTCGAACTCAGCGAAATCGACGGCCACTCGTCACCGGTGGACGAGAATGTAGCCCACGATCAAGAGGATCAGGTGCGCGAAGCGGTGCACTCCTGCCCCGAGCGCGCCATCACGCTCACCGAATAGACCGAGCAAGACGAGGGGGCATCCGATGTCCGCCACCGAACCCACCGACCGTCGCCGTCCGCATTTCCATTACGACCGCTACGAACCCGGCTACCGGGAGTCGTTCCAGACGATCACCGACCATATGCACCGGCACTGCCCGATCGCTTGGACCGACAACCACGACGGTTATTGGGTGGCGGCGGGCAACCGGGAAGTCTTCGAACTCGCCCGCTGCCCCCACGTCTCCAACGACCGCGATGTCGAGGGCATACGCCGCGGATATCAGGGCATCACGATCCCGTCCACCAATCAGGCCGCCATCCGCAACGGCATCCTGGAGATGGACGATCCCGAACACCGCGAATTACGTTCGGTGCTCAACCCGTACCTCTCCCCGGCCGCCGTACAGCGCTGGATCCCATTCGTCGACGAACTCGTACGGGCCGCGCTCGACGAGAAGATCGCCACCGGGCGTATCGATTTCGTCGACGATCTCGCCAATATCGTGCCCGCGGTCCTGACCCTGGCGATGCTGGGCATCCCGCTGCGCAACTGGGCGGTCTACAGCGAGCCCGCCCATGCCACGGTCTACACCCCGCCGGACTCCCCGGAGTACGAGCGGGTGCACCGGTTGCACCAGGAAATGGGCCTGGATATGTACACCAACCTGGTCGAGATCCGGGAACACCCGCGGCCGGGCCTCGTCCACGCGCTGGCCACCGCGGCGACACTCGGCGGCGAACCGCTCTCCGATATCGAGATCCTGGGCATGCTCGGGCTGCTGATCGGCGGCGGTTTTGACACCACCACCGCGCTCACCGCGCATTCGCTGGAATGGTTGTCCGACCATCCCGCCGAACGCGAAACTCTCAGCCGGGAACGCGACGAACTGCTCGATTCGGCGACCGAGGAGTTCCTGCGCTACTTCACCCCCGCACCGGGCGACGGCCGGACCCTCAACACCGATATCGAACTGGCCGGCGCTCGGTTCGCCGAAGGGGAACGGCTGTGGCTGTCCTGGGCGATGGCCAACCGCGACCCGGCGGTGTTCGAACGGCCCGATACCGTCGTCCTGGACCGGAAAGGCAATCGGCACTTCAGTTTCGGACTGGGTATCCACCGTTGTATCGGATCCAATGTGGCCCGCGCGGTGTACAAGCGGATGCTGCTGGCGGTGCTGGACCGGATACCGGATTTCCGCTGTATCCCGGAGGAAACCGTGCACTACGAGACGATCGCGGTCATTCAGGGCATGCGTCATCTTCCGGCCACGTTCACTCCCGGTGAGCCGCTCGGTCCGGGGCTGGCGGAAACCCTGGAGAAGTTGCAGACGGTCTGCGATGAACAGCGACTCGCCGAACCCGTCACCGTCCGGAAGGACGCCGCGCAGATCTAGCACCGAGGGCATCACGACGGATTCTCCGTGACCGCGGGGGGGGGGGGGCGGGAACCCACCGCCGTCGCAGGAAAACAAAGAAAACACCGGCCGAAAGAACCCCCCCAACGGTACCCCAGGGGGGGAAAAGGTCATCGCGAACAGCGACAATCCCACCCA
>NZ_JBHXMZ010000006.1:0-131506 GCF_042719915.1 Nocardia sp. NPDC058499 | reverse complement strand
ATCGGAGAGGGGGGGACGGAGACGGAAAGTAGATGGAGTCGACCCTTTCTGTTTGCGGCCTCGTTGTGGTGCGTTCCCCCCCCCCCCCCCCCTTTCCCCCGGCACAACGAGGAGATCACCGGCCGGAAGCGCCGCGCACCGGTGATACGAGGAGGCGATATGGCATCGACGAACGGTGACGATCCGGCACCCCGTTCGGGGCGGCCGCTCCCGCTGCTGTCCCTGGACACCGAGTTCTTCTGGACCTCCGGCGCCGACGGGCAGCTGCGGATCCAGGAGTGCCGGGCATGTTCGGCGCTGATCCACCCGCCTCAGCCGATCTGCCGGTACTGCCGGGGTCGTGAACTCGCCCCGCGCGTGGTTTCGGGGACAGCGACACTTGCTTCCTTCACGGTAAACCATCGGTTTGCCACGCCGGGGCTGCCGCCCTCGTATGTGGTGGCGACGGTGGCGCTCGCCGACGACCCCCGGGTCCGGCTCACCACAAATATCGTCGAATGCGATCCGGACGAACTCCACCTCGGTATGCGGCTCGAGGTGGTCTTCCAGCAGGACGACGATGTCTGGCTACCGCTGTTCCGTCCCACCGCGCACCAACCGGAACCGGCGCCGCTACCGGTCGACGAGATCGCGCCGGCCGAATTCGGTCAGCGGGTGACCCCGATGCTGCGCCGCGACAATTTCGAGGACAGTGTCGTTCTCACCGGAATCGGGATGTCGGATATCGGGCGGCGGCTGATGCGGCCACCCCTCGAGCTCACCGTCGACGCCTGCGAACGGGCGGTCGCCGATGCCGGACTGACCCTCGGCGATATCGACGGCCTGTCCTCGTATCCGGGTGGCGGCAACCTGGGCGGTTTCGGGGAAGGCGGGGTCACCGCGCTGGAATCGGCGCTCGGTATCCGGCCCACCTGGCACAACGGCGGGATCGAAACCTTCGGGCCCGGCGGTTCGGTGATCGCGGCCATGCTCGCCGTGCACGCCGGGCTGGCCACCCATGTGCTGTGCTACCGCACGGTATGGGAAGCCACCTTCAACGAGCTGATGAAACGCGGCACCATCCCGGTGTCCGGCGGCGGCCGCACCTCCAGTTGGATGCATCCGTTCGGATCCACCTCCGCCGCGCATACGCTGGCGCAGAAGGCACAGCGGCATTTCCACGAGTACGGCACCACCCGCGAGACATTGGGTTGGGTCGCGTTGAACCAGCGGGCGAACGCCGCATTGAATCCGAGCGCTGTCTACCGCGATCCGATGACCATGGACGACTATCTCGACGCCCGGCCGATCACCACGCCGTTCGGTCTCTACGACTGCGATGTGCCGTGCGACGGTGCGGTCGCGGTGATCGTCTCGGCACGCGACGCCGCCGCAGACCTGCCGGTACCCGGGATCGAAGTCGAGGCCGTGGGCACCCAGATCATCGAGCGGATCGAATGGGACCAGAGCACTCTCACCCACGAACCGCAGGTACTCGGCCCGGCCGCGCACCTGTGGACCCGCACCGATCTGCGGCCCGACGATGTCGATGTGGCCGAACTGTACGACGGGTTCACCATCAACTGCGTGTCCTGGATCGAGGCACTGGGTTTCTGCAAGATCGGCGAGGCCAAGGATTTCCTGGACGGCGGGAAGAACATCGCCCGCGACGGGATCCTGCCGTTGAACACTCACGGCGGACAACTGTCACACGGCCGCACCCACGGGATGGGGTTGCTGCACGAAGCGATCGTGCAGTTGCGCGGGACGGCCGGGGAGCGCCAGGTCCGGGATGCGCGGGTCGCGGTGGTTTCCAGCGGCGGACTGACGCCGGGCGGGGCCATGTTGTTGCGGAGCGCCTCCCGGTGAGCGCACCGGCACAGCCTGCCACCGGGGCGCGGGCACGGACCGCCCGTGCGACCCGACCCGCACCGGTTGGACCGCGAGCCCTGCAAATTCGCCGACCACGACGTCAGCTTCGGGCAGGAGCACCGGTATCGAACGCAGTAGGCCCGGGGGCGACGGTGCGTGACCCCCGAAGGACCACGCCGCCGGCGCACCTGCGGGGTTCGGTGCCGAACGTCCGGCCGTCGATGCCCGAACCCGCCCGGAAGGCACCTGCGCGGGACATTCGGAACATCCCGGGGACAGGCAACGGATGACCCTCACCGATTCCGATCTCGTCGCGACCGATTCCACGGGACCGCTGCCTGTCGTCGCGGAAGTGCGGGAAGTCCACGGAATTCCGGTGTCCGGACTGCTGGCCGAAGCGTCCGCACCGCGTGCGGTGGTGGTCGCCGTGCACGGAGGTGCGGTCGACTCCCGGTATTTCGACTGCCCCGGACATCCGGAGTTCTCGCTGCTGCGCACCGGGCAGCGACTCGGTTACACCATGCTCGCGCTGGACCGGCCCGGGTTCCGGAGCTCGGGCCCCTATGCCGACCGGCTGGCGGATCCGCGCCGGCGGGTGGATCTGATGTACGGCGCAATCGATACGCTGCTCGACGGATTACCGCGTGGCGCGGGGGTTTTCCTGCTCGCGCATTCGGCGGGGTGCGAGCTGGCGGTCCGGATGGCGGCGGCCGACCGTGGCGCGGACCTGCTGGGTCTCGAACTTGCCGGGACCGGGCGACAGCACCAGCCGGTGGCCCACGAACTGCTCTGGGGTGCGCGCCGGGAACCGGGTAAGCGACCGCCGGGAGTGGGGAAGCTGATCTGGAGCCCCTCGCGGCTCTACGCCCCGGACGTACTCGGCGGGGGTAGCGTATCCGCACGTGGATCGGCCCTCGAAGTGAAGGCCCTCAACGAGTGGGCCGCCCGGGAATTCCTCGGGCTCGCACCGGATATCCGTATCCCGGTGCGCTACACCCTCGGCGAACACGAACGCGTATGGCGTAATGATCCGGAGGAGATGGCGGCGGTGGGGTCGCTGTTCACCGCCGCGGGCCGGGTGGTGGTGAACAGGCAGCCGAATACCGCGCACAACATCAGCCTCGGCCATACGGCACCGGCCTACCATCTGTCCGTGCTCGCTTTCGCCGAAGAATGCCTTCTCGCCCGGCAGGCCGGCGAATTCTCCGGGCCCACTCTGCAATTCGACGGCGGCGCCGCAGCGCCGGAAAGGTAACCCATGGACGTCACCGATATCGCATTGTTGCTGCTACGGCTGGTCGTGGGGGCGACCATGATCGCGCACGGGGTCAACCACTGGATCGGGGGCGGCAAGATCGCCGGCACCGCGCGCTGGTTCAGCAGCCTCGGGCTGCGCAACGGTGTACTGCAAGCGTGGCTGAGCGTCATCACCGAGATCGGGGCCGGTGTACTGCTGATCCTCGGACTGCTCACCCCGCTGGCCGCCGCGGCGGTGATCTCGGTGATGCTGGTGGCCGCCCTGCTGGCGCACCGGAAGAACGGATTCTTCGTGATGCGCGACGGCTACGAATACGTGCTGGTGCTCGGCGTGGTCTGCGTGGTCATGGGCATTCTGGGCCCGGGGTGGCTGTCGGTGGACCATGCCGCCGGTATCGAAATCACCGGCTGGGCCGGTGGACTGACCGCACTCCTCGTCGGCGTGCTCGGGACCGCCGCGCTGCTGGCCGTGTTCTGGCGGCCGAACGCCGGACAACCGGATTCGGCGAGCGCCGATTCCTGAACGCGCGAAGGGAGAATCGTATGCGCGTCGGATTCATCGGATTGGGTAGCCAGGGTGGGCCGATGGCCCGCCGGATCGTCGAAGGCGGCTACCCGACCACACTGTGGGCGCGCCGCGCGGTATCGGTCGAACCGTATGCCGATACCGCGGCGAAGGTCGCCGAAAGCCCGGCCGCGCTGGCCGCCGACAGCGATCTGGTGTGCCTGTGCGTCGTCGGTGACGCGGATGTGCGGGAAGTGCTGGAACGCGAGGACGGGATCTTCGCCGGATTCGCCGCCTCGGCAGCCGGACGCACCGAGCGGCCCGTGATCGCCATCCACAGCACCGTCCATCCCGACACCTGCCGTAACCTCGCCGAAAAGGCTGCCGAGCAGGGGATCTCCTTGATCGACGCGCCGGTGAGCGGTGGCGCACCGGCGGTCGAGGCGGGGCGATTGCTGGTGATGGCCGGCGGGGACGCCGAAACCCTGCAACGCTGCCTCCCGGTGTTCGGCACCTACGCGAATCCGGTGGTACACCTCGGTGATGTCGGCGCCGGCCAGACCACCAAACTGCTGAACAACCTGCTCTTCACCGCACATATGGCCACCGCCGTGAGCACTCTGGAACTCGGCGAACAGTTGGGGGTGAGCCCGCAGCGGCTCGGCGAGGTGATCGGCAACGGCAGCGGGAACAGTTTCGCGCTGGGCCGGATCCTGGCCGGCGGTGGGTCACTGGATCAGATCGCGACCCATGCCGGGGACCTGCTGCGCAAAGATGTCCGGTTGATCAGCGAACTCGCCGAGACGGCCGGTATCACGCCCGGCGCGGTACTCGATACCGCCGACGCGACCCTGGGCCTCATGGGCAAACCACGCTGAACCAGCGTTCCGGATGGCCACGATTGCCTGCGCGGTCGGGTGGCCCGAAGGCCGCTCGGGCGCCTGGAAGGTCCGGCGCCCACGATCGAAGGAGAACCGAGTGCGTATCGGATTCGTCGGCGCCGGCCGGATGGGCGTCCCCATGATCCGGCGCCTCGTGGCCGCCGGGCACAGTGTGCGCGCGGTCGGCCGCAACCCTGCCACCCGCGAGATGATCGGCGCCGCCGGGGCGACGACCGTCGGCTCGGCCGTCGAGGCGGGTGAGAACGCGGAGGCGGTGGTGATCTGTGTTTTCACCGACGACCAGGTACGCGAGGTCTGCCTCGGCAGCGGTCTGCTCGACACCATGCCCCGCGATTCGGTGCTGATCCTGCACACCACCGGCAGCCCCGATACCGCGACCGCGATCGCCGCGGCCGGCGGCCGGGTGGTCGACGCGCCGGTCAGCGGCGGTCCGCACAATATCGCCGACGGCGCGATCACCGTTTTCCTCGGTGGCGATGCGGAAGCGGTCGAACGTGCCCGCCCCGTGCTGTCGGCCTACGCCGATCCGGTCCTGCCGGTCGGCGCACTCGGCAACGGCCAGCGAGTCAAGCTGGTGAACAACGCGCTGTTCGCCGCCCAGATCGGCCTGGTCACCGAGGCCGTCCGGTTCGCCGGGCAGCTGGGTCTCGCCGAATCGGAAGTACTTGCGGCACTCCCCCACGCGAGTAGTTCCAGCCGCGCGGTTCTCAGCGTCGCCGCCAAAGGATCGGTCGCGGCCTTCTCCGAATCGGTCGGCGATTTCCTCCGCAAAGATGTCGCGGTCGCCCGCGATCTCGCCGACCGCCTCGGTAGTGACCTCGGCCTTCTCGACCCTGCCATCCGCGCCGCCGTCGGAACAGCCTGATCCGGCGGGCTTTCCGGCCGGGATCTGTTCACCGAACCGCCGGGGCGGTGTGCTGTTCACGCCGGCTTCCTGCCGTACGGGCCTTCCCGCAGGCACCGACCGCCCTCGCCGCACTACTGCTGGCCGTCTACACGCCGCCCGAGCAGTTCTGCCGGCCGAAGGCCGCTTCACCGTCACCGCCTTTGTCGGCGCCGCACCGGGCGCGGCCGGTATCGGCCTCACCACGAAGGTTCTCTCACTCCGGCGCCCGATGTATGGTCGTTCGCTCGGCCGTCCCGGCCGTCCCCGGTGAAGTGCACGCTGGTAAGGGTGTCGCGGGTCCTGCGTGGTCGTCGCACCGACCACGATCAGTCGCGTACATGCAGACCGAAACCGGCGCGGCCCGCGGGTTCGAGTCCCTTTTTCAGTTGCAGCGAGGGAATTTCGTAGTCACCGTAGTTCTGCCGCCGGAACGGGATCGGCTCGGTGGAGTCCAGGGTGAGCAGGCGCTGCTCCCACGCCTTGGCCACGTCGCGATAGTTGGCCGTAGTCATCCGGTCGGCGCCGTACGAGACGAACGGCGGGAGCACTTCGATACCCGGGTAGTAGAGGATGCCGTGGTGGATGGGGAACAGCAGATCCTCGATCGGACCGTTGACCCCGCGGGCGGAGTAGTGCGATTCCTGGCCGCCGATGGTCACCGACAGCAGCGCCTTGCGGCCCGTGAGGGTGCCTTCGCCGTAGCGTTCGCCGTACTTCGCGTCGCTGTGCTCGCCGACGCCGTACGCGAAGTGCTGGGTGAATACGCGGTCCACCCAGCCCTTGAGGATGGCGGGCATCGAGTACCACCACAGCGGGAACTGGAAGATGATCATCTCGCACCACAGCAGTTTCACCTGTTCGGCGCGGACGTCCGGGGTGAGGTCCCCGCTATCGAAGGCCCGGCCCGAATCGCGGACGACCCGCAGCGGGGCCGAGGCGGCGGGGCCGTAGTCCGCGGCATCCACCACCGCCTTCCAGTCCATCGCGTACAAATCGCTCACCCTGACCTCGTGCCCCGCTTGTTCCAGGGTCGTCACCGCGAGGTCTTTCAGCGCGCCGTTGAGCGACTTCGGTTCGGGGTGGGCGTAGACGATCAACGTCTTCATCGGAACTCCTTCGGATCGGATGTCTTCGATCCTGGGCGCCGCGGCGCCCGGCGTTCAGGGGCGTTTCTTCCACCGGACCGGGCTTCCTGGTATCGGCAGGGCCACCTTCCCCGGCGCCGGCGCGACCATACTGGGGACATGGACGATCTCGCGGGCTTCCTGCGGACCCGGCGTTCCCGGGTCGACCCGGCCGCCGTCGGCATCCCCACCGACCGGCCGCGCCGGGTCGACGGGCTGCGCCGCGAAGAAGTGGCGCATCTGTCCGGTGTGAGCGTCGACTATTACGTGCGCCTGGAGCAGGGGCGCGCCACCCAGCCTTCCGAGCAGGTTCTCGATGCGCTCGCCCGCGTTCTCGGTCTCGACGAGACCGAACGTGGCCATCTCTACCGGCTCGCCCGGCAGCGCCGCCGCCGCGCGAAGACACCGGGCGGGCAGGTCCGGCCGGAGGTGCTGCGGGTGCTGGACCTGGTCGCCGGCGCACCGGCGCTGATCATGAACCACCGCCTGGACGTGCTCGCCGGCAATCGCCTGGCCGGGCTGCTCTACGGCCGGCCGATTCCCGGGCTCAACACCGCCCGGCACATCTTCCTGGAGGAAGCCGACCGCGGCTTGTACGCGGACTGGGAGACCTGCACCCTGGACGCCGTCGGGCACCTGCGCCTGGCCGCGGGTAAATACCCCGACGACCCGCAGCTGGTCTCGCTCATCGGCGAACTGGCGATGGGTAGCGAACGTTTCCGCCGCCTCTGGGCCCGGGCCGATGTACGTGCCCGCACCCACGGGCGCAAGGAGTACCGGCATCCGCTGGTCGGACTCCTGGAACTGCACCAGGAGAACTTCGCCCTCCCGGACGAATCGGGTCTGGAGCTGCTGGTCCTGTCCGCTGTCCCGGGTAGCCCCGCCGAGGACGGGCTGCGTCTGCTCGCCGGCCTGGACGCGGACAGCAGCGCCGCGGATTCCAACGCGACCGCTCCGATGCGCGAGTAGTTCCCCGGTCCGCGAGCATGCACTCAGACCTTCACAGCGGACGACACGTCTCGCCGTGGAATGCCAGGATCGCGCAGACTGCAGAACAGCAACCCGCTGAGCAACGGCATCACGATCAGCGGTAACAACGCGATCTGCAAGGAAGTGGTATCTGCGAGGTGGCCGAGGGCGGGGCTCACCAGACCCCCGACGCTGACGGACAGCCCGAGCGTGACTCCGGCGGCGGTGCCGGCCCGCGAGGGCAGATAGTCCTGGCCGAGGGTCACCTGCAGCGAAAACGGTACATAGAGCGCGACCGAGGTCGCCGCCACGAACAAGTGGACACCCGGGCCCGGCGCCCACACCACTCCCGCGATCGTCCCGGCGGCGAACAGGTACGACCACCGCGCGACGGTCACCCGGTCCCAGCGTGCAGCCAGGGAACCACCCAGCGCCGAGCCGATCACACCGCCGGAGTAGAGCATGAACAGCGCTACTGTGCCCGCGGTCGGATCCCCGTTCATCCGCTGCTGGACGTAGAGGGATACGAAGGTGCTCAACCCGATGAAAGCGATCGAACGGAACACCACGGCCAGCGATATCCGCAGGAACGACGCGATATCGTCGCGCCCGCCCGGCGCATACTCCGCGATCCCCGCGGCCCGGGTCTGTTGCCGCGCCCGCAGAACCGGCACGGTCGCCACCGCCCCGGCGAGCGCCGGTAGCAGCAGCAGCGGTGTCCAGCTCACTCCGCCCGCCGCGACCGTGGCCGCGACCAGTACCGGCGCCAGCGCGAAGCCGATATTGCCGCCTGTGGCGAAATACGCCATCCGAGTGTGGCTACCTCGGCTCGCGGCCCGCGCGATCCGCGCGGATTCGGGATGGTAAGCCGCCACCCCGATTCCGGATATCGCCATGCACACCAGCGTGAGCGCATACGACTCGGACAGCCCGCTGACGGCGATACCCGTACCGGCGACCAGTGTGCTCACCGGTAACAGCCACGCCATCGGCCACCGGTCGGTCACCGCACCGAACACCGGTTGCACCACCGAGGACAGCAGCGATGCCGCCAGCACGATCCCCGAGGCCGCGGCGTAGGTGTAGCCACGCTCGGCGACGAAGAACGGGATGAGCGCCGCGACCGCGCCCTGATAGACATCGACGCAGGCATGACCCGTGGACAACAGCAGAACGGCGGTGTTTCGGCGCACGCACACCATGCTCACAACCCGGCCGCTGGCGCGCTTCCGATAAACTGCCATCCTGTGCCGGAAATCCGCCATCAGCCGGTCGCGCCGACCCGTGCCCAGCTGCTCGCCTCCGGTGCGCGGATCGACGCCCACCGTCACGACGACCACCAGATCATCTACGCCGGTCGCGGCGTTCTCTCGATCACGACCGACGCGGGAACCTGGGTTGCCCCGGGCACGCACGCCATCTGGGTGCCCGCCGGGACCGTGCACGCCCATCGCGCCTACGGCGACCTGGAATTACACCTGCTGGGGCTGCCCGCCGGCGACAACCCCCTCGGCCTGACCGCGCCGACCGTGCTGCGGGTCGGTCCGCTGCTGCGGGAGCTGATCATCGCCTACACCCGCGACGACCGCGACCACCCCGAACGCACTCGCCTGCGCGCGGTTCTGCTCGACCAGCTCCGCGTCTCACCCCAGCAGCCCCTGCACCTGCCCAGCCCCACCGCACCCCTGCTGCGCGCGGTGTGCGCCGTCCTGATGGACAACCCCGGCGATACCCGCACCCTCGGTGAGCTAGGCCGCGAGGCCGGGGCCAGCGACCGCACCCTGTCGCGACTGTTCCGCAGCGACCTCGGCATGACGTTTCCGCAATGGCGAACCCAGCTACGCCTGCACCACGCTCTGATCCTCCTGGCGGAAAGGACGCCCGTCACTGCCGTAGCGCACCGCTGCGGCTGGGCTTCGGCCAGCGCGTTCATCGATATCTTCCACAAGACGTTCGGCCATACACCCGGCGCCCACCTCCCCGGCTCGCCGCCGGACAGCGCCTGAGCTGCCGCCGCGGTCGAGCGCGAAGGAAGTTTCGCACCAGTCCGCTCCGCAAGACGAGCGAAGTCGTTGTCGCCCGCGAACATTCGGCTCAGCGGCGTTCGGGCCAGTTCGGGGAGCGGCCGAGCATGCGCAGGATCCGGTCGAGTGCGGGACCGGTGCCCGGGTCCGGGAGCGCGTGCGCGAACGGTGATTCCGGGCTGTCGCGCTCCGGACCGTCGGGAATCTGCCCGACGATCCGCAGTACCGGTTCGGCGCACGCCGGGTCCAGTTCGTAGTCCTGCCCGACGGCCCGCGCGAGGTCCCAGCCGTGGACCACATAGTCGACCAGGTGGAATCCGATGGCCTGGTGGGCGGGCACGGTGACACCGGCACCGAATTCCGGCATGGCGAACAGACGCTGCGGCACATCGTCCGGCACGAAGGCGGCCAGCACGGCATCGGCGGATTCGGCGTACTCCTCGCTGGTCTGTGGACCGGGCAGGCGCGGATGCCACAGGGCGAGGTCGGCTCCGTCGCCACGTGCCGCAGCGGCGAAGCCGCGATGCTGGGCGGCCATATGGGCCAGCAGCTCACCGACAGTCCAGGCGGCACAGGGGGTCGGGCGGTCGAGCAGGTCCGGTGTCACGAGTTCAGCTGTTTTCACCGTGGCTAGCACCGCGGCGCGGTCCAGCTCGCGAAGGTCTTCGATGGTCATATCCAGATGATACGCACCTACCTATCATATGTCCATGCTTATTATTTTGGCCGAACCGGCGGAGCGGCCGCACTCGTGCACGGATGCCGATACGCGGTGACGGCTACCGGCCCCGGTAAATTTGCCTCATGGGATCAACGGACCGTCCGGACCTGGCGGCAATGCTCGCTCCGCTGACCCGCACGCTGATCGCCATGGAACGCCCGGTCCTCGAGTCGTACGGCCTGACCATGTGGGCCTACAGCGTCCTGGTCGCACTCAGCCGCGGGCCGGCACGTGGCCAGGGTGTACTCGCCCAGGAAATCGGTGCGGACAAAACCCGGATCATCGCGGTCCTCGACGATCTCCAGGACCGCAGACTCCTGCACCGATATCCCGACCCGGCCGACCGACGGGCCCGGCTACTGGAACTCACCGCCGAGGGGCACCGGATCGTCGCGCAGGCTCGAGCCGAAATCCAGTCCCGCGAGGAACAGCTGGTGCTGCAACACCTCTCGCCCGCTGACCGCCGGGTATTCCTGAGTGCCCTGCACACCCTGGCGGACCTGCCCCGAGGCCTCGACGAGGATGACTCGGCAGCGAACTGACCGCGCCCGACCGAGCGGGCGCCCCGACCGATCAGCCGGGCGAGCCGTCGCCGGTCCCGCAACCGCACAGCTCGGATTCCCTGTCGAGGTGCCGGACGTCGGCGGTGGCCGCCAGAGATCCGATACCGAACGTCGTGGCAGCGATCGTAAGGGACTCGGCTACCCGCTTCCGTAGGCTCCCAGGGGTGGCCGACCCCCGTCGGCGCCGAGGTCCCCGCTTTCCCGGAGTACCCGCAGCGGGGCGTGGTTTGCCCAGCCCTCGGTGGGCCAGTTGAACCAGCCGGCGGAGGCCGAAGTGCCGCCGTCCGGGTGCAGGGTGGTGCCGGTGAGGTAGGACGAGAGCTGGGAGGCCAGGAAGACCGCGCAGTGGGAGATATCGGTGAGGCGCCCGGCGCGGCCCATGGGGATGGCGACCTTCACCCCTTCCGGGTCCATCATGGCGTTGTCACCGGTGCCGATACGTTCCAGGTTCGGTGTGGGGACGAAATCCGGGGCGATGTTGTTGACCCGGATCCCGTCCGGCGCCACTTCGATCGCGAGCGTGCGCGCGAACTGTTGCACCGCGGCCTTCGCCGCCGCATACACCGCGAAACCGGGTGCGGCACGGTGGGCTTCGACAGTGGTGATATTGATGATGCTGCCGCCTCGGCCGCCGGCCCGCATCAGCGGGACCGCCTGGTGGCAGGCGTGCAGTACATGGGTCAGGTTGGTGCGCAGCAGCGCGTCCCAGCCCTTGGGGCGGGTTTCGGTGAAGGGGGCACGGAAGGTGCCGCCCACCACATTCACCAGGGTGTCGAGCCGGCCCCACCTGGTCTGGGCGGCCTCGAAAAGGGCGGTCAGTTCGGCGGGATCGCGGGCGTCGCCGTGCTCTACGAGGGACTCGTGGCCGCGGTCGGCTAGGACGGACCGCAGTTCGGCGGCGGCCGCGGGGTCGATATCGAGGACGGCGACGCGCACGCCGTTGTCCGCCAGGTCCGCGACGATCGCGCCGCCCAGTCCGCCCGCACCACCGGTCACCACGGCCACTGTGCCCGCGAGACCTGCGCGTTCCTCGAACCAGCCCATGTGATCGTCCTATCCGTCGATGTAGGTCGCGCCGAACTCGGCCAGGAAGTCGAAGGTGACTCCCGGGTCGAGGGTTTCGTGCACGCCGGCCCGGGTGGAGACCACGATCCAGTCCACCCCGGCGCGGGCCAGTTCACCGAACGCCTCCCGATGTGGCCCCGGGTCGGCGCCGGGGCCGGTGAGGCCGGGATGACTGTAGGAGTACACGAGGTCGATATGTTCGGTGCGACCCGAACTCGCGGCGGTTTCGCGTATTTCGGCGATCTTGCGGGACAGTTCCTCGATCCCGCCGAGTTCGGGAGTCCGGGCGGTACTGCTGAGTTCGGCACCGCCGGACATCGGAATCCACCCGTGCGCGGCCCGGGCCACCCGCCGCCGGCTCAATGCCGAATTCCCGCCGATCCAGATCGGGATCGGCTGCTGTACCGGGGTCGGTCGGGCCTGCACATCGCGGGCGCTGAAATGTGTGCCCGCGTAACTGAACGGCTCCCCCTTCCAATGCAGCGGAAGGACGTCGAGCGCTTCGTCGAACAGGGTGTTGCGTTCGTCGAAATCGACGCCGACGGCATGGAATTCACCCTTGAGATAACCGGTGCCGATCCCCAGGATCGCCCGGCCGCCGGATAGTTTGTCCAGCGTCGCGGCCGCTTTCGCGAGCAGCATGGGATTGCGGTAGGGCGCCACGGACAGGTAGGTGATCAGCCTGATCCGATCGGTCAGCGCGGCCGCGTAGCCCAGGGAAACGAACGGGTCCAGGGTCTGATGGCCGCCCGCGCCCAGCCAGCGCGCGCCGGGCGCGGGATGCTCGCTCAACGAGAACCCGCCGAAACCGGCCCGTTCGGCCGCCCGCGCGACCTCGCCCAGCGGACCGGCGTCGAGGACATCGCCGTCCACACCGCCGGTTTCCGGGTAATGGAAGATGAACCGCATCACTGCCTCCGAATCTGCGGGTTCCGCGCTAGCGGCCCCTTTTCACCTCGTTGAACGGCACGTCGCGGTCGGCGGCGTACTCGCGGGGCATACCGAGCACACGTTCGCCGATCACATTGCGGGCCATTTCGGTACTCCCGCCGGCCAGACTCCAGGCGGCACGGAACAGATAGTCGGTGCCGATCTTGGCGGTATCGAGCGGGTCACCGGGCGCGTGGGTCGCGGCATCGGCGCCCGCGACCTTGACCGCCATATCGGTTTGCAACCAGGAGTTCTCGGCGCTGAACAACCGGGTGATCGAACCGGCCGCCGGCGGTAGTTCACCGGCCATGATGCTGCGGGTGATGTGGTCGATCAGCTGGTCGCGCACCACCATCATCGCGCGGGCTTCGCCGATATCCTCGCGGACCCGGGCGTCGTCGAGCCGGCCGAGGCGGCGCGCTATCTCGAGGATCGGGGAGTTCTCGCCGCCGAGATGCGGGCGGGCGCCGCTCATATACGGCGAGGTCCCGCCGATCGCGGCCCGCTCGTGATGCAGCAGCCGCGAGGTCGCCTCCCAGCCGTTGTCGACCTGACCGACCACGGCATCGTCGCCGAGCGTGACATCGTCGAAGAATTCCTGGCAGAACTCGGTGGACCCGGTGACCTGTTTGATCCGCTGCACGGTCACGCCCGGCGCCCCGATCGGGACCAGGAACATGGTGAGTCCGCGATGTTTGGGCACGTCCCAGTTGGTGCGGGCCAGGCACAGGCCGTAGTCGGCGGCGTAGGCGCCGGAACTCCAGATCTTGGATCCGTTGAGGATCCACCTGTCGCCGTCCCGGTCGGCGCGGGTGGTGAGCCCCGCCAGGTCGGAGCCGCCGCGCGGTTCGGACAGCAGTTGCACCAGCAGTTCGTCGCCGCGCAGGACCGCGGGCAGATGCTCGCGTTTCTGTTCCTCGGTGCCCAGGTCGAGCAGGGTCGCGGCGCAAATGGACAGTGTGGGAACGTTCAGGATGACCGGCATCTCGTAGGGATAGGACTCGGTGGTGAACGCCGCCTGATGCGCCGGGGTGAGCCCCAGACCCCCGTATTCCTCGGGGAAACAGATGCCGGCGAATCCGGCGTCGTACAGCTTGCGCTGCAGTTCCCGGGCCCGGTCCCATTCCTCTTTACTGTCCGGCGGTGCCTGTTCCAGCAGGGCAGGAGGAAGGTTGTCGCGCAACCAGTTCCGGGCACGTTCGCGGAATTCGGCGACAGGTTCCACATCGGTGGTCATGATGGTGTGCCTTCCAGGAGGTGCGTCGCGCTAGGCGGCGGCGACGAGCAGATCGGTGATCCGGCGGCGGTGCTCCTCGGGCGTGCCGTACAACGCCCGGCCGAGCCCGATCCGCCGCAGGTACAGATGCAGATCGTGCTCCCAGGTGACCCCGATCCCGCCGTGCAGCTGGACACAGTCCTGCCCGATCACCGGCGCCTTCGCGCCCACATACGATTTCGCGACACTCACCGCTTCGTCCGCGGTATCCGGATCGTCGTCGCAGGCCGTGGCCGCGGCGGTCGCGGTGGCCCGGCAGGCCTCCAGCCAGGTCTTGTTATCGGCCATCCGATGTTTGAGCGCCTGGTACGAGGCGAGCGGCCGGCCGAAGGTGTAGCGGTCGTTCAGCCATCCGAGGGTGGATTCGAGGGCCACCTCGGTAGCGCCCACGGTTTCGGCGGCGGTGAGCACAGCGGCAGTGTGCAGTTGGGCGCGTACCGCCCCGGTGGCGGCCGGCCCGGTATGCGTGACCGCGGTGGCCGGCACCACGACCCCGGCGAAGTCGATACGGGCGGTGCGCCGGACCAGGTCCAGGGTCCAGGTGGGGGTCACGGTCACTCCGGGGGCATCGGCGGGGACCAGTAGCTGCACCGGCCCGTCGGGGCCGTTCGCGGTCACCAGGAAAAGATCGGCCTGGTCACCGGATTCGACCCGGTCCTTGACTCCGTTCAGGCGGTACCCGTCGCCCTCGGGCGTCGCACTCACCCGCGCGCCCGCCTCTGCGCCCGGCGCATACATCACCTCCATGCCGCGGCCCGGTTCGTAGGCAGCCCACGCGATGACCTGCTCCCCCGCCGCGACCGCGGCGATCGTGTCACCGAATCCGGTCTCCGCACTCGCCAGCCCGGCCAGCACCGCATTGGTGGTGACGAACGGCCCCGGGGCGCAGGCGCGGCCCAGTTCACCGGCGACCAACGCCAATTCGGTCAGCGGACGACCGGAGATAGAGCCGCCCCCGTGTTCCTCGGCGACCAGCATGGCGGTCCAGCCGAGTTCGGTGGCCGAATGCCACCACTCGCGGTCGAATCCGGTTTCGGCCTCGCCCAGAGCGCGTACTGTCGCCACCGGGACGGTCTCCGCCAGGAATTCCCGGGCAGTCTGCTGGAAGAGCCGCTGGTCAGCGGTGAGATCGAGGGTCATGTTCTCCGGTCCTCCGGTTGACGCACGGCACGCCGTGTGGAAATCTCATACTCACAGATGAGAGTTATATTCTCAAATGCGGAAGTCAACCGGCGGAGCTGCTCGTGGCGGTGGGAGCCGGCGGAGCGAAGGGAACCGTCACGTGAAAAACTTCCAGGATCTGGACTTCTTCCTCGGGCAGGAGCTGGTTGCCGATCCGTACCCGTATTTCGACGCTCTTCGTGAGCAGTGCCCGGTAACCCGGGAGAAACACCACAACGTCATGATGGTGACGGGCTACGACGAGGCACTGGAGGTTCTCAACGACACCGAACGGTTCTCCTCCTGCATTTCGGTAACCGGCCCCTTCCCCGGTTTTCCCGTCCCCATCGACGAGAACTCCGATGCCGACGCCCTGATCGCAGAACACCGGGATTCACTGCCGTTCAGCGATCAGCTCCCAGCCCTCGACCCGCCGACCCATACCGCGCACCGCGGGCTGCTCATGCGCCTGATCACCCCGAAACGCCTCAAGGAAAACGAAGAGGCGATGTGGGATCTGGCCGATAAGATGCTCGACGAATACCTGGCGCCCGGAAAGGGCGAACTCATCCGTGATTTCGCGGGACCCTTCACGCTCTACGTGATCGCCGATCTGCTCGGGGTACCGCCGGAGGACCAGGAAGAGTTCCTCAACGCACTCCAGCGGGACCCGCACCGCACCGGAACGGTCGGCAGCACCAGTTCCGATCACGCGATGGAACACAATCCGATCGAATTCCTCTACGAGAAGTTCTCCGCCTATATCGAGGACCGGCGTAAGAATCCGCGCGGCGATGTCCTGACCAGCCTGGCGGAGGCCACGTTCCCCGACGGGAGCCAACCGGAGGTGATCGACGTCGTCCGCGTCGCCGCCAACCTCTTCTCCGCCGGCCAGGAGACCACGGTCCGACTGCTGTCGTCCGGGCTGAAATTGATCGCCGACGACCCGGAACTGCAGTCCTGGCTGCGTGGCGACCCGGAACGCATCAACAACTTCATCGAAGAAATGCTGCGGATGGAAAGCCCGGTGAAGGGCGATTTCCGGCTCGCCAAGACCACCACAACAGTCGGTGGGGTCGAGGTTGCGGCGGGTACGGTCCTGATGCTTGCCAACGGCGGCGCCAACCGCGATCCACGGCGCTTCGAGAATCCGGGCGTATTCGATCCGAAACGGGCCAACGCGCGCTCCCATATCGCTTTCGGCCGCGGTGTCCACACCTGTCCCGGGGCTCCGCTGGCACGCGCCGAGGCGAAGGTGGCATTCAGACGGCTGCTGGAACGCACTACCGATATCCGGATCGACGAGAGCGCGCACGGTCCAGCGGACAACCGTAACTTCACCTACCTGCCGACCTTCATCCTGCGCGGAATCACCGCCCTGCACCTCGAATTCGACCGTACGGAGGGTTAGTTCCATGAAGGTCATCGTCGACGCGGACTCCTGCAAGGGCCACGGGATCTGCACCACCCTGTGTGCGGAAGTCTTCACACTCAACGATTACGGTTACGCCGAAGCGGTCGATACCGAGATCCCCGAGGATCTCACCGAAGCGGTGCAAACCGCCAAGGACGCCTGCCCGGAGTGGGCGATCAAAATCGTCGGCGAGAGCTAGCCGCGCGCGAGCACACGGAACCGGCACTCGACGTCCCGAGTGCCGGTCTGCGCGCACGGCGACCATCGCGCTCGGCCGCGAACGGAAGCTGAAGCCGGCGACCGGTGGTCAGCTGCGCGGCCGGCCTACGGTCGTCGGCTGAGCGCAGGGCACAGGACCAGCGAGTGCAGGCGTTCGGGCCTGGACGCCGGGACCGCCCGCGTGCTACTCGCGTGGGAGGAGCCTGGAGTTCGGCAGCGGTGGCGCCGTCAGTAGCGGCGGCTCGGGCGGCCGCTCTCCGTTCGGGCCCTACTTGCCGAGGAAGGTGTTCAGTGCGGCGTTCACCTCGTCGGCGTGGGTCCAGAGCAGACCGTGTGGGGCGCCTTCGATCTCGACATACTCCGCCTCGGGGAATGCCGCGTGAAAACGGCGCCCGGTGGCGTCGATAGGCAGGATGTTGTCCTTGGTGCCGTGCAGGATCAGCGCCGGTTTGCCACTGGCGCGTACCGCCTCGACGTCACTGCGGAAGTCCTCGATCCACGCGGCGACGACCGCGTACGCGGCGACCGGGGCGCTGCCGATCGCGACGTTCCAGTTGCCGGTGACGGCTTCCTGGCTGATCCGCGTGCCGAGGTTCTCGTCCAGATTGTAGAAGTCCGAATAGAACTGCGTGAACCAGGCGTACCGGTCGTCCTTCGCGGCCGCGGCGATACCGTCGAACACCTCCTGCGGAACCCCCTCGGGGTTGTCGTCGCGGGCGACGAGGAACGGTTCGAGTGAGGCGAGGAACGCGAGCTTCGCTACTCGCTCGTGCCCGTAGCGTGCCACGTACCGGGCCAGTTCCCCCGTGCCCATCGAGAACCCGACCAGCACCACATCGCGCAGGTCCAGGGTCTCCAGGACCGTGTTCAAGTCCGCCGCGAAAGTGTCGTAGTCGTACCCGGAACCCACCTTGGACGACTGCCCGAATCCGCGACGGTCGTAGGTGATGACCCGGTACCCGGCGGCGAGCAGCTCGCGCGTCTGCCGCTCCCAGCTGTGCCCGTTCAGCGGATAGCCGTGGATGAGGACGACCGGCCGGCCCGACCCCTGGTCCTCGTAGTACAGCTCGATCGGCGTGCTGTTCTCGTGCCCGACGGCGATATATCCCATGGTCTTCCCTTCCGATACCGGCCGGCCCGACGCCGGCCGCTTGCACTGAGTGGACACGGTGTGTTGCGTTTCGGTGCGCAGCCCTGATCTCGGGCGTGGCGAATCTCGGGTGGCGCCGACGCTGCCCGGGCTATGTGCGGGCCTGTGCGATGTCTCCCACGATTGTTACCCGGCCACCATCGCCGGGATCGGGGTCGGGGATGATCGCTTCCGGGTCGACCAGGTAGACCTCGTGTCCATCCAGCGTGAGCCGCCGCACGACCTCCAGCAGCATGCGCCGCCCCACGTCGTCGATCGAATAGACCATCGTGAGATCCAAAGCCACCCTGGCTTCTGCGGGCGCGGTGTCCACGGCCTCTCGAACTACTCTCTCGGCTGCGGCAAAGCCGATCCCGCCCTGCAGTTGGAGGACTCGGATCGCCTCCGGTCCACGGCCGGCGACGTGGTTCGACCGCACGACCGCGCGCGCCGCGGCCGGGACCTCCATCACGTGCAGACCCATATCGGCGGAAAACCGTTCGAACAGCGACACTCCGCGAACGCTGTTCCCGTGGCGGTCCAATCGTGGTGAGAACGTGGCGATGCCGATCTGGCCGGGCAACGCGCCGATCAGGCCCCCGGCCACCCCGCTTTTCGCCGGAATGCCGACCTGTGTCGCCCAGTCACCGGCCGCGTCGTACATTCCGCAGGTGGACATGACGCTCAGCACCTGACGCACCACCGGTTCGGGTATCACTCGCTCACCCGAGAGTGGATTGATCCCGCGGTTGGCCAGCGTCGCGGCCATCACGGCCAGGTCTCGCGTGGTGACGAGCACGGAGCACTGGCGGGTGTAGCCGTCGACGACGGCCCGCGGATCCTCGGTGAGGATGTCGTAGCTGCGAAGCATATGCGCGATGGCGAGATTGCGGTGCGCGTGCTCCAGCTCCGACGCGCACACCGCCTCGTCCATCGTCAGCCGGCGGCCGGCAAACGCCGAAAGGCCGCCCACAACCCGCTCCACGCGCTCGGCCGGAGTCAGTCCCGCCGGGCCGGCCAGCGCATGCACGGTGATCGCGCCGGCGTTGATCATGGGGTTGTAGGGGCGCCCGGTATCGCCCTCGAGGGCGATCTGGTTGAACGCCTCCCCCGACGGCTCGACATCGACTTTGGCGAGCACCGGGCCGAAACCGCGATCGGCCAGTGCCAGCGCGTAGGCGAACGGCTTGGAGATCGACTGGATCGTGAACTCGGTATCGATATCGCCGGCGCCGTAAACCACACCGTCGACGGTGGCGAAGACCGCGCCGAGGCGGTCGGGATCCGCAGCCGCGAGTTCGGGGATATAGCCCGCCGGCTCTCCGGAGGTGTCCGGCTCGACATCTCCGAGTGCCTCGGTCAGGTAGTCGGGAACGACCGATCGCATTCGTGCTCCTCCCTGCAGGCGTATCACCGAGCAGATCTCATGCCCGCTCCGGGTAGCGCGCGTGACCAGGTCTCCACCGAACCGACATACAGCGACCCGCTCTCCACCTCGGCGTCGAATTGTTCCCGGCGCAGCGGCGGCCGGCCGCGCAACGCGCCGATGCGGTCGTGGATTTCCCGGCACCCGGGGTAGAACAGCTCTTGTGCCTCGCCGTCGGTCGCGGCGATCCATACTCGGACCATGCATTCTCTACGCGCGGCAGTCCGGGACCTGGTGGATCGTTCGATCGAGGTCGGCGGCAGCACCGGGCACGGCACGGTGGTGATAAGCGCCGGTCCCGGCACCGTCCAATGGCTTGCCGAGTCCCGAGGCGTTTTCCATATCGAAGTCGTCGATCCCGCGGGGCCGCTGCGCCGAACGTTGTACCAGCGGTTGCGCCGCGGTAACCCCGCCGGGCCGACCGGGTTCACCGAGCGGGAACTTGCATTGCTGGCCGAACTGGGGTTCGTCACGGGCGAGGTGACCTACGAAATGCGCCCCGACGAGGCCGGACTCGACCCCGAGCAGATCCTGTACGTCCTCACCACTGTGCTGCACGATATTTTCCGGGTCCGCGACGCCGAGGGCTTCACGGCCGAGGTTTTCTGATTCTCAGCCGCTGCAACCCGGCCAGTGCCGCGCGCTCGTCGAAGCATGCTCCCGAGCGCGACCAGTTCAGGCGTCGTAGGGCAGCAGCGTGAAATGGCAGTTCATCACCCCGTCCAGCGCGGCTTCCGTTTTTCCGCGAACGCGGCGGGGCCTTCCTGGGCATCGGCGCTGCGGTAGGCGCGGGACGCGGCGTGCCGGGCCGCCGCCGAGGCCGCCGAGCGGCCCATCTCGGTTGCCAGCATGACGGTTTCCCGGGCCGCGCGCACCGACAGTGGCGCGCCGGCCAGGATCCGGCCGGCCAGGTCGAGCGCGGTATCGAGCAGTTCGCCGGGTTCGGCGAGCCGGTTGACCAGCCCGATCTCGTAGGCGCGCTGGGCGGTGATCGGGTCGCCGGTGAGCAGGATTTCCATCATGATCCGCTGCGGGATCATATGGATCAGCGGCGCGGCCCAGGGAGAGCTTCGGCCCACCTTCACCTCGGTGACCGCGAAGGTGGCGGTGGTACTGGCCACGCACAGATCGCAGGCCTGGGCGATCATCCAGCCGCCCGCGAAGGCGGCGCCGTTGACCGCGGCGATGGTCGGTTTGGACAGTTCGATGGTGTCGTAGGGCAGCGGGAACATATCGCGGGGTGGCTCACCCATGCGGGTCTCCACCATCTCCGCGAGATCCCCGCCCGCGCAGAAGGCTTTGCGGCCGGCTCCGGTGAGGATCGCGATCCGCAGGGCCGGGTCGTGTTCGAAGCGGTCCCAGGCGTCGAACAGGCCGGTCCGGATATCTTTGTCGAGGCAGTTGCGGCGGTCCGGGCGGTTCAGGGTGATGACCGCGATCCCGTCGGGCCGGGCGTCGAAGAGTACGGCGTCGGTCATCAGAATCCTCTGCGCTGGATCTCGAAAGCGGCCCGGTCCAGGTCTTCCCGGAAATCCGGGTGGGCGATGGCGATCAGCCGGCGGGTGCGTTCGGGCAGCGGGCAGCCGGTGAGTTCGGCGGCACCGAATTCGGTGACGATCACATCCACATCGCTGCGCGCGGTGGTCACCGGACCGGACAGCCGGCCGGTGATCCGGCTGACCGTGCCGCCTTTCGCGGTAGCGGGCAGCGCGATCACGGCGTGCCCGCCGCGGGAGCGGGCGCCGGCGCGGACGAAATCCACCTGGCCGCCGGTGCCGCCCAGGTACGCCGATCCGCTCTGTTCGGCGTTCACCTGACCGGTGAGGTCGACTTCCATCGCGGAGTTGAGGGTGACCAGTCCGTCGAGCCGAGCGAGGATCGCCGCGTCGTGGGTGTAGGAGGTGGGACATAACCGCAGTCCCGGATTACGGTCGGCGAAACGGTAGAGCCGGTCGGTGCCGATGAGGGCGCCGGTAACCGTCACCCCAGGATCGATCGGCTTGCGCGCGTTGGTGACGGCACCGGCTTCGATCAGGTCGACCACACCGTCACCGACCATTCCGGAATGGACACCCAGGTCCCGGCGGTCGGTGAGTAGGCGCAGGACTGCGTCGGGGACGGCACCGACGCCCACCTGGAGTACGGCACCGTCCTCGATGTAGGAGGCGACGTATTTCGCGATCTTTTCATCGGTGGGGCCGATCGCGGCGGGCGGGACCTGTACCGGGCTGCGCGAAACCCGGACCGCGCAATCGATCTCCTCGGCCCGCAGCCCTTCGCCGAGCGTGTACGGCACATGCTCGTTGACCTCGGCGATCACCACCCGCGCCCGGTCCACCGCGGCCCGGGTATGGTCCCCGATCAGCCCGAAACTGTGCCGCCCGTTCTCGTCGGCAGGACTGACCTGCACGAAAGCCACGTCGCAGCCGAGGGTTCCGGCCTCGATCATCGGGCCCACCCGGCCGACATGGCACGGGATGATGCCGAGCCGGTGTGCCCGGGTGAGGGTGCGCAGCGAACCGATGGCCCCCATACTCGACAGCGCGAACGATTCGGTGGATTCCGGCGTGAAGATGCCCGAGAAACTGGTGGCGACGAAAGCCGACAGTCCCCCGATCTCGCGTCCCTGCGCGATCAGTGCCTCGATCAGTGTGCTCGGTTCCCCGCATGCCTGACCGATCACGATCCGGTCGCCCGGCCGCAGGTATCGGCGCAGCTCCAGCTCACCGGCCTCGATCGTGTTCACCGGCGCTCCCCTCGGTCCGCCGGTACGGCCTGCGTACCGGCCGGCCGGTGCGCGCCCTCCCCTTTCGCCTCTCCCGCAGTTCTCGGAAGGGACGGCGAGGATCCCACCGAGCCGGGCTTCGGGGCCCCTCCTGGATCGCCGGTCTCGGCAGAACCAGCCGGCGCCGGAGAAACCCCGGCACGCGCGGGATCGGGCGACCCGGCCGGTCCGGCACACACGGCGGCACCGGACAGCGCCGGCGCCCCGGCGGCGGTACCCGTCGAATCGTGGGCGTGCCCGGGCTCCTCTGCCCGGCCGGTAAGCGGGTACGAGTCTGTCCTGTCGGCGCGTGCCGGCCATCCGGCCCGCACCGATTCGGCCGATACCGGAGCCCCGGTACCGCCGCCCATGACCTCCGGAGTGTGCTCGCCGAGCCGGGGGGCGGGCCCGGCAACCCGGCCCGGGGTACGGGAGAACCACGTGGGTGGTCCGGGGAAACGCACCGGGCCGGTATGTGTCTCGACTGTTTCGAAGAAGCCGGTGGCAGTCAGTTGCGGGTTGTCGAGTAGTTCGTCGAGGGTGTTCACGGGGGCAGCCGGGATATCGAGGGAGTTCAGCAGGTCCAGCCATTGCGCGGTGGTGCGGCCGCGGAAGGTTTCGCGGAGGTGCGCGTAGACGGTGCCGATCCGGGCGGCGCGCTGCGCGAGGGTCGCGAATTCCGGGCCCGCCCAGGGCGGGTCGACCGCGGCGATGAAGGCGTTCCACTGTTTGTCGTTGTAGACCAGTGCGGAGATATAGCCGTCGGCGGTGCGGTACGGGGTGCGTTCACTCGTGACCGCACGCGGGTAGGCGGCGGTGCCGAGCGGCGGGTCGAACAGGGCGCCGTTGGAGTGTTCCACCAGCATGAACGCGGCCATGGTCTCGAACATGGCCACTTCGACCTCCTGCCCTTCGCCGGTGCGTTCGCGGTGGAACAGCGCCATCATCGTCGCGTAGAGGGCGGTCATTCCCGCGACCTTGTCGGCCATGATCGTGCCGACGTACCCCGGTTCGCCGGTGAGCATCTGCTGCACGTACGGCACACCGCATTCGGCCTGGATGGTGTCGTCGTAGGCGGTGCGGTCGGCGTCGGGGCCGCGGCGGCCGTAGCCGTAGCAGTTGGTGTAGACGATGCCCGGGTTCACCTCCGCCACCTGTTCGTAGCCGAAGCCCAGTGCGGTGACGGCTCTTCCGCGCATGGAGTGGATGAACACGTCGGCGTCGGCGATCAGTTCGCGTAGCGCCGCCTTGTTCGACTCCGCACGCAGATCGAGGACCACACTGCGTTTGCCACGGTTCACGTTCACGAAGACCCCGCCCATCCCCTCCTCGGGGCCCACCGAGATGTAGCGGGTGTTGTCTCCGGCCGGGGGTTCCACTTTGATCACATCGGCACCCATATCGGCCATGATCTGGGTGCAGTAGGGACCCATCACCATGGCGGTCAGATCGATGACCCGGACCCCGGCCAGCGGCCCTGTGTGCTGCATATGCCCTACCTTCACCGGGCCGCGCGAAGAAATCGACGGCTATCTGATGAATCTTTGTAAGGATAGTGATATCAAGTACAGGTGCCCATTTTCAATGGCGAGAACGACGTTTCCGGCGACGGAGGTTCCGCGACCCGCGGCGCGGTCCCGCTACCCGCGTCCATCGCGGCGGTGCTGCGACCGGCTCTGGCCGCGCATCCGGACGCCCCCGCGATCGAGGCGGCGTCAGGCATCTGGACCTACCGTGAACTCGACGGACACGCCGATGCCGCCGCGGCCGCACTGTGGTCGCTCGGCGTGCGCCCCGGCGATCGGGTGGCGGCCTGCCTGCCCAACGACCTCGATATCGTCGCCGCCTTCCACGGTGCCCAGCGGATCGGCGCGATCTGGGCGGGTATCGGTGAGGCGATGGCGGCAGCCGAACAGCAGTACCTGCACGACCTGATCGAACCGAAGGTCGTCCTGGCGGGCCCACGCTGCCGGCTCGATACACCGGCCCGGGTGGATACCGCCCGGTGGGCGGCAGCTCAGCGCGGGCCCGCCGCGCCCGCTGTCGACACCGTGCTCGACGCACCCGCCGGGATCGCATTCACCAGCGGAACGTCCGGGCGGCCGAAGGCGGTCGTGCACAGTCAGCGCAATATGCTGTTGCCCGGCGCGGTGCTGGTCGCGACCCGGCAATGGGGACCGGATCTGCGTAAAGGCGATAGCTTCCCGCTGACGATCCTCAACATGATCGTCTTGTCGACACTGCTCACCGCCCAGGCGGGCGGCTGCGCCGTGATCATGGATCGCCGGGATCTGGCCGGGGTCGCCGAGTGGATCGCCACCCGGAAGGTGACGGTCTGGAACGGGGCACCCGCCCAGCTGCACGATCTGGCCGCCCATCCGGAACTGGATCTGAGTTCGCTGCGCGAGGTGTGGAGCGGCGGCAGCGATACCCCGGACCGGCTCCGCGAGGCCTTCGCCGCCGCGCACGGGCTGGTCCCGCGGGTGACCTACGGGCTCACCGAGGCGCCGACCGTGGTCTCGATCGACCCACCCGGCGCGGACTGGACTCCGCGAACGAGCGGCACGGTGCTGCCACACTATGACGTCGCGGCCTACGACGACGACGGAAACCGGCTTCCGCCGGGCGAAATCGGCGAACTCCGGCTGTCCGCACGAACCGGGGGACCGTGGGCGGACATGTGGCGCCCACTGCTCGGTCACTGGACCGGCGGCGGAATCGAACCATCGCCCGAGGGGCCCGTCGCCACCGGCGATATCGGTACGGTCGATTCGGACGGCCGGCTCACCCTGCTGGACCGTAAGAAGATGGTGATCATCCGCGGGAGTGCCAATATCTATCCACTCGAGGTGGAGCGGGTCCTGGACACACATCCCGCGGTGGGCAGATCCGCGGTCTGCGGGGTACCGCACGAAAGACTCGGCCAGCAGGTCGCGGCAGTGGTCCAGACGAACGGAGCGGCCGTGGATTTCACCGAACTCGCCGAATACTGCCGGCGCGAACTCGCCGGTTACAAGGTGCCGGAGGTATGGGCTGCGGTCGAAGCGCTACCCACCAACGCCATGGGCAAGGTCGTGCGCACGCGACTGCCCGAACTGATTTCCCGCGCGGGCACCGCATGAGCACGCCGGGGCCGGACGCATCAGCGCAGCCGCAGCGGGCAGGGCCCCCGGACCTGCCTCGGCACCACGGTATGAGCGAGCCGGAACCGGCGACGCCGCAGCGTCCACCATCGCTTTCGCCCAGCTCTCGCACAGCCGAAATAAGCGAAGCAGGTCGAGGGTCGACAGCGCGGCGGCGCGATGCACGGCCCTCACGCAGGCCCGTAGTACCCGGGCAGCGGAAGTCGGGTCCGGAACCAGCCGGGTCCGGTGGCCGACCGGAGCACGCACCGATATCTGGTGAACACACTGCTGTCGACGCGTATACGGCGACATTGCCGTCGTTCGAGTTGGGTGGGCGGGTCGCCATCGTGACCGGCGCTTCGTCCGGGCTCGGGGCGGCGGTGAGCCGGGCGCTGGCCGCGCTCGGCGCACGGGTCGCGGTGGTGGCGCGGCGGCGGGATCGGCTCGACGCGCTGGCCGGGGAAATCGGGGGAATCGCTTGCAGCGGTGACCTTTCGGATCCGGCGGCGATCGCGGAGATCGTCCCGGAGATCGCCAGCCGGTTGGGACCACCGGAGATCATGATCAATGCCGCGGGAAACCGATTCGGCGCCGAACGCGCGGAATCCGAACCGCTCGACGATATCCGGCGCACCCTCGACCTCAACCTTGTGGCGCCGCTGCTGCTGGCTCAGCAGGTTTTCCCGTATATGCGTGAACTCGGCCGCGGATCCATCGTGAATATCTCCTCGATCAGCGGGCGAGTGGGTGTGCCGGGCATTCCGCAGGCCTCCTATGCCGCGAGCAAAGCTGGATTGTCCGGACTCACTGCCGAACTCGCCGTTCAGTGGGCCCGGCATTCGATCCGGGTGAATACGGTGGCGCCGGGGTTCTTCCGCAGCGAGATCACCGGCAGCCTGTACGACAGTGACCGGGGTGCCGAATACCTGCGGCGCAATATTCCGTTGCCCATCGAAGGGACCGCCGAGGACATGGTCGGCGCGGTGGTCTGGCTGGCCGGCGATGCGGGTCGCTATGTCACCGGGCAGACCATCGTCGTCGACGGCGGGTGGACGGCGCACTGACCACCGGACCGGGTGTTGACAGCAATAACCGCGGCTGGAAATATGATTCTTATATTCGGAGAATTAAATTCTCCAACCGTGCGGACCGGCACCCGTCCACCGAACCGTTGCCGTTCGAGATGCTGGAACGGCACATATCCCGAACGGATCGAGGAAGGACCACATCACCGATGTTCTCCGCAATTGTCATCAACAAGGGCGAAGCCGGCCCCCAGGTCGAACTCACCAGTGTGGACGACGACCGCTTGCCCGAGGGCGACGTCGAAATCGAGGTGGCCTACTCCACCCTCAACTACAAGGACGCGCTCGCGATCACCGGCGCCTCCCCCGTGGTGCGCAAGTTCCCGATGGTTCCCGGTATCGATCTCGCCGGCACGGTGACCGCGAGCAGCCACTCCCGGTGGTCCGCCGGTGACAAGGTCGTCCTGAACGGCTGGGGCGTCGGCGAAACCCATTGGGGTGGCCTCGCCCAGCGTGCCCGGCTGGACGGCGATTGGCTGATTCCGCTGCCCGGCGAATTCACCGAGCGGCAAGCCATGGCGATCGGCACCGCGGGCTACACCGCCGCGCTGTGCGTGGACGCACTGCTGAACCACGGCCTCGCCCCGGACGCCGGCGAAATCCTGGTGACCGGCGCGACCGGCGGGGTCGGCAGTGTCGCCATCGCCCTGCTCACCAAGGCCGGCTTCACCGTCGCCGCCGCCACCGGCAAGGCCGACGAGCACGCCTACCTGAAGCAGCTCGGTGCGACCACGGTGGTGGACCGCGCCGACTTCGCCGAGAAGGGCAAACCGCTGCAGAAGGAACGCTGGGCCGGTGTCGTCGACACCGCCGGCAGTCACACCCTCGCCAATGCCACCGCGCAAACCCGCTACGGCGGTGCGGTGGCTGCCTGCGGCCTCGCCCAGGGCATGGATTTCCCGGCGTCGGTCGCCCCGTTCATCCTGCGCGGCGTTGCGCTGCTGGGCGTGGACAGTGTGATGGCGCCCCTCCAGAAACGACTCGACGCCTGGGCCCGCCTGGCCCGCGATCTGGACCCCACCGTGCTCGATTCGATCGCCCGGGAGATCTCCCTCGGCGAATCGATCGAGGCGGCCGGTGGTTTCATCGCGGGCACCGTCCGCGGCCGCATAGTCGTCGATGTGAACCGCTGAGCAGGAGTTTCTCGTGACCAAGAAGGCGACCCAACCGACCGTCGAACTCGACCTGAGCGATGTCGACCACCGTGTCGGCAAACCCATCGGCGGCGGACAACTGTGGGATCCGTGCAGCACCTCCGATATCCGCCGCTGGGTGATGGCGATGGACTACCCGAACCCGCTGCACTGGGATCAGGAGTTCGCCCGCGAATCCCGTTACGGCGGGCTCGTCGCGCCGCAGTCGATCGCGGTCGCCCTCGATTACGGTCACGGTGCGGCACCGGCCTGCGTGGGGCATATCCCCAACAGCCACCTCATCTTCGGCGGCGAGGAGTGGTGGTTCTACGGGTGCCCCGTGCGGCCCGGTGACCAGTTGTTCCAGGATCGGCGGTTCCACGACTACAAGGTCGCCGAAACGAAATTCGCCGGGCCCACCATGTTCTCCCGCGGCGATACCGTCCACCGCAACCAGCACGGGGTACTCGTCGCCAAGGAACGGTCGACCGCGATCCGCTACCTCGCCGAGGAAGCGAACAAACGCGGGATGTACGAGAACCAGCTCGGCGAGATCAAGAAATGGACGGCCGCCGAACTCGCCGAAGTCGACGCCCTGCGCACGGAATGGCTGATGTCGAACCGGCTCGGCGTCTCCCCGCATTTCGACGAGGTGAAGGTCGGCGACAAACTGCCGCGCCGGGTGATCGGCCCGCACAGTATCGCCAGCTTCACCACCGAATACCGGGCCTTCCTGTTCAACATCTGGGGCACCTTCCGGTGGACGGCGCCCGCAGGTATCGAGGATCCGTGGGTCTACCAGGATCCCGGCTGGACCGAGGGGTTCGGCTTCGACGAAGAAGGCGCGAAGATCGATCCGCGATTGCGCGACGGCCTGTATGTCGGGCCGTCCCGCGGCCATATCGACGCCGACAAGGCCGGTGATGTGGGGATGGCACGCGCCTACGGGTACGGGGCCACCATGGGCGGCTGGTGCACGGACTATCTGGCCTACTGGGCGGGCAACGACGGCATGGTCCGGCACACCAAGGCCGATTTCCGAGGGCCCGCCTTCGAAGGCGATGTCACCTACTTCGACGCCGAAATCGTGGACAAGACACCAGAATCGACCTGGGGCGTGCCGCTGGTCCAGGTGAAGCTGAAGCTCACCAACCAGGACGGCGGGATGCTGGTCTCCTGCACTGCCGAGGTCGAGCTACCGCTGTAACGCAGCCGCCGCGGGGCGCGTCGGTCCCAGCGCCCCGTGCAAACCCGATAACAGACGACGCGAGCGCCGGATCGCATGCTGTGCGATACGGACGACACCGGGAACGGACCGCACGCCCGGACCACAACGGCACAGAACGACGGGCCGGCGCGATCCGGTTGCCGGCCCCCAGCACCATTTGTGCGCCGCGTGCGGAGCACCATCAGAGAGGACGCCGGCGATGAGCACCGGGACCCAGAACACTCCCGCCCCGGCGATTGTCGCGGGTCCGCCCCTGACCGAGGAACCCGGCCTGGGCACGCTCACTCTCCCGGGATTCCTCCGGGAGGTCACCGGCTCCTACACCGATCGCACCGCGCTGATCTCCCCCGCCGACGGCGTCGAATGGACCTACACCGGCCTGTGGGACCGGGCGAACGAGGTCGCGCGGGCGCTGCGGGCGTGCGGGGTCGGGAAGGACAGCCGCGTCGGTGTGCTGATGACCAACCGCGCCGAATGGCTCGCGGCGGTTTTCGGTACCTCGCTGGCGGGCGGGGTCGCGGTGGCGCTGAGTACGTTCTCCACACCACCCGAGCTCGATCATCTGCTCCGGATCTCCGGGGTGTCGGTGCTGCTGTTCGAACGCCGCGTCGCGAAAACAGATTTCGGCGAGGTACTCACCGGCCTGGAACCACAGCTCGGCACCGCCGGTCCCGGCGCGGTCGCCTCGACCGAATATCCTTTCCTGCGCTATCTGGCGGCGGTCGGGGAACCGGTGCCGGCGACAGCTATCGAGAGCTGGGACGATTTCCTCGCACACGCTGCGGACACCGATCCCGCGCTGATCGCCGCGACCGCCGCGACCGTGCAGCCCAGTGACACCGCGGTACTGTTCTTCTCCTCCGGCACCACCAGCAAACCGAAAGGTATCCGCAGCGCACACCGCGGGGTCACGATCCAGCTGTGGCGGTTCCGGCGGATGTTCGGTTTCGGCCCGGACGACGAGGTGCGTTGCTGGACCGCCAACGGTTTTTTCTGGTCCGGCAATTTCGGCCAGGCGCTGGGCGCCACCCTCGCCGCCGGTGGCACCCTGGTCCTGCAGTCGATGTTCGATGCCGAGGAAGCCCTCGAGCTGATGCAGGCGCAGCGGGTGACGTTCCCCGTTTCCTGGCCGCACCAGCACGCCCAGCTCCAGGGCGCCCCCAACTGGAACACCGTGGACCTGAGCAGCCTGCGTTTCGTCGACCGCGACCTCCCGCTGGCCACCCATCCCACCATCGACAGCGACTGGACCGAACCCGGGCACGCCTACGGCAATACCGAAACCTTCACCATCACCACGTGTTTCCCGGCCCGCACCCCCGAGGAAACGATCGCCGGTAGCAGCGGTATGCCGTTACCCGGCGTGACGGTGAAGATCAGCGACCCCCTCACCGGCACGATTCTGAACAGGGACGAGCACGGCGAGATCTGCGTCAAAGGGCCTACCCTCATGCTCGGCTACGTGGGCACACCCCTCGACGAAACCCTCGACGACGAAGGCTATTTCCACACCGGCGACGGCGGGTACCTCGACGACGAAGGCCGCCTCTACTGGAAAGGCCGGCTCACCGATATCATCAAGACCGGCGGCGCGAACGTCTCCCCACTCGAAGTAGACGAGGTACTCGCCCGATATCCCGGCGTGAAAATCGGCCGCACCGTAGGCGTCCCCCACGAAACCCTGGGCGAAATGGTCGTAGCCTGCGTCGTCCCGCACACCGGCCACACCCTCGACGCCGCCGCGATCCGCGACCACCTGCGCGTCCAACTCGCCAGCTACAAGGTCCCCCGCGAAATCCTGTTCTTCACCGAAGCCGACCTCTCGCTCAGCTCCAGCGCCAAGATCAAATCCAGCGATCTGAGGCTGCTGGCAGCACAGCAACTCGCCGCACGGTAAACAGGTCGCGCTCGTACGGGCCGTCGGTGCCCTGCGGTAGCGCCGAGGTGCCATTCAGCGGGAGAGCATCTTGGGATCTTCTCGCGCGAACCATAGCGTGCCGGTTCCGGCCACTGTCAGCATCCGATGTGGCCGGCGTCCATCCTGGAGGAGTCCCTGTGTATCTGATCAAATCCCGCCTGTCCGCGATGATCGGAGCGATCATCGCGGCGATGGCGATCCTCGCCGCCGGCAGCGGCAGCGCGGTCGCCGCACCGCAGACCGGTGAAATGTTCCTCACCTTCATCCGCCACGGCGAATCGGCCGGCAATGCTTCCGGCCTGATCGACACATCCACTCCCGGCCCCGAACTGACCGACAAGGGCTGGGCCCAAGCGGAAGCGGTTGCCGGGTACCTGTCCGATTGCAAATTCGACGGTATCTACGCATCGAAGATGATCCGGACCCAGCAGACGGCGCAGCCGACCTCGGACCAGTGTGACAGCCCAGTAACCGTCGAGCCTGGTCTCCACGAAATCGAGGCCGGCATCTACGAGGGCAAACCGGAGCACGAGGCCGGCCAGGGCTACTTCGAAGCACCGATCCAGTGGATCCAGGGCAATCTGGACGCCCGCATCCCCGGTTCGATCAACGGTCACGAGTTCAAGAAGCGCATGGACGATTCCATCCAGGACATCCAGAACCGCGGCAGCAAGCGTCCGATGATCTTCTCGCACGGCGGTGCCATCATGGTCTGGACAATGCTCTCCGTCTCCGACCCGGACCTGAGCAAACTGCAGAACGACCCGTTGCAGAACACCAGCCGGGTGGTTGTGAAGGGCACTCCGGAGAAGGGCTGGCGGCTCGTCTCCTGGGACGGCACCCCGATCGGCTGAACCGGACAGGCTGTCCCCCGACCCTCTGTGCGGGCGGTCGGGGGACATCGCCGGTAGTCCGGGGCGCCCCCAAGGCCGCGGGGAACCGGATCCAGTGGGCAGGCGTCTTATCGGCACCCTGTGTTGTTGTCGTGTCCCGGCGGCGTCACCGATATCGAGCGCCGAGTTCGCGGCGGTGGTCGGCGGGTGAGCCGTACAGGGACCGGTTGAGGGTGGCGCGTTTGAGGTAGCGGTGGATTCCGCTTTCCCAGGTGTAACCGATCCCGCCGTGCAGCTGCATCGCGGCACCGGCGATCCGGACCGCGGCTTCGCCGGTGAACGATTTCGCCATGCTCACCGCACGGCTGCTGTCCGGGTCGCCGGTGGTCACGGCGGTCAATGCGGTGGTGACCAGTTGCCGGGCGATGGTCGACTCCACCAGCATGTCGGCACAGGCGTGTTTTACCGCTTGGAAGGATCCGATCGGGCGGCCGAACTGTTCGCGGACCCGGGTGTAGCCGACGGTCGCATCCAGCATGGCGGCCGCGAGGCCCAGGCTGTCGCAGGCCACCGCAAGGGCCGCGCGGTCGTAGAGAAGTCGCAGGGGGTGCGGTGCACCGGGCGGGAACGGGACGAACGATTGCGGCGCCAAGGCCACGTCCAGGGCGGTGACCTTGCCGAGTGAGCGGGTTTCGTCGACCACCGGCAGCTCGGTGATCTCCAGTCCCGCGGCACCGGGTTCGACCAGGGCGACACCGAGGGCACCGCCGGGGGCACGGGCAGGAATCAGCAATACCGTGGCCGCGGGCGCGTCGAGGACGAAATCCGCTGTTCCCGACAGCAGGGTCGCCTTACCGGTTTGGACCAATTCGAAGGTGGGTACTATGCCTCCGGTGCCGGCACAAGCCGTTTCGCCGCCGGCCGCCGGCACCGTGTTTCCCGCGAGTACCGCCACGGGGCGCGCAGTTCCCGCGACGGTTTCGCACAGTACGACGTCGCGGCGGGTAGTCGGTTCCAGTGAGCACAGGGTGCCGATACCCGCCGCGGCGACGGCGGGATACGGGGTACGGGCCGCCGCCCGGCCGATCTCTTCCAGCAGGACCGCGGTCTCGGTGAATGTTGCTGCGGTGCCGTCGAATTCTTCCGGCACCTCGAGCCCCGCCCACCCCGCGCGGGCCACCGCGGACCATTCGACCGCCGCCTCGCCGGTCTTGCCGAGCAGCTCCCGCGCCACGGTGCGCAGTTCGTCGTGGAATTCGGCGAAATCGTCGCTCATCATGCTCCCGCCGGTTCCCTGGGTAGCCCCAGCCCGCGTTCACCGATGATCGTGCGCTGGATTTCGCTGCTGCCACCGGGGATCGTCCATTCCCAGGAGCCGACGAAATCCAGGATCCAGGCGCCGGATTCCCAGCCACCCGACATCGGTTTGCGCAGGACGGTCTGGCCCGGCAGCCCACTGATTTCGGCACCGAAATCGGTCATCCGCTGCAGGAGTTCGCTGTAGTACAGCTTGACGATGGAGGCGTCGGCGGGGCCGACGGTGCCGGCGTCGTGGCGTTCGACCAGGTCACGGCACAGGGCGCGGAGGCCGGTCAGCTCGGTTTCCAGCCGGGCCAGCCGGTCGGTCGTCCGGGGATCGTCGAGGGCGGACCGGCCGAGGGCGCCGGATTTCCGGCATTCCTCGACCAACCAGCCGAACCCCGCATTACCGAGGCGTTCCGCGAGTTCCAGCATGGTGAGACCGCGTTCGGCGCCGAGGGTCTGTTGTGCCAGCTGCCAGCCGCGGTTTTCGGCGCCGAGCAGGTTCGCGGCGGGGATCCGCACGTCGTCGAGGAAGATCTCGCAGAAATGCGATTCACCGGTGGCCTGCCGGATGGGCCGGACGTCGACCCCGGGGCTGCGCATATCCATCAGGAAATAAGAGATGCCTTTGCGTTTGGGGGCCTCCGGGTCGGTGCGGGCCAGCAGCAGGCACCAATCGGCGTATTGGGCGCCGCTGGCCCATACCTTCTGGCCGGTGACCAGGTAGTCGTCGCCGTCGCGCCGGGCGGCGGTGCGTAACGCGGCCAGATCGGAGCCCGCGCCCGGTTCGGAGAATCCCTGCACCCAGAGTTCGCCGTCGAGGATCGCGGGCAGATGCCGCTGCCGTTGCTCTGCGGTGCCGCCGGCCAGCAGGGTGGCAGCCGCGTGGTGGATGGCGACGAACGCCAGCACCAGCCGGGGGGCGTCGTGCGCGGCGAGTTCCTGGTACAGGACGATCTGTTCGGGAATCGGCATACCGCCGCCGTATTCGCGGGGCCAGTGCGGGACGGCGTAGCCGGCGGTGCGCAGTTCCTGGAACCAGGTCTGCTGGAAGTCGACGAATTCGGCGTCGGTGGCGCCGGTTTGGGCGGTGCGCCATTCGGTGGGAACGTGCGTGCGGCACCAATCCCGCACGCTGGCACGAAAATCCGCGAGAGCGGTGGAGGTTTCGGCGCCCACGTTATCGCCGCGCCCGTTCGCGCAGGGCCTCGAGGCGCTCCCGGTGTTCCGGGGATTGCATAGTGACCACTTCGGCCGCGAATCCGGCTTGCAGCGGGCCGGCCAGAGCCTGCGAGAGATACATGTTCACCACCCGTTTGGTGCTGCTCAGCGCGTTCTGCGGTTGATTCGCCAGGCGCTCGGCGAGACGGTTCGCGGCCGGGAGCAGATCGTCGGCGGGCACCATCCGGCTGGCCAGCCCGAGTTCCACCGCCGTGGCGGCGTCGATCCGGTCACCGGTGTAGAGGTATTCGCGGGTGCGCAGAATCGGGGTCAGCAGCGGCCAGAACGCGGCGCCGCCGTCGCCGGCCACCAAACCGACCGCCACATGCGGGTCGGCGAGATGGGCGCGGTCGGAGATGAGGACGATATCGGAGAGGATGGCGATACTGGCACCCAACCCGACCGCCGGGCCGTTGACCGCGGCGATCACCGGCAGCGGGCAGCGCAGCAGTTCCTCGATGATCTCCGCGCCTTCGCGGATGCTTTCGTCGCGGGCCACCGGATCGTCGAGGAACGAGGTGATCCAGTCCAGGTCGCCACCGGCGCTGAACGCCCGGCCCGCCCCGGTCAGGATCACCACCCGGGCTTCGGTATCGGCCGCCAGCTGCCGCCACACCTGGGCCAGCGCCCGATGCAGGTCGGCGTTCACCGCGTTCAGCTCGGCCGGCCGGTTGATGGTGACGGTGCGGATCGGTCCGGCACCGGTGACGGTGAGGACCTCCGGCAGGTCGTATCGCATAGGTCTCACACCCCCATCGGGTCGGAGAACAGGCCGGCCAGCCCGCGGCGGCCGATCCGGCCGGTCAACGCCTGCTCGGTGCCGACGGCGGCGAACGGCAGGCGCCGCAACGGAAGACTGTAGCGGGACAGCCAGGACAGCGTGGTCTCATCGCAGAACCCGGCCGCGCCGTGCAGCTGATGCGCCACCCGGAACACGATATCGGCCGCCTCGATCGCGGCCAGGCGTAAGGCGAGGGCATCGTCGAGCGCTTCGGGACGCCCGGATTGGATGCTCCACAGGGCGTACCGGGCGAGCAGGTCGACTCCCCGCCGCTCGACCTCGGCATCGGTGAGCTGGAATTGCACACCCTGGAATTCGGCCAGTGGGCGCCCGAACTGTTCGCGGAGCCGCACATGCGCCCGGGTCAGCTCGAGGGCCCGGTCCAGCATGCCCAGCAGAGTCCAGCACGGAAGTGTCAACGCGAGCGCAAGGTCCGCGGTGCCGTCCCCTGCCACGGGCCGGACGGCCAGCGGGACGACGAACGCCGACTCCCGCGCGGACTGCGCGGTCCCGGACGGGGTCGCCACTCCGCGCCCCCCCGCCATCGATACGGTCGCCCACCGGAGGCCGGTACCCAGCACCGGGCCCGCGGGTTCCGGCCCGGCCACCACGATCAACCCGTCGTAACCCGGCTCGTCCGGCCGCGCCAGCCGCTCCGCCACCGGGTACGGCGCCGCCCAGTACCCGGCGGCCCGGCATACCGCCGCGGCCGCCTCGAGCTCCACCGGGTCACGCCGCGGTGCCAGCTCCCAGACACCGAGTCCGCCGAGCACCGGCTCCACCAGCTCGCCTCGGCTGCTCGGTGCCCGTTCCGCCCGCTGCACGAGTTCATCGCCGCCGGCCGCGCCGAGCGCCCCCACCACTTCGCGACCGAATTCCCTTGCCTCCGCGCGCAATTCTATTTGCAGCTCGTGGTCCGCGCGCGCCGAGGTATGGCTGCGATCCGCGATTGTTGCGCCCCCGGAGCGGGAGTCGCCGGAGGGCATATCTCCTCGACTGGGTGTACTCACGCTGTCCTCCTCCGCCGGACGCGGTATCCCTGCCGGTTGTGGGCAGCTCGCGCGTCCTCCTGCGTTGTCCGCATCCGCTCGGGCCGCGAACGATACTCCGCCCCACCCCGAACCCGGACCCGGTGCCGATTCGATCGCCCGGACCCGGAACCCGGGCCCCGACCGGCCACCGCATCGTGTGCCGCCTGCCTGTCGCAATACCCGCACCCGGCCGCATCGACGGGGCCACCCGTGACCGGGTTCCCACCCGACGCCGCGGGCCGTGATGTTTCCGTTCCCGGGTCGGCGGACCTCATCGCGGGCGCAGCCGGACGAGACTGCGGCGGGCAGTCTTCGGTGCACCGAGGCTGCCCGGCGGCAGAAGCCGGAATGGCTACACGCGTCGACAGCCGGGCCCGGTGGGCCGGCTCCGCGCAGTCTGGCGGCCGCGCCACGGTATCGGTTGCCGCGGCAGGTGAACCACTCACGACCGGGCCTGTCCGGTGACCGGACCGGCGTTGTTCGCCCGACCGGACCGTCCCGCGGCAGTCCCCCTCGCGGGGTCTGCGAGCAGTTCCCGCGCCAGCAGGATGCGCTGCACCTCGATACTGCCGGACGCCACGGTGGCGGCATTCGCGTAGCGCCAGTGATCGTGCACGGCGCGCTGAAACCGCCGACTGTCGTCCGTATCGCCGGGTACGGTCGCGGCCAATTCCACCAGCACTTCGGCGCTTTCCTGGTCGAGCCGGGTCACCGCGATCCGATAGGCCGCCGCATCCCCCGGCGCGACTGTGCCCGAATTCTGCAGCGCGAGCACCTGATAGGCCAGCAACCGAGCCCGGCGGCAGCGCATCAGCATGCGCGCCCAGCGGCCACGCAGCGTCTCCGGGATTCCGTCCCAGTGTTCGCCGAGAACCTCTGGCGCGGCGTGCAGGAGCCGTTCACAGCGGGCGTAGCGGGCGATACCGACCCGTTCGAAGGCCAGCACCTCCTGGACCACCGACCAGCCGTTGTCCACTTCGCCCAGCACGTCGGCCTCGGTCGCCCGGACACCGTCGAAGAACACTTCGTTGAGGTGATGTGGCCCGAGCATTGCGTCGATGGGCCGGACGGTGATTCCCGGATCGGACATCGGCAGCAGGAAAACGGTGAGCCCCTGCTGTTTACGACCTTCGTGGGAGGTCCGGGCCAGCAGGAAACACCATTGCGCCATGGTGGCGTAGGAGGTCCAGATCTTCTGCCCGGAGATGGACCAGCCGTCCCCGTCGCGCCGGGCGGTGGTGCGCAGCGAGGCGAGATCGGAGCCGGCCTCGGGCTCACTGAATCCCTGACACCAGATGACCTCCCCGCGCGCGATCGGCGGAAGATGTTTGCGTTGCTGTTCGGGTGTTCCGTGCCGCATGATGGTCGGCCCGACCCAGTTCACGCCCATATATTGCGCGCCGCGCGGTTCGTGCTGCGCCCACATCTCCTCGCGCACGACGGTCTGCTCCCAGATCGAGGCACCGCGCCCACCGAACTCCTGCGGCCAGGCCAGGCACAGCAGACCGCGTTCGGCCAGCGTGGCACAGAAGCGCTGAGCGACAGCGAGATCCGCGGGATCATCGGTGAAGGCACCCAGATAGCCGGCGGGGACCTCGTCGGCGATCAACCGGCGTAGCTCGCCGCGGAGCTCCCCGGCGGTTGCACCCATCGTGAAGTCCATGGGCGTACATTACGTCAATCCTAACAAGGATTGCAATGTTTACCGGGTTGCGTTAGACCGCTATCGAGCCTCAGCGGCGGCCACCGAGAGACAGAATCCGGCCAATCGCTCGACTTCCTCCGGTGTCGGCTCGGTGTTCGACCACAGATACTCCGACAACTTGCCGACGATTGCGTAGGCCACCAGCCCCGCACAGAGCTCCGGCTCCCCCACCCCGAGACTTTCGAACGGCTCGTACAGCAGGACCGCGAGTCGTTGCGGCGCCGAACCGGCCTGCCCCGACACCAGGTCCACGCCGAGCGCACCGGTCTGACACAACACCGCCCGGGTATCGGCCGCGCTCGCCGGTTCCGCCTGCGCCAGGATCGCCGCCACCCAGCTCCGCACCCGGCGCTCCGGACCCGATTCCTTCGACATCCGATGCGCGACATAGTCCGCGAGCCGTTCCGCCCCGTCCGCCAGCACGGCCGCCATCAGCGCATCCTTCGACCGGAAATGCCGATAGAAGGCGTCGTTGGACAGTCCGGCGGCGGCGACGATATCGGCGACCCGCGGGCGCACATTCGGACCACCCTTCCGCACCTGATCGAGCGCGGCATCGAGGAGCCGGCGGATCTCGCCGGCGTATCCGGCCTCCCGTTCGGCCACCGCCTTCCGGGCAATCCGCCCGACCAGCCCCGACTCCGGAAGAATTGCATTCTTGTCCACAAGAAGGATATTCTCACCGAACGAGAGGAGTCGCAAATGGCATGGGATTTCGAGACCGAACCCGACTTCCAGGCGAAGCTGGACTGGGCCGATACCTTCGTCCGGGACGAGGTCGAACCCCTGGATCTGGTGTGGCCGCATCAACAATTCGTCCCCCTCGCGGGCGCCCGCCGAGCGGCGATAGATCCGCTCAAACAGCGCGTGCGCGAACAAGGCCTGTGGGCGACCCACCTCGGCCCGGAACTGGGCGGTCAGGGGTACGGGCAGCTGAAACTGGCGCTGCTCAACGAGATCCTGGGCCGCAGTCCGTGGGCGCCCATCGTTTTCGGCTGCCAGGCCCCCGATACCGGTAACGCCGAGATCATCGCCCACTACGGCACCGAAACCCAGAAGCAGCGGTACCTGCAGCCGCTGCTCGACGGCGAACTGTTCTCCTGCTATTCGATGACCGAACCGCATGCCGGCGCGGACCCCACCCTGTTCCGCACCCGCGCCGAACGCGACGGCGACGACTGGGTGATCAACGGCCGGAAGTTCTTCTCCTCCAACGCCCGTACCGCATCGTTCCTGATCGTCATGGCGGTGACGAATCCCGACGTCAGCCCCTACAAGGGGATGTCGATGTTCCTGGTGCCCGCCGATACTCCCGGTATCGAGATCGAACGCAATATCGGACTGGCCGGTGAACCGCTGAACGACGGCTCCCACGCCCTCATCCACTACAACAACGTCCGGGTACCCGCCGAATCGCTGCTCGGCGGCGAAGGCCAGGCGTTCGTCATCGCCCAGACCCGGCTCGGCGGCGGCCGGATCCACCACGCCATGCGCACGATCGGACTCGCCCAGAAGGCCGTCGATATGATGTGCGAACGCGCGCTGAGCCGGGAAACCGCGGGCAGCCGGCTCTCGGATAAACAGTTCGTCCAAGGCTATATCGCCGATTCCTACGCCCAGCTGAAACAGTTCCGGCTGCTGGTACTCCACACGGCGTGGGAGATCGACAAGTACAACGACTACAAGAAGGTCCGCAAGGATATCGCCGCGGTGAAGGTCGTGATGCCCGCCGTTCTGCACGATATCGCCTGGCGGGCCATGCAGATCCACGGCGCTCTCGGCACCACCAACGAGATGCCGTTCTTCACCATGATCCACGGCGCCGGGGTGATGGGACTGGCGGACGGGCCCACCGAGGTCCACAAGATGACCGTCGCCAAGCAGGTGCTGCGCGACTACCGGCCCAGCGACGACGACTGGCCGACCGAATGGATACCTCGGCGACTCGCGTCCGCCCGCGCCAAATACGCCGATTACCTGGACAACGAGGCAGACAGCCTATGATCGACTTCACGCCACTGGCGAACTGGATGGACGAATCCGGGCTTCCCGGCAGAGGCGAACCGTTACAGACCCGGTTGCTGTCCGGCGGAACACAGAACGAGATCTACGAGATCACCCGCGGCGAACACCGGTGCGTACTGCGCATTCCGCCCGTGCACGCACCCGCCGACCGGGACAAGGGCATCCTACGGGAATGGCGGATCATCGAGGCCTTGGACGGCACCGATGTACCGCATACTCCTGCGGTGGCCGTATGCACCGATACCGCCGTGCTCGGCCGCACCTTCTACCTGATGGGATTCGTGGACGGCTGGTCGCCGATGGATCATCGCCGGGTCTGGCCGGCGCCCTTCGATACCGACCCCGCCGCCCGCGCCGGACTGGCCTACCAGCTCGCCGAGGGTATCGCCCTGCTGTCCACCGTGGATTGGCGCGACCGGGGCCTGCACGACCTGGGCCGGCCGGACGGCTTCCACGAACGCCAGGTCACCCGGTGGACCGGCTTCTTCGACCGGATCAAGGGCCGCGAACTCGACGGGATGGACACCGCGACCCGCTGGCTGCGCGCACACCGCCCGCTCGACTACCGCCCCGGCCTCATGCACGGCGACTACCAGTTCGCCAATGTCATGTATCGCGACGGCGCACCCGCCCGGCTGGCGGCGATCGTGGACTGGGAGATGGGCACCGTCGGCGATCCGAAACTGGACCTGGCGTGGATGGTGCAGAGCTGGCCCGCCGACACCTCCGTACCGGACGATTCCGGGTATGTGGATATGCGCGATATGCCCTCGCGCGATCAGGTGGTGGCGCATTATGCGGAGGTGTCCGGACGCCAGGTCGATGATCTCGACTACTACCTGGTACTCGCCAAATGGAAACTCGCCATCGTGCTGGAACAGGGTTTCCAGCGCGCGGGCGATGATGTGAAACTGCAATCCTTCGGCCCGATCGTCCCCGAACTCATGCGCTCGGCCGCCGAACTCGCCGAAACAACGGAGTACCGCATATGAGCGATGACGAATTCCTGGTCGAATCCCGCGGTGCGGTCACCGTTCTCACCCTGAACCGGCCGCAGGCTCGTAATGCGCTGAACGGAAACCTCATCGCCGGAATCGGCGCCACCGTGCTCGAGGCCGAGCAGAATCCGGAGATCCGGGCGCTGGTACTCACCGCGGCCGGTGAGAAGGCGTTCTGCTCGGGTATGGATCTGCGAGCCTTTTCCGGCGGCGAGGATGTGGGGTTCAGCGATACCCCGGAAAACCGTGCCTTCCAGCGCCTCACTCGCGGCAAGGTAGAAGTTCCGGTGATCGGCGCCGCCAACGGCACCGCGGTCGGCGGCGGCCTGGAACTCCTACTGGGCTGCGACCTCATCGTTGCCGCCGAAACGGCGAAGTTCGGGCTCCCCGAGACGCAGCGCGGCCTCTTCCCCGGCGGTGGTGGCACCTATATCGCCGAACGCATTCCGCTCGGCATCGCGTTGCAACTCACCCTGACCGGCGAATACATCACCGCCGCCCGCGGCTACGAGATCGGTCTGTTCAATGCGGTGACACCGCCCGACCGGGTACTCGAGACCGCGCTCGGGTTCGCCGGTCGCATTGCCGCCAACGGCCCACTCGGCGTGGCCGCGTGCAAGGAACTCGTTCGGCTGTCGGTCACCGACCAGAGCAGGGCGGACGAGCGGCTGCGGCATTGGCAGAGCGTTGTTTTCGGCAGCGCGGACGCCAAGGAAGGGGCTCTGGCGTTCATGGAGAAACGAGAACCGGTGTGGCAAGGGAAGTGATCGGTGTCCGGGCGGTGGTGTGCCCCGAATACGGCGCACCGGACGTGCTTCGGATCGAGAGCCGGCCCGTGCCCGTACCCGGCGCCGGGCAGGCTCGGGTTCGCGTACGCGCCGCCGCCGTCAACTTCCCGGATGTGCTGCTGATCGCGGGCAAATACCAGGTCGGTGTGCCGACGCCATTCATTCCGGGCAGTGAATTCGCCGGGGAGATCGTCGCATTGGGACCGGATTGCGAGGAATGGACGGTCGGCGACCGCGTCACCGGAACCGGTCTGTACGGCGCCTTCGCCGACCAGATCGTGGTCAGTGCCGCCACGCTCACGCCGGTCCCCGGGGGCGTGGACGATCACACTGCCGCCGCCTTCGGCGTCGCCCACCGCACCGCATACCACGCTCTGCGGTCGGTGGCCCGCGTCCAGGCGGGCGATACCGTGATCGTCCTCGGCGCCGGCGGCGGGGTCGGGCTGGCGGCGGTGCAGCTGGCGGTTTCCCTCGGCGCGGAGGTCGTCGCCGTGGCGTCCTCGGCGGCGAAACTCGCCACCGCCCACTCATACGGCGCACATCATCTGATCGATCATCGCCCCGGCGGACTCCGCGACGCCCTGCGTGCCGCGGTGCCCGACGGCGCCACCGCGGTCCTCGATCCGGTGGGCGGCGTGTTGTCCGAACCCGCTCTCCGTTCACTGGCCCCCGGCGGCCGTTTCGTCACCATCGGCTACGCCTCCGGCACCGTCCCCCGCATACCGCTGAATCTGGTCCTGATCAAGGGAGTGACCATAGCGGGGTTTCAATTCGGGAACATCGCAGCGGACGAGTTCGACCGCAACGAACGAGAACTGACCGAATTACTGACCTCTGGACGGGTGCAGCCGCATATCGGCGGGGTGTTCCCGCTGGAGCGCGCGGCGGCGGCGCTGCGCGAACTCGCCGATGGTTACGCGGTCGGCAAGATAGTACTCGATCCGAGCCTCTGAACTGCTCCTCCGCTTCCTGCGCCATGAGTATCTACGCTCGGAGCTGCCGGTATCCCGCGAATACCGCTGGCCCACTTGCGATTCTACTGAACGGGTCTTGCCACCGGGGGACACTGGACCCAATACTGAGGGTGTACCGAGAGGGGGCCGCCCATCATGCTCGACAATCAGCCGGGGTTTCGGTCAGCCCATGGCACGCGGCAACGGAGTGCGGGCCGGCAGGCGACGGTGGCTCCACGCGGCACGGACGGGCCGGGGACGACGACAGTGCCCGAATCGATGCGGCCGCACGCCGAAGCGCGCACAGCGCCGGCGACTGTGCGGACAGCGGTCTACTTCATGCTGGCCGGCGCCCTGGTCACACTCTTATGGGCCGGGCTCGGTTTCTTCGACAGCCACCTCGCCCAGGATCCGATAGCCCTGCTGTTCAGCGTCCTCTCGGCCATAGCCCAGGCGGGACTGTGGATCTGGATCGCACTGGCCAGTGAAGCGGGCAAGAAATGGGCCCGAATCACCGCAACGGTGTTGTTCGCGCTCGTCGCCGTCCTTTTCATCGCCGGACTCGTTCTGATCGCCCTGCTCACCACCTCGGTTCCGGTCATGGGAATCGATGGGTCTCCCGCGGCACGTATCGCCGCGAACACCGTCCTGGTCGGGCTCGGCCTCGGTGCGGTGATCGCACTATGGCATCCGAACTCGACCGATCATTTCGCTGCGATTGCGCCGGTACGCGGGAACGCGCCTGGTTCGTGGCCGGTAGCCGGCAACCATCCGACGTATCCGTCGCCCGAAACAATTCCGCGGACGGTGCGGAGGGCAGTCCGCCTGATGCAGGCGGGCGCGGCACTCACTGTCCTCATCGCAGTGGTCGGATTCGTCGACGACACCGCTGTGCTGGAAGCCCCCGGCGAACCCGGCACAGGACTCGGCGACTCCGGGAGCAGCCCCGTTTTCCTGGAAGACATAATCGCCACGGTAGCGACAACGGCCATCCAGGCCGGGTTGTGGCTCTGGATCGCCGCGCAGTGCAGGGCAGGTAAGGGCTGGGCGCGGATCAGCGGCACGATCTTCTTCGCCATCAACCTGGTGGCCTTCACCGGACTCACAGCGGTTGCGCTGCTGACCGGTATCGGGCTCTCGGTCACGGTCTCGGTGCTCAATATCGGCATCGTCGGCCTGGGTCTGGCCGCGGTCATCGCACTGTGGCATAGAAATTCTGGCGGCCACTTCTCTCGCGCCAGCACAACCAGATAGCAAGGCCCAGTGGGCTTCGTCTCCGCACCGGACCCTCCACTACGAATTCCGGCTCGCCGCAGGGCCCATATCTGGCCCGGTGCAGACCGATGAATTCGGCTTCATTGTCTCGTCCGAACGAGAGGAAGGCCGCCGGCCTCCCGAACCGGCGGCGCGCACCTCGACCGCCGCCGCGCCCAGCCGGTGCGACGCGAAGGAGCTGATATGGGCAAGGTCACCTGGGGATTCACTTGTTCGATCGACGGATTCATCGCCGGACCCGGGCACGATATGAGCTGGCTCTCCGAAACCGAACCGTCCAGCGCCGGCACCACGGAGCGACTGGCCGCTGAAGTCGGTGTGATCATCTCGGGCCGGGCCGGCTACGACGCGGCGATCGCCCAGCGCGATGAACGCGACGAGTTGACATCCGCGGCATACGGCGGTGCATGGTCGGGAACCGAATTCATCCTCACTCACCGCCCGGAAGAGCTGGCCGATGATCCGTCGGTCGTCGCCATGAACTGCGATATCGGGGAAGCCATCCGCCGCGCCCAGGATATCGCCGGCGACCGGGATATCCAGATCATCAGCGCCGATATCGCCCGCCAGGCACTCGAACACGATCTCATCGACGAGTTGCAGGTTTTCGTCGCCCCGGTCTTCCTCGGCGACGGCACCCGGATCTTCGATGTCCCCGGCGGGCGCCGGATCGACTGGGAACTGGTCGAAATCTACGACCACAGCCCGCGCAGTTTCGGCCGCGCCTACCGCCCGAAAAAGCGCTGATAGTCCACATCGGCCGCCGGCGCGGCAACCGCCCGGAGGACGTGCCCCGCTCAGCGGCGGCCCACACTGGACGGCGCCGAAGGTCGTCGACCCGGCGCCGTCGTATTTGCGGGGATCAGATCAATCCGGCCAGCTGGTCGAGGCGGCGCAGGCTTTCGGGTTCGGGTGGGACACCGAACATAGTGACCTGCAGTGGCCGGTCCGCACGTTCGCGCAGCTCGGTGATCCGGGCCGGTAGGTTGTCGGTGCCGCGGCCGTAGAGAGGCATCCAGCCGTCGCCGAAGTCGAAAACGCGGTCGACGATGGTCGGGCCGGCGCCGCCGACCAGGACCGGCGGATGGGGAGTGCGGACCGTGAACTCGGATACGAGCCTATCGAGGAGGCGCGACCCCAGCAGGCACCGAGGCACGGCGGGCACGGTGGGATCTGGCGAACAGGACAGCGGCGATCGACGCGGGAATGTTCATGAGGAATCCGTACAGGCCGGCCGGAACGGCCATCGTTTCGTTGCCGAGCACTGTGGTCGCGATCGTGATGGCCAGCGCGGCATTGTGCACGCCGATCTCCATTCCGGCGGCCACGGCGTCGGCGGGTTCCACACCGAAGGCCCGGGGCACCAGATAGCCGACGAGCAGGCTGCAGACACACAGAAGCAGGGCGATCAGGCCCAGATCGCCGAAATGATCGGTGACGGTATCGAATTCGGAGAGCAGTGCGGCGGCCACGACGAACACGAGTACACCGGCGGCCGCGATTTTCACCGTGGACTGCCGCCGGCCCGACCAATCCGGGTAGCGCCGGCGCACCCACATACCCACCGCCACCGGAACCAGGACCAGGGCGAAGACCTGAACGAACTTCGCGGGATGGAAGTCGATCGCCGCGCTGTCGTCCAGGAACACCGCATAGGAGACGGCGACCACGAGGGGCAACGTGATCACGGCGAGCACGGAGTTGATCGCCGTCAGCGTGATGTTCAGGGCGACGTTACCGCCGGCTATATGGCTGAACAGGTTCGCCGAGGTGCCGCCGGGCGACGCCACCAGCAGCATCATTCCGACCGCGAGCACCCCGTCCACTCCGAACAGGTGGATCAGGCCGAAACAGATCAGTGGCAGGACGACGAGCTGACAGACCAGCGCGATCACCGCGGTTTTCGGGTACTTGACGACCCTGGTGAAGTCGTCGGTCGTCAAGGTCAGCCCGAGGCCGAACATCACGATCCCGAGCGCGAGCGGCAACGCCACCGCGAAAAGGGTGGAACCCATGGGCGTCCTTCCGACGGCCGAGGCATACCCGCGCCGCGGGCGGCATCGACCTGGGCCTCGCACCGGGAGCGGTACCCGGTGCTGAGGCGATCATCAGTACGGTCGCCTTATATTTTGTCGATAGCCGTCATCGGCGCAAGCCGACGAACCTCGGGGCAGACAGGCGATCACCAGGGGTGCTGTAGCCGCCACCGCGGGGCATTGTTAGAGTCCGCGCTGTACACGTTCTCAGGGCGGGGTGGAACTCCCCACCGGCGGTAATGGCATCCGGGCCGATCCGGAGGCACGAGCCCGCGAGCGCCACCATTCGTGGTGGGTCGAGCAGATTCCGGTGCGATCCCGGAGCCGACGGTCACAGTCCGGATGAAAGAGAACGCGGCAGCGGAGTGCCCGGGCACGGGCCGCTCCTGTTCGCGTTGCCATGCCCTGGGTGACATAGCGAAGAGGAGTAATTATGTCGCCCACCTCGAACCGCATCGCGCTCGTCGCCGCGCGCTGGCACGCCGATATCGTCGATCGCGCGGTGGAGTCCTGCCGGTCCGGGCTCGCCGGGCACGGGTTCACCGAGGTCGATGTGATCGCAGTGCCCGGGGCGTTCGAGATCCCGCTGCGTATCAAACGGCTGGCCGCCACCGGCCGGTACGCCGCGCTCGCCGGCTGCGCCCTGGTGGTCGACGGCGGTATCTACCGGCACGATTTCGTTGCCTCGACCGTGGTGGATGCGCTCATGCGGATCCAGCTCGAGGCCGATGTCCCGGTGTTCTCGGCGGTGCTGACCCCGCATCACTTCCACGAGCACAGCGAGCATCTGACGTACTTCACGCGGCATTTCGAGACCAAGGGCGCGGAGCTGGCCGCTGCCATCGCGGCCACGGTTCAGCTGGATGCCGTCGAAGCCCGCTGAACGGGGCGGGCGAGCCGGGTCGGGGTGAGCCGGCCGCGCAGCGTCACCGATTCGCCGAGCTGCCAGTGCCCGGCTTCGGTGGCCGCTGCCGCGGTGACCGTTTTGGCCGAGGTGAGCAGCAGGGAATCCTGTTTGGCCAGTTCGCAGAGCCGGGCGGCTTCGTTGACGGCATCACCGATCACCGTGAATTCGTAGCGCTGCCGGGCGCCGACATTACCCGCGACGACCCGGCCCTCGGCGATACCGATCGCCGCCTCGAATTCCGTGCCGGCGGTATCGAGCCTGGCGCGGATGGCGCGGCCACATGCCAATGCCGCGCCCGCGGCGTCGGACAGCTGGGCGGGTGTGCCGAACACGGCCAGCGCCGCGTCGCCTTCGAATTTGTTGAGCAGGCCGCCGTGCTTTTCCACCTCGTCCACCACCACGTCGAAGAACCGGTTGAGGATCGCGACCATCTCGGGTGCGGTCAGGGTCGCGGCCATGGTGGTGGAGCCGACGATATCGATGAACAGTGCCGCGGCCTCGACCTCGGCACCACCGAGCACGGGCTTGCCGGCCAGTGCGGCGTTGGCGACCTCGCGCCCGACATGCCTGCCGAACAGGTCCCTGATCTCTTCGCGTTCGCGAAGCCCGCCGACCATATTGTTGAACCCGCTCTGTAGTTCACCCAGTTCGGTGCCGTCGTAGACCGCGAGCGTGAGATCGAATTCGCCCCGCTCCACCTCCCGCATCGCCCGGCGGACACCACTGATCGGGGCGACGGTCGCGGCCAATGTCTGGGTCATCAGCAGGAAGCCGATCACGAGGGCCGCACCGCCGAGCGACAGTACGCATACCGCCAGCCGGGTGATACTCACATCGTCGGTGGTCAGGGCGACCACCGCCACCACCATCAGACCCGCCACCGGCAGACCCGAACCGACCAGCCACATCAACAGCGAGCGCCCGAAGACACCGATTCCGCTGCGGGCGCGCGAGCTTCTCGCCGACAGCACCCGCGAGGTCACCGGACGCAACGCGAACTCGATGATCAGATACGTACTCGCACAGACCACGATCGCGCTGAACGTGATGCCGAACGCCACCTTGGGGATCAACCCGGGGTCGGCGACTCCGGCCAGCAGCGTGAGCACCACCACTCCCCCGAACCACAGCAACGCCTGCATACGCACCAGCCGCCGCGGCACCGCCGCAGCGGCTGCCTGCTGCTCCTCGGTGGGCACGGTCTCGGGTTCGAGTGCCCAGCCCAGTGCGCCCAGCCCCCGGGCGGTCCCCCACCACACACCGATCAGGACGGCGACGGCCGCGTACACCGGAGCCGCGACCGCGTCGATCAGGACCATCTTCTCGGTGAACACGGACGGCCCGGGCAGCACGAAACCGATCAGCGTGATCGATACGAATACACCGGCCAGGTTGGCCAGCACAATCGGCACTGTCAACAGCAGTTGGATACGAAGCCGCCGAATTCCCGCGGCTTCCTCCTCCCGCCCGAGTAGCCGCGACCCCCATGGTGCCGCCGCGAGTGGGTCGTTGCTCCGCGGCATGCTCTGCCCGCCCTTTCCGGATCCACGCGTACCGAGTGCCGGGTAGACCGCTGCACCCGAGTCAGGCATACCACGCCCTCGGCGTCCCTCACGATCTTCCGGCGTAGCGATTCCTTTGCTCGGCGGGACCGGACGGTCGAATGCCGAACAGTTGGCAGATCGGCGCCCCGGAACCCGACCGGGCTCGAGGCGCGTTATGCGGTGGCGCCGTCGAAGTAGGCCGCCGTCAGCTTCTCGCGGTCGGTGACCAATTGCCCGGCCTCGCCGGACAGCACCACCCGGCCGTGGTTGAGCACGATCGCGCGGTCGGATACGGCGAGCGCGAGGTCCACGTGCTGTTCCACCAGCAAGACCGCGATACCTTCCGCGCGGGCCAGTTCGCGGAGCGCGGGCAGGATGCTCTGGACGACCATCGGCGCCAGCCCCAGACTCATCTCGTCGACCATGAGGACTTTCGGACGCGAAACCAGTGCCGCGGCGATGGCCAGCATCTGTTGTTCGCCACCGGACAGGAGCCCGGCCTTGCGCGGGCGCAACTCCGCGAGCGCGGGGAATCGCTCGAGTACCGCCTTTTCCCGGGCCGGGTCGGGTTTCGGTGTGGCGAGACGCAGATGTTCCTGGACCGTCAACGGCGGGAAAAGGCCGCGATCGTCGGGGACCAGGCGCATTCCCCGGCGAGCCGTCCGGTAAGGCCGCCGATGATCGACCGGGGCACCGAGTACCGACGCCCGGCCGCTGATCAGGGGAAGCAGTCCGGCGAGCGCGAGCAGTGTCGTGGTTTTGCCGGCACCGTTCGGGCCGAGCAGGGTCAGCACTTCACCGGCGGATACCGTGAGATCGATCCCCTGCACCGCGGGTATTCCGTTGTATCCGGCGGCGAGTTCGCGGGCGACGAGCACAGCATCAGACATCTGCCTGCTCCTTCGGCGCGCCGAGGTAGGCCGCGACCACGGCCGGATCCACCCGCGCCTCGGCCGGTGTTCCCGAGAAGATGATGCGGCCGAATTCCATAACGTAGATCCGGTCGCATACCCCGAGCACAAGCGATATGTCGTGGTCGATCAGCAGTACACCCGGACCGCGCTCGGCGACGCCGCGGATCCGTTCGGCGAAATCGCCGCTCTCCTGACTGTCGAGCCCCGCGGCGGGTTCGTCCAGCAGCAGGACACGGCAGTCGCCGACCAGGGCCCGCGCGACTCCTGCCAGTTTCTGCTGTCCCAGTGACAGGTCCCGGGCCGCGGTGGCGCCCATATCGTCCAGGCCGACCGCGCGCAGCGCCTCGGTGACGGCGGGGTCGACACGGTTACGGCGCCTCCCGAACAGATCGGTCAGCAGCGTCGTGAAACCACCGGGACGTAGTGCGGCCGTGACATTCTCGACGACGCTGAGATTTCCGAACAGCTCACCCGACTGCCATGTCCGGGCCAGTCCCGCGCGGCGTCTGCGGTGCGGGGCGAGGTGGGTCATTTCGGCTCCGTCGAGGGTTACGGTGCCGGCGGAGCCGGTGAATCCTGTGATCGCGTCGACGAACGAGGTCTTACCGGCGCCGTTGGGTCCGATAAGACCCACGATCTCCCGAGGTTTCACCGTCAGGGAGACATTGTGGTTCGCGACCACTCCCCCGTATCGGACGGTCAGATTCTCCGTCACCAGCCCCGTCCCGGTTCGATCGGTCATGCCCGAACCACCGCCTCTCCGGTTTTCTCCGCGGTCTGCGACCTGTCCGCGCGCCGTACAGGTCTACGGCGGGCCCGCAGCCGATCGGCGGCCCGCCCGGCCTCGCCCGCCATACCGATCGGGTTGAGGATGGCGGTCAGGATCAGCGCGATACCGGAGATCAGCGCGTAGTAGTCGCCGAGTTCGAGCACCTCATGTACCAGCACATAGAGGATTCCGAGTGGTCCGAGGATCCCGGCGATGGCAGCTCCGCTGAAGGAGGTGATACCACCGAGGTAGGCTACGGCGAGCAGCTGCAGCCCCACGAATACCGTGAACGATTCGGCGGACAGCTGACCGGCGCTGTAGCCGATCAGGCATCCGGCCAGGCCGGCGATGAATGCCGAGAGCCCGAACCCGAGCAGCTTCGTCCGCCGCACATCAATACCCACCGACGCGGCGGCACGTTCGTTCGCCCGCACCGCGAGGAATGTACGGCCGGTATCGCCCGAAGCGATCCGGAGGAAAGCCCAGACGACGACAGCGGCCATCGCGAGCACCATCAACGAGAACGGCAGACGGGCGATCTCACTACCCTCGCGGACACCGAGGTTCAGCCCGAACAGAGTCGGGTTCGCGATCGGATTCCCCGAGGCCGGCGTCAGACTGTAGTTGTTGAACACGAACCGCTCGATGGCCAGCGCGGCCGCGATGGTGACAATGGCGAGTTGCGCCCCACGGATCCGGAATGCCGGTAGGGCGACCAGCATCCCGAGGAACGCCGCGACCAGGGCACTGAGCAGCACCGCGAGCACCATCGGCATATTCCAGTCGGTCGTCAGTTTGGACAGGGTGAACCCCGCCGCGCCGGCGAACGCGGTCTGCGCCAGCGAGATCTGCCCCAGGTAACCGGTGACCACCACATACGACAGTGCGAGCAGCATCAGGATCACCGAGTAGGTGAGACCGAAACGGTAGGTGTTCGAGGCCACCGCCAGCAGGACCCCCATGACCACGATCAGGGCGGCCGCCGGAACAGGACGGAACGCCGGAATTCTGACGTCCGGCAACTCGAGCGTCTGCAGTGCGCCGCGGGACGGCAGCCGGCTGCCGAATACGAGCAGGATCACGATGACCACCACGAACGGCACCACCTGATCCAGTCCCGACGCCGCCCACACCGGCCACCACTCCTTGCCGGTGAAAAGGTTCACCAGAGATTGGAAGGCGCCGAGAACCAATGCGGCGACCGCGATCACCCCGACCGATTCCATCCGGGCGACCAGCAGCACCGCCAGCGCCGGCACGACCAGGAGTGTGTAGTTCAGCGGATTGAGTCCGGTCAGGCTCGAGCCGAGCATCACTCCGAGCGTGCCGACCACTGCGGCTCCGACAGTGGCGATCGCCGCCAGCCGGTCCGGGGCGAAGCCGAGCAAGGTGGCGCCGCGTTCGTTCGCCGCCGCCGCGCGCGTCGCCGCGCCTAGCCGGGTGAACCGGAAATATGCCCAGATCAGCACCGATGTGGCCACCATGAGCGCCGCCATGATCAGTTCGGCGGAGGACAGGCGGGTCCCGAACAGGTGCAGCGAACCCGACGGGATCAGTTCGTCGACGGGAATATTGTTCGGCCCGAACCGGATCACCACCAGCGCCTGCATCGTGAGCATCAAGGCGACCGAGACCACCACCTGCGCCAGCGCCGGGGCGTGGCGCACCGGGCGGAAAACCAGATAGTGCGTGATCACCCCGACCGCGACCGCCGACAGCAGTCCGAGCGATATGGCCACCCACATCGCGGGCGGTTCCGGGAAGCGCACGCTGCCGATCGGCAGCACCAGCGTGCCGTCCCGGCCGAGCTGGGCGAAAACATACGCGCCCCACATCGCGGTGGCACCTTGCGCGAAGTTGATGATGCCGGTCGCCCGATAGACGAGCAGCAAGCCGTTCGCGAGGCCGATGTAGACGGCGCCGAGCCCCAGACCGAGCACGACGAACTGCAGATACGTATCCATCGGGGTACTCCGCCGGCGATCAGGGTTGCGGTAAAGCGGCCAGGTCCAGATCGACGTAGCCGGCCTCGTCCACCGGGGCGAGGGTGCCGTCGTCCTGGACCTCGAAGAAGATCGCCTGGGCGTTGCAGGTGGTCGCGATACCGGGCCATTGTTTGCCGTCGCAGGTCACGGTCGGGCCCGCGAACGATTCGAAATCGGTGACCTTCTCGAATGTGGCGGTCACCGACTCTTTCGTGATCTCACCTTCCGGCGCCGCGTTGAGGATATTCGCGATATTCACCAGCGCGGCGAAGGTGTACAGCGAGCGTGACGACAGTTCCTCACCGTGCCCGACTGCCTGCATGGATTTTTCGAAGACGTCGAGCTCTTCCTGGACCTTCGGCGGCGCCGAATCCTTCGCGAGCGGGACCCACAGCCGCGGCTGGGTCACGATACCCGCGCCCTGCGCACCCATCTGCTCGATGAACTGGGAACACGAGCCCGCCAGGATCATGCCCTCGAACCCCTGCCGCCGCAGCGCCGTGAACAGATCCGTGCAGGCATCTTCGGGGAGCGCGATCACACCGGCGACATCCGGTTCGTCCGAGACCTGGGTGGCCGCGATGACATTGAGGTTCGCGCCCGCGGCAGGCGGATACTGCACCTTGATCTCGATGCCGAGATTGTCGGCGATAGGCCTGATCAGGTCGTCCACATACGCATGGCTGGTCGGTGATTCGTTGACCGCCAGCGACGCCGATTTCTTACCCTTCGAATCGAACAGCGTCATACTGCTCAGCGAAGCGAACGATACCGGGCCGGTGAAATAGAAGGCTTTGCCGTAGCCGGCCTGGTCGGCCAGGAAGGACCCGGCCAGGGTGCCGATGATCGGGATATCCGCCGACCCCAGGATCGGGACCGCCGCGCCCATACTCTGGTCCACCGCGTCGATGACCAGCGGAACCTGTTTCGAGACGAACCCGTTCGCGCAGTTGATCGATGTTTCCGGGCTGCCGTCGCCGCTGCACACATCGACCTCGATGGGCCGGCCGTGCACACCACCGAGGACCTCGTTGATGTAGTACTCGGCCGCCTCGATCCCGAACCCGGTCTGCGGATACGCGGTGGCACCTTTCAGCGGCGCCTGCGCGCCGACGACGATCGGGTCGCCGGTGGCTTCGGTCCCACTGAGTCCGGTGTCCCCACCGGAACCACCACATGCCGAAAGAACAAGGACCGCGGCGATTCCCAGCGCGCCCATCGGAAAGAACTTCTTCACGTCTGCCATCCATCATCGACATTGCCGCGTTTCCGATTCCCGGATGTTGCCCAGGGCGTGAACATGTGTACCGGCCGCAGCCGGACCGACCGGATCACGAACCGACGGACACACCGATCCCCTCGGGGAACGACAGCGGAAAACACCTGGCTGCCAAGCCTTTCCGGCCTCAGTAGCCGGGCCCGCAGCGTGACCCACATTACATTAATCCTAGTAAGGATAACAAGGATTGCCGCCTGTTTTCCGATACGCGGGTGCGACCTCACCGATGATCACGCTCGCCGCGCGTAGGGTCGCGCCATGGCGACTGTTGCTCAACACATGATCTCTGCCTTGCAGGTCAGCGGAGTCAGCCGCGTGTACGGGTTGCCCGGTGACAGCTTGAACGGATTCACCGACGCGATACGGCGCTCGGACGGCACTATCACCTGGGAGCACGTCCGGCACGAGGAGGCCGCCGCGTTCGCCGCGACAGCGGATGCCGCGCTCACGGGCCGGCTCGCCGTCTGCGCCGGGAGCTGCGGGCCCGGCAACCTCCACCTCATCAACGGGCTCTACGACGCGCAACGCACCAGGGTTCCGGTGCTGGCCGTCGCCGCGCATATCCCGATCGCCGAGATCGGCTCCGGCTACTTCCAGGAAACCCACCCGGAAGAGTTGTTCCGCGAGTGCAGCGTCTACTGCGAGCTCGTCAGCAACCCGCAATCGGCCCCACGAATCGTGGAGATGGCAATGCGGGCGGCCGTGGAAGAACGCGGCGTCGCCGTCGTGGTGATCCCTGGGGAGGTATTCCAGAGCCGGCTGTCCGACGATCGATGGAGCACCAGGCCGGTACTGCCCTCCCGGTCGGTCCACCGGCCGGACGACACCACACTGCGCCGGGCCGCCGACATCCTGAACACCGGGTCGCGGGTGACGATCCTCGGCGGGGCCGGGACCGCGGGCGCCCACGACGAGGTCATGGAGTTGGCCGCTGCGCTGCAATCCCCGGTCGTGCACGCATTCCGCGGTAAGGAATACCTGGAGTACGACAACCCGTACGACGTGGGAATGACCGGGTTGCTCGGATACGCCTCGGGATACAAGGCGATCAAAGAAGCCGACGTACTGCTGATGCTGGGTACCGATTTCCCGTATACGCAGTTCTATCCGGAAGACGCCGCGGTCATCCAGGTCGATATCCGCGGCAGCCACCTCGGGCGGCGCACTCCGGTCGACGTCGGCATGGTGGGCAGTGTGCGGGACACCGCCGAGGCGCTACTACCGCTGCTCTCCCGGAAAACCGACCGGGCGCACCTGGACCGGTCGCTGCGGCATTATCGGCGCACCCGCAAATCGCTGGACGAACTCGCGGTCGACGATCGGGGCCGCACCCCTATCCGGCCGGAATACGTTGCCGGTGCGGTGAACCGGTCGGCCACCGACGACGCCGTGTTCACCTTCGATGTGGGGTCGCCGACGACCTGGGCGGCGCGCTACCTGACTATGAACGGGCAGCGACGGCTGACCGGTTCGTTCACCCACGGCACGATGGCCTGCGCGCTGCCCCATGCGATCGGTGCGCAGACCGCCTACCCCGGGCGGCAGGTGATCGCCCTCGCCGGGGACGGCGGATTGACGATGCTGTTCGGCGAGCTGCTCACGCTGGTGCAGAACGACCTACCGGTCAAGGTGATCGTGTTCAACAACTCGTCACTGAACTTCGTGGAGCTGGAGATGAAAGCGGCCGGGGTGGTGAACTTCGGTACCGGCCTGGACAATCCCGACTTCGGCGCCGTCGCCCGCGCGATGGGAATATGGGGCCGCCGGGTCGAACAACCGGGCGATCTGGAGCCCGCGATCGCGGAGGCGCTGGCCCACGACGGGCCCGCACTCGTCGATGTCGTCGTGGCACGGCAGGAATTGACGATCCCACCGGCCGTCTCGACGGAGCAGGCCAAGGGCTTCACCCTCTACGCCATCCGCACCATCCTCGCCGGCCGGGGCGACGAACTGCTCGACCTGGTCACCACCAACGTCGCCCGGCGCATCCTCGACTAGGCGACACGCGAACGCAGCGGCAACCGGCCCGAGCCGGCGTATGCCCGGGCCGTGTGCCGGTGTGCCGCCGGGAATTTCTGCCCCGGCGCGCAACAGTGAACCAGCTGTAACCACGACCTCGATCGAACCGATCCGAAGCCGCGATGATCCGCGGGTCAGACCGCCCGGATCAGCGCCTGGCGACCCCGCAGGTCCGCCAGCAGCACCTCGCCGCTATGGAAGGTTTCGAGGTCTTCGTCCGCGCGCTCCGGGATCCCCGCCGCGCCGAGCGCGCAGCGTTTGAACGCCCGGGCGGCGGTGCTCAACCGGTGGTGTGCCGAGGAAACCCGGCAGGTGAGTTCGTCGGGTAGGTCGTCACCCCAGACCGCCAGTTCGGACAGTCCCTTGTCCAGGCAGTCGATGGCCCCTCGGCGGACCCATTCGTTGGTGACGAACACGTCAGGGGCCAGCAGGACGCTCTCCGGCCACGTGGCGTGCACCGGGGACGCGAGGGCGGTGGTCAGGTCCAGGACGGTGGCGCCGAGGATCTCCAGGGGGCGGACGTCGTCGTGTTCGGTGAGGACGGCGACCACTTCCCAGCCGCCCATCATCCGGTCGAAGATGAAACCGCCCGCGTACTGGACCGCGTCGACGGTATTCGGTGCGACGATCGCGAGCCGGTGCCGCAGGGGGTGGCGGCGGGCGTGCGCGCGGACGAGATCGACCGGATGTAGGCCCGCGCGGACGCCGCACTCGGTGCCGACGAGGCAATCGACCTGCTCATCCCGTGGACCGATCACCGGGTACTCCGTTCGATAAACCAACTGCTGAAACAGTAGGGTCGAACACGCCTCTGTGATGTGGATCTCACCGAAATATCCAGTGTGCTATACATCACAAACCGAGGTCTTTGGCAATGATAACTTTCATGACCTCGCTGGTACCCGCGTAGATGCGGGCCACGCGGGCATCGGTGTAGAGCCGGGCGATCGGATACTCCATCATGTAGCCGTAGCCGCCGAACAATTGCAGGCAGCGGTCCACGATGCGGGCCTGCGTTTCGGTGGCGAACAGTTTCACCCGGGCGGCGTCCGCGCCCGAGAGCTGCCGGTCCACCAGATCCAGCACCGCCCGGTCCACCATGGTCTGCGCGGCCTCGACCTCTGCGGACATGGCGGCGAGCTCGAATTTGGTGTTCTGGAACGACGCCACAGGAGTCCCGAAAGCCTTGCGTTCGCGCACATATTCGATGGTCGCGGCCACCGCGGCCCGGGCCTGCGCCACCGACCCAACGGCCACCGTCATCCGTTCCTGCGGCAGATTGTGGCCCAGATAGCCGAAGGCGACGCCTTCCTCCCCCAGCCGGTTGGCCACCGGCACCCGTACATCGGTGAACGACAACTCCACCGTGTCCTGGACCTTGCAGCCCATCTTGTCCAGTACCCGGCCGCGTTCGAAGCCGGGCATCCCGTTTTCGACGACGAGCAGGGTGAGCCCGGCGCGCCGGTTCGCGGGGTCGGTAGCGGTCCGCGCGACCACGATCACCAGATCGGCGAGCAGTCCGCCGGTGATGAAGGTTTTCGCACCGTTGAGGATGTAGTGGTCGCCGTCGCGGACCGCGGTGGTGCGGATACCGGCCAGGTCGGAGCCGGTGCCGGGTTCGGTCATGGCGATGGCGGTGAGCAGGCTGCCGTCGGCCAGGCCGGGGAACCAGCGGGCCCGCTGATCGCGGTCGGCATATTCGAGGAAATACGGCAGGATCACATCCAGCTGGGTGCGAACCGTACCGAGAGTGACCAGCGCCCGCTGCGCCTCCTCCTGCAGCACCACGTTGTACCGGTAGTCCCGGGTGCCCATACCGCCGTATTCCTCGGGGAGGGCCGTGCCGAGCAATCCGAGTCCGCCGAGCCGTCGGAACACCTCACGCGGCATCTGCCCCTGTTTCTCCCAGGCGGGATAATTCGGGACGACTTCCTTTTCGATGAACTCCCGCGCGAGGTCCCGGAAGGCCTCGTGGTCGGGACTGAACAGATCGCGACGCATATTCTTCCTAAGTAATCAGTTCCACGACGGTGGCGTTGGCCGTACCGCCGCCCTCACACATGGTTTGCAGGCCGTAGCGAATCCCGTTGTCGCGCATGTGATGCAGCATCCGGGTCATCAGCACGGCACCGGAGGCGCCGAGCGGATGGCCGAGTGCGATCGCGCCGCCGAGCGGATTGACGAGGTCGGGGTCGGCCCCCGTTTCGGCGAGCCAGGCCAGCGGAACGGGGGCGAATGCCTCGTTCACTTCGAACGCCCCGATATCGGCGAGTGCCAGGCCGGACTTGCGCAGCACCTTCTCGGTGGCCGGAATCGGGCCGGTGAGCATGAGTACCGGGTCGGCACCGGCCACCGCGCCGGCACGATAGCGGGCAAGTGGGCGCAGACCCAGCTGGGTCGCCAGATCGGCCGTGGTGATCAGCAGGGCGGCGGCGCCGTCGGAGATCTGCGAGGAGTTACCGGCGTGGATGACACCGTCGTCCTGAAACGCCGGCTGCAGGTTCGCCAGTTTCTCCGCGCTGGTGCCGCGCCGGATCCCTTCATCGGCGCTGACCACACCGCCCTCGGTGAATTCGCCGGCCGCAGCTGTGACCTCGACGATCTGCTCGTCGAACGCGCCACGATCCTGAGCCGCGGCGGCCAGTTCATGTGACCGCGCCGAGTATTCGTCGACAACAGTGCGGCCGAATCCCCATTTCGCGGAGATCAGTTCGGCGGATATGCCTTGGTTGAAGGAGAAATCGTCGTACCGCGACAGCACGGCCGGGCCGTACGGCTGACCCGTGGCCCGCGCGGCGCCGAGCGGGACCCGGCTCATCACCTCGACGCCCCCGGCCACGACCACATCCTGCTGCCCCGACATCACCGCCTGCGCGGCGAAGTCCAGCGCCTGCTGACTCGACCCGCACGCCCGGTTCACCGTCGTCCCCGGGATGGATTCCGGCCACCCCGCCGCCAGGACGGCGTACCGGCCGATATTGCTCGACTGATCACCGACCTGGGAGACACAACCCCACACGACATCGTCGATGAGCTGCGGACTCACCCCGGTCCGCACGACCAACTCCCGCAACACCACCGCGGACAGGTCCGCGGCATGCATCGCGGACAATCCGCCCTTCCGTTTGCCGACCGGTGTACGCACCGCACCGGCGATCACTACTTCCCGCATCTACCCACTCCGTTCCGAGACGTCCCTGCCGTCGCTGTCATACCCTGCGCGCCGGCGACACATCCCTGTCAACCGGCTTGTTCGCCGCTGCCCATCATCGCGAACCGGCGAGCCGCACGCCCGCACCTCCGGCCGGACAGCTCGGTACCGCCCGCTGATCGTGAATCCTGCTCCGGCACGCAACCGGGCGGCGATACCCGGAGGTCTCCCGCAGGCAATGGCACATCTCGGCAACTACTCATCCCCTCGACCCCTGCCGGCCTTCGCTTCCCCTACGTCGCTGTTCCCTGCGGGCGGCAGGGACCAGGCGCCGGTGAACCCGGGTGCGCGTTTCTCGGCAAAGGCCGCATAGGCCTCGGGGGCGTCGGCGGTGGCGAAATTGACGCCCTGAGCGCGGGATTCACCGGCGAGCGCCTCCCGGAGCGTCGCGTCGGCACCTTCGTTGAGCAGTGCCTTGGTCTGGGCGAGCGCGACCGGCGGTCCAGCCGCCAGCCGGGCGGCGAGATCCTCGGTGAACCCGTCGATCTCGTCGGCGGGGACGATCCAGGTGACCAGCCCGAGTGCTTCGGCGCGGGCGGCGTCGATGGTTTCGGCCAGCAGGGCGAGGCGTTTCGCCTGCTGTAACCCGACCAGTTTCGGCAGCAGCCAGGAACCGCCCAGGTCGAGCGAGAGGCCGCGCCGGGCGAAGATCTGCGCGAAAGTCGCGTCCGGGGTGGCCACTACGAGATCGCAGCCCAGTGCCAGGTTCCAGCCGGCACCGACCGCCACCCCGGTCACCATGGCGACGGTCGGGGTCGGCAGTTCGTGCAGCTGCAGGGCCAGATCGCTGAAGATCCGCATTTTGTCCATCGGGTGCCGGGCATCGGGCACCGAGATATCGGCACCGGAGCAGAAGGCACCGCCGGCGCCGGTGAGCACCAGGGCACGTACCGACCGGTCCATGCCGGTATCGCGCAGGACGTCCGCCAGCTCACGCCACATGGCCCAGGTCATCGCGTTCTTGCGGTGTGGCCGGTTGAGGGTGACGGTCCGGATACCGTCGCGATCTGCGACGAGCAGTTCACCGGCACCGTTGCCCACGGCGTTCACGACCGATTCCGTTCGTCCGCCACGGCACCGTATTCGGGACCGATCACCCGCGCCGCCCGCAGTTCGGCGATGTCCGCCGCTGTCCGGCCCAGCTCCCGCAGGACCGCGTCGGTGTGTTCGCCGAGACCGGGTACCGCACCCATCGGCGGTTCGAAACCGTCCACGACGGCCGGTGGCAGCAGCGCCGGGATCGGTCCACCCGGGCTGTCGATATCGCGCCAGCGATCGCGAGCGGAGAGCTGCGGATGGTCGAGGATATCGGTGGTGGTGTTGTAGCGGGAGTTGCCGATTCCGGCGTCGTCGGCGGCTTTCTGCACCTCGGCGAGGGTGTGCCGGGCGCACCAGGCGCCGATCGCTTCGTCGAGGTCGCGGCGGTTGCGCACCCGGTCGGAGTTCGTGCCGAACCGGGGGTCCTCGGCCAGATCGGCGCGGCCGAGGATATCGCGCGCCAGCCGTTGCCATTCGCGATCGTTGGTGGTGCCCAGCACGACCGTCTGCCCGTCGCCGGTGGCGTGGGCGCCGTAGGGGGCGACCGCGGGTGAACTCATCCCGAGCGGCTGCTGTTCGACACCGGAATGCCGGGTGTAGTTCAAGTGGTAGCCCATCATCTCGGCCATGGTGTCGAACAGGCTGAGGCTGATGGCGCCGCCGGCCGGGCCGGTGTCCCGGTAGCGCCCGCACAGGGTCGCCAGAATCGACAGCGCCGCATACAGTCCCGTGGTCACATCGGCCACGGGTGGCCCCGGTTTCGCGGGTTCACCGGGGCGGCCGGTCACCGCGCATACCCCCGACTCGGCTTGGACGAGCAGATCGTAGGCGCGTTTGTGCGAGAGCGGTCCTCCGGCGCCGAAACCGTCGATTTCCAGGGCGATCAGCCGCGGATACCGTTCGGCGAGGGCGGCGGGTGCCAACCCGAGGCGCGTGGTGGCGCCGGGCGCGAGATTCGATACCAGTACATCGGCGCGGGCCAGCAGTTCGTGCAGGATCTGCAGGCCGCGTTCGGATTTCAGGTCCAGGGTCACCGATTCCTTGCCGCGGTTCACCCAGACGAAATGCGCGGCCTGCCCGGCCACCACATCGTCGTAGTGCCGGGCGAAATCCCCGCCCACCGGGTTCTCCACCTTGATCACCCGGGCCCCGAAATCGGCGAGGGTACGGGTGCACATGGGCGCCGAAACAGCCTGTTCCAGCGCCACCACCAGTACCCCGGCCAGCGGACCGGCGGCCGGCATCACATCACCATGCCGCCGTCGACCGGCAGCACCTGGCCGGTGACGAAGGACGCCGCATCGGAAGCCAGGAACACGAATGCCCCGGCCACTTCGTCGGGTTCGGCCCAGCGGCGCAGCGGGATACGGTTGATCATCTGCTCCGCGAATTTCTCGTCGGTGCGGATGGTTTCGGTCATCGGCGTGGCGGCCAGCGGAGCCAGCGCGTTCACCAGGATGTTCTTGCGGGCCAGTTCGCGGGCCAGCGATTTGGTGACCCCGATGATCCCGGCCTTGGCTGCGGAATAGTTCACCTGCCCCAATGTCCCGGTGAGCCCCGCGGAGGAGGTGACGTTGATGATGCGCCCGGTACCGTCCGTGGCGAGATACGGCAGTGCGGCCTGACTGCAGTTGAAGGTTCCCAGCACGTGCACATCGAAGATCTTGCGCATCGATTCCGGGGTCGTTTTCGGGAACATGGCCGGCGCGGTGATCCCGGCATTGTTCACCACGATATGTATTCTCCCGCCGCCCAGTTCGGCCGTTTGCCCGGCGGCCGCGGCCGCGGATTCCGGGTCCGCGACATTCAGCGCGCAGGCCCGCGCGGTCCCGCCGTCGGCGCTGATCTTCTCCGCGACCGTTCCCGCCGCGGCACCGTCGAGATCGGTGACCAGCACCGCCGCGCCGTGCGCGGCCAGTGCCCGCGCCACGGCCGAACCGATACCGCCGGCGGCACCGGTGACCAGTGCCGCGCGGCCGGTCAGATCGAATAGTCCGTTCTTCGCTGCCATCAGTAACTCCTCGGCATTCCCAACACGTGCGACCCCAGATAGTTGAGGATCATTTCCTGACTGATCGGTGCGATCCGCATCACGCGCGACTCCCGGAAGTACCGGGAGATGTGATACTCCTCCGAATACCCCATCCCGCCGTGCGTCTGCATGGCGCGGTCCGCCGCTTCGAAACCGGCTTCGGCGCACAGATATTTGGCGGTATTGGCCTCCCGGCCACAGGGTTTGCCCTGGTCGTACAACCAGGTCGCTTTCCGCAGCACCAACTCGGCCGCGTCCAGCCGGGCCAGCGAATCGGCCAGCGGGAACTGGATTCCCTGATTCTTGCCGATGGGCCGCCCGAAAACTTCGCGCTCGTTGGCGTAGCGCACCGCGCGATCCAATGCGACCCGCCCGATCCCGAGCGCTTCGGCCGCGATCAGCATCCGCTCGGGATTCAGGCCGTCGAGCAGATATTCGAACCCGCGGCCCTCCTCCCCGACCCGGTCTTCCACCGGGATCCGCAGATCGTCGATGAACAGTTCGTTCGACGAGACCGCATTGCGGCCCATCTTCGGAATCGGCCGGATATCGACGTGGTCGCGGTCGAGATCGGTGAGGAACAGCGTCATCCCGCTGGTCTTCTTCTCGACGTCGTCGTACTTCTGGGTGCGGGTGAGCAGCAGGATCTTCTCGGATTCCAGCGCTTTGGAGATCCAGACTTTGCGGCCGTTGACCACGTAGTGGTCGCCGTCGCGGCGGGCGAAGGTGGTGATCCGGCTGGTGTCCAGCCCGGCGCCCGGTTCGGTGACGCCGAAGCAGACATGCAGCTCACCGCGTGCGACCCGCGGCAGGGTGCGCTGTTTCAGTTCTTCCGAACCGTGCACGATCACCGGCTGCATACCGAAGAGCGACAGGTGGATCGCGGTGGCGGCGTTCATCCCGCCACCGGATCGGGAGACCTGTTCGGCCAGGATCGAGGCCTCGGTGATTCCGAGTCCGTGACCGCCGTACTCCTCGGGAATGCAGATACCCAGCCAGCCGCCGTCGGCGATGGCGCGATAGAACTCGGTGGGGAACTGGTGATCCCGGTCCTTCTCCATCCAGTACTGATCGTCGAATTTCCGGGCCAGTTCGGCCACCGAATCGCGGATCAGCCGCTGATCCTCGGACAGTTCGAAACTCATACCGTCGGACACATCAACTCCTCTCGTTCGCCGCCGTGCGGCCGGGGGACCGTTCGGATTCGAGCAGGTCCCCGCCGTCGTTCAGATCGACTCACCTGGGCAAAGGTTCGTCGCCGCCGACCCGGGGCAGGCCCATGCCGGCGTTCACCGCTGTGGCACTGCGACCTCCCCGAGTTCCTGGTCCGGCCCACCGGGCAGCCGGCCCGCGAGCTGGGCCAGGTCATACGACTGCCGCGCCATCCAGTACCGCAGCACTCCGGTCAGCGAGTACCGCAGGAAGAGCGCCGCCCCCACGATGCTCAGCGCGACACCGGCCAGCGCGATGATGATCGCGTCGCGCTGCACCAGTGCGTCGGAAGTGTTGTTGGACATCAGATAGCCCAGCACGATCACCACCGGGCCGAGGATCAGCAACGCGACACCGACCCGCAGCCACAGACCACCGCGGCCCGCGGCGGGATCGGGGATCTTCAGCTCCGCGAGTTCGGCGACGAAACGGTCCGCACGTGTGGATTCGGTCATGAGGAACTTCCTAGGTAGAGAGTGGCCAATTGGTTGCGGAGCCCGAGATCGGGCGGGCCCTGGTGTTCGATGCGGCCGCGGACGAGTACCGCGGCGGTATCGGCGATATCGAGTACCGCGGCGGCGAATTGTTCGACGATCAGTACCGCCACGCCCTGGCGGGCGATTTCGGCGACCTGTTCGTACAGCCGTTCCACCACCAGTGGCGCGAGCCCCATGGACAGTTCGTCGAGCAGCAGTACGGCCGGGTCGGTGGCCAGGCCGCGGGCCAGTGCCAGCATCTGCTGTTCGCCACCGGAGAGTGTGCCCGCGGTCTGCCCGGCCCGCTGCGCCAGGATCGGGAACCGCGCGAACGCGATATCTTCGATCTCGGCGACCGGGCGGCCCGTGAACGACATCATCAGCAGGTTGTCGCGGACGGTGAGGTTGGGGAAGATGCCCCGGCCCTCGGGGATCAGGCAGACACCGGCGCGGGCGAGGTCGCGGGGGTCGACTCCGTTGACCGTGCGCCCGCCGAGCCGTAGTTCGCCGTCGGCGATCGGCTGTACTCCGGCCGCCACCTTCAGCGTGGTGGTCTTACCGGCGCCGTTGGGTCCCAGCAGCGCGACCACTTCGCCGGCCCGCACACTCAGGTCGACACCGTGCAGGACGGTGATCGCGTCGTAGGCGGCGCGAATTCCGGTCAATTCCAGTAGTGCGGTCACGAGTCCCCCAGATAGGCCGCCAGGACCTGTTCGTCGCGGCGGATCACCTCGGGCGATCCATTGGCGATCACACTGCCGAGGTCGAGGACGTAGACCTGGTCGCAGACGCTCATCACCAACCCCATATCGTGCTCGACCAGCACCACCGCGGTGCCGTCCGCGGCCACCGAGCGCAGCAGTTCGGCGAAGCGATCGGTTTCCGCACTGTCCTGCCCGGCGGCGGGTTCATCGAGCAGCAGCAGCGTGGGCCGCACCGCGAGTGCGCGGCCGACCTCGACCAGCCGGGCCAGCCCGGTGGGCAGTGAATCGGCCAGATCGCCGGCGCGTTCGCCGAGACCCAGCCGGTCGATGATCTCGTCGACGACCTTGTCCGCCTGGCGCCGCCGCGGGCCGAGTTCCGCGGCGACCAGCAGGTTGTCGCGGACCGAGAGCCGGCCGAACAGTTCGAGCCGCTGGAAGGTCCGCGCCATTCCGCGCCGAGCCCGCCGCGCCGGGTCGAGCCGGGTGATATCGCGGCCGGCCAACCGGACCCGCCCGCCCGTGGGCCGCCGCAATCCGCAGATCACGTCGAACAGCGTGCTCTTGCCTGCCCCGTTCGGCCCGATCAATCCGGTGACCTCGCCCGCTTCGGCCTGTAGTCCGGCGCCGTCGAGGGCACGCCGGCCACCGAAGGTGACGGTGATATCGCTAACGTCCAGCAGTGATGGCATGATCGAGCACCTCCTTGTCCTCGGGCCGCCACGGCCGTTTCACGCCCCACCATTCGACGGGCACATCCGGTTCTCCGGCGTCGGCACGCTGTTCGCGGTTGTTCGACCGGATGCGGATCGCGAAGACCGCGAGGAACGAGCCCCAGAAGAACATCCAGCCGTCGATCACCCCGGCCAGCCGCACCAGCCACAGCGTCACCGGTACGGCGACCATCAGCACCAGCGTCATCCGGTTGCGGATCGCCGCCTCGAATCCCTCCCGGATACGGGCGACCGCACCGTGGCTCACCACACCGCCGCCGAAGGCGATACCGGCCAGCGCCGGAAGGACGTGGATGAGGTTCTCGGTCGACGGGAACAGCACCGGGATCGCGAGCATCGGCCCATAGAGTGCGACACCCACGAACAGGCCGTTGCCCAGCGCCCCGAGCCCGGCGAACACCGCTACCAGGAAGATCGGCAGACCGGCCACGAAATTGAACTGTTCGGGGGTCACCGAACCCATCTGCATCCCGAACAGGGCACCACCGAGCCCGGCCAGCCCGGCGCTCAGCGCGAAAACCGCCACCTTGGCGCGCAGCAGGTTACCGCCGAGGGTGGCGTAGGCGGCTTCACTGTCGCGCAATGCGATGAGCCGGCGGCCGAACCGGCCGCGTCGCAGGGCCGCCACACCGAGCGTCGCCACCGCCAGGCAGACAGCAGCGAAAACGGTGATACTCGCGGCGGTATCGAGCCGCAGCCCGAACAGGTTCGGCCCGAACACCTCCACCGAACCCTGGTCGAAGAACGAGATCTCCACACCCGCGATCTCGAAGGACGGGAGGGTGAAGATCCACCGATCGAGCACCACCGCGAAGGCGGCGGTTCCCAGCGCCAGATAGACACCCGACAGGCGTAGTGCCGGAATCGCGATCAACGTACCGGCCAGCGCCGCGATCGCCACGGCCGCGAACAGACCCCATAGTTCACCGTCCGGGGCGAGTTGCCCGTAGGCGATCGCCCCGATACCCGCCATGCTCAGCTGGCACAGCGAAATCTGTCCTGCATACCCGGACAGCGGTACGAACGACAAGGCGATGACACCGAAGGCGAACATCGGCCCGTAGGCGATGAGATCGCTTTCCCCGAGCGTGGTGGCGACGATCAGGCCGAGGATCACGATCACCGCTGCGAAGAACAGCGCACCGCTGCGCGACGGTGTGGGTACCGGGCTGAGTTTGCGGTCGCGGCCGCGCAATCGGCCGTGCGGGAACAGCAGCAGCGCCGCGAACAACAGCAGCGCGGGCGCCGCGAGCCGCAGGCCGGGCAGGTATTCGTTCTGCGGCAGGTACCCGGTCAGGTAGCTCTCCATCAGACCCACCACGATCGCGCCGAGGAAGGTCATGGGCAGGCTGCGCAACCGCCCGAAAATCGCCGCGGTGTAGGCACTGACGATCAGCAGCGAGAGCGTGGACGCGTCCAGCGAGACCGTGGGCGCGATGAGAATGCCGCCCACCGCGGCCAATTCGATCCCCAGGATCCAGGCGACCCGGTTGGCGCGGACCGGGTCGGCGCCGGTGAGCCCGGCCAGGGCCCGGTCGTCGACGGTGGCCCGCATCTCCGCACCCGTCCGGGTGTTGAACAGCAGTACCCGCAGCGCCACCGCGACCGCGATCGCCACCAGCATGGTCAGTGCCTGATGCCAGGTGACGGTGGCGGCACCGAGCCGGATCGGTTCGGTATCGGCGAAGAAGGTGGGTAGCGTACGCGCCTGCATCGGATCCCAGATCCAGCGCGCGGTGGCGATGAGGCCGCTGAGCAGCGCGACCGTCATCACCAGTTTTTCCGCGTCGCCCAAGCCCTGCACGGCCCGCAGCGCCCGTTCGACGAGCAGCCCGGACAGCGGCGCCAGCACCAGCAGCACGATCGCCAGCGCGACCGGTACGGGTACACCCCAGCCGGCGGTGAGCTGCCAGTAGGAGAAGGCCGCCATCATTCCGGCCGCGCCGTGCGCGAAATTGAAGATTCCGGTGGTCGTATGGGTGAGCACCAGACCGCTGCCGATCACGGCGTAGACGGCCGCGGTGCTCAGCCCGACGATCCCGAAGGCGAGGAATTGATCCATGGTCGGTTACTTGACGTCCGCCATGGTCTTGCCCACATCGGCGAGTGTCATCGGCTCGCCGTAGTCACCGGTGTACCGGTAGGGCGGGGTACCGCAGCGGAACAGGCCCTCGTTCGCGCCGAATTCGGGGGCCTTCCAGCCTTCGGGGGTGGCCTGCATGACGTTGAAACAGTTCGGCGCCGGATCCTTCGCGGACAGATCGTTCGGGCTGTGCAGCCCGCCACCGGTCCACTCGGTCTCCTTCTTCGCAGTATCCACCACGCAGGTGCGGGTGAGTTCGGAGCCGCAGGCACTCGCGGCTTTCGCGAACAGCAACCAGGCCGAGAACGCGCGGATCGCGGGCAGGCTGATCACCGCGTCCGGTGCGTACTGCTCGTACAGCTTCTGCAGTTGCTGCATGGCCGGTGATTCGTCGGCCAGCTGCGGCGGGACCACGCCGCCGAGATCCACGATATTGTTCTGGAAGCCGGCCGAGCGGCCCAGTAGTTCGATGTAATCGGGCCGGAAAGCGTTGTTGGTGGGGTCGATCCAGTCCAGCTTGTAATCCATCGAGGTCAGTTTCTCCTCGAGTTTGGCCAGCGGCCCGTCCTCGCCGATGAAGATGAGGCCACGTACCCCGCTGTTCTTGATGGCCTGGGCGTAGGGTGTCCAGTCGGTCACCCCGCCCACCGGATACAGCTGGTTGTAGACCACCTTCGCGCCCATCGCGTTCAGGGATTCGACGGCCTTGTCACCGAGCACCTTGGTCACCGGCGAATCGCCGTTGATGATCCCGATCGCACCGGCGGATTCCGGATAGGCCTCTTTGGTCAGCCACTGGCGCGAGGCGTTGTAGGGGTCGTAGTGGGCGTAGGTGCTCTGCGAGGCGATCACCTGCAGATCCGTGCCGAGGTTGGGCTGCTGGGAGATCTGCGCGGGGAAGTCCGGCAGGGTGCATTCCAGCCGTTCCTTCACCCCGAGCCCGTCCAGTCCGGCGCCACCACCGACGAGCGCGAAATCGGTGCGGCAGGCTTCCACCATCTTCTGGCGGACCGCCATCACTTTCGAGTCGTGGATTTCGGTGGTGATGGTGCGGCCGTTGATCCCGCCGGCCGCGTTGCACCAGGAGGTGAACACTTTCGCGGCGTCGACGAATTCGGGGTTCTTGGAGTAGCCGACATCGGTGAAGACCCCGGCGGTGATCTCGCTGTCGGTGACTCCCTGCGTGGGCGATCCCGAGGCGTCACCGTCGCCGCAGACACCGGTCAGGTCGCCGAAATCGGCGACGACCTTGTCGCCGGAAGAGGAATTCTCGGTTTCGCTACCACTACGTCCTGAGCAGCCGGCGGTGGCGAGTAACGCCACCGCTATCAGGACGGCGGCTGTTCTCTTCGGTCTCACGATGGTCCTTTCTGAGCTGACCCCCATCGGCCAGCCGATCGTGACCGGGCGAGCGGCCCGCCCGTACACCGAGTTCGAGTCGGACACCCTGGCCGATCGACCGCCGTACCCAGCTCTCGGTGAATGAAAACTAGCTTCTCACTTATCGAGAATCAATATCCTCTTTTTCGGGTACACATCCCGATGGGCAACCCTGTCGTCCACGACAAGGTCGGTCAGGGAGGTCGCGACAGCAGGCTTACCACCTGTCGATACACCTTCACGTTGACTATCCGGGCAGCTCGTGGAAACCTGTTATCCGAAAGCGAGAATACCATTCTCATCGAGAGGAGGCGCGATGCGAGTACCGCCGCTACCCGCGGACCGATGGGACGAGGACGTCGACGACGCGCTACGCGTCATGCTGCCGCGTAGGTTGCGCAACCCGGAGTCGGCGAGCAACGCCCTGTCGACACTCGTCCGGCATCCCGCGCTGACCAAGGCCTTCCTCACCTTGAACGTCCACCTGCTGTTCCGTTCCCCGCTACCGGCCCGCCTGCGCGAAATCGCCATCCTGCGGGTGGCGCACCTGCGGGACTGTGTCTACGAGTGGAACCACCATCGCGAAGCCGCGCTCGCGGAGGGAATCACCGCCGACGAGATCGCCGGGGTCGCCCGGGGCGAGGCCGCCGACGCCCTCGACCGGCTGATCCTGCGCACCGTCGACGAACTCGACGAGAAATCGAACCTGTCCGACGCCACCTGGGACGGACTGTGTGCGCATCTCGACGAGCACCAGCGGATGGATCTGATCTTCACCATCGGCACCTACAACACGCTTGCCGCGGCCTTCAACACCTTCGGCATCCGTTCCGAGTACGAGAGGTAATCCCTTGGCACACTTCAACAAACCGGCGGCTGGTAGCTGGACCGAACACTACCCGGATCTGGGCACCGAGCCGGTCGACTACTCCGATTCCATCGATCCGCAGTTCTATGAGGACGAGCGCGAAGCGATCTTCAAGAAGACCTGGCTCAATGTCGGCCGTGTGGAACGGCTGCCGCGCAAGGGTAGTTACTTCACCAAGGAACTCTCCGCCGCCGGCACCTCGCTGATCATCGTGCGCGGTAACGACAACGAGATCCACGCCTACCACAACGTCTGCCGCCACCGCGGTAACAAACTCGTCTGGGACGATTACCCCAACGAGGAGACCTCGGGCTTCTGCAAACAGTTCACCTGCAAATACCACGCCTGGCGCTACAGCCTCGAGGGTGAGCTGACCTTCGTCCAGCAGGAGAAGGAATTCTTCGGCCTCGACCGCGCCGATTACGGGCTGAAAGATGTGCGGTGCGAGGTGTGGGAGGGGTTCATCTTCATCAACCTCGACCACGACGCCGAACCGCTGACCACCTTCCTCGGTCCGATGATCAAGGGGCTGGAGGGTTATCCGTTCCACGAGATGACCGAGGTGTTCAGCTACAAGGCCGAGGTCGGCAGTAACTGGAAACTGTTCATCGACGCCTTCGCCGAGTTCTACCACGCGCCGATCCTGCATATGAAGCAGGCGGTGAAGGACGAGGCCGACAAACTCGCCGGCTACGGCTACGAGGCCCTGCACTACGACCTGCAGCCGCCGCATTCGATGATCTCGTCGTGGGGCGGGATGGCCCCGCCCAAGGACCTGAACATGGTCAAACCGATCGAGCGCATCCTGCGCAGCGGACTGTTCGGCCCGTGGGACCGCCCAGATATCGAGGGCCTGGACCCGCTGCCCGTGGGGATCAACCCCGCCGGCCACCGGGCCTGGGGTGTGGACGAATTCGAGATCTGGCCGAACTTCTCGCTGCTGTTCTGGGCGCCGGGCTGGTATCTCACCTACCACTACTGGCCGACCGCGGTGGACCGGCACATCTTCGAGGCCAACCTGTACTTCGTGCCCGCGAAGACGGCTCGGGAGCGGCTGGCCCAGGAGCTGGCCGGCGTGACCTTCAAGGAGTACGCGCTGCAGGACGCGAACACCCTCGAGGCGACCCAGACGATGATCGCGACCCGCACCGTCACCGATTTCCCGCTCAACGATCAGGAGATCCTGCTCCGCCACCTGCACAAGACCGCGCAGAAGAAAGTCGAGGAATACCGCAATGGCAACTGAGGACACACAAGCGCTGCCCGCTGAATTCGCCGATCTGGCACGCTTCGCGGACTGGATCCTGCCCACCGAACCCGAGCGGTACGCCAAACGGCTGGCCTCCACGATGCCGGAGATGCAGGACTTCTACGACGCCGGGATGGCGCGGCTCGAGGATGCCATCGCCTACTGCGACCGGTTCGACCTCGACGATCTGCCCGACGAGGCCCGCAACCTGTTCCATCTGATGCAGTCGCTGGTGATGGCGTCGTTCCCGGTGGAGGTCTGGAAGCAGCCGCGGGTACCCGACAGCGGCGCGGCCTACCTGGACATCGTGCGCGAGCCGGTGGTGTAGCCATGGTGACACTGCGGGCCGCCGGGCTACTCGATGTGGACTCCGGCGAAATCGTGCGGCCCGGCATTCTGCACATCGACGGGGACCGGATCGTCGGTGTCGGAGGTGTCGGTGCCGGGGCGGGGGTGGGAGAAAGCGCGGGTGAGGTCATCGAGCTCGGTGATCTCGTCCTGCTGCCGGGGTTGATGGATATGGAGGTCAACCTCCTGATGGGCGGCCGGGGCGAAACCGGGCTGAGCTCCTCGGTCCAGGACGACCCGCCGCTGCGGATGCTGCGCGCCGTCGGCAATGCGCGACGCACCCTGCGGGCCGGGTTCACCACCGTGCGCAACCTCGGCCTGTTCGTCAAAACCGGCGGCTACCTGCTGGACGTGGCGCTCGGTAAGGCCATCGACGCCGGCTGGATCGATGGTCCGCGGATCGTGCCGGCCGGCCATGCCATCACCCCCACCGGCGGGCATCTCGACCCCACCATGTTCTCGGCCTTCGCCCCCGATGTACTGAAACTGACCCTCGAAGAAGGCATCGCCAACGGCGTCGACGAGGTACGTAAAGCGGTGCGTTACCAGATCAAACACGGCGCCCAGCTGATCAAGGTCTGCGTATCCGGTGGCGTCATGTCGCTGACGGGAGCCCCCGGCGCGCAGCATTATTCGACCGAGGAACTGCGGGCGATCGTCGACGAGGCGCACCGGCGCGGGCTGCGGGTGGCCGCGCACACCCACGGGGCCGAAGCCGTGAAAGAGGCCGTCGGGGCCGGAATCGACTGTATCGAACACGGTTTCCTGATCGACGACGAAGCCATCGACCTCATGGTCCGGGAGGGCACCTATATGGTGCCGACCACGCGTCTGGCCGATGCCATGGACGTCTCCAAGGCGGCACCGGAACTGCAGGCCAAGGCGGCCGAGATGTTCCCGCGCGCCCGGACCTCGGTGAAAGCCGCCTTCGACGCGGGCGTGAAGATCGCCGTCGGCACCGACGCGCCGGCGATCCCACACGGCCGCAACGCCGACGAGCTGGTGGCCCTGGTCGAGCGAGGCCTCGATCCGCTGTCGGTGTTGCGGGCGGCGACGGTCGTCGCGGCCGAGCTCATCCAGGTCTCCGACCGCGGCCGGCTCGCCGAGGGGCTGCTCGCCGATGTGATCGGGGTACCCGGTGATCCGCTGGCCGATATCACCGTCACCCAGCAGGTGAAGTTCGTGATGAAAGGCGGGAAGGTCTATGGCGGCAAACGATGACCTGATCGAAATCCAGCAGCTGCTCGCCCGTTACGCGGTCACCATCACCAAAGGTGATATCGACGGCCTGATCGGTGTATTCACCCCCGACGGCAGCTACAGCGCGTTCGGCGACACCTACACCCTCGACGTGTTCCCCGAACTCGTCGACGCCGCACCGAAGGGCCTGTTCCTCACCGGGACACCGCTGATCGAACTGGACGGCGATACCGGTACCGGCACGCAGCCGCTGTGTTTCGTGGAGCAGTCGACCCACGATATGCGGATCGGGTACTACACCGATACCTACCGGCGCACCGACAAGGGCTGGCGACTGGCCACCCGCGCGATGACCTTCATCCGGCGCAGCGGTATCCACGATTCCGGTATCCCACACGCCTTCGAGCGGCCCTCGGCATGAGTGAGTCAGGGCCGGAGGCGGTAGCGAAGCGTCACCACGCAGGCCCCTCGCTCATGCCCGATGGACACAGCATGAGCGAGTCAGGCTCGGAGGCGGTAGCGAAGCGTCACCACGCAGAGCCCTCGCTCATGCCCGATGGACACAGCATGAGCGAGTCAGGGCCGGAGGCGGTAGCCGAGGTCGGGGAGTTCCGGTCGCGGGTGCGGGCGTGGCTGGACGACAACGACCTCTCCCCCGGACCCGAACCCGGTTTCGACGCGCAGGTCGCGCAGCTGGGCCGGGTCCGGCGGGCGTTGTACGAGGCCGGTTGGATGCGTTACGGATGGCCGGAGTCCGTCGGCGGGCTCGGCGGGCCGGCGCTGCTGCGGGCGGTGCTCGGCGAAGAGGTCGCGAGCCGTGACCTGGCCGAGCCGGGGATCTATTCCATGGTGGAGGTGCTGGCCCCCACCATGATCTCCTATGCCCGCCCGGAGTTGGCCGCCGAGATGGTGCCGCGGCTGCTGGACGGCACTGAACAGTGGTGCCAGGGTTTCTCCGAGCCGGGTTCCGGTTCGGACCTGGCCTCGTTGCGGACCCGCGCCGAACCACGCGGCGACCGGTGGGTGATCAACGGGCAGAAGGTGTGGACCAGCCTCGCGCAGTTCGCGTCCCGCTGTGTCCTGCTGACCCGCACCGGTCCGGGGCACGACGGGATCACCGCGTTCTTCGTCGATATGGATACCCCGGGGATCACCGTCCGGCCGTTGCGCACCATGCACGGGTTCGACGAATTCGCCGAGGTCTTCTTCGACGATGTGGTGGTCGACGAGGCACGTATGCTGGGCCGTCCCGGTGACGGCTGGCGGGTCGCGATGGATCTGCTGCCCTACGAGCGGTCCACCTGCTTCTGGCATCGGATCGCGCATCTGTTCACCCGGCTCGACCGCCTCCTCGACCAGACCGCGCACGCCGACGACGCGGATCTCGGTGCCGCCTATCTGGCCTTGCACACCGTGCGGTGCCGGTCGCGCGCCACCCAGCAGCGCCTGGCCGGCGGCGCCGTTCTCGGCCCGGACACCTCGATCGACAAGGTGCTGCTGGCCACCGCCGAACAGCAACTCTTCGATACCGCCCGCGATCTGCTGCCCGGCGAGATCGAGCTCGCCGATTCCGAATGGCGCCCGGAATTCCTGTATTCCCGCGCGGCGACCATCTACGGCGGTACCGCCGAGATCCAGCGCAATATCATTGCCCGCCGCCTGCTCGACCTGGGAAAGGAGTGAGCGGTGGACACCGACGAACAAACTCTGCTCACCGATACGCTGCGTAAGACGATGGCAGCGGCCGGCGGTGCGGAGCTCTATCCAGCGCTGCGTGAGCTCGGCTGGTACGAGCTGCTCACCGACAGCGCCGAGATCGCCGTGCCGCTCGCCTTCCGGTTGCTCGGTGAGACCGGCACCCACGCGCCGTTGATCAACGATGTGCTGGCGTACGCGGCAGGCCGCCCGTTCGGCGAACCGATACCGCTGCCGTTCACCGGCGGCCGCTGGGTTCTCTGGACGGAACAGAGCGGTTCGGGCCCGGCCGCCGGCGTCACGCCGGAGCCACGGTACCGCGCCGAGCCGACGGTTCTGCTCGATCCCGAACTACCACTGTCCGTCCTCGGCGCGGCCGCCGAATCGCCCGCCGCCGAGCCCGTTCCACTCGCCCAGGCGCGCCGTGCATTGAGCTGGTGGCTGACCGGTTCCGCGCGGGCCGTGCTCGCACTGGCACGCCGTCACGCGCTCGAACGGGTGCAGTTCGGCAAACCCGTCGCGGGCTTCCAGGCGGTCCGGCACCGGCTGGCCGAAACCCTGGTCGCCATCGAGGGAGCCGAGGCTGCCCTCGCGGTCGGACCATCCGATGCGCACCATCCGGCCCACCCCGCCGGCGCTGTGCCGCAGCACTACGATTGCCTCGCCGCCGCGCTCGCCAAGGCCGCCGCCGGCCGCGCGGCGCTCGTGGCCGCGCGCCACTGCCAGCAGGTGCTGGGCGGGACAGGTTTCACGGCCGAGCACGAATTCCACCGCCACTATCGGCGGATCCTCGTGCTGGACGGATTACTCGGTAGCTCACGCGACCTCACCCGCGAGGCCGGTGCAATACTGCGCGAGCGGGGGTACGCCCCGCGGCTGGCACATCTGTAAAGAACGCCGTATCGAACTTTTTCACTCATCGCACACCGGGCGCAGGGATCACCGGCGGGCTTCCGTTACGCGCATGCCTGGGACATCCCTCCGGAAATCGTGACCAGGCCGCACATGGTGGTGGCGGAGATCTTCCAGCCGTTCGTCTCCCGCACCGCGTGACCGATCTGGTTGCTCACCACCGGGTTACCGGAAATGTTCAAGGTGAAACGTAATTCGGCGTGCGCCGGGTCGAGTACCACCACATCGGCGATCTCCACCGTGGTGAGCGCGGTCCGGATATGGTTTGCCATTCCGGCGATTTCGGTTTCGAAATCCGTCCCGCGTTCCACCAGCGCCATCCGGTCCGCGGTGGCGGTCGCGGGCGCGAAAAACGCTTGGTAGACACCGGTTATCGCCGCGGCGGCGGCGGCCGGTGAATCCGAGGTGGCAACACCGGCCTGGGGGCTCGCCGCCCCGGGGCCGGCGGCGACTTCGGTGGCGGGCGCCGCCGTCGTCGGTAGGACATAGCAGTTGTCGGGCCCGAAGAAGTTGCCGCAACCCGTGATCGCGCTCAGCGAGAGCGCGATTCCACAGGTAGCGGCAGTTCGCGCTACCCGGTGTCTTCGTGACATCGGTTCGTCTTTCTGGAGAGTGATGATCGGCGCCCGCGGAAACCGCGTTCTACGGACGCCGCGGGGAGTTTAGCCCGACACCACCTTGGGTATAACCGGTTTCGTCGATTTTGACGGATACCTATCCGGTTAAATTGCTACGCCGCGGTCAGCGGTGTTCCATACCCCGAAACCCGTTCCGCACCAGGCCGTTCCGGACGGAAAGTTTGCGCGCCGGGCTTGCCGCATGCGGTGGCAGTAACCGGAGAAGACGTCGTATCGATACTGCGCAACCGATACGACGCCTTCGCCTTCCGGGTCACCGTGAAAGTGCGACCGCGCGAAAAGATCAGCCGCAGGCGGGGACCACTTCACCCGTACCCTGGACCGCGAGCAGCGCGCAGAAGGTCATCGCGGCCACCTTCCAGGTGTCCCCCTCTTTGATCGCCTGCCCGGACTGATCCGGCAGCACCGGATTTCCGCCCAGCAGCAGGGTGTAGGTCACGTCGGCGGTCTTATCGTCCACAACCTCCACGGCCGATACGGTCACGCTCGTCCCCTGGGCGCGCGGGTCGGCGGCCATTCCCTCGAGGAAGGGCTTGAATTCTTCCCCTTTCTCGACCAGTCCCGCCCGGGTCGCCGGAGCGGCTTTACCGTCGAAGAAGGTGACGAAAGCGTCGGTGACCGCTTTCTCGGTCTCCGGCGCGGCCGCGGCGGGCGCGGCGGAACTGGTGACGGCCGGCGTGGAGGTGGACGCGGCCGCGTCATCTCCGGAATCGCCACAGCCCATCACGGCCGTGGCGGTCAGCGCCACCAGGCCGAAAAGAGTGGTGGCACGCCGGATTCTGCTGGAACGCATGGCGGAAACCTTTCCGATGGACGTTCGGGAATTCTTGTCCATCCGGGGAAATTCGAAAACGGGTTCCGGGCGGTCGTCATTCGGTTACGCTGCCCGTGTCGAAAGAATCCCTGACCGCCGGTTCCGCTCGGCGTCACTTCTTCGATACGGGGTGCCGGCACCGCGGCGAACGGTGCCCGCACCCCGTTTCGCTACTTCATATTCGTCTTCATCTGATCCAGATCCACCAGAATCGGGTAACCGCTCACACTGAGCGCGTTTCCGTGCCCGGTGGAATGGATATCGAATACCGATTGGATCGCGGCGTAGAAGCCCTGCACATCCATGGTCTGGTTCACCGCACGCTTGGCCTGGCGCAACCCGAACGGTGGCATCTTCGCGATCTGGCCGGCCAGTTCCGTGGTCTTGGCCGGCAGCTCCTCGAGCGGCACCACCATATTGACCATCCCGGCCTGCTCGGCCTCCTGGGCCGTGACCGGGCGGCCGGTGAACAGGATCTCCTTGGCCTTGCGGTGTCCGAGTTCCCAGGTATGACCGTGGTATTCGACGCCGCCGATCCCCATCATCGCCACCGGATCCGAGAACAGCGCATTGTCCGCGGCGACGATCAGATCACACGGCCAGCACAGCATGAGCCCGCCCGCGATACAGCGCCCCTGGACGGCCGCGATCGAGGGTTTGGGCACATTACGCCACCGCAGTGTGTATTCCAGATACCGGCGGCTCTCGGTCCGATAGATCCAGTCGAGGGTGATCTTTTCCGGTTTGGGCCAGCTGTCGTCCTTGAGGTCGTGCCCCGCCGAGAAATGTTTTCCGGCCGCATTCAAAACGATCACCACGGCATCGTCGTCATCGGCGGCACGAGTCCACGCGGCATCCAGTTCGTCCAGCAGCGCGGAATTCTGGGCATTCGCCGCTTCGGGCCGGTTCAGTGTGATCGTCGCGACCTTATCGGCGACGGAATAGTCGATATAAGACAAAACAGTGCTCCTCGGTTCCGGGGTACACCGGGTGCACACCCGGTGCTCGTATTCCGTTTGCTGCGCCGCCCCGCTGCCTGCTGGGCACCCCGGCCGCGCCGGCGACCGGCATCCGGGCGCGCGCTCTCATCGTGTCGCCGGTCAGCGATGGGCGGCGAGATATTCGTGTGCCACCACCGCCCGGTGTGTGGCCGCGCCACCGAACAGCAGTTCACCGGCCTTGGCCCGTTTGATCGCGAACTGCAGATCGTTCTCCCAGGTGAATCCCATGGCACCGAACAGCTGCACACCGTGCCGGAACACCACCGACTGACATTCCCCCGCTGCGGCCTTGGCCATCGCCGCCGCCATGGTGCGGCGCGGATCGTTTTCCGCCAGGCACAGGGCCGCGAAGTAGCCGAGGGCGCGCGCTCGTTCGATGGCCAGATGCATATCGGCGGCCTTGTGCTGGACCGCCTGGAACGCCCCGATAGCGGTATCGAACTGCCGGCGGGTACGCACATGGTCCAGCACCAGGTTGAGGATGCGCTGGCAGGCGCCCACCGTCGTCAGCGCGAGGCCGGTCAGCGCCAGTTGCCGGGCGCGTTCGGGATCGGCGCCGGTGCGATCGGCATCGGTGACCCGCACCCCGTCGAAGGTGACCTCCGCGATATGCAGTACCGGATCGAAAACCTCGACCCGCCGGGTGGTGACGGTATGCGCGGGTACGACGAACACCCCGGCCGTGGTGACCACCGCGAGCCGGTCGCAGCGGTCGCCGTCGAGCACCTGGCCGGCCGTACCGTGCAGCAGCCAGCCGGCACCGTCGCGGACCGCGGTGACTCCGTCGAAGATCGCGGCACCGGTTCCTTCCGGGGTGCCGAAAGCGCCTGCCAGCGGCGCAAACTGGGTCATCGTGGCGAGGTAGGGTGTCGGATCGGTGGCCCGCCCGAGTCCTTCGAGCACGATCCCGAGCTCCACGGTCGCCGCCGGCTCCACGAGTTCGGTCCAGCCGAGTTCGGCATAGGTTTTCCACAACCGGCCTGGATCGGCCCCCGCGTCCACGATCTCCCGGATCACCGAGGCGGGGCATTCCTTGGCGGTGACCTCGCGGACCGTATCCCGCAGCAGCCGTTGGTCGGCATCGAACTCGAAGAGCATCCGGACTGCCTCCTGTTGGGCGGGGTTGCGTTACGTTCAGGAGAATAGCATTCTCTTGAGATGAAATTAATAGTCTCCTCAATGGCGCGAACACCGGACGTGCCTGCCCGGACATGGGACGTTCTCCGGTACAGTGCACCCATGTTCTCCTCATATGGGATCGATGGGATCGGATGGGCCGGCCGGTGACCGCCCCGAGCGAAGAGCCCGCCTGGAAGCAGCGTGCGGTAGAGCGCTCGATCCGCACCGCGAAGCTGCGGGCCGAACAGCGCGTGCAGCGATTCCTCGATGCCGCCCAGGCGATCATCACCGAAAAGGGCACCACGGATTTCACGGTCCAGGAGGTCGTGGATCGGTCGAAACAGTCGCTGCGCAGCTTCTACCTGCAGTTCGACGGAAAGCACGAACTGCTGCTGGCATTGTTCGAAGATGCCCTGAGCCGCACCGCGGACCAGATCCGCGCCGCCACCGCAGGTAAGGACAACGCCCTGGACCGGCTGCAGCTCGCCGTGGAACTCCTCTACGAACTGAGCCGCCCGGACCCCACCGCGCAGCGCCCGCTGTTCACCGACTTCGCCCCGCAGTTGCTGGTCAGCCATCCGTCCCAGGTGAAGGTCGCGCATACGCCGCTGCTGGCGCTGTTCACCGAGCTCATGGTCGACGCCGACAAGGACGGCCTGCTGCGCGAGGAACTCAATCCGCGCCGGATGGCCGCCATGGTGATGCAGACGGTGATGTTCACTGCCCAGTCCAACGGCGGAATCGACGACGAGACGGCCTATCCGATCTCGGCCGAGGAGATCTGGGAGTTCTGCGCCAAGGGGTTCGCCCGCGGCATCTAGGCGAGAATAGCGTTCTCCAAATTCGAGATACAGGTTTACACTCATTGTATGCCCGATCTCTGGACCGACCTTCTCGCCTGTATGGATCTGCGCCTGCGTCCCACCGCACCGCAGGCCGACGACGACACCGAGGCACCCGCACCCGACCCCCAGGCCACCCTGTCGGTATTCGAGGGCCCCAATCAGCAGCTGGAATACCATCGACTCTTCGGTGGTCAGCTGCTGGCACAGTTCCTGCGCGCCGCGGTTTTCGCCTGCCCGGACAAAACGGTGAAATCCGTCCACGTCATCTTCGCCCGCGAGGGTAAGAGCGACGCCCCGGTCTATTACGTGGTGCAGCCACAGCATCGCGGGCGCTCGTTCGCCACCCTCACCGTCGTCGCCCGGCAGAAGGGCGATGTGATCGCCACCGCGCTGCTGTCCATGACCGCACTCGAGGACGGGCGGGAGAATCAGGAAATCGGCGCGACGCCACCGGTTCCGGGCCCCGAGCACACCGTCGATATCGGCCTGATCCCCTGGGAAACCCGTTCCCTCACCGACCTCGGCGACAAGTCCGCCGGCCCGGCCGAGTACGACCTGTGGATGCGCACGCCCGAGGTCGGCGCGGAACTCGCCCCCGGGCTGGTGTCCTATGCCACCGATCTCAATGTCATCGGCACCGTCCTGCGCCCGATCGAAGGTTTCGACCACAGCGGCAACGGCACCGAATTCACCTCCGCCACCACCTCGCACACGCTGTGGTTCCACCGCCCTTTCCGTAGTGACGACTGGTTGCTGTTACGGCACGAGGGCCTGGTCATGGCACACGGCCGCGCCTACGGTCGTGGTGACGTCCTCACCGCGGACGGCACCCTGGTGGCCTCCTTCGCGCAGGAAGCCCTGCTGCGTTTCCGGCCCTGAATCAACCGGCCCGCACGACGATAGGCAAACGATGCGCCCCTCTCCCCTTTCTGCCCCGGCCGGATCGTTGCGGGTCGCCCAATGGTCCACCGGTACCATCGGCGCCCGGGCCCTGCGCGCGATCGTCGACCACCCGGAACTGGTTCTGGCAGGCGTGTATTCGCACAGCCCCGCTAAACAGGGTCGTGATGCGGCCGAATTGTGCGGATCACCGGACCCCACCGGGGTCCGCGCAACCGGCGATATCGGTGAAATCCTGCGCGACACGCCGGACTGCGTGCTCTACATGCCACAGGCCTGCGATATCGACGAAGTCTGCCGGATACTCACCGCCGGCGTGAATATCGTGACCACCGCCGGTGTCTTCCACCATCCCGGCAGTATGGATCCCGCGGCCCGGGCGCGAGTGGAGGCGGCGTGCACAACCGGCGGCACCTCGATCCACAGCACGGGCAGTAGTCCGGGCTTCATCACCGAAGCCGTTCCCTTGGTGCTCGCCTCGATCCAACGGCAGCTCGACGTGCTCACCATCCAGGAATACGCCGATCTCTCCCAGCGGAACTCGCCGGCCATCCTATTCGACGTCATGGGATTCGGCGGCCCCCCTGGCGATTTCGCCCAGCTGCGGCTGGACCATCTGCGCAACAGCTTCGGCCCGTCACTGCGGTTGCTCGCCGACGGAATCGGCCTACCGCTCGACAAGGTGTCCGCCACGGGCGAGGTCGCCACCGCGGCACGCACCTTCGATATCGCCGCCGGCACGATCCCGCGGGGAACGGTTGCCGCACAACGGATCACGATCTCCGGCACACACAAGGGCCGGACCGTCCTGCGTTTCCAGGCCATCTGGCATTGCGGCGCACAGGCCGAAACCGGCTGGGAGATGCGGCCCACCGGCTGGCATATCGGCGTCGAAGGCGACGCACCCCTCGAAATCGATATGGTCTTCCCGTTCCCGCTCGATCAGATGGCCGAGCACTCCCCCGCCTACACCGCGAATCGGGCCGTCAACGCCGTCCGCTACGTCTGCGCGGCCACCCCCGGTATCCGCACCGTCCTCGACCTGCCCCCGATCACCGCAACCCTGGGATGATCCATGAACGACTACGAAGCGATCCGCGCCCTCAAGGCCCGCTATTTCCGGCTGATGGATACCAAGGACTGGTCCGGTTTCCGGGAACTGTTCTGCGACGATGTCGTCATCGACGTCACCGGATCGGGTGGCGAAGTGATCACCGGCGCCGACGAATTCCTGACCTTCCTCACTCCCCGGATCGGTGACGCGATCACCGTCCACCACGGCCACACACCGGAGATCGAACTACTCTCCGAGACCGAGGCCACCGGTATCTGGGCCATGGAAGACCGGCTCACCTTCCCCGACGGCACCCGGCTGCACGGCTTCGGCCACTACCACGAAACCTACGCCAAGACCGACGGCCGGTGGCGTATCCGCTCCCAGCGCCTCACTCGCCTCCACATGGATTTCACACCTGCCCAGGCGGCCCCGCCGGGCGGCACTGCCGAATGAAGTCTCTGAGGCGCTGATCCGGTTCGGCACTGCCGCCGGCGGAATCCGCGCGGTCTTCGGGCCGGGCACCGGCCCGCCTCGCCACCGCGCGGCGGCTGCTCGACGAGGGCGCGCAGGTGGTGATCACCGGCCGCGATATCGACAGACTCGATGCCGCCGTGCGGAAACCGGCCGGTGGCGGCCGGCGCCCCGGGGCGAGCCTCCGTGCCCGCTGTTGCGGATATCTGCGCGAAATCTCTAGTTTGTGTCGTTCATGGCGCACATACGAGTTTCGGTGACGGATTCCGGCAAATACTGGCTGCTCGGTCCCGCAGCTCTTTGAATGGTCGAGGCACGACAACTCCACCGGGAATCGTTGTCGGATCACGACCGAGAGGAGTGCCATGGCAACGTCTCGACGAAGTTTCCTCGCGGCGGCTGCGGCCATCGGTGCGGTGGCTGTTGCCGCCTGTACAGACAACGGCCCCTCCGGGGGCTCGGGAGCGGGAGAGGAGGAACAGATGGGAAACGGCACACCGGTTGTGGACAGTCACGCCCACATCTATCCGGCCCGTTATCTGGACAAGCTGGAGGAGATAGGTGTCTCCCCGGATACCACTGCGATAGCGCGGAATATGCGCGCGAGTACCGAGCCGGACGAAATGGACGCCCGGATCCGGATGATGGACACCGCGGGCGTCGATATCCAGGTCTTGTCGGCCACCCCACAGGTGCCACTCGTCGCGAACGCGACCGGCGCCGCCGAGGCCACGCGCATGGTCAACGACATCTATCGGCAAGTGATCGAAGACCACCCCGGGAGGTTCCTCGCGTACGGGGCGATCCCGTTGAATCACCCGGACAAGAGCCTGGAAGAGATCCGCTACTGCCTCGACGAGCTCGGCTTCGCCGGTATCGCGATCAACACGGTGCTCGACGATCCGCGGGCCGCGATCACCGACGACCTTTACCGGCCCGTGTTCGAAGAGCTCAACCGCCGCGGCAGCATCCTCTACGTTCATCCGACCGGCGCCGGCGCCCATTCGCCGCCGATATCGGAGCACGGACTCGAGTGGGTCAACGGTGCCCCGGTGGAAGATGCGATCGCCACCCTGCAGCTGCTGCAGGCCGGCTATCCGGCTCGATATCCCGGTCTGCGGTTCCACATCGCGCATCTGGGCGGGGACCTGCCGTTCCTCTCGCAGCGCATCGAGGACAACTATGAAGACTGGGGCTCGTTTCCTGAGTCACCGGCGGAAACGTTGCGCCACATGTGGTTCGACGCCGCGAACTTCTCCGGCGGGTCCCTGCGGCTCTCGGCCGAGGTCTTCGACCCGGAGAAAATCTTGGCGGGCTCGGACTACCCGTACTTCCAAGACGACAAGTACACCCGTGCCATCACCTACATCCGCGACGCCGGGCTGCCCGCCGACCTGACGCAGCGGATTCTCTCCGGAAACGCGAAGGAGCTGTACGGGTCCGCGCTCCGGCCCCGCCCCGCCGGATAGGACGGCAGGTTCCGGACAGTCACCAGAAAGGAGAGACGGCGATGACCGACACAACAGACACCGACGTCGTCATCGCGGGAGCCGGCATCGCCGGACTCACCGCCGCCCTCGCGCTCCATGCCCGTGGCCTGCGGGTGACGGTGCTGGAGGCCGCCGCGCAGCTCCAGCCTCTCGGCGTCGGCATCAACTTGCAGCCTGCGGCCGCCGACGCGCTCGGCGAGCTCGGCCTGCGCGATGACCTGGCGTCTTTCGCCATCCCCACCTCGCAGTCGCTGTACCTCACCCAGGACGGTGTCGAACTGGCGCGCCGCAGTTTCGGTGGCACGGTTCAGCAGTTCTCCGTGCACCGCGGACAGCTCCAGATGATGCTGTACACCGCCGCCACCGCGCGGCTCCCCGAGGGCTCGATCATCACCGGGGCCCGGGTGGAGTCGGCCCGTGACAAAGGAAGCAGCGTCACCGTCCGCACCACCGGCGGGGACGAGTACACCGGATCTGCCGTACTCGCGGCCGATGGGGTGCATTCACCGCTGCGCGCCCAGCTGCACCCGGGCGCGGACCCGTACCTGTCGGAGGGTACGACGATGTACCGCGGCACCTGCGACGCCGACGAACCGTTCCTGGACGGCCGGTCGATGGTGCTGGTCTACGGGGCGAACGCGACCCGGTTCCTGACCTACCCGATCTCCCGCGAGGCGGAGTCGGCGGGACGGTCGCTGATCAACTGGGTCGCGATGGTACCCGGACACACGGCTACGGAACTCGACGACGACGGTATCCGGAATGTACCGACCGTCGCCGCGGACGTCGTCGGGCTGGTCCGTGGCTGGGGGTTCACCTGGCTCGATATCGAGGGCCTCGTCGCCGCCTCCGACGACGTGCTCGAATACCCGATGGTGGATCGCGAACCACTGGACTCGTGGGGACAGGGCCGGGTCACGCTGCTCGGCGACGCCGCGCACCCGATGTACCCCATCGGCGCCAACGGCGGATCGCAGGCCATCCTCGATGCGGTGAGCCTCGCCCGGCATCTGGCTCCCACTCCGGGCGACGGCCCGGCCGGCGGCGTCCCGGCCGCCCTGCGCGCCTACGAGAACGAGCGCCGACCGGTCACGACCTCCGTCTCGCTGGCCAATCGCAGGCTCAACGCCACCGAGCGCGGTATCGCGGCCAAAAGCGCCGACGAGCTCCGGGAGATGTCGGAAACCGGCGAATTCAACCGGATTCAGGAAGCGTACGCACGCGGCGACTTCGACGCGGTCTGACCACTCGGCGCACCGATCACACCACTGCCCGACTCGCCGCACTGCGGGAAGGAAATACCGATGAGCATCGAAACCACGACCCCCGAGCCGACCGGCAGCACCGCCGGGGCCGCTCCCGAGCTCGTCCGGGAGCTGACGGACCTGTTACCCGGCGGGGCTGTCGTCACCGACGCCGATATCGTCGCCGGCTACCGGCAGGACCGGACTATGGACCCGTCCGCGGGGACTCCGCTGGCGGTGGTGCGCGCAAGGACCGAGGACGACGTGTGTGCCGTGCTGCGCTTCGCCTCGAAGCACCGGGTCCCGGTGGTTCCGCGGGGAGCGGGGAGCAGTGTGGTCGGCGGGTCGACGGCGGTCGACGGGGCGATCACCCTCAGCGTGGAAATGCTCGACGATATCTCCGTCGACCGGGAGGCGATGACTGCCGTGGTCGGGCCGGGGGCGGTCAACGATGCTGTCAGCGCGGCCGCGGCTGCCGAAGGACTGTTCTATCCACCGGACCCGACCTCATCGGATTTCTGTTCCGTCGGCGGCAACGTGGCGACGAACTCCGGCGGCGCCAACGGCTACAAGTACGGTTCGACCCGCGACTACGTCCTCGGCCTGAGAGTCGTGCTCGCCGATGGGTCCCTCGTCGAGATCGGCGGCGGGGCACCGAAATCGTCCACGGGGCTACCGCTGGCCGGGCTGTTCGTCGGCTCCGAGGGCACCCTCGGTGTGATCACGCAGGTGACATTGCGGCTGCTGCCGGCTCCGTCGGCGCGGCACACCCTGGCGGCGTTCTTCGCCGGCCACGATGCCGCCTTCGACGCCGCCGCGGCCATCGCGCACCGGATGCGTCCGAGTGAGCTGGTCATCCTGGACAGGCCCGCGCTCGAGGTGGCCGAAAGCATGCTGCACATGGGCCTGGAGTCCGATACCCGGGCTGTTCTCTATGGTTACTCCGACGCCGGCCCCGGTGCCGAAGGAGAGATCGCGCTCATGGCGGATATCTGCCGCGAGCACGGTGCACCCGAGGTGTTCACCACCGACGACCCTGGCCAGGGCGACATGGTGAGCCGGCCCCGGACCGCCTTCTTCGAGGTACTCGAGGGCAGCTGCGCGATGGTCGTGGAGGACTACGTCCTGCCCGCCGGAGCACTCGGCGGGTTCCTGTCCACCGTGCACGATGTGGCGGCGCAGACTGGTCAACAGATCCTCACCTACGCCTATCCTGCCGACGGCGTGGTCCACCCGGTCATCACTTTCGACCCTGCCGATGGAGAGTCGGCGGGACGGGCGTTCGGCGTCCGGGCCCGGCTGACCGAGGCCGTCGCCGGACTCGGCGGGGCGATAGCCGCCGAATACGGCATCGGCGCGGATAAGCGACAAGCCGTGGCCGACGCCTCGGATGCGGGCGCGGCGGCGCTGCAGCGGCGTGTCAAGGAACTGTTCGACCCGGCGGGGATTCTCAACCCACGGGCTCTGCTGCCTCTCGACCCGTCCACGCGGTCCTGACCCGACGGCCTCGGTACCGAGAGGAAACAGCACAACCATGCAGATCGAACGAGACGCCGTCTTCGTCACCGCGGACGGGGAGACGCTGCGGGCCGATATCTACCGCCCCGACGAGCTTCCGGCGCCGGTGATACTCCAGCGCACCCCCTACACGAAGGACTGGCACACCGAGCTGGGCGAGCGCCTCGCCGCCGCCGGGTATATCGGGATCATTCAGGATGTCCGCGGGCAGAACGCTTCCAGCGGTGAGTGGGCTCCGTTCGTCCACGAAGCCGGCGACGGTGCCGCGGCGGTCGAGTGGGCAGCCCGGATCGACGGGTCCACCGGTGAGGTCGCGATGATCGGCAGTTCCTACGCCGCCACCTGCGCACTTCAGGCCGCCTCCCGGCGCCCGGAGTCACTCGTTGCCGTCGTCGCGGCCGAGACCCCGGCCGACTACTACGACGATATGGTCTATCCCGGCGGTGCCTTCGCACTGGCCTTCGTCGAAACGTGGCTGACGCGCAACGTCGCCAATTCCGCCGCCGGGCGCCTACCGGACGGGGACGAGATCCAGAAACTGATGAACGACGTCTACACCGGCGCTATGGACAGCGCATTCCGGTTCGCCCCACCCGCCGCGCTCCCGGCGCTGCTCCCGGACCGCAAGGATGTCGCGCCGTACTTCGCGGACTGGCTGGGACCGCATCGCACCCGCACTCCGTATTGGGACGATATCTCGCTGCGGCCGGTGCTGGCCGATATCGAGGTTCCGGTGCTCAACATCGGCGGTTGGTACGACATCTTCGTGTCCGGTACGACCGAGAACCACCGGCGGCTCACCGCGGCGGGACGCGAATCGCGCCTGCTCCTGGGGCCGTGGAGCCACAACATGTGGGGGCGTTCCCTCAACGGCACGGACTTCGGGCCCGATGCCGAGTTCGACTACCCGGCCGAGGCGATCGCGTGGGTCGACCGCTGTCTCGGAACTCGCCGCGACGGCAATCCCGGCAGCACTCGCCGGGGCGGCGGTCCCGGCAGCAAGGGACGGCGATTCGATACGCCGGTGCGCTTCTTCACCGGCGGCGACAACTCCTGGCATGAGGCGAACCAATGGCCCCCTGCCGACGCCGTCACCATCGAACTGCCGCTCCGGGCAGACGGTGGTCTCGGGGGACAGCCCGGGGCACCGGCCGAGGTGGGGTTCCGCTCCGACCCGGCCGACCCGGTCCCGGCCCAGGGCGGGCACAGCTGCTGCTACCAGCCCCAATCGCCGATGGGGCCGGCGGACCAACGCAGCGTCGAAGCACGCAACGATGTCCTCTCGTTCACCACGGAAACCTCGGACGAACCGTGGACCGTCGCCGGCCCGGTGGAAGTCGCCCTCACCCTCACCGCGGATGTCGTGGACACCGATATGACCGCGGTACTCACCGATGTCGGCCCGGACGCCGCCTCGGTGAACCTGACCGAGGGTGTGCTGCGCGCGAGTCACCGCCACGGCAGCGCCGCACCGGTCGCCTTGGTCCCGGGGCAGCCTGCGGCCCTGCGGATCAAGCTGCATCCCATCGCGCACACCGTGCTGCCGGGCCACCGGCTGCGGCTCAACCTCGCCGGCAGTCTGTTCCCGACGTACGAGCGCAACACCAACACCGGCCGGCAGGACATTGCGCTGTCCGAGGCAACGGTCGCGCATATCAGCGTGCACACGGGTGGAGACAGCGGCTCGACGCTGATCGTGCGGCGCCGGTAGTCAGCGTGCGCCGCGCTTGAGCGCACGGCTCATGGGTACGACCTCCTGTGAAACGACCCCGCATCCGGCCAGTTCGCCGTCGACGAACGTGACCACGTCCTGATAACGGGGAAGAACCACGTTGAGCGCGAGGCTGAACCGGCCCGAGGTCGCCGCCACGAACCGGCAGTACGGGTGCCGGCTGAGCTTCTCGGCCAACTGGCCCAGTTGTCCCGGGGCCATGGTGATCCAGATCATCGTATCCACCCCGAGGCCCTGCACCGCGGGATCGATCTCCACCTCGTAGTAGAGGGTTCCGGACTCGACGAGGCGGCGCGTACGGCGCGCCACCGTCGCCGGGTCGACCCCCGCACTCGCGGCGATAACGCTGTTCGACCGGCGGCCGTCGACCCTGAGCGCGGCGATGACGGCCCGGTCGACGTCATCGAGCCGATACTTCGGCCATTCCACGGCGGCCTGCCCGTGCACAGTCCAGACCTCGAGCAGCTGCATCGACTCGATGCCCCGAACCCTCGGGTCGTCGGTGACACCACTGAGCACCGGATCGCCGGGCCCCGGAGACGAGACGAGGCCCCACACCACCTGATCGCCCGCCGTGGACGTGCGGACCCACCGCGACCGAGGTTGCCGGGCAAGGGCCTTGCTGAGCCTGCTCGCATGGGCGGTATCGCTCCACGTCCGGATCAGCCAGCCGACACCGCCCTCGAAACCCGGCAGGGTCCGGGCCACGATCCGGATGAGGCCGAGCTCCACCAGCCGCCGGTAGCGCCGCGCCACCGTACGCTCGCCCACCCCCAGCCGCTCGGCCAAGGTCGCGTAGGTGGCCACCGGGTCCCGGTCGAGCTCCTGGACCAGCCGCACATCGGCTTCCGTGACAGTGACGGTCGTGCCTGCGCCGGTCACCACGCCGTGTAGCCGAGTGGAGCCGGAAGGCAGCGGTTTCCGGCGCCGAACGAATCCTGCCGGTGCCGGAGCGGACCAGGCCGGAGAAGGCTGCGGCATCGGTGGCGCAGGGACAACTTCGTTCCGGAGTGGCAGGACATGCCGCCAAGATACTCGGCCCGCAGGTGACCACACGTTCGGCGAGCAATCCCCCCGGCTGTGTCCGCGGAACCTGTAACGGGATACATCCATGCCGGTGGGCCCGCAGGACCAGCGCGCCGTTCAACACTGCGAACACATCGAAAACAGGTCCGGGCGCAGGAGCATTCACATACTCCATCGTCGGGCACATACCTCTCGATCCGCGGTTGTGGCGGTTCTCAGCCTGCGGCAACGTCTTCCACGTGCGCTGTGGGCTCCTGCCGCTGCTGCGCGGATCTCGGGGAGAGGAGTTCCGCGGCGGTGTACGGATCGCAGCGGCCGGCGGCGACGGCCTCGGCGAGGGTAGTGAGGTCGGGGTGGGAACGCAGTCTTGTGTAGACCAGCGACAGGATCTGTGACCGGGCCCGGGCGGCCCGCCGGGCGGGGGTATCGGCGCGGTGGTGAGCGTCGACGGCCGCGACCAATTCGGGTATCCCGGTGCCGTCCGCGGCGACCGCGGTGAGGATGGGCGCCGCGGATTCGGCGCGCAATTCACGGACGGTCTGATCGGCGCCGGGGCGGTCGGCCTTGTTCACCACCAGCAGATCGGCGACCTCGAGCAGTCCGGCCTTCGCCGCCTGCACCGCGTCACCGGCACCCGGTGTGAGGACCACGATAGTGGGGTCGGCCACGGCGGCGATCTCGATCTCCGATTGGCCGACGCCGACCGATTCGATGACCACGAGGTCGTAGGCCAGCGCGGCCAGTAATCGGATCGCCGCCGGTACCGCCGCCGAAAGCCCACCCAGATGCCCGCGCGTGGCCATGGAGCGGATGAGCACCTGCGGGTCGTCGATATGGGCGGCCATCCGGATCCGGTCGCCGAGCAGGGCGCCGCCGCTGTACGGGGAGGACGGGTCCACTGCCAGCACGGCCACCCGCAACCCTTGCGATCGGTAGGCCGTGACCACCGCGGCGATGGTGGTGGATTTACCGGCGCCCGGGGGCCCGGTGAACCCGACCACCCGGACCGTCGCTGGCTCGAGGAGCCCCAATACCTCGTCGCGACGCTCGCCTTCGATCAGCGTGAGCAGCCGGCCCGCCGCGCGCACCGATCCGGCCCGCGCGGCGGCGATCAACGCCGTCGGCTCCATGGCGCCGATTCCGGCGCTATGCGGTTCGGCACTGTCTCGGCCTGGATTCTGCACTCCTTCACTCCTCCACGTCGCTCCGCGCTGTGGCAGCCAGAAAGGCCAGACGTTCGGCGGCACCCGGATCCTGCATCCGGCCGCAATCGCCTGTCTCCGTTGCCGTGCCGGACGGGTTCGGGCGCCGGTTCCCCGGAACGGCCGCGGCCAGTCCGGGGACCGCGTTGTCTCGGTCCACGAACCACGGTGCCGAGGTCCACGAACCGGGGCGCCGAGGTCCGGGGCCGAGCCGTCACGGAGCGGCGACCTCGAGCACGGTCGCCGCACCCATACCACCACCGGCGCACATCGCCACGATCGCGAGTCCACCACCGCGGCGGCGCAACTCGTGAATGGTCGTGACGATCATGCGGGCCCCCGTGGCGGCCACCGGATGCCCCAGCGAGCAGCCGCTGCCGTTCACGTTCACCAGGTCCGGGTTCAGGTCCAGGGCGCGTACGGCCGCGATGGGCACCGAGGCGAAGGCTTCGTTGATCTCGAAGAGTTTCACATCGCTCAGCGAGATCCCGGCCTTGTGCGCGGCCTTGGTGATCGCTTCGATCGGGGCGAGACCGGTATCGGCGGGGTCGACGCCCACCGAGGCCCAGGATCGGATGGTGGCCAGGGCCGGCAGACCCAGTTCGTCGCTGGCGACGGTGAGCAGTGCGGCGCCGTCGTTGGCGCCGGCCGCATTGCCCGCGGTGATCGAGAACCCTTCGATTTCCGGGTGCAGGACCTTCAGCGAGGCCAGTTTCTCCATGGTGGTGGAACGGCGGGGATGCTCGTCCACGGCGAACTGGCCGAACGGGGTGTCGATCGGCACGACTTCGTCGTCGAATCGGCCCTCGTCGATCGCCGCGACGGCATTGCGGTGCGAACGCAGCGCCCAGGCGTCCAACTCCTCGCGGGTGATCCCGGATTTCACCGCGGCGTTCCAGCCCACGGTGATCGACATATCGAGGTTCGGAGCGTCGGGGCGATCCGGATGCGAGGGCGAGGTCCACGGATCCACCCATTCGTCCGGGCCCACCCGGAATCGCGCCCTGGGCCCGGTGGAATCGGCGTTGACACCGCCCGCCAGCACCAGCCGGTCCATTCCGGCCCGGATTCCTGCCGCCGCGGTCTGCACGGCCGCCATCCCGGCCGCGCAGTGCCGGTTGTGCGCCAGGCCCGGTACGCCGCTGAGCCCGGCGGTGATCGCGGCGTGCCGGGCGATCACACCGCCGCCGTAGCGGCCCTCCCCGAGGATCAGGTCGTCGACCGGAGCATCGGTTTCCAGCTGTTTTGTCGTCGCTTCGACCACGTGATGGGCGAGGTCGAAGGCGGTGGTTTCGCGCAGGGTTCCCTTCACGGCGGTACCGATCGGGGTACGCAGCGCGGATACGATCACGGCTTCGGGCATCAGTTCACTCCAGTTTCCGCCACGTCGACGATCTTGCCGATATACATGAGAATAGTATTCTCTCAATCTGAGAGCGATAATCGCAAGAGAGGGTAGCGCTATGCAGATCCAGGGAAGTTCGGCGATTGTCGTCGGCGGTACGGGCGGGCTCGGCGAGGCGACCGTCCGGCGGCTCCACGCCGCCGGAGCCAAAGTGGTCGTCGCCGATGTCGCTGACGACAAAGGCAAGGAGCTCGTCGGCGAGCTCGGTATCCGGTACGTCCACACCGACGCCACCAGCGAAGAGTCGGTCCAGGCGGCCATCGAGGAAGCGAAATCCCTCGGCCCGCTGCGTATCTCCGTCGACACCCACGGCGGCCCCGCCAGCGGCGGGCGACTGGTGGGCAAGGACGGCTCCCCCCTGGCGCTCGACGGATTCCGCACCACCATCGAGTTCTACCTGACCGCGGTTTTCAACGTCATGCGACTGTCCGCCGCGGCGATCGCCGAATCCGAACCCACCGAGGAAGGTTCGCGCGGCGTCATCGTGAACACCGCCTCCGTCGCGGGCTACGAAGGCCAGATCGGGCAGCTCCCCTACTCGGCCGCCAAAGGTGGCGTTATCGGGATGACCCTGGTCGCGGCCCGGGACCTGTCCCCGCTGGGCATCCGCGTCGTCACCATCGCACCCGGCACCTTCAACACCCCCGCCTACGGCAAGGCCGCCGACCAGCTGGAACAGTACTGGTCGCCGCAGATCCCGTTCCCGAAGCGGATGGGCCGCTCGCCGGAGTACGGGCAGCTGGTGCAGTCCATCGTGGAGAACGACTATCTCAACGGCGAGGTCATCCGCCTCGACGGTGCCCTGCGGTTCCCACCGAAGTGAGTACCGGACGACCTGGCCACGGCGAGATCGATGCAGGGGCCGAGGCACCGTCGAGGTCCGCCCGTACCGGCCACGGCGCGCCGGTCCGAAGCAGCACAACAGGGCCGAACGGTCCGCACCGGGCCACCTCTCCGGTTACGAACAACGGTCCGCTCGAGGGCAAGGTCGCGTTCGTCGCCGGCGCCAGCCGCGGGATCGGCGCCGCGATCGCCGAGACCCTGGCGCAGCAGGGTGCGGCCGTCGCGGTGGCCGCCCGGTCGGAGGAGTCCGGGCGGGTCGCGGGAACGATCCATGAAGTGGCCGCGCGAATCGAAGCCGCGGGCGGGCGTGCACTCGCGGTGCCCTGCGATGTGACCCGCGAGGGTTCGGTACGCGAGGCGGTATCCGCGACCGTTGCCGAATTCGGCGGTATCGATATCCTCGTCGCGAACGCCGGCGTGCTGTGGCTGGGCCCGGTGGAGAGCACCCCACTCAAACGCTGGCAGTTATGCCTGGACGTCAATCTGACCGGAGTTTTTCTGGTAACCCGCGAGGTGATCCCGCATATCCGGGCTCGCGGTGGCGGCGCACTGATCGCTGTCACCACCACAGGTGTAAATATGACCGATCGCGGCTCCAACGCCTACTGGGTATCAAAGGCCGCGGCGGAACGCCTCTATCTCGGGCTGGCCGCGGATCTACGGCCGGACAATATCGCGGTGAACTGTCTCAGCCCGTCGCGCGTCGTACTCACCGAAGGCTGGCGTGCGTCGGGCGGCGGCGATATCCCGGCCGAGATGGTGGAACCGCCCGAGACGATGGGCCGGGCCGCGGCCCTGCTCGCCGCGCAGAACGCCACCGGGATCACCGGCACGATCCAACGCTCGGAGTCGCTACTCGCCACCCGCTGAGGACGCGGACGAGGTCGACCGGCCGGCGTTCGACCGCACTGTTCAACGCACCGGCGCCGGTCGGCCGCGCCACACCCTTGCCGCCGGGCTCCGCATTCCGGGCGCCGAATTCGGTGGCGGCACGATCCCCGCCGATGAGATTCCGGCCCGGGATCGGTCTGTAGATGTACCCGACCGTGTGGAGGTACATCATGCCGATCGACACCATCAATCTGGACGGCTACGGAAACGCCCCGCTGCCGTGGTCGCGGGCCGCCGATGCGCTGGCGAACTATGTGGCCGACCCGGGGTCCACCGCGTTCCTCAGCACTTGCTGCCCGGACGGCCGCCCGCATACGAACGGTATCGGCGCCGTGTGGATGGACGGCGGGTTCTATTTCGTGAGCGGGCCGTCCACCCGTAAGTCCCGGAATCTTGCCGCGCAACCGTACTGCACCGTTACGGCCCAGCTCGAGGGTATCGATGTGGTGGCCGAGGGCACGGCCGTGATCGTCACCGACCCCGCCACCCTGGAGCGTGTCGCCGCCTACTATCGCGAGCACGGGTGGCCGGTCGAGGTCCAGGGCGAGGCCTTCACCGCGCCGTTCAACGCGCCGAGCGCAGGCCCGCCGCCCTGGCACCTCTATTACCTGGCGCCACGCTCGGTGGTAGGGGTCGCCACCGCGGAACCCCACGGAGCCACCCGCTGGAACCTGCTCTGATTCCAGCGTTCCGCATGCTCCCCTGGTGTTCCACGGGCCACGGGCGGCGCCCATATCCGGGAGCACACCGATCACTGTGCCGGTTCGGTGAGATCGAAGCACCGCAGCCGGTCGGCGTCGACGAGATCGTCCGCGGAGCCCCTGGTATCGATGTTCGACGCGCAGCTCGCCCGGACCCCGGACACGCCCGCGCCAACGTTCGGGGACGACGCCGGCCGGCGTGCTCGGCGCCGGCCGAGGCCGGCTGACCTTCCGGTATTCCATGAGGTCCAGCCGAGTCCCTGCGATGACGCTTGTCGTATGTGGGTCGGCGGTGTCAGGCAGATCGAGCACGCCGGAGACATGCGTCGCGCCGCGGCCGGCGGCCGACCTACGGCCGATCGCGTTGGTGGGGGTGCCGGACGCTACTTCTTCCCCGCGGTGAGCCGGGTGATCGTGGTGTGGAAATCGTCGGTCTGGAAGGACTGGTACTCCGCGGTGAGCGCGTAGTCCAGGGAGGTGAGCACGGCCTTCTCCAACTGCATGTTCAATACCCGCTTGGTGGCCTCGACAGCCTGGCGGGGCATTTCCGCGATCCGTTTCGCGCAGGCCAGTGCCTCGGCCATCGGATCGGTGACCACGTGGTTGGCCAGCCCCATCTCCCGGGCGCGTTCGGCGGGGATACGGGCACCGGTGAGGGCGTATTCCTTCGCCAGCAACAGGCTGGTGTGCAGCGGCCAGGTCAGCGGGCCCCCGTCGGCGGCGACCAGGCCCACTTGAACGTGCGGATCGGCGAGATAGGCGCTTTCGGCCAGGTAGACGATATCGCTGAGCGAGACCAGACTGCAGCCCAGACCGACGGCGGGACCGTTGACCGCGGTCACCACCGGGACCCGGCAGCGGGCCATCCCGAGGACGATATCGCGGCCGTGCGCAATGGTCTTCTCGCGCAGTACCGTATCCCGGCCGAGCTCTTCGAGATAGCTGAAATCACCGCCCGCCGAGAACGCCTTTCCGGCACCGGTGAGCACCACGGCCCGCACTTCGGGGTCCTCGGACAGCCGCGGCCACAGCCGCGCCAGCCCGGTGTGCAGGGCATCGTTCACGGCATTGAGCGCGTCCGGCCGGTTCAGGGTGACGATACGCAGCGCGCCGTCGGCCCGGACGTCGATTTCCGGTGGCATATCGTACATTTCAGACTCCCAATCCGAGGATGCGTGCGGCGATGATGTTCTTCTGGATCTGCGAGGTCCCGCCCATCACGCTCTGCGCGCGGCTGTACAGGTAGGAACCGAACATCTCCTGGTCGCCGGTTCCGGCGACGGTGAGGGCGGCATGCCCGACCGCTTGGTCGACCCAGGTCATGAGCAGTTTGTCGAGGGAGCCCTGCGGACCGTGGGTGACGCCGTCGAGCTGTTCGGACAGACGGCGGCGCACGTGTAGCCGCAGCATCTCCGATTGCACCGCGGCCCAGGCCAGTTCGTCTGGCGTCCGGCCTTCCACCCGGGAGGCCAGCTGCCGCACCAGTTTTCCGTACCGTGCGGCATACCCCAGGGTGGCGGGTTCGCGTTCGTGCCCGACCACGGTCATCGCGAGTTTCCAGCCTTCGCCGGGCGCACCCACCATCTGGTCGGCGGGGACGCGCGCGCCGTCGAACAACACCTGGCCGAACTCGGTCGTCACACCGCTCATCATCTCCAGCGGCCGCTGCTGCACACCGGGTTGTTTCATGGTGATGACGAACGCCGAGATGCCTTTGTGCCGGGGCGCTTCCGGGTCGGTGCGGGCCAGCAGCAGACACCAGTCGGCGATATCGGAATAGCTGGTCCAGATCTTGTGCCCGTGGATCACGTACTCGTCGCCCTCGCGGGTGGCGGTGGTGGTGAGTGAGGCGAGGTCCGATCCGGCGCCCGGTTCGCTGAATCCCTGGCACCAGCGCTGGCTGCCGTCGATCATGCCGGGCAGGAACCGGCGGCACAGTTCGGGGCTCGCGTGCCGGCCCAGCCCTTGGATCAGATAGCCCAGGCTCGGTCGCGGCGGTGCGCCCGCGATGGCCAGTTCTTCGTCCAGGATCACGTCGTAGACCGGTGGCAGATCCTGTCCGCCGTACTCGCGCGGCCAGGACAATCCGAAGAATCCGGCCCGGTACAACTCGGCATGCCATTCGCCCTGCCGCGCCCAGTACTCGTCGCCTGAGGTGGGGTACTTACCCGCTACACCGGCGAGCCAGTCGCGCAGCTGCTGCCGGAACGCTGCTTCTTCCGGGGAATCACGATAGTCCAAGACCGGCCTCCTCCAGGCGTACGGGAAACAGTTCGGTGGACACCAGGGCCCGCCGCAGATACACGTGGGCCAGGCATTCCCAGGTGTTGCCGATTCCGCCGTGCACCTGGATGGCGGTTTCGCAGACGGTGCGGGTGGCGCGGGCGGCGTAGATCTTGGCGATCCGGGCCGCGCGCAGCGCCTCGGCCGGGTCGAGGTCGTCGACGGCCCAGGCGGCATGCCACAGCACGCTGATCGACCCCTCGATCAGGGCCTCGCTTTCGGCCAGCAGATGTGCCACCGCTTGGTAGGAGCCGATCGAATTGCCGTATTGCTCCCGCATTTTCGCGTACTCCACCGCGAGCCGCTGCGCACCGCGCGCCGTACCGACCAGATCGGCGCAGGTGATGGTGAGCGCCAGCGCCTGCCAGCGGTCGCGGTGGGCGTCGGAGATATCCCCGCGCGGCTCCCACGGGCCGGCGGCGGCGGCGGTACCGCGGGTGAGGTCGGCGCCGGGGAGAGAATCACCGACCGATCCGGCCAGCAGCCGGCCGTCCGCCAGTTTCAGCACCCGGTCGCTACCGCGGGCGTCGATCGCGTTCCCCTCCACCGCGATCGTCCACCGCGCCGTATCGCCGTCGGACCGGCCGTGCAGATCATCGGCGAGTACCGGCCCGAGTAGCGCGACATCCACCAGCCCGCGCCCGAATTCCTCGGCGACCAGCGCCACCTCGACCCCGGAGGCGCCGTCGGACCGCAGTTCCCGGAACCCGGTCGCCGCCACCGCGTCGTCGAGCCGGGCCCGGCGTTTCTCGTCGGCCAGGTCGAGGACCGATCCGGGCCCCAGCTCGTCGGCCAGTTTCGCGGCCGCGTCCCGGAGTTGCCGCTGTTCACTCGTCAGCCGGACGTCCATAACGCTCCTTCAGCACTCGCCGCAGTACCTTGCCGGACGGCAGGCGCGGGATTTCGTCGACGAACAGCACATGTCGCAACCGCTTGTAGCCGGCCAGCCGCTGTTCGACCGTGGCCATGAGTTCGCCGGCCGTCACGGGCGCGGCGGTCGCGACCGCGGCCACGATCGCCTCCCCGTTCGCACCGTCGGGGACACCGAACACCGCACAATCCGATACCGCGTCGTGGCCGTGCAGGACGGTTTCGATCTCGGCGGGCGCCACCTGGAAACCGCGGACCTTGATCATTTCCTTGGACCGGTCGGTGAGCCGCAACCAGCCGCCGGCGTCCAGATTCCCGACATCACCGGTGCGGTACCAGCCGTCGTCGAACGCGGCCGCGGTCGCGGATTCGGGCAGATACCCGGCCATCACCGACGCCGCGCGCAGCTGGATTTCGCCGTCTTCGCCCGGGGCGACCGGTTTGCCGTCGTCCAGCGATACCACCCGCACATCGACCCCGGGCACCGCCTTGCCCACACTGTCCAACCGTGGCGCGTCGAGCGGACTGCACGCGATCACCGGCAACTCACTCGCCCCGTACGCGGGGAGCCAGGTGACGCCGGTCCGGCGGGTCACGGTTTCGGCGACGCTGGCCGTCACCGGCGTCGCGCCCCACATGATGTAGCGCAGCGAGGACAGGTCGTAGGACTCCAGGTCCGGATACTGCGCCATGGCCAAGGCGATCGGCGCGACCGCCATCTCGATGGTGATCCGGTCGGATTGGATATGCGCGAGCACTTTCTGCAGGTCGAACCGGCGATGCAACCGCACCCAGCAGCCGGTTTCGAGGGCGGTGACGATATTGAGGATGCCGAGGATATGCGAGGGCGGGGTCGCGACCTGGATCCGATCGCCGGGGCCCAGCCCGAGCGCGTCCTGCCAGTGCCGCACCGCCGCCGCGAAGGACCCGTGCGTATGTCGCACCGCCTTGGGCAAACCGGTGGTGCCCGAACTGAATACGAGGACGGCGTCGGTGGCGGGATCGGGAGTGACGAATGTGCGCGTGACGGCGGGCAGCGGATCGTCCAGCGACACCATCTCGCTGAGGCCGGCGAGTACCGGATGATCGCCGACGGCGTGGCGGGCGCCGGTGATCTCGAGCGCGTGTGCGACCTCGGTGTCCTTCCAGGCCGGGCTCAGCAGCACCACGGCAGCCCCCAGCCGCCAGATTGCCAGCACCGCGGTGACGAATTCGGGCCGGTTGGACGACATCAACGCCACCCGCTCGCCGGACCGGACCCCACGCGCCGCCAGTGCCTCGGCCAGGCCGTCGGCCATGGCGTCCAGATCGGAGCGGGTGTACTCGTTTTCCTCGAACGCAAGGACGGTGGGCTCCGTTCGCCTTGCCGACGCTGCCGCCCCGGACACATCCGCGGGCGCGGCAGCCGCCTCGCCACCTGCGGGCGCTGTGGGCTCGGGCACCCCCGCGGGCACTGTGGCCTCACTCATCTGCCGCCCCCGATCCGAAAGCACTTCATCGCTGTTCCTATCCGAATTTGAGAATACTATTCTCGCTTGGATAGAATCTTAATACCAGAAGGAGGCGACCATGGCGAGACCACCGATGTTCCGGCGCGCGAAGGTGACCCGGATCGTCAAGGAAACACCCGACACCCGCACCTTCGTGCTGGAACCGGAGGACGGGCCGTTCTCCTATCAGGCCGGGCAGTTCTGCACCTTCAAGGTCACCGTCGACGGCAAACCGCTGTTCCGGTCGTACTCGATGTCCAGCGCCCCCGAAACCGATACCGAGTTCATGACCACGGTGAAACGCGTACCCGGCGGGGCGGTGTCGAACTGGATGCACGACAACCTCAGCGAGGGCGACGAGGTCGAACTGACCGTGCCCACCGGCCGGTTCTGCCTGCGTGAAGGCGATGCCCCGGTGCTCGGTTTCTCCGGCGGCAGCGGTATCACCCCGATCATCTCGCTGGCCAAGAGCACCCTGGCGAGCACCGGCCGTACGGTCCGGCTGCTGTGCGCCGACCGCGACCGCTCTTCGGCCATCTTCGAAGCCGCGCTGGACGAACTGGTGGCGAAGTATCCGGACCGGTTGACCGTCATCCGGCACCGCGACGACGAACACGGGTACGTGGACGCGGCGAAAGTCCTGGAATTCGTCGGCGAGAACGCCGCCGGCGATGCCTATATCTGCGGCCCCGAACCGTTCATGGAACTGGTGGAGAACGCACTCCCCGGGCCGGGGCGCGTCTTCTCGGAACGCTTCGGTGGCGCCGCCCCCGCGAAACCCGTACCACCCACCTCGGCACCAGCCGCCGAACCTCCGGCCACACAGGCGGTTTCGTCCCCCGCAGCGCCGACGCCCGATCCCGCGGCCACCGAAGAGGGCACAGTCACCATCTTCATCAACCGGAAGAAGAAATCCGTCCCCCGCCGCGACGGCGAAACCCTCCTCGAAAGCGCCCGCCGCGCCGGCCTGACTCCCCCGTTCTCCTGCGAATCCGGTAACTGCGCCACCTGCATGGCCAAACTCACCGAAGGCAAGGCCACCATGCGCGTCAACGACGCCCTCACCGACGACGATCTCGACGAGGGCTACATCCTCACCTGCCAGGCCGTACCCGATACCCCGTCGGTGACCGTCCGCTACGAATAGCGTTCCCCGGCGCCAGAGGGAGCACCGCCGGACCACTGCGGACAGTCGTCACGGACGGCACGAATCCGGCCACCGCACCCACGGAATACGCCGCAACGCGCGTCGATCCGCGCCGGACTACCGGCATGCGGTCAACCGGCCGCCTGCACCCGTCCCCACTGCACCAGCGCCCACGCCAGGCAACCGAACGCCACCCCGCTCGTCACCACGCGGACGTAATTCCACGTCACCCACCGCGCCTCGTCGAACGCCGCGCGCACCCCCGCCGGATCCGCCATCTCCGCCGGCGCACCGGCAGCTTTCAGCGCGTCGTTGAGCGGCAGATGCACCGCCACGGTGACCACGACCGCCACCAGGTAGAGCACCGCCGCGGCCGCCGTCCACAGGAGAACCGACGATCGCCCCTGGCCGAGTTGCAGCAGCGCCGCCGCCACCGACAGGACGAGCGCCCCCATGAAGGCCGCCAGGAACAAGGGGTTCACGATCGCCCGGTCCATGGCCTGAAACGAGCCGATGAAACTCCGGTCGTCCGTCGACCGCAACCCGGGCATGACCGCCAGCGCGTAGGTGCCGAACACACCCGCCATGAAACCGGTGGCCACGGTCGCCGCCACCAGCACCGTCGCACGTACCCCATCCAGCATTCCCATACCTCGTCCGAGTAGCTCGATGCCTCGCCGGAGGCAGCCCCCACGAGATCCGCGAGTGGACAAGGGCTACCGTACCGGTCTCCCCCGACGGGATCAGGTTCCGAATTGCACGCGCAGGATACGGTCGTCGCCGGGGGCGGGGTCGCCGCGACCGTCGGTGTTGTTCGTCAGCACCCACAGCGAACCGCCGGGGGTGGTGGTGACATCGCGTAGACGCCCGTACTCACCGACGAGGTATTCGGTCGAGGTGCCGGGGTCGTCGAGCGGGATCTGCCGCAGCCGCTCGCCGCGCAGGTTCGCAAGGTAGAGGGCGTCGCCGCTGATCGCCATACCGCTGGGGCTCGATTCGTCCGGCCGCCACTGCTGAACGGGGTCGATGAAACCCGCACGGCCGGCAATGCCCTCGACCTCGGGCCAGCCGTAGTTACCGCCGGGTTCGATCACGTTGAGTTCGTCCCAGGTGTCCTGCCCGAACTCGCTTGCGTAGAGCGTGCCATCCGCGGACCACGCGAGCCCCTGGGGGTTGCGGTGGCCGTAACTGTAGACCCGCGAGCCAGGGAACGGGTTGTCCGCGGGCGCCCGCCCGTCCGGAGTCATCCGCAGGATCTTGCCGGTAGGCGCGTCGCGGTCCTGCGCGCTGCGGCGGTCGCCGGCGTCGCCGACGGTGACATACAGCATCCCGTCGGGGCCGAAGGCGATCCGGCCACCGTTGTGGAACCGAGCGGCCGGAATGCCGTCCACCAGCGTTTCACCGCGGCCGAGGCCGAGACTGCCGGGGTCTCCCGTGAGTTCGAAGCGTTCGAGACGGTTCTCGCTGCCGGCCGTGTAATACGTGAAGAGATACCGGTCGCGCACGGCGATACCCAGCAAGCCGCCCTCGCCCGACGGTGCGGCGCCCGCGACGACGCCGACCTCGCGCGGATTTCCGCCGGCATCGAGTTCGAGAACGCGCGCCGAATCCCGTTCGCTCACGAGCGCGGTGTCCTCGAAGAACGTGACCGACCAGGGGGCGGCGAGGTCGGTGGTGACAGTGGTGATTGTCCCGTCGGGCGAGGTCGCAGGCGAGGAAGCCGGGACTTCGGCCGATATGGGACCCGCAGGATCGGTGTCCGGGCCGGGCGTGCACGCGGCCACCGCACCGGCAACCAGAACCGGACCGATGAACCGGGTGAATCGCCGCCCGGTCATCGCCCTCCACCCATTCCGGCGTCGTGGACCGATAGTCCGTCCGGTGCGCTCGGGGCGTACCCCGGGCACGCGGATCGTCCGATCGAGCCGGTTCGGTCTCTCGGTTCCATGACTTCGAGGCTACGACCAGGGCTCGGTATCTACCGGATTTCCGGCAGGGCCGGGGATGCGATATCCCCGGCCCGATGCCGGACAACTTGCGGCGCTGTTCAGCTGCGTTTGTCGGACGGTTACCGGTTGTGCAGTTGTCCGTACAACTCGGCAGCCGACAGTAAACGGCATGACGCACCAGCGGTACCGCGCTATCGCCGATGAACTCGCGGCGGAGATCGCGGCGATGGCGCCAGGGTCGAAGGTCGACAGCGAGCATTCGCTGATGCGGCGATTCGGGGTCGGCCGGGCCGCCGCGAGGGCGGCGGTGCAGGAGCTCGAGCGGCGCCTGCAAGTTCGGCGGGTGCAGGGCGCGGGCACCTTCGTCACCAAACGCATCGACTATGTCATTTCGCGGGACCGGCCGCCTTCCTGGCACCGGACGGTACGGGAAGCCGGCGGGGTCCCCCGGTCTGTTCTGCTCGACCACGCCGTCGCGCCACTGCCCGCCGATTGCGCCGCGCTCCTCGAGCTCCCGGCGGGCGAATTCGCGCACCGAATGCTGCGGATGAGCTACATCGACGGTGTCGTATCCGGCACCGGCGTGGAGTGGATCGTGCGGGACACCGTCCCCGACCTCGCCCTCACGATGCGGGTCGAGGAGTCGCTCGACGAGGTGCTGCGGGAGGTCGGCGGTGTGCACTCGGTACGTGCCTGGTGCCGGGCGGCGTTCGACATCCCATCGGAGGACGTGCAGGAACGTCTCGGCCTGGGCTCCTCGGTGCCCGTCTGGGTCGTCGAGAGCGTGAACCGTGCAGAGGAGACGGGGTTGCCCCTCATGTACAGCAAGTCCTGGATGCGCGGAGACGCGGTCCGGGTGGTCATGGAGATCGGGACAACCCAGGGGCCTTGCCGCCGCTGCGAGGCCGGCCCGGAACCTGCCGAATCGAACACTCACAGCAGAGAGGACGCGTGACGATGCCAGCAGAGGTACACAGTCGCGAGCGGGCCACCGAGCTCCTCGCCGCCGCCGGGGAGGAGGACCTGGTCGCCCTGGCCGATGCATGCCTTTCCGGCGGTGCGGAGTTCGCGGTCCTGCTGGCACCGGAGGTCGGCACGATCGCCGCGCAGGTACGCGAACCCATCGCCCACGACCGGTTCCTGCTCGGCGATGTCCTGGCTTGCCGCGCCGAGGTCAGTCTCGGCGGCCGGCGTGGGTGGGCGATCCGCCTGGGAGACAACCGGATCGCCACACTCGCGGCCGCGGTGTGCGATGCCGAACTGGCCGCCGGCGGACCCACCGCGCCGCAGATCCGCGAACTGTGTGTCCGCGTCGAGCGGGAGCAGCAACTGTCCGACCACGAAGAGTGGGCCGCACTGGCGCCCACCGTTGTCCGATTCGAGGAGTTGACGTGACGAGCCCCGACACGGTCGCCGTACTCGGCGTACCCCTGGACGCGCGGACGGCGCAGACGGTCTACCGGGCGGTGCTGGACGCGCTGTCCCGCCCGGGATCCGTCCGGCAGCTGCCGGAATCCCTGTATCCCGCGGCGCTGCTGCCGGTTCTGGCGCTGGCCGACCTGGAGACCGGCGTCCACGTGGTCGAACCGGCCGGCGACGAGTGGGCGCCGCTCGCCGCCGTGGCGACCGGGGCGCCGGCGCGGGAAGTGAGCGAGGCGAAGTATGTCGTCGTCCTCGATCCCTCCGTCGCGGCGGATGCGGTGCGTGCCGCCACCGCCGGGACCGCGCAGAGTCCCGAGACGGGAGCGACCGTCGTGATCGCGGTCGACGCTGTCGCGGGCGGCACCCCGGTGCGGCTCGCCGGCCCCGGCGTGGCCACCGAGACCGAATTCGCGCCGGCCGGAGCCGATCCGGCGGTCTGGGCGGCGCGCGCGACCAGGATCACGGGCTTTCCCGCCGGGGTGGATCTGCTCTTCGTCGGCCGGGACGGACGCCTCGTCGGTGTACCACGCACCGCGGCAGTGACTTTCGAAACCGTGGAGGTGAACTGATATGGGTTATTCCGGAGCACGCGGCGGGCTCGACGCGATCCTCGCCGCCGAGAACCTCGTACGGGGTGCGCGCGACCACGCACCCGCCGACTGGCTGACCACCGAGCAGATCACCGGCCGGATGCGCCTGGCCGTCGACCGGGTGATGGGCGAGGGCAGCCTCTATCACGAGGAAACGGCCGCTGATGCGCTGCGCCAGGCCGAGGGCGACGTCATCGAGGCAACGCACCTCGTGCGGGCCCACCAGTCGACGATGCCGCGGCTGGCGACGAGTGAACCGATCGACCCCGACGAGATGGTGGTGCTGCGACGCATCGTCCCCGCGCATCGCACCCCGGACGGACCCCAGTTGCTCGGCCGTACCAGCGATTACACCGGACGGCTACTCGACCGCGGCCCGGACCGGTCCGCCACGGTGGTGGCCGGCGCCGAGCACCGCGACCGGCTGGACCGGCATCCACGCCGGTTCTCGGAGTGGTTGCGCGACCAGGACCTGCTGGTGGACAACCGCCCGGCACCGGAGGACGCCCCGACCGAACCGTTCGACCTCGCGCGCCACCCCGCTCGACCGCCTGCGCCCCGCTCCGCGGTGCTGGCGAGCATGGCCCGCGCGGAGACCGGATCGTTGATCGGCACCTGGTACCGCTCCATCCGCGGCACCGAGGGCAACCTCCACGAGGTCACCCTCGGTGAGGTGCGGCACGGCCGTCTCCCGCTGCGGGTCCGGCATCCGCATACCGGGAATCCCGTTGTTGCCGGACATATCCGAGCCTCCGAATGCGAGGCCATCGAGGATCTCGACGGGCCCGAGGAGGATCGCAGCCGGTTCGACGTCGGCTACGGATTGTGCTTCGGGCACAACGAACGCAAGGCGATCGCGATGGCGAACCTGGATATCGCGTGCCGCCGCTTCGGCGACCGGGAAGGGCTCGAGCAGGTGCTGCTGCTCACCACCGACGGCCTCGATTCGTGTGGCTTCCTCGAACACCTCAAGCTCCCGCACTACGTCACGTTCCGCTCGATGATCGACCGCAAGCGGGCCGTCCGCGGCGTGGACGGACAGCTCGACGCCGTCGCCGAACGGAACGCCGAACCCATCGGAAGGACTTGCTGATGAGCATCGCGCCCACCACCCCCGCGCGTAGCACCGCCACGGTGCTCGGCGAGATCGAGGCCACCGCGGATGTGCGGGGCATCCTCGACGAGGGGTCGAAGCGGGAGATCCGCCGCGCGACCCTCGCCGCCGTCTGCATCCCCGGCTACCAGGTGCCGTTCGGATCCAGGGAGATGCCCGTCGCCCGTGGATGGGGTTCCGGCGGACTGCAGATCACCCTCGGCCTGCTCGGCGGCGACGATGTCGTGAAGGTGATCGATCAGGGCGACGACGACGGCGTCAACGCCACCAACCTGCGCCGGCTGATCGTCGCCAGCGAGCGGTGCGAGCAGACGCAGGACACCCGCGAGTCGTCGGTGGTGCAGAGCCGGCACCGCATCCCGGAGGAACCGCTGGCCGGCGGACAGACGCTCGTACTGCAGGTTCCCGTCGCGGAACCGCTGCGCGGCGTGCAGAAATCGGTGCGCGAATGCGCCCGGATGCACGCCGAGGCCGACTACTCGATGATGTGGGTCAGCCTGTACGAGGATCTGGTGCGCAACGGCGTCATCACCAAGACCACCGGGTACCCGGTGCTTGTCGACGGCCGGTACGTCATGGCGACCACCCCGATCCCGCGCTGGGATGTGCCGCGGCTCCACGATGCCGCGCACCTCACCCTGTTCGGAGCGGGACGCGAGAAGCGGATCTACGCCGTCCCGCCGTACACCAGGGTGGAACCCCTCACCTTCGACGACGTACCGTACGAGGTCGAGGGCGACGGCGAAACACACTGTGCACGTTGCGGTTCCACGGACACGTTCTTGGTGGAGGCGCCGGGTGACCGTAAGGCCTGCAGTGATGTCGAATGGTGCACACGAACCATCGACGGTGATGTGGACTCCGCCGGGCACCGGGCGGCCGCGCCGCTGCGTTTCCTGCCCGACCCGGCCCGCCGTGTGCGGTCCGCGATCGTCGCGGACCGGCCGCGGCAGGCGGCGGCTCCCCGGCCGGTGCCCGCGACCGCGGCGGGCTGGACGCTCGCCGCGCGCGGCGTCGGCAAGGTGCACGGCCCCGGCGGCGCCGACGCCGTACCGGGCACCGGTCCGGACGCAGGCACTGCGATAAGCCCGCGCACGGGCGCGGTCGTGGCGGCCTGGGATGTCAGCTTCGATGTCGCACCGGGCGAGGCACTCGGCCTGATCGGCGAGTCGGGGTCGGGCAAGTCGACCGTGCTGCGCTGCCTCGTCGGTGAGGAGCACGCCACCGCAGGCGCGATGTACCTGACCACCGTGGCGGACGGGCGCCGCAACGTGTTCGAGCTGGACGACACCGAGCGGCGTGCGTTGCGCGTCGACACGCTCGGCCTGGTCCACCAGAATCCCTCCGACGGCCTGACGATGGGGGTGTCGGCGGGCGGCAATATCGCCGAGCGGCTCACCGCCGCGGGCTGGCGGAAATACCACGAGATCCGGGACCGGGCAGCGTATCTGCTCGAGCAGGTCGAGGTGCCGCTGGACCGCATGGACGACCCCGTCCGGACCTTCTCCGGCGGTATGCGGCAGCGGGTGCAGATCGCGAAGGCCCTCGCCACCGATCCGCGGGTGCTGCTCCTCGACGAACCGACCACCGGGCTCGACGCGTCGGTTGCCGCCGGAGTACTCGACCTGCTGCGCAAACTCCTCGCGGAGCGCGATACCGCCGCCGTGGTGGTCAGCCACGACTTCGCGGTTATCGAGGCGCTGACGGACCGGAGCCTGGTGATGAATATCGGCCGGGTCGTCGAGACCGGTCTCACCGATCAGCTGTTCCAGGACCCACACCACCCGTACACCCAGCGGCTCGTCGCCGCGGCGAGAAGGTGATCACGATGACGAACAACGTCCTGTCAGTCCGAAATCTCCGAAAAACCTTCACCCTGCACACGATCGACGGTCGCACCGTCACTTCGCTGCACGGGGTCGATCTCGACGTCGCCGCCGGCGAGCACGTCGCCTTGGCCGGTCCGAGCGGGGCGGGCAAGTCGAGCCTGTTGCGGTGTGTGCACCGCAGCTACCTGCCGGACTCGGGCACCGTCACCCTCGCCACCGATACCGGTCCCGTGGAACTCACCGTGCTGCCCGACCGCGAGATGGCGCGCCTGCGCGGCCGCGAACTGGGCTACGTATCGCAGTTCCTGTCGGCGCCACCGCGGACCGGGCCGATGGAGGTGGTCGCCGCCGCAGGCCGCAGGCGCGGTATGGATAGCGGTGACGCACGGGACGCGGCCGCCGAATCGCTGCGCCGGCTGGCCCTCGACGAAGTGCTGTGGGACGTCGACTGCAGTGTCCTGTCCGGTGGCGAACGGCAGCGAGTGAACATCGCTGCGGGAACGGTGAATCCGCCGCGGCTGCTCCTGCTCGACGAGCCGGTGTCGGCGCTGGATCCCGTGAACCGGGAGCGGGCGCTGGAGCTCATCGCTTCGCTCTCCGCCCGGGGCGTGGCGGTGCTGGCGGTGTTCCACGACCTCGACGCGATGCACCGGCTCGCGTCACGGGTCATCCGGTTCCACGAGGGCCGGGTCGCCGCCGCGGGTAGCGCGGCCGAGGTGCTGGGGGTGGCGGCATGAGTGCCCCCACTCCGGTCCGCCGGCCAGCCTGGTCGCTCGGACGCACTCCCGCCGACTTCGTTCTCGGGCACGTCCGGGCGGTGCTGCCCGGCGGCATCCTCGACGACGCTCGGGTGGTGGTCCGCGACGGCCGGATCGCCGAGGTGGGGCCCGCCCGGCCGGGCGGCGCGGTCGACGTCGACGGTGACGGTCTGTTCTGCCTGCCCGGACTGGTCGACGTGCACTCGGACGGACTCGAGCGCGAGCGGCTGCCCCGGCCGGGCGCCGAACTGCCGTGGCTGTTCTCGATGATGTCGTTCGAGGGAAAGCTGCGCGCCGCGGGTATCACCACCGTCTTCCACGGAGCGTCCTTCTCGGACCGGGAGTCCGCGGCGAGTCAGCGCAGCGTTCACGTGGCCCAGCAGATGTGCGAGGCCATCGAGGAGTGGAACACCCGTGACGATGTGGGCCGGCTGGTCGATCACCGGGTCCTGCACCGGCTCGACGTCCGCTCGGCCAAGGGCCTCGCGGCGCTGCGCGCACATCTCGACATCAGGTCGGCGGCCGGTGTCTACAACGCGGGAGTTCCGGCAGTGATCTCGCACGAAGACCACACCCCGGGCATCGGGCAGTACGCGGACCGTACCTTCTTCGAACGCTACGTCGCCGAGACGAGGGGAATCTCGCGGCAAGACGCCCGCGCCCACGTCGACGACGTCATTCGCACCAGGGAGGAGAGTCTCCCGGTGCGGGAAGAAGCGATGGACTGGCTTGCCGGCCGGTCCGCGGCGGGCCTCGCACGGATCTTCGGGCACGATCCGGAGTCGGCGATCGAGATCGCCGACCTCGCGCGGCGCGGCGGCGCGGTGGCGGAGTTCCCCACGACCGAGGAGGCCGCCCGGGAGGCCCGCGCCCGCGGTATGTCGATCGTCATGGGCGGACCCAACGTCCTGCGCGGCGGTTCGCATTCGGGCAACGTTTCCGCGGCGCAGCTCGCGAGGCTCGGCCTGGTCACGGCGCTGGCCTCCGACTACCTGCCCTCCTCCCTGCTCGGGGCGGCGTTCGCACTGGCCGAGCGGCAACTCCTGCCGCTGCACGACGCGGTGGCACTGGTCACCAGCGGTCCCGCGACAGCCGTCGGACTCGTCGACCGCGGCAGCCTCGAGGCGGGACAGCGCGCCGACCTGGTGCTCGTGGGACTCGAGCATGCCTGCCCGGTGGTCCGGTCGGTGGTCCGCGCCGGCTGAAAGCGCCGTTGCGCCGGCAGACAAGTGGCCGGACCTGCCCATGTCCGTTTTGTTCCGGTTCATCCGAGGTTGCCGCCCGATTCGCCGGGGGCGGAAAACCTGGGGGCAGGTCGCGCGGACACCGCCGTCTCGCAGGCCACAGCGACTTCCCGCCGTACCGATCGACCCCTCGCGGACCCGAACAAGGAAACGACAGATATGGGATTCACCCTCCAGCGCTCGTTCGGAACGGCCGCGCTCGCCGCGACCACCCTCCTCCTCGCGGCATGCGGTTCCAGCGCCGCCGGGGACACCGAGAGCGGGATCTCGGGCTCCGGCGATCCCGAGACCCTGGTGTTCGCCTCCATCCCCTCCGAGGAGTCGAACAGTCTCCAGCAGGACTACGCGCTGATCGCCGATGTGATCGAGAAGGAGACCGGACGCCCGGTCGAGCTCCAGAACGCCACCGACTACGCCGCCGTGATCGAGGCCCAGCGCGCCGGCAAGGTACAGATCGCCGCCTACGGTCCCTTCTCCTACGTCACCGCCCGGGACACCGGTGTGGCGACGACGCCGATCGCGGCGCTCGTCGACGCGCCGGACGAGGAGCCCGGCTACCAGGCGTACGGGATAGTCGAGGCGGGCTCCCCGATCCGGACTCTCGCCGATTTCCGCGGCAAGAAGGTCTGCTTCGTCGATCCCGCCTCCACCTCGGGATACCTCTACCCGAGTGCGGGCCTGAAGGAGGCGGGCATCGACCCGGTCACCGATATCACCCCCGTCTTCGCCGGCGGCCACGACGCCGCGGTGCTCGCGGTTGTCAGCGGTCAGTGCGACGCCGGCTTCGCCTACGACTCGATGGTGGAACAGACCATGCCGTCGAAAGGACAGATCCAGCAGGGCGATGTGGAGATTGTCTGGAAGTCGGAGATCATCGCCGGGTCGCCGGTGGCGATCAGCGACTCCCTCTCCCCCGAACTGAAAGAGCAGATCACCACCATCTTCCGGACGCAGCTGAACCGTCCCGCACTGGTCGAGAAGGGCTACTGCACCGATGAGGAGTCCTGCGATCTGCCCGAGAACACCGAATACGGCTATGCCGCCGTGGACGACGCCACCTTCGACGGAGTCCGCAAAGTCTGCGAGATCACGCGGGCCGCGGCCTGCAAGCAGTGACGGCCCGCCCGCAGAAGTCCCGGCGTACACCACCTTCCAGGGAGACAGCCATGACCTACACCGACAACGGGGTCCTAGCCCATTCGATCGACCGCATCCTCACCCCCACCATCGCTCTCACCGAGGTGGTGAAGGACTTCGGCCCGCAGGTGCGCGCACTCGACCGGGTCTCGTTGACGGTGTATCCCGGCGAGGTGGTGACACTGCTCGGCTTGTCCGGCAGCGGAAAGTCGACGCTGCTGCGCCTTCTCGACGGGCTGCACCTGCCGACGTCGGGAACCGTGTCCGTCCTCGGCACAGACGTCGGGGCGGCGCGCGGCCGCCGGCTCCGTGCGTTGCGCCGGCAGGTGGGATTCGTCTTCCAGCAATTCCATCTGGTCGGCTCGATGTCCGCTCTGGAGAACGTCTGCACCGGGGCCCTCGGATCTCTCCGTGGGCCCCGGTTCGGTCTGCCCACCTATCCGCGGGCCGTCCGGCTCGCCGCAATGGAACAACTCGACCGGGTCGGACTGGCCGACCAGGCATTCCAACGCGCCGACACCCTCTCCGGCGGGCAGCAACAGCGCGTCGCGGTCGCGCGGGCCCTGGTCCAGAAGCCCCGTATCCTGCTCGCGGACGAGCCCGTGGCCTCCCTCGACCCGGAATCGTCGGCCCAGGTGATGGAGCTGATCTCGCGGGTCGCGGCCGAGGACGACCTCACCGTGCTGTGCAGCCTCCACCAGGTGGAACTGGCACTGGCCTGGGGGCACCGCCTCGTCGGGCTCCGGGGCGGCGCCGTCGTCCTGGACCAGGCGGTCTCCGCGATAGACCGGAGCGAGGCCATGTCCATCTACTCCTCTGTCGCTGCCGCGCCCGCAGCGCAACTGGTCTGATCGCCGGTGGCCGTCCTCGTTCCACCGCGCCGCACCGGCACCTCGCCGCGCACCCTACGGCCGCCGTCGCGCACCGGCATCGCGGTCTCCACTGTGCTGCTGATCTGGCTCGCGCTATCCGTGTGGTCGGTCGCCGCGCTGAAAATCAATATCGCGACCATCGCCGACAGCATCGGCAACGCCACCGATTTCATCGCGCGGATCTTCCCGCTCGACTTCCCTCCGCTCGGCGATATTCTCGTCATGACGGGCCAGACGCTGGCGATCGTCACCTGCGCCACGGCGCTCTCGGTGGTGCTGAGCTTCGGTATCGCACTACTCGCCGCCCGCAACACCACGCCCGGCACGCCGCTGCGATGGTCCGCCCGCGCCGTTGTCGTCGTCACCCGGGCCATCCCCGAAATCGTGCTCGCGATCCTGTTCCTGCGGATGTTCGGACTGGGCGGGCTCGCAGGCATTCTGGCGATGGGCATCCACTCGATCGGCATGGTCGGCAAGATGTACGCCGACGCCATCGAGGACACCGGCAGCGGCCCGCGCGACGCCCTGCGGTCCGCGGGCGCCACCTGGTGGCAGCAGATCAGCGGCGCCGTGGTTCCGCAGGCGATGCCCGCATTCGTCGCGACCGCGCTGCACCGATTCGATATCAACCTCCGCGCCTCGGTGATTCTCGGATACGTCGGCGTCGCCGGTATCGGCATGGAACTGTCGCTCGCCATGCGCACCCTCGACTACCAGCGGGGCATGGCGCTCGCACTCTTCGTGGTCGTGCTGTGCATCGTCGTCGAACTGCTGTCGGGGGCACTGCGTTCCGCGCTCCTCGGCAGGAATTCCGACCGCGGCAAGCCGTGGTGGCGGCGCATCGGCCGGTCGCCCTGGGTGACGGACGGCCCGGCGCGGCGGGCCCCCGGTATCCGCCGGCCCGACGGGTCGTTCCGCATCTCGCCGCCGTGGACCCCGGAACGGATCCGGACCGCCGTCTACGGTGCGCTCGCCGTGGTCACGTTGAGCGTCGCGGTGCTCGCATCCGGAATAGACGTCACGCGGATGGCCGACGGACTTGGCGCCACGGGTGACACCCTGGCGTTGTTCTTCCCGCCCGGCACCGGCGGTATCTGGGACGAACTGGTCACGGAACTGCTGGTGACGGTCCAGATCGCCCTGGCGGCAACCCTCTTGGGCCTCGTGGTGGCGGTCCCGGTCGGAATCCTCGCCGCCCGCAACGTCGCTCCCACCGCGGGGGTCGCCCGATTCTTCCGCATCACCATCGTGGTGATCCGCGGCATTCCGGACCTGATCATCGCGATCATCTTCATCGTCGTCACCGGGCTCGGCGCCACCGCCGGCGCGCTCGCCCTCTCGCTCGGTGCCGTCGGACTGCTCGGCAAACTGGTCGCCGACTCGCTGGAGGAAACCGATATCCGCGTACAGCAGGCCGTCCTGGCGGGCGGCTCGACACACACCCAGACGTTCGTCGCGTCGACCCTGCGGCAGTCGGCCCCCGCGCTGGTCGCACACCTGTTCTACCAGCTGGACGTCAATATCCGCGCCGCCACAATGCTCGGCGTGGTCGGCGCCGGCGGTATCGGCTTCTACCTGATGAACGCCGCCCGCGTCATGCAGTTCGAGGTCGTCACCACGATCGTGCTCATGGTGTTCGCCGTCGTCATGCTGGTCGAGGGCATCGCCATATGGATGCGCCGCGCGATGTCCTGACAACCCATCCGATTCGAGAGAGTGAGTATCACCGTGACACTGGCCGCCGATATCGCGCATCGGGCCCATCCGGCGTTGAACGCCACCGCGGACGCCGCCCTCAGCGCCTACCGCACCGCGCTCGCCACCTACTCGCGAGAGCAGCTCCGCGCCGTCGAAAGCGACGGCGCCGACGGCACGCCCACCATGTTCGTCGATGTGGTGGTCGAGGACGCCATCGTCGCGGCCGCCACCGCCGCCGGCGTCAATGTGCTGTCCGAGGAACGCGGCTGGGTCGATATCGGTTCGGCGGTGAGCCTGGTGGTGGACCCCGTCGACGGGTCCGCGAACGCGGCGGCGGGCGTCCCCCTGTCCTGCTTCAGTGCCGCCGTCGTCGTGGACGGCGAGTTCACCGAGGCCCTCACCTGCTGGTTGCACACCGGCCAGCGGTGGTGGGCGTCCCGCGACCACTCCCCCTACCGCACGAGCGGATGCCGCCGGGCCGGCGACGCCGCGGTGTCGATCCTGCGCCCGCACGCCCGCAACTGGGACGCCTGGGAGCGGGTGGCACGCACGGCGACCCGGATCCGGATCCTCAGCTGCAGCACCCTGGACGCGGCGTTCGTCGCCGACGGGTCCGTCGACGCCTTCCTCGACGCCGGAAGCGACACCCACCGGCTCATGGATATCGCCGCTGCGGTGGTGCAGGTGACCGCCTCCGGCGGCGTCGTCCTCGACGCCTACGGCCGGCCCATCGAGTTCGACACCGACCTCACCCGCCGCTGGAGCGGGATCGTCGCGGCGACACCCGAACTGGGCCACGAACTCCAGGCACTCGTCGCCGCCTCGTGAACTTTCTGATCCTCCACCTGTGCGCCCGGCGAATACCTCCGTGCCGGCCGGCTGCAAGTTGTCGAGGGCCGTGTTCCCCCCGTTCGAAGTGCTGATCGAGCGGGGCACTGAGAGCTCAGCAGTATCGCGGGGACGCTCCCGCCGAGTCCGACCGAGTCGGTATGAGCACGCACACAGGGCCGGGACAATGGTTGCCCCGGCCCTGTCGCCGGTGAGTTCCGGCCTGTCAGGCCTGCACAGCGGTCCACTGTTCGGCCGGCGACCGGCCGGGCAGAGGTTTGCCGATGAGGGCCAGCGGGACGAAGAAGTTCACTTGGCCGATGGCCATCGCAAGGGTCGCCAGCGCAGTGTCGTCGTAGTGGCCGGCAGCGCGGGCGTACAGGTCGCCGGGCACCCGTTCACCGTGCGGTGCCGGTTGCAATACCGCCTCCACCAGGGCCAGCGCGACCCGTTCGGCCTCGGTGAAATAGGGGGCGTCGCGCCAGGTCGCCACCGCGGCGATACGTTCCTCGGATTCCCCGGCGGCGCGCAGGTTCCCGGCGTGCAGGATGGCCAGGTAGGTGCTGCCGACGAGTTGTCCGGCGCGCAGCTGGACCAGGCCGATCGTGGTGCGTGGCACCGCACCGTTGCCGGTGGCCTTGAACAGTGCGGCGCCGACCTCGCCCAGTGCCGGGACGAGCTGCTGCGGATTCGGCAGGCGGGAGGTATCGGACTGCTCGGTGGTGTTCGCGTTCATAACTGTTCGTTTCCTTATCTGTTGTGGTGAATCCGTGGTGGTGGACCGGTCAGGCGGGTAGGGGGCGCCGGTTCCCGCCCAGTGCTCGCAGCGCGGTAGTCGTCGACGTGCCCTGCGGCAGCCAGGCGCGGGCGGCGAAGGTACAGGCGGCGAAGGCCAGCGGCATGGCCCATTTGTCCGGGCCGTCGCCGGCGGCGAGATGGGAGGTGGCAGCGCCGCCGTACACGAAGACCAGTCCGGCGTAGGCCCATTCCTTGGTGCGGGGGTGGCCGGGGGTGAGGATTGCGGCGAGCGCGGCGGTTTTGGCGACGCCGAGCATCGTGGCGAAGTACATCGGGTAGCCGAGATGGTCGAACGAGTCGCGGACGTAGGAGATCCGGGCGAGGTCCCAGTAGGCGCCGACGGCGGTTTCGGCCAGAACGGCCGCCACGGGAACCCAGCGCGCGAGCTTCAGGCCGCGGGACTTCAGCAGCGAAGTGGTGCGAGTGGACATGGTTGTACTACTCCTCGACAGTCGGGGAAAGGGTGGAGGTGTCAGGCAGCCGCTGCGAGACCGGTTTCGGTCGCCGCGCGGTGGATGACTGCTGCCAGCCGGGCGTTTTCGGGTGCGTTGAAAGCGAAGGCGGCGCGGCGGCGGGTGTAGCCGTAGGTGAGACCGCTGTGCGGGTCGGCGAACCCGTCCGACCCGGCGGATCCGGTGTGCCCGAACGCATGCGCGCCGAGGAACGGATACAGCAGGCTCTTGGCCTCGAAGCCCAGTGCGTACGGTGCGCGGTCGCCCCGTACCAGATCGGTTCCGCTGGAATGGATCGCGGAGATGGTGGCTATCGTGTCCAGGGTCAGCAGCGGTTCCCGGCCGTCGATACCGGTGACAGCCGCCGCATACATTGCGGCCAGCCCGTTCGCACTGCCGACACCGCCGGCCGAGGCTTGGCCGAGCCGGCGCAGGGCCGGGTCGTTGGGTAGTGCCATGACGTCGGCGGCGGTGAAGCCGCGGGCGTTGAGGTTGTAGGAGATCCCGGCCATACCGTGCGGATTCGGCGAGTTCGCGGCGAACGCGGCCGCCATCTCCGGGCTCGCCCGCCAGGGGCGGATCGGCAGGTACCGGTGATCCAGTTCCGCGGGCAGGCCCAGATACACGTCCAACCCGTAGGGGGCACGAATACGCTGCTCGAACAGCTCCTGAACGGTACTGCCGGTCACGGCGCGCACCACCTGGCCGACGATGGCGTAGGTGACGAACCCGCCGTAACCGTGCACCGTGCCCGGTTCGAAATACGGCCGCTGCCCCACCAGCCGTTCGGCGATGATCTGTTCGTCGGCCAGTTCGGCGACGGTGAAACCGCCGTCGGCGCCGATGACGCCGCAGCGGTGCACGAGGACGTCGCGGACTGTGATCCGCTGTTTACCCGCGGCGGCGAACCGCCGCCAATAGTGGGCGACCGGGCGGTCGATATCGAGCACACCGTCCTGGATCAGCAAGGCGATCACCAGGCCCGCGGCCCCCTTGGACGTCGAGTGCAGGCCGGTCAGTGTGGAGGCGGTGACCTCCGGGCCCGCCCACAGGTCGACGACCCGCCGGCCGCGGACACAGGCGGCCAGCTGCGCACCGGACTCCCCGTTCTCCTCGGCGACGACAGCGGCGAACTCACGGCGGACATCTTCGTATCCGTCGGCGACGGTTCCGTGCACTTCGATCGGCTCCATGGTCTTCGTTCCCTTCGGTGGCTGGAGTAGAGCGGCCCGCGTGACGCCGAGTGTTCGGCCGCCACGGTTCGTGGTCTGCCGCATTGACGCACGGCGCAACGACAACGTGACCGCCATGGCCGAAACCACTGGTAGAAGCCTGTTGCGGAGGTACGCCACGGTCGGGAGAGCAGCCGCGTCGCTGCCCGGTACGTGCCCGGCGGCGGGGGCGAGAAAAGATGCGGTCACGTTGACAGCCGCCGCTCCGTCATCGATACAGGACGAATCGAGGAGGACCCCGTGCACGACGACCAGTTCCTGGCCGACCGTTTCGAAGAGCACCGCACCCACCTGCGGGCGGTCGCCTACCGCATGCTCGGCTCGCTCACCGAAGCCGACGACGCGGTGCAGGAGACCTGGCTGCGCCTGGCCCGCACCGACACCTCCGACGTCGGAAATCTGGGCGGCTGGCTGACCACGGTCGCCGGACGCGTCTGCCTGGATATGCTCCGCAGCCGTAAGACCCGCCACGAGGAACCCTTCGAGGCCGAGCACCTACCCGACCCGGTGATCGTCAGCGAGTCGGCGCTCGACCCGGAACACGAAGCGGTGCTGGCAGATTCGGTCGGCCTGGCACTACTGGTCGTGCTGGAATCGTTGAGCCCGGCCGAACGGCTCGCCTTCGTCCTGCACGACATGTTCGCCATGCCCTACGAGCAGATCGCGCCCATCGTCGACCGCACCCCGCAAACGGCGAAGAAACTCGCCAGCCAGGCGCGCCGCCGCGTGCAGGGGGCCACCCCGAACCCGGACCTGCCCCGGCAACGCCGCATCGTCGATGCCTTCCTCACCGCCGCCCGCGGCGGCGACTTCGACGAACTACTCCGCCTCCTCGACCCCGATGTCGTTCTGCGCGCCGACGCGGGGGAAACGATGCGCGTGATCCGCGGCGCCACCGCCGTCGCCGGCCAGGCCGAAACCTTCCGGCGCATGGCCACCACCTGCACCATTCACCCCGCTGTGGTCAACGGCAGCGCCGGCCTGGTCAACACCCTCGACGGCAATCCGTTCTCCGTGCTCGGCTTCACCGTCGCCGGCGACCGCATCACCGCCATCGATATCCTCGCCGACGCTGTCCGCCTCACCCGCCTCGACCTCACCGCGGTCCTCGGCTGACCCGGCACCCGAAACCCGCCGGATGGTACTCGGTGGCCTGGTTCGCCGAGCTGCACCCGATGCCACCACCCCGCGCGGGTGAGGAACGGTGCCCGGCGCAGCGCCCCGGGTCACGATGCGTCAACGACACGGGATCACACCAGCGCAGCTCGAGCCGTGGACCGCGGTCGTGTCCTACTGTCCAGCAGATGGGCACTGTGATCGGTGATCTGCTCCCGCTGGCGGTCGGGGTGGCGCTCTCCCCCATCCCGATCATGGCCGCGATTCTGATGATCCTGTCGGCCAACGCGAACAGGACCGGGCGCGGGTTCGCGCTCGGCTGGGTCGCCGGTATCGCGGTCGCTACCGTGATCGTGGTGCTGCTGGCCGGGCCGCTGGGCGGATCAGGTGATCGGGAACCGTCGGCGGCGGGCGCGTGGGTGAAGATCGTGCTGGGGATACTGCTGTTGGGGTTGGCCGCGGCGCAGTGGCGGTCGCGCTCCGATACCGCGATACCCGGCTGGATGAGCGCCATCGACACACTTACTGTGCGGCGGGCAGCCGAATTGGGCGCGCTGCTCTCCGCGGTGAACCCGAAGAACCTGTTGCTGTGCCTGTCGGCCGGCGTGGTGATCGGGTCGAGCGGCACCAGCGTCGGCGGGCAGGTGGTCGCTGTCATCGTGTTCACGGTGCTGGCCGCCTCCAGCGTGCTGTTTGTGATCCTCGGCTACACCCTGGCCGCCGACCGGCTGCGCGCCCCGCTGGACCGGGTACGGGCGTGGTTGCAGGACAACAACCACGTGATGATGGCGATCGTTCTGGTGGTCATGGGCGCAGTTGTCGTAGGGAAGGGAATCGGCGGCCTGTGAACACGAGGCTCCCGGTGTTTCGAATCGCTACACAGCTGCTCGGCGGCCTGTTCTCCGCATACGATTGACCCATGTCCTCGCCTCGGATCCAGAAGCCCGACCTCCCCGAATACATGACCTGGGAGGAACTGGAGCGTCTACCCGACGAGATCGCGGAACAAATCGAACTCTGGGATGGACGTGTGGTGTGGGTGCGGCGCGGACCTCGCGAACACCAAAAGTTCACTCGTCGACTGGTGAACGAGATCGAGCGCTGTTCACGCGTGGACATGTCCACGCGTCCCGAACAGTGCTGGGAGGTCGAGTCCGAAACCAACGTTTTTCTGGGAACGAGTGGAAAGTCGGATTTCCTTACTCCGGACTTCCTCGTGCACCGGTGCATTCCCTCCTACCAGGATGTTCGAGCCGCCGATACGGTGCTGGTCGGCGAGGTGTTGTCACCATCCAATACACAAACCGATATCGAGGCCAAGAAGAGCCGGTACGCCGCCGCAGGCATCGTCTGGTATTGGGAAGTAACTCTTCAACGGGATGTCAGCGCCATCGCCAAGATCCGGGCGTACGGGCTGGAAACCGGCGTCGCCACGCTGCCCGAAGGCGTCCGCCCGCTGCACCGATCCGATTACCGACTGGTCGGCGAATGGACACCCGCGGACGAGGCAGGAGTGGAGTTCGGATACCCCTTCCCGATCGACATTCCCTGGGCCTCCCTCGCATTCTGAGCCGCCGCTCCGTCCCGGCGTCCACCCGAATTACGTGCTCACCTCCCCGCCGCGCCGTGCCCGGCAGACCGTGCCCCTCAGGTCGCGGCGCGAGCCATCGCATGGCGTTTGCTCCGGCCGACCACTCCGAATGCGAGGGGCAGGAGCAGGCTGAGAAAACCGGAGACGGGCATGTAGATCAACCCGAAACCGGCCAGGACCGCGAGGGCGGCGAGGATCGGCGCGGTGACGAATCCGCGGGCTCGCTCGACCTCGAGCACCGCGATCCCCAAACCGACGGCGAGGACACCGAATGCGGTGAACCAGAAGGACAGTTCGGAGTCCTGGTCCTGCGTCGCCCAGACGACGATCCCCATGGCGGTATGCACCGACCCGATGAACACGAGCAGGCCGCCGACCACCGGAACCCTAGTTTTTGAATCCATATTCTAAAACTATGTCCTAAACTTACCCGGTGGCAAGACCCAGGCGCTTCACCGATGATCAGGTCCTCGACGCAGCCCGCGACCTGCTCGCCGACCCCGCGATCACCCGGCCGGGTATCGCCGCCATCAGCGCCGCCTCCGGCGTGCACACCGGATCGATCTACGTACGTTTCGCCTCCCGCGACGAACTGCTCGCCCGCCTGTGGCACCGCTCGATCCGCCGCTTCCAGACCGGCCTCATCGACGCCCTGTCCGGTCCGGACCCACTACTCGCCGCCGCGGCGTACCTGCCGCGCTATTGCCGCGAGCACCCCACGGAGGCGCGGGCGATGAAGATGTTCCACCGCGACGAACTGCTCGATACCGGACCGGACGACCTCAGGGCCGCGATCGCCACCGTCAACGACGAGATGAATACCGCCATACGCGATGCCGTGATCGCGGAGTTCGGCGTCGCCGACGAATTCGGTATGACGGTCGCCGCCGCCGCGATCAAAGCCATCCCCTACGGCCTCGTCCGCGACTACATCGCGCGCGCCGCCCCGATCCCGGCGTGGGTCGACGATATCGCCGCCACCGCGTCCACCGCCGTCGTTCGCGAGTTCGGCCGGCGCGCCGCCGCCCACCAGCTCTGATTCCGCACCGTCGGCACCGGCCGGACCGCGACTACCAGGGCTTGACCTTCCACCGGCTGGAAGGTTCACGCTGTACTCGTGACCGACCGCGACACCTTGTTCACCATCGGGCAGCTGGCACAGCGCACCGGCCTCGACGCCAGGACCATCCGGTTCTGGTCGGATGCGGGCCTGGTGCCGCCCACCACCCGCAGCCCCGCCGGCTACCGGCTGTACGACGCCGAAGCCGTCGCCCGGCTCGAACTGGTCCACACGCTGCGCGAACTGGACCTCGATACGGCCACCGTGCGCGCGGTGGCGGAACGGCAGTCCAGTCTGGCGGACGTGGCGGCCGCGCACGTACGAGCGTTGGACGCCGAGATCCGCACGCTGCGGGTGCGGCGCGCGGTCCTGTGGTCGGTCGCACACCGCAACAGCACCACCGAGGAGTTGAGAATCATGCACGAACTCGCCACCCTGTCCGCCGCCGAACGCCAGCGGATCATCGACGATTTCGTCGACGAAGCATTCGCGGGTATCGAACCGGACGCCCCCGGCGCCCATATCGCCACCGGTATGCGATCGATGCCCGCGACCCTGCCCGACGACCCGTCACCCGAACAGGTCGACGCCTGGATCGAACTGGCCGAACTGGTCCGCGACCAGGGTTTCCGGGAGCGCTGCCGGGAAATGGCGGTCACCGGCGCCCGCAACGAGACGCAGATCCCGGAGGTGGACATGAGCGCCGGAGCCACCGCCGTCGAGGCCGATATCGCGCCCGGGTCCACGGAAGCGGCCGGCATACTCGACCGAGCGGTTCCGGCGGGCACCGACCGGGCCGCCCTCGCGGATCAACTGGCCACATTCACCGATCGCCGAGTCGAGCGTTACTGGTCGCTGCTCGGCATCATCAACGGCTGGCCCGCCCGGCCCGCGATGGTCCCGGGCGCCGAATGGCTCATCGCCGCGCTGCGGGCCCACGCATAACGGGCCCTGCTGCACAGTGCGCTCTTCTCGGACTTCGCCGGTGGGGGCAGGCGGTCGTCTCGTACCGACGGGCAGAATGGCGACACCAGATCCCACTGTCCAACCCCGGCGCCGCGGTCGCCGGGGGGACAGGCCGAGTAGCGGTGAGTTCGGGCGAGGTGACTCGACCCGAGGCTCGTCCGGCGGCTTCCGCACGCTACGCGCCGGCCAGGGTGAGGCCGTCGTGATGTTGCACGGCACCAGCGGTCATGGCGATGTGCCGGAGGCGCAGCGGATGCACGAGTCGATCCCCGGATCGAACCTGGAGATCTTCCCCGAATGCGGACACTGGCCCCAGCACGAGCACTCGGGCCGTTTCAACGATCTCGCGCTGAAGTTCCTCATGTGACAGGCGGCCCCACCCCGCCGGCACCAGCGATTTCTCGCCTAGGTGCCGGCGGAGGCCGGGGTCCTGGATCGATCGCCCAGGGCGGCGGTCATCGCACACGCCCTATCCGCTTCGGTGCGCCGCAGCCGCCTCGAACGCACTCGTAGGCCACGGTTCGCAGTCCGCTAGACGTATGCCTTCTCGACCGCGGCGAGTTCCTCCGGACTCAGGCGCCAGGTGGCGGCATCGACATTCGCCGCGATCTGCTCCGGAGTGGTCGCGCCGGCGATGACCGACGAGACACCGGGCTGCGCGAGCAGCCAGCAGATGGCCAGCTCCAAGATGGTGTGTCCCTGGTCCTTCGCTATCGCACTCAACCGGTCGACCAGGGCGAAATTCGCATCGGTTGCGTCACCGGCGAGGCGCGGCACCTCGGCCATACGTGACCCCGCCGGAAACTCCGTGCCCGCGGTGTACTTTCCCGTCAGCAGGCCGGACGCGAGCGGGAAGTACGGGATGATGCCCAGGTCGAACCGCTCGCACGCCGGGACGATTTCGTCCTCCACAGCCCGCTTCACCAGGCTCCATTCCACCTGACTACCACTGAAGCGAGTCACGCCGAGGTTCGCCGCGAGGTGATGGGCATCCGCTATCTGCCAGCCGGCGAGGTTCGAGGAGGCGATATAGCGAACCTTGCCCTGACGCACCAGATCGTCCAGCGCCGCGAGAGTCTCCTCGATCGGCGTTCGCGGATCGGGAAAATGCAGGTAGTACAGGTCGATATAGTCGGTGCCGAGCCGCCGCAGACTCTCCTCACACTCGCGAACGACATTACGTCGTGACCCCGTCGCCTGATCCGGCCCGGCCGGTTTCGGACCACCGAATTTCGTCGCGAGAACGACCTCCGGCCGACGAGCCCCGAGCGCAGCCCCCAGGTACTCCTCCGAAGTGCCCTGCCCGTACATTTGCGCGGTATCGAACAGTGTGACGCCCAGGTCGAGCGCCCGGTGCACCACCGCGGCCGACTGCTGTCGATCGATCCGCATCCCGAAGTTGTTGCATCCCAGACCGAGTGCCGACACGGTCAGGCCACTGCGCCCGAACTGGCGATATTCCACGATCACGTTCTCCTATTCGCAGTTCCGCAACATGCGTCCTGGACAGAATGACGAACCCCGCCCCGGGCGGTATTCCCGGGGCGGGGTCATCTCGTCGATGGGGCTCAGGAAGCCGGCTCGAGCCCGTCGTCGACAGCGGCCGTGAACGCATCCCACGCTTCCGGACCGAACACCAAGGCCGGGCCGGTAGGGTTCTTCGAATCCCGCACACCTACCATTCCGCTGCGCAGGTGGGCAACCTCGACGCATTCGTTGCCACTGGCGCTACGGGTGCTCTTGAACCACGCTGCTCCGGATAGGTCGATGCTCATGACCGGTACTCCCTCGCCGTCGCCTCGATGAGGCGCTGTGTGTCTCGTTCGTCCAATGCTACGTGCAGAATGGACGACCGAGCCGCCTGATACTGAGCAATCTCGCTCGGCTTATCCAAGTACAGCGCCCCTGTGAACCCCTCTACGTACACCACGGGCGGTTCGGTCAACGCTGCATTCATGTGGTCGAGGAAGACCAAGTAGACGAAATGCTTCGCCGTCAACCCGAGGTGCCCCGGGGCACCGAACGGTACGATCCTCAGCGAGACCTGCGGCAGCGCACACATCTCAGCAAGATGGTCCAGCTGATCTGCCATGACGTCGGGGCCTCCGACGGGCTGCCGGAGTACCGACTCACTCAGCGTGAGCTCCACGCTGAATTCCGATGCGTCGTGCAATCTCTCCTGACGACGCTGAAGCAGGGCGAGCTCACTGCCGATATCGATCGACCTTCCGAGCGGCTCCGCAATCTCCCACAGTGCACGTCGGTAGGCCGGAGTCTGAAGCAACCCCGGCACAATCATGGTCTGCCAGGCGAAGACCTTGCGCGCAGCCTGTTCCAGGCCGAGGTACATCTGTGCCTCAGGAACCACTGCGTCGGCCATCGAATGCCACCACCCGTCCTTCCGGGATTCGTCGACGAGCCAGAGAAGTTCGCGGCGGTCATCGGCGCTCGCTTCGTAGGTATCACAAAGCGCGTTGATGACCATTTTCTTGGTCTCGCTGTTGCGCCCGGTCTCCAACCGCCACAAGGTTTGCGCGCCCATCTCGCACCTGCGAGCCGCATGCGCACGGGTCAACCCGGCCAGCTCGCGCATTTCACGCAAGCGGCGGCCGAGTACGCGGCGCGGCAGGGTCGGTGGGTTCGGTTCGATCGACATAGGGGTGTCGCCTTTCGTTAGCGTTACTCGGGGTTATGTCATGTCGAATGGAACAGTCGAACAGCTTGGAATTACCGATCCATTCGGATCAAATCCATTGTGTGCCCGAATCTTACGAAGATCTCCACATTTTCGGAAGTGGATGTTCTACTGAACACACACCCGCCCTGGCAGAAACCTCCACCGTGGAAGTTCCCTCCGGGCCGGACTGTCGCAAACGAGTCAGAACTTTCCGGAAACCCACCCCGGAAACCCCGCGATCCGACCACCACACCCCGATTTTGCGAGGCGACCATGATATTCGGCCTACCGGTGACAGATCATCGGCGCATACCGGTGATGACCATTTCCCACGCCCATCTCGTCATGCAAGCACATATCGACTGCCCACTCACCGCCTGCCCGCTGAAACAGCAGGCCAGAGACCGGTTGATCGAGGAACGCCGCCTCGTCCCCGGAGACCGGGAGTTCCTGGGCTATTGACCGAGTTCACCGAGGAACCCCCGAAGAAAGAAATACTCCCGAACCGGATTCCCGGTGGATTTCCCATTCCGGATGCTCCGAAATGGAACGCCCCGGTAGATATCGCATCCCTTATCCGAATCGCCCACGCCCTGCACCAATGGCAACCACCCGACCGGAGCCACCGTGACCGATGAAACGGAACACCACTCTCTTTCGTACGGCACCCTCGCGGACCGCGCCCGCGAGGGCGGCTACCGACTGATCCGCGACCCCCACGAGCCACCGAACTGGGCTCTACTCGACGCGGCAGACGGCGAATATCTTCACTCCGCAACAAATCTCGACGAGATCGCGCGGTACCTCGATGACTGACCCGACACACGGCACTTATGCGCCGGAGGCCCGCCGAACTCGGCTTTACGCCGGTGACCCGCGACCGGCGCCATCCCGAACCTGGCACAATCAATCGTCCCCCCGAGAGCAACCGCGTCGACGAACGCCCCTGTTTTGCACTGGGAGACAGCCGATCACCGTCCAGGGCACCAGAGGCGCGTCACCAGACTTCCGCTTCCTCCTCACGGAGGCGACGCAGGGAACGGTCGATCCATTCGGCGAATCCTGCCGCGAAATCCTGAGACCCGGCCGGACGCACACTGACATGTTCGCGGGTCCGTTTTTCCAAATAACGCCCGTCGCCGGTGATGTCGTACCACCGAAACCCGTACCACGGCTTCGGCCGATCCAGGATCGAACCCACTCGCAATCCGGCATTCCCGCCACCGTCGGCGGGCCGCTTCGCCAGGCGCCGATACTGCTCGCCGGGCCCTCGTCGCATCGACTGCTGCTCCGCACGGTTCGGCGTGAGATCGTCGATATGAAAGGTGCCCGGCGCTTCCCGTCCAGACGCACACTTCGGCAGCAGCCCGGCCAGCCGTTGCGGGAGTTGCTCGGCGGCGAACAACTGGGCGTGCACCGAACCGTCGACACCGTCGATCGCCGACTGCGCCAGCACCACCCCATGGCGTGGTGTCTGTGCACCGACCACACGGTATTCGCGCACCCCGCCCTTGTCGGTCGCGCTCGATCCGCCCATGATTTCGATCCGCAGATCACCGTCGGACAGTGTGTGCAGGGCGAGCCGGATCAGCTCGTGCTCGTCGCGGTCGTACCGCGCCCGCACCGCCGCAGCATGCGCCTCGTACGGATTTCGGGTCTTGTATCGGCTCAGATAGCGCAGCGGGCGTGGGAACCGGTCGATTCCGTCGCGATACCAGAGCGCGGCGAAATCATCCGGCTCCCAAATCCATTTGCTCATTGTCGCTGCGTATTTCCTCGATTTGTCACGGCGATGGACGCCCCGCGCCCGGCAGAGTTCTCCGAAACAGGCGCAGTGGCGGATGGGTCAGGCGTCCTGTGGGGGTTGCGCGGCCGGCGCTTCGCCACCGAGCACGCCCCCGGGGATCGTGGGTGCCTGTTCGCCGAGCAGTTCTTCGGTGTTCTCGGCGTTGATCAGGTAGTCGGGGGTTTGGCGGCTGTCATCGTCCTGCCCCTGCTGCCCACGACCGGCTGCGCCCGGCGACATCATGCCGGGCATACCGCTACGCGGGGCGCCGGAATTCGGCGCGGCCGTAGTCGACCCCGCCGGAACGGGCGCGCCTGCGGTATTCGGCGTCCCGGGCACCGTCCGTCCTGGTTCTCCTGCAGTCACCGGACTACCGCTGGGCGAGCCAGGCGACCCGGGGGTGCCCAGTCCGGGAGTGGTCCCGCTGGGCACGGTGGTAGTACTCGGCGTCGTAGGTGCCGGACTCTCGGTGGTGGACGGTGTCGTATTCGCGGGCGCCGTCTCACCTGGCTGTTCGGTGCCTGTCGGCTGCTCGGTCCCCGGCTCCTCGCCGGGCTCTTCGGCGCCGGGTTCTTCGCCGGTCGGGTTCTCCCCCGCGGGTCCACCGGTATCCGGCCCGCCGGGGTTGCCGCCCGGGCCGCTGGTCGTACCGCCCGGGCCAGGCTGATCGCCGTTGCCGATCGGCAGGTCGGTGTGCAGTGGCTGCGTCGGATTCACGGGCACCGGAAGTACGGGAATCAGGCCATCTGCCTGCACAAATCCCGACAAATAGTCATCCCGCATAACTTGCCGGGCCGCTTCCTCGGTGTCAGTGCGTTCGTTGTCGAACCAGAGGAGGGTCCACTCGTCCGGGTGCCACCCACCCTTCTTCTCGACCACTTCGGGAAGGTTGGTCTGGGTGCGCATGATCGATACCACGGAGTTCTCGACCTGAACGGACAGAGCGTGCAGCGCAGGCACCAGCTCCTCGGCTCGGGTGGCGTAGTTGTCGATGGCCTGGCGAGCTTGCTCCGCGGCCGCCCCTTCCCAGGCCGCAGCGCTGGACCGACGGATCCGCGAGGCGAACACCGTGACACCGTTCTCCCACTGGGTGGCGATGTCTCCGTACTGCTCCGATGCCCTCATTCCGTGATCCCCCGGCGCCAGCGGTTTGAATGCGCCATTGATCTCCGGGTGGGAAAACCCGTTGGGTTCCTCGGGATCACCGATCTTCGGACCCTCGTTCTGGAAGGTCATCGTGCCCCCTGAATCGAACAAGCTGAACTATTACGCGGTCTCATCACACCCCCGGCGGGATCGGGAACGCGGGCGGCAGTTGCAACGGCACGGATGGCGGCGCACCCGCCATCAACTCGTTGTATCGCGCGGCGAAGGCGTCATCGGTTTCCATGTAACGCTGCGCGACCGCGCGGTGCAGCTCCTGGATATCCACCACGATCTGGTAATGCTGTTCAAGGATCGCAAAAACATCGTTGCCGTCTTCGGATTCCTTGGCCTTGCGCCGGAATCGCCCCACGAGGGTATTTGCCGAGTGGAGGTCTTCATTGCCCTCACCGATATCCCACCGCTCACGCTTCCAGATCTCCTCAGCAACGCGCTGCAACTCTTGGATCAGCAGTTTGAACCCCTCACAGTCCCGCTCCATGTAGACGAACTCTTCGGCATTCACCCGGATCGCGTCACCCGGTGCACCTGCTCCGAGATTCACCGACAACCGGCCTTCCCGGGCCTCGGTCAGCAGATCCCCGAGCGGCCGGGGCGGAGTATCCTCACTCACAGCCAGCCCCCTCCCTAATTCCGATCAACTCCATATCGCCCAGCTAATCGTTCACTCATCCGGAATCAACGGGGCAACTTTTTCCGCCAAGCCGAACGCAAGACCACAGGTGTCCAGATGCCCGGTCTTGGCACGCGAACTCGGGTTACTCATCGACAGTTCGAGACTCCCTTCGGCCATCTCCACATAAAAGGTGCAGGATTCCCGCACATCGGAGGCGTCGACGGCATCCACTGCCATAGACGGCCGGCCGTCCACGGTGTATTCGTTCCGGACGGAGAATTCCTCGTTGTCCCGCACCACGTCCAGCGTGAGATTCGTCGTCGTAATCCCCACCGCATAGCTGTCCGGAGCCACATAGCTGCAACCCCGCCATTTGATCCCCTGCGCCCCATCAACGTTCGCATCGGTCACCCCGCGACGCAGATCCTCGGACGCCAGAATCTCCTGCGGAATATCGGTGCACGGATCAAACGAAGACGGCGCCTCCGCCGCAATCGGCAACCCGGTCGTCGTGGTCACCGGCGTAGCCGTGCCCTCACCATCGGTCCCACACCCTGCGACCAACAGCGCAATACCCGCGCCACACACCATCGCCCGAATCGACCGAACAGCGGTCATCTCAAACCTCCCGACACCGGTAGTCCAGTACATCGAACGGGAACCGGCCGGCCCCCCGCGTCCCGGCGACCCTATCACCCCTGTACAGACCCGCACCGGTTCCCAGCCCACGCAGAGCTACCCGCCGGACCAGGCCCCACAGGGTTCAGCCAACGCCTGGCGTTTCGGCAGGGCAGGCAAGGGCCCCGGATACCGGCGCGGTACGTACTCCAACGAGCCCTCGGGAGCGGGTGGCACAATCTGGGCGGTTCGATCTCATCCGGAAAATTTTCCGGATCGGTGGAACCGGGTGGTGTCCAGCGGCGTCGGTTATGGGTGATGGTTCTGTTGTCGAAGTGGAGGGGGCCGACGGTGCGCCGCTCATTTACGCAGGTAGAGCGCCATGCCACTCAGCCGGCCGCGCTTTCGGGCGGAGTGTGCTGAATGGGTATCGAAATCCCCGAAGCGTTGCAGTGGGTCGCGAAGTACGTCGTCGGGGCCGGTGATTGGCCCGAAGGCGACGAAACCGCCATGCGACGGGTCGAATCGGCTTGGACGCAGCTGGCAACCGATCTGCAGGAAATAGGCCCGGACGCCAACCACGCGATCGACCAGGTCCTCGCCGCCATCGAAGGTGATACCGCCCAGGCCATCAGCGACCGCTGGACCGAACTCGGTCACGGTAAAGGCGCCTTCGACGGCCTGATCAAACATATCGAAACCCTCGGTGACGAAATCGGGGACGGTGCCGCCGATATCGAGCACACCAAACTGGTGGTCATCGCGAGTTTGGCGATCTTCGCCGTCGAGATGGCGGCACTGCTGGCTGTGGCGTCGACCGGTGTCGGGGCGCCGGCGGCCGGAGCCAGAGCGGCGGCTTCGCAGACCATCACACGTATCGCGATTCGTACGGCCATCAAACAATTGCTGCAGCGGATGGCGACGAAGGCGGCGATGAAGGCCGCGGCCCGGGCGGCGGTCCGCGGTGCGTGGGCCGCGGCGCTCGAGGAGACCGCGCTGGATCTGGGCATCAAGGCCGTCCAGGTCGCGACCGGCCGCCGCGACGAGATCTCGACCGAGGACCTGACCGAGGCGGGCAAGAACGCGTTGACCGCGGCGGCCACCGGCGCGGTGACCGGTGCGATGGGCCCCGACGGGTTGACCACCCGGGATGTGCCCGGCGGCCCGGAAGGCGGGAACCCGCTGGCAAACGCCGCCGCGGACGCGGCGAAGGAAACGGTGGCCGGGGTCGCGGGTGAGGTCGCGGGGGAAGCCACCGATGCCGCGTTGAACGATCGGGAGTTCAGTCTCGAAGAGGCGTTGTCCCCGGAGAACCTGTCCTCGGCCGCATCGGCCGGGGTGCAGCGAGGCACGGAAACGCTCGGCGAGAACAACTCCAGCGATACCGGCAACAGCAACGACAACGACAACGAGAATACCGACGACCAGAATCCGCAGGAAAGCGAAAACCCGCCCGGCGACGACCCCGAATCCCAGCCCCAAGGCCAGAATCAGTCCCAAGGCCAACAGAATCCGCCGCAGGAGCAGCAGCCCAGCCAATCACAGTCACCCAACGGCCAGCCATCGAGCCCGGACGGTCCCGCCCAAACCCAGTCGGCCTCCTCCGGTCAGCAACCGCAAGACCAGCCATCCGACACCGGCCAACAGCCACAGGGCCAGCCCACCGACACCGGCCAACAGCCCGCCAGTGAGCAACCGAGCCAGAACGACACCCCTTCCCCGCCTCCGACCGACACCCCTGAGCAGGGTTCTCCGTCGAACGAGGCACCGACGGCTCCAGAAACGCAACAGCCGCCCCAACCCGAGTCCCCACAGCCGACCGACACCGGCTCCCAGGAAACACCACAGCCCCATCCGACCGACACCGGCTCACCGACTGCACCGCAGCCGTCCCCTGACACCGGCACACCCGAATCCCCCGACACCGGCACACCGCAGTCGCCCGACGCGGGAACTTCGCAGCCATCACAAACCCCTGACCCACAACAGTCGCCGCTACCCGGCACCGAAAACCAATCCGGCACCCAAACGCCCGCGCCACCCACCCAGGACACGGCCGCACCCCAGCAGCCCACGTCCAGCCTGAACCTGTCCCCCGACGCGCCCCCACAACAGCCGACCTCCAGCCTCAACCTCGGTCCCGAAACCGGTGCCCCCACCACTCCCGGCACACCGGGCACCTCCGAAACCTCGCCCGGGCAAGCTCCAACCACCCCACCGGGCACCACCACCCCCACACCCCCACCGACGGCAGGTACGCCCACCTCGCCACCCACGACCCAACATCAATCCGAAACCGCCACCCCACCAACTGCTCCGGGCGAAGCAACGCCAGCCGGCGCACCCAACGCCCCATCCCCCACCACCGGCTCTCAGCAACCCCCGGCCAACACCCCGGAATCCACCCCAACCGCCACCTCCGCCGCGTCCACCGCATCCCCCACACTGCCGCCTCCCGGCCCGGTCGCACCTCCAAGCGCCCCGTCCGACACCCCGCGCACCGCAACCTCACCGGACCCAGCAACCGGCAGCCCCTCGGGCACCACACCCGCCGGAAGCCCCCGAAACCAGCCCCGCGCCACCACCCCGCAACGACCCGGCGAAACCACGCCGACCGAGGGCACACGCCCACAAACCCCAGAAACCTCCGCCCCTCCGTCCGGCCCCATCACCCCGGGCTACGACTACAACATCTACGACCCCGCCAACCACGCCCGCTTCCTCGCCGACTTCTCCCGGCCTCCCATACCTACCCGCGCGACCAACACCGGACCCACACCCGACCGAGACTCATCGACCCCGAATCGCGCCCCAACGACCGAAGACCCGTCGACGTCGCCGAACCGGGCCGATAACCCCACATCGACCCGGAGCACGAACACACCCACACGCGACGGACCACATACCGACCGACCCACATCAACCACCCCGGCACAGACACCACACGGAACTGTCACCGATCCCGGCCGGGCGAACTCCTCCCGCCCGAACGCACCACGGCCCACCGATCCGATCTGGAACTCACCACACCAAACTCACACAACACCTCCGAGGACGCCGACTACTCAACCACCGAACCCGCACACCCCGACCCGCACGAACCCGGCCAACACACCCCCGACCAGCCGCCCGAACCCGCACGCACCCAACAATCCCCGGCCGACTGTTACCGACCAGCGGCCGGATAACCCTCATTTCGCGCCTCCTCCCGCCCAACGCCCCCACCACGGCGCGCCCCCACAGGACCCGAACCGCGGTCAGCCAACGCCCCCGGCACCTCGACGCAGCCCATCCCCGATGGATCAGGTCAGGGCACTCCGCGAGCACTACCGCACCCAACCCCCTCTCGGGAACCGCAGTACCGGCGTCCCAGCCCATGGCACCCGCTACACCAACAACCGCCCGTCGTACACCACCACCCAACATCGCCTTCCCAACGGCGAAACCCTCCACATCGCCACCGTCCGTGTCCACCTGAGCACCCACCCCCACACCAGCCCCGACGAAGTTCGGCAGATCATCCGCTCCGCCGAAGACGCCGCCGACCGTGCTTTCAACACCGGACCCCAACTACTTTCGGGCGACAGGCTCATGGTCGACGTCGTCTTCACCACCGACCCCGCCGACGCCCACCTGAGCGTCAACAACAATTACGGCGACAACCGCAACCAGAACACCTGGTCGCCACAAGATTCACCGGCACAACGAGCCGACAGCTTGCGCATGCACATGGGCCTGATGCCCACCATGGACAGCAGCCCGCTGAATTCCGACGACCTGCGCCAGATCAGCAACGACATCGCCCTGGCCAACACCGAGCCTCGGTTCAGCAACCCATCCGACACACGGATCGAGGGGCCACAACGACTAGCCGAACTCGAAGACCCCCGGCACCAGACCCGTGTCGAAGATTGCCTCCGCGACGGGAATCGCTACACCGTCGGCGCCGACCCACGCACCCACCCTTACGGTCAACGCATCAACGACGGCGGCCCCACTGTGCCCGGCCGGAGCAACAACTGCCTCGACTGCGCGCTATCGGCGCTGTCATCCTTCTTCGGCAACCCACAGGTTTCCGCGCCCCGATTCGCCGACACCCTGCCCGACGGAAGCCTGGACACCCGCGGCGGCGAGCGGGGCGGCCCCGAACGCGCCGCCCAATGGCTCGGCAGCAACTGGTCGGCCTTCGTCAACTCGAGCACGATGCCGATACCCGACCAATTCCGAGCACTACACGATCTCGTCAACAGCTCTGGCCCGGGCTCAGCAGCCCTCGTGGGCAACTACTGGCACGCACGCGACGAGAACGGGAACCTTCAGTACGACCAGTACGGAAACCCCGTCATCGCCGGCGGCCACGCCACGGTAATCGTCTTCCCCCGGGGGCCACCGGCCCCGTCTGGTGGGATCCCCAATCCGGAGAAACCTCCGACACACCACCCCAGTCCCTGACTCAGAACTCCTGCCACCTTCAGTTCATCCCCATCGATTCCCCCGGAGGCCTGTCCCATGCCGGAACCCCTGGAAACACCGCAGCAAGTCCGACAGTATCTGGCCACAGCCCTCAACTTGTCGCGGCAGTTCCAAGTCCTGCCGACGCAGTACGGCTGGGCATGCCGGGAAGTCCTGACCCGGGAGGAAATCCAGAACGGGCAAGCGATGGGCCTGGGGAGCTACGTGGTGAACCGGCAAACCGCAGTGATCACAGCCCACACGAGCATGCCCCTGGAAGTGATCGCCCAACAATACGACCAGGCGATCCGGACCGGACAACAAGTCCAGGGCTACCAGATCTATCCTCCGACGTGGACCGTGGAAGCCCAGCTGATCGGGGAAACCCCGCAGGAGATCGTGTACCGAGTACAAGCGATATCACCGACGGATCCCCCGGCCGGCCCACCGATCGACCACCAACTGATGATCAACAAAACAACGCACCGCTACCGCACCAACGTGACGGTGATCCACGAAGCCTGCCGACAGATAGCAGGATGGGCGATCACCCAACACCAGAACTGGGGAACCTGGTGACCCGCTCCCCATGGATGCGACCAGCCGGAATTAGAGTCTCGTTGGCCCTGGTGAGGGCCAGAAGGGACGATAGGGACCATGGCTGGACGCAA
>NZ_JBHXMZ010000005.1:450568-557724 GCF_042719915.1 Nocardia sp. NPDC058499 | reverse complement strand
AGGCGCCCGCAGGGGTCTCGCGATCAGGCGCCCGCAGGGGTCTCGCGATCAGGCGCCCGCAGGGGTCTCGCGATCAGGCGCCCGCAGGGGTCTCGCGATCAGGCGCCCGCAGGGGTCTCGTGATGGGGCGCCCGGCGCTCGGCACCGAGGGCAGTAGATGTCCATCGCCGCCGGCCCCCGGATGAATACTGCTGGGTGCGCCGGACAAGGCCGGCGAGCTCCGTGACGATCCGGCCGGCCCGCCGGCGGAGTTGTGGCCCGGCTGATCGAGACCATGCCGCCGTTCGCAGGCAGACGGGGCCGGGCACCAGCGCGCCCGACCGACGGGTTTTCCAGCAGCAACAGGGTGTCGGTGCCGCGGCTTCCGGCGCGCTCGGCGGCGAGATCGAACCATGACACATCTCGCCGGGGCACCGCCTCTCGAGGGGTGGCGCAGTCCTGGAACGGCTCGGGGTCGCAGGCCTGAGCCCTGCCGTGGCTCTGCTCGACGAGGCCGGGATTCCACGCCGACAACTCGACAACAGCGATCCCCACCGTTACCGACGCGGCCTCGTGGTGGAAACGGCGGGGACAGGCGCGGTCGCATGCGCCCGACCGGCGTGGGACTCGGAGATCTGGCCACAGGGAGAGGACGATGGCCTTGTGTCCGATGATTCAGTAACCCCCGCTACCCCCGATATGAAACCCCGCAGCCGCGATGTGACCGACGGCTTGGAGAAAACCGCCGCGCGCGGAATGTTGCGCGCGGTCGGTATGGGCGACGACGACTGGGGGAAACCCCAGATCGGTGTCGCCTCCTCGTGGAACGAGATCACGCCGTGCAACCTGTCGCTGGACCGGCTGGCCGGCGGTTGTAAAGACGGTGTGTTCGAAGCGGGCGGGTTCCCCATGCAGTTCGGCACCATCTCGGTGTCCGACGGTATCTCGATGGGGCATGAGGGGATGCATTTCTCGCTGGTCTCCCGCGAGGTCATCGCCGACAGCGTGGAGACGGTGATGCAAGCCGAACGGCTCGACGGTTCGGTGCTGCTGGCCGGATGCGATAAATCGCTGCCCGGCATGCTGATGGCGGCGGCCCGGCTCAACTTGGCCAGTGTGTTCCTCTACGCCGGATCCATCCTGCCGGGGATCGCGAAACTCTCCGACGGCAGTGAACGCGAGGTGACCATCATCGACGCGTTCGAGGCCGTGGGCGCCTGCGCGCGCGGGTTGATGAGCCGAGCGGACGTGGACGCCATCGAGCGCGCCATCTGCCCCGGTGAGGGTGCGTGCGGCGGGATGTACACGGCCAATACGATGGCCAGCGCTGCCGAGGCGCTCGGGATGTCGCTGCCCGGCAGCGCGGCGCCGCCGGCGACGGACCGCAGGCGCGACGGTTACGCCCGGCGCAGCGGGGCGGCGGTGATCGAACTGATCCGGCGGGGGATCACCACCGCCGATATCCTCACGAAGGAGGCGTTCGAGAACGCCATTGCGGTGGTTATGGCCTTCGGCGGCTCCACCAACGCCGTGCTGCATCTGCTGGCGATCGCGCACGAGGCCGGGGTCGCGCTGAGCCTCGACGATTTCGCCCGGGTCGGCCGGCAGGTCCCGCATCTGGCCGATGTCAAACCGTTCGGCCGGCACGTGATGACCGATATCGACCGCGTGGGCGGTGTACCGGTCCTGATGAAAACCTTGCTGGACGCCGGGCTGCTGCACGGTGACTGCCTGACCGTGACGGGCCGCACCGTCGCGGAGAACCTCGCCGAGATCGCGCCACCGGATCCGGACGGGAAGGTCGTGCGCGCGCTGACGTCCCCGATCCACCCGACGGGCGGTATCACCATCCTGCACGGTTCGCTGGCACCCGGCGGCGCCGTGGTGAAATCGGCCGGATTCGATTCCGATGTCTTCGAAGGCACCGCCCGGGTTTTCGACCGGGAACGCGCTGCCATGGACGCCCTCGCCGATGGGACGATCACGGCCGGTGATGTGGTGGTCATCCGCTACGAGGGCCCCAAGGGTGGCCCGGGTATGCGCGAGATGCTCGCGATCACCGGTGCCATCAAGGGCGCCGGACTGGGCAAGGATGTGCTGCTGCTGACCGACGGACGATTCTCCGGCGGCACCACCGGCCTCTGCGTGGGCCATGTGGCCCCGGAAGCGGTGGACGCGGGACCCATCGCCTTCGTCCGCGACGGTGACCGTATCCGCCTCGACGTCGCGGCCGGAACCCTCGACCTCTTGGTCGAACCGGTGGAACTCACCCGCCGCCGCGACGGCTGGTCGCCGCTACCGTCCCGATACACCCGCGGAGTGCTCGCGAAGTATGTACGCCTGGTCGGTTCGGCGTCGAACGGTGCTGTCTGCGACTGACTCCGGCATCTCCGGCCACTGGTGGGAGAGCTGAGCGCAATCGCGTCACGATGTCGTCCATCCGTGCAACTGTCCCGACCTGCAGGGCCCGGCAGTGGTACTCGCTGCCGGGCCCTCGAACGATTACCGGGCCGAAGCCGACCAGCCGTAGTGGGTCGCGGTGTGGCCCGCGGGGACCGTTGCCACGGGCACCCCGGTGCAATCCGGGGTGTTGTATACGCGGAAATCGCGAGTGCTTCGGTTCTCGAAGCGGATATCGCGCTGGAAGCCACTCGCCCAGCACGCATCGAGATCGCTGAGTTCGAGTGTGTTGTCGACGATCACCACGTCCCGGCCGTCGCCGAAACCGGCCGATCCGGTGGGGAAGGCAGCTGCGGCGGGCGCCACCGCGGTTACCGCAGCGACGGCGAGAACACCTGCGAGGGAGTATCTTTCGCTTCTCATCTACAGAATCCTAGCTGCGCTCCCGCGGACACCGCTCGGCACTACCATTTGACGTTGATCGGCCCGGGCGACCACAGACCGCCGTGCGTCTCCTGGTCGACCGACGGTTGCGCCGGACGTGCCGCGCGGTCGATCGGCGTGAACCGCTGCAGCTGACCCCAATCGTGGCTCCAGTCGTCCTTCAGGTAGGTCGCGAGGGTTTGTGAACGCAGCAGCTGGCGGGTCCAGCCCAGCGGGCCGCCGCCGTCGTGGCTCTGCCACAGCGAGGTGGTGTGCGAGGCCGGGCGGTTGGGCAGGATGCGCCAGCCGGGTGGCTGGGCGATCCCGTCCTTGTGGTCGTAGGGCCGCTGGCACGGGAACTGGAGGCCCACGGCCCAGTCCAGCAGCACCGGCTGGTCCGACCCGATCAGGTCGTTGAGAGTTTGCGTCCGCGGGATACGCGGTGGGGTGAGCGCCATCCACTCCTGGGCATCGACGGACAGATCCTTGGCCTTGATGCGGACCACATCGGCCTGCTCCGGGATCTGGTCCAGCGGCACCCGCAGGTTCCGCCAGGACGGGGTCGGGCCGATATCGATGGGCAGCACCTGGCCGAGGGGCCGGGCGCCGGTCGCCGATTCCGCGGTGCCGTATTCGATATCGATCGGCTGGCCGGGCATCACCGAACCGTCCTGGGTGGTCGCCCGGAAGCGGCCCGCCGCGGTGATCGCCATGATGCCGTCGCGGTCCTGCGGTTCGGGCAGCCGGTACCAGCCGGTGGTCAGTTCGGCCGCCTCCTGCCGGCCGGCGGTCCCGAGTACCGGGGTGGTGGCGGACAGGCCGAAGGGCAGGGGAGCGCCGCCGGTCTGCGTCCGGGAACTACCGTCGGAGCCCTCGTCTTCCAGAGCGTCGGCGATACTGCTCTCCTCGTCCTTCGACTGGTCGTCGTCGGAGGTCACGTTCGCGACGCCGTTCGGTACGAAACCGGCGCTGTCACCGGCGAAGGTGCTCTCGGCGTCGCCGGACAGCGGGGTGAGCATCGCGGCATTCGGATCGGTTTCGACGAGCACATCGTTGGCCATCCCGCACGGTTCGCCGCGGACCGCGTCGATATTGGACCGGGCCAGCGAGAACGCCGGGTATTGCGTGGCGGCGGCGGTCGCGAACGAGCCCACCTGGAACACCACGATCACCGCTGCCGCCACCGTCAGCGGCGGGATCTTCGCCAGCCGCCAGGCGCGGCGCGATACCCGATGCGGTGTTCCCGGTTCCGGGGCGCGCAGATGCCACCAGCCGGCGAGTATCAGGCACACCACGGCCACGGTCAGGAAGATCTCGCTCATCCCGAGACCGGCGATCGAGGGCGGCTCGTTCCACCACGGGATCCCGTGATCGGAGGCGTAGAACCATTTGTTGACGCCGGTGAAGATCTGCGCCATCGCCACCGCGACAACCGCCGCGAACAAGGCCCGGTAGCGCGGGGCCCGCATCACCTTCGGTCCCACCGCCACCGCGGTGACCACGGCGACGGCCCCGGCGAGCCCGGCGAAAACACCGTTGTGGTGGGTGAACTTCGTCGGGACGGTCGCCATCAGCAGCATCGCGCCGAAGGTGATCCCGAGCAGCCGTTTCGCCGGGCCGGGCGCGACGAACGGGATCCGGCCGCCCTTACGCAGCATCACGAACGCGCACACCAGCAGCCCCAGCCACATCGCGACCATCCCGAACCGGCGCCCGATCGAACCGTCGGCCGTGGGGGTGAACAGTCGCTGGTAGGCGACATAGTCGTCGTACCAGGGAATGGAGGGGCCCACCTCGTTGTGCACCCGGGTCATCTCGAACATCGCCGACAGGGGCTGGACGGCGAAAGCGAACACCAGGACGAGGGTTCCGGCGGCGGCCAACGGTGCCAGTAGTGCGCCGTAGGCCATGATCCGCGCGGACCAGGGCGGTCCGGCCGACATCTTCCGTGCCCGGGCGATACCGAACCGGACGACCGATCGCGCCCCGGCCGCCAGCGGCGCGAAACAGATCACGCCCGACGGCGCCGCGGTCAGGCTGAACGCGGCGATCAGAATGGCGATCGCATATGGCAGCAGCTGCCTGGTCGCGATGGCACGTTCGACGAAGCACCAGGTGAGCAGCACCGCGACCGCGATCACCGGTTCCGGGCGCAACCCGTTGTTGTACGGCAGCCACACCGCCAGGAATCCGAGCGCACCGGTCCAGACGACGACCTTGTCGTGCCGCAGGACGACACCGAGCCGGGGGATCACTTCCCGGCTCAGGGTCAGCCAGGCGAGGAACCCGGCGAGCAAGGTCGGCAACCGCACCCAGGGGCTGGCGATGCTGAGTTCGGTCATATGGGCGATCACGTCGTAGGGCGGCGTGCCGACCGGGTTCTCGGGGACGCCGAAGAACCGGAAATAGTTGGCCATATAACCGGATGCCAGCGAGGTGCGGGCCATCCCGAACTGGTAGCCGTCGTCGGAGGTCGTGGATCCGATGAAATGCCAGACCACAAGGGTCGTGAGCACCGTGGCGTCGACAGCGGTGAAGGTCAGCCAGCGCTGCGGTAGCAGGCGGCGTATGCGCCGTCCTGCCGAATGGTCCAGCCGGAACAGTGCCACGAGGGAGACCAGCGCACACAGCACCGCCAGCACTCCGGCGGCCCGTTTGACGAAGGTCGGGACGACCGAGAAACGGCTGTCCACCTCCGCGGTCACCGTCGTTCCGGCCGAATCGGTGAGATCGCTGAAAACACCCACCAGCTGTGGCCGGAAATCGCCCGCGAGGAACACCGGCTCGGTATCGGTTCCGGTGAGCTCGGCGGTGGTGCCGGAATTATCGGAGTGCACGGTGAGGGTCGCGTCACCGAGTTCGGCGACCGGGACACTGAACATCGACTGGCTGCGCAGCACCACCTCGAGGCGGGCGGGCGAGCCGTCCGCCGCGGGCTGGACCCGCGCAACGAATCCGTACTTCTCCAGATCGGGCGCGTCGGCGGGCATGGTCGCCGCCGCCAGGCCGCCCTCGTCGGTCAGTTGCTGTAGTGCCGGGCCGGGGATGTCGGCGTCGAACGAGACCGGTGCGTAGGAGATCAGCGGGGCCGCGATGCTGTCCGTGGAACCTTGCTGCGGCCAGGTGAGTGTCGTCTTGTCGACATGGACCGGCAGGAGCGGGACAGCGAGGGCGAACAGGGTGGCGAGGAGGCCGGCGAGCAACGCCACCGGGCTCGCCCATTGTCCGCGTGCGGACCGGGTGGCCCGAGATTGCTCCGGGGGCGTCAGGTCCGCCCTCACCATGGTGTCGGTCACGGGGGGCGATGGTAACGTGACGCATTCGTTACCGGCGAAGTCGGGCAAAACATCCACCGTGGTCCCGTTCCTCTGCGGCCGTGTGAGCAGGGACGATTCCGGATCGGTGGTTTTGCGGTCGGAATGCTCCCCGCAAACATGGGCCTGAAACGAAACTATTTCTGTTCGGGCCGGTTTCTTCCGGAACGGCCCCGTTGCCGTCCATGTCCCGCCGTTGTCGCGGAGCCGGAGTCTTGCGCCTCGCAGGCGGTCGGTCGGCCGGGTGGTCGGGTGCGCGGAGCGAGGTGGATCCAGACAACTATCGCAATCCGCAGGCATGGAGTCGGCACAATGGGTAACGTCGTTACCGAATGATAGAAATGGGGTTCTTCTCGCCGTGATGCTCCCGATCGTGGAACGTCGCAAGACCCCCGCAGCGATCGAAGGAGCTCGCCGTGGCCCGTGCAGACCGGATCTATTGGGACCCCTTCGATCGTGATATCGCCCGCGACCCTTACCCGATCTACCGCCGGCTACGCGACGAAGCACCGCTCTACTACAACGACGAGCATGATTTCTACGTGCTGAGCCGCTACGACGATGTCGATCGCGCCCTGCTGGACTGGCAGACCTTCTCCTCGTCGCGCGGACCGATCCTGGAGATCATCAAGGCGGGAGTCGAGATCCCGCCGGGCACCCTGCTGATGGAGGACCCGCCGGCGCACGATATCCACCGCGCGCTGCTCGCGCGGGTGTTCACGCCGCGGCGGGTGCTCTCCCTGGAACCGCAGATCCGGGACCTGTGCACCCGGTCGCTGGACCGCCTCGCCGGCACGGGGCGTTTCGACCTCATGACCTCGTTCGCCAACGAGGTACCGATGCGGGTGATCGGCATGCTGCTCGGTATCCCGGAATCCGACCAGCAGGGTGTCCGCGATCGGGCGGACGCGAATCTGCGCACCGAACCCGGACAGCAGATGCAGGTATCGGAGCAGGCGATCCCGCATACCGATACGTTCGCCGAATACATCGACTGGCGCGCCGAGCATCCTTCCGACGATCTGATGACCGAGCTGCTGAACGCGCAGTTCGAAGACACCGAAGGCGTGACGCGCACCCTGACCCGGCAGGAGATCCTGACCTACATCACGGTGGTCGCCGGCGCCGGCAACGAAACCACCGCCCGGTTGCTCGGCTGGCTGGGAACACTACTGGCCCGCCACCCGGAGCAGCGTGCCGAACTCGTCGAGGATCCGCGGCTCATCCCGAAGGCGATCGAGGAAACCCTGCGTTTCGAACCCACCGGCCACGCCATCGCCCGCTACGTCACCACCGATATCGAACTGCACGGCACCACGGTGCCGGCCGGCAGCGCCATGATGCTGCTGGTCGCCTCCGCCAATCGCGACCCCGGCCGCTGGGACGATCCCGACACCTTCGATATCCACCGCCGGATCAGCAATCTGCGGACCTTCGGCTTCGGCACCCACTACTGCCTGGGTGCCTCGCTGGCCCGGCTCGAGGCGCGGGTCGCGCTGGAGGAGTTCCTGAAACGCTTCCCGGCCTGGGAGGTCGACTGGGACGCGTTGGAGCTCTCGTCCACCTCGACCATGCGCGGCTGGGAAACCGTGCCGATCACCGTCGACCTGCCCGCCGTGCACGCCTGAATCCGGCGCGATATCGGCAAGCGGCCGGGGCTCTCGGAGAATGCCGAATACGCTACGCAGCGATACGGGACGGGCGTAGGCTTCGGATTCGATCGACCCGAATCTGGAGTGCAACATGGCCGGTGCTGCGGAAATGATGTCCCGAGGAATGAGCGCAGGCGATCAGCTCGCCCGCCACGCACGGAAGGCGCCGGACACTCCGGCCTTGCGATTCGGTGGAATATCGCGTAACTACCGCACGTTGGACGAGCGGGTTTCCCGGTTGGCGAACGCATTACGGGACCGTGGCGTCGGCCCGGGGGACCGGGTCGCCGTACTCGGCCTGAACTCGATGGAGGTCGTGGAGGCGTTTCTCGCACCGATGCGAGCCGGTGCGATCTGCGTCCCGATCAACTTCCGGTTGACCGCCGCCGAAATCGCTTATCTCCTGGAGGATTCCGGCGCGGTCGCGGCCGTGGTGGACGCCCGGTTCGCGAGTGTCCTGGCCGATGCGCGGCGCAAGGCGCCCGGATTGCGGACCTGTCTGGTGAGCGGCGGCGAACCCGGCGCCGCCGGGGAGTACGGCGACGATTACGAGACCGCGCTCGCCGCGGCCGATCCGGAGTGCCGGGCGAATCCCGTCGACGAGAATTCGGCGGCGTACATCATGTACACCTCGGGCACCACCGGCCGCCCGAAGGGTGCGGTGCTGACCCATACCAACCTGCTGCTGCACGCTTTCAGCGTCAGCCTGCACCAGGGCACCGCCGGCGATGTCGACCCGGTGGCGCTCAACGGCGCACCGCTGTTCCACATCGCCGGGTTGTCCAGTTATCTGATGTGCCTGCTGCCCGGCGGTACCTTCGTGATCACGGCCTCCGGTGGATTCGATCCCGCGGCCTCGGTGGAACTCCTGGCGCGGGAACGTGTTTCCAGCTGTTTCTTCGTCCCGGCGCAATGGCAGGCGATCTGCGCGCTCCCGGATATCGGGAAGTACGACCTCTCCGCGCTGCGACAGATCTCCTGGGGCGCAGCGCCCGCCTCGACCACGTTGTTGCGCACCATGATCGAGACGTTCCCGCAGGCATCGGTGTCGACGGCATTCGGGCAGACCGAATGCAGCCCGGTGACCTGCACCCTGCGCGGGGACGACGCGATACGCAAAATCGGCTCGGTGGGGATGCCGATCCTGAATGTCGAGATGCGCATCGTCGACGACGAGATGAACGATGTGCCGGCCGGGGAGGTGGGCGAAATCGTCTACCGGGGTCCGACGGTGATGAAGGAATACTGGAACAAACCCGAAGAGACCGAACGGGCCTTCGCCGGCGGCTGGTTCCACTCCGGTGATCTGGTGCGCCAGGACGAAGACGGCTACCTCTTCGTCGTCGACCGGAAAAAGGACATGATCATCTCGGGCGGGGAGAACATCTACTGCGCCGAAGTGGAGAACATCCTCGCCGCGCACCCCGGGATCGCCGATGTCGCGGTGATCGGTGTCCCGCATCCCACCTGGGGCGAGGCACCGCTCGCGGTGCTCGTCGCGGCGGACCCCTCCACACCGCCGACCGCCGCGGGAGTCGAGGAATTCGCCCGCACCCAGCTGGCCGGATACAAATGCCCCAAGCAGATCGCGGTGGTCACCGAGCTCCCGCGCAATCCCAGCGGCAAAGTACTGAAAACCGTTCTTCGCGAGACGTATGCACAGGGTGTTCCGGAAGGTTCGGAGCATGAGACCCGGAGGTGATCGGCCGGTTGTGACTGCGCGGTGGGTGGGCATCCGACAGAGCGTGATCGCCGGCGTTCCGCACGCGGGTATGAAATCACTGCGATGGTAATGGGTCACGGCAGCACGGGGCATGGGATCGCTGCTGGTGCGACAGGTATATCCCGCCGCGGCGCGGGATCCGGTGCCCCACCCACCGCGTGCCGTACCCGGTCAGGTGCCCGGATTTCGGTTAGTGTGGCGACTCACGCGTCTGTGAATTCGCGCGGGCCGGTGCCGGGCCGATCCGCCGTCGACGAGGGGAATCCCCGTGAATCTGTGGAGTTACGTCCAGGGGCGAGGTGAGACGCTGGCGTTCCTCACTTATCAGCATGCGTCGCTGGCCTTCCAGACCGTGCTGGCCGGCAGTATCGTCGCGGTCCTCATCGCGGTCGCGGTCTACCGGCTGCCGCTGCTGTCGGCACTGTCGCTGACCTCGAGCCGGGTCGCGCTGACCATTCCCTCCCTGGCTCTGCTGGCGCTGCTGCTGGTGCCGTTCGGGCTCGGTGTGGTGCCTTCTTTCCTGATGCTGGCGTTCTTCGCGGCGCTGCCGGTGATCGGCAACGCGATCGTGGGATTGCGTTCGGTCCCGGCCTCGGTCGTCGAATCGGCCCGGGGTATCGGCTTTTCCCGGTGGCGGATACTGCTCACCGTCGAACTGCCCATCGCCTGGCCGGTGATCCTCACCGGTATCCGGGTGTCCACGCAGATGATCGTCGGCGTCGCCGCCATCGTCGCCTACGTGCTCGGTCCGGGCCTCGGCTCGCTGATCTTCAACGGCCTGTCCCGGCTCGGCGGTGCGAACGCGCTGGAAATGGCGTTGACCGGCACCATTCTCATCGTCGCCATCGCGCTGGTTTTCGACGCGCTGCTCGTCGGGCTCGGGCGTTTCACTATCGCAAAGGGATTGTCATGAGCGAGGCTGTGACCGGCCGGCCCGCGCCGGCGACACCGGAACGGGCGGTGACCGGCGCGTCCATCACCCTGGATTCGGTCGTCAAACGCTACCGGGGCCAGGAGACTCCCGCGGTGGCCTGCCTGGACCTGGAGATCGCGGCGGGGGAGATCGTCGCCTTCGTCGGGCCGTCGGGTTGCGGTAAGACGACCACACTGAAGATGATCAACCGGTTGATCGAACCGACCGAGGGCCGGATCCTCATCGGCGACCGTGATGTCACCCGGGAGGACCCGGACAAACTGCGGCAGTCCATCGGCTATGTCATCCAGTCCGGTGGGCTGTTCCCGCACTGGACGGTCGCCAAGAACATCGGCGCGATTCCGCGGGTTCTGGGCTGGGACAAACAGCGGATCGCCGAACGTACGGAATACCTGCTCGACCTCGTCGGTCTCGACCCGGCGGAATTCGCCGGCCGCCTGCCGAAGGATATGTCCGGCGGGCAGCAGCAGCGCGTCGGGGTAGCGCGCGCACTGGCGGCCGATCCGCCGGTACTGCTGATGGACGAACCGTTCGGCGCGGTCGACCCGATCACCCGGGCCCGCCTGCAGGACAGTCTGCTGGCCATCCAGCACGAACTGGGGAAAACCATCGTGGTGGTCACCCACGATTTCGAGGAGGCGACCAAACTCGGCGACCGGGTGCTCATCCTGTCCGAGGGCGGTCATATCGAGCAGTACGCGACCCCGGAGGAAATCCTCACCGACCCCGCGACCCCCTTCGTCGAGGAATTCGTCGGCTCGGGGGCGAAACTCGCGTATCTGACCGTATCCCGGGTGCGCGATGTCGAAACCCACGACGTGATCACCGCCCGCGTAGGTGAACCGGCGCCCGCCGTGATCGAACGCGCGAAAGCCGCCGGGCACAGCTGGGTGGTGGTGGTCGACGGCGCCGGGCGACCGCGGTCCTGGCCGACACTCACGGAAATGGAGACCAAACCCGTGATCTCCGATTTCCTGGACCGGCGGCTGCCGGTGGTCGCCCGGTCTTCGACCCTCAACGACGCACTGGACGCCATGCTCGCGACCAGCCAGGGCGCCGCGCTGGTCACCGACGGCCGCGGGGCGGTGGTCGGATCGCTGAGTATCGGTTCGGTGACCGAACTGATCCGGGACAAACTCGCCGAAGTGCGCGAGGAGGACGCCGAGGTCTCCTACACCACCTACGTGGACGGTACGGATCCGGCGCCGACTCCCGTGGTCGCGGCCGACGACGAAATCCCCGCCGCGCCCGGTGGCGAACGCTCCGCACCCGGAACGGGCGCGCAGTTCCCGGCGACCGGCACCGCGCCCGAGTCGGCCGGCTCCGCGCGTCCCGAGTCGACCGCAGGCGGCACCGCGGAATCCGGTGGCGAAGACAGTGATTCGGCCGGGCCGTCATGAACCGGCTACGCCGCGTGCCGTTGGATGTCTGGTTCGAACCGCTCATCATCGTGGTCATCGGCGCCGGTTACCTGCTGTGGTACCGGTCGACGACCTTCACTCCGACCGAGCAGGCGTCGCTGAGCTGGGCGAACCTGCAGACCACCATTCTCGAGCACATCAAACTGACCGTGGTGGCCACGGTGATCGTGGTCGTGGTGGCGATACCGCTGGGTATCGCGCTCACCCGGCCCGCGCTGAAACGATTCGAACCTCTCGCCGTCAATATCGCCAATATCGGCCAGGCCGCGCCCGCGGTCGGCCTGCTGGTGCTGTTCACCTTCTGGCTGGGCACCGGATTCCGGACGGCGATCGTGGGCCTGGTCGTGTACGCGGTGCTGCCGATTCTGCAGAACACGATCGTGGGGCTGCGGCAAGTGGATCAGCGCACGATCGAGGCATCACGCGGGATCGGCTTCTCGGGCGCCCGCACCCTGCTGCAGGTGGAACTACCGCTGGCGGTGCCGGTGATCCTCAACGGGGTGCGCACCGCACTGGTGATCCTGGTGGGCACCGCGACACTGAGCACCTTCATCGGCGCCACCAGCCTCGGCACACTGATCACCACCGGGGTCACCCTGTTCCTGCCGAAACTGCTCGTCTCCGGCGCGATCCTGGTCGCGCTGCTGGCGTTGATCATCGATTGGCTGGGCCGGCTCGTCGAACTGGCCGCGACTCCGCGAGGTATCTCATGACCGCGCCACGCGCCCGGCTGCTCGCCCTGGTCGCCGCGCTGGCGCTGCTGCTCACCGGGTGCGGGCTGGTGAGTTCGTCGGGGACCTTCCACGATGCGACCCTGCCCGGCGGTGCCCGCCCGCTGGACGGCGCGCGGCTCACCGTCACCTCCAAGAGCTTCACCGAAGGGGTGCTGCTGGGCAAGATCACCGCCACCTATCTGGCCGCGGCGGGTGCCGAGGTCACCGATCTCACCGGCGCCCCGGGATCGGCGTCGTCGCGGCAGGCCCAGTTGAACGGTGACGCCGATGTGCTCTGGGAATACACCGGCACCGGCTGGGTGAATTACCACAACCAGACCGAGATCATCCCCGATCCACAGGAACTGTGGCAGGCCGTCCACGATATCGAGAAAAGCGAATACGACCTGGAATGGTTGCCGCCGGCCAACTTCAACAACACCTACGCATTCGCCGCGTCGGCGCCGGCAGCCGAACGGCTGGGTGTGCGCTCACTGTCCGATGTGGCCGCGCTTCCGGTCGCCGACCGCACCTTTTGCGTCGACGACGAATTCTTCAGCCGCTCCGACGGGTTCCTGCCGATGCTGGAGAAATACGGGATCCCGTACAACGATCCGAACGGTGTGCCCGCCGCGAACGTCACCCGGATGGACGCCGGCGTCGTCTACACGGCAACCGCCCAGAGCGCCCCCTGCAACTTCGGCATGGTCTACACCACCGACGGCCGGGTGAAGAACCTGAAACTGGTGGTCCTCGAAGACGACCGGAAATTCTTCCTGCCCTACAGCGGCACCGCGGTGGTGCGCGGCGAGATCCTCGAACGATATCCACCGGTGCGCGCGCTACTGGGCACCATCTCCGAACGCCTCACCGACGATCTGATGCAGGACCTCAACGCCCGCGTCGATATCGACGGCGAGGACCCGGCCGATGTCGCCTACGACTGGCTGAAGAGCGAGGGGCTGGTCGAATAGTCCGGCACGCGACCTGCCGGGCGTCCGGACCCGTCGCGGGATTTCCGTGCGCCGACGATATTCACGCCGCGATCCGCGTGGTGAAGGATCCGTGCAGTCCCAGGGGAAGATGATGGCGTAACCCGCCCACATAGACCGGCCCCCGCTCGGGATATCGCGCATCCAGCACCAGCAGCCGCGACCGGTGTTCGTCGCGCAAGTACTCGACGGTGAGCAGCCAGCCGTCTCCTTCCGGAGCGCCAGGAAACCGCGGCGCGAACACCGTCTCGCAGACGGAACCGTAATTCGGTATCTCGTAGGTGGCTTCGGCGCCGCGCTCGTGGTCGAGGACGGTGACCCCGCTGGGGACCACCTCATAGCCGGCGTCCTGGTCGCCGGAGACCTTGCGGTGGTGGGCGACATCGACGGAATAGGAATAGCGGTGCCGGCGGCCGGTCATCCGGGCGTCGATCTGCGGAAACTCCGCGATCCGGTCGGTGAGATCCTCGCGGATGACCCGGCCTGTCCGGGTGACCCGCAATCTGGTGAGCGGTCCGCCGACGGCCGGCTGTTCCGGTGCGGTGCGGAACCCGTGCTGGAAATGATCCCAGAGCGTATCGAAATCCGCTGTGTAGCGGATTAATTCGATCACGGTATCGGCGCCGTCGTCGTAGCAGTTGGTGAGATGGAAATGCAGCATTGCGTCGGTGTGCAGATGTATCCGGCGGCCACCGTCGCGCGGGACCAGCACGATCTCGGTGCCGATTTCGGGTCGGAAGCCGAGGGCACTGCCCAGCGGTCGCAGGCCCAGGAAAACCGGCAGCATACCGGCGGGTGAGACCGTCATGGGAGGCACGACGAAGACCAGGTACCTGTCGGTGAGCCCGATATCGTGATTGAGCCGCGGCACCGGGGTGCGCCAGCGTGCGAGGGTGTGCAGGGTGCCCGTCGTATCGACCCGGTAGGCGGCGAGCCCGGGAAACGGCAGGAAGGTGGTGCCGAAATTGAACAGTTCGCCGGTGCGTACGTCGATCTTGGGGTGGGCGGAGAAGGATCCGAAACCCCGCAGGCCGCCCGCGAAATCGTGAATACCCTTGGTTTCGAGGGTGTCCGGGTCGATGGCGTGCGGTTTCCCGCCCTCCCACAGCGCCAGCAGCTCACCGGCGTGCCAGACGACGTTCGTATTCGCCTGATTCGACAGCGGCCACCGAAAGGCGTTCGCGCGAAAGCTGCCGTCACCGCGCAGGGTGCCCGTGCCGCGGCCGGCCGGGCCGCGGCTGTGCTGCCCGCGAAGAAAGTGGGTGGTGCGGACATAGCGATTCCGGAACCGGACGCGCTGCCCGTCGAAGGCGAATACCGATAGCATGCCGTCGCCGTCGAAAACATGCCCGACCGGTGAGCCGCCCGATTCCCAGCGTCCCATTCCGTTGCGATAGAGCGTTCCGCGCAGACCTGCCGGTAGGGTGCCCGATTCATCGGTGAGCACATAGTCGTGCTCGGCCTCGAGGGTGTCGAACTCGCGCAGCGGCATGCCGGGAACCATCGGTTTTCCGGCGGTGGTCGTTGGGGTGTGCGGGGCCATCTCGGCCTCCCTCGCTACTCTGGTAACAGGTGTTGCCAGAGTAACCCCGGAGGCGGGGCTCGGCAAGGTGATCCGTGCGCACAGAAATGAGGAGGTCCGCGAGATGACCGGTCCCGAGGTATCCGGCCAGTCGTACGGTGGCGTTCCTTTCTCCGATCGGCAGCACTCCCGCCGTGAACGGTTGCTGGACGCCGCAGTGCATCTGCTGGACTCCGCAGGAACCTCCGGCGTGACCGTCCGCGGCGTATGCCGGGAAGCCGGGCTGAACAATCGCTACTTCTACGAGAACTTCGCTGATCTCGACGCTCTGCTGGACGCGGTGGTCGATCGGCTCGAACAGGGCATCGTCCGGCGGGTCGCCGAACTACTGACACCGGGTGAAGCGGCGGCCGCCGACGAGGCCATCGCCATCATGGTGTCGGCGTTCGTCGACGATCCGCGGCTACTGCGCATCCTGCACACCGCGGGAGATCCGGCGCTGGCCCGCCGCCGGGAGGCGCTGCTGCTCCGTTCGGTCGCCGCCCTGGGGCCTTACCTCGCGGCGGCGGCCGGTGAGTTCGGGCGCGCGGATCCCCGCATGCTCGAAACTGCGGGGTATCTGCTGGTCGGCGGCTGGTCCGATACCTTGTGGGCGTTCTCCGTGGGGGAGTTGGCGCTGGACCGATCCGAACTGGTCGAGCAGTTGACGGCATTGTTCGTGGGGGTTGCGCGGAGTATCGCCCGGTAATCGTGACCGACCGGCCCGTTCGGGTTCGTTCGGGCGAAACGCCGGTCGCAACCGGCCCGTCCGTAGTACTTTTCAATCAGTTGATTGAACGAAGAAGGATCGGGTGCCAGTGGGTACAACGGATCGGTTGTTCGGCATGCTCCGGCCGGAGCTTCCGGTGGTGGATTTGGACGAGTGGGGCCGCGGCACCAGGGCGGAGAAGATCCGGCCGATGGCGCGGCACTGGGCCGAGGTGGGTTTCGGCACGCCGCCGTCACTACACCTGTTCTACGTGGTCAAGATCGCCCTCTACATCCTGGGCGGAATGCTGTTCGCGCTGACCACCACCGGCATCGACGGGTTCACCGCGGTCGGGTCGTGGTGGTCGGAACCGATCGTGTTCCAGAAGGTCGTGCTGTTCACGATGCTGTTCGAAGTCGTCGGCCTGGGCTGTGGTTTCGGACCGTTGAACAACCGCTTCTTCCCGCCGATGGGGTCGATCCTGTACTGGTTGCGGCCCGGCACGATCCGGCTGCCACCGTGGCCGGGGCGGGTGCCGCTGACGCGGGGCACGACCCGGACCCCGTTCGACGCCGCGCTGTATGCGGCGCTGCTGATCATGCTGCTGGTCGGGTTGTTCTCGGACGGTACCGGGCCGATACCCGAGATCGGGTCGTCGGTGGGCCTGCTGCCGGCCTGGGAGATCGCGGCGGTTCTCGTCCTGCTGGCCGTGCTCGGCTTGCGCGACAAGGTGATCTTCCTGGCGGCGCGCGGCGAGGTGTACGGGGCGCTCACGGTCACCTTCCTGTTCGGTGGTGCCGATACGATCGTCGCCGCGAAGGTCGTGTTCGTCGCCATCTGGGTCGGCGCGGCGGTATCGAAGCTGAACAAGCATTTCCCGTTCGTGGTGTCGACAATGATGTCCAACAGTCCGGTGGTGCGGCCGCGCGCGCTCAAACGCCTGTTCTTCGAACGGTTCCCGGACGATCTGCGACCGGGACGGCTGTCGCGGCTGTTCGCCCACGGTGGTACTGCGGTCGAGATGCTGGCCCCGCTGGTGTTGTTCTTCAGCGATGGGGGCCTGCCGACCACGGTCGCCGCGATCGCCCTCATCTGCTTCCACCTGGTGATCCTCACCGCGATTCCGATGGGAGTGCCGCTCGAGTGGAACGTTTTCATGATCTTCGGGTTGTTGACGCTGTTCGTCGGGCATGCGGATGTGGGCCCGGCCGATCTGGGTAATCCGCTACCGGTGGTGCTCCTGTTCGTGGTCCTCGCGGGAACGGTCGCGATCGGGAACATGTTCCCGCGCAAGGTCTCCTTCCTGCCTGGAATGCGGTACTACGCCGGCAACTGGGACACCACCCTGTGGTGCATCAAACCGTCGGCCGATGCCAAGATCCGCGCCGGAATCACCGCCGTGGCCGCCATGCCGGCCGCCCAGCTCGAGCGCTACTACGGCAGCCGGGAGGCGGCCCAGATCCCGCTGTATCTCGGATATGCCTTCCGCGCATTCAACACCCACGGCAAGGCGTTGTTCACCCTCGCGCATCGGGCGATGGCCGGGGGTGACGAGAAGGACTACGTCCTCACCGACGGTGAACGGATCTGCTCCACCGCACTGGGCTGGAACTTCGGCGACGGCCACCTCCACAACGAACAACTGATCGCCGCCCTGCAGCAACGCTGCGGTTTCGAACCCGGTGAGGTGCGGGTGGTGCTGCTGGACGCCCAGCCGATCCAGCGGCAGCAGCAGAACTACCGCCTGGTGGACGCCGCGACCGGTGAATTCGAACGCGGGTACGTGCGGGTCGCCGATATGGTGGTCCGCCAGCCGTGGGACGACGACGTACCCGTCTATCCCGAGGGCAGGAGCTGACGACCCCGGTTCAATGGTCGGGCGTGAGCCGGCGCACCGCCTCGTCCAAGGTTTCCGGGCGCTTGCAGAAGGTGAACCGGACGAGGTGGCGCCACGACGCGGGATCATCGGTGAAAACACTGACCGGCACCGCCGCCACACCCAGCCGTTCGGGCAGTTCACGGCAGAACCGGATATCGTCGTCCGCGCCGAGCGGGCGGATATCGGCGCAGACGAAATAGCTACCGGCACTCGGATGCACACGGAACCCGGTATCGGCCAGCGCCGCGGACAACCGCAACCGGCGTTCGGCCAGCGAATCCCGAAGCGCGGCCACCCACTCGAGTTCGTGGGTGAGGGCATGGGCGACAGCCGGCTGGAACGGGCCACCGCCGACGAAGGTGAGGAATTGTTTGGCGGCCAAGACGCCGTCGATCAATGCGGCCGGTCCGCAGATCCAGCCGATCTTCCAGCCGGTGACGCTGAACGTTTTGGCCGCGCTGGAGACGACCAGTGTCCGCTCCGCCATCCCCGGCAGGGTGGCGATACTGATGTGTTCGGCGCCGTCGTACACCAGATGCTCGTACACCTCGTCGGCCAGGACCAGCAGATCGTGCTCGCAGGCGATCTCGGCGATGGCGGTCAGATCGGCGCGATCCAGGACGGTGCCGGTGGGATTGTGCGGTGAGTTCAGGATCAGCATCCGGGTGGCCGGGGTGATCGCGGCGCGCAGACTGTCGTGGTCGAGAACGAACCGGTCGCCGTCGGCGGTGAGCCGGGCGGTACGGCGGCGGGCACCGGCCAGCGCTATCGCCGCGGGATAGGAGTCGTAGTACGGCTCGATCAGCACGACCTCGGCACCCGGCTCGACCAGCCCGAGGACCGCAGCGGTCACGGCTTCGGTCGCGCCGACGGTCACCAGCACTTCGCTGTCGGGGTCGTACCGGGTGCCGTAGCGCCGGGCCCGGTCCGCGGCGATCGCGCGCCGCAGCGCCGGCACACCCCGGCCCGGCGGGTACTGGTTACCGCCACCGGCGATGGCCTCGCGGGCGACCTCGAGCATGGCCGCGGGGCCGTCGCTGTCCGGGAAACCCTGCCCGAGATTGACCGCCTCGTGCCGGACGGCGAGTTCGGTCATCTCGGCGAAGATCGTGGCCGCGAACGGCCGCAACCTGGTGACGGTGGGGGACGGGTCAGGCATGAGACGAGGGTAGACGGCGGTTCGGATGCCGCGGTCGGCTCGGTGCCGCCGAGCGTGGTTGCGACCCGGCGGCGTAGCGGTGTGCGGTTCGGCGCCGCGGTTCCCGTCGCGACGCGTAAGCGCCGTTCGGCAGGGATGCGACGTGTCGCCGGGCCGCGGTCGATACAGTCGCAGGTGATGCGTATCGATCGGAAAGTCCTCGTACTGCTGACGATCCTCGGCCTGGCCCTGGCCGGTTGCTCCTCCGGGCCGCCCGAGCCCGAAACCACGGCCGGCAGTTTCGCCGACGCGCTCAACCGCGACGACATCGCCGCGGCGGCGCAGCTCACCGACGACCCCGCCCGCGCGGAGCAGACCGTCGGCGCACTGTACGAGGGTCTGGGTAAGGAGGTGACCTACACGGTCGCCGGGACCGAAGACGATACGTTCACCCTCGAGGCCACCTGGAAGCTGGGGAAACAGCGCGCCGAGTGGAAGTACACGACCACCGGCACCGCCGTGGAGACCGATGCGGGCCACCGCATCCGCTGGAACCCGGCCGTGCTCGCACCCGGTCTCGACCAGGGGGAACTGACCTATGCGCCGGTGTATCCGGAACCGGCGCGCGTTCTCGACGCGTCGGGCGGGGAACTGCTGACCGAGCAGGTGGTGACCCTGGTCCAGCTCGCACCCGGCGCCGATACCGCGGCCGTGGCGAATCTGGTCTCGCCGATCGCGCCGGGCATCACCGCGACCTCGCTGGACGCCGATCTGGCCGCGGCCCACGGCGGCTCCGTGACCGCGATCAGTTTGCGTGAATCCGATATCGCGCCGATCCGCGAGGCGCTGACCGCCACCGCGGGGGTCACGCTGGCCCCGCAGACCCGGCTGCTCACCACCGACCGCGAACTGTCTGCGCAAACCCTGTCCGGTCCGGCCGAACTGTGGCAGGAGCAGGCCGACGCTGCCGCCGGCTGGGTGGTCCAGGCCCGCACCCCGGAAGGCCCGGTCCGGATCGCCGGCCGGGACCCCGGGCAGACCTCCGATATCCACACCACCATCGACGCGGGCCTGCAACGCGCCGCGGAAACCGCGCTGGACCCGATCGGCCGGACAGCGGCCATCGTGGCGATCCGGCCGTCCACCGGTGAAATCGTGGCCGCCGGTCAGAACTCCGCCGCCGACGCCGAAGGACCCATCGCGTTCACCGGCCTCTACCCGCCCGGTTCGACCTTCAAAACGGTAACCACCGCCGCGGTCCTGGATGCCGGTATCGCGAACCCCGATACCGTGCTGCCGTGCCCCGGCGTCGCCGATATCGAGGGCCGCCGGATCCCCAACGACGACAGTTTCGACCTGGGCCAGGTCCCGCTGCACACCGCCTTCGCGCAATCCTGCAATACGACCATGGCCGGCCTGGCCGTCCAGTTGCCGCCGGAAGCGCTCACCACCACCGCCGAACGCCTCGGCCTCGGCGTCGACTACGTGACACCCGGACTGACCACCGTGACGGGCAGCGTGCCGGTGCCGGCGAATTCGGCGGAGCGGGTGGAGGCCAGTATCGGCCAGGGTGCAGTTACGGCCTCCCCGTTCGGGATGGCGCTGGTCGCCGCCTCGATCGCCGACGGCGCGACCCCGGCACCGGTGATGGTGGCCGGCCAACCCGGCACACCGGACCGCACCCCGCCACCGCTGCCCGCCACCGTGACCGACCAGCTGAAAACCATGATGCGTGAGACCGTCACCGGCGGTACCGCCACCCAGCTGGCCGATATCCCCGGCCTGCTCGGCAAAACCGGTACCGCCGAATACGGTGACAACACGAACGCGCACGGCTGGTTCGTGGGTATCCGCGGCGATCTCGCCTTCGCGGTCTTCGTCGCCGATGCCGGCAGTTCGGGCCCGGCCGTCGAGGCCGCGGGCCGCATGCTGCGCGGTTCCTGACCGAACGGATCGGGAACAGGCTCAGGCGGCCTGTTCTCGTGCGGCGCCGAGCAGCAGTTCTACCGCGTAAACCACGACCTGATCGAGGATCTCGGCGGGTTCACCGTCGAAAATCCGATGGTGCGTCCGCACCGAGCCGTCCACGGATACGGCGAACCACACCGACCCCGGCTCGTGCCCGTCCTGCGGATCGGGACCACCGGCACCCGTGACACCAACAGCTAGGGACGCTTCGAACAGTGTGCGCACACCCTCCGCCATCGCGGCGGCTGCCGGCGCACACACCACCGGCCCGTCCGGCACACCCAGCACATGATGTTTGACCGCTCTGCTGTAAGCAACCACGGCCCCCCGGAACCACTCACCCGAGTGGCTCGCCGCGCCCAGTGCCGCCGCCAGCTGCCCGGAGGTCAGCGATTCCGCGACCGCCACCTGCAACCCGGCCCGTCCGGCAATCTCCGCCAGTTCTTCGGCCTCTTCATGCGCTCGCCCCAAGACAGCCGGCACCAGCAGCTCCTCGGAATCAGATTCGGATGGCATCGGCATCCTCCGGCCGGGACCGGCGCACCACCACGCCGCCGGCCTGCTGCGTTCGGTCGCAGATCATGAACGCCATCGTAACGGCGCCGCCATCTGCCGGCGTCCCACATCGCCGGGCCCGCCTGTCCTGTCCCAGGAAAACGCCATCCGATGTCTATCGGCCGGTTCGCAGCGAAGCTCGCGAACTGCCGACCACCGGCTCGCAGCGGCCGATTGCGCAACAGTCATGCCGGGGCGCTGGGTGGCTCGGCGAGGGCAGCTTCGGCGGCATCGAGGATCGTGTCGAACGCCTTGGCCACCACTGGCCCGAGCAACCGCATCGCTGCGGCGCTCAGGGCAGGAAAGGGAAGCGGGAGCTCGGAGGTCGTGCTCCAGACGACTCGGGTCCCGCCCGGCACCTCGATGAAGGTCATGCTGCCGCCTTCATGGCGTGCGGGCGGAAAGCTGCGCTCGACGAGGTAGTCGAAGCCGTGCGGGGCGTTGTACGCGGTGATGCGTTCGCGGAACCATCCGATCAGCCAGAGGTGAACCCGAACCGCACCGACGCCGTACGGCCTCTCGTCTCCCAGGCGGGTCCAGCGGTTGCTCAGCACTACCGGCGAGCGAGCGTAGTTTCGTGAATCGGCGAACCAGGCGAAGACCTCGCCTCTCGATGCCCCGATAATCCGCTCGACTGTAATCGTATGCATGGCACGCCCTCCCAATGTCTACTACAACTGATAGTAGATGGTGGGTATGGCTGCCACAATAGAAATTTCAGTGCTTTGGTTGCGTTCGTCGCCGCACCGCGAGCGTCGCAGAGCGGATCTGACAATGCATGGTCACTGGCGCGAGCCGTGGGGCCTGAAGTCGCGCAGCCTGCTATACACAGCGCATGCCGGAGAATTTCTTCGACGCTCTGATCGCCGCGGCCGACCCGCCGGTGTTCGTGGTGACACTCGCCGCCGATGGGCGGCGGGCCGGGTGTTTGGTGGGGTTCGCCGCGCAGGTGGCGATCGAACCGCGGCGGTTCCTGGTGTGCTTGTCCGAGGTGAACCACACCTACCGGCTCGCGCAGCGCACGGAATTCTTGGGCGTGCATCTGATCGGCAGCGACCATGCCTCGCTTGCGCTGCTCTTCGGCGGGGAGACAGGCGACGAGATCGATAAGTTCGCGCACTGCTCGTGGCGGGCCGGTCCGCATGATGTGCCGGTGCTGGACGATGCCGCGGCCTGGTTCTGTGGCCGTGTTCTCGCCCGGCACGATTTCGGTGATCATATGGGATTCGTGCTTGCGCCGGAGGTGGGAGAGGTTCGGCAGTCGCAGCCGGGGGCGCTGCGTTATCACCACGTCGCAGATCTGGAACCCGGGCATCCGGCCTGATTCCGTCGGCACCGCTTGTTTACGTGGCCGGTCGATGGTTACCCGCGCCGCAGACCGGCCGGATCGGGCAGGCCGGTCGCCCCGACGAGAGGAGTCCGGCTGTGAGCGGAACCGACAAGGTCAGCAACAAGGCCGAGGAGCTCGCCGGTCAGGCCAAGGAGAAGTACGGCGAGGCCGCCGGTGACGAGGACAAGAAGAACGAAGGCAAGGCCGATCAGGTCAAATCGAATCTGAAGGATGCCGGCGAGAAGGTGAAGGACGCCTTCCGCGACTGATCGCCTCGCCTGCGGTGGCCGGGATCGGCGGCGGCTCGTTCGATCCCGGCGCCGTCGTCGCGGATATCGCCTGTGCTGTCTGCCGTAGCAGGCCGTGACCGTGATCGGTCGAACGGGATGCGTGTGCGGCTTCGATGGTCGTGGCAATTTCGCGGCGAATAGCATTGCGGCGAACTGTCTTTGCCGCTTCCTGTGAACACCGCGCCTCCAGCCGTATTTCATGCTACTTTTCGTTACATATACCCCGGCTGGTGTGGAGGTCCAGTGCCGTACAGCGTGCACGAAATGATCGGGCGGTCGCTTGCCCAAGGGAACGAGGGCGGTGGCGCGGCGCTGGATCAAGTCGCCATCATGACCGGGTCGGCCGGAGTGATCGCCCTCGGATTGATGTGGGTGGGCTACCTCCACCGCACCCGCCGCATCACCTGGTTACAGCGGACGGCGGACCGGCTCGGAAGCTGGTTCGATCAGCCGGGCTGGGTGGCGCTACCGCTGGCGATGTTCCTGGCCACCATCCTCACCGCGCTGCTCGGCTTCATCTGGGATGTGAGCCTGCACATCGGTAACGGCCGGGACGAGGGTCCGCTGGCCAATCCGGCGCATTATTTCATCCTCGCGGGCCTGTTTTTCCTGTTCACCGCCGGTATGGCGGCGATTGTGCTGCCCCTCGACGAGAAGCCCGGTCCGGCGGCGGTGCGGATCACCCGCACCTGGTACGCGCCTGTCGGCGGGATCCTGCTGGCCGGTGCCGGACTGTATGCCTTGATCGGGTTCCCGCTCGACGATCTGTGGCACCGCATATTCGGGCAGGACGTCACACTGTGGGGTCCGACGCATCTGATGCTCATCGGCGGAGCGGGGCTGTCGCTGGTGGGTGTGCTGCTGCTCGAATTCGAGGGCCGGCGCAGCCGGCCGGACCCGGTCGAGCCGCGGCCACGCCGGATGTGGTGGATGCGGGCCTTCGCCTTCGGGGGCCTGCTCATCGGGCTGTCGGTATTCCAGGTGGAGTACGACTTCGGCGTCGAACAGTTCCGGCTGGTACTGCAGCCCATGCTGATGGTGGCGGCGGCGACCGTTGCGCTGATCGCCGCCCGGATGACGCTCGGAACGGGCGCGGCACTGGTGGTGGCGTGTTTCGCCGCCGTGGTCCGTCTCGTGGTGGCCTGGCTGGTCGGCGGGCCGATCATCGACGCGCCGCGTAACGTCTTCCCGCTCTATCTCGGGATCGCCGTCGTGGTGGAGGTCCTCTGCCTGCTGCCGGCGGCCCGGCGCCGGATCCTGTGGGGCGCGCTGACGGGTCTGGTGGCCGCAACGGCCGGGATCTGGCTGGAATCCCTGTGGGTCGCTGCGGTATTCGTCGATCCCTGGCCTACGGCGATGTGGCCGGAACTGTTGCTGATGACGATCCCGACCGGAATCGCAGGCGGTGTGGTCGGCGCGATGCTCGCGACCGTACTGCTGGGTGAACCGTTACCGCGCCCGGCGGTGCGGCGCACACTGATCACCGCGGCCGTGGTCGTGGTCGCCGCGGCCACCGCCAACGGTCTCATCATCGATATCCCGCAGGACGCCCGGGCAACGGTGCAGTTGCGGGAAGCCCCCGCGGACGGCGGCCGCATGGTGCACGCCGATATCCGCATCACACCGGCCGACCTGGCCGGCGACGACCCGGAATGGGTGCAGATCCTGGCCTGGCAGGGCGGTGCGGGCAGTGACAGTCCCGGGCGCGGGCTCGTGGTGGATCAGCTGCGCCGGGTGGGCGAGGGACATTACGTGACCACGGAGGCCGTTCCGGCCCACGGCACCTGGAAGACGCTCCTGCGCGTCCAGGACGGGCGCACACAGACCGCGCTGCCGCTCTTCATGGCCGCCGATCCCGGTATCGGTGCGGAGGAGGTGCCGGCGCTGGACGAGTTCACCCGCCCGTTCGTCGCCGAGATCACGGTGTTGCAGCGGGAGCGTTCGTTCGATCATCCCGCCTGGCTCTTCACCGCGGCCTCCCTGATCGTGCTGCTGTGCAGCCTGACGCTGATTGCCGCGTTGTGCTGGGGCGCTGCCCGGATCAACGACCGCTACCCGCGGTCGTCCGGGGTACGGGTGCCGGAGCAGGCACCGGTGTCGTGAACGACCGGTACGACGATGTGGTGGTCCTGGCGGACCATTCGATCCTCTTGGCGATCCCCGCCTTCCTGCCTGCCTTTCTCATCGCCGGAGTCGTCCTTTTCATCGCGGTGCGCGACCGCAGGAACGGCGGGGACGAACCGGCTCCGCCGCACGAGGCGGAGACCGCGTCCGATACCGACGAGGAGAACTGATGCCCCTATCGCGGCTATGCCTGCCACTGCTCGTGGCAGGGCTGCTCACGGCCGGTTGCGCGGCCTCCGAACCGCAGGGCCCCGGCGCGGAGAAGACGCCCGGCGTGACGGAATCCGCGGCGAGCGTGCGCCTGACCGTGCGGATCGCGGACGGGGTGGTGTCGCCGGTGGACAGCAGGCTCGACGCACGTGTCGGTCAGCCGGTCGAAGTGATCGTGGACAGTGATATCTCCGACGAACTGCATGTGCACGCGAATCCCGACCATACGTTCGCCGTCGCCCCGGGGACGGGCCGGCGTTTCCGGTTCGCCGTCGAGGTGCCGGGCCGGGTGGAGATCGAACTGCATCATTCCGGGGTCACGGTCGCGACCCTGTTCGTCCGCCCGTGACCACGCTGGCCCACGGGATCGGCGGGGCGTCGGATCTGCCGATCCCACTGACCTACGCGTTGATCGGCGCGGCCTGGGCGCTGGCCTTCTCGTTCGCGGTGCTCGCCTTCGCCTGGCGCGAACCCCGGCTGGACCCGGCCGCGCGCGGGAAACCGGTATCGGAAACGGTGCGTGCGGTCGTCGATTCGCCGGTTGTCCGTGCGGTTGTCGCCGTGGTGAGTGTCGCCGCGACCCTGCTGGTCCTGGCGGTCGGCGTATTCGGTTCCGCCGATCCCGCCGCGAACCCGGTGCCCGGTGTCGTCTACGTACTCGTCTGGGTCGGGGTGATGGTGGCTTCGCTGGTCGCCGGACCGGTGTGGAAGCTGCTGTCCCCGGCACGGGCCGTGCACCGCATGTTGTGCGCGCTCACCGGTCGCGCCCCCGAGTCCGGACGGCTGCGTTATCCGCGGGCGTGGGGCCGGTGGCCGGCGGCGTTCGGGCTGTTCACCTTCGTCTGGCTGGAACTGGCGTCCCCGGACCCCGGTTCGGTGACCACCGTGACTGTGTGGGTGGCCGGGTATCTGATCGTCACTGTGGTGGGTCTGTGCGTTTTCGGCACCGAATGGGCCGAACACGCCGACCCACTGGAGGTGTACAGCAGCCTGCTCGGCCGGTTGAGCCCGCTCGCCCGGGGCTCCGGCGGTGCCTTCGTCGTGCGCTCGCCGCTGGCGAACCTGGCCGGCACTCCGGTGGGCCCCGGGTCGGTGGCTGTGGCGGCGACGCTGCTGGGTTCTACCGCGTTCGACAGCTTCTCGCTGTTCGAATGGTGGCGGGGACTGCTCGCCGAGGCGGGCGGCGCCCTCGGGCGCACCCTGGTCAGTACTGCCGGTCTGCTGGTGTTCATCACCGCCGTCGGGGTGAGTTTCCGGGTCGCCGCCGCAGCCACCGGTGGGCTCGCCCGCGCCGAACGCCGCCTGCTCCCGACCCGCCTCGCGTACACCCTGACACCGATCATCGCGGGCTATGTGGTCGCGCACTACCTGAGCTTTCTGGTCGAGAAGAGCCAGGCCACCGTGATCCTGTTCGCGGATCCGTTCGCCGCCGGGTGGAACCTGTTCGGCCTGGCCGACCGGGAGGTCGCCTACCTCCTGTCGGCGCATCCGGCGGTGCTGGGCACCCTCAAGGTCGTGGCCGTGGTGACCGGTCATGTGCTGGGTGTCGCCGCCGCCCACGATCGTTGTCTGCGAGTGTTGCCGCCGGCGCATCGGCTCACCGGCCAGCTCGCGCTCATGCTGCTCATGGTCGGCTACACCTTCACCGGTCTCTATCTGCTCTTCGACGCCTGAATCCGCGACAGACCCGGTCGCGAAGTGGACCGGTACCCGGGCTCAGCCGATCAGTCGCCGTTCGGGCACCGGGTGCGTGCCGGATATGTCCCGCAGGACCGCGCCGGGGGCGCGCTCATGCAGCGGGCGGATTGCTTCCACGGCATTGACGCAGGTCAGATGGTCGGCGGGATGGACGCCCGCCATACATTTGAAGCGGACGTTCGCCGTTCCCTTCGCGGTATCGGTGGTCGTGGTGAGCCGGTAGCGCAGGGGCGCCCGGTCCGCGGTGGCCGCCGACCAGATGGAACGGTAGCTCAGCACGGGGCCGAGATCACGGTCCACGATCACCTTTTCGGCCCTGCCCGTCGCATCGGTGACCACATCCACCGTGCAGGCCGGTGATTCGGTGGTGCCGGTCGTGCTGCCGAACACCGCCTCGTCCAGAACATGGAGCCCGGCCGTGTAATAACCGTCCACCAGCGCCGCGGCCCGCGTGGCAACGGCGGTGTCGACGGCGCCGATCCCGACCGCAGCCGGTGGGCCCCACGGGTAGACACCGGCACCGGTGAAGTCCAGTTCCTCCACGAGTTCCACCCGGCGGATATCCCGGGTGACCTCGGTGATCGACCGGATGAGGCGGGCCGGCACGGTGGTCTGGAAGGCGCCTGTCGCATGAAAAGCCGAGTTCCCGCTGTGGCAGGCATCGGCGAGCGCGGCGTCGGGACCGTGGCTGTCCTGCGGTGCCGTGGAGATCACGTCGTACCCCGCGCGGAGCAGGCGCGGCAGTAGTGCGGCCGGTGCGTCCGCAGCGATCTCGGCGAAAGACGGTACGTAGACGAGGCATCCGGTGCCCACGGGCGGTACCTGCGTATCCGTGATCAGTGCGGTGAGCTCCAGATCGGCCCGGGCGGCGATCCGGTCCGCGATCGGTTCGGCGAGCAGGCCGGCGCCCAGCACCGCGACGGCGACGGTGGATGAACTCATGCGGACTCCAGACGGTTGTGCGGACGCAGGTCCGGTGTCGGGGCATTTCGATACCGGTCGGGCCGCCGTCGAGGGGACCCACCGGCGAGGCTGCTTCCCGTACAAAGCGTAGGCAACCGGCGCCGAGTACGGCATACGAATGGGCGGGTTGTCCCGAACTGATCGCGTGGACGGAATCGACTGCGTGCTGCGGTATTCCGGTCCCGGAGTTCGCCGGTCCGTACCGTCGGGAGTCCGTGTGGCCTCGACCGCAGGCCGAGGCCACACGCGCCGCCCGGGTCGTCAGACCTCGGCGACACAGGTGACGAGTTTGCGTTCGTCGTAGGTGTAGTAACTGGTGGCGTCTGCGGGGCAACCGGCCTCATCGGTGGTGCCGGGCAGGATCGCGAGCACTCGCACCGTATCGGGCTTACCCGCGGTGCACGGGCTGTGCGTGGGGCTGTCCATACCGGCCGGAATGGTCATGCACTGTCCGACGACCCAGTCGATATCGAGGCACAGGGCACCCTGTTCCTCGCCGCCGAGGGTGACGTAATAGGTCTGGTCGACGTCGGCGGCGCAGTCGTCCTGGGTCGGCGCCTTGGCGACGACCTTGTAGTTCGACTTCTCGCTACCGCATTCGGCATGGTCGATCTCGGCGTCCATCATGGTCCCCGACAGGGTCACACACTGGCCGATCTCGGCGTCGAAGGATACGTCGCCGCCCGCGTCGGTTCCGTTCTGGCCCGGAACGGTGGTCGCGGGTGCCGGGCTCGCGGAACTCGACGAATCCGTGCCGGAACACCCCGACAGTGCGAGTACGGCGCAACCGGCCACGACGAACCCGGTGAACAGGTTCCGGACCCGGGATACGGGCGCGCGTCTGGACATGACAATTCCTCCATCGATATCGATCGCATGAGTGGATAGGGGGAGAACTCATGAATCGCTCGACGAGGCACCATGATGTACGCACTACTCGCCGCCCCCGACCCGATCAAGATCATATCCGGTGGGCGCGCAGCGTGATTGTGGACCGGCAAACCGGGCGTGACCTCGGTATCGCACCAGGTCGCGCCACGGTTTCGGAATCGGTGGATCCGCCGGGTGGCCGGCCCGTGCGGGCAGGCCACCCGGTCGATCACCGAGTGGTCCCGCGTGGACTATTCGGTATCGGCCGATCCTTTCGGATCCTTGGCTTCCCGCAGGGCGGTTTCCAGTTCCCGCCGGAGCCGGGCCGCGGTGGCTTCGTCACCTGCGTCCTCGGCGGTGGTGATGTCCTGGTTCAGCTGGGCGATCGTATCGCGGGTGCTCATCGAACCTCCCTTCTCGTCGGGGCGCCGGGCCGTGGGGTCCGCTCCGGCATCCTCCACCGACCGCGTGTCCGATTTCCGGCGGTCGAAACATGCCCGTGGCGGCGTTCGGGTAGCTGCGCCCGGCGCCGCGGGGTGCGAGTATCTGCCGTATGAGTGGAGCCAAGCGCATGCGGTGGCAGCCGGTCGCCCAGGGAGCCGCGGTCACCCAGCTCGAACTGTTCTTCGATCTGGTGGTCGTCTTCGCCCTCACCAAGGTCACCGATCTGGCCGCCGAGGACACCTCGGCCGTGAACATGCTGCGGGCGCTGCTCGTCCTGGCCGTGATGTGGTGGGTCTGGATCGCCTACAGCTGGCTGGGCAATGTGGTGCGCGCCGACGAAGGCTTGGCCCGGGTGGCCATGTTCACGGCCATGGGCGCCGCGTTCATCGCCGCACTGACCATTCCCGAGGCCTTCCACGACCTGCCCGGCGGTTGGTCGGGACCGCTGGTGTTCGCACTGGCCTACCTGGTGGCCCGCCTCGTCCATCTGGGAATGTTCTGGCTCGCGAGCGCGCAGGATGCGCAGTTGCGCGCGCAGGTGATCCGCTGGGGGCTGGGGTCGATCACGATCGGCACCGCCCTCCTGGTGGTCGCGGCGACCACCACGGGCGCCGTGCAGATCGGGTTGTGGATCGCCGCGGTGGTGGGCGATATGGCCTGGACCCTGTTCTCCGGTAACGGCTGGCGGGTCAACTCGGCCAAACATTTCTCCGAGCGCTACGGGCTGATCGTCATCGTGGCACTGGGCGAATCCATCGTCTCGATCGGTATCGGGGTGGCCGCGCTGCCCATCTCATGGCCGATCACCGTGGGCTCGCTGCTGGGCCTGGCGATCTCCGGCCTGCTGTGGTGGGCGTACTTCGACGTCGCCGCACTGTCGGTGGAACATGCCCTGGCCGCGGCCGCGGGGGAGCGGCGGATCAAGATCGCCCGCAACTGCTACACGTACCTGCATTTCCCGATGATCGCCGGCGTCATCGCGCTGTCCCTGGGCCTGAAGAAGGTGCTCTACTACGTCGGGGACAGTTCGCATCACCGGCTCACCGACGCGCTGCACGGCATACCGTTGTTCGCGCTCTACGGCGGTGTCGCGCTGTTCCTGATCGGCCTCGTCGGTGGTAAGGCCTACGCCACCGGGCAGGTCACCGTTTCCCGCGTTGTCGCGATCGTGGTGCTGCTCGCCCTGATCCCGCCGGCGGCGGCCCTGCCCGCTCTTGCCGCCCTCGCGATCCTGTGCGCGGTCCTGCTCTTGCTGATCGTCTGGGAGACCGTCCGCTTCGCCGCGCCGCGCGACGAGATCCGGCACGGCGAGCATCATTCGTAACGATTGCGGCACAGGCAGTCGCCGTCGCCGCCGGGCGGCGCCCCTCTTCGGCCGGAGTTCGCGGCGCCGGCCGACAGCTGTACCGGCGCAGCGTGCCCGGAGTATGTTCGCCGGAAGGCGGCCGGGAACCACGACGCGTTCCGGCCGGCACCCGACCGTGTACCGGAACGAAGGAGCCTGCTGTGCCGAGGGAACTGGACCTGACCACGGACGAACTGCTGTCGACCACGCGAGCGGTACGTAAACGGCTCGACCTCGAACGCGAGGTCCCGCTCGAGGTGGTCCGGGAATGTATCGAACTGGCGGTGCAGGCGCCGAGTGGGTCGAACCGGCAGGGCTGGCACTGGGTCGTCGTCACCGACCCCGCGCAGCGCCGATCCCTCGGTGAGCTCTACCGCAAGGCATTCGAGGAATACGCGTCGTCCCGGTATTTCCCCGGCAACCAGCTCAGCGGTGAGACCGAAGCGGACGCGGCCCGGCAGCGAGTCGCGGATTCCGCGCGCTATCTGGCCGAGAAGATGGGGGAAGTGCCGACTCTGGTGCTCCCGTGCCAGTGGGGCCGGCTGGACAACGCGTCGAGTGCGGAGAGCGCCTCGTACTGGGGGTCGCTGTTTCCCGCGGCGTGGAGCTTCTGCCTGGCGGCGCGTTCGCGCGGTCTCGGAACGTCCTGGACCACACTGCATCTGCGATACGAGCGGGAAGCGGCGGAAATTCTCGGGATTCCCTACGACAAGGTCTCCCAGGGCGCGCTGCTCCCGGTGGCCTATACGCTGGGCACGGATTTCAAACCCGCCGCGCGGACCGATCTGGATCGGATCGTGCACATCGGCGGCTGGTAAGCCGGCGTCTCGGCCCCACCGCCCACGGCGTCCCGGTTCCCCGGATGGATGGCGAAACGTCGCTGGATACAGCGTATTTCGCGAGGTCGTCGACCGGTCTGCGGACGCCCGGTGACGGGTACCGGCCGGTAGGTCACGTTTCGATCACGTCGAATCGGGTAGTCCTGAAGGAAGTCGAGCCGATCAGCGAGCCGATTGGGAAGACCCGAGGAGCCACCGATGAACGAAACGACCGCAGTCACCATCGACAAGCCCGCCGTGCGCCGCAACCCCCGACCCGGACGGGTACGCGGCGGGGACAGCTACGACAATCTCGAACCCTGGTTCGACAAGCTGGCCGGCCTGGAATCCGACGATCCGCGCCGCCAGGAGATCCGCACCGAGATCGTGCACCTGGGCCTGCCGCTCGCCGACCATATCGCCCGGCGCTTCAGCGGTCGCGGCGAGGCGTTCGACGATCTGCTCCAGATCGCCCGGATGGGTCTGGTGCAGGCCGTGGACCGCTTCGATGTGAGCCGGGGCAGTTCGTTCCTGTCGTTCGCCGTGCCGACCATCATGGGTGAGGTGCGCCGCCATTTCCGCGACCACACCTGGGCCGTGCGGGTGCCGCGCGGTACCAAGGAACTGCATCTGCGTATCGGCCCGGCCTCCGAAGTACTGTTCCAGCGGCTCGGCCGGACGCCGACCGCCCGCGAGATCGCCGCCGAACTCGGGGCCGAACTGACCGAGGTCACCCAGGCCCTGATCGCCGGTAACGGGCATACCAGCAACTCCCTGGACGCCGCGGTCCGCGAGCACGACGACGACACCCCGCCTCCGGCCGTGCTCACCAAACTGGGCACCGAGGAACCCTGCTTCGGGCTGCTCGAGGACGCCATGGCGGTGCGCCCGCTCATCGAACAGTTGCCGCGGCGCGAACGCCAGATCCTGGTCTGGCGCTACTTCGGCGCGATGACGCAGAACCAGATCGCGCAGCGGCTGGGTATTTCGCAGATGCAGGTTTCCCGGATTCTCGGCAAAACCCTGGAAACTCTGCGCGAACAGGCCCTCGCCGAACCGGACACCGCCGCCCCCATGGCCGCCTGAGCGAACGCGACCCGGCGGTTATCGGGGCAGCGGGATCGACACCACGAAACGAGCCCCGCCCGGTACGCCGTTCTCGACCCGGATCGACCCGCCGTGCCGTTCGACCACATCGCGGACGATGGCCAATCCCAGACCGGCCCCGCCCTCGTCACGGCTGCGGGCCTCGTCGAGCCGGACGAAACGCTGGAAAATCCGTTCCCGATCCGCTTCGGGCACCCCGGCCCCGTCGTCGGCGACCACGAGCACCGCGACCCCGTCCGCATCCTCCAGCGAGACCCGGACCAGCGTCGCGGTATGCCGCTGCGCGTTGTCCACCAGGTTGCCCAGTACGCGGGCCAGCTGGGTGCTGCTTCCGGTGAGTACGACCGGTTCGTCCGGGAGCACGGCCTCGACCGGCACGCGGTCGCCGGTACGCCGCGACAGTTCATCGGCGATGAGGGCCGCCATATCCACCCGGCCGGGCCGGGGGCGTTCCCCGGCGTCGAGGCGGGCCAGCAGCAGCAGGTCCGTCGCGAGATGTTCCAGTCGCACGGTATCGCCGACCAGCCCCTCGAACTCGAGCAGCTCCGGATGCGCCTGCGCGACCTCGAGCTGGGCGCGCAGACTGGCGATCGGGCTGCGCAATTCGTGCGCCGCATCGGCGATGAACCGGCGCTGCCGGTCGGCGGACTGCTCCAGCGCCGCCAGGGTGTCGTTGGTGGTCGCCGCGAGGAGCGCGATCTCGTCCCGCGCCGGCGGTTCGGGTACGCGCCGCGACAGATCGCCGTGCATGATCTCGGCGAGTTCGCGGCGAATGGCTTCCACCGGGCGTAAGGCGCGCCGGGTCACGAACCAGGTCACCACCGACACCACCGCCAGCACCGGGAGCAGGCCGAGCAGCATGGCGCGCCGGGCGTCGGCGACCGCACTGTCGGCGGTATCGAGTGCGGCGCCCGCATAGACGGTGACCGGTTGCCCGTCGGCGGTGGTTGCGGCGAGTGCGGCGACCCGGAAATGGTCGGGGGTCGAAGCATCGCCGACACGCAGATAGGCCTCGCCCAGGACGGCGTCGGTGGTCGACGGCGCCGCCGCGACAGCGCTTCCCGCGGATGCGGCGATACCCGCGGCGGTGGCGGCGTCCGGAGTGGCGTCGCCGCCGGATTCCTCGTCCGACCCCTCGTCCGAATCGTCGTCCGCTTCGGCTGCGTCCACTTCGGCTGCGTCCGCTTCGTCGTCGTTCTCTTCCTCGCCGTCCTCCGGTCCGTCGTCCGGACCGGATTCCTCCGCCGCGTACGGACCGAAATCGGCCATCGGCCGCCGGCCCCGCAGTTCGTCGTCGGCGGCCAGCACCCGGCCGTCCGGCGCGACGATCTGCACCGGTTCGTCGTCCGGATCGGGGAACCGAAGTGCCGCGAGATCGGTGCCGCGGCCGATCCGGTCGGCGATATCACGGGCGGTGTGCTCGGCCTGTGTGCTCGCACTCTCGACGAGGTTGTCGCGCAGCACCACGAGCACGATCAGGCCCGCCGCCACCAATGCCACGGCCACGACAGCAGTGGCGGCGGTGGTGGTGCGGGCCCGCACCGAACTCCACCACCGGCGGCGGCGGTCGCGCTCAGCCACGGTCGCCCGCCAACCGGTATCCCGCGCCACGAACGGTATGGATGGTGCGGCACCCGAAGGGCGCGTCGATCTTGCGGCGCAGGGCGCTGATGTAGACCTCCACGATGTTCGGGTCGCCGTCGTAGGCGAAATCCCAGACATGGCAGAGGATATCGGCCTTGGAGACCACTTCCCCGGCCCGTACCGCGAGGTGTTCCAGTACCGCGAACTCCTTGGCGGTGAGTATGACATCCCGGTCACCGCGGCGGCAGGTGTGACTGCCCGGATCCACCAGCAGATCACCCACGCGCAAGACCCGGGCGCCGCCGCGGGTCCGGCGGCGCAGCAGCGCCCTGATCCGGGCCACCAGCACCACATACGAGAACGGTTTACGCAGATAGTCGTCCGCGCCGGTATCGAGCCCCTCCGCCTCGTCGTATTCGCCGTCCTTGGCGGTGAGCATCAGCACGGGCGTCTCGTGCCCCGCGGCGCGCAGTGTTTCGCAGACCCGGTAGCCGTTCATCCCCGGCAGCATGATGTCGAGGACGATCAAGTCGTAGTCGGTACTGGTGGCCCGGTGCAGGCCGGAGACACCGTCGTGCACCACATCCACGGCGAATCCCTCGGCGCACAGGCCCTTTGCCAGTGTGTGGGCCAGACGCTTCTCGTCCTCCACGATCAGCAGACGCATTCGTCAAGAGTGTCAGATCTTTGCTGAAACGATCTTCAGGTGGCTTCAGGCGGGTTTCAGCATCCACTTGCCACAGTGGTGAAACATTCGCTCATACAGGAGGTTTGCACCATGGGAACATTTTTCCGCCACGCGGCTTCGGCCCTGCGCTGGTTACTGGTAGGCGCGGTGGTGGCGTCGGTGGCGGCCGGCGCCTGCCTCGGTGTCGCCGCGGTCGCCACCGGTCCCGGTGCCCATGACGACAACGCGCCGTGGTCGCTGGTGGCCGACCCGGGGATCGATCGGCAGACGGCCATGGATGCCGCGGTCGCCGCGGTCCCCGGCAGCACGGCGGTTTCGGCGGAACTCGATTCCGAGCGGCGCACCACGGTGTGGGAGGTGGAGGTCGCGACCCCGGACGGGGTGGAGTACGAGGTATCGGTCGATGCGAATACCGGTGTCGTCCTCGGGACCGCCGAACGCGACTGATGCCCGGGCTCGCGTCGCGGTAGCCCTCGAATCGGCGCCCGTTTCCCCGGTTGCTGCACCGATCGGGCGAAACGGTGGAGCCCGGAAACGAGCCGAGGACCTGGTATCCGGCAATACGGATACCAGGTCCTTTCCTCGCGGTTTTCGGCTGGATACAGAGGATGCGGGAGCCGACGGTGACCGCTCGCGCTGCGTTGCCCGGATACGGGGCTGGAGTGCAGGTGCTTACCGTCACGGGGAAGGCGATCATGATTTCATATCGGTAAACAACGTACCGTTAGGTGACGGTATGAAAGCCCCGCAGGATGCGGCGCTCCGTGGATGGCGATAGGAGAGCGCGATGGGATCCCGATTCCTGGGTTTCATGATGTTGATGTTCGGCGCGATGATGCTGATGTAGTGGACCCTGTGGCCGGAGCAGCTCCCCGACGCGGCGGCCGCGGTCCGCGGGCGGGGTCAGTCCTCGGGCTCGGGCTCGCGTAAATGCGCGTCGAAGAATGCGGTGATGCGGTGCCAGGCATCCTCGGACTCCGGTTCGGAGTAGGCCAGCCCCGCGGTACGTTCCACCACGCGCAACGGTGCCGGTGTCGGCCAGTTGTTCATGAACGAGTGGCCTACGCCCGGGTATTCGTGCACATCGTGCGGTACACCACCCTCGGTGAGTACCTTCTCCAGCTTCGCCGCGGCGCCGGGAAGCATGCGGTCGCGCGCCCCGTAACTGGCCACGGTCGGGCACGCGTCGCGTAATGCGTCCAGACCCCGTGGCGCGACACCGTAATTGGGTGCGGTCGCGTCGAATACCCCGCGCGGCGCCAGCAGCAGGCAGAACCCGCCGCCCATACAGAACCCGGCCGAGGCCACCCGGCCGGTGCACCGCCGGTCGGCGGCCAGATGATCGCGGGCGGCGACGATATCGTCGACGGCGTCACCGTCCCCCGCGGCCAGGGCCTGGAAGGTGCGCACCACGCAACCGACCCGGTTACCCCGCCGGAACAGCGCGGGCGCAAGTGCCAGGTAGCCGTGCTCCGCGAAGCGGTCGGCGATCCGCCGGATATCGTCGCTGAGCCCGAACGCGTCGTGCACGACCACCACCGCCGGCCACGGCCCACCGCCCTCGGGCACCGAGAGATATCCAGGCAGCGGACCACTCGGTGCGGGAAATTCGATCATCGGCACAGGTCTGCTCCTCGCGGACGGGGATCGTCGAGAGTTCCGATGCTCCCATATCGCGTCGCACCCCGCGCCCGCAAAGTATCCGCCGAGTCGCCGCCGGAATGTTCAGCCGGGCGCCGGACCACCGCACTTGCCCGACTCCTCGGCGGCGGCCGGGACTTCGATACCGCCGGGCCACGCCGCTCAGGGCCCGTTCCCGAGCCCGTGCCGGTACTTATCCTGCGCGGTGAAACCCTCCGCACGCGGTTGCCGCGGTGACTGCTACTCGCCGCAGCGGTGGGCGCAGCTTCCCGACGAGGCGAGGTGGGGCATCGACACCCGTATACCCTCGACAGATGGGTGACGAGAAGTCGATGCGGGAGCGCATGCTCGCCGGTGAGCTGTACCTGGCCGACGATCCCGAGATCAGGGAACAGAGCCTGCGGGCGATGGAACTGATGGAGGCCTACAACAGCACCCCGCCCCGGGATACGGCGCGGCAGCGCAAGGTACTCACCGAACTGCTCGGGGCGGTGGGGGCGGACACCGAGATCCGGCCGCCGCTGCGGGTGGACTACGGCAGCAATATCACGATCGGATCGGGGTGTTTCGCCAATTTCGGGCTCATCGCCCTCGACGTCGCGACCATCACCCTCGGTGACGATGTGCAGATCGGGCCCAACGTCCAACTGCTGACGCCCACTCATCCCTTGGATCCGGACCTGCGACGTGCGAAATGGGAAGCGGCCGAACCGATTGCGATCGGCGACAATGTCTGGCTCGGCGGCGGTGTCATCGTGCTGGGCGGGGTATCGATCGGGGAGAACACCGTGGTGGGCGCCGGTGCCGTAGTCACTCGCGACCTGCCCGCGAACGTCGTCGCGGTGGGAAATCCTGCGCGGGTGATCCGCGCCCTCGACTGAGCGGGTGCCGGACCGCGCCGGCACCCGCCCGGACTACATCTGTGGTAGCCGGTCGCCCTGCACCACCTGGATATCCAGGTCGAGCTTGACAGTCGTCCCCACGGCCGCCACGCCGGCCCGCACCATCGCGTTGTAATCGATCGCGAAATCGTCGCGGCGTAATACCGTTTCGGCGTGGAACGCGGCGCGGACACCACCCCAGGGGTCGGGTCCGAAGCCACCGTAGGTGATATCGAGATCGACGTTCCGCCGCTGCCCGTGCAGGGTCAGTTCACCCGGCATGATCCAGGTATCGCTGCCCGTGCGCCGCAGGCCGTTCCCGGTGAACGAGATCAGCGGGAAACGTTCGACATCGAGGAAATCGGCCGACCGCAGATGGTCGTCACGCATGGCGATACCGGTATCGATACACGACGCCTTGATCTCGGCGTAGCCGGTGGACCGTTCGAACGGCTCACCGATATCGAGGCGTCCGCTCACCTCGGCGAACCGCGCCTTGATACTCGAGATACCGAGATGGCGGGCGGTGGCGATCACGGTCGAATGCACCGGGTCGATCGTCCACGGCCCCGACAGCGGCAACGCCACCGTTTCCGCGACGGCCACCAGCGTGATATCGCCGAGCGTCCCCGTACCGCTGGACGAGATCTGGGCGGTCCGGGCCACCGGCTGGTAGCCGGGCGCGGTGAGCACGGCGGTGTGCAGACCCGGCGGCAGCGAGGCGGTGGTGACGGCACCGGTATCGTCGGCGACCGCGCGGCCGATCTGGCGGCCGGTGCTGTCGGTGACGGTCAGTACCGCCTCCGGTACCGGCCAGTTCTCGGCATTGCGAAGACGAGCGGTGAGTCCGGTCATGAGTGCTCCTCGGTGTCGTAGCCGAGCCGCACGTCGAAGTCCGCTTGCGCGCCGGTCACCGACACCTGGCCGGTGGCCGGCGGATAACCGCGGGCAACGACCGTGTACTGCCCTTCGGGCAGATCGGTCACGACGTAGCGGCCGTTTTCGTCGGTCCGCACGGTGGCGTTCACCTCGCCCGCGGCGTCGAGCACGGTGATCTGGATATCCTCCAGCGATCGGCCGCTGTCCGACCGCGCCGATCCGGTGAGCACGGCCATCGGCGAGAGCTCGATATCGTGGCGCAGCAGGCCGCTGTCCGGCACGGTCAGGGCGGTGGCACTGGGTCGCATATGTCCGGCGACGGCGACGAGGGTATAGATCCCCGGGACCACACCGTGGCAGAGGTAGGAACCGGTGCCGTCAGAGGTGGCCGAGGCCACGACCTCACCGCGCTGATCGGTCACCGTCACGGTCGCGCCGGCCAGCGGTTCCCCGGCGGGCGCGCGGCGGACGGTGCCCGACAGTTCGCCGAGCCCGGTGAGGGTGAGATCGGTGCGGACCGCACGATCGGCGACGGTCACATTGACCGCGATGGGCCCGTGTCCGGTGGCGGAGGCGATCAGCACATAGTTCCCGGGGCCGGGTGCGTCGATCGAATAGCCGCCGTCGGAGGTTCCGATCGCCCGGGAGACCTGCTGGCCGCGCTGGTCGATCAGGGTGAGCGCGACGCCCGGCACCGGCCGGCCGTCCTCACGCAGGATCCGCCCTTCGGCCGCTGACCGGCCGGATCCGCCTTCGGAGAAGCCGGCGACGGGCAGCGTCTTCGCCAAGCCTGCGGCCGAGTAGCCGCCGTGCCCGTTGCGGTCGGCCGGGACGGGCCCGGCCGGCGCGCCGACGGCGACGGGCACGCGGTCGGTCCGCGGCGCCTCGTCCTCGGCGTAGCCGGTATCGCGGGCGGCGGGCTCGGTCACGGCGTACGCCGCGGTATCGAGCTCGGCGATATCGTCCGGGATCTCCGCCTTCGCCTCCATATCGGTGGCGGTCGCGGGGTCGGTGGCCGGCTGGATATCGATCGTGCGGCGCAGCGGGCGGTTCGGCAGCAGGATGGCCGCCAGCAGCGCCACGGTGGTCGCGCAGGCCGCGATCAGGAAGATCCGGCCGGTGGCATCGCCGTAGGCGAAGCGCACGATCTCGGCGATCGGTGCCGGCAGGGCACCGAGGTCGAGATTGCTGCCACCGGAGGAATCGGCGTGGATGCCGAGTTCGGCGAAGCGGGCACTGGACAGCTCGCCGACGCGACTGGCCAGCACCGAGCCGAGCACCGAGACGCCGATCGCGCCACCGAAGGTGCGGAAGAACGCGACGCTACTGGAGGCGGCGCCGATGTTCTGCACGCTCACGGTGTTCTGCACCGCCAGGACGAGGTTCTGCATCATCATGCCGACACCCATGCCGGTCACGGTGATGAAGGCGCCGAGCAACCAGATGTTGGTGGCGTGGTCGACCGTCGACAGCAGCGAGAACCCGATGACCAGCAGCGCGGCACCGGAGACGACGAACGGCTTCCACTTGCCGAAGCGGGTGATCAGCAGACCGGACGTGACCGAGGCAACCAGCATCCCGGCGACCATCGGCGAGGAGAGCAGCCCGGCGGCGGTGGGGGAGTAGCCCCGAGCGGTCTGCAGGTACTGGCCCAGGAACGTGGTGGCGCCGAACATCCCGATACCCACGGCGATCGAGGCCAGGATGGCCAGCGCGGTGGTGCGTTCGGTGACGATCTTCAGCGGGATGACCGGGTCCTTGACCTTGGCCTCCACCAGCACGGTGGCGATCAGCAGCAGCACACCGCCGCCGACGTACAGGGCCGATTCGGTGGACCACCAGTCGTAGTAGCCGGCCTTACCGGCGAACGAAACCCAGATCAGCAGAACCGAGACGCCGGCCGTGAGCAGCGTGGCGCCGAGCCAGTCGATGGATACGTTCTCCTTGCGGGTGGTCGGCAGCTTCAACGTGCGCTGCAGCAGGAACAGGGCGATCAACGCCAGCGGCACGCAGATGTAGAAGCACCAGCGCCAGCCCAGCGGGCTGTCGACGATAACGCCGCCGAGGATCGGTCCACCGGTCATCGATACGGCCATCACCGCACCCATATAGCCGGAATAGCGGCCACGTTCACGGGGCGGGATGATGCTGCCGATGATCGCCTGCACGAGCGCGGTGAGCCCGCCCATGCCGATACCCTGCAGGGCCCGGGCGGCCAGCAGCAGAGCGACGTTGTGGCTGAGGCCGGCGATCACCGATCCGATGACGAAGATGATGATGGCGGATTGCACCAGCGTCTTCTTGTTGAACAGGTCGGCGAGTTTGCCCCAGATGGGAGTCGAGGCGGCGTTGGTGAGCAGCGCCGTGGTGATGACCCAGGCGTAGGCAGTCTGTGATCCTTGCAGGTCGCCGATGATGGTGGGTAGTGCGTTGGCGACGATGGTGGTGCTGAGTAGCGCCGTGAACAGGGCGGCCAGCAGTCCGGTCATCGCCTCGAGGATCTGGCGATGGCTCATGGCGAGCGGATCGCGAGATGGCGGTGCCTCGGTGTCAGACATCAGTTCTCTCTTTCGGAACCTGCGGGTTCTCGCTCGTCGAGGCGCAGCGGGAACGGGCGTTGAGGGAATTACGGAGTCGTCGTACGGCCAGATAGGCCTGTTCGGCGTCGTCCTCGGACCAGTCGTCCAGGGTTTCCTGAAGATGCCGGGTATGGGTTTCCCGCGCCCGGTTCAGGAGATCCAGGCCCTCGCCGGTGAGTTGAACCAGTGCGGCACGGCCGTCGCTGGGGTCGGCCCGGCGGACGATATATCCGGCGGCGACCAGTTCGGTGATATGCCGGCTCAGGGCCGACTGCGTGATGCGCATATCGGTGGCGAGGTCGACCTGCCGGCAGGGGCCGGACGCGTCGAGGGTGGTGAGAACGGCGAGCCCGCCGGGCGGTAGCTGACCTGCGTCGGTGAAGAACAGGGCGCTGCGGAGGGCACGGCCGATATGGAACATCTCACCGAGGAGGTGCTGAGCGGTATCGGATGAGATGGGCACTCGGACTCCAATGGGGGAATAGTTTCTTTCGCTAATCAACTTTAGAGCAGTTGCTTTCGCTAATCAACTAACCGGGTCCGGTGAACGAGCGCGCGAGGGTGTGGCGTTGTGCACAATGGAGAAGCCCGGGACGGCCGCCGCGCAATACTCGGGCGGGGTTCTCCGGAGAGGCCAGATTAGTACTCGGCCCGGACGCGCACGGTGCCGGGGTGGCATGAAAGCGCGGCGACGCGTGGTGGCGGTGATTTCCGGGCGCCATGTGAAAAACCCGGCATCCCACAGTAATTGGACATTCGAGACATTTATCCCGCGCGGGAGAATCCGTGGGTGCAATCGTTCCCGTGCGCCGGTCCGGCTATACGAGACATCTGCCGGTGTGGTTCGGTCGACGATGCCTGAGCCGACACGGCGGGCTCCGCGAGAATCGCGCAGGGGGCCCGTTGCCTACGGGCGCCGCGGTCTCGTCGGGCCCGGCCGGGAAATCGAGGTTCGGCCGGACGTACCTCTGGCCGGCCCGCGCCGTGGTCCCCATCGGGGCGGGAGGCAAAGCCTGTGAACGCACCGACTGCGCACAGCGTGCGTTCCCGCAACACGGCCGCGCGCTCGCCGTCGACGAGCACCGCGCCGCCGATATTCCGTACCTGCCCGCGTGGGGGAGCGCACCGCGCTGAACCGGCATCAGTGTGTCACCGGTCCGGGCTAGCATCGGCGGTCATGGTGACCGACGCAGCGGGCCCGGCCGGGCCGGATTTCCAGATCCTGGTGATCGGGGCCGGTCAGTCCGGTTTGTCGGCCGGTTATCACCTGCAGCGGCGCGGGCTGGTTCCCGGACGCGATTTCCTCATCGTGGATCATGCCCCGGGCCCCGGCGGCGCCTGGCAGTTCCGCTGGCCGTCGCTCACCCTCAGCACCGTCAACGGGGTGCACGATCTACCGGGTATGCCGTTCGCGGAGAACCTGCCGCCCGGTGCCACCATGACCTCCGAGGTACCGGCCGCGACAGCCGTCCCGTACTACTACCGCCGCTACGAGGAACGTTTCGATCTGCGCGTACACCGGCCGGTGACCGTCCGTGTGGTCTGCGATCGCCGCGAACGCGACGGGCTGCTGCACGCCGAAACCGATACCGCCGGCACCCTGCGCGTCCGGGGCCTGATCAACGGCACCGGCACTTGGGAACGCCCGTTCATACCGCATTATCGCGGTGCGGAAGTCTTCGCCGGCCGCCAGCTGCACACTCGCGACTATCGCGATGCGCAGGAGTTCGCCGGGCAGCATGTCGTGGTCGTCGGGGGTGGTATCTCCGCGGTCCAGTTGCTCGACGAGATCTCCCGGGTCACCACCACCACTTGGGTGACGCGGTCCGCGCCGGCCTTCCGCGAAACCCCGTTCGACCAGGACGCGGGCCGGCGTGCGGTGGCCATCGTCGAAGACCGGGTGCGCCGCGGGCTACCGCCGGGTTCGGTGGTATCGGTAACCGGACTGGTCCTGACCGAACGCCTGCGCGCCGCCCGTGACCGCGGCGTCCTGCACCGCCTGCCGATGTTCGAGCATATCGAGCCGGACGGTGTGCGCTGGTCCGACGGGACGTTCCAGCCGGCGCGGGTGATCCTGTGGGCCACCGGTTTCCGCAGCGCCCTCGACCATCTGGCCCCGCTGACGCTACGGGGCCCCGGCGGCGGGATCACCATGACCGGCCGTTCGGCGACCCAGGTCGCGGCGGACCCGCGGATCCATTTGATCGGCTACGGCCCGTCCGCCAGCACTATCGGCGCGAACCGGGCCGGTCGTTCGGCGGCCGTCGAACTCACCGCACAACTCGGTCTCGTGGACCGTCCTGTCCGAAGGTGACCGCCGAATCCGCGGCCGGAATCGCGTCGGGCACGAGGTGCCGGGGGCGTCGTGCCGGGCACGGGTACCGGGCGCGATGTTCGTGTGCCGGGACTGCTGAGGCGATCCGGGGTGGGCTCGATCGCGTCGACGCGACGATCGTGGACGAGCCGCAGTCACGGCGAGGGGTGGCACCTGCGCGGTACCGGCCGGGACGGTCGCTCGGACCGTGGCACAGAGCGGTGGCCCGGCCCGTCCGGCGGCGCGGAATCCGCCGGCCTGTCGGATTTCGGGTAGCGCCGATCGTCTAATGGGTGAAGGAGGTGTTCGAGCATGAAATACGTGCTGATGTTCTGTGAAACCGAGCAGTGGGAGAAGGACTGGGAGGCCATGGACGATACCGCGCGCGAACAGGGGTTCGCCCGGGTCCAGGCCTGGCTGTCGGAATACGGCGACCAGATTCTGCACAACCGTAAACTCGCCGGCGGCGATACCGCGACCACGGTCCGGCTCGACGCGGCCGGTGGGCCCCTCGTCACCGACGGCCCGTTCGTCGAGGGCAAGGAGATCGTCAGCGGATATGTGGAGGTGGAGGTCGCCGACCTGGACGAAGCGCTCGCCATGGCCCGGACCTGGCCGGGCTGCCCACTGGTGGAGATACGACCGGTCCTGATGTGACCGGCGCCGACCCCGGCCGGGTCCTCGCCGCGGTGCTGCGCGAGCACGGCAGTCGGCTCGCCGCGTCGCTGGTCACCCTGCTCGGTGATTTCGCCGCCGCCGAGGACCTGGTGTCCGATGCGGTCGAGAAGGCGCTGCGCACCTGGCCGGTCGACGGTGTCCCGGACGATCCGCAGGCGTGGTTGTTCACCGTCGCCCGTCGCCGCGGCCTCGACATACTGCGCCGGGAAGCCAACTATCGCGACAAACTGCGGCAGTTGCGGTGGCCGGTGCAGGCCGCGGCCGACGACCGGCTGCGACTGATGTTCATCTGCTGCCATCCTGCGCTTGCGCGTGAAGCGCAGGTGGCGCTGACCCTGCGGATGGTGTGCGGGCTGGATACCCGGCAACTGGCGCGGGCGTTCGTGGTATCGGAAAGTACTGTCGGCCGGCGGATCACCCGCGCCAAGCGCAAGATATCGCAGGCCGGTATCCCCTTCCGCACCCCCTCGGACGCTGAACTCGCCGAACGCCTGGACGAGGTACTGGCGGTTGTCTACCTGCTCTTCAACGAGGGCTACCTGGCGACCGAAACCGCCGGCGACCCCAGCCTGGCTGCCGACGCCGAATGGCTGGCGGCCCTGCTGGATCGGTTGCTACCCGGCGAACCGGAGGTGATGGGTCTGCTCGCGCTCGTCCGCTTGCATCGCGCGCGTGCCGCGGCGCGTTTCGACGATGCGGGCCGTATCGTGCTGCTCCGCGACCAGGACCGCGCCCGCTGGGATCATGCGGCGATCGGGCGCGCGATCGATCTGCTCCTCGCCGCCGGCCGCCTGCGACGGCCGGGCCCGTACCAGGTGCAGGCGGCGATCGTGGCCTGCCACGCCGAGGCGCCGGACTGGACCGCCACCGACTGGCCACAGATCGTGGTCCTCTACGACCTGTTGTCGGCGATGACGCCCTCGCCGGTGATCCGGTTGCATCAGGCGATAGCCCGCGCGCAGGTGGAAGGTCCGGACGCGGCATTGGCGACCGTGGACGAGCTCGCCGGACGACTCGGCGGCTACCACTTGTTGCACGCCACCCGGGCCGAGTTGCTACGCGAACTCGGTCGCGCGGACGATGCCGCGGCGGCCGACCGGCAGGCGCTGGAACTCACCCGGAATCCGGCCGAACAGGCGCTACTGGAACAGCGCCTGCACCGGGCTCACACGTCGCAGGCGGAAGGAGAAGCGCGATGAACGTCATGACTATGGCGCGTGCCGAACGCGACGATATCGCCGCGCTACTGGCGAGCTTGACATCGGACCAATGGGAGGCGCCGACCCTGTGTGTGGGGTGGCGAGTGCGCGATGTGGTCGCGCATATGGTGAGTTACGACCACCTGGATGCGCGGGGTCTGGCCGGGCGGTTCGTCAAAGGCCGTTTCGTGCACGCCAACGAGGTGGGGGTCGACGAGTTCCGCGCCTACAGCACCGGCGAACTACTGGAATTCTTTGTCCGCCACCGGCAGCCGCGGGGACTGACCGCCGGCTTCGGCGGAATGATCGCGCTGGTCGACGGCCTGATCCATCACCAGGACATCCGCCGCCCGCTCGGCGTACCGCGCACCGTTCCCGAGGACCGGTTGCGTTATGTGCTGGCGCGGACACCGGGCAACCCGCGGCTCGGCGCCCACCGGCGGATCCGCGGGCTGCGGTTGTCGGCAACCGATCTCGAGTGGTGCCACGGCCGGGGCGCCGAGATCTCCGGACCGGCCGAATCGCTGCTCATGGCGATGGCCGGACGGCAGGGCATCACCGGTGAACTCGCCGGCCCGGGGGTTCCGATCCTGGCGGCCCGGCTCGGTGACTGACCGGTGCGGACACTGTCGGCCCGGAGGTCCGAATCCGGCAAAAGCCGCCGGAATTCCCGATTACGCAGTGCTGTGAGCCGCTGAGCGCTACTTTTCCGTGGCGCCGCGAACTGTTCTGTCCGCGTCCGCCCCCGTCTGCGAATGGCGCACTCGGGACGCATTACTGCGTTCGCACGACATAGTTCGCAAGGTCTGTGTAGTGTCTCAGCAATCTGAAACACGGATGAACAGATTGAGGCGCAGTGATCGGTATCGATGGATGTCTGGAACGGATCATGGACATCCCGGGGGCGCGCAGCGTGACCTTGGTCGACGGGGCGAGCGGGCTGGCAGTCGCCGGGGCCGGGCGCCATGAACTGGTCGACCAGCACGAGGACGCGGCCGCCACCACCGATATCGTGCGCGCCGTACTCGGTTGCCCGGCGCTCGCGACCGGCGCGGACGAGGACGACATCACCGAGATCATCGTGTGCGGCACCGGGGGATACCACCTGATCGACCTGGTCCGCGGTGATTTCGAGGGCCGACTGTTCGTGCACGCGCTGTTCGACGAGGATTCGGGCAACCTCGCCATGGCCCGATTCCGGTTACGCGGCATCCTCGCGGAACTGACCGGGGGCGGTGGGACGGAACCGGACCAGGGCGATCGTGAGGCGGCGGAACCGGACGGGGGCGTTCGGCCGGCGGCGGCGCCGACCGGGGTCGGGCATGAGGCGAAACCGGCCCAGGGCGGTCGCGAGGCGAAACCGGCCCAGGGCGGTCGCGAGGTGGAACCGGCCGAGGACGGTTATGGGAACTGAGCTCGCGGACGAGCTGCGGCGCCTGGAAGACGAGGGAAGCACCGGCGTGCTGCGCGCGGGCGACGGGGTTTTCCATCTCGCGGACGGTGCCATAGCCTCCGCCGAATGCCGCCGCACCACCGGCCTGGATCGGCTGGCCGCGGAAGCCGGGGTGGCCGGTGCCGACGAGTGGCAGCGCGCCGCCGCGGGCACCGCCGGGCCCGCGCTCGGCGGCCCGATGTTCGAGACCTTGGCGCTGCTCTCGGTTTTCGACGCCGCCTATTTTCTGCTGTCCGCCCCGGTCGTCGCCGAATTCCGGCCCGCGCCGCCGCATTGGCTGGCCCCGGTCTGCCGTATCCGGCCGCGGGTTCTGATCCGCGAATGCGCACGGCGCGGGGACCCGAATTCCGGGCCGTGGCCGGCGCGGCTGGCCGACCGGGTGCCCGTGGTCCCGGCCCGCCGGGTTCGCCGTAATCGTGTCGTACTCACCGGAGGCCAAGCCGAGGTGCTCGCCGCCGCCGATACCCACCGCAGTGTCACCGTTATCGCTCGCGACCTCGGGCGCACCGTGTACGGCTGCCTGGAGGCGGTGCGCGACCTCACCGCGGCGGGGTTGATCGAACCGCCGCAGGACCCGCGCGCGCAGACCGCGCCCCGGCACGCCGCCGAACCGGCCCTGCGCCGGCGGGTGCGGCAGGCGGTGCCGATTCCTGAGGACGGCGAGTGGGAGCCGGTGGATCAGCAACTGCTCCTGCGGCTGCGCACGGCACTGGAGGATCTCGCGTGACGGCGCGCAGGAAATTGCTCGGCGATCTGAGGGGGAGGTTGACGAAAGTGCCGATGCCCGAACCGGACCCGGCGGTACACGCGGAGCTCGCAGGGCTACGGGCCCGAGTGCCCGGACTGATCGGGGCGCTGGTGGCCTCCAGCGACGGCCTGCTGGTCACCCACGACCTACCCGGACATATCGAACCCACCGGAATGGCCGCGCTCGCCGCGGCACAACTGTCGCTATCGGACCGGCTGGCGGGTGTCGCGCACGGTGGCGGGTTCCAGGAGGTCGTGGTGGACGGGTCGCGCGGGCATATCGTCATCTACGCGGCGGGCTGGGCATCGCTCACCGTGCTCGCGGAACCGGACGTGAACATCGGCCGGTTGCATCTCGAATCCCGTCCGGTGGCGCGCAGTATCGCCGAACATCTTGCGGGCACCGCCCGCGAAACCGGCCGAACCGACGGAAGACCCGGATAACCGATCGAAAGGAAACACCTGTGTCCGATATGGACTTGGCGCTGAAGGACATGATGTCGATCGACGGCGCCGTCGGCGCGGCAGTCGTCGACTACAACAGCGGTATGGCGCTGGGGACACTCGGCAGTTCGAAAGCGCTCGACCTGAATGTCGCCGCCGCCGGTAACACCGAGGTGGTGCGCGCGAAACTGCGGACCATCGAACAGCTCGGCCTGCAGGAGGATATCGAGGACATCCTGATCACGCTGAGTTCCCAGTACCATCTCATCCGCCCGATGACCGGCCGGAAATCGAAAGGTTTGTTCCTCTACCTCGCGCTCGACCGCGGCCGCGCGAATCTGGCCATGGCCCGGCACAAGCTGCGCGGTATCGAAGAAGACCTCGAGGTGTGATCCGTTGCCGGGTCGCGGTGCGCCACCGCGACCCGGCAACCGGTTCTAGCGGTTCGCCGGTACCGCCGCGGGTTCGCGGACTTCAGCGGGTGGTTCGGTGCGGTAGAGATCGGCGATCCGGCCGGCGTATTTCTCGGCCACCACCGTGCGCTTCAGTTTCATGGTGGGCGTGATCTCGTCGCCGCCGGCTTCCCAGAAGACCGGCAGGACGCTGAAGCGTTTGATCTGTTCGACGCGGGCCAGCCGTGCGTTCCCGGCGGCGATACCCGCGGCGATCGCCGCCAGTACCGTGGGGTCGGCGGCGAGTGCGGCGGGCGAGGCATCGGTGAGACCGTGCTGTGCGGCGTAGGCGCCGGTGGTTTCGGCGTCGAGGACGACGAGCGCAGTGTTGTAGGGGCGGCCGTCACCGATCACCGCCATGGCGCCGATCAGCGGGGTGGCCGCCTTGACGGTGTTCTCGATATGCGTCGGCGACATGTTCTTACCGGACGCGTTGATGATGATGTCCTTCTTGCGGTCGACGACGGTGAAATAGCCGTCCGCATCGACGGTCACGATATCGCCGGTGGCCAGCCAACCGCCGGCATCGATCGCCTCCGCGGTTTTCTCCGGCAGTCCGCGGTATCCCTTCATCACCAGCGGCCCGCGCACTTGGAGCTCACCGTCGGGCGCGGTCCGGGCTTCCATACCGGGCAGCAGCGTCCCGACCGTACCGAGCCGGACATCGCGGGGGTGACTGACCGTGCAAATACACGACAGTTCCGACATTCCCCAGATTTCGGTGATCGGCACCCCGAGGCCGGCGAAGAAACCCAATGTCCCCGGCGGGATCGGCGCGGCGCCCGACATCGCCCAGCGCATCCGGTCGAAGCCGAGTGCCGCCCGCAACCCCCGCAGGACCAGTTCATCGGCGCGCTGCCAGTCGGCGGCCAGGTCGGCGGGGAGTTCGCGGCCCGACAGGGCGTATTCGCCGCGGGTGGCGGCCACCGATAGTGCCCACTGCAGGGCGGCGCGTCGTTCGGCGTCGGGCTCGGCGGCGACCCCGAGTTCCACCGCGGCCCGGACCTTCTCCCACACCCGGGGCACCGCACCCCAGATGGTCGGGTGCAGATCGGCCAGTGCGGCCGCGATCCCGGACGGGTCGGTGACACAGGTCACCTGGACGCCGAGCACCTCCTGCGCGTAGAGCGCGGTGAGCCGATCGGCGATATGCGCCGAAGGCATATACGAGGTGATGGTGTCGCCGAATTCGATACCGAGCACCTCGGCGACCCCGTAGACCTGGAACAGGAGGTTGGCGTGGGTGGTTTCCACACCCTTCGGGGCGCCGGTGGTGCCGGAGGTGTAGATCAGGGTCGCCACATCGCCGGGTCGCACCGCGCGCCAGGCCGCGTCGAAATCGAAATCCGCTGCCCCCGCGGCGCGCAACCCGCTCACCGGCAGAGTGCCGGCGGGGACGTCGTCGAGGCAGATCAGATGCTCGAGCGTGATCCCACAATCGCGTAACCGCGGCACATACTGTGGTTCGCAGATCACCACGCGGGCTCCGGCATTGCCGAGAACGTACCCGAGCTGATCGGGCGGCAGGGTGTTGTACACCGAGAACGAGGTCGCGCCCAGATGCTGGGCGGCCACCTCGAGCGGGTAGAAGTCCGGCCGGTTACCCATCATCAACGCGACCGTGTCCCCACGGCGCACGCCGAGCGCGGCGAGCCCGGCGGCGAATTCGCGGACCTGTTGCGCGTATTCACGCCAGCTGACTGTGTGGGTGTCACCGGGTGTGCGGAGTGCGACGGCGGCCGGGTCCACGGCGGCGATATGCTGGAACGCGGCGGGCAGGGTGTCGAAACGAACTGTGCTCACGGGGGAGTCTTTCGGATCAGACCGCGGCTGCGGTGGTATCGAGAACGGCGGCGGCGAAACGGCCCGCGGACCGGTAGGCGAGCCGCGATTCCGGAATGAGAACGGGCAGCACCTGGAAGGCATGGATCTGGTCGGGCCACACCTGCAGTTCGCAGACTGCGCCGGTGGCGGTCCACCGCTGGGCGAGGACGACGGCGTCGCCGCCGAAGAATTCGGTATCGCCGGCGTGGATGAGCGCCGGTGGCAGCGGTGTACCGTGGGCGGGCAGCAACTCGTAGGGGTCGGGGGTGAAATGGGTGACCGCGCGGCGCGACAGGCCGGCCGACAGCAGGCCACACGCCTGCGCCCCCTCGTAACCGGTGGCCACCCCGAGGCTCAGATCCGCCATCGGCGAGAACAACACCACTCCGCAGGGTGCGGGCAGACCGGTGCGTGCCCGGGTGAGGACGAAATCGGCGGCCAGGAACCCACCCGCGGAGTCTCCCGCCACCAGGATCCGGCCGGGGGCGTAACCGCGGCCGGTGAGCCACCGGAACGCGTGGTCGATATCCTGCGGCGCCGCCGGATACGGGTGTTCGGGCGCGAGACGGTAGTCCAGGGTGAGAACCGGCAGCCGGGTCGCGGTGGACAGTCGCGAGGCCACCCCGCGATACCCGGCGGCGGATCCGGCGACGAATCCGCCGCCGTGCACGTACAGCACGACGGCGTCGGAGCGGCAGGCCCGTGGACCGCGCACCCATTCCCCGGCGACCCCACCGTCGCGAATCTGTTCGACCGTGGTGCCGGACAACGCCGGTGCGACCGTCCGCAACGCCTGATCGATCAGCGTGCGGGCGAGCGGGAGCGTGCAGGCGTTCACCGGCGCGGCCGCCGCCAGCCGGCGCGCGGTGAGCGCCGACACCTGCCGGACGGTGCGGGCCTGCCACGAACCCCGCACCGGCAGTGCGGTCATCGCCTCTTCTCGATCGCGCGCACGATATCGTGCACCGACGAATCGGCGGCCAGCCGGCCGTCGAGAACGGTATTGATCACCCCGCGCAGCAGCGCGTAGGGCTGCCATCCGCTGGGCGCGATGGTGCGCGGCGCGCGCCGGGAGATCCCGTCGGCGATGGTGCGCGCGGCCTGCGCGGCGGTGATCCGCACGCTCAGCGGCCACGGCAGCAGATCGTTGATCCGGCGGCCGAGATCGTCGGCGTCGAGCACGGCATGGGTCATCGGTGTCTCGACGAGACCGAAATAGGCGATCCCCGCGGTGGCGCCGGAGGCGGCCAGTTCGACCCGCAACGCCCGGCCGAGCTGTTCGACCGCGGCCTTGCTGATCATGTACGGCGAACCACCCATCCCCGGTGCGAACGCCGCACACGACGACACCACCACCACATGCCCGCCGCTGCGGACGATCTCGTCGAGCGCCGGATGCACGGTATTGAACACCCCGGTGAGGTTGATGTTCAGCACCCGGTCGAAATCGCCGGGTTCCATGGTGCGCAGTGTCGCCGGTACCGGGGTGACCCCGGCGTTGGCGACGACGATATCGAGCCGGCCGAACCGGTCGGTCACCTCGCCGATCACCTGTTCCATCCGGTCCCGGTCGGTGACATCGGCGCCGATACCGCAGGCCCGCGATCCCAGCTCGTCGGCGGCGCGCCGCGCGGCGGCCGCATCGATATCGACCGCCGCGATCACGGCACCACGCCGGTGCAGAATACCCACGAGTTCGCGGCCGATACCCTGCCCGGCGCCGGTGACCAGCACGACTTTGTCCCGGATATCGAATACCGGCCCGGTGAGCCGGTCCAGCGGGGCGGGTAGCGGCGGCTTCATGTACTCACCTCGTAGGATTCGGCATCGAAACGTTTTGTGCGGCGGCGGTATTCGAAACTCCAGCTCGGGTACAGACCGGCATTGCGGCCGTCGGGCGTGGTGTAGTACGTCTGGCAGCCCCCGGTCAGCCACACCGTATCCGCGCTGCGCCGTTCCATTTCCCCGACGAAGGCGTCCTGGGTTTCCCGGCGCACCTCCACCCGGCGGGCGCCGCGTTCCCGCAGGGTGCTCAGCGCGTCGACGATATAGGCGATCTGCGCTTCCAGCATGAAAATGGCGGACTGGTTGCCGGCCGCGCCGAACGGGCCCAGGGTGCAGAAGAAGTTCGGGAATCCGGCCATCGCGGTGCCCAGGTAGGTCTGCGGTTCCTCGTAATAGAGCTCGGCGATGGAGCGGCCGTCGCGTCCGGTGATCCGCTCGAATGCGGTCGGGATGGGGGTGAATCCCGTGCCGTAGATGATCGTGTCGACCTCGATCTCGTCGCCGTCACGAGTGACGATCGATCGTGGCCGCACCTCCGCGATCCCCTCGGTGATCACCTCGACGTTGCCCTTGTCCAGTGCCGGCAGGTAGGCGTCGGAGAAGATCGCCCGCTTACAGCCGATGACGTAATCGGGGGTGGCCTTGCGGCGCAGCCGCGGATCCCGGATCTGGCGCAGCAACTGGAGGCGGCCGAGTACCTCGAAGGGGTGCCGGAACCGGTTGTCGACGAAGCCGACCAGGCCGAAACTTTCGATCAGACCGTACCAGGTACCGCGAACGGCCTTCTGCGCCAGCGGGAGACGGCGCAGAAGACGCCGTTCCAACCCCAGGGTGGGACGATCCATCCGGGGCACGATCCACGGCGCCGACCGCTGAAACACCGTCAGCGCGGCCACCCGCGGCTGGATCTCCGGAATGAACTGCACCGCGGACGCCCCGGTGCCGATCACCGCGACCCGCTCACCGGCCAGATCGTGGTCGTGATCCCAGTGCAGGGAATGGAACGCGGTACCGGTGAAGCTGTCGCGGCCCGGCAGATCCGGGTACTTCGCTTCCGCGAAGATACCGGCGGCAGACAGGAAGTAGTCCGCCGTGAGCGAACCGCGGGAGGTGTCGATCCGCCAGACGGCGTTCGCCTCGTCCCAGTGCGCGCCGGTCAGTTCGGTGTTCAACCGGATAGCGCGCACCACATCGTGCTCGGTGGCGACGCGGCGCAGGTAGTCGAGGATCTCCGGCTGCCGCCCGTAGGTTCGCGACCAGTCCGGATTCGGGGCGAAGGAGTAGCTGTACAGCTGGGACGGGACATCGCAGGCACAACCCGGATAGGTGTTGGCCTGCCAGGTGCCACCCAGATCGGCGGCGCGTTCCAGCAGCACCACATCGTCGAAACCGGCTTGCCGCAGTGCGATGGCCAGCCCGATACCGCCGAAACCGGCCCCGAGCACGACGATGCTGTGATGTTCGGATACCGCGCCGGGCTCCGCCGCGCTCATCGTCGCGCCCCCACCGCGTCGCGCCGGACCCGGCCGGTGATGCCTTCGGCGATGGATTTGGTGACCAGGCGGTTCACCGGGCTCGCCGCGGCCAGTACGGGCCGCAGCAGCGGAGTGCCTTCGAGGGCGAAAGTCCAGACCAGCCGGGTCGCGGTGCCCAGTGACAGGAGGGTGAGGTCCTCGGCGAAACGGTGCAGGCCCGGTACGGACGCGGAATCGACGGTGAAGGTCATCCGGGTGTTCTCCTCCCAGCGGTAGAAACGCTCGTCGAGGCGGAGTGCGCCACCGAGGGTCACCTGCCGGGTGGTGCCGGCGCCGAACGGGCGCGGCGAGGTCCAGCGGGCGGATGTCACCACCGGCGACCACGACACCAGGGCGTCGTCGGCGGTCAGGGTTTCCCAGACCTGCGCCCGCGAGGCCGGGATATCGACGATATGGGTGTAGCGCCGGTCGGTGGTGTTCAGGAAGGTGTCATCCGCCGGTTCGAGCGGGAAACTGGGAGACATTGTGCTGGTGGGCCTTTCGCTTCAGAGGTCGAGAACCAACGGCCCGCCCGCGGACCGGGAGACACACGGAAGCATGTGGCCGGGGCGTTCGGCGTCGGTGAGGGTGCGGTCGCGATGGTCGATATCGCCCGCGACGACCCTGGTCTTGCAGGTTCCGCAGAACCCTTGGCGGCAGGAGAACACGGCGCCGGGATGTATCCGGCGGATCGCGTCGAGCGCGGATTCCGCGGCACCCACCCGCACCTGCTTACCGGAGGCGGCGAGGGTCAGGTCGAATTCCCGGCCGTCGACGATCGGTGGCGCCGAGAATCGTTCGGTATGCAGCGAGCCGGTCGGGTTCAGTGTGAAGAAGCTGCGCTGCGCGGCTTCGAGAACCGGCGGCGGGCCGCAGACGTACACCGCGGCCCCCGGGGGCGCGTCCGCCAGGATCGCCGGGATATCGGGGATGCCGAATTCGTCGTCGGGCCGGATATCGGTGCCGGTCGGGAGCTCGCCGAGGAACGGCATAGTGTCGCGGGATCGGCCCAGATACACCAGCCGCCCGCGGTCGCCCGCTGCCCGCACCATGGGCAAGATCGGGGTGATACCGATACCGGCGGCGACGAACAGGTAGGCGGGCGCGGTCTCCACGAAGGTGAACGCATTACGTGGACCGCGTATCCGCAGTACATCACCGGGCGCGAGCGTATGCACCTCCGTCGACCCGCCGTCACCGCCGGACAGCCGGCGCACGGCAATGCGATAACGCGAGAGATCCCGCGGGTCACCGCACAGGGAGTACTGGCGCTGCCGCCCGGAAGGCAGGAATACATCCAGATGGGAACCGGGACGCCAGGCGGGTAGCCGCTGCCCGTCCGGACGTCGCAGGGTCAGCGAAACCACGTCCGATGCCTCGGCGTGGACCGCTTCCACCGTGACATCCATATCGAAACCGCTGCGCCGCACCGGGTTCGACGGGGAGAGCGCCGGTGTGGTGAACACCTTCTTGTAGAGGTCCATGACAACGCCCAGCACCTGCAGGCTGCGCGACGGCGCCGGTTCGGTGGTGTTCATCGGCGGGCCGCGGGGGAGTGCGCCAGATAGCGCAGGGCGTTGTCCATCGAACCCAGCTGTGAAGGATGGAACCCCGGCCGCAGATAGCGCGGCATCTCGGTGAAGAACGTGGTGAAACTGGGAATCACACCGCGCACCGTCGCGCTGAGGAACTGCTGTCCCCAGAAACGTCCCTTCGCCGGGCTCGGATCCTTGCGGTAGAGGTAGGCGGTGGACACCACGAACAACGGCAGCAGCAACCCACTGGCGAGCAGACCGGTGCGGACCCGGCGCGCATAGCCGCCGTCGAGGTGCATATAGGCGTCGAATACCACGCTGCGGTGCTCGACTTCCTCGGCGCCGTGCCAGCGCACCAGGTCCAGCATGGTCGGGTCCATGCCGAGTTCCTCGAGCACCTTCGATTCGAGTAGCCATTCACCGATCACCGCCGTGAAATGTTCCATCCCGGCGAACAGGCCCATCCGTTCCTTGAGCCACTCCTGTTCGGCGCGGCCGGTGAGCCCGTGGTCGCCGAGTACCCGGTCGACCAGCCAGGCGACCTTGGTGACATAGGATTCGACATCCAGCCCGATCGACTGCAGATGGTGACGTGCGCCCTCGTGGCTGCCCGCGTGCATCGATTCCTGGCCGATGAACCCGGTGACCTCCTCGCGGAGTCGTTCGTCGTCGATATGTGGCAGTGCCTCGGCCAGGCAGGTCGCCATGGCGCGTTCGCCCTCGGGGAGCACCAGGTGCATCACATTGGTGACATGGGTCGCCAGCACTTCCCCGGGGATGTAGTGCATCGGGACGCCGGAGAAGTCGAAGTGCACATCCCGCGCGTGGATCGCGTGGGCTTCCTCGCGATAGGTGCGCGGCGGTGCGCTGTCATCAGCCATGTCCTGAACCGTACAATGCAACATATTGTCTTGCAATGTGGTCGCAACAAAATCTTCTGGATTGTTGCCGATCGGGTGCGCACTGCTAGCGTGTCCGGCGTGCCCGCTACCGCCCCCACCTCGAAAGACCCCCTTCCGGACGATCTCGAAGAACGTATCCTCGACGCCGCGCGACGACAGTTCGAACGACTCGGCGTGAAGAAGACAACGATCGGAGATATCGCCCGGGAGGCGGCTGTCGACCGCGGGACGGTCTACCGGCGCATCGGGTCACGCGACGAACTGGTCCGTGCGGTCACCACGCGCGAGGTCCGCGCGCTGCTCGACGAACTACACGGGATCCCCGCGCGGCACACGACGGTCGACGCCGTCGTGGCCGACCTCTTCGTCACCGTGATCGACCGGTGGCGCGGCCACCCCATGGTCAACCGGGTACTCGCGGTCGAACCCGGCCGGCTGCTACCCCAGCTCACCACCGAGGGTGGTGCATTCTTCGCCATGGCGATCACCACCGCCACCACCGTGGTGGGTGATGCGCTGCGCCGGTTGCGGCTACCGTATATCCCCGATCTCGCGACCCGAATCGAGATCGCCGCCCGGATTGTGCACTCGTTGATTCTGCAGCCGATCGGTGCGGTCGATCTCGAATCCCGGGACCGGCTCACGCAATTCGCCCACCGGCATATCGTGCCGCTGATCACCGGCGGGTATCCCGCCCACTGAAGGTCCCGGGCCGGTACCTCGCACGACACCGGAACAAGAGTGTGCGCCGGCCGAATCCGGCCGGCGCACACCCCGATGCTGCGATACCGGCCGCGTATGGTGCGGCCGGTATGATTCAGCGGCTTGCGTAGACGACGAGAAGGTCGCGCATGGCGCGGATTTCGCGATTCGCCTCACTCAATGCGGTACGCAAACGGAGATTCTCGTCGAGAAGATCGTCGAGATCGCCCGTGGCCTCCGCGGTCCGGTCGGCGGTGCGGATATGCACGAGTTCGGCGACGGACGCCGTTGCGGATTCCGTCAGCGATTCGGCCTGGGCGCCGGTGTCGCCGGTGGCCTCGGCCGCCGGAACCGCAGCGCTCTCGGTCACCGGAATCTCGGACTGTTCGGCGGGTGCTTCGGGCACCGTATTCTGTTCGGCCTCCGGTACTTCGGGCTCCGATTCCGGCTCCGCAGTCACGGCGGCCGGCGCCGATTTCCGGGTGGCGGTCCGGCGGCGGCGTTTCTTCGGTGCTGCCGGAGCGGCCGGTGCGGCCTCTTCCTGGGTGGGCTCGGCTTCGGGGAGCCCTGCCGCCTTGAGCCAATTCGCGAGTGTGTTCGCCGCGGGCTGCCCACCTTCACGTTCGGAAACCGAAGTGCACGCGGCATTGACCGTTTTGCCCTGGGCGATAAGTTTTTTCACCCGATTGACGAGTTTGGTCTGTTCCCTTTTCGAGTAGCGCACTGCCATCCTCTACCTCCTGCACTCCGAGCGCTTGCTGCGAGAATTGAACCATTGTGCAGTCGTTCTCGTTCGGCCGGGGGCAATGGATTTCCACAGAAGGGTGTGCTGTCATTCGGCCGGCCCCCGCCGAGGACCTTTTCCGGCAATGATTTACGAAGGCAATCCGGCCACCGGCGACGCGCTGCGGATCGGCCGGGGCCGATGAATTTCCCGGCGGCGACGAGATGCCATTCGGTCCGGCAGCGATCGGGATCCGGGCGCACCACGTCTCGTCTTGGCAACAGACGTTCACGCGATCCCGCCGCGGCTGTTAGTTTGGGGCTGCTTTCCGTCGATTTCCGGCACCACGAGCGTGCAGAGGAGGCAGGTGGATGCACAGCCCGGAACGCACGATGATCACCCGGCTGGTGGTGTTCGGCGGAACCGGTGATCTCGCCGGGCGTTATCTCCTGCCCGGGTTGGCCGCACTGCGCGCCGCGGGCTATGTGGACGACGATTTCGAACTGGTCTGCGTGGACCTGAAGGATTGGGACGATTCGCGCTTCGAGACCTGGGCGCTGGACCAGCTCGATCGGCACGCGGCCGGGATACCGATCGAGGCGCGCCGGGCGCTCGTCGGCGCCGCCCGGTACCGGCGTTCCGATATCGGCAATGCCGTCGAGGTGGCCGAACTGGTCACCGGCGAGGGGCCCGTCGCGGTGTATCTCGCGCTGGCACCGAACCTATTTCCGGTGGCGATCCGCACCCTGCATGCCGCGAGGATGCCGGCCGGTAGCCGGATCGTGCTGGAGAAACCGTTCGGCGAAGACCTCGCCACGGCGCAGAACCTGAACCGTCTGCTCGCGGATCTGGTCCCCGAACGGGCGGTGTTCCGGGTGGACCATTTCCTGGCCATGACCACCGTGCAGAATCTGCTCGGCAGCCGGCTGGCGAACCGGGTGCTCGAATCGATCTGGAACAGCGCGCATATCGCCAGGATCGAGATCGTCTGGGACGAGACCCTCACCCTCGAGGACCGGGCCGGCTATTACGACCGGGTGGGAGCGCTCAAGGATATGGTGCAGAACCATCTGCTGCAGTTGATGTGCCTGGTGGCCATGGAACCACCGATCTCGTTGTCCGAGCGTGATCTGCGCGACCGCAAGGTGGATGTGCTGCGCACGGTGCGGCCACTCGCGGAAGCCGATATACCGTACCGGACCCGCCGCGGCCGCTACCGCGCGGGCACGATCGGCACCCGGGAGGTCCCGTCCTATGTCGACGAGCAGGGCGTGGACCCGCAGCGGGATACGGAAACCTTCGCCGAAATCGAACTGAGCCTGGACAACTGGCGTTGGTCGGGCACCAGCTTCGTTCTGCGCAGCGGTAAGGCATTGGCCGAGGATCGCAAGGAAGTCGCGGTCCACTTCCGGCCCGTCCCCTCGATGCCGTTCGGCCGCGACGGCGCCACCCGGCCGAATGTGCTGCGGTTCGGGCTCGACCCGGAATGCCTGACGCTGGCTCTCACCGCCGCCGGTACCAGCGCGGACACCCTGGAACCGTTGACCATGACGGCGCAGATGGAGCCGCCGGAGCTTCCCGCCTACGGAACCCTGCTGCTGAACGTCCTGGCCGGCGATCCCGCCTTGTCGATCCGTGCCGACGAGGCGGAGGAGGCGTGGCGGGTGGTGGCCCCGGTGCTCGCGGGCTGGGCGCGCGATCTCGCGCCACTGGAGAATTATTCTGCGGGGTCACGCGGCCCCGGCGATATCGACCGGGGTGGATGAAGCCGGTGGACGTTGCGGGGGCTTCGCCGCATTCGCCGCTGCCGTGTGTCGTCGTGATGGGCGTTTCGGGCAGCGGGAAGAGTTCGACGGCTCGGTTGCTCGCCCTGCGCCTCGACGTCCCGTTCGCCGACGCCGACGATATGCACCCACACGCCAATATCGCCAAGATGCGGTCCGGCCGCCCGCTGGACGATACCGACCGCGAGCCGTGGCTGGCGGAGGTCGGTCGCTGGTTACGCGATCGGGCGGCGGACGGAACCGGGGGAGTGGTCGCCTGCTCGGCGCTGAAGCGGCGTTACCGCGACAGCCTGCGAGCCGCCGCGCCGCGAATATTCTTCCTGCTGCTGACCGCGGACCGCGGCGAACTGCTGGAGCGGTTAGCGCAGCGAGGCGAGCACTTCATGCCCGCCTCGCTGCTCGACTCCCAGCTCGCCGCACTGGAACCGCTGGCACCGGACGAGCCCGGTACGGTCCTGCACGGCACCCGCAGCCCCGGCCAGGCCGTCGATCTGGCGATCTCGAGCCTCGACGAGGTCATCGCGAGTGATCAGGGCTGATCCGAGCGCTCGGTCAGCGCGATCAGCAGCCCATCGGAACATCCTCACCGCGGAACCGGGCCTCCACGAATTTCCAGGCATCGGCGAATCCCGCGACCGCGGCCGTCATATGCTCGGCGATATCGTAGGTGGTCAGTTTGACCGGTGCCCCCGCCTTGCAGGCGCGGTCGGCATATTCGGCCACCCCGTCGTACGGGGTCAGCGTGTCGAAACGGCCGTGCCACAGGTAGGTGGGCATCGCCGGTACACCGTCGAAATAACGCAGGCTGTTCTCGTGCAGCACCTCGCGCGCCTCGGGACTGTCCATCAGGCTCTTCGACGCCGCCATCTGCTCCGCACTGCGGAACGCACCGTGGAACAGCAGGAATCGGCGGCAGGCGTCATGGGTGAACTCACGGAACCACAGGCCGTTCTCGTTGAGCTGATCCGATATCGGCAGCCGGTGCGGGTATTCGCGTTCCAGCCCCATGGCCGCGGCGAACGCCAGCCCGAACCCGGGATGCGGGGCGAAACCGAGGCCCAGCGCCATCTGCTCCAAATCCGCCGGGATCCCACCGGCCACGGCCGCGTCGATCTTCAGCTCCGGGGCGTAGGACGGCTGCAGCGCCGCGGCCCAGCCGGTGGCGAGGCCGCCGCCGGAATAGCCCGCGATGGCGACCGGGGCATCCGCCAGGCCGAGCTCGGCGACCTGCTGAACGGCGCGGATACTGTCGAGGGTGATCATGCCGCTGAGCCGGCCCGCGGCGTAGGCAACGGTCGGCCCGAGGTAGTCGGGTACGGAGATGGCCCAGCCGCGGCCGATCGGGAGCATCGCCCCGACCGCGTCCTGCAGTTCGCCGTTGAACAGCGACCGCGACGGATTGCACCGGGTGCCGAGCGAATTGATCAGCGCCTGATAGGAGACCAGCGGCGGATTGTCGACACCGACCGGCATGAGTACGGTGGTGACACCCAGGATGGGCTGGTTACGGGAATTGGTGGACCGGAAGGCGATCTGATGGCCCTTGGTCCCCAGGTAGAGGCCGGTATCGATGGTGCGGGTCCGGACCACATCACCGGGCTGGAGATCGCCCAGGTTATCGGGTTCGGCGTAGAAGGGGTCCGGATCGGGCTGGGGATACAGCGGTTCGGCTTTCGCCTCGACGCCGAACAGCGCGACCGAGACGAGGGTCAGCAGCAGGATCAGGATTCGGGTGGAAACTCTGAACACGATCTTCTTTCGGACAGCAGGAAACGACCCGGCGACGGGCCGGGCACTCGTGATGCCGTTCGGCCCGTCGCCGAGGGATAGGCGAGGTATGCGGGCGACTGCCGTCGCCGCGAAACTGCCGCCGCGGCGGCCCGGAGGCAGCGAGCGCGGTGATCGCTCGAACGAACTGTCTCCGTTGGCTTGTGGCCGTGGCCCCAGTTCCGCGCGTGGCGGCTTACTTTACGACGCGCACCGATCGTAGCGGTCGGCTCCGGCCGCGTATACGCCCGATTCTGCGTGAGGTCACAAGGAAGTGGCGGGACCTTCTCCATCGGTCCCAAGATCATCGGTGCGCGCCGGTGCCCCCTGCGACAGGCACGGCCCAGGGGCGCGCCGCGCCTGCTTCCCGGTGAAATCGCCGGTGCGGCCGGGCGAGGCCTGATCTACGTGGATTCGCACGACCACCGTGCACCCGGAGGCGCCGATCCGGGTGGGCCGATCAGGTGGTGGCGCCGTAGGCGTAGTCGTCGAGCGGGAACCGTACCGCTTCGCGGTGGGCGTTGACGGTACTGGTAGGACGCAGTAGCGCGGCTTCGCCGTGCTGATTGAAATAGTAGCTGCGGGCGGTGGCGCAGTCGCCGCCGTAGAACACCGAGGAATCGAGTTTCCCGGTCACCCGTTCCAGGAATTCGGTGTTGGCGCGTTCGGTGACCTCGAAGGTCGTTTCGCCGCGGCGCCGCAACTCGCCGAAGAGCCGGCCCATATGCTTCATCTGCGCTTCGATGGTCGTGAAATACGATAATCCGCTGTAGGAGTACGGGCTGTTCAGGCTCAGGAAGTTCGGGAATTTCGGCACCGTGATTCCCTCGTAGGCCTGGAAGCGGTTCTCGCGCCAGAATTTTCCGAGGTCCACCCCGTCGCGGCCGACGATCTCGAAGGCCGGGAAGTTGGCGTCCCACAGGTTGAATCCGGTGGCCAGGACCAGGGTATCGATGGGGGTCCGGCCCCCGTCGGCGGTGACGATACCGTCCGCCTCCACCCGTTCGATCGGGTTCGTTTCCAACCGGACGTGCGGTTTGTTGAACGTGGCGAAGTAGTGGTTGGAGAACGTCGGCCGCTTACACCCGAAATCGTAGTGGGGTGTCAGTTGCTCGCGGAGCCGTTCGTCGCGGACCTGAGCGCGCAGATGTGCCTTGGCCAGCAGTGCCGCGGCCTTGTTCAGCGGCCGGGCCTGTTTGTAATGCAGCACGCCGACCACCATCAAGGCCTCCAGCATGGTCGTATTGACCATCCGGGCCGCCTTCTGCGTCGCGGGTATCCGGGCGAAGAGCCGCTGCACCGCGTCCGGAATAGCCGTATCGATCTTGGGCACCACCCAGATCGGGGTGCGCTGGAAAACGGTGAGTTCACGGGCGCGGGCGGCGATCTCGGGCACCAGCTGCACACTCGTGGCGCCGGTGCCGATGATCGCGACCCGCCGATCGCCGAGATCATAGGATTCGTCCCAGGCGGTGGTGTGGATGATCTTGCCGGCAAAGGTGTCGATCCCCGGGAAGGGCGGCGTGTAGGGCTGGGAGAGGAAACCGGTCGCGGTCAGCAGATAGCGGGCGGTGAGCGTTTCCCCACCGGCCACGGTGGCCACCCAGTGCTGCTCTGCGGCGTCCCAGTGGGCGCTCTCGACCGTGGTGTCGAAGCGCATCCGTTCCCGGAGCCGGTACTTGTCCGCGACGTGGTCGGCGTACTTCTTCAGTTCGGCACCGGGGGCGAACAGGCGCGACCAGAACGGGTTGGGTTCGAAGGAGTACGAGTAGGTCACCGAGGCGATATCGACGGCGAGACCGGGGTAGTGGTTGACGAACCAGGTACCGCCCAGATCGGCTTCCCGTTCGAGTATCACGAAATTGCCGAGGCCGAGACGGTCGAGCTCGATACCCGCCCCCATACCACCGAATCCCGCACCGATCACGACGGCGTCGTACCGAGGTGCCACGTCGAACCTCCCAGCGAACTGAATCACACGTCACGGAATGACACCTCATTCCGTTTGTGATGACCGTATCATCGGGAGCGTGACGAAGCCACAGACGCGGGCCGAACGCCGTAAGGCCGAACTACGGCGCGAGATCATCGATACCGCTTTCGTCTGCTTCGCGGAGAAGGGCTACCACGCCACCGGTATCGCCGATATCGCCGCCGACCTCGGTATCGGGCACGGCACCTTCTACCGGTACTTCAGCAACAAACGCGACATCATCGACCACGTGATCGACGATCTGTCCGCGCGTATCGTCGAGGCGCTCGGTACCGACAACGCCCCGGACGCGGCGAGCACGCTGGACGAATACCGGGACCAGATCGAACGGATCGGGGACGCGCTCACCCGCATCCTGCTCGCCGATCGCCGGGTGGCGCAGTTGCTGCTGTTCCACGCGCCCGGTATCGACGACGAGCTGACCCGGCGCCTGTACGGCCTGCTCGACACCGCCGACGCGCTCACGGCCGGATATCTCGATCACGGGGTCGAGCTCGGCTATCTACGTGCCGATCTGGACACCCGAAATACTGCCCGCGCGGTCACCGGCATGCTGCTGGCCGGGGTCGTCCACGGTCTGCGTGACCCGGACGAACAGGCCATCGCGGAGTTGAACGAGGCCATCCGCCGGTTGCTGATCGAGGGGGTCGCCAAGGGGTGACCGGCGCCGCTACGGCCGATCGGCGCACCGGTCGCGGACCCGATGGACGCATACAGTGGAGTCCATGTCGCCGATGGACGAATGGCATCCGTCCACCGTCGCGGACTGGAGCGATGAACGCCGCCGGGCCCGGTTGCGCGAAACGCGCCCGAGTTACCGGTGGAAGGCATTGTCGCGCACCAGACAGGCGTTGCTGCGGGTTGCCGTACTACTGACGATCGCCCTGGTCGCCTTCGCGCAGTACTGGGAGCACGATGTGGCGCCGGAGCGGCAGCGCCTGGCCCGCACCGAACCCGCGCTGCTGCCGGTCGCCGGACCGGCCGAACCGGCTCTGCGGGATACCGCGGTCATCGATTTCGTCGGGCTGGGCGGTCTGAACGCCAGCGATACGGCCGCCGCACTGCCCGCGCTGCGCGAGATGGGTTCGGTGTGGGCGATCCGCTACGACAATCGCGGTATCGATACCGAGGTGATCGCCGAACTGGTCATTCGCGCCGCCGTCATGTCGGGGGTGCGCAATATCGTGCTGGCGGGGCACAGTATGGGCGGAGTGATCGCGCTGGAGGTCGCGCGGCATATCCACACCGGCAGCGACCGGCGGCTGCTGGCGGTACTGCTGGATTGCACACCCCTGGACCTCGATGCCGTACGCCCCGAAAGCCGGGGTCTCGGTGAGGATATGGTCCGGTGGATGGGCTGGCTGCCCGGCGCGCGGGAAAGTCGCGGCCTGCGGATCGCGGTGGAGACCTATGCCCGGCGCGAACGGTTTCTCGACTTCACAGGCGTCCCGGGAATCCGGTTCGACCAGTTGGGTGCCGCGGTCGAACAGGTGTTGCGGGACAAGATCTTCAACGCCGATGCCGCCAGCAACGGGCTCATCGAATCCCAGTTCCTGGCCATTGTCGCCGGCGGCGCCACCGACGACCTCCGGCACCTGTCCGGTGCGGCGCGCGGTAAACCGCGCCCGGCCATCGTCTTCCTCCGGCCCCACAACGCCACCCGCGACCGCGTGGTCGACGTCGCCCGCACCCATCAGGTGCTGATCGACCAGGTCGGTGGGGTGAACGGCAATCTGCTGGTGGTGAAGCCGCGTGGCACGGGGCACGCCGATCCGCGGCAGCATCCGGCCGAATACAACAAGGTGATCGGCCAGCAGGTGCTGCCCTTCGTGGAGCGGTACCGGGCGGAGATCACCGCTGCGAGTTCGGCAGCGCCGCCACCGCGGTGACGTCCGATTTCGCGGTGCCGGTGAGGTAGCGCTGAACTGTCGGGCCCAGCCAGGCGATCACCTCGTCCCGGGGCATGGTGACCAGCGGCGGAAAGCGCAGAACGAACCGGCACAGGGCCATACCGAGGATCTGGGTGGCGGCCAGGCCGGCGCGGATCGGGGCCTCGTGCGGGTCGTTGCCGGCTGCCGTGATCACGGGTCCGAGCTGGCCGGCGAAGATCGCGCGCATCCGTTCGGCGACGGCCTCGTTGGTGACACCTGCCCGCAGCAGGATGAGCAGGGCCTCGTCGCGTTCCCAGCGCTCCAGGAAGTGGGCGACGAGTGCGGTACCCATGTGTTCGCGTGCGACGGCCGACAGATCCGGTAGTTCCAGATCGAATTCGGCGGCCGCGGCGAAGAGCCGCTCCTTGTTGCCGAAGTAGCGCATGACCATGGCCGGGTCGATCGAGGCGTCCGCGGCGATCGCACGGATGGTCGCGCGTTCGTAGCCGTCGGCGGCGAAACGCTCACGCGCCGCCGCGAGGATCAACTCTTTCGTTTCCGCTGCCGATCTCTTCATGTCAACAAGTGTAGGCCAACAAATGTTGACATAGCTTTCCGGGTCGCTCTATCGTTGATGCCAACAGTTGTTGACTTCACGGAAGCGCAGGTGGGAGACATGTCCACACCCGAAATCGACGTGATCGTCGTGGGCGCCGGGCCGGTCGGCCTCACCGCCGCGATCGTCCTCACCCAGCACGGGCACCGCGTTCGGATGGTCGACGATCAGGCCGCCGGCGCGAACACCTCCCGCGCCGCCGTCGTGCATTCGCGCACCCTCGAACTCCTCGAGCCCTACGGCGTCGTCCCGGCACTGGCCGGTCGCGGAATACCGATCCCGCGCTTCACCATCCGCGACCGGGACCGGGCGCTGGTATCGGTGCCGTTCGCCGGACTGCCCACCGCCTACCCCTACACGCTGATGATCTCGCAGGCCGATACGGAGAAATTCCTGCTGGCACGGGCGACCGAACTGGGCGTTGTCGTGGACCGCCCGGCCACGGTGAGGGCCATCGCCCAGGACGACGACTCGGTCACCGCGACGCTGTCCACCGGCGCACCGGTATCCGCCAGGTATCTGATCGGCGCGGACGGGATGCACAGCACGGTACGCGAGCAGGCGGGGATCGGATTCACCGGCGGCAGTTACGCGGAATCGTTCGTCCTGGCCGATATCCGGTCGACCGGAGGTATCCCACGCGACGAGGTGATCCTCTACTTCTCCCCGGCGGGCCTGGTAGTGGTGGCACCGCTGCCCGGCGATATGTACCGGGTCGTCGCCGTCGCCGTCGCCGACGACGCACCGCACGATCCGGATACCGGTTTCGTGCAGCGGCTGCTGGACGACCGTGGCCCGCGCGCCGTTCCGGCGGCGGTCACAGAGGTGGTGTGGGGGTCGCGCTTCCGCGTCCACCACCGCCTCGCCGACAGCTATCGGCGCGGCCGGATCCTGCTTGCCGGTGACGCCGCCCATGTCCACTCGCCCGCCGGCGGACAGGGAATGAACCTCGGTATCGAAGACGCCGTCACCACCGGCCGGGTCCTGTCCCGGGTCCTGCAGGGCGAGACCGCGACACTGCTCGACGAGCATGCCGCCGCGCGGCGCACCACCGCCCGCTCGGTGATGTCGACTGCCGGGCGGCTCACCGATGCCGCCACCATGCCGGCCACTGCGCGGCCGTTACGCAATATCGGGCTACGCATCGCCGGTGCCGCCCCGACCGTCCGGCGCCGGCTCGCCTACCGGCTGTCCGGGCTCGACCGCCGCTGAACCGAACCACTCGAGGAGTCCACCATGCGCGTCGTCAACCAACAGCACGCGAGCAAAGCCCGTCTCGCCGCCCCCACCGGCAATGGGTTCCTGCTGCTCGCCGCCGAGATCGGTGACTGGGCCGGGGCCCTACCGCGGCCTTCGGCGGCGCGCCGCCGGACCCTGGCACGGATCGGGCGGCCGGTCGAGCGGCTGGCCGCCCGGCACGATGTGCTCGAGGTGACGGCCTTCCGCGCCGCGCTGCGCCCTCCGGGGGAGGGCGCGGAGATCCTTCACGGCGCCGGTATGACTCCCGCACGTTTCGACGTCGTCGTACTCGTCAGGTCGGAATCGGTGGCCGATCTCGCCGCCATTCGCGCCGATCCGGCCTGGCTCGAGCTTTCCGGCCTGCTGGGAGACGCGGCCCGCCGTACCCATCTCGTCGCGGCGAGCGGTCCCGCCCGGATCGCCGATGTCGACCACGGCCCCGACCACTGGTTTCTGTTCAACTACTTCTACGGCGACGATCCCCGGACGGTGCACGATATCTGGGAGTGCACCGCCGGCTGGTTCCAGCGGAAGACGGCCTTGCCGAATTCGGCGCCCATGCGCCCGCTGCCGGGTGAGCCCGCCGACTATACGCTGATCAACCACGCCTCCTGGCCGGCGCTGCGCACCTTTCTTCCCGGGCTGCTCCTGCGGCCCACATTCCGTTCCTTCGTCCTCGCGAATTTCGCGGCGAACGGTATCGCCGCTCAGCCGATCATCTACCGGCGACTGCCCTGATCCGGAACCGGTGCTCGCCGGGCGCGGTAGCCGGCGATAACGCCGCCCGCACGGGCCGGGATTCCGAAAATTTTCCGGCGGCCCTGTTTGCCCGGAAATAACCCGGGTAGTTGCCGGGGATGTAGCCGATCGGCACTCCGCACTGAGTGCCCGCCGGTTACCCGAGAAGAGCCGAAGCCGCGCCCGATGCGGAACCGAACACCGGGAGCGGCGAGCACGCCGAATCGCGGCGGCGACCGGCACCCGGGTCCGGGGACAGCCACCCCCGAAGCGCCCGGATCCGGGAACGGTCCGCGTGACGCGACTCGGTTCGCCGATCACGTATCGGACGAGAAGCTAGGAGGAGCCATGGCTCAACAGGTGGAAGAACTGATCGGAGACGCCGTCTACGACCTGGACGGCGACAAGATCGGCAAGGTGAAGCGGGTCTACGTCGACAATTCTTCCGGCGCCCCGACCTGGGCGTCGGTGAGCACCGGACTGTTCAAGGACGATTCACTGGTCCCGCTGGCCGGAGCCCAGCTGCGACAGGACACCAGAGAACTGCAGGTCCGGGTGCACAAGGAAGCGGTGAAATCCGCGCCGCATCTGGAACACGACGGCCTGATCAGCCGCGAATCGGAGGACGAACTGTTCGTCCACTACGGAATCGACCCCGGCCACCCCGGCTGGGACGACTACGGGCGCCACGCCGAACGACCCGGCGGCGAGACCACCGGTACAGGTACAGCGGCCGGTATGGGCACCGCCGCAGGTATGGGCACCGCTGCAGGGATGGGCGGGACCACCGCGTCGCCCGCGGATCGGGAGTCCATGGTGCGCTCGGAGGAACAGCTCGACGTCGGCACCGAACAGCAGGAGTCCGGCCGGGCGCGGATGCGTAAATACGTGGTCACCGAGGAACAATCGGTCACCGTGCCCACCAGCCACGAGGAGGTGCACGTCGAGCGGGAACCCATCACCGATCCCAGTTCGGTGAACGCGGACCTGGGCGACGAAGAACGCGAGGTCACACTGCACGAAGAGCGGGTGACCGTGAACAAGGAATCCGTCCCCGTCGAACGAGTCCGGCTCGCGGTCGACGAGGTCGAGGACGAACAGACCGTCTCCGATACCGTCCGCAAGGAACGGATCGAGACCGAAGGGACCGACCCCGACGACCGTCGCTGAGTGCTGCACTCCAAGGGATCCCGGGTGACAGGCCCGGGATCCCTTCTCGTCTCTTGCGGCACCGATGACTTTCGGGTGGACCTGTCGTCGATATCTCCGGATGAACCGGCAGACAGGAGTTCAGGAATGACAGGACCGTCTCGATCGGGCATGACCTCGGTGCGGGCAAACGGTGTCGAACTCGGCGTCGAGAGCTTCGGCCGTGCCGGGGATCCGCTGGTCCTGCTGGCCGGTGGCACAACAATGTTGTCCTGGCCCGACGCACTGTGCGAGCGGCTCGCCATGGAGGGACGGCGCGTGGTCCGGTACGACCTGCGCGACTCCGGCGCATCGACAACCCTCGACCCGGAGAACCCGGCATACGACCTGCGGGATCTCGTCGCCGACGCGGTTGCTCTGGTCGAGGTGCTCGGCGCCGGGACCGCCCACCTCGGTGGGGCCGGCGTCGGCGGGATGGTCGCTCAGGTCGCAGCGCTGGACCACCCGGACATATTCTCCGCGCTGACCCTCGTCGGCACCCGGCCGGTGGCGCCGGGCCCGGTCGACAAGGACCTGCCCGACCACGACCACGCGGTCATGGGCGCGATATTCGCCCGCCCACGGCCGGACTGGACCGACCGGGACGCTGTCGCGGCGTTCGCCGCCGAGGGCGCCGAGCCGATGGGCAACGATCCGCAGCAGGCACGGGCGACGGCGACCCGGATCTGGGACCGGACACCGTCGGGCGATCCCGCGGTGCACCAGGCGAACCAGCTCGGGATGGTGTTCTCGCGGATCGACTGCACCCCGCGCTGGCGGGAGCGGCTCGGGCAGCTCGATATGCCTGCGCTCGTGGTGCACGGCCGCGCCGACCCGTTCTTCCCGCTCGGCAACGGCGAAGTCCTCGCCGCCGAGATCCCCGGGGCGCGGCTACTCGTCCTCGACGACATGGGCACCGCCCTGCGCCACGCTTCGGCCGACCGGATAGCGGCCGAAATGCTCGCCCTGTAACCACACCCGGACCCCGAGACATCTCGCGCCTGCACCGACCGCATCGTGTCTCCGGCCGGCGCGCTTCGGCGCATGCCGTCAGGTGATCCGACGAGGTCGGCAGAGCGCTCGAGCCGTTCCGTGCTCATGGCCCTTCGGTGGGCGGCGAGACCGGTTTCGCGTCCTACTCGACCTCGGCCGGTTCGGCGTTGTCCGCCGCGGTGAGCGATTCCTGTTCGCAGTCGGTTAAGGCCGGGGTGTCGGCGCGACCCGTTTCCACGCCGGGAAGCAGTCGGGGGAGCAGTGCGGATCCCGCGGTGGCACCCGCGGCCGCGGTGGTCGCGACGGACCAGCCGATCGGGCCGAGTGGGGTACAGCCGAAGTAGGCGCCCAGCCCCGGTGTCATGACGACGATCCCCAGCACCGCACCGCTGGCGGCGGTAGTGAGCCAGACCAGTGGACTGCGGTAGCCGGCGACCAGGGTCTGGCCCAGCTGGGTACCGATCAGCGCGACCAGCCCGATGGTGTCGGCGCGCCGCTGAGTGCCGGTGTAGCGGCCGACCAGCCAGGCGGCCGACGCGCCGGTCGCGGTGGCGACACCGCGGACGGCGATCGTCCGGATCAGATCGGAGCCGAGGCTGGCCGGTGGGATCGCGGCGAGCTGACGTGCCCGCTCCTCCACCCAGTCCGGGTCGTCCTGCGTTTCGACACCTTCCTGGCCGCCGGCCAGCGCGAGCGCCAGGGCCGGGAACATATCGGTGAGCAGATTGACCAGCAGGAACTGGCGGGTGCCCAGCGGTGCCCGGCCGCCGACCGCGGTCCCGAACAGGGTGAACGCGATCTCGCCGGCGTTACCGCCGACCAGCACCGCGACCGAATCGGCGACCCGCTGCCACATACTGCGGCCTTCGACCAGCGCGTGTAGCAGCGCCCGCGGGTCGGGTTCGGTGAGCACCAGGTCGGCGGCATTGCGGGCGGCCGCCGAACCGTGCGCGGCGATACCGATCCCGATATCGGCGGTGCGGATCGCGGCGGCATCGTTGCTGCCGTCACCGGTCATTCCCACGACATGGCCGCTGCGGCGCAGCGCTGTGACGATCCCGACCTTCTGCTCCGGGTCGATCCGGGCGAACACGGTGCTGCGTTCGATCAGCTCCCGCCGCTCGGTGTCGTCGAGTTCGTCCAGGTCCGCGCCCGTGGTGACCGTGCCCACGGTGATCCCGAGCTGCCGGGCGACCGCGGCCGCGGTGACCGGGTGGTCGCCGGTGATCATGCGGACACCGACCCCGTTGTCCTGCAGCGCGCGTACGAGATACGGAGTCTGCGGGCGCGGGGTATCGGCGATCCCCAGGAAGCCGAGCAGGGTGAGTTCCTCGACAGCGTTCTCCATATCCTGCGGATGCTCCGGCAGGTCGCGGCGGGCCACCACGAGGACCCGCAGCCCCTGTTCGGCGAGGTCGTGCACCTTGGCATCGGCGCGTTCACGCAGCTCGTCGGACAGGGCGGGATCCGGTTTCGTACCGGTGCGCACCCGCGTGCAGCGCGGCAGGACGACCTCCGGTGCGCCCTTCACCATGAGCCGCAGTTTGTGCGCGGTCTGGCCGAAAGCCGCGGCATATCCGCGGTTGGATTCGAACGGGATCTCGTCGAGGGGGTCCCAGCGGTGTGCGTCGGACCCGAGCGTTTCGGCGGCGGCGTCGAGAACGGCACGGTCGGTGGCGTGCAGCACCGGCCCGTCGTCGGGTTCGGGGCAGGCCCGGGCGGCGGCCCGCAACAACCGTTGCGCCGTGGCGGATTCGCTGTCGGGCCGCCATTGCTCGTCGAGATCGGCAAGTGCGGTGAGCCGCAACCGGCCCTCGGTGAGCGTGCCGGTTTTGTCGAAGCACAATTCGTCGATCCGGCCCAGGGCCTCCACCGCGCGGTTGGAACGGACCAGGACCCCGTAGCGGGACAACCGCCGCGCCGCCGCGAGCTGCGCCACCGTCGCCACCAGCGGCAACCCTTCGGGCACCGCGGCCACTGCCACCCCGACACCGTCGGAGATCGCCGCGCGCAGGGTGCGCCCGCGGAGGCCGCCGAGCGCGGTGACGATCGCGCCGCCGGTCAGCGTCAGCGGTAGCGCCCGGTCGGTGAGTGAACGCAACTGTGCCTGCACCCCACCCTTGTCCGGGGGGACCGCACCCGCGGTCGCGCGGCCGGCCTGCGTATCGGCGCCCACCGCAACGACCACCGCCACTGCGGAACCGCTGACCACGGTGGTGCCTTCGAATACGAGGCAGGCGCGGTCGCCGACAGCGGTGCCGGGAGTGGCCTCGACCCCCTTGGGAACCGTCACCGATTCACCGGTCAGCCCGGATTCGTCCATCTCCAGGTCTTCGGTGCGCAGCAGCCGCGCGTCGGCGGGAACCACCTCGCCCGCGCGGACGACGAATACGTCCCCGACCTCGAGGCAGTCGGCGGGGACCTCGGTGCCCGCGGGTTCCGCGGCGCCGATTTCGGCCCGGTCGATCACCCGGCCGGTCAGCCGCTCACCTTCGAGCAGTTCCTGCAGTTCGTTCTCCGCGGCCTGCCGCTGACGGGCGGAGATCATGGCGTTCACGGTGAGTACCGAGGACAGCAGCACGGCATCGGAGGGGGCGCCGAGAATCGCGGTCGCCACCGCGCCCACGCCGAGCACCGGAGTCAGCGGGTCGGCCAGCTCGCGCCGCATATGGCCGAGATAGCCGGTGACCGGCGCGAGCACGCTCGGTATCGCGCCGCGGCCGGCGGGCTCGTCGGTCTGCCGTTCCGCCGGGCTTGCGGGCTCCGGCAACCGGGACAGCACCTCGTCGGGTTCGAGGGCATGCCAGGGCAACAGTGGTGCGGGCGCGCCCACGACCTCCGGCTGGGCGGCCCGCAGACCGGTGACCGCGCCGTTGAACAGTCCCGCGAAGTTCGCCGCGATCATCGGTGCGGTCCGGGACCGGGCGGCCGGTGCGGCGGCCAGGATCAGCCCCGTGAGGCTGCAGGCCGACAATGCCAGGGTGCGACCGCGTTCGCTGACCTGCCGCGCCGGTCCGACCGCCGCCAGCGTGCGCCGCACCTGCTCCAGGTTGCGGCACAGCAGATCCGCCGACCACGGCACATGGATACCGCCGCCTTCGCACCCGATGAGACCGATCGCGACATCGGCGTGATCGAGCGCCTTGTGCGCCCGGGTGCTCAGCACCGCCACCGCGTGACCGTCCTGCTGCAGGCGTTCCACATGCCCGCTCAGCGATCCGCGCGCGGCGACGAATTCATCCGCGAGACCGCGTAATTCGGCGGCATCGCGGTGACCGGCGAGCACGATGCGCAAGCCCGCACGCCGGGCGGCGTTGAGCACACCATGTGCGCGCGGATCCAGTTCGCGGCCGACCACTACCCGTCCGACGACCCGGTCGCCGTCGCGCAGTTCCCGCTCCACCGGGCGGCTGGTGGTGCCGCGGTCGCGGGTTCCGGAATGCGGGTGCACCAGCCGCAGCGGATGGCCGTCGGCGCCGGTGTTGTCCTGCGGTTCCCACAGCAACCGTTGCGCCGTACTCCAGACCCGCGCGTCCGGCCACTCCGCATCGGCACTCTCGGCCTCGAGCACCACCCGCCGGGTGGTGGCCAGCGATTCGGCGTCGACGACCACCGCCGTCAGCCTGTCGAAGCGCCGCCACGCGGCCGGGTGCAGCGTCAGGACACCGGCGGCGGACAGGGTGGTGGATACGGTCGCCGAGTAGACCTCCCGCCCGGCCCGCGCCGCTTTCGGCGCGCCGAGGATGAGAGCGTCGGCGATATCGCCCGCCCGGCCGAGTCCGGCGAGGGTGGTGGCACCGGCGAGCGCCGCGGCGGAGGTTTCGTCGGCGACCCGCTCCACCGGCCCGCGCGGCATATCGGCCGGCCGGGTGAAACGCGGTAGCGGTTTGTCGACCCGGAAATGTTCGGCGTCGACGATATCGGCCTCCCATTCGCGCCACTGCGCGTGCCGGGCCACGGCTTCGGTGAGGGCGAAACCGCGCTGGACGGTATCGGCCACCAGATTGGTCACGCCGCCGGCGGCGCCCTCGCCGAGCGCCGAACCCGCGGCATTGGCCACCGCCAGCAGGAGGTCGGTGCGGGTACTGCCGAGCCGCTCCTCGAGGTGCCGGCGTAGCCGGGGCTGGGCGTCGGTGAACGCCGCCACCGAGCGCACACCGCGCATGACCCCGCGCAGCGGGGGTACGGTGCCGGCGGCGGAGATCGCGATCGCGCAGATATCGCCGGCCACCTCGATCGCGGCCGCGATCACCGGTTCCCGGTCGGCCGGGAATTCCACGGCCCGGCTCCAGCCGGCGTCGGCGACCTCGGATTCGCGCTCGACCTCCTCGATCTCCGCCAGCAGCCGGTCCAGGTCGGCGCCGCTGGACAGCGCCGTCACGATCCGCCCGGTCACCGCGTTGACCCGCCACCACTGCACGCCGCGCAACCGGCCCAGATGCTGTTCCAATGCCCCGGTGACCGCGGATCGGTGGCTGTCGTCCAAGCCCTGGATCTCGATGGTCGCCATATCGTCGGAGAATGCGACCCGGCGTTGCGCGCGCCGGTCCCGCGGGTCGAGCAGTGCGGTCAGATCGTCACGAAGCCCGCTGTTCTGGCCGGGTAGCAGGGGCGCGATCCCGGAGGCCACCGTCGTGGCCATCTTCTCCGCGGTCCGCACCGGGGTTTCCACCACCTGCCACCCGGTGTCGACTGCCCGCTGTGCCCCCGACCGCATCGCCCCGGTCACCGTGGCGACAGGTGTGGTGATCAACCGGGGAGAAAGCAGTGAGCGCACAGTCGGGGCCATACCGGGGCGCTACCCTGCAGACGCCGCCGCAAACGCGCCCGACGGGTTTGCCGGGATGTCGGAGGGCGTCGATAGTCTCGCCGCATGTCTTCGGCATGGTTGCGCGCGAACGCGGTGTCCTGGTCCCTGCCCCGTACTCCCGAAACGCTCGCCGGCGCCCTGGCCGATATGGAGTTCGTCCAGGCCGATCCGATCCGCGCACCGGCGCGCGCCCAGGATCTGATCCTGCGTCAGCGGGTCCGCGGTTACCGGGCCGGGGATCTCGATCGCCGCTATCGCGAACTCGGCATCGACGAAGATATCGTGTACGCCTACGGCTACACCGTGCCGCGGCTGCGCCCGATCCTGCACCCTCGGCGACACCCGCGGGCGACGAACGGCGCCTACCCGCACGACACCCATTCGGCAGAGGTCCTGGAATTCGTCAGGGAACGCGGGGTGGTGCACCCGCGCGAACTACAGGAGCATTTCGGTCATCGCGGGGTGGTGAACGCCTGGGGCGGTACCTCCTCGGCGACCACCGTGCTGCTCGAGGAGTTACATCGCTACGGGCTGCTGCGGGTGGCCGACCGGGTCTCCGGGATCCGGCGTTACGAGGCGGCTCCGGCCCCCGAGGAACCGGAATGGGATCCGGCGGCGCGGCGCCGGGCGCTGGCGCTGCGTATCGCCCGCACCCTCGCCCCGGCGGCGGAATCGACGCTCACCGCGACGGTCAACCGGGCGGTACGCCCGATCGGCGACGCCACCGGTTCGGCCACGATCCGGGAACTCCGTGCCACCGGCGAACTCGCCGCCCGCACCGTCGACGGCGTGCGGTACCTATGGCCGGCCGATCTGGTACCCACCGACCGCCCGGCACCGGCCCGGGTGCGTTTCCTGGCACCGTTCGACCCGCTGGTGTGGGACCGGAAGCGGTTCGGCGCGATCTGGGGATGGGATTACCGGTTCGAGGCCTACACACCCGTCGCGAAGCGGGTCCGCGGCTATTACGCCATGCCGATGCTGTGGCGCGACCGGGTGATCGGCTGGGCCACCTGCGCGGGCGCCGGCAGCGAATTCGACGTGGGTTTTGAAAATGGCGCGCCCAAGGGCAAGGGATTCGCGACCGCCCTGGACGCGGAGATATCCCGGCTACGGGACTTTCTCGGCCCGGGCCGGAAAAAGAGCCCCACCACGCGCTGACTCGAATGCATGGGTGTCTGAGGTTGGATCGGCTGGGTATGCCGGTGCCATGACACGCACGAAATTGCCCGCTCCACCGCCCACCACCCCGGCGCGCACGGTCGGTCGGTTCGCTCTGGCGGCCGCGCTCGTATTCGCAGGTTTCAGTCATCTGTTCTGGGCGCGTGACACCTTCCGCGTCCAAGTGCCGAAATCGGTACCTCTTGATGAAGACGGCGTGGTCATGGCCTCCGGGGGGATCGAGATCGCGTTGGGGTCCGGTCTGGCCTTGATCACGCGCGACCGTGTTATGGCAGGTCGTCTGCTCGCGGTGTTCTTCGTCGCGGTGTTTCCCGGGAATGTCGCGCAGTACGTGCACAAACGTGACGGTTTCGGCCTGAACAGCGATAGGAGCCGGTTTGTGCGCCTGTTGTTCCAGCCGGTACTGGTGGCATGGGCATTGTGGTCGACAGCTGTTCCCCGCGAGCGCCACAGAACGGGCCCAGCGTGAACGGGGCGGAACACAGCGGCCCGCCCGACGTTGCAGTGCCTCCGATACTTCGTGGGCTCGGGTCCCGACTCGCTCGGTACGCGCAACCGTGGGGATTGCTCGTACCCGTGACGTTTGTGACAGTCCGCCCCGGGTAGACCGCCGACCGGACCAACCGGCAGTCGCCGCGGCCGCTCGACCGCGCCGTGTTTCAGCCGGAACAGCGTAGGCGTCGGTCGAGGGAGCGGATATGAAGGCTGTGACGTGGCAGGGCAAACGCGATGTGCAGGTATCCGATGTGGCCGATCCGCGGATCCAGGAACCTGGTGATGCTGTCGTCCGGGTGACCTCCACCGCGATCTGCGGATCCGATCTGCATCTGTACGAACTACTCGGCCCGTTCATGTCCGCGGGCGATGTGCTCGGGCACGAGGCGATCGGGGTGGTCGAGGAAGTCGGTGCCGGGGTCACCAACCTCTCGAAAGGCGACCGCGTGGTGGTGCCGTTCCAGATCAGCTGCGGTGGTTGCGTGATGTGCCGGCAGGGGCTGATGACCCAGTGCGAGACCACGCAGGTGCGGGATCAGGGGTGTGGCGCGGCGCTGTTCGGTTACTCCAAGCTCTACGGTCAGGTGCCGGGTGGTCAGGCCGAATACCTGCGGGTGCCGTATGCCGATTTCACTCATATCCGGGTGCCCGACGGTCCCGCCGACACCCGGTATCTGTTCCTGTCGGATGTACTGCCGACCGCGTGGCAGGCCGTCGAATACGCCGCCGTGCCGGACGGTGGATCGGTGACCGTCCTCGGGCTCGGCCCGATCGGCGAGATGGCGGCGCGGATCGCGCACCATCGCGGGTTGCGGGTGATCGGCGTGGATCTGGTGGCCGAACGGCTGGACCGCGCTGCCGCGCACGGTATCGACACCATCGATCTGGGTGCTGTGGGTGGTGGGGTGGCGGACGCGGTACGCGACCGCACCGACGGCCGGGGTAGCGATGCGGTGATCGAGGCGGTCGGTATGGAGGCGCACGGGTCGCCGGTGGCGGCCGTAGCGCAGCGGGTCGTCTCGTACCTGCCCGACGCGGTGGCCGCGCCCGCGATGAATGCCGCGGGCCTGGACCGGCTCGCCGCGTTGCATACCGCGATCGATATCGTCCGGCGCGGCGGCACGATCTCGATCATCGGTGTGTACGGCGGGATGGCCGATCCGATGCCGATGCGGGTGCTGTTCGACAAACAGATCCAGTTGCGTATGGGCCAGGCCAATGTGAAGCGCTGGTCCGACGATATTCTGCCGCTGCTGGACGACAGCGATCCGCTCGGTGTGGAAACCTTCGCGACCCACCACCTGCCCTTGTCCGCGGCGCCCGAGGCGTACCGCATGTTCCAGGCCAAGGACGACGGCGCGATCAAGATCGTGCTGGACCCCGCTGCCTGAGGAGGCTCGGCAGCGCCGAGGAATTTGCGACTCAGGATGAAAATGTCTCAGTTCGGGTTGAACTCCGGGACGAAGTGCGGAATACCTATTAGCGGAGTGGCGATGTCGCGACAGCGCGCGGCACGGAATCGAAGGAGACATCTGTGCGCACATTCACCGGCAAGGACGAAGTTCTCGCAGCAGTGGGGGAGACGCTCGGCACCAGCGACTGGGTGGAGGTCACCCAGCAGATGGTCGACCAGTTCGCCGAGGCGACCGGAGATCACCAGTGGATCCATGTCGACCCGGAAAGGGCGAAGCGGGAGAGCCCGTTCGGCGGGCCCATCGCCCACGGCTATCTGACCCTGTCGATGCTGCCGCTGCTCGGTTCGCAGATCTTCGCGTTCGAGAACGCGAAACTGGGGATCAACTACGGCTCCAACAAGGTCCGGTTCCCGAGTCCGGTGCCGGTGGGCGCGAAGGTGCGCTCCACTGCCGTCCTGGTGGATGCGACCGAGGTGTCCGGCGGTGCACTGCAGCTGGTCGTCCAGCACACCGTCGAAACCGAGGGCGGTAGCAAACCCGCGCTGATCGCGGAGGCGGTGAGCCGCGTCGTGTTCTGATCTCCGGTGGTCCGGCGCCGGTCAGCGATCGGCGTCGGTGAACCGGATGATCCCGCGGATATTGCGGCCTTCGAGCATATCGGTGACCCCCTCGTTGATCTGCTCGAGCGAGTATTCGCGGGTGATCATATCGCCGAGCCCGAGATCGCCCAGTTTGTAGAGCGCCAGCACCTCCGGGATCAGCAGTTGCGGGTTCCCGCCGCCGAACAGGGTGCCGCACAGGCTCTTCTGCTGGAAGGTCAGCGCCGACAGGTTCATCCGGGGATTGGTTTCGGCGGCATCGCCGGTGGCGGCGAGTACGCAGGTACCGGCCTTGGCGGTGATCCGCATCCATTTGGCCAGATCGTGGCCGTCGCACCGGCCGACCGCCACGATCACCGTCCGGCACATCTGCCCGCCGGTGATCTCCTCGATCGCGCCGATCGCGCTATCGATATCGGAGTAGGTGTGGGTGGCGCCGAACTTCGCGGCCTGCGTGCATTTGGCCTCGACCGGATCCACCGCGAAGATCCGCCGCGCCCCGGAGATCACGGCGGCCTGCACCGCGGCCGTACCCACCGCGCCGGCGCCGATCACCGCGATATCTTCGCCGGGCCGCACCGTGGCGGTGTTGACCACGGCGCCGTATCCGGTGGTGACGCTGCAACTGGCCAGGCAGGCGATATCGAACGGGATAGTGGGGTCGATCTTGACCACCGAACTCTTGTGCACCACCGCGTAGGGGGCGAAGGCGCCGATCAGGGAGGTGGGGTGCACATCGTGGCCGCGGGCGCGGATGCGGAAGGTGCCGTCGGATACGGCCCCCCGGGTGAGCAGCTCCTGTCCGCGGTCGCACAGGTTGTGATGGCCCGATAGGCAGGATTGGCACAGCCCGCAGGCCGGGATGAACGAGAAGACCACATGATCGCCCACGGCGAGCTGATCGACTCCGGCGCCCACTTCGACGATCACTCCGGCGCCCTCGTGCCCGCCGAGGATCGGGAATTCGGCGGTGGGGACGTCACCGCTGGCCAGCCGCTGATCGAACTGGCACAGGCCCGCCGTTTCGACCCGAACCTTCACCTCACCCTGCTGGGGATCGCCGATCTCGATCTCCTCGACCGACCACGGCTGCGCGTAACCCCAGATCAAAGCACCCTTGGATTTCATCGGCTTCCCTAACTGTCGTGACGGTCGTGCCCGCGGTCCACGGCAGTACCCAGATTGCCTGATAATGCCGTTCTCGGAAAGTGTTATATCGAATTTTCCTACCGGTTTTCCGCGCGACCCCCACGAGAACCCGCCGCGCCGCCGCGTGACTGCGCCGCGGCGGGCTGCTGTCAGTACTGCGCCGAACCGAGATCCACCGAGATACTGCCGGCCGTGACGAACCGGGATTCCTCGCTCGCCAGCCAGCACACCGCGTCCGCGATATCCTCCGGCATCGCGATCCCCTCCGGCAGCAGCGGGGTGTTCATCCCGGTCAGCTGTCCGTTGGTTTCGGCGGCCCGGGTGAGGGCGCCGACCATATCGCCCGAACCCATCGGCGTGGCCACCGGTCCGGGGGCGACGCTGTTGACCCGGATCGAATGCTTACCGAGTTCGGCGGCGAACGCCCGCGCCATCCCGGTGACGGCATGCTTACTGGAGGTGTAGTGGACCATGAACGGCTGCATGGCCACCCCGGATGCCGAACTGATGAGCACGATCGACCCGCCGTGCCCGCCGTCGATGATGTGCTGCGCGCCGGCCATCACCGTATTCCAGGTTCCCGTGACATTGGTGTCGATCACCGCCTGGAACGATTCCGGCGTGATGGTGTCCCAGGGTTCCGGCGGACAGATCCCGGCGTTGGCGACGATCACATCGAGGCGGCCGAACCGCGCGACCCCCTCGTCCACAACGGTGCGCAACGCCGCGAGGTCACGGGTATCGGCGACGGCGGCGAAGATCTTGCCGCCGGCCCCCTCCACCAAGCGAACGGTTTCGTCGAGGTCGTCCGGGGTCGCGGAATCGTAGGGCACCGCGGGCGGCAAGGGGGCGCACAGGTCGACCGCGATGATATCGGCGCCCTCCGCCGCCAGTCGCTGCGCGTGCGCGCGGCCCTGGCCACGCGCCGCCCCGGTGACGAAAGCTACTTTGCCGGATAGTCGACCGCTCACTTGCTCTACTCCTGTCGTTACGGGAAACGTCCGACCATTGTGGGCCGACAGGTGTTCCCCGCGCACAGGCCGGGGCGCCGACAGCTGCCCGCAGTAGCACTGCGGGCAGCGCCCGCTGCTCGGAGTATCTACTCCGACAACGCTTTCAGAGCGATCTCGGCCAGCTCCGGCCGGCAGATGAGCAGATCGGGCAGGTACGGATCGGGCCGGTTGTAGCGCAGCGGGGAGCCGTCGAGCCGGGACACATGAAGCCCGGACGCGAGCGCGACGGCGACCGGCGCGCACGAATCCCATTCGTACTGCCCACCCGAATGGGCGTAGATATCGGCCTCACCGCGCACCACCGCCATCGCCTTGGCACCGGCCGATCCCATCGGAACCTCGGTGGCCGACAACCGGGCCACGAGTTGGCGGACCTCGAAGGAGGGGCGGCTGCGCGATAGTGCGACCCGGACGGTGCCCGGCGGCGGCGGGGGAGCGAGCACCGGTGGCCGGCCGGTGTGCAGGACCATGCCCGCGGCCGGGAGCGCGACGGCGCCGGCCACGGGTTCGCCGTCCACCGCCAACGCCACGTGCACCGCCCAGTCCGGCCGCCCCGGTTCCCCGAATTCCCGGGTGCCGTCGAGGGGATCGACGATCCATACCCGGGAACAGTCGGTGCGGGCCGCATCGTCGGGGGACTCTTCGGAAAGCACGGCATCCGCCGGTCGGAGTTCGGCCAATCGGTCGAGCAGCAGACGGTTGGCCCGCAGGTCACCGACCCGCCCGCCGAGTTCGCGGATCGACAGGAGCAGTTCGCCGGCCTCTTCGGCCAAGGTCGCGGCGAGGGTGTGATCGTCCATGGGGATCCTTCCTGGCGGGCGTTGCCGTCCGGATCCATATAACACTCCTGCGTCCGGCGGCGCGTCGTGCGGTCGCCGTACGGCCGGCGGCGAGGCGGCCCGTGTCCGGCCGGGGCCGGCGGCCGGTACGGGCGCGACAGGCCTGGCTCAGAAGGCCATGAACAGGATCTGATCCCGGGTGTAGTCGTGGCCGGGATGGTTCTCGGCCAGGTGTTTGCGCACGTTGTCGACGAGTTCGTCCTCGTTCGCGCCGGTCAGGTGTTCACCGCAGGGGCAGTTCAGCTGGGTCTTCATCCGGCTGTCCTTTCGTCATGGGGAGATAACGCCGCTCAGCGTAATAGCCGGGGCGCCGCCATGACGACCGATCAGGCCCGCTGCACCGGCATCCGCTTGATGCCATGGATGAAATCGCTGTGCACATACTCCGGGTTCCCGAGCACCACCTCGGGAACCCGGGTCAGCAACTCCTGGAACAGCAGCCGCAACTGCATCCTGGCCAGCCAGGCGCCGAGGCAGAAATGGGCGCCGCCGCCCCCGAACCCGGAGTGCGTATTCCGGGTGCGGGTGATATCGAAGATATGCGGATCGTCGAGCGCGGACTCGTCGCGGTTGGCCGAACAGTAGAACAGCACGAGCTTCTCACCGGCCCGGATCCGGGTGCCGGCGACTTCGGTATCGGCCACCGCGTGGCGCGCGAAATGCAGTACCGGTGTCGACCAGCGGATGAATTCCTCCACCGCGCCACCGATTCGCGCATCGAAATCCTCCAGCAGCCATTCCCGCTGCGCGGGCCGGTCCACCAGTGCCTCGAAAGCATGGGAGGTGGCCTGTTTGGTGGTGTCGTTCCCGGCCGAGGCCAGCAGCACCATGAACGCCCCGATCTCCTCGTCGGTGAGCCGATGGCCGTCGACCTCGGCGGCGACGATGGCGGACATGAGATCGTCGCGGGGCGCCGCGCGCCGCAACCCGGCCAGATCGGTGCCGGCGCGGTGCAGAATCCCGAACTGCGCCATGAAGAATTCCGCGCGTTCCTCCAGGGCGGCGTATTCCTCGTCGCTGGATCCGAACATGGCCTCGGCGGCATGGGCGACGGCATCACGTCCGGCGGGATCGATACCGATCATGTCCGAAATCGTGCGCATGGGAAGTTTGCGCGACACGCTGTCGACGAAATCGACCGGCGCACCCGAGGACAGATCCGTGAGGAATTCGCCGACGATCTCGGCGGCATTGCCCCGGATCTGGGATTCGATACGCCGCACCTGTTTCGGCGTGAACGCCGAACTGATCAGGCGCCGGTAGCGAGTGTGCTGCGGGGGATCCATGGTGAGGAAGAACGTGGTGGGCCGCTGCAGCTCGATGGGCATCGGATCCATGCTGATACCCAGCGCCGACGTGAACAGCTCGGGATGGCGGCTGACGAAGGCGATATCGTCGTGCCTGGTCACCGCCCAATACCCGGGCTCGGAATGCGGGAACAACGCGGGCGGCGGTGCGTGCCAGCTGAGTCCGGGTTCGGCACGCAACTGCGCGAATACCTCGTCGCGGGTGCGGAAATCCCGGGCCCAGAACGCGGGCTGGGAAATATCGAGCCGGTGGTAGCGGCGCGAGGTGGCGGGCGCGCTGTCGATAGGGCTCATGAGCGACTCCGAGCTCGGTGATCCATGGTGCGCGCGGCACAGGCTGAGTGCGCGCGAGTCGTAGAAATACTCTAGAGCGCCACTCCTTCCCGGGCGGCTGCTTCCGGCGAATCCAGATGCGCCCGGCGCACCCGTTGCAGGAAATCGTCGAGCGGCGCGTCGTCCGGTGCCTGCGGTAACACGGTGACGGCGGTATCGAAACGGTGTTCGTAGTCGGCGACGAGCCGGCGAACGGCCTCGGCGCCGGGGTCCGTCGCGATCGAGGCGCCGAGTGCGTGGTATCGCTCGGGGTCGGGAACACGGATCGGCAGGCGTCCGGTGGTGTAGAGCTCGTAGCCCTGCCAGAGCAGGCGCAGGGTGTGCCGGGCGTGCTTGGCCCGGCGGGCGGCCGCCGCCTGCGGCCGGGGGCCGGTCAGTCGCCGGAATTGGCTCGTGGCGTAACCGAAGAACGCCTCGCGCACCCGGTCCGCGGATAGGAAGCAGGCCCGCAGCCCGACCAGTTCCCGGCCGAAGGCGGACTCGGCGGTGTAGTCGTCGAGCCAGAGGATTTCGGTCGCGGTGGGGTTGCACGAGAGCATGAGCCGCATGGCCTTGCCGACCTCGTGATAGGTCGCATCGGCACCGTCGCGGCCCTGCCGGGTCTGCCGGGTGGGCGGGTACAGGCCCAGCAGGTTCCGGGTCGGCTCCACATAGATTCCGGCGTAGTCGATATCGCTGGCGGGGCCGGCGAGACCGTAGGCCGTCGAACCCACCACCCCTTCGAGCAGCAGGCCGTGCGGGTGGTTCATCCGTGGTCCTCCCTCGTATCCCGCCCGATTGCGCGAGCGCAGCTGTTCCCGCCGCCTGTCCCCAAATGATCATGATCGACCGGACATCTTGTGGCCAACGATTTTCGGCGGCTACCTGCACAGATGAGTGCCGCGGAAATATTATTCGAATGTTTTCCCCGGCCGGCGATTAATTCGCGGCGGCGCTTCCGTCACCACTGTCGAGCCCTACGTGTCGACGTCGCACCATCCCACAACCGGATAGAGAGAAAACCGATGCCAGATTCGTCGTTCAGCTCGCCGGAGCCCGGCCGTCCCCCGGCCGGGGCCGATACCTCCCGCGCCGGTATCGCCCGCGTCTACGATGCCAGCCTCGGCGGCAAGGACAATTTCGAGGCCGATCGCCAGGCGCTCGACGCGGTCCTGGAGATCGCACCCGGTATGTGCGCGGTCTCGCGGCGGAACCGGGCCTGGCTGCGCCGGGTGCTGCGGTACCTGGCCGGGGTCGTCGGTGTGGAGCAATTCCTGGATGCCGGTGCCGGATTGCCCACCGTGAGCAATACCCACGACATCGCCCAGCTGGTGAACCCCTGGGCACGGGTCGTCTACCTGGACAACGATCCGATGGTCAGTGCGCACGGCCGGGTGCTGCTGGAAACCAACGAAGACACGGTCTACCTCCACGGCGACCTCACCGATCCCGGTGTGCTCGGGGCGGATTCGGCGGTCTGGCGGTACCTGGACCAGGACCGGCCGGTCGCGGTGATCCTGGGCTCCGTACTGCACCACCTGCCCGATTCCGCGGACCCCGCGGGCATCGTGGCCCGGGTGGTGGATGCGCTGACCCCGGGGTCGTATGTGGCGATCACGCATTTCTGGGATCCGGGCGAGGATTCACCGGACCACGAGCTCGCGCGGGAGGTGGAGCGGCGTTTCGTGGAGAAGGGGCTGGGGTCGGGCTGGTTCCGCACGCGCGCCGAGATCGAATCATATTTTGCGGGGCTGGAATTGATCGATCCGGGCGTGGTTGCGCTCGACGAGTGGTGGCCGTCGGGGCCGGTGCATCCGCCGGAGACCGTCGAGGAGCGTCTGATCCTGGGCGGAGTAGGCCGTAAGAGTGGGCTCGTAGCGGTGCAGTAGATGCGCGGCACCACCGCCGATGAAAACCGGGTTCTCTTGAACGGAGAATTGACTTATACTTCCGCTGGACCGGCTGTCCGGCGGAAGGCGACGCAGCACGACCCCGGACGGCGCAGCACCCGCCGGAACTGGATAGATGCCGTGAGCTCGTCGAACCAACCGTGGACAGTGGCCGAGGCGCCCGATCAGTCGGGCCGTACCGCAATGGTGACCGGATCGAATACCGGTATCGGCCTGGAAGTGGCGCGCGGGCTGGCCCGCCGGGGCGCGCGGGTGATCCTCGCCTGCCGAAACGAGACCGCGGCCGCGCAGGCCAAGCGGAATATCGAGGATTCGGTCCCGGGGGCCGATATCCGCACGACCCAGGTCGATATCGGCAATCTCGCCTCCATCGCCGAGTGTGCGCGCCGCCTGCACGCCGAACTGCCCCGGCTCGACCTGCTGATCAACAACGCCGGTGTCGTCACCGGTACCCGGACGTTGACCGTCGACGGTTTCGAAAGCGATTTCGGGATCAACTTTCTCGGCCATTTCGCGCTCACCGCGCAACTGATCGATCTGCTCACCGCCGCGCCCGCCGGGCGGGTGGTCAGCGTCGGCAGCCTGAGTCACGGTCGCCGCAATGCCGAACTGGATTTCGACGATCTGCAGTCCGAGCACAGTTTCGGCCGTCTCATCACCTATTCGCGGTCGAAAATGGCCACCACGACATTCATGGTGGAACTGCAGCGCCGGCTCGCGGCCGCCGGTGCGCCGGCCCTGTCGGTCGGCGCCCATCCCGGCGGCGTGCGGTCCACCATCCTGCGGGAACAGAGCCTCGTTGCCCGGATCGCCTACAGCGGTGTGGTGATGACCCTGGCACGCTTGTTCACCCAGACTCCGGAACAGGGCGCCCAGCCGATCCTGCGGGCCGCGCTCGACCCCGCGGTCCGGGGCGCCGGCTTCTTCGGCCCGGCACACCGCTGGGGGCTGGTCGGGCCCCCGATCGCCGTACCCGCCGCGCCGTCGGCGCACGACCCCGAAATCGGCCGGCGGCTGTGGGCGGTGGCCGAGGAACTTACCGGTATGGAATTCCCCCTGGGCGCAAAGGCTCCGGCGACGTCGGACGATACCCTGCCCGACCGGTCTATCGGATCGTCCACGAGCCAAGCGGCAGGCGACGGCGCGGCGCTGGACCGGGGCCGATAGCCGCGGACGATCCGGCCGTCCGCGGCGGGTTCACCGATTCACTTGGGAGCGAACCGCATACCGGCGTCCAGGCGCAGGCACTGGCCGTTGAGCATGGGGTTGTCGACGATGGAGCAGGCCAGCTTCGCGTATTCCTCCGGCCGGCCCATCCGCTTCGGGAAGGCGTTGCCCGCGACGAGCGGTTTCACCATTTCTTCCGTCGCACCGGCCAGGATGCCGGTATCGAACAGGGACGGCGCGATGGCCAGCACCCGGACCCCGACCGAACCCAGATCGCGGGCCATGGTCAGCGCCATTCCGGCGATACCGGCCTTGGCGGCCGTGTAGGCGACCTGCCCGATCTGGCCCTCGAATGCCGCGATGGAGGCGGTGTTGACGATGACGCCGCGCTCGCCGTCGGCGTTCGGCTCGCCCTGGCTCATATGCCAGGCCTGCAAACGGTTGAGGTTGAAGGTGGAGACCAGGTTCAGGTTGATGATCTGCTGAAACGATTCCAGATCGTGCGGCCCGGTCTTGGACAGTGTGCGCTTGGCGATACCGCCACCGGCGGTGTTGACCGCGATATCGAGCCCGCCCAGCTGTTCCACCGCTTCGGCGAGTACCGATTCGACACCCGCGTGGTCGGTGACATCGGCTTCGAAGAAGGAACCACCGAGGTCGGCCGCGACCTTGCTGCCCTCGCTGGCGGTGCGGTCGACGACGACGACCTTCGCGCCGCGGGCGGCGAGCAGTTCGGCGCTGGCCCTGCCCATTCCGGAGGCGCCTCCGACGACGACTGCACGTGCTCCCTGAATCTCCATATTTCCTGTCCTTCTCGGTGTACGGCACAGCCCATCGATCGCCGATGGGGCCCGGTTACGTTATATCCGTCCGGGGAGCCTGTACCCAAGTATTTCGTAGAAGTATCGGTGAAAGCGCTGATCAACCGCTCAGCCGATGGCTGCGGTGGCGTGCAGGTGGTGTGCGGACATCCCCACGTCCGCCGGACCCGAACCCACGAGCATCTTCTTGAACGCCGCCTGTTCCCGCAGTCCGCGTTCCTCGGCACGCTGCCGGGCGGCGGGGCTGACCCGGGTGGCCGCACTGCGCGCGAGGTTCACCGGTACGCGCAGCACCGGATACCACGGTGGCATATACGGCCACAGGCCGAGTTTGCGCATGGCGCGCGGCCCCAGGTACATGCTGGAGATCGACAGATGCTGGGCGCGGGCGATCCGGCCGCGCAACCACGGCAGGTTCGGATAGTTCCAGGTGAGCGGATCGTTGGCCATCGGCAAGGCGAGCTGTCGGGTGGTCTCGTCGGGATTCGTGATCGCTGTCATGGTGTGGTAGAGAATCCGGACGCTGTCGCGGAATCCGGTCGGCAGCCACTCCTCCGCAACACCCATCAGCCGGCCCACGTAGCGGGCGAGGTGGGCGGCGGCCTCCCGGTCCTCGCGGGACGGCACGATCCCTATCACCAAACCGCCGACGAACGGCGCGATGAGCGCACCCACCAGGGTGGCGGCCATATCCGTCTGGTTGATCGGCAGCCCCCACGCGCGCTGATCCCAATCGGGCATGGCGCCCACGTGCCGGCGGACCAGTGAATGGACGAACCGCACGTGGAGGGTGGAGCGGTAGCCGGGTTCGAACTTGCCCATGCCGTTCTGGACGTCGAGCGCCCACTGCATCGTCTCGGCGAATCGCTGGGCGGACCCTTTCTCCAGCGCGCCGGTGCGCAGCAGCGTCTTGTTGAATCCGGAGGCCAGGTATCCGCCGAGGAAGGATACGTCGCGCGCCAGGTACAGCCCGTCGTAGCCGCCGCGGCGCAGGACCTGTTCGCCGCGTCGCAGCATGTCCTCGTCCAGCCAGTCCGGGGGAGTTTCGACGGCGGTGAAGAACTCGCGCAGCGGCTGCGGCGCGTCGGTGACCGAGTCGATACCGCCGGCCACGGCCTGTTCGAACAGTGGCCGGGTATCGGCCATCCCGGTACTGATCATCCAGTCGACCAGGTCGTCCATCGGCTGGTCGCCGGTCAGCAGTGATTCGCCCATGGACGCCCAGCGCCGGGCGTCCGGTGCGCCGATGCCCATCAGCATGGCGAACGGTTTCAACCCGGGCACGGCTACCGGGCCGGCGGGGTGCCGGGTGGGGATCGCGGCGCCCATGTCTTCAGAACCCATGAAACGAATGTATTGAGTGCGTTACATTGTGTCAATGATGAGGTCTATGGTGAGGCGGAGCACAACATGAACGATTCCCGGCGATACGTCGTGATCGGGGGCGGGCTGGCGGGTCTCGCCTCGGCGGTATGGCTGGCCGAGACCGGTAAGCGGGTGACATTGCTCGAACGCCGCGCCCGGCTGGGCGGACGCACCCAGGCGATGCAGGTCCCCGAGGTGGGGGATGTGCCCGACAACGGCCAGCATGTGCTGGCCAGCGGCTACCGCAGTCTGTTCCGGTACCTGGAGAGCGTGGGTACGCGCGACTGTGTGGAGTTCCCGGGCGGCGGCACATTGCGCTGGCCGGGGGGTCGTGCGGTCCCGTTGCGCACCTCCGGTCCGGGGGTCGTGCGCACACTGCTGGGTGCCCACCCCGATGCCGGACCGCTGGACCGGCTGCGGGCATTGCGGGCCACCGCCCGCCTCGGCCGCCAGGCGCTGTTCCAGCCCGCGGGCCTGGCCGATATCACCACCGAGCAATGGTTCGAACGCATCGGTATGCCCGCGAAGGCCCGGGAGGCGCTGTGGGATTGGCTGGCACTGGGGATCGCCGCCGAACCGGTGCAGCGGGAATCGGCGAAGGTGTTCGCCGATGTGCTGGCGACCGGTATCCGGATCGGTGTGCGGGAGCGGACCGGCGTCACCATCGGCTACCCGACGGTCGATCTGGACACGCTCTACATCACCGGCGCGGAGCGGGTTTTCCAGAAGCACGGCGTGGACGTCCGGTATCGGTCCGTTGCCCGCCGGATCGTCGTCACCGACGGTCTGGTGACCGGTGTGCAGTTGGTCGACGGTACCGAGATCGCCGCCGATGCCGTGGTGTGCGCGGTCCCCAATTCACGGATCCACGGCCTGCTCGACGATCTGCCCGAGCACGCCGAAATCTATGCCGCCGCGGACAAACTGGGGGTCACCCCGATCGTCAGCACCAACCTGTACCTGGATCGCCCGCTGGGGACGCAATCGGCGATGGAGGCGCTGATCGGCGGTACGGGTGTGATCGACGAGGTCTTCGACCGTCAGCGTATGCACCGGCGCACCCCGGACGGCGCCTGGCTGTACTGCCTCACCACCAGCGGCGCCTACGAGCAGATCCACAAGAGCAACGACGAGATCGTCTCGGAACAGCTGGCGCTGCTCCGCCGCTACTACCCGGAGGCCCAGGCGGCGAAGCTGGTGCACGCGCAGGTCGTAAAAATGCCCAAGGCAACCTTCTCCCAGGTCGTCGGCACCGCCGGTTTACGCCCGGACCAACGGACCTCGGTGCCGAATCTGATGCTGGCCGGTGATTGGACCCGCACCGACTGGTCGGCCACGATGGAGAGTGCCGCGCAGAGCGCGGAGCGGGCTGTGCGGGCCCTACTTGCCTATACCGCGCACGAGGGCCGGGACACAATGCAACGCGGACTATAATTCCGCTACATGTTCCGTACTTACGACGAAGTCGACGAGCGGATTCTGGACGCGACCCTCGGGCGGATTCTGCAGGTCGGCATCCGGCGGAGCAGTCTGGACGATATCGCCCGCCGCTGCGGCCTGAACCGGGTCACCTTGTATCGCCGCTTTTCCGGTAAGGACGCGTTGATCGAGGCGGCGCTGTCCAGGGAGATCTCGCGAGTGCTGGCGGAGGCGACGGCGATCGCGTCCACGACCGAGGGCACCGATGCGCAGATCGAGGAGACGGTTCTCTTCGTGCTCCGGCTCACCCGGACCCACCCCCTGGTCACGCAGCTGCTGGCGGTGGCGCCGGAGGAGGCGCTGGGCTTCTACACCGTGCGTGGCGAGGAAATGGTGTCCCAGGGTATCGAGTACATCGCCGGTGTGCTGACGGCCGGTCAGGAGCAGGGGGTGCTGGCCCGCTACGATCCGCGACCGGTCGCCGAACTCGTTGCCCGGATGGCGCATTCGCTGATGCTCACGCCCACCGCGGGGATCGACTTCGACGATGAGCAGGCGGCGCGGGCGTTCATCCGGACCACCATCGTGCCGCTGATGAAATACGGCATCCGATCCGGGGCCGACGACGCCGATAGTGAGGGGTCGTCCACGTCGGAGCGTACGGTCGGCTCGTAGCACAGCGGCGGGTACACGTGCGCCGGGCACCTCGGCTCCGTCACCGCTACCGCGCCTCCCGGACCGGCAGTACCTTGGATCGACAACGACGAGGACCGACAAGGAGCTGGCGCCGTGGGGAAGATAAGCCGGACCACCGAGGTATCCGACAGCATCGTGGTCGGCACCGATCCCGGTACCGCCTACGACGCGGTGAGCGATGTGACGCAGATGGGGCGGTGGAGCCCGGAAAATACGGGCGCGGAGGTCGCCGAACCGGGCCGGCCGGTGTACCCGGGAATGACCTTCGTGGGTGCCAACCGGCGTGGGCCGATGCGGTGGCATACCGAATGCATTGTGACCGTCGCCGAGCGGCCGGGCCGGTTCGCCTTCCAGGTGCGCCGGTGGGGAGTGTGGAAACCGCTGCTGCCGGTGGCCGTGGCGACCTGGGAGTACCGGTTCGAGACCGTCGCCGAGGGGACCCGGATCACCGAAATCTGGTACGACGATCGCACCCGATGGCCGGATACCCCCGCCCTGTGGTTCGACCGGGTGGCTACCGGCAAGCGGGGTTTCGCCGAATTCCAGAAGGGCAATATTCGCCGCACTCTGGAGCGGTTGAAAGCGGAACTCGAAACCGCCGGCTGAGCCCGGGAGGGCTTCTACCTGCGATGGACAGCTGTCCATAACACTGTTTGGGGGGCTGTCCATGTGGGCCCTGAGCTGGTGTGATAAGGCTGATCAAGATCGTGTCGGTGTTGCTGGGCAATCGACCGATAGGTTCTTGACACTCGATGTGACATCTATCTACTTTCGAACCCGCCCGCGGAAAGCGCCTCGGGCACTCGGCTTGCCGGCTCTTCCGGCCGCCCGCGCGCCGGCGATGCCGCGGCGGCCGGCTGTTGCGGCGAGTCGTAGGCACAGCTGTTCGGAGGTCGCTCTTGTCCGCAATATCTCGACGCGTGTTCCTGGGAGGTGCCGCGGCGGCGGCCGGCATCACGGTTGCCGGTACGGCCGTCGCGGCGGCGGACAACACCCTGCGAATCCCGCGGCGCCGGACTCCGGTCGTCCGCGAGGACCACCGGGTGATCGTGGTGGGCTCCGGATTCGGCGGCGGTATCGCGGCCCTGCGGCTGGCGCAGGCCGGTGTTCCGGTCCTGCTGCTCGAACGCGGAAAACGCTGGCCCACCGGACCGAACGCGAATACGTTCGGCAACCCGCTGAACCCCGACAAACGACTACTGTGGCACGGTTCCGACCCGCAACTGTTCGGCAGGCCGGTTGCCTTCGAGCCCTACACCGGCCTCCTCGACGCCGTCGCCGGTGAGAATATGACCGCGCTGTGCGCGGCCGGTCTCGGCGGCGGTTCCCTGCTCTACCAGGGGATGTCGCTGCAACCGACGGAGTCGGTGTTCAACACCCATTTCCCGCAGGAACTCGACTGGCGGCTGATGGACCGGGTGCACTATCCGCGAGTTTCCGCCATGCTGCAACTGGCGGTGGCCCCGGACGAACTGGTCGCGCACCCGAACTACAAGGCCGCGCGGATATTCGCGCGTAATGCCGCGGCGGCCGGGCTGCCGGTATCGAAGATCCCGATGCCCATCGACTGGAACTACGCACTGGCCGAAACGCGCGGTGAGATGACCGCCTCCTACACCAACGGCGCCGGGGCATTCGGTGTGAACAACGGGGGCAAGCATTCCGTCGACGTCACCTATGTCGCGGCGGCCGAAGCCACCGGATCGGTCGACGTCCAGGTGATGCACAACGTCACCGATGTGGAACGCGGTGCGGACGGCCGCTGGATCGTGCACGTCGACCAGACCGACGAGAACGCACGGGTCCTGGCGAAAAAGGTGCTCACCACCAAGGCGCTCATCATGGCCGCGGGCAGTCTCAACACCACCGATCTGCTCATGCGGGCCGGTGGGAAGGGGCTGATCCCGGATCTACCCGACGCGCTCGGCGCGGGCTGGGGGACCAACGCCGACCGGATCTACACCTGGACCAACCTGGCCGAGGATTTCGGCACGGAACAGGGCGGGCCGGTCGTCTACGGCAGCCTGAACTGGGACGATCCCGCCACCGCGCATACCGTGATCCAGGCCTCTATCCCGCCACTGGGTATGGATGCCCGCACCACCATGCTCGTCGGGTACGGCGTGAGCGATGCGCGCGGCCGCTTCGTCTACGATTCGGCCGCCGACAGCGCCCGGTTGTCCTGGCCCGCGGACGGTGACGCAGCGATCCAGTACGGCCATATCGAGAAAACCGTGCAGACGATCGCGGGCCCGGCGTCGGTGCTGGGCGATACCAATCGTGGCTTCCCGTCGACCTGGCATCCGCTCGGCGGCGCCTGTATGGGGTCGGTCTGCGATCTCGACGGGCGAGTGCTGGGCCAGCGGGGTCTCTACGTTCTCGACGGTGCGCTGCTGCCCGGTAACGCCGCCGCCTGTAATCCGTCGATGACGATCGCGGCCGTGGCCGAACGGGCGCTGGACAACCTGGTCGCGCAGGATGTGGGCACCGCGATCTGACGGCGGCCGGGCCGAGCGGGCGGCCGGTCCGCGGCGCGGCGGTCGTCCGGATTTGCCACGGGACAAGTAGAACGTGTTCTAATCTGGATATCCCGCACCGAACCGGGATCGTTGCCCGACACCCACGACCGGAGTGATAGCCGTGCCCGTTGCCCTGACCGCCGACCAAGCGGCGCTGGCCGAAACCGTCGCCGGATTCGCGGACCGGTATGCCGCCCGCGAATACACGCGTAAGCACACCGATCGCCTGAAACAGGGGAACCTGCCGGAATTCTGGCCGGAGTTGGTTGCGCTGGGGCTCACCGGGGTGCACCTTCCGGAAGCAGTCGGCGGCCAGGGGGGAACGCTCGACGAGCTCGCCGTGGTGCTCGCCGAATCGGGCCGGGCGCTGCTGCCCGGCCCGCTGCTGCCCACCGCGGTCGCCGGTGCCGTACTCGCCGACGCCGGCGAGTCCGCCGGTGGGGCACTGCGGCGGATCGCCGAGGGCGCACCCGGTGCGGTGATCGGTCCGGAACACCGGGTCGGATGCACCGCCGAAACCGGCGGCGGTGCAACGCGGCTCACCGGTGACACCGGCGTGGTCCTGGGTGCCGCGTCGGCCGAGCTGTTCGTGGTGGCGGCCCTCGCCGGCACCGAGACCCGGTGGTACCTGGTCGAGCGCACCGCCGACGGTGTCGAGGTGGAGGCGAAAGACGGCGCCGATCTGGGCCGCGACCTCGGTGTGGTCCGGTTCAGCGAGGTGGCCGTGGCCGCGCCGCTCGAACTGGACACCGATCGGGCCGAAGCCGTCGCCACCGCATTCCTCGCCGTGGAGGCCGCCGGGGTCGTCCGCTGGTGCAGCGATACCGCCACCGAATACGTCAAATCCCGGGTCCAGTTCGGACGGCCGATCGGTGCCTTCCAGGCGGTGCAGCACCGCACCGCCCGGTTACTGATCACCAGTGAACTCGCCGCGGCCGCCGCCTGGGACGCCGTACGAGGCCTCGGTGACGAACCCGGGCAGCGGACCCACGCCGTCGCGGGTGCGGTCCTGACCACGCTCGGCACCGCGGTGCACGCCGCAGTGGAATGTCTCGGACTGCACGGGGCGATCGGCTTCACCTGGGAGCACGATCTGCATCTGTACTGGCGGCGCGCGATGGCGCTGGCCGGACTGGCCGGACCGGTGGAATCGTGGGAGCTGCGGCTGGGTGATGCCGCCCTGCGGGGGCCGCGCACCTTCGCCGTTCCGCTGCCGGAAACGGATTCGGCATTCCGCGATTGGGTCTCGGAAATCCTGGACCGCGCGGCGCAACTGGACAATCCGAACCCGTCGAAGGTGGGCGACCACGATGCGGTGAACACCGGCGCCCGCCGTACCCTGCTGGCGGACAGCGGCCTGGTATCGCCGCCGATGGCCAAGCCCTTCGGTATCGAAGCGGGACCGCTGGAACAGCTGATCCTGCAGGACGAATACGACCGGCACGGTATCGCCCAGCCCTCCATGGGGATCGGGCAGTGGGTGGTACCGATCGTGCTGCATCGCGGCACCCCCGAGCAGCTCGCCCGGCTGGCCGGCCCGGCGCTGCGCGGCGAGGAGATCTGGTGCCAGCTGTTCAGTGAACCCGAAGCCGGATCCGATGTGGCATCGCTGAGCCTGCGCGCCACCCGGGTCGACGGCGGCTGGCGGTTACAGGGCCAGAAGATCTGGACCACCCTCGCCCATCGCGCGGACTGGGGTCTGCTGCTGGCCCGCACCGACCCCGAGGCCGGTCGCCATCAGGGGCTGACCATGTTCCTGGTGGATATGCACGCCGAGGGTGTCGAGGTACGCCCGATCGTGCAGGCCAGCGGCGATGCCGAATTCAACGAGGTGTTCTTCGACGATGCGTTCGTACCGGACGAGATGGTCCTGGGCGAACCCGGTCAGGGCTGGGCGCTGACCCTGGAAACCCTGGCACAGGAACGCCTGTTCATCGGCGGCGTCCGCGATCCGGGACACAACGAACGGATCCGGGGCATCATCGAACGCGGCGAATACGCCGGCACGCGGGACGATGCCGTGCGCACCCTCGGCCGGATCAGCGCGCGGGGTGCTGCCATCTCGGCGATGAATCTGCGGGAGACGATCCGGCGCCTGGACGGTCATGCCATCGGCCCGGCCACCAGTGTCGCCAAAGCGGCCGCCTCGATTCTGCACACCGATGCCGCGGCCGCGGCGCTGAACCTGATCGGCCCGGCGGCCGCGCTGGGTGAAGCGGTATCCGAACCCGTGCATCACGAACTCGACATCCCGACCTGGGTGATCGGCGGCGGCACCCTCGAGATCCAGCTGAACACCATCGCGACCCTGGTCATGGGGTTGCCGCGGAAGTAGTAGTCCTGGCCGCGGCACCCATCTCGGGGCCGCGGCAGAACCCCTCCGGGCGAACGGGTAATCATCGGGCTCGAACCGGGAGACCCGTTCACGACCAGCCGGAGGGGTGGACAGTCACGGTTCCCGACGCGAACTCGTCGACGAGCCGCGCCCAGCTCTTCGGGAACGCTGTCTCAGGACCGCGCGGTCTCTGTGCCTTCGGGTGCGCCGGTACCGGCACGCTCCAGGAATTCGTCGAGATCTGCCGCCGTCATCAGACCGAAGTTCAGCGCCAGGCGTCCGATCGGGATCGACCCGGCCATCCGGGCCATATCGATACCCAGATCGGCACCGGCGGAACCGGAATCGCCGAACAGTGGTTGTAGGCGCCCGCTGAGCTCCGGTCCGGCGATCGGATGGGCCAGCACCTCGGCAAGGCTCGAATCGCGGGTCAGCGGCAATACCACCTGGTCTCCGGTGAGCGTGACCGTCGTAGCCGCCCGGAGGTCCCGGCTGGAGGAACCCACCTGCACGGTGTAGTCGCCGCCTTCCACCGTCCAGCGGTTCGCGGCTTCGTTCCAATAGGCGAATTCGGCACGGGGGACCGGCACGGAGACCTCTCGGGTATCACCGGGGTCGAGCGCGACCGTGGTGAACCCGCAGAGCTCCCGGGGTGCGCGCATCACCGTGGAGGAGTCGAGGCTGCGGTAGACCTGCACCACTTCCCGGCCCGCCCGGCTGCCGGTATTGGTGATCCGGACGGTGACCGTGACGCCCTGCTCGTCGGCGACCGCCCGTGCGTCGGCGTACTCGAAGGTGGTGTAGGACAGGCCGTGCCCGAACGGAAAGGTCACCGCGAGTTCGCGTCGGTCGTACCAGCGGTAGCCGACGAAAATCCCTTCGCCGTAGCGGACGTGCCCGTTCTCGCCGGGGAAATTGTCGTAGGCGGGGACATCGGCGAGCCGGACCGGGACGGTCTCGGTGAGCCGGCCGCACGGTTCGGCGATCCCGAACAGCAGATCGGCGACGGCGCCGCCGCCCGCCTGCCCGAGCAGAGCGGTATCGAGGACGGCATCGGCGGAGTCGACGATCGGCGCCAGGCGCAGGACGCCACCGTGCGCCAGCACAACGACCACCCGCGACTGCACCGCCCGCACGGCGCTCAGCAATTCCACCTGGTCGGCAGGGATTTCGATATCGTCGCGGTCGAAGCCCTCGGACTCCTGGGCGGCGGCCAGGCCGAGGAACAGTACGGCGATATCGGCGCCGGCGGCGGTGTCGACGGCCTGGGCCCGCAGGTCCGCGCCCGCCGCCGGGTTCCCGGTATCGAATCCGCGGGCGTAGGTGACGGTGGCGGAGCCGGCGAGCGCGCGGATCTCGTCGAGCGCGATATCCACCCGGGTCGCGTTCACATGGGACGACCCACCACCCTGATAGCGCGGCTCGGTCGCGAATTCCCCGATGACGGCGAGGGTTCCGCGGGGCGCCAAGGGGAGTACCGCGTGATCGTTCTTCAGCAGTACCGCGCAGCGGGCGGCCACCGAACGGGCCAGCGCATGGTGCTCGGCGATATCCCAGGAGGTCTCCGGGCGGGCGCTACCGGCGGCTTTGGTCGCCAGCGCGGCCATACGTCCCGCTGCGGTCGCCAGGACGGAATCGGCCGGCGACCCGTCCGCGACCGCCGCGGCGAGCCGCTGGTCACCGCCCTCGTCCGGACCCGGCATCGTGAGGTCGAGGCCGGCGGCCACTGCCGCCACCCGGTCGTCGACCGCGCCCCAATCACTGACCACCACGCCGTCGAAACCCCATTCGCCGCGCAGTACCTCGGTGAGCAACCAGTGGTTCTGGGAGGCGTACACACCGTTGATCTTGTTGTAGGAACACATCACGGTCCACGGCGCCGCCTCGGTGACCACGCGCTGGAATGCGCGCAGATAGATTTCCCGCAGCGGCCGCGGATCGATATCCGAACTCGACCGCATCCGATCGAACTCGGCATTGTTGGCCGCGAAATGTTTCAGCGAGGCACCGATGCCCTGTTCCTGTAATCCGCGCACCCAGCCGGTGGCCAGGGCGGCGGTGAGATGCGGGTCCTCGGAGTAGTACTCGAAGTTGCGGCCACAGCGGGGGTCTCGTTTGATATTGATTCCGGGCCCCAGCACGATGTGCACACCGGCGGCCTGGGCTTCGCGGCCGATCGCCGCGCCCACCCGGGCGGCGAGCCCGGGATCCCAGCTCTGGCTCAATCCCACCGCGGGCGGGAAACAGGTCGCCGGGATACTCGGGCCGATACCCAGTGCGTCGCCATGGTGCGCGGGATCCTGGTACCGCAGACCGTGCGGTCCGTCCGTCAGTGCGAGCGAGGGAATGGCACCGACCGCTTCGGTGGACCAGAAGTCTCGTCCGCTGCCCAGCCGGGCGCGCTGCCCGGTGGAGAGATCCGCGATCAGATCGTCGGTGGTGGGGACCGGGTCCGGCATACGGCTCCTCCTGGTTGTTCGGCGACTGGTGTCGAACATAGTCGGTGGCCGTCCCGGATCGGGTGGCGCGCGCCGGTCCCGCGGGCGCGCCTCAGGACTGTGCGGGCCCGTAGTCCAGGTGCACCACGCCGTTGGGGTAGACGTCGTGGGCTTTGAGTTCGAGCTTCGTGGTGTCGGCACCGTCGGTGAACAGTTTCTCGCCCTTGCCCAGGACGATGGGATAGACGAACAGGTGCAGATCGTCGACGAGTCCCTCCGCGAGCAGCGCCCGGACCAGGGTGCCGCTGCCGCTGATGTAGATGGTCCCGTCGATATCGGTCTTGAGCTTGCGGATCTTCTCGGGGTCGTAGGCGCCGAGGGAGGTGCTGTTGGCCCATTCGGCCTGCGGCTCCCGCGCGCCCACCACGTATTTGGTGGTGTCGTTGAAGAACGGGGCGCCCGGATCGTCCTCGACGGTACGGGTGGACCAGGCCGGCGCGAACATCTCGAAGGTGTTGCGCCCGAGCAGGATGGCTTCCGCCGCCCCGGTGATCGCGGCGAGGGTCTCGCCCATCTGCGGATCGAAGCCGAATTCGAAGGTGAACGACGGATCCTCGTACGACCCGTCGAGGGAGATGAACTCGTGTACGGCGATGGTTCCCATGCTGATGTCCTTTCCGCAGCCGCTCGGCTGCGGCCGGTCTGCGCTGTGGTGCGGTGCTTGTTGTGTCTCGTTCGGGTAGACGGGGCCCGGCGGGTTTTCTCATCGGTCCCGGGACATGACTGTCGAATCCCTGTGCTGCCGGACCGGTTCGATGCTGCGTACAGTAAGTGCGCCGCAAACAGTGTTAACAGCACGGCGTCGTGGGGAAATCAATGTGAGGACGCGGCGCCGAACCCCGGCTCCGTGCAGGACAGCAAGGGAAACAGGACTTCCGAATGGGTCACCCGCAACCACCCAATCCGTACCAGCATCAGCCTGGTCAGCCCGTACCGCCGGGTCAGCCTTATCCGGGACAGCCCATGGGAGGACAACCCATGGGAGGGCAGCCCATGCCGGGTCAGCCGTATCCCGGCCAGCCGTACCCCGGTCAGCCACAGTACGGCCAGCAGTATCCGGGCCAGCAGCCGCAGATGGGTGCGCCCATGGGCTACGGTCAGCCGCCGCGCTCGTCGGGGGGTGGCGGCGGCAAGATCGCGCTCATCATCGGCGGTGTCGCCGTGGTACTCATCGCGGTCGGGGTCGGCGCGTTCTTCGTCTTCGGCGGCGGGGGCTCGGCCGTGGGCGGCGGCTACGACGATCCGCGTGATGTAGCGCAGGCCTGGGTGGACCAGGACGGTAACCCCGAGGATCTGGTCTGCCAGGCCGATCTGGACGAGATCTCGCAGTACGAGCAGGACAACCCCGTCCAGCCCACCGATGTACCGTCCGGTGTGTCGGCGCCGGAAACCACGCTGAAGAGCGTGGATGTGCCCGCGGGCAGCGATTCCGGGACGTTCACCATGGAGATGACCATGGACATGATGGGTGACGAGACCACCACCACCGCGACCTACGATCTGGTCGAAGAGGACGGCGGCTGGAAGGTGTGCGGGATCCTGAACCCCGATATCGACGTCGATATGCCGGGTTTCTGATCAATCGCTCGATAGTTGGCCGGTCGCCGGGGCAATCCCCGGTGGCCGGCCACTGTCGTCTCTCGGGTATGCGTATCGCCCGGGCTGAGCTGCGATGTCATCCTCTGGCGGTCAAGGGTTTTCGTGAACCGGCGTGTACGAACGTAAAGCTGCGGCGCACCCCGCAGCGCCGCAACCATACCTTCGTACACACAGAATCCGCCGGAAGGTTCACAGCGGGATCATCGAATGCGCACCCGGAACCCGCCCGGCCGCGGTATCCGGCCGGTCGTCCGGAGGGGTGCGGTGCGGAGACAGGTGCGCCGTAGACCTCGTTCACGCGCCCGGACAGCGGGTCGCGCACTGCTCATATCCGGCGGTTCACCTCGATCTCCCGTGCTCATACGAACGACGGTGGGGTCGCCGGACGCGACAGCACCGTTGCCCCTCGACGCTACTGTGTGGGACAGCCTGATCGGAGGGGCGGAAGCGACAGGATGCGATGCGTTTGCGACAGACGCAGTGCGTCCGGCCGAGGTAAAAGACCGATCGGTTTTCATAGGACGTTTTACGATCCGTATCCTGCCAGCGTGGATGTGGGTATTTTCGTCGTGGACGGCGTGGGCGAACTCGGCCTGGGCGCCCTGCACGGGGCATTCAGTACTGCGAACGTCCTGCGCAGTGAGCTCGAACATCCACCGGCCGCGTGGAACGTGCATACGGTGTCACACGGTACGTCGGTGCGGTCGGGTAGTGGAAACACCGTGCAGACCATCCCGCTGAGCGAGGTATCGACATCGTTCGACGCACTCGCGGTGGCCGCGGTGAACGTTCTCGAGCCCGAGCCGCTGGTCGCACTCGTCTCGGACCCGGGCAACGCGTGGCTTCTCGACCGGATCCGCAGCGCACGTGAACAGGGTGTCCATCTCGCCGCGGCCTGTACCGGGACATTCTTCCTGGCCGAAGCCGGCGTACTCGACGGCTCACCGGCGACGACGAGCTGGTGGCTCGGGACGAGCTTCCGCGGGCGGTACCCGAAAGTGGATCTGGACGAACGGAGCATCGTCTGCCACGGCGACGGCATCACCACGGCCGGTGCCTCGCTGTCACATGTGGATATGGCGCTGTCGCTGGTGTACCGCACCAGCCCGGAACTGGCGGAGCAGGCACGGCGGTATCTCGCCTTCGAAGGCCGCGCCAGCCAGGCGCCCTACGTCATTCCCGAGGTGGTCGCCCGCGGTAACCCGCTGATCGTCGCGTACGAACGCTGGGTGCGCGAGCATATTTGCGAGCAGTTCCTGATCTCGGCCGCAGCGCGGGAACTGGGCGTCACCGAACGCAGTCTGCAACGCGCCACCCGCGCGGCGCTCGGAATGTCACCCAAGGATTTCGCCGACGATATCCGGCTCGACCGGGCCACCCGGCTCCTGCGCACGACCGGTCTCACGGTCGAAGGGGTGGCCCGCGAGGTCGGCTATGTGAACGCCAGCGCGTTGCGTGCGCTCATCCGCCGCCGCCGTGGACTGTCACCGGCGCAGATCCGGGCCCACGGTGGTGTGTGAGGCCCCGGCGGCCATAGCGGTGGCGGCGCCGCAAATCCTCCCTACACTGACCGCATGTATGTTCGACGGCTGATCGCCGTAGCCGGGTTCTTGGCCACACTGTCCCTGGGGGTTTCCGCCTGCACCGCCACCGGCGCGGGTGCTACCAGCGAATGCGATGTGCAGGGCTGCACCGTGACCTTCGACCGGGGCGTGGACGCGAAGATCAGCGTTCTCGGCGTGGACGCCGAACTCGCCGCGGTGGAAGGCAATGTGGTGACACTGAAGGTCGCGGGCCAGGAGGTCACCGTGCCGATGGGCTCCACCGAATCCGCGCAGGGCCTGGACCTCACGGTCCGCGAGATCACCCAGGAGAAGGTCGTGGTGCAGTTGTCCACCGGACTCTGACGTAGGCCTGCCCCTCACCGGTGGGCTACCGACCCCACGTCGCGCCGCCTGGCGGTGGAATCCGCGGCGGTCCAGGCACGGTCGTATCACCCGATGACCGGTCTGCTGCTCCGGGGCGTGGAGGCAGCGGATTCGCCGCGGGGGACCGTGGCCGGTCCGGGCCGGGGGACGGCCTGGGTGGGCGGTGGTGCGGCCGGTCCGGTGTCCACCCGGACCGGGCCGGATCACTGCGGCTCGCGAACCGGTGTTTCGGTCCAGCGCGGTTCGGCGCGACCGTAACCGGGCGCCGGGAACGGGTAGTCGGGGAATTCGGCCACTGCGGGTGCGGCGGTGACGGTCCGCCCGTGTGTCACCGTGCAGTGTGGGCCGGGTATCGCGGGTGCGGGATGGCCGGGGGTCCGGCCGCGTTCGGACAGCAGCCAGGTGGCGGTGCGGGCCAGGGAGCCCCGGACGTCCCGGCCGAAACCGTCTCCTGTCCGGGCGGCGAGCGCGTCGACGATACCGGCGGCCAGGAGATAGCCGGAAGCATGGTCGAGGGCCTGGGCGGGTAAGGCTCCGGGGATCGCGGAGGCGCCCTCGATCACCGAGATCCCGGTGGCGGCCTGCACGATACTGTCGAAACCGCGCCGGCCCGCCCAGGGACCGGTGAACCCCCAGGCGCTCACGCGGGCGTGGATCAGCCCTGGCCGGCCGGCCAGACCCAGCCGTTCGAGCGCACCGGGCCGGTACCCCGTCACCAGGACATCCGCGGTGTCGAGCAGCCTCTCCCAGCGCGCATTCGCTGTCCGTAGATCCAGCAGTGCCGACGATTTGCCCTGCCCGGTATCGGTGAACTGCCACGGGATCTCCGGCAGTGCGGGCGGGTCCAGCCGCAGCACTTCGGCCCCGAGCAATGCCAGCGCGCGGGTGGCCACGGGGCCCGCGATCACCCGGGTCAGATCGAGCACCCGCACACCCTGCAGCGGCTGATACGGGGTGCCGGATACCGGCAGCGTGTAGCGGCGCCGGTCCGTCCGTTGCACGACAGCGACCAACGGACCGGCCGCGGCCGAACCCGATTGCGGATGGGCCCGCCACTGTGCCTCGTCACGTACCTGTACCGCGATCGCGCCGCGGGCGGCGGCCAGTTCCTCGAGGTCCGCGGCCCGGATCACGGCGATCTGGGATTCGGCCTGTTCCACGGGCGCGTCGGCGGGTAGCTCGAGCGCGGCCAGCAGGCGGGTGCGATGATGCGGATAATTCGCGTGCGTGCGCACCCAGCCGTCGAAGGTGGGGAAGAAACCGGACAGATCCGCGAAACCGGCTACGGGGGCGCCGTCGATCCGCAACAGCCGGTCACTGGTGAAGGATGCGGCGATCCGTTCCGGGTCGAGGCGGTGCCGGATCGGTGCAGTTCCCGCCGCCGCGCGATAGCGGTCGGCCGCCGCGAGGAAGGCCTGGACGGATCCGGCGGCCAGTCCCCACACCGGCAGGGTGGCGGCCAGACAGCGCCCGGGGTCGGGCCAGTCCACCGGCGCCGACGCGGCGACGCCCGCACCGTCCTCGTAATCACGAACCAGCCGTGCTCCCACGTCCACTGCTCCGAGCGTACTGGCGTGCGGCGCGGGCGATCCTCGGGTTACCGGTTGGCACAGCGATTTTCATCACACCGTCACCCATGGGTGCGGACAGTTCAGACGAGGGTGCGCGCGGTGGACCGCCCCGGCTGGTGCCGGACCCGCCACCACCAGCCGGCCCACGACACCAGCACGCAGATCGCGACCAGTATGCGCACCTCGGCGAGCATGCTCTCCGGATAGATGACGCCCGTCAGGTAGTAGTCGATGAACCCCTCCGGCGGCAGCCCCTGCATCCCCGCCCGTTCGCGCGCCCAGTTCTCGGCGTAGGTCAGCGGGCAGTCGTAACCGACCAGGACCGTGCCGAAACCCCAGGCTGCCGCACCGGCGTGCAACCAGATGGTGCGCGGCAGCCGCCAGGCAACAAAACCTCCCGCCACCACATAGCCGATGAACAGCACATGCACGGCGGCGGTCAGATCGGCGAGCAGCCGGTACCACACCCTTCCAGGGTATGTGCTGATCGTGATTGCTGCGCCGGATTCGCCGGCGGAGCCGGGTTCACCAGGGTGAGGGCCGGTAGTCCTTCAGGAAGCAGCCGTAGAGGTCTTCACCGGCTTCGCCACGCACGATCGGGTCGTAGACCCGCGCCGCGCCGTCCACCAGGTCCAGCGGGGCGTGGAAACCCTCGTCGGCCAGCCGGACCTTGGTGTAGTGCGGTCGTTCGTCGGTGATCCAGCCGGTATCCACGGCGGTCATCAGGATCCGGTCGGCTTCGAACATCTCCCCGGCGCTGGTACGGGTCAGCATGTTCAGCGCCGCCTTGGCCATATTGGTGTGCGGGTGCCCCGGGCCCTTGTAGCCGCGGGAGAACTGGCCCTCCATGGCCGAAACATTCACCACATACTTGCGGCGAGCCCCCGCCGCGGCCAGCGCCGGGCGCAGCCGCGACACCAGAATGAACGGTGCCACCGAATTGCACAGCTGCACTTCGAGCAGTTCGGTGGGATCGACCTCGCCGACCGTATGCACCCAGCTGTTGGTATGGGCGAGATCGGGCACCAGGCCACCGGCGTCGATGGCGACCCCGCGAGCGATCCGGTCCGGCGTGGCCGAACCGGCCACCAGTGCCAGCTCGGCCACATCGGCGCCGGTGAGGGCGGGGGTGAGTGAGGCGGTGAGGGCGGTCGGATGCGCGCGGGTGGTCTGGCCGAAGGTCACCGTTTCGGGGAGTGCACCCGCGGGCAGCGGGTCGGATTCGGCGGCGGCCAGGGCACTGTAGGCGCCGGGGGAGCGGCGGACGGTCTGCGCGGCGTTGTTGATGAGGATATCGAGCGGTCCCTGGGCCGCCACATCGTCGGCGAGCGCCACGACCTGGGCGGGATCACGCAGATCGATTCCGACGATTCGCAACCGGTGCAACCAGTCGGCGCTGTCGGGCCGGTCCGCGAACCGGCGGATCGCATCGTTGGGGAACCGGGTGGTGACGGTGGTGTGCGCGCCGTCGCGCAGCAGCCGCAGCGCGATGTACATACCGATCTTCGCGCGGCCGCCGGTGAGCAGCGCGCGGCGGCCGGACAGATCCGTGCGGGCGTCGCGGCGGCTGTGGCTCAGGGCGGCGCAGTCCGGGCACAGCTGGTGGTAGAAGGCGTCGACGCGGGTGTACTTCTCCTTGCAGATATAGCAGCCGCGCGCCCGCAGCAGGGTTCCGGCCGACGCGCCGGTGGTGGCCGAGCTGATCGGGATCCCGGCCGTTTCGTCGTCGATCCGATTCGGTGATCCGGTGGCGGTGGCGGCCACCACCGCGCGATCGGCCTCGAGTGTGGCCTGCCGTGCGGCGATGCGGCGCTGCCGTTTGAGCTCCTTGAACATGCCGCCGACGGCCCGCTGGACCGTGACCGAGTCCGGGTGGCCGGGGTCCAGCCGGCCTGCTTGTTCGAGTACGCGCAGACAGGTGGTGAGGTCGTTCGGATCGATGCTGGTCGCGGCCATCGGTGCGGGGATGTCCTTCGTGAGCTGGGAAAGCGTGCCCACCATTGTGGCAAGGCGGGGAAGCAGGCCTGCGACCGGGCGCGAACGTCCCCGCGACCCCGTCGTTGACATCACGCCAATAGTGCGGGAAAGTCGTTCCCGAACGATCCGGCACCCCTGTGCCGGATTGATGATCACGAACCGAAGGATGCGGATATGGCACGCCCCGCGTGGAGTGACGACGAGGTCGAGGCGGTACGGGAACTCGCCCGCACCTACTTCGAAAAGGAAGTGGTGCCGCACGAGGAGCGGTTCATCGAACAGGGCCACCCGGACCGGGCGCTGTACCGGCGGGCCGGCGAACTGGGCCTGCTCTGTCCCGCGGTGGCCGAGGAATTCGGTGGCGGTGGCGGCACCTTCGCCCACGAGGCGGCCATCATCGAAGAGCAGGTGCGCGCGGGCGACGGTGCGCTCGGCATCCCGGTGCACAGTTCGATCATCGCGCCGTACCTGGCCGAATTCGGTTCCGACGAGCTCAAGAAGCGCGTCCTGCCCAAGGCCTGCAGCGGCGATATGGTGCTGTCCATCGGGATGACAGAACCGGGCACCGGTTCGGATCTGCAGGCGATCAAGACCCGCGCGGTGCGCGAGGGCGACGAATACGTGATCACCGGCTCGAAGATCTTCATCTCCAACGGCTGGCTGTGCGACGGGATCATCATCGCCGCCAAAACCGACCCCGAGAAGGGCGCGGCGGGGGTCTCGCTGCTGTTCGCCGAGGTGAGCGACGATACTCCCGGTTTCACCCGGGGCCGGATTCTGTCCAAGATCGGCGGGAAGGGGCAGGACACCGCGGAGCTGTTCTTCGACGGCCTGCGCGTTCCCGCGGCGAACCTGCTGGGCGGGGTCGAGGGGCAGGGCTTTTACCAGATGATGCAGCTGCTGGCTCAGGAGCGGCTGGTCACCGCGATCATGGCGGTGGCGATGATGGAACGCGCGGTCGAACTCACCGTCGAGTACACGAAGGGCCGCGAAGCGTTCGGCAAACCGCTGTTCGCCATGCAGAACACCCGGTTCGAACTGGCCGAATGCGCGACCATCGCCCGGACGAACCGGGTTTTCCTCGACGACTGCCTCACCCGGCATCTGAGGGGTGAACTCGATATCCAGACCGCGGCCATGTCGAAGTACTGGTCCACCGATCAGCTCGGCGTCGTCGTGGACCGCTGCCTGCAGCTGTTCGGTGGCTACGGGTACATGACCGAATACCCGATCTCGCAGCTCTACACCGGAGCCCGGGTACTGCGGATCCTCGCGGGTAGCAATGAGGTGATGAAGGATCTCATCGCCCGTGGGCTCTGACCTCGAAGCCGTCACCGGCCCCGGCCCTGTCGCGAACGGGGCCGGGGCACCGGTGCGGCGGCGCCGCCTCGAACCCGACGAACGCCGGGCCCAGATCCTGGCCAAGGCGATCGAGATGTTCGGGGAGCGGCCCTACGCCGCGGTCTCCACCGCCGAACTGGCGCAGCGCGCCGGGGTGGCCCGGGGGCTGATCAACCACTACTTCGGCAACAAACGCGACCTGTACCTCGCCGTGGTGCGCCGGATGGTGACCCTGCCCCGGGCCGACGACCTCCGTGTTCCGGCGGGCACCGCCCGGGAACGGATCGACGCCAGCGTCCGCTGGCTGCTCGATACGATTTCCGAGCACGGCAGCACCTGGGTGAAGGTCACCAGCCACGAAGGGGTCGGCGACGATCCCGAGGTGCAGCAGATCCTGGACGCCGCCGACGATGCCGCGGCCCAGCGACTGCTCCTGATGATCGGCCTCTCGGGCGACGAGGCGGCGGAGCCGCGCCGGGCGATGGTGCGGGCCTACGGCGGGATGGTGAAGGTCGCCGGTCGCGAATGGCTCACCCGCGGCACGATGACCCGCGAACAGGTGCACGCGCTGCTGGTCGATGTCCTCACCACACTCGTCACCGATTCCCTTCCGCGAGTGACCGAGAAGTAACCGCCCGCGTCGGGTCTCGTTATGGAAAACCACGGCGTGTCGGATGGACATCTGTGATCCGGGCAACTCCCGTTTCCCGCAACGGCTGGGCCGATCCCGCTTATTCTTGGCGCAATGCCGGGCGGGTCGACTGCTCCGGGTACCCCCGGCAGCAGTTCGAAGGGATTCGCGCATGGCATATTCGCAGCGCTGGGGCGAGCAGCGCTGGCCGGAGGTACCGCAGGACCGTGACGCCGACCCACCCGCGCGGGCGGGCCGGCGTCGGGCGGAACCGCAGCAGGAACCCGAGGAGTTCGACTACCCCGACGATTCGCCGTTCGACATCGACCGGCCGATCGTCAACCCGTACGCCGTCGTCGCGCTGGTGGCGGCGCTGGTTCTGCTCTTCCCGGTCGCCCTCGTATTCGGGCTGATCGCCTTCACCCATCCCCGCGGCCGCTTCATGGCCTTCGCCGCGTTCCTGCTCGGCGCGGTCGAGGCGGCATTGCTGGTGGCATTCGTCGTGCTGCCCCATGGCCGGGTATCCGATATGTACGCCCGAGTCGGCGATGCGCTAGGGGTGAGCGCCGAATCCGAGGCCGCCGCAGATGGTCCGGCCGAGAACACAGTGGGAAGTGCCACCGCCGTCTCGATCCCGGCACCACCCAGCACCCCGCCGGCACCGCCCACCCGGCCGCCGGTCACCCGGGCCGCGCCTGAGATCGCGGCACCGGTCGCCGCCGAACAGGACACTGCCTGCCCGGAGCCCGCCCTGATCGGGGCGGCCGCCGACGGTACCACCCTGCTGTGCCTGGCCGGCGCCGAGTCTGTCACCGGATATCAGTGGTCCGGGCCGTACCGGGTCGACGCGGCGGTACGTGCCGAAGGCGGGAAGTGCAGTACCGGGGGGGGGAATACCCACCGCACCGCCCCCGGGCAAAAACTCGGCCTCCAAGGAAAGACCCGGGGGGTGTTGGGTTTCTTGGGCGCATCTCCCACAGGCAG
>NZ_JBHXMZ010000005.1:166391-450558 GCF_042719915.1 Nocardia sp. NPDC058499 | reverse complement strand
TGGAACGGGGGAGCAGTGGTCTGGGTGGCGTTGTGTGGATGTGGGGGGGTTTGCGGAGGGGGGGAGTTGAGGTACCGGTGCGGGCACTACCGCCCGCACCGCCGCCGGACAAGCACTGGTCTGCGAGGACGGCACCTGGGCGTTATGGGTCTCCTGAATCGAGTCCACGACGGACGCCGCCGGCACGCGCCGAGTCCGCCCGGGTCGGGAACGGCCACCGCTGATGAGGCCCACCTGTGGATTTACCGTGGTCTCTCCGGGAGGGCCCGCGCGCGGCTACCCGGCTGGATCCGCGTGCAGCTGTCCGGCCGGGCCTGTCCGTGACCCACCCGCGCGGGGCTGGTCCGTGAGCGACTACCGGCTGGACGTGTCTGTGGCCTACCCGGCTGGACGTGCCCGCGGCTAGTAGGACGTGGACTATCCGGCCGGATCCGGTTTGCGGGCGCGGCTGGGCTGGACCCGCGGTGGTTCGTTCGGCATCTTCGGGTACTGCGGCGGCCACGGCGCGTCCATGAGCCCGCTCGCCAGATCGCGTTCGGACCATTCCAGCAGCGGTTCGATGGATTGCGGCGGGCGTTCGGCCCACGGATCGCCGGTGTCGGCGAGCCGCGCCGGCACGGCCGCGATCGTCAGCTCCTCGGGCACGACGGTATCCAGTTCGGACCAGTGCAGCGGGGTCGACACCTGCGCACCGACCTTCGGCCGCACACACCACGCCCCGAATACAGTTTTGTGCGGGGCATTCTGGTTGTAGTCCACGAAAACCCGCCGGCCACGTTCCTCTTTCCACCAGTGGGCGGTGATCTCGTCCGGATACCGGCGTTCCAGTTCCCGCGCCAGCGCCACGGCGGCGGCCCGCACCTGGTAGCCGTCCCAGCGCGGTTGTAGCGCGATATACAGGTGTAACCCGCGGGAACCCGAGGTCTTCACCCATGTCTCGATACCGAGCTCGGTACACAGTTCACGGGTACGCAGCGCCGCGGAACGCAGTTCGTGGAAGCCGATACCGGGTGAGGGATCGAGATCGATCCGGAGCTCGTCGGCGATGCCCAGCTCCGCGGCCCGATTGGGCCAGACGTGGAAGCCCAGGCAGCCCTGGTTCACCGCCCACAGCACATGCGCCATATCGTGGGCCACCAGCGCATCGCTGGTGGTGCCGTTCGGCGTGGAAACCTCGACAGTGTGCAGCCAGTCCGGCGCCGATTTCGGCACCCGCTTCTGGAACCAGGATTTCCCCGACGCACCGTCGGGATAGCGTTCCAGCAGCAGCGGCCGTCCGCCGTTCACGCGCAGGAATGCCTCGGCGACGCTTTGGTAGTAGCGCACCAGATCGAGTTTGGTCTCGCCGCGGCGGGAGAAATACACCTTGCCGGGGTTACTGATGGTCAGCACCCGCCCCGCGACCTCGATATCGACGGATTCGCTCATTTCGCCACCGGGGTCCCGAAGATTTCGTGCAGTTCGGCGGGGGCCACTTCCTCGAGCTGAGCGTAGGTACACGATTCGGGGGTGCGGTCGGCGCGGAAACGCACCAGGCGGCCGCCGTGCCGGAATCGGCCGGACTGCACATGTTCGTACCGGACCTCGGCCACCAGTTCGGTACGCAGCGGTTCCCAGGACAGGTCCTTACCGGCACTCCACCGGCTGATCCCGCCCGGCATCGAACCACCGGATGCGGCCTGCGCCGCGGCATCGGCCCAGTCACGCCACGGGTGGTTGTCCAGCGCGCGCTCCCGGTAGGGCGCGAGTTCGTCGACCAGTTCTTTGCGGCGGGCGGCGGTGAAACTACTGGCGACCCCGACGTGATGCAGACCGCCCTTGTCGTCGAAGAGGCCGAGCAGCAGTGATCCGACTCCCGCGCCGTCCTTGTGCCAGCGGAATCCGGCGACCACACAGTCGGCCGTGCGCTCGTGCTTGACCTTGAGCATCACCCGTTTGTTCTGCTGATAGGGCTGGTCGTCGGCCTTCACCATCACCCCGTCGAAACCGGCGCCCTCGAACCGGGTGAACCAGTCCCGGGCCAGCGCCGGATCACCGGTGAGCGGGGTGAGGTGAACCCGGCCCGGCGCGGTATCCAGGATCGATTCGAGTAGTCCGCGGCGTTCGGTGAACGGCGCGCCGGTGAGATCACGGTCGCCGAGTGCGAGCAGGTCGAACGCGACGAAACTCGCGGGTGTCTCGGCGGCCAGTTTGGTGACGCGCGACGCCGCCGGATGCAGGCGCTGCTGCAGAACATCGAAATCGAGCCCGTGCTCGGTGACGACCACGATTTCCCCGTCCACCACGCACCGCTGGGGCAACGCCGCCTTCAACAGTTCGGCGACCTCGGGAAAATACCTGGTCAGTGGCCGGTCGTTACGGGATCCGAGTTCGATGTCGTCGCCGTCGCGGAAGACCACGCAGCGGAACCCGTCCCATTTGGGTTCATAGCTGAGCCCGGGGCCGGGCGGGATCTCGGGCGCGGTTTTGGCCAGCATGGGCCGGACGGGCGGCATCACCGGTAGATCCACGCGGTCCTCCTGGGGTCGATCCTCACCCGTATCGACGTCGCGGCCGACGCCGATTCATCGCCCCCGAGCATAAGAGTTCCCGCCGACAAGTCGGCGGATCCGCGCGTCAGTCCGTGATCCAGCCCTGAACTCCGGCGAAATCGGTGAGTCGTTCGCGGATCACGACGATCTCCCCGGCGGTGAGCGCCGGGGAGGCGTCGAGCAGCAGTTCGGTGACCAGCCGCGTGTATTCGCCGGCGGTGAGCGGGGAGCCGCCGGCACCGGCGGGTTCGGGGCGGGGCCCGGCTGCCCGCGGCGACCGGAGATTGACCGCCTTCGGCCCGCGGTCGCCCTCGGTGACCTCGAATTCGAAGATCCGTCCCTGACGCAGTTCGTCCTCGCCGAGGCCGATATCGTTGACGTGGACGAATACATCGGGACCACCGTCTTCGGGCCGGATGAAACCGAATCCCCGCGATCCGTCGAACGACACCAATTTCCCGCTGGCCACCACACGCTCCTCGCCGCAGTTACGCGGTCACTCTATATCCCGCTTTTCCTCATCGTCGGTTATCAGCGCCTTTTGCAGGGAGTTGAACACGGTGAGCCCCTGCCCGACCATGCCGTTGAGCAGTTCGCCCACCCCGTCGGGCCCGTTGAGCACGGTCAGATTCGCATTCGACAGCCCGCGCGCGGCCTGTTCCACGATCAGCGGCAGCTGTTCGATCAGCATCTGGTCGAGCGCGATCCGGTTGTTCGACGCCGCGGCCTCGGCCTGGATCCGGGTCCGGTTCGCCTCGGCCTCGGCCAGGATCCGGACCCGGTCGGCCTCGGCCTGTGCGGGTTTGACCACTTCGGCCTGCAACTGCTGTTCGCGCAGGTCGGCTTCCTTGCGGGCCTGCGCGGCCTGCGCGCTGAGCACTTCCTGCTGGGCCAACGCCGCGGCCAGCGGACCGGCCGCGGCCGCTTCCGCCTCGGCCTTGTCGATATCGCGCTGGTAGCTCGCCTTGAGGATCGAGGTCTCACGCGAGTATTCGGCCTGTTTGCGCAGCGATTCCTGCTCGGCTTCGGCCGACCGCTGAGCCGCCTGCGATTTGGCGATCTGGGCGTCGCGGTGCACGGCGGCATTGTGCGGTGCGGCCAGGGCGGAGATATAGCCGAGGTCGCCGTCGTCGATGGACTGGATCTGGAAGGAATCGACCCACAGGCCGATATTGCTCATCTCCACCTTGGAGGCCACCAGCACTTCATCGGCGAGACGCTGGCGTTCGCGGATGATCTCCTCGACCGTCATCGACCCGACGATCGACCGCAGATGCCCGGAGAAGATCCGCCCGGTGAGCACCGACATCTCCTGCTCCTGCTCGGAGAGGAAACGTTGCGCGGCATTCACGATCGAGGCGGTGTCGTTGGCGACCTTGAAGGCGATCACTGCCCGCACCTGCAGTTGAATGGCCTGTTTGGTGACGCAGCGTTCGGAGATCTCGGCCTCGAACATCGCCAGCGACAGATACCGGACCTTGCGGAAGAACGGTACAACCCAGGAACCGCGGCCGATGATCACCCGGAACGGTGCCGCATCGCTGCTCTTGGCGCCGCTGACCAGCATCGCCTCGTCGGGATCCGGGACGTGATAACCCAGCACGGTATGACTCCTCGCGTTCGCCTACTCGGATGCCGGGTCCGCGGCGAGGGGTATCCAGGGCACCACATCGGCGATACGGCCGGAATCGACCGCGATGACCAGCACGGTGCTCCCGGCCGCAATGGCTTCGGTCGCCCGCGCGATGTAGCCTTCGGTTCCCCCTCGGACGGCGACCAGGACCTCACCCAGCATCCCGGGGCCGCGGATCGGCGAGATCAGCTTACCCGTCGACCCGACCACTTCGTCTTGCAATTTCCCCGAACCTCCAAGCCGTGCGGCGGATTCCGCCTCCGTGAGGTTACTGGTAGAGCGTGCGGTAGGCGCCGAGCATCGCGACAAGGTGATCGACGATCTCTTCGCGCGTCGCCCGCAGCGAACCGTTCAACCAGGCCGAGAACATCCCGGCGTTTCCGCTGGCCATGGTGACGGCCGCGAGCCGGCGCCGTACGGGGTCGTCGATCCGGGCGAAGAGGTGGTCCTGGATGAGCCGGGTGAAGGCGGGCATCACCGAGATGGTGGTCTGGCCGAGGCCGGTGCTGGAATAGGGTTCGACCAGGAACAGGCGGGATTTGCGGGGGTCGTCGAGTACCTTGTTCACCAGTGCCTCCGACAGCGCCCGATCGCGAGAGGAATCGTCGGCCACCGCGAACGCGGTCATCGGTTCCAGGAAATCCTCGGCCGTCTGCCGGTAGAGCACATCGAGCAATTCGTCGCGGCTGGCGAAACTTTCGTAGAAGTACCGGTCGGTGAGGTTGGCGCGGCGGCACACCGCCCGCATGGTGACCCCGCCCGCACCGGCCTCACCGATCAGATCGAGCGCCGCCTCGAGCAGCGCACTGCGCCGTGCCTGCCGGCGCTCCGAAAGCGTGGTGCCGCCCCAGATCCGGGGCCCGCTGTCGTCCGATCGCTGGTCTGCATGCACCCGTCCACAGTAATCTGCCGCCGCACGCTGCCCGGCCGGGTGGTCGCGGGCGGCGACCGGCACACGAACTGCGAGCGGTCGGTCAGGTATTCGCGGCTTCCCTGGGCGGCCGGGCGATCAGTACGGCGTGACTCTGGTCGAGGTCGATCAGATCCCGCGGCGGTGCACCGTCGCTGTGGTCCTCGCGCAGCATGGACTGCGCCGCCCGCTGGTCCAGTTCCTGGCGTTTGCTGCCGTACCAGAAGGCCGTGATCTCCTCGACCCCTGCCGCCGCGAGGCGGGTGGAGGTATGCCCGGCCGGCGCGCGCCCGGTTTTCGGGAACCGGGTGTAGACCCAGCGGACCGCTGCCGCCGCACCCAGCAGCATCATGACACCCGGAGCACCGAGGAAGAGGAGTTCCTTGAGTTCACGATAGACGCCGTCCGCGCTGTCCGCCGGGTGCGGCAGCCCACCCTGCGGTGGGCCGGGGAGCGGCCCTGGCCCACCGTGTCCGCTTTGCGGCAAATGTCCAGCAGCTATCGTGAAATACATGGTCTTGTTCGCTGTGCTGCTGCTCGCCGCATTCGCCGCGTTGACCGGTTCGGTGCTCTCCGGGGCCGTGACCGGGGTCGATACGGCGATACACGAGTGGTTCCTCGGCTTACGGGACGACCCTCTGACCACCGGCGCGGTGGCGATCACGCACGCCGGTGGGTCGGCGGTCATGTGGATGCTGGCCCTGGCGGCCTGCGCGGGGTTGCTGTGGCGTGGCCGGCGAACGGATGCGGCGCTTGTGGCAGGTGTGGGCGCGGCGGCCGCCGTCCTGGTGCCGGTGTCCAAGAATCTGATCGGCCGGGACCGTCCACCTCTCGACGGCAGGCTGGTCACCGTCGACAGCCCGGCGTTCCCGTCCGGGCACAGCACCGGTGTGGCGGCGGTGATCGGTGTGCTGGCGGTGCTGGGCTACCTACGGTTCGGACATCGGATCGCGGCGCGGATCACCGTGGTGCTTGCCGCGATATTCGTGGGCCTGGTCGGCTTGTCCCGTGTCTATCTGGGTGTGCACTGGGCGACCGATGTCCTGGCCGGCTGGTCGCTCGGCGCGCTGCTGGTACTGCTCGGTGTGCTGATACATCGTCGTACCGGCCGATCCGCGCGCCCCGGTGACACCGTCGCCGCGGACCGGGCCGCCTCCCGGCCGACGGCCGCCACCGGTACCGCGGCCTGAGACCCCGGATCACCCGCGTTCCAGCTCGAAACCGGCCGCCCGCCAGCCCGCGATCCCACCGTCGAGGCTGTAGGCGAGATGCCCCGTCTGCTGCGCGGTGGCGGCGAACTGCCGGGAGATATCGCCGGTGGGGCAGGTGAACACCACCGGATGTGCCCGGGAGAACGGCGTGCCGTGTGTGAACAGGTCGGTGAGCCGGTCGTCGGGGATATTGATCGCGCCCGGTATATGCGCGATGCGGTAGGCCATCGCGCCGCGGGTATCGACCACCACGGTGTGCTGCGCCCGGGTCATCTCGGCGAGCTCGGCGGGTCCGAGTACCGCCACCGCGGCGATCTCCGCGGCCCCGGGGGCGCGGCGCCCGGTATCGCGGCCGAACAGTTCCGGGCGCCGCTGCCGGATATAGGACAGGTACGGTTCGAGCCGATCGCACACGATGACCACGGCGACCACGGACCCACCGCGGGCGGGGCGCGCGAGGACCTCGCGGGCGGCGGCGTAGGCCGCGCCACTGGTGGGTCCGGCGAGGATGCCGTAGCCGGCGGCGAGTTCCAGGGTGCCCTCGATGGCGGGTCCGGATTCGACGGTGACGATTTCGTCGTAGAAATCGGGCTGGAACAGCCCCACCTCCCACATCTCCCGTTCCGACCGGATACCGGGAATGAAATCGGCGCGGTCGGACACCACGGCCACCGTCCGCAGCTCGGGATGCGATGTGCGCAGATAGCTTCCCGCGCCCCGGCTCGATCCGGTGGTGCCCAGGCCGCCGATCAGGTAGTCGATGCGGTCGATACCGGCGGCGGCGAGATCCTCGTGGATTTCCCGGCCGGTACCGTCGTGATGCGCGGCGATGTTCTTTTCGCTCGTGTACTGCGACAGATGCCGGAATCGCTCCGGTTCCGCCGCCATGGCGTTCTCGATCGCGGAATAGACGTCGTCGGGGGTGGTGGGGTCCGGGCATTCGGACAGCCCGGGTAGTTCGACGATATCGGTGCCGAGAAGCCGGAGCAGATCGCGTACCTCGCCGACCTTGATCCGGTTGGTCATGGCCCGCAGCCCGATACCGTGCACCGCTCCCAGGACGCGCAGTGCCTTGGCGGTGTTTCCGCTGGAGGCCTCGATCAGGGTCCGGCCCTCGGCGCGTACGGTGTCGAGCTCATCGCGCAGCATCGCCCAGGCGACCCGGTCCTTCACCGAACCGAACGGATTATGCGATTCGAGTTTCGCGTAGAGGTCGACGCCGTCGAGCCGGTGCACGGCCGGGTCGAGGCGCAACAGGGGAGTGTCACCGATCAGTTCGGTGATGTGCTGATAGATCGTCACGAGTCCTCGGGAGATAGGGGTTCGCCGCCCGGTGGTGTCGGGCGGAACTCGGCATCCGGCGTGGCGCGGAAAGTACCGTCCCGCCACTCGATCGCTACCTTGTGCGCCGGGGGATGCATGGCCGCGGCGGCGGCCGACAGATCGGAGTGGTAGGCGGCCGTATTGGGGAATACGACGAGATCGCCCGGCCGGGGCAGCCACGGCAGCCATATCTTGTGTGCCGTGACGAGGTCGCGCTCCAGGCACAGCCGTCCCGCCAGATAGACACCCACCGGGGTCGTGGCCGGCGCCGGTGGATATCGGGGCAACAGCAGCGGGTCGGCCATCACCTCCTGATCCGCCGGTGTCACCGAATCCCGGCTCAGATCGAGGTGGACGAGCACACTGCCGTCGGCGGACTCCTTGACGAATTCGACCCGGGCCAGCGTGATTCCGGCGAGATCGGCGAGGGCTTTCCCCGGTTCGAGCCAGATCTCCAGCAGGTTGTCCGCCGCGACCCGGCCGATTCCGCGCCCACCGTGCCCTTCGAGCGGTGCGGCCAGCAGGTCGGCGAGCATTTCTTCGGCCGCGACGGTATTGGCGTATTTGTGGAAGACCGGCGTACCACGCACCGAGGTACCGTCCACCTGGTATCCGAACGTAGTGGCGCCCCAGCTCATCCGGGGCCCGCGACCGCTCAGCCCGTCGCGCAGGCGGTGCACGTACTCGTCGAACCGGCGCTCGTCGGCCGTGAAAACCTGACGCAGGCCGCCGCCGATATTCAGCACCGACGGCAGCAGATCCCGTGCGTACGCCTGTTCGAGCAGACCGAAACAGGTCTCCGCGGCCCGCAGCCGTTCCGCGATATCGCCGGTATCGAGATGGAAGGCGAGCCCGCGGAAATCGAGCCGATCACCACTGGCCCTGAGCACATCGAGGGCACGGTCCACGGAATCCACCGGTATGCCGAACCGGCTCGGGCGGGAGTCGGGGAATCCACTGATCCGCAGCAGCACCGGGACGGGCGCCGTCGGACGGGCGAGGCCGGCGAGGGTCTCGAGTTCCCACTGGTTGTCGATATTGACCGTGACCCCGCTGCCCGCCAGGGTCCGCAGGAACACCTCGCCTTTCGGTCCGGTGACCTCTATCCGATCCGGTGTGAACCCCGCCTGCCGCGCCGATTCCAGCTCCCCGGCCGACGCCACATCCACGGAAGTGCGCAGTGCCGCGGCGGTGCGCACCAGGGTGGCCGAACGATTCACCTTGTGCGCGTAGCAGATCCGGTACCCCACCGCCGCGGCGTCGAGTACCTCCGTCAAGCGGGCGAGGTTATCGGTGAACACCTGAGGGAAGAGCAGGTGCAGCGGAGTCCCGAACCGTTCGATCACCCGGTCGAGCGCCGCCCGGTCGGCCAGGAAATCCTGTACCAGCGAATCCCAGCGTGCCGGTAATGCAGGCGGCCGGGCACTCCCGGCCGTGGTCCCGGTGGCGGGATCCGGCGTGGTCGGTCGCACGGTCACCGTCCGGGTTTCGCCGGTGCCGTGCCGTCCCGCCGGTCCACCGGGTTGTATCCGCCGTCGCGCAGCGCTTCGAACGCCCGGGCCCGGTTGCGCGGGCTGCGGAATTCGGCGATCACCCGTTTACTGTCGAGGTCGATATCCACGACCTGGATATCCATCGATTCCAAGACACCGCCGATGGTTCGCACACAGTGTTTACAGGTCATATCGGGTACATAGAAGACCCGGTCCTCGGCGGCCACGGGCATATCCTCGGGTGCGTCGGCGGCAGTCGGCGCCGCCACCGGTTCGCACCGGACCACGAGGTCGCCGAACACTTCCACGAAACGCCGGGCGACGAGTGGAAGCAGGCTGTAGTTCTCCCCGCCGGCGCGGTGGGGGACCGCCGCCAGGCATACCGGATGTTCGTCCGCCGGTAGCAGCGCGTACTGGCGGGAGATGAGGTCGAGATCGTCGTGATAGCGGGCGATGGCTTCGCCCACGGACAGTCCCTCTTCCGTGGTGGCCCGGCGCATCACGCGGTGGGCGTCGCCGATGGTCGCGTCCTTCATCGCCCGCAAGGTCGCGACCGTCTGCTCCGGATAGCGGAGCGTGCCGTCGGCGGTGACCCGCAGCTGCACCGGGATCATGCCGCGCCGGTAGGTCGAGGCCTGGAGTTCCCAGAACCAGCGGGTCGCGACCGCGGTGAAGATCCCGGAATCGAGGAGCCCGCGCGCGAACTCGGCCGCGGACGGGTACGGGGTCCGGCCTGCGAGCAGCGCATGCTGGGCGAGCGCTCGCCCCGCGGATTCGACGCCGACCCGGAAGATATCGATCGGTTCGTGATCGGTGGTGGTGGCCGCCAGCACATCCCGCGCCGCGGCCCCGAGCGCGGCGATACGCTCGGCCAGCGCATCCTCGGCGTCGATCTGTTCCCAGAGCACGAGCACCGCCTCCCGGGCGGCGATGGGGACCTGCGGCCCGAACCCGTCGTCGCGATAGAAGCCGGTGTTGGGTATGCCGGCGCTGTCGGTCCAGGTCATCCGGTGGGTCGCCGACGTGACCTCGCCGGCGGTGCACGGCCGCATGAACCGTTGCAGGTACAGCCGTTGCGAGAAGGTGAGGTGGCTGCCCGGTTCGGGCTGTAGGTCGGTCGCGGTGTATTCGAAACGCCGTGCGGGACGCGTCGCGGTGGGACCGAAGAGCCCGGGCCGGGCGAGCCCGGACAGGATCTGCGCGGCGGTACGCCGGTGGTAGCGGGCCGCCGTCTCGGTACTACCGGTGGATGTACCGGTCTCGATGGTCATGCAATCTCCTCGGCCAGGGCGCGGACACGGTCGGTGAAGCGGTCGATATCGTCGGGACCGGTGTAGATCTGGGTGCTGACCCGTACGCCGTCACCGGCGGCGCCACCCGGGACGCAGTGCGCGCCGGTGCGGACCAGGAAGCCGTACTCGGCGAGCACGAAACCCAGATCGGCCGCGGAGATACCGTCGAGGGTGAACGAGACGATGCCGTGGCCGCTCCCGTGCCCGCCGTACGCCGGGCCGGGCAGGAAATCCACTCCGCGGACCGCACGCAGACCGGTCAGCAATCGATGCGTCAACGCGGTGTTGTGGGCCGCGACCGCGTCCATCCCGTACGACTCGAGGACCTCGAGGGCGGTGCCGAGGGCGAGGATGCCCGGAATGTTCGGGGTGCCGCCCTCGAGCAGCCCCGGCATCCGCCCGGATTCGAATCCGCCGGCGGTGAGCCGCACGTCTGTGGTTCCGCCGGGCAGGAACGGGCGCAGTTCCGGGTGGACCCGGCGGTGGCAGTACAGGACGCCGGTGCCGGGCGCGGCGAACATCTTGTGTGCCGCGAACACCGCGAAATCGGCCGCGAGTGCGGTGACATCGACCGGGAGATGACCGCCGCTCTGGCTGCAGTCGTAGCACAGCAGCACCCGCTCGGGCAGTAGCGCACGGATATCACCCAGGACGGTGGCGCTGCCGAACACATGGTGCAGATGGGTGACGGTGACCAGCCGGGTGCGCGGCCCGGCCTTCGCGGCGATATCGGCGAGGTCGGCGGCGCCTGTTGCGGTCAGCCGGTAGGGCACGAGCTCGATCTGCCGCCCGAAGCGGGCGAGGGTGTCGCGCAGGAGATGCCAGGGGTGGACGTTGGCGGCGTGGTCGCGGGGACTGTAGAGGATCTCGTCTCCGTCGCGGAGGGCGGTGAGCCCCCAGCAGAGCGCGACGGCGTTGAGGGCAGCGGTCGCGCCGCCGGTGAAGACGATCTCGTCGGGGTGGGCGGCGCCGACGAACCGGGCGGTATGTACCCGGACCTCGGCGATCCGCTGGGTCAGCGCGGTTGCCCACGGATAGGTTCCGCGGGCGGCGTTGGCCGTCGCGGACGCGTGATACTTCCGCACGGTCTCGATGACGGCGTGCGGTTTCTGCGTGGTGGCCGCACTGTCGAGGTATACCTCGCCGGCCTCTGCCAGGGCGGGAAAAGATTCCCGTACGTGCGGCGGGAGCAGTGTCCCGGCCGAGGCTGGGCGGGTGTGGGCCGGATGATCCCGGCCGGGCAGGGAGGACTGCATCCTGCTCGCTCCCTCCGCCGGTTCGCCGGACTGCCACAACGATACCGATCACAGCAGGCCACGCCCAGTGCCTTTGGCAGGCAATCGGTTTCGGTGGCCGGCAAGCGGGCTGTCGTCGCCTCCTCGGTTTTGTCGGTGGCGCGCGTTAGGGTGCGCGTATGCCCCTGACTTCCGAAGAACGACAGTCGTTCCTGGCCGAACCACATATCGGTGCCCTGTCGGTATCCGCCGGTGCGGATCGGGGGCCGCTGACGGTCCCGATCTGGTACCAGTACACGCCGGGCGAAGACCTGTGGGTGATCACCGGTCCGGAATCGGTGAAGATGCGCCACATCCGCGCCGCGGGCCGGTTCAGCCTGATGGTGCAGCGGGTGCAGCCGTCGGTCCGCTATGTGAGCGTGGAAGGACCCGTCACTGCCGTGGAGCCGATGCCGGATGCCCGGCACCGCGAAATGGTGGCGCGTTACCTTCCGCCGGATCAGGTGGAGGGCTACCTGGCCTTTGCCGAGGCCGAGCTGGGCGAGCACGTCATCGTCCGGATGCGGCCGGAGCGCTGGCTTTCCGGGGATCTCGGCTGAGGCGAGTCAGTACCCGCCCTGCAGGTATCCGACGAGCTGTTCCCGCTCGGTCGTGAGCTCGGACAGCGCGCTCTTGACGACATCGCCGATACTGACGATGCCGGTGAGCCGGCCCTGGTCGACCACGGGGAGATGGCGCACCCGGTGATCGGTCATGATTCCCCGGAGCCCGTCGACGCGGTCATCGGGGCTGCAGGTCCGGACCTCGGTGGTCATGATCCGGGTGACGGGGAATTCCAGCAGCGCCGTGCCGTATCGGTGGAGGCCGCGTACGACATCGCGCTCGGAGACGATCCCGGCGATCCGGTTGCCGTCCGGGGAGACGACGGCGGCGCCGATGTTCTGTTCGGCGAGCAGTGCCAGTAACGCGCGGATATCCGTATCGGGCCGGACGGTCGCTACGGCGCTGCCCTTGGTGTTGAGGATTTCGGCGATACGCATGGTCACCATCCACATGAGCGCGGGATTTCTACAATCCCGCGGCTTGGGGAGGAATACCAGCACGAATCGGCATCGACCGGACGCCGTCGTATCGGCTGGGGAAAGAAACGGCAGCCCCGCGGGGTTATTCGTCGTCCAGCCCCGCCGACAGGTAGGCCGCGGCGGCCAGCCATTGCCGGCACTGGGGGCCGTGGACATCGTGGATGCGCAGGATGGCGCGGGCCTGCCGGTAGGTGAGTACCGGTGGTTCGGCGCTGCAGTCGGCGCCGGCCTCGGGGGCGAAGTGGCGCAGGGGTTCCGGATTGTGCCCCAGAGTGTGCGTACCGGGAACGCTTCCGACAGCGTTCCGGTGGGGACTTCGGAATGGCTGGATCATTCGGTTGCCCCTCACGTGCGATGGTGCGGGGGCGACATTCCGGTCCGGCGAAGCGACCGGAAGATGCTGCGTATCGCCCTCTTGGTGGTGCGAGTCTATGCCGCCGTCGCTTACAAATGCAAGTACATCTGCAAACAACATACGAAAAATCATCCGGGCGCGATCGGCCCCCTTCGGCGGGCCATCGGTCCAGTGGCACTGCACTTCTCGCCGACTGTGGCCCGGGGCGGCTCTCGCCCGGTTACGGTTTGCGGGCCACACCCCCGTACGCCGGGAGCGGCCGGTCGTCGCCGGCCGCCGGGTCTCCGGGGTACCACCGGGCCACCGGGGTGAATCCCGGGTGGACCAGCTCGAGACCATCGAAGAGCGCACGGATTTCGGACTGCGAGCGCGGCACATAGGGCTCACCGCCGATATCGGCGGACGCGGCGCACAGTCGCACGTAGGCGTCATCGTCATCGGTGCCGTCCCACAGTGCGAGGTAGCTGCCGGCGGTGGTCGATTCGAGCACGGTGTGCACGATGCGGCGCATCTCCACGGCGCTGTGGGTGTGGCCGAGGACGCCCATGAACATCACCGCCACCGGCCGGGTGAGGTCCAGAATGTGGCGGGCGTCGGCCACGACGATCTCTGGGTGGTGGTAGTCGGTGTCGATATAGGTGGTGACCCCCTCGTCGGTGGTGCTGGTCAGCAGGGCTCGGGCGTGGGCCAGGACCACCGGGTCGTTGTCCACGTACACAATCCTGGATTCCGGTGCCACGCGCTGTGCGACCTCATGGGTGTTCTGCATGGTGGGCAGTCCGGTGCCGATATCGAGGAACTGGCGAATTCCCTTCTCGGCGGCCAGGTATCGCACGGCGCGGACGAGGAACTCGCGTGACTCCGTCGCCAGTGTCGTGATCCCGGGGTAGACGGCGCTGCCCGCGTCCGCGGCGATCCGGTCCACCTCGTAGTAGTCGCTGCCGCCCATCCAGTAGTTCCAGATCCGGGCGGGATGCGGGATATCGGTTCGGATGGCGCGCTGGTGCTCGTCGGACATGGCGGACTCCTCGGCGATACGGGCCGCAAGCGTGCCGGAGGATGCGCCGCGGCCGGCTCTCGGGGCTGGTGGAACCGGTGTCGGTTTGCGACAGTACAAGGCTCGTCGGTGGGCTCGGAGCAGGCGCGCGGCCCTACAGGATCGTGCGGTGCTCGCCTACGGTGCGGCCGGTTCGGGCGCCGTCGGCAGTGTCGCGCTGGGGTGGTGGAGGGCGCCCGGAGGCTCGTGGGGGCGCGTCGGCGAACTTCGTGCTATCGTCCTGATGTCGGTGCAGATGCAAGAACACTTGCGAGTGCATCTGTAAGGACCGGCGGTATGCGACGAGTGGTGTCAGCAACCATGAGCAAGGAGTAGGTCCTATGTCGGAAGTAACCAATCGGGTGGTCGGAGCTTGGCGCAAGAGCACCTTCAGCAATCCGAGCGGGAACTGTGTCGAGTTCGCCGAAGCGGCCGGCGACCTGGTGGCCGTGCGTAATTCGCGTTTCCCCGACGGCGGTGTGCTCTTCTATACCCGCCCGGAGATCGAGGCGTTCCTGCAGGGCGCGAAAGCCGGAGAGTTCGACGATCTGGCTGTATGAGAGGTAGCATGGGCCGTCGGCGTGGTGCGCCGGGGATTGCACTGTGGCGCACCGTGGGTTAACCCGAAAGCGGAGACGACTCCATGATCGCAGAGCCCGGGAATCGTGGCGGCAAGCAACCCGTCGAGGCGGAGCGTGGCCCCACGGTCCTACGCATCGCTCTGGGCGGCCAGCTACGGAAACTGCGTGAGAGCAAGAAAATCACCCGCGAGGCCGCGGGTGAGGCGATCCGCGGCTCTCATGCCAAGATCAGCCGGCTCGAGCTGGGCCGGTCGAGTTTCAAAGAACGCGATATCCGGGACCTGCTGACGCTGTACGGCATCACCGATCCCGAAGAGCGCGAGAGCTTTCTCGATCTCGCGCGCAAGGCCAACGAACCGGGATGGTGGCATCGCTACGGCGATCTGCTGCCGTCCTGGTTCGGGCAATATCTGGGTCTGGAACAGTCCGCGAGCAAGATCCGCACCTACGAATCACATTTGGTACCGGGGCTTTTGCAGACCCCGGATTATGCGCGTGCGGTCGTAACCCTCGGTTACGAGGACGCCGATACCGATCGGCGGGTGGCTTTCCGGCAGCGCCGGCAGGAGATTCTGCACCGGAACGATCCGCCGGTTGTCTGGGCGGTGATCGACGAGGCGGCCCTGCACCGCCCTGTCGGCGGTCCCGTGGTACACCGGGCGCAGATGGAACATCTGCTCGAACTGACCCGGTTGCCGAATGTGACCATTCAGGTCGTCCCGTTTTCCGCCGGTGAACATCCCGCGGCGGGAAGCTCTTTCACCATTCTGCGTTTCGCCGAGCCGGATCTGCCCGATATCGTCTATCTGGAGCAGTTGACGAGCGCGCTGTATCTGGACCGGCGCGAGGACTTGGCACTGTACCTCTCGGTGATGGACCGATTGAGTGTGCAGGCCGCGACGCCGGAGAATTCCCGGGCGATTATCGCCGAATATACGAAAGGCCTGTAATACCAGGCGAATAGCCGGCGGGGGCAGGGCGGAATCCGGACCGCCCCGGCGCCGAGCCGCCGAGACGGTGGATTACGCGTGTCCGTCAGGCCCGGATGAACGTGGACGCCACGCGCCAGAAGGTATCCGGCTGCAGCGACCGGAAATCCCAGTCGTCGGACAGGGCGTGAACCGTGGTGACGATCTGGTCGATATCGAAATCGTCACGTGTCGCTGCGCCGGTGGATTCGATTGCGTCGATTACGAACTCGACGGCGGTCTCCCGGGACGAACCGGCGCGGAGACTGCCGTCGCGGACGCCGAATGTGCTCATATCAATACCGTTCGCCGGCTTGCTTATCGGGACAGGATCCATTCGGGTTGTGCTGCTACCGAATCGGTTCGGACCCGCTGGGCTGTCCCGCAGCTGTGGCAGTAAACCACTGGCGAATGTTGTCGTCGGCTCACTCACGCGGCCTCCCCTTGTTTTCCCCTGTATAGCGGTGTGGGATGAGTCTAGGTCGGTAGTGCTTTCAAATGCAAGTACATCTGCACGATCGATTCATTGTGTCGTAAGGGTTTTCGGATGATCTTGTCAGTCCGCCAGGGCGGCGACCGCCGCCTCGATCGGGGTGTCACCGGAGACCAGTTCCAGCGTAAGACCGGCCGTATGCCCGGCATCGAGTAATGCGACGACGACATCGGCGACATCGGCACGGGAAATATCACCGCGGCCGATTCGGGGTGGCGCGAGGGTGACCGAACCCGTGCCGGGGCCGTCGGTGAGGCGGCCCGGGCGCAGAACGGTCCAATCCAGGTCGCGGCTGCGTAGATCGTCCTCGGCCTGTGTTTTCGCCTCGATATAGGCGGCCCACACTTCATCGGTGCCCGGTGCCGGCGCAAGACCGGTTCCCATGGCCGAGATCTGCACGAACCGCCGGGTGCCCACTCGTTCGGCGGCTTCGGCGAGCAGAATCGAGCCATCCCGGTCCACGGTGTATTTGCGGGCCGCGCTACTGCCCGGCCCGGCGCCGGCGGCGAACACCGTCGCGTCGGCGCCCTGCAGGGTCGCGGCGAGATCGGTCACCACTGCCTGTTCGAGATCCAGGACCACCGGTTCGGCGCCTGTGGCGTAGACCTCGGAGGCGTGCGCCGGGTTGCGGATCAATGCGATCGCGCTGTGTCCGCGGCCGGTGAGCCGTTCGGCGAGCAGTAGGGCGATCTTGCCGTGTCCGCCGGCGATGACGATGCGCATACCGGGCTCCTCTCTCTTATCTCAGCGTTCGGGCCCGCCGGGATTGCAGGCGGCGCCGACGGTCTCGTCGTAGCCCACCGGCGGCCGCCAGGGTTCCAGATTCCAGCTGGGCTTATCGGGCGCGATGAGCCGCGCCCACTCCCAATGGCAGCGGAACTGATCCCACATTCCGGGGGTATCCGCGGCCGGGTCGAGCGTATCGATTTCCTGCCAGGCGCGTTGCGCGGCGCCGGGAAAGGTGGTGTCGCGGCCGGCTCGGGTCGGGTAGACCATGAGGCGGGGACCATCGATGTTCGCGGTCCATTCCAGCCGGTCGATCAACGGCATCCCGGCGTACGGGTCGACGGCCGGAATCGGAGTGCGTGCGACGGTCGCCGCCGGTGACCCGGTCGGACGCGCGGTAGTCGGTAACGCAGTCGTGGTTTCGGCTGCCGCGATATCTCCCGGCTCCGGTGAGTCCGGAGAACCGCAGCCGGTGAGCAGCGCCGCGCACAGGAGAGCGAACGAACCGGCCACACGGGAGGTGGGGTCGGTCGGCATGGACGCTCCTGCGGTCGGTTCCGGCGGTTCGTCGCGCCGGTGCTTCCGAGCTTAGAGGCCGGGGCCGTGGTTATGGGGGGATGCCGCCGAGTGCGCCGCGGGTTTCCGGGCTGTACGGGAGTGTGGTTCGCAGCAGATCAGCGCCACAGGGTGTGGCACGGTAGCCGCCGCAGGCCGGGCCTGATCTTGCTGTCCACGGTGACCGTGAGCCCCGCATGGACGGCCGCGGAGGTGAACTCCCAGGCCTCGGCATTGGTTGCCGCATATTCCAGGACGAGGGCATTGTCGGGTGCCGGGCCGTCGAAGTAGACCGTCACTCGGCGGGTGAGGTGGTCGCGACTGTTGTTGTCGCGTTCGGCCGTGGCCGGTGCCGTAGCGTCCACGATTCACGCCTCCTTCCGGGCAGCGTCACCGTCGACGCCGTTGTGTGTAACTCTAAGTCCCGACCATGGGTGAGAACATGTTCCGGAATCGGGTCTGGGTGATTCACAGCATGTGCCGGGTCACCTCGGGCGGAGTCACCAAGTGCCCCGCGAACCGGCTGAACTGTTACGGCAGCCGGTGGTGGCCGCGATCCGGCCGGAGCCCGATATGAGTGGTATCGCTGGGGTGCTGTCACTGTGCTGCCGCTGAACTGCCCGGCGCCCGAATGTCGTTTCCTCCACGGGAGTTTCGTTTGGTCTCCGGCACCGCTCCCATGCGAAACTCGAATAATGGGTGCTTCTGGGATGCGATCGGCGTTGGAGACGGCTGCCTCGACCGGATCGGGGGCCACGGCGCGTGCCGCGGTGGACGGCGGGCCCACTGTGCTGCGCATGGTGCTCGGGGGGCGGTTGCGGCGGTTGCGGGAAGCCAGCGGGCTGTCCAGGGAGCAGGCCGGTGATCACATCCGCGGGTCGGATTCCAAGATAAGCCGCCTCGAGCTGGGCCGGACAAGTATCCGGGAGCGTGATCTGGTGGATCTGCTCCAGCTCTACGGGATCACCGACGCCGAGGAGTTGGCGGCGTTCCAGGAATTGGCCCGCCAGGCCAATACCTCCGGCTGGTGGCACCGCGACAACGACTGGCTCCCGAAGTGGTTCGATATGTACCTGGGCCTGGAGCAGGCGGCGCAGGTGATCCGGTGTTACGAACCGCGTGCGGTGCCCGAACTGCTGCAGACCCCGGATTATGCGCGGGCCTTGCTCACGCTCGCGCATCCGGGGGAGACGACCGAAGCCATCGAACGGCGGGTGGCATTGCGGATCCGCCGGCAGCATATTCTGAACCGGCCCCACCCGCCGCATCTGTGGCTGATCGTCGAGGAGGCGGCGCTGATCCGCCGGATCGGCGGGTCCCGGACCTGGTCGGCCCAGATCGATCGATTACTGGCCGCTGCCAAACAGCCGCATGTCACCGTGCAGGTACTGGCCGACCATGTCGGCGGCCCGGCGATGACCGACGGCGCGTTCACCTATCTACGGTTCGCCGAGGCCGATCTGCCCGATATCGTGTACCTGCAGCAGCTCACCGGCGCGTTGTACCTGGACAAACAGGCCGATCTGGACGCCTACCGGTCGGTCGCCAACCAGTTGTCGGTGCATGCCGCACCCCCAGAGCACACTCCCGGGCTGCTGGCGGCCCTGCGGCGCCGGCAGCCGCGGATCCTGGACCAGCCGGTGCGCCGGGAAGCCGGCCGCGGCCACTGAATCCGGCGGAACGGTTCGCCTCCGGCGCGGGGAAGCGCGCGCACCGCCCCGTTCTCCGCGCCGTTACCTTTTTGTGACCGAACCCAATCCGCGGTCGCTCCCCTGATGAACTCTCCGGACTGATGCCGGATGCGGCCACTGCACCCCAGTCCGTGGTTACTGTCCAGTAGTTATGGTGGGCAGTAAGGCAGCCGGCTCCGGAAACGCAGATCTGGAAGCCGAACTCGTAGCGCATTTCCGGTCTCCGGAACCGGAAATGGACGCGGCCGATATGGTCACCACCATCCGGCACTGTCTGGCCGCCGCGGCACACGACCTCGGTGCTCGCCCCGCCGCGGCGGCGACGATCACCACCGCGGCCGCCCGCTGGGCCCGTGAAGGGGTCTCCCTGGAGTCGGTGCTCACGACCTGCCACGACTGTGCGCGCAGCGGTTTCGAATTCCTCGCCGCGCGGATGGCGGAGGCCACCGCGGGCGGGCAGCCCATGGCCGATGCCGCCCGTCTGCTGGTTCGGGTCGTCGAGGTGGTGACCACCGCGGCCGCCACCGCGTACCTGGACGAGCACCGGATCGTGGCGCGCGAGCACCAGACCTCGGCGCAGACGATGGTCGCGGCCCTGCTCGCCGGCCACGGGGTGAGTGCGCTCGCGCGCAGGTCGGGTTTCCGTGTCGCGTCCGCCTATCAGGTGGTGGCCCTGGCGATCCCGCCGAACGCCGAGGAACGGGCCGGCGGTCCCGGCGCGGTGTCGGCGGCCCGCCGCAAGCTCCGCCGGGTCCAGGCAGCCCTGGGGGCCCCGCTGGGTTCGCGTTCCCTGCCGCTGCTGCACGCCGACGGCGGCACCGTGCTGATTCCACTGGAAGCGGCGCACGACACCGGCGCCGGCCCGGTGACGGCGGGGGTGATGAGCGCCGAGGTGCTGCAGCTGGTGGCCGAGGCCGCGGAGGTCGCGCCGACCGCGACCGTAGCCGTCGGCGCCACCGAACAGATACCGGAACTGGCCGGTCGCACCCATGAACTCCTGGACCGGTTGTGTGCCGGCGGCCGGCCACCGGGTCTGTACCGGATCGCGGAAGGCACGGCCGTGGAGCCGGATTCGGTGGTGGACGCGCGCCGGTTGCGCCGGCTGCCGCGCGTCGCATCCGGTGCGTCCAACCGGCCGGGCAAACCGGGGGCGGCGTGACAGGGGGTCCGGATGACGAGTGGTACCGCGAGGTGTGAGATGAGATCCCGTTCGACGGTTCTGGCCGCACTGGCAGTGATGAGTATCGCTGCTACCGCTACCCCCGCGACCGGTGTCCCGCCGGTGGAGTCGCCCGGCGCGCCGCCGGGCCCCGCCACCGCGACCGAACAACCGGGCCCGCAGTTGTTGCGCGTCGAGGTGCTGAGCGATCACCGGATCCGATTGCACATCCGCTCGGTGGCGATGCGCCGGGAGATCGCGATCGACACCCTGATCGGTACCGGCCCGGCGCCGCGGCCCACGCTGTACCTGCTGGACGGGGTGGACGGCGGTCCCACCTCGGGCTGGCTGACCGAAGGTGGCGCCGCGGAATTCTTCGCCGACAAACCCGTCGATGTCGTGCTCACCACCGGCGGAACCGCGAGTTTGTACGCGGACTGGGTCCGGGTGGATGCCGCGCTCGGCCTGAATCGGTGGGAAACCTTCCTCACCGAGGAGCTCCCGCCGATCGTCGAGAAGTACCTGGGATCCAACGGTGTCCGCGCCATCGCCGGTGTGTCCATGGGCGCGCAGGCGGCGATGATGCTGACCCAGCGCCATCCGGGTTTCTACCGGGGCGTCGCCGGGTTGAGCGGCTGCTATTCCACCGCCGATCAGCTCGGGCGCGCGGTCACGGTGATGACGGTGGCCTCCCGGGGCGGTAATCCGGAGAATCTGTTCGGCCCACCCGGCTCGCCGGAATGGCGGGCCCACGACAGCCTGCTCGGCGCGGAGAAATTGCGCGGTACCGAGATCTATCTGTCGGTGGCCAATGGAACGCCGAGCGGGGCGGCCTTGATGTCGATCGGGAACAGTCCGGAGATCCTGGCGGTACTGCTGGGCGGCGGCTCCTTATTGGAACAAGGCGCCCGTCTGTGCACCGAACGCCTGGCCGCCCGTCTGGACGAACTCCATATTCCCGCAGTTGTCGATTTCCTGCCCGAAGGTATGCATTCCTGGCCGGATTTCGAGGTCCAATTGCATCGAAGCTGGCCCACTCTCGTCCGTGCCCTGGAGATCACCGGACGGCCGTGACGAGCGGCCGGTATTTCCGGTGCGGTGAAGTAACAGTAATTCCGTCCGGGATGAAATGTTCGCCGCACCGGCTTCGGTTTTCACGGTCCCCATACCGCGATGAATTCCGGAATCTGGCCGGGCGTGAGGGTAGCCGCGACGGGTACACCCGCCGCGGTGAAACTATCCGTCGCGCGGCCGATATGGTTCTCCGACGTCACCACCACCGCATCGTGTGCCCCGAGCGCGTGGATGAGCTGTGCGCTGCGCTGTGCGTTCTGCACGGTCGTGGTGGCCGCCGGCTCCTGGTGGACGCGATACGCCGGCAATCCGTGACGGACGAGCCAGCCGGCCATGGCGGCGGCCTCGGTGACTCCGTTGCGCGGGTTTCCACCCGTGACTATCACCGGCGACTGCGGCGCGAGCAGGGCTTGAATGTACCCGGCCCGCAACCGATCCACCAGTTCCGGTCGCATGGTGCCGTCGGGTAGCAGGCCGTAACCGAGTATGACGATCGCGGTTCCGGGCCCGTGGACACGGGTCAGCGGGCCGGTCAGCAGATCGCCGATCCCGGCCGGTAGCCCGCCCGGGGGAGTGGGGGTGGCGCCGGCCGGTCCGCAGAGGCCCGCGGTGATGGCGGCGGCAGCGAGGGCGGTGGTCAGCCCCGCCCGGAGTGAGCGGGCGCGGCGGCTTCGGCGGGTATCGGGCATCGGGAACTCCGAAATGACGGGGCCGGAACAGGCCGTGTATCGGAATGTGGTGACTACATTTTCGGCTGATCGGACGTGATCGATTCGTGATCTGGTGCGTTATTGGATAATCCACGGAATAATGTCACGTTTCTTAGGGCTCGCAACGGTACCCACCGGCGAGTCCCCGGCGGTTTTGCTGAATTCGCTGCCGAAAACCGTCTGTGACCCGCACCAAACCGGTTCGAATGCTTTGGTGAGCTATCCAATTCCACCACCGGAAACATTGGAGAACCGATCCACCGGCCGTACTGTCGGCGCAGCTTCTCTGCCGCGAAATATCTGCGCGGCAAGGGAATCGGACGACGATGTTCTCGGCAGAAAGGGTCCTGATGATTCGACCTACCTCCGGCCGGCTGCGCGCCGCGGCGCTGTGTGCCGCCACCGCACTCGTTTTCGGGTTCACCGGCGCGAGCGCGAACGCGGACCCGCCGGCGGCTCCCACGGAACAGGACCTGGCCGGCTACATCGCGGCCGGCCGGACCGCCGGACCGGTGGCCGATTCCGGCAGCGCCAGCGGTTCGGCCTGCAACTCGGGCAGCGGCGCCGGGTCGGGCAACGGCTCCGGGGACTGCTACGGCGGTTCGGGTAGCAGTTCGGGGCTGTCGGGCGGGTACGCCTCCGATACCGTCGGCCACGGCCCCGCGCAGACGGCGTTCCTGCCTGCGTTCGCGCACGGCCTGTTCAACGCCGATGTCGCGCCCCCGGGGGCCAACGACTGGAACTGCAAACCCACCGCCGAACATCCGCGGCCCGTGCTGCTGATCCACGGCACCTGGATGAACGCCTACAACGGTTTCGCGTTCATGGGGCAGCCGATCAAGGATGCGGGTTTCTGCACCTTCACCTTCAACTACGGGCGGGCAAACCTCGTCCAGGGCGGTGGGCTCGGTTCGGTGCTACCGGGCACGATGGGCACCGGGTACATCCAGGATTCGGCAAAGCAGCTGGCTGTTTTCGTGGACCGGGTGCTCGACGCCACCGGCGCCGCCGAGGTGGATATCATCGCGCATTCCCAGGGCGGCTCGATGTCGAACTGGTACACCAAGTTCGAGGGCGGTGCCGACAAGGTCGCCAAACTGATCACCTACGGAGCGACCCACCACGGCACCACACTGGACGGGATCGGGGCGCTGGGCCGGGCCATCAACAACTTCGGTATCGATATCCTCGGGTTCATCGAGATCTTCGTGGGCCACTCCGGGATCCAGCAGACCGTGGGCTCGGATTTCGTGAATCAGCTCAACGCCAGCGGCGATACGGTGCCCGGTGTGGACTACACCGTCGTCGGCACCCGCTACGACGAGGTGACCACCCCGTTCGACCTCACCTTCCTGAAACCCGGGCCGGACGCGCCCGTCCGCAACATCACCCTGCAGGACGGCTGCGAACAGGATCTGTCGGACCACCTCACCATGATGTATTCGCCGCGCGCGCTGTCCATCGCCCTGCAGGCCCTGGACCCGGTGCAGTTCCCGGCGCTGCAGTGCACCTTCAACCCGTGGCTCATCGGCGGCGGCGGCAAGCTGTGATCCGCCGGTAAGACGGTGCGCACCGGCGGGACTGCCCGACTCCACAGTTCCGTTCGGTGCGCACACGACCGCCGTTTCCGGTTCGGGCGGGTCCGGGTGCCTCCGGTCCTGCCACGAACCGGTGCGGCGGCCGCGAGCCCACCGGTGACGTCACCGCATATGCGCCATCGGTGGGTTCGCCGGGAGCGGGCAGTGCCCCCGCGGAACTGCCGGCCCCCGTACCGCGTCCGGGCCGGCAGTTCCGCACTTCAGGAGCGGGTCAGGAACTCGGCGGCCTGGGCGCCGATGAACACGCTGGGCGCGTGGGTGTGGCCGCGCACCAGGACCGGCATGATCGAGGCATCCGCCACCCGCAGCCCCTGGACTCCTCGCACGCGCAGTTGCGGGTCCACCACGCTCGTATCGTCCGACCCCATCCGGCAGGTGCCGGCGGGATGGTAGAGCGTATGCGCGTACTGCTCGAGCGATTCTGTCCGGGTTTCCTCCGCCATTCCGCTGGTGGCGTCCGGCGGATAGCACAGGTCGCCGAGTACCCCTTTCATGGCGTCGGTATCGGCGATTTCGGCGCAGTGCCGTAATCCGGCCATCAGCGCGGCCCGGTCGGCGCCGTCGGGATCGGACAGGTACTTCGGGTCGATCACGGCCTTGGCGAGTGGGTCGCTCGAGGCCAGGGCGATGGTTCCGCGGCTGCGCGGCCGCAACAGCACGGTGGCCAGGATGACACCGTGCGCGGTCGGATCGATCAGGCCTTCGTGATAGAACGGCGCGGGCGCGTACACGAGTTCCAGATCGGGATACTCCAGTCCCGGGTCGCTGCGCACGAAACCGTAGGCCTCACCGACGTTCGAGGTGAGCATGCCGCGGTGGCGCACCAGGTAATTGACCAGCTGTCCGGGTTTTTCGGCGCCGAACAGCGAATCGGCGGTCACCGAGTAGCCGAGCCCCGCGACCAGATGGTCCTGCAGATTGGCGCCCACCTCGGGAGCATGCCGGCGGACGTCGATCCCGTGCCGCTCGAGCTCGGCCCGATCACCGATTCCGGACAGCATGAGCAACTGCGGGCTGTTGATCGCCCCGCCGCACAGGATCACCTCTCGGCCGGCCCGCACCTGCTCGAGGCGCCCGGACCGGGAGAACTCGACCCCCACGGCGCGGTCACCGTCGAACAGCACCCGGGTTGCGGTGGCTTCCGGGAGCACCGTGAGGTTGCGGCGTTTCATGGCCGGCCGCAGGTAGGCGTCCGCGGTGCTCCAGCGCCGGCCCCGGTACTGGGTGACCATGGTCTGGGTGAACCCTTGGGGTTCGGGCAGATTCGCGGTTTCGACGGGAAACCCGCGTTCGGCCACGGCCCGCAGGTAGGCGGCCGTGGACGGGCGCGGACTGCGCTGGTGGGAGATGTGCAGGGGTCCGCCGGTGCCGTGATCGTCACCGGCGGGCCCTTCGACATCCTCGATGGTGCGGAACTGTTCGACCGCCTTGTCGAATCCCCAGTCCGGGCCGGCGGCCGCGGCCCATTCGTCGTAGTCGGCGCGGAATCCGCGGACCCACATCTGGGCGTTGAGCGAGGACGAACCGCCGAAGGTTTTCCCGCGCGGCCAGTAGATCTGCCGGTTGCCGAGTTGCGGTTGCGGTTCGGTGAGATAGTCCCAGTCGTAGGGGCTGCGGAAGAGTTTCGAGAAGCCGGCCGGGATCCGGATGAACTTGTCCTTGTCGGCCGGTCCGGCCTCGAGCACGATCACCGACCGTCCCGGATCAGCGCTGAGCCGGTCCGCGAGCACCGCGCCCGCCGAACCCGACCCGACAATCACATAGTCCGCACTGACTTCTGTCACCTTCGCACCTTTCGACATCGTGTAGGGCAAACATACGAGAGTCGGCCCGGGTGTGGGGCCGGATCGCGCCGGTGTCCCGGACACCGGCGGTTGTGGGTATCCGGATACCTCCGATTCGTGCTGCCCGACGTTCCCGCGCGGGGTATAACCGGCCCATGAGTTACCCGGTGGACCTCGGGGTGCTGCAGGCCGGTGCGATCGTCGTGATCATCGCCGGTGTGGCCCTGGTGATTTCGGCGCTGACAGCGCTGCGCGGGAAGGGGCCCCGCATATCGCTCCTGCGTGGTGGGAGCGGGCTACTGCTCCTGGCGGCTGCGGCGCTGGTGCTGTGGACGGCGACGCTCGTGCAGACGTATCTGGGGCTGACGGGTGAGGTTCGCGCCGCCCACGTGGTGGTGACCCCGGTTGCCGATGCGGAGCACCGCCTCGAGGTCGAATTGACCCTGTACGACGAGGAAGGCGGTACGACCGGACGTAGCACTCACCACGTGGAGGGGGATCTATGGGTACTGCAGGCGCAGATCGTCGAACTGGAGCCGTGGGTGAATACGCTCGGTTTCCATTCCGGCTACAAGGTGTCCCGCCTGTACGGGCAACGCCTCGACGGCATCGCAACCGGCCAGGACCATATCCTGCTCAACGGCGGTGACCGCGATTTCTTCCGCGAGATGACCGAGGACCGCTGGTTCACCGCACCGTTCGTACGTTCCGCCTATGGCAACGCGGTGATCGCGATGCCGGGGGAGTACGACGTCTACATCTCGCGGGATGCGATCAAGACCCGCCCGGCCGAATAACCGGTGATCCGGCGCCCGCGCCGACCGCCGACAGGCACAGCACGTTCAGCTCCTCGACCACGGTATCGAGCGCGGCGGGGTCGCGTTCGGTGCGTGCCACGATCAGGGCACCTTCCAAGGCGCTGACCACCAGCACGGCGACCGACCGGGCGCGCCCCGGCGGCGCGCCGTCGCGGACGAGTTTCCCGGCGATCAGATCACGCCAGGTGTCGAAGGTGGCCCCCGCGGCGGCCACCGCATCCGGCTCGTTGCCCAGCGCGGCCGCGGCGATCGGACAGCCGACGGCGTAATCGCCGCGGTCGAGTCCACGCGCGAGGGTTTCGGCGAGTTCGCGCAGCGCGGCGGCGGTTTCGGGCGTATCCAGTACCCGGGTGAGTTCGGCGGTGACCCGCGCCCCGGCCACCTCGGTCGCCTCCGTGACCAATTGCGCCTTCCCGCCGGGGAAGTGGTGGTAGACCGATCCGCGGGGCGCGCCGCTGGCGTTCAGGACATCGGCGAACGATACCGCCGCGACTCCACGCCGCCGGATGAGTGAGATCGCGCTGCGGATCATTGCCGCCCGGGGCCCGTCCGGATCCTTACGTCGTGGCATCACACCGCTCCCTGTTGCCTCCCATTCCTATGTATGTTGTCATACTTATATTCGGCCCACCACCCGACTATCGCCACTATCCCCAGGAGGACCCCGTGACCGGGATCGATGCGCCGCCCCATCCCTTCGATACCGCGGTCGCCACCGAGCACCTCGGCGGGCACCGGATCTCCGGCCGGACCTGCCCCGACTACGCGAATATGGTCGGCCCGTTCGGTGGAGTCACCGCGGCGGCGCTGCTACGCGCGATCGAAGGACACCCCGACCGGATAGGTGACCCACTGTCGCTGACGGTGAACTACGCGGGCCCGATCGCCGACGGCGACTTCGAGATCAGTGCCCGCCCGGTCCGCACCAACCGCACGAATCAGCACTGGCAGCTCGAGCTCTCCCAGGCCGGCGCGATCACGACCACCGCGACCGCGGTATTCGGTATCCGCCGCGATACCTGGTCGGATATGGAACTCACCATGCCGTCGGTACCGGGCCCCGACGAGGCCGAACCGCAGGAGTTCCCGGAGTTCATCGCCTGGGGCCGCAACTACGATCTGCGTTTCGTCACCGGCGCCGTTCCCGAACCGGCCCCCTCCGACGCACAGCCGGGAAACCCCGATTCGGTGAGCACGCTCTGGCTGCGCGACCGGCCGGCCCGCCCGCTCGATTTCGCCTCACTCACGGCGATGTCGGATGCGTTCTACCCGCGGGTGTTCCTGCGCCGCGGCCAGTACCTCCCCGCCGGAACGATCTCACTCACCGTCTACTACCACGCAACCGCCGCCGAACTGGCCGCCCAGGGCACGGAACACCTGCTGGGCACCGCCCGCGCCCACCGTTTCGCGCACGGCCATTTCGATCAGAACGCCCACCTGTGGGGGCACGACGGTACGTTGCTGGCAACCAGCCATCAGCTGGTCTACTTCAAGGGCTGAACCCGGCTGGCGTTCAGCCCGCCGCAGGATCGGTGACGGGCGTAATCGGCAACCGCAGTGCGCCCGGCGCCGATTCCGGCACCACCGGCGCAATCGGTGCCACCGGTGCGATCCGGCGATACCCGTCGCCCTGGGTCGGCCGGGTGTCCCGCTCGCCCTTGTTCGGCCAGTACGCGGCGGCCCGCTCGGCCTGTGCGGTAATGGTCAGCGACGGGTTCACTCCCAGGTTCGCCGAGACCGCCGCACCGTCGACCACGCTCAGTGTCGGATATCCGAAAACCCGGTGGTAGGCGTCGATCACCCCGGCCTCCCGGTCCGCGCCGATGGCGGCGCCGCCGAGGAAATGCGCCGTGAGCGGGATATTGAACACTTCGCCCCAGGTTCCGCCCGCGGTTCCGCCGATCTGTTCGGCCACCCGCCGGGTCGCCTCGTTACCCGCGGGGATCCAGGTCGGGTTGGGCTGTCCGTGCCCTTGCCGGCTGGTCAGTTTCCGCCCGAACAGACCGCGTTTGGTGTAGGTGGTGATGGAGTTGTCCAGATGCTGCATCACCAGCGAGATGATGGTGCGTTCACTCCAGTTGCGGACACTGAGGAAACTGATCAGCAGCAGCGGATGCCGCAGCGCGATCCCCAGGAACCGCAGCCACCGCGGGAGCCGGCCGCCGCCGTCGACCATGAGTGTCTGCAACAGGCCCATCGCGTTCGAACCCTTCCCGTAGCGCACGGGTTCGATATGGGTGTCGGGGGTCGGGTGGATCGACGAGGTGATCGCGACGCCCCGGGTGAAATCCTGGCCGGGCGCGAGTTTCTTGGTGGCGGCGCCGACGATGGATTCGGAGTTGGTGCGGGTGAGCAGGCCGAGCCGGTCGGAGAGGTCGGGCAGGATCCGGCGGTCGCGCATATCGTGCAGCAGCCGCTGGGTGCCCAGGGTGCCGGCGGCGACCACGACCTGCCGCGCGGTATAGGTGGTGCGCTGTGTGCGAATCCATGCGCCGGTACGTTCCGCCGCGACGACCCAGCTGCCGTCGGCCTGCGGCCGCAGTTCGGTGACCGTGGTCATCGGCACGACCCGCGCCCCGGCCTGTTCGGCGAGATACAGATAGTTCTTGACCAGCGTGTTCTTCGCGCCGTACTTGCAGCCGACCATGCAGTCGCCGCATTCGACACAGCCCGTGCGGGCGGGGCCGACACCACCGAAGTAGGGATCGTCGACGGTTTCCCCCGGTTCGCCGAAGAACACCCCGACCGGTGTCTGAACGAAGGTGTCACCGACGCCCATATCCTCGGCGACCTGGCGGAACACCTCGTCCGCCGGGGTCATATGCGGATTCTGCACCACGCCCAGCATGCGTTTCGCCTGCTCGTAGTAGGGCGTGAGCTCGGCCCGCCAGTCGGTGATATCGCGCCACTGCGCGTCCTGGAAGAACGGCTCCGGCGGAACATAGAGCGTGTTGGCGTAGTTCAGGGAGCCGCCACCGACCCCGGCGCCGCCGAGGATGAGTACATTGCGCAGTGGATGGATGCGCTGGATTCCGTAGCAGCCCAATTTCGGTGCCCACAGGAATTTGCGCAGGTCCCAGCTGGTCTTCGGCAGTTCGTCGTCCGGGTAACGACGGCCGGCCTCGAGCACGCCGACGCTGTAGCCCTTTTCCACCAGTCGCAGCGCGGTGACACTGCCACCGAAGCCGGACCCGACGACGAGTACATCGAAATCCGTGGTCGCCTCGGCCATGGACTACTCCTTGCTTGGGAAGGGTCAGCAGTGACTGGCGGTAACGTTAACACAATGGACTGGGAGCGCTGATCACTTTTGTTGACACCGCTCTCCGAAATGGTCAGGCTGGTGCGGGTGACCACCCCTCGTGCCCGGGCCCGCGCCCAGACCATGTCGGATATCCTGCGCATCGCGCGCGAACATCTTGCCACCGGCGGCGCCTCGGCCCTGTCGTTGCGCGCCGTGGCCCGCGATCTCGGAGTGGTCTCCTCGGCGGTCTACCGCTACGTCCGCAGTCGCGACGAACTGCTGACCCTGCTCGTGGTCGACGGCTACGACGCCCTCGGCGATGCCGTCGACGCCGCGCTCGCCGACGCCGGCGACGACCCCGTCGAACGCCTGCGGATCACCGCGCGCGCCGTCCGCGCCTGGGCGCTGGCCGAACCGGCGTGGTACGGGCTGCTGTTCGGCACCCCGGTCCCCGGCTACACCGCACCGGCCGACCGCACGGTCATCCCGGGAACACGGGTGATTCTCACGCTGGTCCGGATCATCGCGGAGGCCCACGCCCGGCAGCTGTTGACCCGCCCGGCTGTTGACCCGCCCGTCCCGAGCGCCCTGTCCCGCGATTTCACCCGCATCCGTGACGAGTTCGGCATGGATCTACCCGACTGGGCACTCGCCCGCGCGCTCACCGTCTGGTGCACCCTGTTCGGGGCCGTGAGTTTCGACGTCTTCGATATGTACGGCGGCGATACCTTCACCGACCGGGGGCAGGTGTTCGACCTGCATATCGCGGCGCTGGAAGCACTGCTCGGCGCCTGAACCGGCTACGCCTTCTCAGCGGCCCCGGCATCGTCGACCGGCACCGGCTCTTCCGATACCTCCGCACCGCCACCGGACCGGGCGACCTTCACGTCGACCTGTTCGCTGATATAGCGGATGACCACCGCCACCACGGCCACCACGGGAACCGCCAGGAACGCCCCGGTGATCCCGTACAGCGTGCCGCCCCCGGTAACGGCCAGCAACACCACGACCGCATGCAGTTTCATGGTCCGGCTCTGCAACACCGGCTGCAACACATTGCCCTCGAGCTGCTGCACCGCGATGATGATCACCAGCACGATCAACGCCGTGGTGAATCCGTTGCCCACCAGCGCCACCAGCACCGCGAGCGCACCCGCGACGAACGCGCCCACCATCGGGATGAATCCGCCGAGGAAGGTCAGCGCCGTCAGCACACCCCACAGCGGCACCCCGAGAATCACCAGGCCCAGCCCGATGAAGAAGGCGTCGATAAAACTGACCAGCGCCTGCGTGCGGATGAACCCACCGAGCACCTGCCACACCCGGACCAGCACTTCTTCGAAATGCCGCCCACTGCGACCACCGAGGAATTTGTGCATCCACGGCAGGAATTTCGGCCCGTCCTTGATGAAGAAGAACGACAGCACCAGCACGAGGAAGATGGTGACCAGCACCGAGGTCGCGGTGCTGACCCCGGTGAACACCCCGGACGCGATCTGTTCGGCACTGGACTGCACCCGCTCGACGACCGCGTCGACCGCCGAATCCAGCTGTTCGTCGCGGATGTTCAGCGGCGGCCCCTGGAGCCAGTCCCGGACGGTGTTGATCCCGCCGGTGGCCTTGTCGGAGAGCTCGGGCATCTGATCGACCACCGACGGCACGATCAGCGCGATCCCGCCCGCGAGTACCCCGATGAACCCCACCAGCGTGAGCGATGCCGCGGCTGCCGGCGGCAGTCCGGCCCGCATCAGCAGCCCGGTCGGCGGCCACAGCACGGTGGCGATCACGATCGCCAGCAGCACCGGTAACAGCACCACCCACAGTTTCGCCGCGACGAACCCGAGCACCCAGGCCCCGGCCGCGATCGCCACGATGCACAATGCCCATTTCGCCAGCCACAGCACCCCGGAACCGAGCACGTCCCCCCGGTCGAGCCGGGTGCCGGCGGACGCGCCGGTGCTGTCGTCGCGGATTTCCTTCTCCCCGTTCACCCGGTCAGTCTCGCACGACCGGCCGGGCCGGGTAGTGCACCACCTCGGCGGCGCGGTGGACGCCGGGTCAGCGCGGCACGGTCACCTGATCGGCACAACTGGACACACCGTCCACGATCGAGCAGGCCGCCGGAGCCCGGGTCGGTCGGCAGTCGCCGGGCACACCACCCTGCCCGGTGATTGCGGTGTAGGCGGCGACCGCATCGGTGGGGCGGCGGGTGAGTGCCGGATCGCCGAGGACATCAACGGTGTAGAGCCCGAACCGCGGCGTGTAGGAACCCCACTCGTAGTTGTCGGTGAGGCTCCAGTAGTTGTATCCCATGAGGTTCATCCCGTCGGCGGCTGCACGTTGCAGCCAGTAGACGGTGTCGCGGAGCAGATCTGCCCGGGTGTAACCGTCGGCGCGGGGCCTGCCGTTCTCGGTCGGCATACCGTTCTCCACAATGTAGAGCGGTTTACCGGGGAACCGCCGCGCGTAATGATCGAGTGCGTAGTAGATGCCCTCGGCCTGCAGCGACAGCGTCCACAGTTTCCCGGGGTCCGGGAACTGGGTGAGCAGGCTGTGCGGGGAGAACCCGTAGTAGTAGTCGATCCCGATGTAGTCCAGCCGCGCACCGATCCGGTCCACGAACGCTCCGTTGATCACATCGTCGGCGGCCGGGATGTAGGCGACATTGCTGCTGACCATCGCCCCCGGCTGCACACGGTGGATATGGTCGTAGGCGGCGTCGTGCGCGAGGGCCATCCGTTCCTGCATCACCGGGATATCGCCGACGCCGATCCCGCCGTACCGCACCTCGTTCATGAGATAGGCCGCGGGTTCGTTGAAGGTGATCCACAGTGGGTCGGCCGCCGCATACCGGTCGACGGCGGTCCGGGCGTTGGCCAGCCAGTCGTCGACCATGCCCGCGCGCCGCCATCCGCCGCGCTCGGCCTGCCACCCCGGATACACCCAGTGATCGAGGGTGAGCATCGGCCGCATACCCGCCGCGCGAATGGCGCCGACGACCTCGTCGTAGAACCGGAAACCGGCCTCGTCCCATTCGCCGGGCTGCGGTTGCACCCGGGCCCATTCGATTCCGATCCGGTACACCCGCACACCCAGTTCCGCCGCGAGCGCGATATCGGACCGGAACCGCGAGTAGAAGTCGACGGAATCGCGGTAGGGGTCCTCGGTTTTCCCGGCCGCGATATAGCGGGTCCAGTTGCTGTCCGGTGCATGCCCCTCGGACTGGAAACCCGACGAGGCCACACCCCACAGGAATTCGGGTCCCAATGGTGCGACCTCCAGCGGGGGAGCGGGGCGCGCCGCCACCGGTCCCGTACCCAGTGCGAGCATCCCGGCGGCCAGCGCCCCGGTGGTGAGAAATCGGCGACGGTTCCATGGATCCATCGAATCGGCCTCCTCTTCTGCACCCCGCCCGGTGCTGATCCCGACGCCACAGCCTAACGGCCACAGCCGAACCGATCCGTCGTTTCGCCGACCAGAGTTCATATCCAACAAACCTAGATACGCAGATATGCGCATCTAACTATGTGTACGCCTACTGGCCGATCCTCTCGTTCGAAAACCCCACGCTCCGAACCGACACCGAGACAGGGGAGTGATCAGTCGTCACGAAACCCGACCTCACGCACCGGGAAACAGGAGGCACAGCGCCGGTTCCCACCGCTCCGTGTACTGCGGAAAGCAGCGCCCCAGCAGTTCCCGCATGATCGCCGGGGCGGTGGATGCCCCTGGTGAAGCCCCGAGCAGGCCGGCAAGCGTGCCGTCGGCTGCGGTGACCAGCTCCGTACCGAAGGTCAGAACCCCGACCTTGTGCGGATCCGGTAGCACGAGCTGGGCGCGTTGCCCGGCCTGGATCGGATACCAGTCCGCCGGGTCCGCCTCCGGATAGAAACGCCGCAGCTGCGCGAACTTCCGGCGCCGAGTGGCGAGTAGCTGTCCGGCCAAGTACCGGACCAGCCCGAGGTTCTGCAGGCCCGCGGCGACCAGAACGGGAAGATTCGCCCAGCGCAGTGTCGCGAAAAGCTCGGTCGGGCGACCGTATTTGAGCAGCCGGGTACTGAATGTTGCGTAGGGCCCGAACAGCAGCGCTTCGCGACCTTCAACGATGCGTTTGTCCAGATGGGGTACCGACATCGGGGGAGCGCCGAGGGCTGCCCGCCCGTAGACCTTGGCGTCGTGACGGTCGACGACTGCGGGTCGGTCGGTACGCAGGAACTGGGCGCCGAACGGGAAAACGGCATAGCCGCGAACCTCCGGGATACGGGCCTTCTGCAGCAGCCGCAGGGTCTGCCCGCCGGCGCCGGCGAAGACGAACCGCGCTCGAATCACCCGGCGCGCCCCGGTGTTCCGGTCGCGCACCACCAGCCGCCAGATTCCGTCGGAGTCCCGCCGCAAGCCGGTCACCTCGTGGCCGAGCAGCACCTGCGCTCCGTTTCCGGTTGCGACTTCGGTGAGCGCCGTGGTCAAGGCACCGAAGTCGATATCTGTGCCGGCTGGGTGTCTCGTGGCGGCCAGTGGTTCGCCCGGTCGACGCCCGGCCATGATCAGCGGCACCCATCCGCCGATGGTGGCGGGGTCCTCGCTGTACTCCATCCCGGAGAACAGCGGCAGCGACCGCAACGTTTCGTACCGCCGCCGCAGGTAGGCGATATCGCGCTCGCCGAAGGCAATGGTCAGATGCGGCGCCGGGTTGAGGAACGAGGCCGGGCGGGGGAGGGAGCCGTCGTCCAGCAGGGCCTCCCAGAATTGCCGCGAGAGACGGAACAGCCGGCCGATATTCGCGGCTTTCTCCGGGTCGGCGGGATCGGGCATATAGTTCGGTTCGCAGAGCCCGGAATGGCCGGTGCCGGCGTTGTTCCAGGGGCCCGAACTTTCCCCGGCGAGCTCGTCGAGGCGTTCGATCAGTACCGTCGACCAATCCGGTTGCAGTTTCGCCAGCATCGCGCCGAGTGTCGCGGGCATGATGCCGCCGCCGATCAACGCCACATCGAGCACATCTTCTCTTGCTTCCACCGTTCGGGAGATGCCGTCTGATCTGCGGAATTTCATGATGCTGCCTCCTGGAGAGCTGGTGCAGACATCGTCGCGCCGCCGGAAGTAATCCGTCTACGACCAATAATGCTCGAATACGATCCAAATATGGATGAAATGCTCGCGCCACAGGTGGAGCAGCTGGTTCCGCTGCTGGCCGCGTTTGCTACCACTGCCGATGAGGGCCATATCACCCGGGCCGCACAGCGGCTGGGTGTCCCGCAGTCCTCCCTGAGCCGGCGGCTGAAAGCGGTCGAGCGGTCGGTCGGTGTGCCGCTTTTCCAGCCGGTGGGCCGCGGTATCGCACTCACCGCCGCGGGTCGCGAACTGTTCGATCGCACCCGGGATCTGGTCGGTGCCCTGGACGACGCGGTTACGGTGGTGCGCAGCCACGCCGACCCCGACAGCGGCCTGGTACGCTTCGGGTTCCCACTCACCCTCGGTCCGGTGAGCATCCCGTCGCTGCTCGCGGATTTCCACGGCAGTGCACCACGGATCCGGCTACATCTCGTCCAAGCCCACGGTGAGGCCTTGGCGGAGATGATCCGCGACGGCCGACTGGACCTCGCGGTGATGATCCCCGCTCCCACAGACCTGCCCGCGATCACCCTGGGACACCAGCGGATCCACCTCTACGTCGGCCGCGATCACCGGCTGGCCGGGCACGGAACCGCCGAACTCTCCGCTCTCGCCGGGGAATCGTTCATCGCGAACCCACCGACTTACCACCTACGGCACCTACTCGATACGCAGTGTGCCGCGGCGGGATTCACCCCCGAGGTGGTCTTCGAGATCACCGAATTCGACACCCTACGCGCCCTCGTCGCCCGGAATCTCGGTATCGCGTTACTTCCCGAGCCCGAAACGCCGCACCCGGACCTGCACCGCATCGCGCTGAGCATCCCGGTCGAGCGAAGTATCGGCCTGGTGTCCGGACACCACCGCCCCACCCCGGCTGTGGCCCGCCTCCGCGATTTCGTCTCCCGCCATACGTCTCGGGCGTAGCTGTGGGGTGGGGTCCATGGGTGAGGCGGTGATGGCGTCGACGCTCTACCCCACCATGGCCGCTATTGCGCCGCATATGACCGACTTCGGATCCGTGGCGGAGTTCGAGCGGCTGCTCGACAGCGTGTTCGGCGGACTGCGGGTTCCGGGCCGCCTGCCCTCAGCCGGGCTCCCGGTGGTACGCCCTATACCGGTGGCTGGAAGCCTCCGATCTTCTGTTCGAGGAGTTCGGCCAGCCGCAGTGGGGTGCGGTCTTCGAACATCGGACCGATGAGCTGTACGCCCACCGGAAGCCCCTCGGGGGACCGGCCCGTGGGGATGGCGGTGGCGGGCAGGCCGGGCATGGTGGCCACACCGGCCCAGACGAGTTGGTCGTAGTACGGGTACGCGGCGCCGTCGATATCGATGCGGCGGTTCTCCAGGCCTCCGTGGTGGTCGTGTGGGAAGGCGGGGGTGGGGGTGATGGGGCACACCACGGCATCGAACTCGGTGAAGAGTCGCCGCCAGGCGTGGCGGTGGAGTTCGCGGCGGTTGTTCGCGTCGACCCAGTCGCGGTGGCTCAGCACCATGCCGCGTAGGCGCGCCGCATCGAGGCTCCGGTCGTCCGCGCTCAGGGCGGCGGCGTTGGTCTGCAACTGTTCGTACACGTCGGCGGGCAGGCTTGCGGCGGCGTTCGACATCATCAGCAGCATGTAGAGCGTCGCCGCTTCGGCCGGATCGGGTAGCAGCGGACTGTGTCGTTCGACGCGGGCGCCTTCGTCGATGAGCGCCTCGGCAACCCGGTGCACGCCGGCCCGCACCGCCGATCCCGTCGGAATGAGCGGGTGGTCTTCGATGATCAGGACTCGGAAGTCCGACAGCCGCTCGTGCCGCGCGGGCGGCAGTGCGATGTCGTAGGCGATGCCGTGTGTGAGCGGGTCCGGTCCGGCCATCACGTCGAGCAGCAGCGTGAGGTCGCGGGCGGTGCGCGCCATCGGGCCGGCGACGGCGAGGTCGAGATCGATCGGCAGGGCTGGTGCGGGCGGTGCGACCATGCCGCGGGTCGGCACCAGTCCGAGTGTCGGCTTGTGCGCGTAGATACCGCAGAAATGCGCGGGGGTGCGTAGTGAACCGGCGAGGTCGGTGCCGATGGAGAGTGCACCGAACCCGGCGGCCAGGGCCGCCGCCGAACCGCCGGACGACCCACCCGATGTGCGCTCGTGGTTCCACGGGTTGCTGGTGGTGCCGTAGATCTCGTTGAAGCTCTGGATATCACGCAGCATCACCGGCACATTGGTCTTTCCGAGCACCACCGCGCCGGCTGCCTTCAATCGCGACACCTGTACCGCGTCCTCGGCCGGCACATGGTCCCGCTGTGCCGGCATGCCCCAGGTCGTGGGCAGCCCGGCGATGTTGTAGTTCTCCTTGACCGTCACCGGGATACCGAGCAACGGACGATTCTCGCCGCGGGCGCGTGCCTGGTCGGCGTCGCGTGCGGCGGCCCGCGCACGTTCGAAGTCCGGTACACAGATGGCGTTGATCACCTTGTCGTCGCGCTCGATACGCGCGATCGCCTCGTCGGTCAGTTCCAACGATGTCACCGCACCGGCACGTAAGGCGGCCGCGAGTTCTTCAGCCGACTGCACATTCCACTCCATGAATCCGACGCTATTGGCCTGCCGCGGGGGCCATAAAATAGCGCTTCGCACAACGGGAAAGCCGAACGCATCAGCTGCATCGGTGAAGTGACGCACCCGCCGTGCGATCCGGAACGGCCGACTGCAGGTCACAGGGTCGGCGGTGGGCCGACTACCTCAGTGCAGGGCATGAAATGCCCACTTCGCACAACAGGACAGATGTCTCAATTCTCTCTGTACTCTTGCGCCGCACGGTGGACCGATGGCGGCAGGCGGGGCAGGGGAGTAGACCCCCCGTGGAGAGGGCAATGGACAGCATCCAGCTGACGCGCAGACCTCCAGACCCTGTAGGCCAGGCTTTCCGGAACGACACTGACCGGTGGAGTCCTCGAGAGAACGAGAATCGAGATTGATATAGAACGCTACGCTGATATGCGCATCTATACATGCTTATTCCATCCTTATCTCTCACCGACAAGGTCAACTCACTCCAACACAAAGAGGGGAGGAGGTTCCAACCTCACTCGGAGTCAGTGCCGGTAGCGGTCATCTCGGCGACTCGTTCGACGATATTCGGGTACCGCATCGTATGCGCACCGCCGTTGAGGTCGATCGCCGCGCCGGTCATCCAACCGGCGTCGCCGGAGGTGAGGAATGTGATCGTGCGGGCGACGTCTTCCGGTGTGCCGGCGCGGCCCAGCGGTGTGTTTTCGATGTATTCGTCGACCAGTCCCGGTACGAGCGTCGCACCGTAGGTGAGGGGTGTGTGGACGAACCCGGGGTTGACCGCGTTCACGCGGATGCCGCGGGGTGCGAGTTCCATGGCGGCGACTTCGGTGAGCATGAGGACTCCGGCCTTGGCCGAGCAGTATGCGCCCATCCCTACGCCCGGCTGCCGGCCGTTGAGCGAGGCGACGAGCACGATCGATCCCCCGTCCCGCACTGTGTGAGCGGCGTTCTTGACGGTGAGGAAGGCTCCGGTGAGGCAGACGTCGACGGTGGCTTTCCAGTCGGCGAGGGAGAGGTCCGCGATCGTTCCGGGGTGGGAGATTCCGGCGCAGTCGACGACGGTGCCGATCGGTCCGTGTTCGGCGGCGACGGTGTCGAAGAGGGTGCGCATTCCTTGTTCGTCGGTGACGTCGACCTGGTGCCCGGTCACGTTCCCGCCGAGTTCGGTGGCCCGGGTACCGGCGGCGGCGCCGTCGAGGTCGGCGATGATCACGGTGTCGCCGCGGGCGGCGAGGACTTGGGCGGTGGCCCAGCCGATTCCGGAGGCGCCGCCGATGATGATCGCGATCTGCCCGTGTGTGCTCATAGCGGTTCCTCCGTGTCGATGCCGGGTCGAGCGTGCGCCGCGCCGGTGGTCGGACATATATCTATACAGCTGTCTAGCAGCTCGCCCGGGGTTTGGCTAGCATGCAGCCATGTCCACGGGTGAACTTCGTACGGTGCGTGTCGGTGATTTCGATTTCGAGGTGCGGGTCCACCCGGGCGAGCCGGCACACGACGCGGACGTGCTGCTCCTGCACGGGTTTCCGCAGAGCGCGGCGTCCTGGGATTTCGTTTCCGAACACCTCAGCTCCCGCGGAGTCCGTTCCTATGCGCCGGAACAGCGCGGCTATTCACCCGGAGCCCGTCCCACTGATATCGCGTCCTACCGTCTTTCCGAACTCCGCGCCGATATCGTCGGCCTCTGCGATGCACTGGGCCTGCGGCGAGTTCACCTGGTCGGCCACGATTGGGGCGCGATCGTCGCCTGGGATGTGGCGGCCCGGCATCCGGAACGGGTGGTTTCGCTGACCGCGGTGTCGGTACCGCACCCGGCGGCATTCGCCCGGGCCCGCGTAACCGATCCGGTGCAGGCCGAAAAATCCGGGTACATGGCCTTTTTCCAGCAACCGGACGCGCCCGAAGAACTGCTGCTGGCGAATGATTGCGCGGGTTTGCGTGCCGGTTTCGGGGATCAGGTTCCGGCGGTACAGTCGGCGCAGCATATTGCCCGGCTCCGGGAACCGGGGGCGATGACGGCGGCCCTGAACTGGTATCGCGCGTCGGGTGATTCCTGGAATGCGGTTCCCGCGGTGGGCGTTGCGACGACTTTCGTGTGGAGTGACGCCGATCTGGCTGTGGCGCGGTCCGGTGTGGACGCGACAGCGGAGTATGTGGATGCGGAGTACCGCTTGGAGGTGTTGGAAGGGGTGGGCCACTGGATCCCCGAGGAGGCACCTGATCCGCTCTCCGGAATAATCCTGGACCGTATCGGCGGCTCGCGATAATCCTGCGGTCGGTGTCGCTGCGCCGGGGCCGTGAATTCTCTGCCATGCTCGGCTATATGCCCGGCCGGTAGACGTCGACCGAGACACGCGGCAATTATCAAAAGCGCAATTGTGAGCTGCGTCGGTTATCCGCACCGGAATCCACGACTGGTCCGCCCGGTCCGCGGACGGGGCGGGGCCCGGTGGAATCACCGGGCCCCGCGAAGGCATACAGGGCTGCTGCCCTGCGGTTGCCCGGTGTGCACTACATCTGCCGAACCTGCTGGCGCATCTGGTGCATCTGCAGTTCCCACTGCATTGCGCGGTCCTGGGCCCGGGTGGACTGTTCCTCGGCCTGCTGGGCGAGGTAGGCAGCCTGGTCGGCCTGGTCCTGCGCCGACTGACAGCGCTGGTTGGCCTGGTTGGCGTCGGCCTGGGCCTGCTGGGCCTGGCTCTGCGACCGGTCGGCTTCGCTCTGCGCCTGCTGTGCTTGGTTCTGTGCCTGCTGAGCCTGCTGGCGGGCCTGCTGGGCCTGCTGCGCGGCCTGGTTGGCCTGGCTCTGCGCGATCTGGGATTGGTGCTGTACCTGCCGGGCCTGCTGTTGCACCTGGCGGGCGAGGTTCTGCGCCTGCTGGGCGTACTGCCGCGCACTCTGGGATTCCTGCCGGATTTCGTCCAGGCCCATGCGCAGCATTTCCAGGCTCTGGACTTGCTGACCACTGCCGTTGCTGGTGCTGGTGCGGGTGGCAGCGGTACTGGTGTCTTGCGCCATCTGAGCATCCTTCCAAAGGGGGGTTTTGAAACGGACTGACTCGTGGAGCGCTCAATATCCTCGCACAGCAGCGCCCTGTGGCAACCCTGCGATTCCACCCCGAACACACTGCATACCCGCTGGTGACGCGCCCGCTCGCGGTTATCGGACGTGACGGTGGCAGCACGGCGGCGAATATGCGCACCCCCGTGGCGGGGCGATGCCCGATCGAGACCACACCGACATGATCTGCACGTACCTCAGCGCCGGATGAGGCCGAGGTCGGTGGCCGCGGCGACCGCGGCGGTGCGGGAGTCGACACCGAGTTTGGTGTAGATGCGGGCGAGATGAGATTTGACGGTGCCTTCGGTGAGGTGGAGGCGGTGGCCGATGGCCTGGTTGGACAGGCCGCCGGCGACGAGGGTCAGAACTTCGGTTTCGCGCCGGGTGAGGGCGGTGCCGGGTGTGCGCAGCCGGTTCATGAGCCGGTCGGCGACGCTGGGCGCCAGTGTGGTCCGGCCGGCGGCCGCGGTGCGGACGGCGGCGGCGAGGTCCTCGGGTGGGGCGTCTTTGAGGAGGTATCCGGTGGCGCCGGCTTCGATGGCGGGCAGGGTGTCGGCGTCGGAGTCGTAGGTGGTGACGATCAGTACGCGGGGTGCGCCGGGCCGGGCGGTGATCCGGGCGGTGGCTTCGGCGCCGCCCATGCCTCTGCCGAACTGCAGGTCCATGAGGACGACGTCGATATCGCCTGCGGCGGCCCGGTCGACGGCGCCCTGCGCGGTGGCGGTTTCGGCGACGACGAGCAGGCCTGGTTCGGTTTCGAGTACGGCGCGCAGCCCGGCTCGGACCACGGGGTGGTCGTCGGCGAGGAGGAGTCGGATGGTCACGGGCGGACCTCGGGTTCGGTCGCTGGGGTGCGGGGTATGCGGGCGGCGAGTGCGGTGCCGTGGCCGGGTGCGGATTCGAGGGTGAGGGAGCCACCGAGGGCGTGTACGCGGGCGCGCATGGCTGCGAGACCGAATCCGCCGTGTTCGGGTTCGGGTGCGGGGAGGCGGGTGGGGTCGAAACCGCGGCCGTTGTCGGTGATGTCGAGGGTTATGTGGTCGTCGAGGTATCCGAGGGTGATGTCGGCGGTGGTGGCGCCGGCGTGGCGGACGGTGTTGGCGAGCGCGGATTGGGCGATGCGCAGGAGTGCGACCTCGTCGGCGGTGGCCAGTGGGCCCGGGTTGCCGGTGCGGTGGAATGTCACGTCGAGGCGGTGGCGGGCGCCGGTGGTGTCGCAGAGTCGTTCGAGTGCGTCGGCCAGTGTGGTGTTTTCCAGTGCGGGCGGGGTGAGGGCGGCGACGAAGCGGCGTGCTTCGGCGAGGTTGTCCTGGGCGGCTTGGCGGGCTTGGTCGACGTGGCGGGCGGCGGTGCCGGGCCGGTCGGGTAGGGCGCGTTCGGCGGCGCGCAGCAGGAGTTGGATGCTGGACAGTCCTTGGGCGAGGGTGTCGTGGATTTCGCGGGCGAGGCGTTCGCGTTCGGCGAGCATTCCGGCGGTGCGCTGAGCTCGGGCGAGGTCGGCGCGGGTGGCGGTGAGTTCGTCGATGAGGCGTCTGCGTTGTTCGCTTTCCCGGTACAGGGCTTGGTAGCCGCGGACGACGGCGACGGCGACGGCGGCGCCGAGTGCGGGACCGATCGCCATGGCGGGGGCGAAGGAGTGCTGGTGGGCGGCGAACCCGGTGATGGCCGCGGCGGCGGTGGCGGTGACGGCGAGGTGTCCGGTGCGGCGGGGTAGCAGGTGGAGTTGGAGGAAGTACAGCGGGAACGCGACCCATACGGCGTCCGGGGACAGGATCAGCAGTGCGAGCCATACGGCGCCTACCGTGGTGAGCCACCAGGTGGCGGCGGGCCGGGAGCGGCGGATGCGGGGCAGGAGCGGTCCGGCGGCGTAGACGAGTGCGCAGAGCGTGGCGGTAGCGGTGGTCGCTGCGGCGTGGGCTTGGTGCTGGGTGATCGCGCGGACCGCGGTGAGTGTGAGCAGGCCGAGGATCAGCAGGTGCAGGCACCAGGCGAGGGCCTGGGTGGTGGGGGTCGGGTCGGGTGCGGTGGTGTTCACGGTGCTTTCCAGGCTACGGAGCCCGGCCTTTCAGTGGCCTCTGTCGAAAGTTGGAATTCGGGTGGTGTCTTCCGGCTGGTGAAGTGCCGTCGGGCGCGGGATGTGCGGGGCGGGCCGGGCGGCGAGGGTGGAGTCGTACCGTTTTTCCACCGTCGGAGAGGACAGGCCGAGGTCGTGTTTGTTGCCTGGAGAGATCTGAAGTTCGCCAAGGGGCGTTTCGCCCTGATGGGGACTGTTATCGTGCTGATCACCTTGCTGGTCGGGTTGTTGTCCGGGCTCATGGCTGGGCTGGGCCGGCAGAATATTTCGGCGATCACGTCGCTACCTGCGGACTCGATTGTTTTTTCGGCCCCGGGCGAGGGCCAGGATGTGTCGTATACCGGTTCTTCGGTCACTGACCGGCAATGGCAGGAGTGGGCCGGGGCCCCTGGTGTGGAGGACGCCGAACCGCTGGGTATCACCACCACCCGGGCCGTGACCGATACCGGCAGTGCCGGTGTGTCTGTGTTCGGTGTGCGTCCCGGGTCCGGCCTGGCCCCGGGCAGCGGCAGTGTCGGTGACGGTTCTGTGGTGTTGTCCACGCCGGCGGCGTCGGATCTCGGTGTGGGAGCCGGTGATTTCGTCACGGTGGCCGGGCAGCGGCTGCGGGTGACTACTGTCGAGGGCGATGCCTATTTCAGCCATACCCCGGTGGTGTGGACGGGCCTGGACTTCTGGCGGGAGGTCGCGCCGCCGGCGGGGCCGGGTGCGGAGTCGGCGGCTTCGGTTGTCGCCGTGAACACCACGTCCGGGGTGGATGTGGCGGCCATCGATCAGCGGGCGGGCACGAGGACGGTCGGTGTCGGTGATTCGTTGTCGGCGATCGGGTCCTATGCCTCCGAGAACGGATCCTTGCAGTTGATGCGCGGGTTCCTGTTCGTGATCTCGGCTCTGGTGGTCGGTGCGTTCTTCACGGTGTGGACGGTGCAGCGTAGCGGCGATATCGCGGTGCTGAAGGCGTTGGGCGCGACCACGTCCGGGCTGTTGGTGGATGCGCTCGCTCAGGCTGTGCTGCTGCTGGTGGGTGGCACAGTGCTCGGTACAGCTCTCGCTGCCGCGCTGGGAGTGTTCATCGCGGGCTCGGCCGTCCCGTTCCATCTCACTGCGGCCACTGTCCTGGTTCCGGCGGTGGTGATGGTTGTGGTGGGTGCCGTCGGTGCCGCTGTTTCCGTCCGCCGCATCACTTCTGTCGACCCGTTGACTGCTTTGGGGAGCGCCCGATGAGCCTGAATCTGATCGATATCACTCTCACCTATCCGGACGGCGACAACCGTCTGACGGCTTTGGACCGGGTCGATGTGGAAGTTCCCCGGGGCAGTCTGACAGCGGTGGTCGGCCCGTCCGGTTCCGGTAAGTCCAGTCTGCTCGCTGTCGCCGCCACCCTGATCACTCCCGACGCCGGGACTGTGGTCGTCGACGGTACGTCGACCAGCGGCCTGCGCCGCAGTGAGCTGACCGATCTGCGCCGCAGCACGATCGGGATCGTGTTCCAGCAGCCCAATCTCATCGCCTCGCTGACCGCTGTCGAACAGCTGCAGGTGATGGCCCATATCGATGGCCGTAAACCGGGTGCCGTACGTGTCCGGGCGATGGAGCTGCTGGATGCGGTCGGCCTGGTGGAGGTGGCGGGGCGTCGCCCGCACCAGCTTTCGGGTGGCCAGCGGCAGCGTGTCGGTATTGCGCGGGCGTTGATGAACGAGCCCACGGTGCTGCTGGTCGACGAGCCCACCAGCGCCCTCGATCACGACCGCGGCGCCGCGGTCCTGGATTTGATCGCCCGTCTGACCCATCAGCGGTCCAGCGCCACGGTTCTGGTCACCCATGATCGCGCCCATCTGGCTGTCGCCGACCAGGTCGCCGAGGTGTACGACGGCCGGTTGCGGCTGCCGGCGGCGGCTCACGGTTTTCGCTGAGCCGGACACCGCGGTCCGGCTTTTGTGTGAACCGGTCGAATTTCGGGGTTGGCAGTCGCGTCGGTTTGCCGGTGACGGCACCCACAGCGGTGCGGGTGTCGTCGTATCGCCAGTAGCTTGTCGAGTATGGATATCGAGGGACCGAGCCGGACAGCGCTGGTGACTGCCTACGCCCGTGCTTATCATCAGGTTTTCGACCGGCCGAGGATTCTTGCCGATCCACTGGCGGCGCGTCTGCTGGGTGTTTCGGTGGACGAGCTGGCCGAATTGGGTCGCCCTGCGGGTAGCGGTGGTGGCGTGGATATCCTGCGGCTGGGTGTCGGTGATCGGCCGCGTCGCCTGTTCTTTGCTGCTCGTGCCCGTTTCGCCGAAGATCGGGTGGCGGAGGCCGCTGTTGCCGGCGTGGGCCAGGTCGTGATCCTCGGGGCGGGCCTGGATACCTTCGCCTACCGCAACCGGCATCCTGGTGTGCGGGTATTCGAGGTCGACCACCCTGCTACCCAAGCGTGGAAACAGCAGCGTCTCACCGCATCCGGTGTCGAGGTGCCCGAGGGGGTGACTTTCGTGCCGGTCGACTTCGAAACCGACACACTCGCACAACGATTGGCGGCCGCCGGATTCGGCCGGGCCTATCCGGCGGTCTTCGTGTGGCTCGGTGTCGTCTTCTATCTGACTCCGGACGCCGTCCGCGCGACCCTCGAATACATTGCCGGCCACTCCGAGCCGGTAGAGGTGATATTCGACTACCTGCAGTCGGCACATACCGGCGAGGAACGCGCACAGCTGCAGGCGCGCGCACATCGAGCGGCCGCGGTCGGCGAACCCTGGTTCAGCTACTTCACTCCTGACGACGTCGCCGCGCAGTTGCGTGCGCTCGGCTTCACCGATATCGAAGACCGCTCTGCCGCGGAGCTCATCGCCGGGTATCTGGACGGATCCGCGGAATTCGCGGGTGAGCCGCCGGAGGCGCTGCGCCCGGTTCGTGTACTGCGGGCGAGCCGCTGAGGATCCCCTCGCCCGGGTCCAGTTGCTTCGGTGCCCAGGTCAGAGCCCGAGTTTGGTGACGGCGTTGTCGGCGAGGGGGTCGGCGGTTCGGATGTAGCGGTGGACGGTGCGGGGGTTGCTCCAGCGGCCTTGGCGCATGATTTCGCGGTCGGCGGCGCCGCCGAGGGCGGCTTGGGTGGCGAAGCCGGCGCGCAGGGAGTGGCCGGAGAAGAGGGTGGGGTCGAGTCCGGCGCGGGCGGCGTAGCGTTTGACGATTTCGGCGACGGCGCGGCCGGAGAGTGCGGTGGCGCCGATTCCGCCGTGGCGGTTGACGGCGGGGAACAGGGGTTGTGCGGGGGTGAGGCGGGGGTCGGGGTGGTAGCTGTGGCAGCGGTGGATGTGGGGTTCGCCGAGGGGGTTTTCGTCGATCCAGGTGTGGACGCCGGGGGGGTTTTCGGTGTGGGCGGCGAGTAGGCGTAGCCAGTCGGTGCAGGCGCAGATGGGGCAGGTGTGTGCTTGGCTGCCGCGGGGCAGGGCGACGTGTTGTTCGGTGATGCCGGTGGGGTCGGTTTTGGTGGTGGGCAGGTGGATCAGTAGGAGTGGTTCGCCCGTGGTGTGGTCGGTGCCGAAGTGGATATCGGCGATGCGGAGGGCGGCGAGTTCGCTGCGGCGCAGGGCGCCGGCGAAGCCGAGGAGTAGGAGCAGGGTGTCGCGGCGGCGGGCGGGTTCACCGGGCCGGCCGGGTTCGGGGAGGCCGGTGAGGAGTTCGCCGAGGGTGTGCAGCAGGATCGGGCGTTTGCGGGTGGGCCGGGTGCGGCGGGTGCGGCGGATTCCGCGGAGGGTGAGGCGGACGACGTCGCTGCGGGTGGGTGCGGGTAGTCCGTTGGCGGCGTGGACGGCGGCGATGGCGGCGGATTTTCGTTCGAGGGTGGCGGGGCTGTAGGCGTGGCGGCCGTTCGCGGTGCGGGCGTCGGCGGCGGCGGCGAGGTAGACGGCGACGTCGAGGGGGTCGGCGGGGAGGGCGGTGCGGTTTTCGCGGGTGCACCAGGCTGCCCAGGCGATCCAGTCGGTGCGGTAGGCGCGCAGTGTGTTGGGGGATTGGGAGGCGGTGAGGTAGCGGCCGAGTGCGGTGGCTTGTTCGGTGTCGAAGCGTTCGCGGACGTTGCGTAGTGCGGTGGTGTCGACGAGGACGCTGGTGACGCCGCGGCGGAGTTCGGTGCGCACGGTGTCGGGTAGGTCGACGGCTGTTTCGGTCACTGTTCTCCTCGCCGGTAATTGCGTCACACAATACGTTTCGTTTGTGCGAACGTAACGAAACGTATTGATCGGGAATGAATCCCCCGCAACTCTACCCGCCTAACCTCCGATAATGTTCACTTATCGGAGGTTAAAACCGAACGAGCCTCCACCGGCCCTTTCACGCCTACTTCGAGTTTCGTTTCGTGTCATATCGTTTGATTCGACGAAATCAACGCTACGATTCCCGGGTGCCGACAACCTGCAACTATCCCGGCTGCACCCAGCCGATCCCACGCCCCTCCGGCCCCGGCCGCCCCTCGGAATACTGCGACCGCCCCGAGCACACTCGATGGCGCGCCTGGCGCGAAAGGCAACGGCTACAACAGGAGACCGACCCCCAGCCCGGTTCCGTCACTGTGACGCAAACCGGGCCGGTCACCGCCGCCCGGCTCCGCGCCGACGAACTACTCACCCAATTCCGCAACCTGGCCGAACAACTCGGCACCACCCTCAACGCCGCAGTAACCGAAATGTCGACACTGGCCGACCCCTCGGCAGCCGAAGCTCAGGTGCAGGCCGTACAAGCCGATGCCGCGCACCGCATCGCCGAAGCCGAAATGGCCGCAGCCGCCGCCGAACAGGCACGCCGCGACGCCCAGCAGGCCCGGCTCCGCGCGGAAGAAGCGGCCGAGGACGCAGCAGCCACCGCAGATACCGCCGAAACCCGCATCGCGGAAGCGCGATCACAGACCGCGGCCGCCGAAGCCGCCCGCGACGACGCACTCCACGAGGTGGAGGCCGTTACCACCCGCGCCGCCGACGACGTTTTCGCGGCCCGCTGCGCGGCGGACGAAGATATCCGGGCCGCGCGGAACGAGGCCGCCGCGGAGATAGAGCGAGCCCGGGCCGAATGCGCCACGGAAATCGAGCGCGCCCGCCGCGCCGCCGACGCCGATATCGAACGCGCGGACCGGGAGAACACCCAGAAGGTGAAGGCGGCCACCGCCGACCGGGATCTGGCCGTACAGCGGGCCGCCGATACCGAGCGCGCCCTGGAACGGGCCGAACGGTCGGCCACCGAACGTGAGGAAGCGGCCCGGGAAGCGCGCACCGAATTGCAGCGGCTACGCGCCGAATACGACACCGTCCGGCAGGACCTCGCCGATGTCCGTCGCGCCGCGGCCGCGGATCTGGCCGCGGCCCGTGCCGAGACCGCGACCGCCGTCGAGCAGGTGCGCACGGAGTCCGCGCAGCGTATCGAGGCACTCGATCAGGCGCGTACCCAAACTTTGGCGCGCGCGGAACGGGCGGAACGTCAACTCGATACGCTGATCTCCGAACGTGCGGCGGCCCGAACGGAACCCGAACCGGACGAAGTGCCGTCGAGAAGCATATGACCCCGCACCGATGCGAGCCCGAGGGTGCTGGGCACTGTCTTCATGATTCGAACTCGCGATCGTGGACACGAGCATGGGGCAGCTCGTTGTCGAGTGACTCACGGTAAGCCACACAGCCACGCATGAAGCGCGGCCACGGCGGGACAGCAACCTCGGGCTCGACACGCTCGGGCAATAGGTCCCACAGCTGAGGATGGTGCCAGCAGAGGTCGTGTCCGGAGCTGTCGCGGTGAGCGCGGATACCGGCGCGCAGCCGCCGTACCTCGGCAATCAGCTCCTGTCGACCCAGCTGGTCGAGATCAGTGTCGGCATCCATATTCCGAACGCTACGCTGACCTCATGGCCGAGGACCCGCTGCCACGCCTGCGCCGGCTGTGCACCGCGCTGCCGGACACCGCCGAGCGGCTCAGCCACGGCGAACCCACCTGGTTCGTGCGCGGGAAGAAAACGTTCGTCACCTACGCCGATCACCATCACGACGACCGGCTGGGTTTCTGGTGTGCGGCCCCGCCGGGCGCGCAGGAGGCGCTGGTGGCGGCGGAGCCGCAGCGGTTTTTCCGGCCACCGTATGTGGGGCATCGCGGATGGCTCGGCGTGTATTTGGATGTCCCGGTGGAGTGGGCGGAGATCGCCGAAATCGTCACCGACGCCTACCGGGTGGTGGCGCCGAAATCGCTGGTGGCTCTCCTCGAGGAGCTGTAGCCCGGTTCTACGGGGTTGCGCTGCCGGTAGCGGGCGCCGCCGGGTCCTGCGCGGTACTGCGGCCGCCGAGGTGGCGGGCGAAATGCTGTTCGATCGCGCGGTACAGCATGACCTGGTTTTCCGGGTTGTCGAAACCGTGTCCCTCGTCCTCGGCGACCAGGTACTCCACCGGGACACCGCGTTCACGCAACCGGGCCACGATATTGTCCGATTCGGCCCGCACGACGCGGACATCGTTGGCGCCCTGGGCGACCAGCAGCGGGGTGCGGATTTCGTCGACCATGGTGATCGGCGAGCGGGCCAGCATATCGGCTTCCTGTTCCGGGATCTCCGGGTCGCCGACGTAGCGGTACCAGTTGTTGACGCTGTAGGCGCGGGTGAACGGTGGCAGGGTGCGCAGGAAGTTGGCGAGATCGGAGATACCGACGTAGTCGACGGCGGCGGCGAAGCGGTCCGGGGTGACGGTGACACCGACAAGGGCGGCGTATCCCCCGTAGGAGCCGCCGTAGATTCCGATGCGGGCGGGATCGGCGTAACCCTCGGCGACGGCCCAGTCGACGGCGTCGATCAGGTCGTCGTGCATCGCGCGGGCGAATTCGCCGATCGCGGCGGTGACGTGCCGTTTCCCGTAGCCGAGCGAGCCGCGGAAGTTCACCTGCAGTACCGCGTAGCCGCGGTTGGCGAGGAACTGCACATCGTTGCTGTATCCCCACGAGTCGTGGTACCAGGGCCCACCGTGCACCACCAGTACCAGTGGGAGGTCGCGCGGTGCCACACCGACCGGGAGGGTGAGGTAGCCGTGCAGGGGTAGCCCGTCGCGGGCCGGGAAGTCGACGGGTTGCATGGGGGCCATGGCGCCGGGGTCGCGGTCCGGGTAGGACCGGAACAGTCGGCGGGCTTCGCCGGTGGTGTGGTCGTAGAACCAGGTGACACCGGGGTCGCGGTCGTGGACGAAGGTGGCGATCCAGCGTTGCCCGGAGTCGTCGCAGGTCAGGGTGCCGAGCACGCCGTCGGACAGTTTCTGCAGCTGGACGTGGATTTCGGCGAAGTGGGGGTCGAGGATCTCGAGATGGGGGCGGTCGGCCACGAAGCGGGCGGCGAGGATTTCGCCGGTGCGCCGATGGGTGTGGACCGGGGGCGGCAGCACACCGGGCAGCATCATCCCGCTGAGATCGAGGTCGTGACCGTCGACCGCGGCGACCACGGTGTCCGCCCCGGTCTCGTGGTCGATGCAGACCAGCCGGAGGTCGTCGCCGTCCTGGAAGGATCCGACGAGCAGGCCTTTCCCGTCGGCGGTGACCTGCTGGGGGTGCACACTCATCGGGTGTTCGGCGCCACCGAGCCGGCGCAGTGGCCGCGTCTCCCCGGTGGGGTCGATCGCGGAGATCTCGACGGCGCCGTCCGCGGTGAGCTCGGTGCGGAACACGGGCGCACCGGCGCGGTCGAGCAGCACGGTGGCCGTCGGATCGTCCTGTTCGAGATGCAGGGTCGTCTCGCCGGTGGCGACGTCGATGCGGAAGATGTCGAAGAACAGCGGGCGCCGGTTCATCGTGACCAGCACGCTGCCGGGTATCGACGGCAGGTCCTCGGCGCCCGCCACTCGTGAGCCGGGGTCCATCGGGGTGAGGTCGACCGCGGGCGCGCCGGGGTCGTCGAGGTCGGCGCGGTACAGGTGCCAGTCTTCGTTTCCGTCGGTGTCCTGCAGGTAGAGCAGCCAGCGGGGGTCGTCGTTCCAGTAGTAGGTGGTGATTCCGCGGCGGGTGTCGTGGGTGACGGGGACCGCGTCGTCGTGGCTCGAGTCGATACCGCGGACCCAGACGTTGCGGCGGCCGCGGTGCGGGGCGAGGTAGGCGATGCGGGTTCCGTCGGGGGAGATCGAGGGGTTCGCGAACTGCGGGTCGGCGAAGAAGGTTTCGATATCGATCAGGGCGGGCCGCTGGTCGGTCGGCTCTCCGGTCATGGTCACTGTGCACTCCGCTCTGTTCCGGATCACGCTGTCATCACCGACTCAACACCGTGACGTAACGGCATACTCAACCCTGTCGCGCCGTGTTCCCGGCCACGTTGTCACACCTGGGCGGTAGTCCGGGAACCCCGGTTGTGGCTTACATGCGCAGTGGGAGCCCGGCTTCGATCCGTGCGATACGGTCGGCGTGCACGAGATGTGCCCGTTCGAGCAGCGCGACGAGTTCGGTTTCGCCTTCGCGGATCCGCCGCCGGTATTTGGCGGGTAGGCCGGCGAGGGTTTTCTCTTCGCCGAGCATCTTGTTGTAGGTGCGTTCCCGCAGTTCCTGGTCGGCTTCGTAGCCGAGGTCGAGGTAGCGGGTGGCGTGGCGGCGGGCGTTACCGACGGCGGTTTGTGCGCGTCCGGCGGGGCTGAGCAGGGACGCGACCACGGTGACTATCAGTATCAGCACGATGAGGGCCAGCGACAGGCCGGTGGAGATCTCGGTGACCGGTACCGGTTCGCCGTGATTGATGAACGGGACATTGTTTTCGTGCAGGGCGTGCAGGACCAGTTTGGCGCCGATGAGGGCCAGGACCGCGGCGAGACCGAAGCCGAGGTAGATCAGGCGGTCCAGCAGCCCTTCGAGCAGGAAGAACAGTTGCCGCAGGCCGAGCAGGGAGAACGCGGTGGCGGTGAAGACGATGAACACGTTCTGAGTGAGCCCGAAGATGGCGGGTATGGAGTCGAGGGCGAACAGGACGTCGGTGCCGCCGATGGCGACCATCGCGAGCACCATCGGGGTCATATGGCGGCGGCCGTCGACGGTGGTGAACAGTTTGTCGCCGTCGTAGGTGTCGCTGGTGCGCAGGAAGCGTCGTGCCAGCCGCAGGACGATATTGTCGCCGGCGTGGCTGTCCTCCCCTTCGGGGCGGAGCATATTGCCGGCGGTGAGCAGCAGGGCTGCGCCGAACAGGTAGAACACCCACGCGAACCGGTTGATGAGGGTGGCGCCGACGAAGATGAACCCGGTGCGCACCACGAGGGAGAACACGATTCCGACGAGCAGCACCTTCTGCTGGGCGGCGCTGGGTACGCGGAAGGTGGTCATGATGATGAGGAACACGAACAGGTTGTCCACCGAGAGCGCTTTCTCGGTGATGTAACCGGCGAAGTACTCCAGGCCCATATCGGATCCGCCGAACCCCCACACCGCGAACCCGAACGCCACCGCGACACCGATATAGGCGGCCGACCACACCGCGGCTTCGGTGAGCGACGGGGTGTGGGCGCTGCGGACGTGGAAGAAGAAGTCGAACAGCAACAGTCCGGCGATCAGTGCGAGGGTGCACCCCCATACCAGCGCGGGAACGGTCACGACGGCCTCCTGACTGGTGCCCTCGATACGTGTCTCGCTGCGACTGTAGTGCCCGGACCGGGCGGGTGTTGCGGTTTACCGCGCGGTGTCGCCGGAGTCGGCGCCGTCGGTTCGGCCTCGTACGGTGACCCGGTTCGTGCCGGGGTCGTAGGCGAGCGGCGGCGCACCGTCGGTTTCGTCCTCGCGGTACATCAGACTGTGGTTGCGCTGCTCGAATTCGATGTGCTTGGCCCCTTGGAACAGTGCCGACACTTCTTCGAACCCGGTGGCGGCGGCGGGTGCGCGGCGTCCACGGTTCCAGGGCAGCGCGCGGCCGCCGGTGATACGGCCGATGAGGACTTCGGCGAAGGCAAGGCCGATGAGCAGGCACACCAGGGCGGGCAATGTCATTGCCCACACGATTCCCACCGGACGATTCTACGGCGGCGCAGCGGCCCGGCCGGGCGGTCTGCGACAGGCGGGTAACGGCAACCGCTGGGCAATCCGGGTGAACGGCCCATATCATTCAGCTATGCCGACCTACGAGGAAGCGGGGGCCGCTCCGGTGTTCGGTCGCGGTGTACGTCAGACGGTGCTGGCGATGGGGGTGTGCTCGGTGGTGATCGGGGTCGCGACCGTGGTGTGGCCCGATAAATCGCTGGGCGCGGTGGGGAATCTGTTCATGTTCTCGCTGCTGTGCGGCACGGTGTCGTTGGCGACGGTGGCGTTCGGTAGCACACTGGGCCGTTTTCCGCGGACCCTGCTGTTCTTGGCGGCGGTGGTGTCGCTGGTGACGGCGACGCTGTGTTTCCGGGCGGGGAACTGGACGTTGCTGCTGGCGATGTGGCTGGGGTTGGCGTGGTCGGTGCGGGGGATCGCGCATGCCGTGGCGGGGGTGTGGGACGACGACGAGGTGACCGGGCAGGGGAAACAGGAACTGTTCGGTTTGGTGACGTTGGCGGCGGGTCTGGTGATCGCGGTGGCCCCGTTCGACAGTATCGAGGTGCTGGCCGCGGTCGCGGGTTGCTGTATGACGGCGTTCGGTGCGCTGGAGGTGTGGACGGCGCTGCGTTCCCCGCTGGCGGTGCGGTCGCCGGAGTCGGACTCGTTGACACCGGAGCAGCATCTGACGTCGGTGATCGCGAGCGCGGGAGGTTCGGGGGGACGCGCCTCGGACTGAACCGCCGGATCGGTCCGGGTTTCGCTACTCTTTCCTGCTATGGCGATCATTGCGAGCCATCGGATCATGCGCCTGCGTGCTCTTATCGAGCACCCCAACACCGGGGCCGACGAGCGGGCGACCGCGCAGCGGATGCTGGATCGGCTGCTGGCCCGCAATGGTGGCGCGCCGGTCGGTGACCGCACCTACGGCGACCGTCACCACCGGGTCGGCAAACATGCGGATCTGCCGGCGGTGGCGGAGATGATCCGGGCCGATATCGCGCTCGGGCGGATCATGTTCGCACCGCAGACCCGGGTCGGTGAGCCCGCGATCCGTGACCCGCTCGGCGATGCGCCGGTGCAGATCGAGATCACCGTGGATCTGCCGCATCATGCGTGCATCGATATCACCATCGACAGGGTGCCGCGGGAATGGGGCTGGGTCGTCGAGGACGGTATCGAGCGGGTCGGTCCGCAGTTGCAGGAGCTGGCGACCGAGCTGGCCGACATCATGAACGGCTACAACTTCGACGGCAGCGATATCGCGAAACGGTTCTTCGGCCGGGTCCGTATCCCGGAACTCACTTTGGTTTGGTAGATGCCGCGGCGCCTGCCCGGTCGGTAGCTGCGCTGCGCCGGGGAGAGCTCCATGCCGCCGCGGACCGGGTCTCGCCGGTAGTCCGGATCACCCGCCGGCAACTTCCACTCGCGGGGTGTGGCTCACCGGGAAGTTCACCGAGGCCGCGATGAAGCATTTGGTGGCGGCGTCGCCGTGCAGGTCACGGGCCCGGTCGACCATATCGGCGGCGGCGACCGTCACCACCGGCCGCAGTTCCACGCCGGTGAAATGCCCGCCGCCGTCGGCGGTCTCCGCCATCGTCGCGAGCGCTTCGTCGTGGTATTCCAGCACTGTCACCCCGCTGACGGCGCACAGGTGCAAGTACCACAGCAGGTGGCATTGGCTCAGCGCGGCGACGAGCAGCAGTTCCGGGTTCCAGCGGGTGTCGTCGCCGCGGAACGCCGGGTCGGCGGAGCCGTGCAGATCGGGTCGGCCGGGAGACCGTGTCACATAGGACCGTTCGTAGGAGCGGTAGTCGACGGTTCCGGTCGTGCCCGCCCCGGTCCAGTCGGTGCGGCATTCGTAGTGGTGGGTCCGTGCCATATCCGCGATCCTGCCGGGCCGGCGCGGGTTCGTCGACTCGATGTTCGTGCAAATACCACGCCCCGCGGCGGATAGGCTCATTTGTTCCGGTGGTCGGAAGCCCGGGCGATCTCTTGATATGCGGCGGTCAGTTCGGCCAGCACGCCGTTCTCGGTTGCCGGTCGCCGGTGCAGGTGGATGTCGCGGAGTTCGTTCATGAAACGTTGCCCGAGTTCTGGTCCGCCGTCGGCGAGCAGGCGGGCGCGGATGGCGAGTTCGGGTGTGGTGGGTAGCCGGCGGGCGCCCCAGGCGCCGAGTTCGGTGATCAGGGGGACGAGTTCGATGGCGGCTTCGGTGAGGTGGTATTCGACTTTCTGGCGGTGGCTGGGGTCGTCGTCGCGGGTGAGGAGTCCGGCGTCGACGAGTTTGGCGAGGCGGGCGGCGAGGGTGTTGGAGGCGATTCCTTCCATTGAGGCGCCGAGCAGTTCCCGGAAGTGGGTGTTGGTGCTGAACATGAGGTCGCGCAGCACGATGAGGCTCCATCGATCGCCGAGCAGTTCCATGGTCATGTTTATCGGGCATCCGGATTTGCCGGGCGCCACGGGCAACACCTCCGGAGAAACTGGTTGCGTCATGAGATCAGTCTAGACTAGGTTCACAACTGGTTGCATAGTGAAATCAGAAGGAGTCCTCGATGAGCCCACTCGTCCGTGTGCAGAATTTCACCGTCTCCGCCGACGGCTACGGAGCCGGTACCGACCAGAGCCTGGAACGACCGTTCGGGCACGCCGACCCCGGCGCCATGATGGCGTGGGCCGGCGCCACCGCCCACTGGCCCAACCGCACCGACCCCGGCGGCACCCGCGGCCTCGACGACTACTTCACCCGCGATTTCGCCCGCAATATCGGCGCGGAGATCATGGGCCGCAACAAGTTCGGCCCCCAGCGCGGCCCGTGGGAGAACTACGACTGGCAGGGCTGGTGGGGTGAGGAACCCCCGTTCCACACCCCCGTGTTCGTCCTGACCCACCACCCGCGCCCGTCGTTCACCCTGTCCGATACCACCTTCCACTTCCTCGACACCACCCCGGAAGAAGCGTTGAAGCAGGCCTTCGCCGCCGCGGACGGAAAAGATGTGCGTATCGGCGGTGGAGTGGCGACCGTCCGCGAATTCCTGGCCGCAGACCTGATCGACACCCTGCACGTCGCCGTCACACCCAGCGAACTCGGCGCAGGCGAACGCCTGTGGGAACGACCCGAGGAACTGCTCGACCGGTTCCACCTGGAGAAGGTCCCGAGCCCCAGCGGGGTCGTGCACCACCTGTTCTGGCGCCGCTGAACAACACTGTGCCCCGGGCATCCGAAGACACCCGGGGCACATTGTCCGGCTACCCGGCGAACCGGGGACGGGATCAGGCCAGGTCGAACCGGTCCGCGTTCATCACCTTGTTCCAGGCGGCGACGAAATCGTGCACGAACTTCTCCTTGGCGTCGTCGGCCGCATACACCTCGGCGACGGCGCGCAGTTCGGAATTGGAGCCGAACACCAGGTCGTAGCGGGTGCCCGTCCATTTGACCGCGCCGGTCGCGGCGTCACGCGCCTCGAAGGTCTCCTGGGTTTCGTCGGTGGATTTCCATTCCACACCCATATCGAGCAGGTTGACGAAGAAATCGTTGCTCAGGGCGCCGACGTTGTCGGTGAGCACCCCCTGCTTCGACTGCTTGTAGTTGGTGCCCAGCACGCGCAGGCCGCCGACCAGCACGGTCATTTCCGGTGCCGTGACACCGAGCAGGTTCGCGCGGTCGATCAGCAGATGCTCCAGCGGCAGCCGGTGCCCCTTGCCGATGTAGTTGCGGAATCCGTCGGTGCGCGGTTCGAGCACCGCGAACGAATCCACATCGGTCTGCTCCTGCAGGGCATCGTTACGGCCCGGGGTGACCGGGACGGTGACCTGCACACCGGCTTCCTTGGCTGCCTGCTCGACACCGGCAGCGCCGGCGATCACGATCAGATCGGCAAGCGATACCTTCTTGCCGCCGGTCTGGGCGGCGTTGAAGGATTCCTGGATCTTCTCCAGCGCACCCAGCACCGTGCCCAGCTGCTCCGGCTCGTTGACATCCCAGCTCTTCTGCGGTTCCAGCCGGATACGGGCACCGTTGGCGCCGCCGCGCTTATCGCTGGAGCGGAAGGTCGACGCCGACGCCCACGCGGTGGACACCAGCTGCGGTGCGGTCAGGCCGGCGGCCAGGACCTGCTCCTTGAGCGCCGCGATATCGGCGCCGTCGACGACCTCGAAGTCCACGGCGGGGACGGGGTCCTGCCAGATCTGGATCTCGGCGGGGACCTCGGGGCCGAGGTAGCGTTCGATCGGGCCCATATCGCGGTGGGTCAGCTTGTACCAGGCGCGGGCGAACGCGTCGGCGAACTGCTCCGGGTTGTCCTTGAAGCGGCGCGAGATCGGCTCGAATTCGGGGTCGAAGCGCAGCGACAGGTCCGTCGTCAGCATCATCGGCTTCTTCTTCTTACCCGGGTCGTGGGCGTCGGGGATGATCTCCTCGGCGTCCTTGGCGACCCACTGGTTGGCGCCCGCAGGACTCTGGGTGAGTTCCCATTCGTAGCCGAACAGGATCTCGAAGAAGTCGTTGGTCCACTGCGCGGGTTTGGTGGTCCAGGTGACCTCCAGGCCACTGGTGATGGCGTCACCGGCCTTACCGGAGGCGTGGGCGCTCTTCCAGCCCAGGCCCATCTGCTCGATGGATCCGGCCTCGGGTTCGGCGCCGACCAGGTCGGCGTCACCGGCGCCGTGGGTTTTACCGAAGGTGTGTCCGCCGGCGATGAGCGCGACGGTTTCCTCGGCGTCCATCGCCATCCGGCCGAAGGTTTCCTTGATGTCCACGGCCGCGGCCAGCGGGTCCGGGTTGCCGTTCGGGCCTTCCGGGTTGACGTAGATCAGGCCCATCTGGACCGCGCCCAGCGGGTTCTCCAGATCGCGTTCACCGCTGTAGCGTTCGTCGTCGAGCCAGGTGGATTCGGGGCCCCAGTAGACGTCCTCGTCGGGTTCCCACACATCGGCGCGGCCACCGGCGAAACCGAACGGCTGCAAGCCCATGGTTTCCAGGGCGACGTTGCCGGCGAAGATCATCAGGTCGGCCCAGGACAGTTTCTTGCCGTACTTCTTCTTCACCGGCCACAGCAGCCGGCGGGCCTTGTCCAGGTTGCCGTTGTCGGGCCAGCTGTTCAGCGGCGCGAACCGCTGCTGGCCGCCGCCACCGCCGCCGCGGCCGTCGATGGTGCGGTAGGTGCCGGCGGAGTGCCAGGCCATCCGGATCATCAGTGGGCCGTAGTGGCCGAAGTCGGCGGGCCACCAGTCCTGCGAGGTGGTCAGGATCTGGGCGATATCCTTGCGGACCTCGCCGAGGTCGAGAGTCTTGAACGCCGCGGCGTAGTCGAAATCGGGTTCCATCGGATCCGAGGCGGGCGCGTTCTTGCGCAGGATCTTCAGGTTGAGCTGGTTGGGCCACCAGTCACGGTTGCCGGCACCCGTGGTGGGGTGTTTGGCCGCGAACGGGCACTGGCCTGTGGTGGTCTCGGACACTGCTTTCCTTCCGGTTGACAAGGGGTCGTTACGGGCTGGACGACGTGGAACAGGTGGGGCACAGGCCCCAATAGATGACCTCGGCTTCGTCGATGGTGAAACCGTGACTGTCGGCGGCGGTCAGGCAAGGCGCCGCGCCGGTGGCGCAATCGACGTCGGTGATGGCGCCGCAGGACCGGCAGACGAGGTGGTGGTGGTTGTCGGCGACCCGGGTTTCGTAGCGGGCCACCGAACCGGTGGGCTGGATACGGCGCAGCAGACCGGCGACCGTCAGCGCCCGCAGCACGTCGTAGACGGCTTGCTGGGAGACGGCGCCCAGGGTGCTGCGGACCTGCCCGACGATCGTGTCGGTATCGGAATGAGGGTTGTCGTGTACGGCGTTCAGCACCGCGAGTCGCGGGGCGGTCACACGCAGCGCGGCGTCACGCAGCATGTTCTCGAACTCCGCGGTCGTGGGCACGGCAGGAAGCTTACCGCTTTTCTGGAACCAATCAAGTATCAGTATCTATCCAGAAAGGGCCGCGCGATCCGGGTCCGGCGGCTATCATGCGCGCATAACCGACGACGTGCGCGGGGGAGCCCGCCCCACTCAGGAGGTGGACGATAATGCGTCTCCCGGCTCGCCGCAGGACAATCGCCACACTGGGCGTTCTCGCCGTTCTGGCCGCGCCCGCATTCGCCTCCGGCGCGGCCGCCGCGCAGCCGTCCTACTACGCCCCCGAGATCACCCCGTGCGACCACCTGTTCCGCACCCCCCTGGACGCCCCCCGACCCGGCACCGCGGTCTACTGGAGCCCGTTCGGCGCCACCGGCATCGTCTGCTACGACAACGGGACGGGGATGGCCGACTACTACCAGCGCGACCCGTCCGGCGCCTGGCACGATATGAACGAACTGGTTCCCGGCCACTTCTTCTTCAGCGTTTTCACCACCGGCATCCCCGACGCCGCGCACTGGCGCTGATCCCGCATTCCGCGACGACCCGTCCGGCACGCGCACGCCGTAAGAGCCCCCAACCCCCGCACAGAGCGCAGAAATTAAATACCCATTGCGCCCCTCCTCGAAACTTGCTTATCATTGCCTTCTCAAGCTGGTCGTCAGAACGCGAGTGCGCTCCGGCGACTGCCGGACCGGAAATCGTCACCGACCGGTCGGGCGATACCGATGAATCCTCCAATTGTCGGGGTTGCGGGGAATCCATAGCGCGAATTCGACGACAGTGCGGTCGCCGAATTCTGCTGGAACAAACTGGTACATAGGCACGCCACTTCCGAGAAGGCGATCCAGTGCAGCCAATGAATTCCACTACGGTCCGCTTCCTGCTCGCCGCACCCCACTCGGGGCCGAGACACCGCTGTGACCTGCAGTCCTATCGCCCGCCTGGCGTGGGTTGCCAGAGCGCGCCACCAACGCGCGCCAGGTCCGCCGGGAGTCCGCCCCGAAACGGCGGGGTTCGCCGGAAACGCCTCGTCCCGGGATTCACGGCCGCCCGTACCGATGACTGTCCGGTCATCGGGTGCGACGACTCGCGACCCGGCCGCCGATAATTCACGACGGCCTCTACACGAATCCGATAACCGTCAGGTCTCAATACTCGAAGGTGATTCATCACGGGTTGACCACAAATTATCCGGCTATTGCCGAATGCCGTATTAATCACGAATCAATTCCGCACCGGGCGGCATTCGGTGCCATTTCGATGAAATTCGCTTCGCATTTCCGGAGTGATTGACGTTTTTTGCGGTGCGGGGGCGGTCTCGACCTGCCGACCGGCCCTCGAAACGACGAAATTCATGGAGGTCAGGTGACCCAGTCCAAGCGCAACCTCGACAGCAGCCGGGACCGGTCGGTTTCCGCGCCGGGCAGCGCGACGGAGTTCCCCGGCCCGGTTCCCGGCAACGGCGCGCACTCACACAACGGCAACGGCAGCAACCACGGTGCCGGGCCGGGCCCGCGTCCCGGCGAGGCGCTACGCCTGTCCGCGGCGCAGCGCGGGATCTGGTTCGCCCAGCATCTGGCGGGGTCGTCCCCGATTTCGGTGGCGCAGTATGTCGAGATCGCCGGCCCGATCGACGTCGATGTACTGGTCGCGGCCTGCGACACCGCCGGGCGCGAATTCGGTTCCGCCTATGTGCGGCTGATCGAGGAGGACGGCGAACCGTATCAGATCGTCGACGAAGGACTGCCCTCACCGGTATCGGTGCTGGATCTGCGTGGATACGACGACCCGGTGGCGGCCGCGCACGATCTGATGGTCCGCGACTATTCCGCCCCGCTGGACCTGCGCAGCGACCGCCTGATGAAATGTGTTGTCTTCCAGGTCGGTTCGGACCACTACCTGTGGTATCAGCGCGCCCACCATATTGTGCTCGACGGTTTCGCCGCGGTGACGATGCTGCAGCGGATCACCGAGCTGTACAACGCGTGGGTGACGGGGGAGCAGGCGCCGGCGTCCACAGCGAAGGACCTCAGCGAAATCGTGGACCAGGACCTGTCCTACCGGGGGTCGGCACGGTTCGACAACGACCGCAACTATTGGACCGAACACTTGGACGGCGCCCCACCCGTGGTCAGCCTCGCAGGCCGCGTCGGCAAACCCACCATTCACCCGACCCTGGTCAGCGCCGGCCTCCCGGACGACACCGCCCAGCTGCTGGACCGGGTCGTCGCCGACCGCGGAACCAGCGTCACACCCGTGATCGTCGCCGCGTTCGCCGCCTACCTCGCCCGGCTGACCGGCAGCGACGAAGTGTTGCTCAGCCTGCCGGTGTCGGGCCGCCATTCCGCGGTGCTGCGCCGGTCCGGCGGAATGGTCGCCAATGTGGTCCCGTTGCGGGTTCCCGTCGCCGGCCGCGGCACCGGCGCGGTGATCGACGCCGTACAGGGCGAGCTGACCAGCGCCCTGCGGCGCCAGCGATACCGGCAGGAGGACATCTTCCACGATATGGGCATCGCCCGCGACGAAACCGCGTCGTTCGGCCCGGCGGTCAACCTCATGATGGTGGACAACGAGATCGTGCTCGGCGCCACCACCGGCCGGTTGCATGTGCTGACCTCGGGCCCCACCGCGGACCTGTTCGTCAATCTCTATCCCGGTGCCGGCCGCGACAGCACCCAGATCGATTTCCAGGGCAACCCGGGCGCCTACAGCAGCGACGAACTCGCCGCCCACCACACCCGCTTCCTGATGTTCCTGCACGCATTCCTCGCCGGCGGACCGGACCACCCGGTCAGCACCCTGCCGCTGCTGGAACCGGCGGAACGCGCCGCGCTGCTGCCCGTCCGCGGACCGGAAAGCACCGGCGACCGGCTGCTGCCCGATATCCTCACCGCCGGCGCCCACCGCGACCCCGCCGCGACCGCGATCGCCACAACCACCGAAACACTCACCTACCACGACCTCGACACCCGCTCCTCGCAGCTCGCGCGGTACCTGATCGGCCGCGGCTGCGGACCGGGGACGGCGGTGGCGATCGTGCTCCGCCGCTCCGCCGAAACGATCGTCGCGGCGTGGGCGGCCGCGAAATGCGGTGCCGCGATCGTGCAGGTCGACCCGGACTATCCGGCGAAACGTATCGAGCACATGATCACCGACAGCGACGCCCGGGTGGTGCTCACCCTCGACGCCCTCCGGGACCGGCTACCGAGCGCCGCGCCGGCGCTGATCCTCGACGACCCCGCGACCCGGCAGGCCTGCGCGGCCGGCGATCCCGGCCCGGTCACCGACGCCGACCGCGCCCGCCCGCTGCACACCGCCGACCTCGCCTACATCACCTACACCTCCGGTTCCACCGGTGTGCCCAAAGGCGTGCAGGTCACCCACCGCGGCCTCGCGAACCTCGTCGCCGACCGCACCGACACCTACGGGATGACGTCGCGGTCGCGGGTGTCCTATGCCCTCTCACCGGCTTTCGACGCCTCCTTCGAACAGTTCCTCACCTGTTTCGCAGGTGGCGCCGCACTGGTGGTGGTGCCGCCGGAGGTGATCGGCGGCGACCACCTCACCCGGCTGCTGGCCGACCAGCACATCACCCATCTGACGTTGACACCGGCGATGCTGGCGACCGTGGACCCGCAGCCACTCACCGATCTGCGGGTAGTGGTGGTCGGGGGCGACGTATGCCCGCCGCATGTGATCGAACGGTGGTCGCGGCATTGCGCGATGTTCAACGAATACGGGCCCACCGAAACCACGGTCACCGCCGCGGGCGCCCGGATCCGGCCCGGCCGCGACCTCACCGCCGGCGGCCCGGTCCGCGGTGTGGCGGCGATGGTGCTGGACCGGGCACTGCAACCGGTACCGGCCGGCACGGCCGGGGAACTGTATCTGGCCGGTCCCGGCCTGGCCCGCGGCTACAACCGGCGGTTCCCCGATACCGCGACCCGGTTCGTCGCCGACCCCTACAGCGGCCCGGGGCAGCGCATGTACCGCACCGGCGACCTCGCCCGCTGGACCGTCGAGGATTCGCGGGTATCACTGGAACTGCTGGGCCGCAGTGATTTCCAGGTGAAGATCCGCGGCTACCGGATCGAACCCGCCGAAATCGATGCCGCCCTCACCGCCCACCCGGATATCGACCTGTCGGTCACCGTCCCGGTGCACAACAACGCCGGAGCCACCGTCCTGGCCTCCTACGTCGTCCCCGTCGACGACCACCGCGCCGACCCGGAGCAGCTGCAACGGTTCGCCCGTGAATCTCTGCCACCGCATATGGTGCCGGCGGTGATCGTGCCGCTGGACCGGCTGCCGGTGAACGCCTTCGGCAAACTGGATCGCGCCGCGCTACCGGAACCGGAATTCGGGGCGGCCGCCGCCGGGCGCGCCCCGGAAACCGCCCGCGAAATCCTGATGGCCGGCCTGTTCAGCGAGGTGCTCGGTGTCCCGCAGGCCGGCGCCGACGACAGTTTCTTCGCCCTCGGCGGCGACAGTATTCTGTCGATCCAGCTGGTATCGCGCGCCAAAGCCGTGGGCCTCGGATTCTCCACCCAGGACGTGTTCGAGCACAAAACGGTCGCGGCCCTGGCCGCCATGGCCACCGAAGCCGGTGGCGCCCCGCAGCTGCGGGAACTACCGGGCGGCGGCACCGGCCCGATCCCGTTGTCGCCGATCGTGCACGCCATGCTCGGCCGCGGCCACTACGACCGCTTCGCCCAAGCCACTCTCGTCGAACTACCCGAGCGCCTCGACCCCACCCATCTCGTGCGCGCCCTGCAAACCCTGCTGGACCGCCACGACATGCTGCGCGCGACCCTGCACGTCACCGCCGCCGGCGAGCACCGTCTCGACGTCCCGGCCCCCGGATCCGTCGACGCCGCCACCGTTCTCACCGACCGCACGCTGCGTGACCGCGACGCAGGCGAAATCGACCGGCACCTGCAGGCGGCCGCGGACCGCCTCGACCCCGCCACCGGTGTGCTGGTGCAGGCCGTCCGCATGCAGGACGACACCGGCGCGGGCCCCGACCTGCTGTGGCTGGTGATCCACCATCTCGCCGTCGACGCGGTGTCGTGGCGGATCCTGCTCGCCGACCTCGCCCATACCTGGTTGCAGGTGTCGACGGGCGAGGACCCGCAGCCCGGCGCCGGCACCACGTCGGTGCGGCGCTGGGTCCACGGCCTCACCGAACAGGCCTCCGCGCGACGTCCCGCGGAACTGGCCCGCTGGACAGAGGTACTCGCCAGCGGTCACCGGCTGCTGGGGTCGCGGCCACTGGATCCCGCACGCGATGTCATGGCCACCGCCGACCGGATCCGGTTGCGTATCCCGGCAGATATCACCGAAGCGGTGCTCACCACCCTCCCGGCCCGGTTCCACGGCAGCGCCAACGACCCCCTGCTCGCCGCGCTCGCACTGGCGTTGGCGCAATGGCGCGCCCGCCGCGGCACCCCCGCCGCCACGGAACTCATCTCGCTGGAGGGCCACGGACGTGAAGAGCAGGCGGTGCCGGGCGCGGATCTCAGCGCCACCGCCGGCTGGTTCACCACCCGGTTCCCGGTGCGGCTCGAAATGTCCGGCGTCGATCTCGACGACGCCTTCGCCGGCGGCCCCGCCGCGGGGTCGGCGATCAAACAGGTGAAGGAACGGTTGCGCGCGGTCCCGGACAACGGGATCGGCTACGGGATGCTGCGTTATCTCGATCCCGTGGGTAGCGCCGAACTCGGGAGCGCGCCGGAACCCCAGATCAGTTTCAACTATCTGGGGCGGGTGGGTGTCCGCGACCACTCGGGGGCGTGGACACCCACCACCGAATTCACGTCGCTGACCGCCACCACCGATCCGCGGATGGCGCTGCCCGCGGTAGTGGATGTGAACGCGATCGCCGAACCCGGCCCCGACGGCCTCGAACTCGACGCCACCTGGGAGTTCGCGCGCAACATCGTGGACGCCGACGCGATGGCCGAGCTCGCCGACCTGTGGGTGCAGGCCCTGCACGGCCTGGCCGCGCATCTGCACACCGATTCCGCCGGCGGTTACACACCCTCCGATTTCCCGCTGGTCGAGGTCTCGCAGGCCGATATCGACGGCTGGTCGCGGGATTTCCCGGCGATGACCGATGTGTGGCCGCTGACCGCGCTGCAAACCGGGCTGCTGTTCCACACCCTCTACGACCGCGACGGCGACGACAGCTACATCGTGCAGGCCACACTGACCCTGGCCGGTGAGGTCGACGCGCAGCGGATGCGTCACGCCGCGCAAACACTGATCGACCGGCACGACAGCCTGCGCACCGCCTTCGTCGAAACAGCCGACGGTCCCCGCCAGATCGTCCTGCAGAACGTCAAGGCCGACTGGCGCGACACCGATCTCACCGGCCACGACCCCGCCGGCCGCGACCGCGAACTCCGCCGCCTCACCACCGAAGCGGCGGCACCGTTCGACCCCACCCGGCCGCCGCTGCTGCGCTTCCAGCTGCTACGCACCGGCACCACCGAATACCGGCTGCTGATCACCGACCACCACCTCGTCCTGGACGGCTGGTCGATGCCGCTGCTGATCCACCAACTGCTCGTCCTGTACACCAACGGCGGTGAGGCGGGTGATCTCGCGGCCCCACGATCGTTCCGCGACTACCTGCAGTGGCTGCACACCCAGGACGACGACGCCGCCACCACGGCCTGGCAGCGGATGCTGGACGGGGTGGACACCCCGACCCGGGTCACCGGCCGCCCGGACCGGGCGGGCAGCGCACCCAGCGGTGAAGCCGGAATCGACCTCGACGCCGCGACCACCGCCGCGGTCCTCGACCTGAGCCGCTCCCACGGTGTCACCGCCGGCACCACCGTGCAGGTGGCGTGGGCGATGCTGCTCACCGCCCTCACCGGACGATCCGATGTGGTGTTCGGTAACACGGTCTCGCACCGGCCGCCGCACATCCTCGGCATCGAACACATGGTGGGCCTGTTCATCAACACCCTGCCGGTGCGAGTCCGGTTCGACCCCCGAGAAACTGTCGCCGACCTGCTGATCCGGGTGCAGTCCGAACAGGCCGCGATGCTCGACTACCGCCATATCGGTTTGTCGGAACTACAGCACGCCACCGGGGTCGCCGATATGTTCGACACCGTCACGGTGCTGGAATCGTATCCACTGGACCGGGAAGGCCTGGCCCGCGACCTCGACGCCGCCGGACTGCAGCTGATCGATCTCGACGCCCAGGACGCCACCCCCTACCCGCTGAGCCTGCAGGTCACCCCGCCGCGCCCCACCGGCGAGGACGCCGGCACCTACACGATCACCCTGCGCTACGCCACCGACCGGTTCGACGCGGAACAGGCCACGACACTGCTCACCCGATTCGAACAGATCCTCACCCAGCTCGTCACCGCCCCCGCCACCCACACCGCCGCCGTCACCCCCGGCCGCGCCCCCGAAACCGCACCGCTACCGGTCACCGGGGCGCCCGCCGTCCCCGAACGCACCCTGCACGACATTCTCACCGCCACCGCCCACCGGTACCCGGACGCGGCCGCCGTACGCTCCGGCGACACCACCCTCACCTACCGTGCCCTGCAGCAGCACGCCGACGACCTCGCCGCTCTGCTCACCGGCCGCGGCGCCCGCCCCGAAACGTTCGTCGCTCTGGCACTCCCACGATCGATCGACCTCGTTGTCGCGATCTGGGCGGTCGCGAAAACCGGCGCCGCGTTCCTCCCCCTCGATCCCACCAACCCCGGGGACCGGATCGCCGGGATGCTGGCGGATTCGGGCACCGCCCTCGGTGTCACCACTGCCCCCGTCGCCGCGCACCTCCCCGGCACCGTCGACTGGCTGACCCTCGACGACACCACCCACACCCGGCACCCGGCGCCGGCCCCCGCCCGCCCGGCGACACCCGGGAACACCGCGTACCTCATCTTCACCTCCGGGTCGACCGGCACCCCGAAAGCGGTGCAGGTGACCCACCGCGGTCTGGCCGGCCTCACCGCCGCCCACACCGAAGCCTTCGCCGCGGACACCACCTCCACGGTGCTGCAGGTCGCCTCACCCGGTTTCGACGCCAGCGTCTCCGAACTGCTACTGGCCCACGGCAACGGCGCCTGCCTGCTGATCGCACCCCCCGACGTGTACGGCGGCACGGACCTCACCGAACTGCTACGCACCGGGCACGTCACCCACGCCATCATCACCCCGTCCGTGCTGAACACCCTCGACCCGGCTCGGCTACCGGACCTCACCACCGTCGCGGTCGTCGGGGAAGCCACCGGCGCGGACACCGTGAAACGGTGGGCGCCCGGCCGGCGCCTGATGAACCATTACGGACCGACCGAAACCACCATCTGGGCCACCGGCTCCGGCGCCCTGCACCCCGGGGAACCGGTGACCGTCGGCGGCCCCGTCCACGGCGTCTCGGTCGCGGTCCTCGATATGTGGCTGCGGCCGGTACCGGCCGGGGTCGCGGGGGAGCTGTACCTCGGCGGGCCCGGCCTGGCGCGCGGCTATTTCGGCCGGCCCGCCACCACCGCGTCCCGTTTCGTCGCCGACCCCCGCTCCGGCCGCGGTGAACGCCTCTACCGCACCGGCGATTCCGTGCGCTGGATCCACGGCCGCACCGGATTCGAACTGGAATATCTGGGCCGCACCGATCAACAGGTCAAAATCCACGGCCTGCGCATCGAACCGGGCGAGATCGACACCCAGCTCACCCGCCATCCCGCGGTCGCCAGCGCCGCCACCGTCACCCGCACCGGCCCCACCGGTGAACCGATCCTGGTGTCCTACATCGTCCCCGCCCCCGGAGCCACCCTGGACACGACGGCACTCCACGACCACCTCGACCGCACCCTCGCCCACTACATGAACCCCGCGGCGATCATCGAACTCGGCGAAATGCCCGTCACCGCCACCGGCAAAATCGACCGGAAAGCGCTACAACACCACGAACTCACGACACCCGACCTCGCGGGCCGCGCCCCCGCCACCCCCGACGAACACACCATGGCGGACCTGTTCGCGCAGGTCCTGAACCTGGACAACGTATCCGCCGACAGCAACTTCTTCACCCTCGGCGGCGACAGTATCGTCTCCATGCGCCTGGTCGCCCTGGCCAAAGCCGCCGGCCTCGCCCTCACACCCCGCGAAGTGTTCGAAGGGAAAACGGTGGCCGCGCTCGCCGCCACCGCCCGCCACGACCTGCCCGCCACCGGCACCGACGACGCACACCACCCGCTCGTCATACTCGGCGAACCCGAAATCGACGCACTACGGCAGCGGTATCCCGGCCTCGCCGACATATGGCCCCTGTCACCGATGCAATCCGGTATCCACTTCCACTCCACCTTCACCGGCGAGGACACCGCCACCACCGACAACTACACCGTCCAGACCACCATCGGCTTCACCGGCGCTATCGACACCGACCGGCTGCGCCGCGCCGCCCAGGCACTGATCGACCGCCACGACATCCTGCGCGCCGGATTCGTCGAAACCGCCGCCGGACCACACCAGATCGTCCTCGGACACACCGACACCGTCTTCCGGGATATCGACCTGACCCGAGGCGATCCGCGCACCGCCACCGAGATCGCCGCCGCCGACGCCGCAGCCGGTTTCGACCTGTCCGCGCCGCCGCTGATCCGGTTCACCCTGCTCCACCTCGAACCCGGCGTGCACCGGCTCCTGGTCACCAACCATCACGTCATCCTCGACGGCTGGTCCATGCCGCTGCTCATGGGCGAACTCCTCGAAAACTACGGCACACCGGAACGCATCGGCGCCACCGAACCCGCGCCGTCCTACCGCGACTACCTGACCTGGCTGCAACACCAGAACCCCGCCGCTTCCAAAGCCGCGTGGGCGCACGAATACGCGAACGTGGATTCCCCGACCCGCGTCGCCCGCACCACGTCCGCCGCGAGCACCGCCGCCGAAGTGAACGCCGACCTGCCCGCCGACCTGTACGGCGCGCTCCGCGACGTCGCCGCCGACACGGCCGTCACCGTCAACACCGCCGTCGCCGCGGCCTGGGCGTTGAACCTGCGCGTCCTCACCGGCGACACCGACATCATCTTCGGTTCCGCGGTATCGGGCCGCCCACCGGAACTACCGGACGTGGACCGCACCCTCGGCATGTTCCTCAACACCATCCCGCTGCGGGTCCGGCTCGACCCCGCACACACACTGCGTGACCTGCTGACCCGCATCCAGGACCAGCACGCCCGTATGCTCGACCACCACTACATCGGGCTACCCGAAATCCATCGCGCCGCGGGCGTCACCGAACTGTTCGACACCGCGATCGCCTTCCAATCGTTCCCCGTCGACCGTCCCGCCCTGCAGCGACTCGTCGAATCCGCGGGCCTGCACATCGGTGAGATCAGCGGCGTCGACGCCACCCCGTTCCCGTTGAGCCTCGTCGTCGCCCCCACCCGCGACGGCTCACCCGGACTGCGGATCACCCTCCGCTTCCTGGAGGACGACTTCGACAGCACCCGCGCCCACCACATCCTCACCCGGTTCGTGGACACCCTGACCCGCATAGCCCGCGATCCCGCCACGAGGCTCGGCGCGCTCGCACTACCCGACGTACCCGCGCCCGAGCACCCCGACACCGCCCACCACACCCCCGAAACCCTCGCCGCCATCCTCACCGCCACGGCCGCCACCACACCCGCCGCGGTCGCCGCACGCTACGGCGCCACCACCCTCACCTACCGGGAACTCGACGAACAATCCAACCGCCTCGCCCGCACCCTGCTCCGCCGCGGCGCCCGCCCCGGCCGGATCACCGCCTTCGCACTACCGCGGTCCCTCGCCGGTGTCGTCGCCCTGTGGGCGGCCGCCAAAGCGGGCACCGCGTTCGTCCCGATCGACCCGAACCTGCCCGCCGGGCGCATCGAATTCCTGCTCTCGGATTCGGCGGCCCACCTCGGTATCACCGATACCGCCACCGCACCGAACCTGCCCGCCGGAACCGACTGGCTGATCATCGACAACGAACCCACCCACCGCGCCGTCGCCGCCGAATCACCGGAACCGATCACCGACAGCGAACGCGGCACACCCCTGCACCCCGACCGCAGCGCCTACGTCATCTACACCTCCGGTTCCACCGGCACCCCCAAAGGCGTGCGGGTCGGGCACCGCGCCCTCACCGATGTGGTCGCCGCACAACACCGCACACTGCGCGTCGGCGAACAGTCCACGGTCCTGCAGGTCGCGTCACCCAGTTTCGACGCCAACCTGTTCGAACTGCTCATGGCACACGGCGCCGGCGCACGCCTGGTCATCGCACCCCCCGACGTGTACGGCGGCCGCGAACTCGCCGACCTCATCCGCCGCGAACACATCACCCACGCCGTGATCACCCCGTCCGCCCTGTCCACCGTCCCCGCCGACGACCTCACCGGCCTGCGTGTCCTGGCCACCGCCGGCGAACCCATCGGACGGGAACTGGTCGAACGGTGGGCACCGGGCCGCACCATGATCAACCTCTACGGCCCCAGCGAAACCACCATCTGGGCCACCGCCGGCGAACTGACCGCCGCCACGCCGATCGGTATCGGCCGCCCCGTCGGCCCCGTCACCACCGCCGTCCTCGACACCTGGCTGCGGCCCGTCCCGCAGGGCGTGGCCGGCGAACTCTACCTGTTCGGGCCGGGACTGGCCGAAGGCTATATCGACCGGCCCGGACTGACCGCCGCCCGATTCATCGCCTGCCCGTTCGACACTGGCGGTGCCCGCATGTACCGCACCGGCGATATCGTGCGCCGCAACACCGAAGGCGACCTCGAATTCGTGGGACGCAACGACTTCCAGGTGAAAGTCCGCGGCTCCCGCGTCGAACTCGGCGAAATCGACGCCGTCCTCTCCGCCCGCCCCGACATCACCTTCGCCACCACCCTCGCCCACCACGGCGACGGGGGACAGGCACGACTGGTGTCCTATGTGGTGCCCGCACCGGAAGTGAACGTCTCGATCGACACCCTCACCGCCGCACTCGCCGACGCGCTCCCCACCTACATGGTGCCCGCCGCGATCATGATCCTCGACGACGTACCGCTCACCGCCCACGGCAAACTCGACCGCGACCGCCTCCCCGAACCCGAATTCACCGCCCGCGCATACCGGGCCCCCGCCACCTGGCCGGAAGAACTGGTCGCCGACACCTACGCCCAAGTCCTCGAACTGCCCCGGGTCGGCGCCGACGACGACTTCTTCGCCCTCGGCGGCGATTCCCTCAGCGCCTCCCTGGTGGTGGCCCGCATCGGCGCCGCCCTCGGCGTCCGCGTACCGGTCCGGGCCCTGTTCGAAGCGCCCACCGTCGCCGCCCTCGCCCGCCACACCACCACCCTGCGCGGCGGTGACCGGGTACCACTCACCACCCGCCCCCACCCCGAACCCGTACCGCTGTCGCTGGCCCAGCAACGCATGTGGTTCCTCAACCGGTTCGAACCCGAATCCGCCGCCTACAACATTCCCGTGATGCTGCGCCTCACCGGCCACCTCGACACCGACGCCCTGCACCACGCCCTCACCGACGTCACCGCCCGCCACGAAGTACTCCGCACCATCTACCCCGAAACCGCCGGCGAACCCCGCCAACAGGTCCTGACCGACCCCGCACCGGCCCTGCACATCGTCCCCGCCGACCCCGCAACCCTGACCGACACCGTCACCACGTTCGTACGCACCGGTTTCGACGTCACCACCGAAGTCCCGCTCCGTATCGGCTTGTTCGACCTCGGCACCGGCGACTACATGCTCGTCCTCGTCGTCCACCACATCGCCGGCGACGGACAATCCATGGGACCACTGGCCCGCGACGTCGTCACCGCCTACGCGGCCCGCGCCGGCGGCCACGCCCCCCACTGGCAGCCCCTGCCCGTCCAATACGCCGACTACGCGATATGGCAGCGCGAAGTCCTCGGCGCAGCCGACGACCCCGAATCACTCCTGTCGGCGCAGCTGCGGTTCTGGCGCGACACCCTCACCGACGCCCCCGACCGCCTCGACCTGCCCACCGACCGCCCCCGCCCACCGGTCGCCTCCCTCACCGGCGGCCGCATCCCCGTCGAAATCGGAGCCGCCCTGCACACCAGGCTGCTCGACCTCGCCCACACCCGCGGCTCCTCCCTGTTCATGGCGATCCACGCCGCCCTCGCCGCCGTACTCGGCCGCCTCAGTGGCAGCGACGATATCGTCATCGGCACACCCGTCGCCGGACGCGGCGAACCCGGACTCGACGACCTCGTCGGCATGTTCGTCAACACCCTCGCCCTGCGCACCCCCGTCGACACCGGCGAATCGTTCACCGACCACCTCACCCGCACCCGCGACACCGACCTCGCCGCCTTCGAACACGCCGACGTCCCGTTCGAACGGGTCGTGGAAGAACTCAACCCGCAACGCGCCGCCGACCGGCACCCCCTGTTCCAGGTGATGCTCGCCTTCCAGAACCTCACGGGCACCGACGTCGAACTCCCCGGCGTCACCGTCACCCGCGCCGACGTCGACACCGGACTGTCCCAATTCGACCTGCAACTGATCCTCGCCGACACCTACGACAACGGGGGAGCGGGCCGCGGACTCTCCGGAACCCTCACCTACGCCCGCGACCTGTTCGACGACACCACCGCACACGAATTCGTCGCGCGCCTGCTGCGCATCCTGGAAGCCGTCACCACCGACCCCGCGGTCGCCGTCGGCGATATCGACTGGCTCGACCCCACCGAACACCACAACCTGCTCACCCGGATCGGGCCCCGACCCGCCGGCCCGCAGCCCCCCACGCTGCTACCGGACGTATTCGCCGCCGCCGTCCACGCCAACCCCACCGGCACCGCCCTCCTCGCCGGCGATACCGAACTCACCTACCGCGACCTCGACACCCGATCCAACCAGCTGGCGCGGCTGCTGATCCGCCGCGGCGCCGGACCCGAACACCCCGTCCTCGTCGCCACCGGCCGCACCGCCGAAGCGATCGTCGCCTGGTGGGCCGTCGTCAAAACCGGCGCCCCCTACGTCCCCGTCGACCCCCGCTATCCCACCGGCCGCATAGAACAAATGGTCACCGACTCCCACGCCCACCTCGGTGTCACCCTCACCGCCGCGCGACCCCAACTGCCCGGCAGCGTCGACTGGATCCTGCTCGACTCACCGGCCGATACCTCGCAACTCGACACCGAATCCGCTGAACCCGTCACCGACACCGACCGGCTCCGGCCACTACGACCCCACAACACCGCCTACATCGTGTTCACCTCCGGCTCCACCGGCCGCCCCAAAGGCGTCGCCGTCACCCACACCGGAATCGCCGACTTCGTCACCGCGCAACGCAGCGCCACCCCACCGGACACCACCGACCGCGTCCTGCACTTCGCCTCCCCGTCCTTCGACGCCTCCCTGCTGGAAATCCTGCTCGCCGCCGGCCGCGCCGCCACCCTCGTCATCGCCCCCACCGGCATCTACGGCGGCGACGAACTCGCCGAATTCCTCCGCACCCACCGCATCACCCACGCCTTCGTCACCCCCGCCGCCCTCGCCTCCGTCGACCCCACCGGACTCGACGACCTCCACACCGTCATGTCCGGCGGCGACGAAGTCCCCGCCGACCTCATCAACCGGTGGGCCGGCACCGACCGCGCCGGCACCCGCCGATTCCGGGTCCTGTACGGGCCCACCGAAACCACCATGGTCGCCACCGCCACCGACCCCGTACACCCCGGCGAACGACCCACCATCGGCACCCCACTACCCGGAATGCAGGCACTCGTCCTCGACAACAGGCTGCGCCCCGCCCCGACCGGCGTCACCGGCGAACTGTATCTCGCCGGCCCCGCCCTCGCCCGCGGCTACCTGCAGCGCGCCGCCACCAACTCCACCCGATTCACCGCCTGCCCCTACGCCGAACCCGGCAGCCGCATGTACCGCACCGGCGACCTCGTCCGCTGGAACAGCCACGGCGACCTCGAATTCATGGGACGCAACGACTTCCAGGTGAAAATCCGCGGCTACCGCGTCGAACTCGGCGAAATCGACACCGCACTCGGCGCCCGCCCCGATATCGCCTACGCCGTCACCATCCCACGCCGCGACGGCACCGGACCCGCCACCCTCGTCTCCTACGTCGTCTCCGCCCCCGGCGCCGACCTCTCCGCCGACACCCTCACCACCGCACTCACCGACACCCTCCCCGCCTACATGGTGCCCGCCGCGATCATGATCCTCGACCGGATCCCGCTCTCACCCAACGGCAAACTCGACCGCAAAGCCCTCCCCGAACCCGTCCTGCAGGCCAAACAATTCCGGGCCCCCACCTCACCGGTCGAAGAGATCGTCGCCGGAGTCTTCGCCGACGTCCTCGGCCTCGACCGCGCCGTCGGCGCCGACGACGACTTCTTCGAACTCGGCGGCAACAGCCTCGTCGCCACCCGCGTCGCCGCCCGCATCGGCGCCGCCCTCGACGCCACCGTCCCCGTCGCGATGATCTTCGACGCACCCACCGTCGCCAAACTCGCCGCCCGCGCCGAATCCCACGCCGACACCGGACGCGTAGCCCTCACCCCGCAAACCCGGCCCCCGCATATCCCGCTGTCCTACGCACAGCAGCGCATGTGGTTCCTCAACCGGTTCGAACCCGACTCCGCCGCCTACAGCATCCCCATCATCATCCGCCTCACCGGCCACCTCGACACCGACGCCCTGCACCACGCCCTCACCGACGTCATCGACCGGCACGAAGTGCTGCGCACCTACTACCCGCACACCGACGGCGAACCCGCACAGGTCGTCCTGCCCGCCGACCACACCACACCACCCCTGCACCCCACCCCGATCGACGACACCGGCCTACCCGCCGCGCTCGCCGCATTCGTCGCCACCGCCTTCGACGTCACCAGCGAAGTACCGTTACGCGCCCGCCTCTACAGCACCGGCCCCGACACCTGGGTCCTGGCCGTCGTCCTCCACCACATCTGCGGCGACGGATCCTCCCTCGCCCCACTGGCCCGCGACATGATGACCGCCTACCAGGCCCGAGTGAACAGCCGCCCACCCAGCTGGACACCACTACCGGTCCAATACGCCGACTACACCATCTGGCAACACACCGTCCTGGGCTCCGAACACGACCCCCACTCGCTGCTCCGCGCCCAAATCGACTACTGGACCACCCAACTCGACGACCTGCCGCCCCTGCTCGAACTCCCCGCCGACCGGCCGCGACCCGCGATCCAGACCTACACCGGCGCCGACATCCCACTCACCGTCGACGCCGACCTCCACGCCGGCCTGGACACCATCGCACGCACCCACAACACCACCCTGTTCATGGTGTTCCACGCCGCCCTCGCCGCCACCCTCGGCCGCCTCGCCGCCACCGACGATATCGCCATCGGCACCCCCTACGCCGGACGCGGCGAACCCGAACTCGACGACCTCGTCGGCATGTTCGTCAACACCCTCGTCCTGCGCACCCGCCTCACCGGCCGGATGACCTTCACCGACCTCCTCGACCACGTCCGCGACACCGACCTCGCCGCATTCGGCCACGCCGACGTACCGTTCGAACGCCTCGTCCAAGAACTCAACCCCGTCCGCTCCCACGCCCACCACCCCCTGTTCCAGGTGATGCTCGCCTTCCAGAACCAGACCGGCACCGAATTCGAACTCCCCGGACTCACTGCCACCGCCGTCGAAGCCGACACCGCGACCTCCCTGTTCGACCTCCAGATCACCGTCTCCGACACCTACGACCCCACCGGCGCACCCACCGGAATCACCGGCGGCCTCACCTACGCCACCGACCTGTTCGACCCCGCCACCGCCACCGCACTCGCCGACCGCCTGCACCGCATGCTGCGCGCACTCGCCGCCGACCCCACCCAGCACATCCACGACATCGAACTCCTCGACACCGCGGAAAAAGACGCTGTCCTGCACCGGTGGAACGCCACCGCACACCCACTGGACCCGGACGAAACCCTCCCCGGCCTGTTCACCCGCGCCGCCACGGCCCACGCCGACCGGCCCGCCGTCGAATCGGGCCCCCACACCCTCACCTACGCCGAATTCGCCGCCCACGTCAACCGCCTCGCCCGCTGGCTCATCACCCGCGGCGTCGGACCCGACACCCTGGTCGCACTCCGCATGCCCCGATCCCTCGACCAGATCACCGCCATGTACGCCGTGCACGCCGCCGGCGGGGGATACGTACCCATCGACCCCACCCACCCCGCCGACCGCATCGACTACATGCGCACCACCGCCGCCCCCGTCGTCGAACTCACCACACTCGACGGCATCGACCTCACCGGCTACGACGACACCCCCGTCACCGACAGCGACCGCCACACCCCACTACGACCCCACAACACCGCCTACGTCCTGTTCACCTCCGGCTCCACCGGCCGCCCCAAAGGCGTCGCCGTCCCGCACAGCGCCGCCCTCAACCAACTGCACTGGATCATCGGCACCTACCGGCTCACCGCAGCCGATACCGTCCTGCAGAAAACCCCCGCCACCTTCGACGTCTCGGTATGGGAACTGTTCGCCACCCTCGCCGTCGGCGCCCGCCTCGTCATCGCCCGCCCCGACGGGCACACCGACCCCGCCTACCTCGCCGACACCATCGACGACCGGCAGATCACCCTCACCTCCTTCGTCCCGTCCATGCTCGCCGCATTCGCCGACGCCGCACCCGCACAATCCCTCACCTCACTGCGCGCGCTACTCGTCGGCGGCGAAGCATTCGGCGCCGACGTGGTCGCCACCGCACGCCGCGCCATGCCCCACACCGAACTGCACAACCTCTACGGCCCCACCGAATTCACCCTGCACGCCACCTCCCACCACGTCACCGAAACCGACGACGGCAGCGTCCCCATGGGCACACCGGTCTGGAACGTCCGCGCCCACGTCTTCGACAGCCGCCTGCGCCCCGTCCCACCCGGCGTAGCGGGAGACCTGTACCTCGCCGGCAACCAGATCGCCCGCGGATACCACGCCCGGCCCGGCCTCACCGCCGAACGCTTCGTCCCCGACCCCTTCACCGACGGTGAACGCATGTACCGCACCGGCGACCGCGCGCGGCGCCTGCGCACCGGCGAACTCGAATACCTGGGCCGCACCGACTTCCAGGTCAAACTCCGCGGCCTGCGCATCGAACTCGGCGAAATCGAAGCCGTCCTCGCCGAACACCCCACCGTCGCCCGCGCCATCGCCGCCGTCCACACCTCCGGCACCGGCGACCGGCTCATCACCTACCTGCTCCCCGCGGCCGGCGCCGCCGTCGACACCGACGCCGTCCTCGCCCACGCCACCACCGAACTACCCGACTACATGGTGCCCACCACCGTCATGGTGCTCGACACCGTACCGTTCACCGCCTCCGGCAAACTCGACCGCAAACACCTACCCGAACCCGTATTCGCGGTAGGGGAGTTCCGGGAACCCGAATCCTGGCTGGAAGGAGAAGTCGCCCGAGCCTACGGACACGTCCTCGGCGTGGACCGCGTCGGCGCCGACGACGACTTCTACGCCCTCGGCGGCAACTCCCTGAAATCGGTACAGGTGGTCAGCGAACTCCGCAAGGAACTCCACTACGAGGTCCCCGTCAGCTGGATCCTGTCCGACCCACGCCCCGCCGAACTCGCCAAACGCATCGAAACCGGGATGCGCGACGGACACATCACCACCGAACCCACCGCACCCGGCTTCGATGTCCTGCTACCGATCCGCACCACCGGCACGAAACCCCCGCTGTTCTGCATCCACCCCGCCTCGGGCCTGGCCTGGAGCTACCGCCCCCTCGGCGAATACCTCACCGGCGACCGCGCGATCTACGGGATCCAGGCACCGCAACTCAGCGGCGCCGAAGCGGGACCCGCCACCATCGAAGACACGGCCCGCCGCTACCTCGACGAAATCCGCACCCTCCAGCCACACGGTCCCTACCACCTGCTCGGCTGGTCACTCGGCGGCCAGATCGCCCACGCGATCGCCGTCGAAATGCGCGCCGCCGGGGAAGAAGTGGCCCTTTTGGCCCTGCTGGACGCCGAAGCCGAAGGATTCGACCGATCAGCCGTCACCACCGTGACCGCCGGCGAACTCGTCGCCAACCTCGGTCCCGTCATGGGTATCGATTTCGTCCCCACCGACGCCACCGCCGAGGAAGCCGCCGCCCTGATCCGGCAGAACCTGGGGGAGGAGTTCGGTATCGACGCCACCCTCATCCAACGCATGACCGACGCCTACAACCAGTCGATCCGCGCCGCCGCCGCCTGGCAACCCCAGATCCTCGACAGCGACATGCTGTATTTCACCGCCACCGGTGAGCGCCGCGCCGATGCCACCGGCCACCGCGGGTGGGAGCCGCACGTCCGAGGCCACATCACCGATATCGACATCGACGCCACCCACCTGGCGATGACCGAACCCGCAGTCCTGGCCCGTATTGCCCACGTCCTGAACGAACAACTCGACCGAGAAGCCGCCGGACAGAGCGGATGACCGCGCGCACGTGTGTGAGGTCTGGATAGAGTCACCCAGGCCTCCACACCACGACCACCGAGTTGAGAACAGGGGGGTGCTGACGGAAGTCGGCAGGCGAGGGCTAGTTGACATAATGTAGATTATCGGCAATCTTCGGCGGGCTGGGTCCAGGCCTGTCGCCACGAATGCCCGCCGCTACGAATCGCTCACGGCGGCTGTGTGTGCAGTCCGTCCCCGGACCGGACGTTCCGCAAACCGATAGCGAAGCTCGCCGGAAACACGGAACGAAACTCGGCGTCGTTGCGGGCCTGCGCCGCACGCATTATGTCAACTCGGAGTGCGTCCGTTTCCGGTGCGCGATCGACTCGCAGGCGGGACTCGAGCAAACCTCACGCGCGATCACGGCAGCCGGTCGACCCGTTCGGCGGCAATCGCTTCGGCATCGCACCGCGACGGGTGGCACCGCTCCCCTCGCGCCCCACCCACGAAGCCCGATTTCGTCACAGTGACATATTACGGTGGCTGTCGGCTGCCCTCGCACCGACAGACCGGGGCACGTTCGGGACCGGCATGCGAGTCACTCTGCGGCCACTCGGGCCTCTCGGCGGTCGGTCGCGGACTCGCCCCGGGTAGCCATGATGGTCATGAGCAGCCCGCACACGGTTACGCCCGCCGCCACGAGGTAGATGGACCTGGGACCCGCCGCCGAGTCGGCGATCAGGCCGCCGAGCAGACCGGCGCAGGCGGCAGCGACCTGGTATCCGGAAGCGTTGACGGCCATTGCCAGCGTCGGAGCTTGGGCGGCGGTCGTCATCACGCGTGCTTGCATGCCGGGGATCACCGCGAAGCCGAGCAGGCCGATCGCCGCGACGACCACCACAGTGAACGTCGTAGAGGCCGCGACGAACCAGCTCCCCGCCAGGACAGCGGCCAGCAGACCGAGCAGGGCAGGCTGGAACAGCCGCGGATTGCGGTCATAGAGCATGCCGCCGACGAGGTTGCCGATCGTCGCACCGACGCCGTAGGTGAGCAGCAGGATCGGCAGCCGGCTATCGGGATGTCCGCCCAGTTCCGTGAGCAGCGGGGCAACATAGCTGAACACCATGAGCACTCCGGCGTTACCGACCGCGGTGATGGCCAGCGCCGCCAGAACCGGGACCCGCCGCAGCACCCGCAATTCCGAGACCGCTGCGGTCCGGCGCTCCTGACGAGGCACGGTGAGCTGCCAGAACACCAGGACCGATCCGAGCATGCACGCTACGGAAATCGCCGCGAACGTCGCGCGCCAACCCCACAGACCGGCGATCTGGGTGCCGATCGGCGCACCGAGGATCATGGCCAGGTTCATCCCGAACGCCAGCCGGGAAACCATGGTTCCGGCTCGCTCGGGTGGCGCGGACTGCACCGCGATCACGATCGCCTGGGCGAAGAAGGTCGAGGTCACCAGCGCCGTGATCACCCGCGCCGCCAGCAGGAGGGAGAATTCGGGGGCCGATGCGGAAACTGCGTTGCCCACCACAGCGACAGCCAGCAGTGACAGCATCAGCCGCTTGCGGTCGATCCCGGCTGTCACCGCGGTGAGCACCGGACCACCGATAATCATGCCGACGGCGTATGCGGTGACCAGCAATCCAGCGGTGCCGACGGTGATTCCGAGGTCGGCGGCGACTTCGGGCAGAATTCCGGCCACCACGAATTCACCGGTGGTGATGCTGAAGACGCAGAACATCAGGAGGAGAAGGCGAAGCATGCCGGCACGGTAAACTCTCACGCCGACGTGAGAGTCAAGTCGAACGGCGAAGGGAATCCCGGTGCAGATCGGTGAGCTGGCAGACCGGACCGGAGTCAGCGTGCGAGCGTTGCGCTACTACGAGGAAAAGGGCGTCTTGCGGCCGGACCGGACCCCCGGCGGATACCGGGTCTTCGCCGACTCCGACATCCGCACCGTGGCGCATATCCAGACCCTTCTCACCGCGGGTCTCGGCATGGACCTCATCGCCGAGATCTTGTCCTGTCTCTCCGGCGAATCCTTACTGCTCGACGGCTGCCGCGAACGGCTCGAAGCGCAGCGCCGCCGGATCACCGGCGACATCGACCAACTCGTGCACACCCGATCGATGCTGGACGAGCTGCTCGCCACTACACGCGCCCCGGCTGGTAGAGACACCGCAGAGCCATCCCTCGCGTAGTGACGATCCCTACTGCCGCGCGGGCCCCGGCCGTCCGCGCCGAGGACGACCGGCTCCCCCACTCGCACAATGCGTTCCGCATTCTGCAATCACGGGCTGAGGGACATGGGCCTGGTCCATGGGTCAGCGTCCTGCCGTGTTGTGCAGGATTTCTCCCGAACCGGCGTCGACGGTGACCTCGCGCTTCGTCTGGGAGCTGTCGATCACGTCGGCTTCCCAGACGGTAGTTCCGTTGTTGCCGTCGATGTTCAGCTCGGTGATGGTGCCGTTCGGTACTTCGGTGAGCACCGCGTCCGCCGCGGCCCGGTAATCCAGACGTGCGGCTTGTATACGGTCCCGGTGCTTGGTCTTGTCGTCTTCGTCCTCGTTCTTCGACGTGGGGCCCATCGTCACCGTGGCGCCGTCGCCGGATATATCCATTTCGTGCTCGGTGCCGTCGGGAGTGACGACTTGGACTTCCCAACGACCGTCACGCTCTGTCTCGATGGAGATGAGTGTGGAGTCGGGAACAGCACCGGTGGCGGTTTCTCCGGCCCTGTTCAGCGCATCGATCCCGGCGCCCGCCGGAGCGGCCGAGGTCGCCGCAGGCGCCGGTGGCGTGCCTGCCGCGTCTGCGCCGTCGTCATCGCTATCGGCGCACCCGGCGGATACGGCGATCAGCACACCGGCGATCACCGAGTACGCGATATGGCGCCGCTTGCGTCGAGGTGAATTGCTCATCGATCCTCCTTGGTGTTTGCCGATGCCGTCACCGGGAATGCCCACCGTGCCGAAGCTAAACCTGAGCCGTGCGTATTCGGTCCCGAGGCGGGCTGCTCACCGGGAGGTGGCGCACGAACCGACGTCGCGATACGGCGGCGTAGCTTCCGGCATCGCGCTCGGCGAGACCGTCCGATACCTCACGGCCGCGCGGCATCGACACCGCTGGGTAACGTGAGGCTAAACTAACCCACGGCGGTGGCAGCGATCTCCCGGCCACCACACCGCAGCGTTGCCGACCGCGAGGATGTATCCGCTGTGCCCCCAGCCACCACGACCGCGCCGCGCACGGCACTGTCGCGGTCGACCGTATTGCTGCTGCTGATCGCACTTCTCGTGGCGCTCCTGCTCGGCGGGCTGTTCGTCGGCAGCGGCGATTTCACAGCCACCGAGGCTTGGCGCGCCCTGTTCGGCGAAGGCAGCCCCACCGCCGTCGGTGTCATCCGGGAACAGCGAATACCCCGCACACTGCTGGCCGCGCTGGTCGGTGCGGCGCTCGGGCTCGCAGGCGCGGTAATGCAGGGATTGACCCGTAACCCACTGGCCGACCCCGGCATTCTCGGGGTGAACTCCGGCGCGTACTTCGCCATGGTGCTCGGCTCGGTCGCCGTCGGCGCGGCCGGCACCGACTACGTGTGGTGGGCGCTCGGTGGCGCGTTCGCCGCGTCGGTACTGGTGTATTTCGTCGGTTCCCGCGGGGTCGGCGGGGCGAGCCCGGCCAAACTGGTTCTCACCGGCGTGGCGATCGCGTCGATGCTCAGCGGGCTCGCGTTCGGCCTCACCATGATCCATCCACGGACCTTCGATGCGATCCGCGGATTGCTGATCGGCACTCTCGACGGCCGCGGGTGGCCACAACTGTCGGCCACCTGGCTACTGGTACTGATCGGAGTGGTGGGGGCGGCTGCGCTGGCGGGCTACCTGAATGCGCTCGCCCTCGGCGACGACCGCGCCCACGCGCTGGGAGTCCCGGTGACGGCGGTGCGCGCGGGCGGATTCGTGGTCGTGACAGTGCTGTGCGGGGCGGCCACCGCCGCAGTCGGCCCCATCAGTTTCGTCGGGTTGATGGTGCCGCATGCGGTGCGGATGGCGGTCGGCCCGGACCATCGCTGGATGATTCCGCTGTGCCTGCTGGTCGGTCCCATCGTGCTGGTGGGCTCCGACCTCGTCGCCCGGATCGCCACGGCGAGCGAACTGCCGGTGGGGATGGTGACCGCGTTCCTCGGGGCGCCGGTGCTGATCTGGTTGGCGCGCCGCGAGACAGGGTCGCAGTGGTGAGCCCCGCGGCACCGGCCGCCTGGCCCCGCCGCGTACGGTTCCTGCGGATCCACCGGCTGGGGATCGGTGTGCGCGTCGATCTCGTCTCGGCGGCGATCACCGCGGCGCTGGTGCTGGTCACCGCCGTGGTCGGTGTCCGGTCGCTGGGTGCGAGCACCACCGACACCCCGGGCCTGGGGTTCGTGGAGGTCCTGCGGGTACTCGCCGGCCAGGTCGGTGGTTCGGCCGCCGATCACGTTGCCGGCTGGCTGCCGGTGGTGGTCACGGCGATACTCGGCGGGGCGTCGCTGGCATTGTCGGGCGCCATCTTCCAGACCCTCACCCGCAACCCGCTGGGCAGCCCGGACATCATCGGTTTCACCACCGGCGCCAATACCGGTGCACTGGTGGCGATGCTGGTTCTCGGGCTCGGTTCGGGCGGCGCCACAGTCGGCGCCCTGCTCGGCTGCCTGGGCACCGCGCTGGTCGTGTATTTCCTCGGGATGCGCGGCGGCACCGGGAACTACCGGTTCATCATCGTGGGTATCGGTGTTTCGGCGATGCTGCTGTCGTTCAACGGCTACCTGGTCGCGACCGCCGATGCGCAGAACGCGGGCGCGGCGGCCGCATGGGGTATGGGCAATCTGCGTGATCTGTCGATGGCGGATACGGTGCCGGTGTTCGTGACCCTGGCGGTGCTGGTTCCGGCGTTGATGGTGGTTGCGCCGCGGATGCGGATGTTCGAGCTGGGCACGGATTCCGCGGCGAGCAAGGGTGTCGATACCGAGCGCACGCAGATGATGCTGCTGGTGATCGGGGTGGGGTTCGCGGCGGCGACGACCGCGATCGCCGGCCCGATCGCCTTCGTCGCGCTGGTGGCCCCGCAGGTGGCGGCGCGGATCACCCCGAGTCCGGGGATCCCGCTGGTCACCTCCGCGGCGGTGGGCGCCACTCTCCTGGTTTCCAGCGAGGTGGTGGCGCGCACGATCCTCGCGCCGCAAACGCAGCTGCCGGTCGGCGTGGTCACCACCTCGCTGGGTGGTGTGTACCTGTTGTTCCTTCTGCTGGCGCAGTCCCGAAAGGCCCGACCGTGACCCATGCTTCGCTGCCCGGTGCGCTGCCGGGCCGGTTGACCGGCACCGATCTGCGGGTCGGTTACGGCGAGCGCACCGTGCTCGCCGATCTGGATGTCGTGGTGCCCGACGGTTCGTTCACGGTGATCGTCGGGCCGAACGCGTGCGGTAAATCGACGTTGCTGCGGACGCTGTCGCGGCTGCTGCGGCCGCAACACGGCGCGGTGCTGCTCGACGGGCGGGATGTGGCCGGGTACAGCGGTAAAGAGTTCGCGCGGGAGGTGGGGTTGCTGCCGCAGCAGTCGATCGCGCCGGACGGGATCACCATCATCGACCTGGTGGCGCGCGGCCGGTTCCCGTATCAGAAACTGTTCCGGCAGTGGACCGAGGCCGATCAGCGGGCGGTCGATTTCGCGCTGCAGGTCACCCGGTTGACGGAGTTGTCGACGCGGCCGGTGGAGGCGCTGTCGGGTGGGCAGCGGCAGCGCGTGTGGATCGCGATGGCGCTGGCGCAGCAGACACCGATCCTGCTGCTGGACGAGCCGACGACCTTTCTCGATCTCGGGCATCAGATCGAGGTGCTCGATCTGTGTGTGGACCTCAACCGGCGCGGCACCACATTGGTCGCGGTCCTGCACGACCTCAACCAGGCCGCCCGCTACGCCTCCCACATCATCGCGATGCGCGACGGCGAGATCGTGGCCGTGGGTCCACCGCGCGACATCATCACCGCCGAGCTGGTCGACCGGGTTTTCGGCGTGTATGCGCAGGTGATCGACGATCCGCAGACCGGGACTCCGCTGGTGGTGCCGCTGGCGGAGGGCGCGGTCCGGGCCGACAGCGTGTGAACCGTGCCCGCCGGGCACACAACCGGAAGGAGAACCATGGCGAGGCGGCGTATCGGTGTGGTCGTGGCGGGGTTGGTGAGTGTGCTGCTGGCTGCGACGGCGTGTGTGCAGTCCGATAACACGACCTATGAGGTGTTCGACGATCCCGAGGGGGCGCCCGGTTATTCGCTGCCGGACAATCCGCGGGTGGTGGCGCTCGGCTGGTCGGACGGCGCGATCGCGGTGGAATTGGGGGTGCGGCCGGTCGCCATCTACGACTGGATGAGTTTCGGTGCGGATACCAAAGGGGTCGGTGAATGGGATGCGGCGGCGTTCGGGGACAGCACGCCCGAGCTGATCTCGGCGCAGAGCGCCGGGGAGTTCAATATGCAGCAGATTTCCGAACTCGATCCGGACCTGATCCTGAATGTGCGTGCGAAGGCGGACAGCGCTGTCACCGAGGAGCTCCGGGAGATCGCGCCGGTGGTCACCGCGCCGGAGGGTACGGGTGATTTCGCGGTGAACTGGCAGACGCAGGCCGAGCTCATCGGCGCTGCGCTGAGCAAACGCGCCGAGGCGGACAGGATCGTCTCGGAGACCACGGCCCGGCAGCAGGCTGTGGCGGACGAGCATCCGGAATTCGCCGGTAAGACGTTCGTGTACGCCGCGAAGTTCGGCACCGCCTACGGCGCCTACCTTGCCGGGGACGCCCGGTTCGATTTCTTCGCCGACCTCGGGTTCGTGCAGAACCCGCCGGTCACCCGGTTACAGAGTTCGGGTTTCTTCGCACAGGTCCCGGCGGAGCGGGTCGGCGATCTCGACGCGCAGGTCGCCGTGTTCACCACGATCGGTGTGCCGTTCGCCGACTTGGAGAATGATTCGTTGATCAATTCACTGCCTGTTGTGCGGGCGGGGCACGCGGTGCTTTTGCCGGAGAACGATCCGGCGGTGCTCGCATTGTCCGCGGGCACACCGGCATCGTTGCGGTTCGCACTGGACAGGATCACTCCGCAGCTGGCGGCCGCAGCGCGGTAGTCAGGGTGCCGTGGTGGCGCGGCTGTCGAGGGTGCGCAGGGTGGTGAGCAGGCACCACAGCGCGACGGTGAGCGCGCAGCCGCCCGCGCCGTACACCAGGAACACCGAACGCGCCGGGACCGCGCTCGACACGATGCCCGCGACGACAGCGCCCAGGGAGAGGGCGATGGTGAGTTGCGCGGTCCACAGGCCGGAGACGCGGCCGCGGAACTCCTCGGGGGTGGCGGCCTGGACGACGGCGAAGCGCGCGATATCGCTCACCACCCGGCCCGCACCGTGGGCGGCGAGACCCGCGAACACGATCGCAGTGGCGCCGAGGAGGCCCGCGCCGGCGAGCCCGGCAGCCGAGACGAAGGTGGCCGCGAAGATCACCTGACCGCTGCGGCGGATGGATCCGGTCCAGCCCGAGGTGAGGGAACCGAGGACGGCGCCGACCGCGGGCGCGGCGAACAGCAGGCCCGCGGTGGCGTCACCGGCGTGCAGTACTTCGGTGACGTATTCCGGGATCAGGACATTCCAGCCGGACAGCAGCATGGTGATACAGCCGACGAGCAGTGTGGCGCCGATGACCCGGTGGCGTGCGGCGAAACGGAACCCGGACAGCGCGGCCCGTACCGGTGACTCGTCGTGCCCGCGTTCGGCGGTCATGGGGCCGAGGCGGGCGAGGAGCAGTGTCGTCACCAGGCTCGCCGCGGCCGCGAACCAGTAGTTGGCGGCGACGTCGAGCCAGGCGATCAGCACGCCGGCGAGGGCAGGTGCCGACATATGACCGAGGTCGGCCGTCAATGCCATCAGCGCGGCTCCCGCCGCCAGTTTGCCGGGCGGTATCAACGCGGGCATCACCGCGACCAGCGCTGTTTCGGAGATACCGCCGGTGACGCCGTCGATCACGGCGCAGAGGAAGATCACCCACAGTTTCGGTTCGGGCAGCATCGCGTTCACCGCGAGCAGGGCGAAACCGAGGGTGGCGGCGGCGCGGGAACCGACGATTACGAGCCGGCGGTCGTAGTGGTCGGCGGCGGTACCGCCGATCAGGGTGCCCGCGAAGGCCGAGAGTCCAATGGTCGTGGCGACGGCGGCGACCATGGCGGTGGAACCGGTGAGCGCGAAAACCTGGATGGGCAGGGCGACCACCAGGAAGCCGATACCGAATACCGAGATCGTGCGGGCGGTGAACACGGTCCGGAACTCGCGGCCGGCGCGCAGTGGGGTGATGTCGATTGTGAAGCGGCGGGCGGATACCGCCCGCAGGCCGGTACGGCGGGCGCGGTTGTCCCCGGGCATGGGCGACTCCTCTCCTCTGCTGTCCGGCTGGTTGCTGCGCGGCGGGTCGAGGGTACCGGGCAGAAGGAACGACGACCTCAGCCGTATCAGGCCTGCTCCCCCAGCGCGTACAGAAACCGGGCGACCGCTGACCTGTACGTCGAGTTCTTGTGCAATGTGCCCCTTCCTTTGTCTTTTTTCTTCTGTGGTTGGTGGAAGTAGCAGGACACTCCAATTGATGGAACACATGGTGTGATGCGCATATCGTCGTATGACGATTATTTCTGTCCGGCGAGAGACAGAGGTTTCGGCTGTTCCCGGATCGCGGCCGAGTTCCGCGGCGCCGGGTTCGCCCATATCCCGGGGTGGGGACCTGGCGGGGCTTCATCCCGGCTCATCTCCCCTCTGTGACCGGCTCCGCCTACGGTCAAGCGCCGGAGCGGGTCACCGAACCTGCGCGCTCCCCCACCACCGCGTGTGCTCCCCCGAACAGACGGTGCACGAGCCCGGATTCGAAGCCTCGGGCCATCCCGTGGGCCACGCCGACGCATTACTGCGTGGAAGTCGGCGACCGCATCGCCACGGCCCCCGAACGACCTGGAGTCGGCTCACCACCTCGAGGACGATAGTTTCGACAGTATCGGCGATTTCGTACCGGCCGCCCCGGTTACTTCGGTGTTCCGCGCCCCGAACGCTCGGGAAGCCGGCCGCGCAGCGCACGGTCGACGGTGTCGTCGCCGCACACCTTCCGGGCGAGGATTTCGAGGTCGGCCGCGCGGCGCAGATGGTTACCGCCTTCGACCGGGAGGACGGCGCCGGTCACCCAGGAGGATTCCGGGCCGGCGAGATAGCGGACGGCCTCGGCGATATCGTCCGCCGTCCCCACCCGGGCCAGTGGTTTCTCCCGCAGTACCCGCGCGCGCTGAGTTTCGTCGGCAGCGATCAGGCCCGGTTTCGCCGCGTCGGTGGGGACCAGCCCCGGGCGGATCGCATTGACCCGGACATCGAGCGCACCGAGTTCGTCGGCCGCTACCCGGACGAGTGCTTCCAGCGCGGCTTTGGCGATGGAGTAGGAACCCATGAACGGGAAGGAGCCGCCACCGGCCGTGGAGGACAGGCAGATAACGGATCCGCCGTCGCGGGCCAGGCGGGCGGCGGCCGATCGGCCGAAACCGCCTCCACCGCCGGTGATCAGCGCGCCGAAGCCGGCGAGGGGTCGGGACATGAGAGGGACCGCCTGTCGTCGTAGCGGTGGATGGGTTCGTCGTCGCGAGAGCGCCGCGACCCCGGCCGGGGTGCATGGGTGGGGCGCCGGCCGAGTGTCAGCGCGATCTCCCGGGCGGCGGCCGCCACCAGAGGGGCTGCCCGCTCGAACGGTGCAGTGTCGGCGGGGCCGCAGACCGATAGTGCGGCGAGGGGGCCGCGGGTGCCGCGGATGGCGGCACCCGCGCAGGCCAGGCCCGGGAAGGCCTCACTCCAGTCGAAGGCGAGGCCGCGGCGCCGGACGAGGTTGAGTTCCCGGTGCAGTGCGGTGATCTCACCGATCGTGTGTTCGGTGCACCGGTGCAGTTGCTGCCCGTACAGGCCGTCCACCCATTCGGGCGCGAGGAATGCGAGCATGGATTTTCCGCAGGCCGTCGCATAGGCGGGTCCGCGGCCACCGATCCGTGACGGCAATGTGGAGGCGTCCCGGCCACCTACTTTGTCGAGGTAGACGTTTTCGCCTCCCTCCAGCACGGCGAGGTGGACGACCATCCCGGTCTGCATGTGCAGGTCCTGCAGTACAGGGGCGGCCGCGGCGCGGATCGCGCTGTAGCCTTCGGAGATTCCGCCCATGCGCAGCGCGCGGCGCCCGATGGTGTAGCCGAAGGGGGTGTGCTCGACCCAGTGGAGCCGGACCAGCTGTTTCAGGATCCGGTGCACGGTCGAACGTGGCAGTTGTGACCGGCGACTGATCTCCTCCAGGGTGAGGCGGGAGGTGCGGTCGTCGAAGACATCGAGGATTACGGTGATCCGTTCGATCATTGCCATGATGTGTTCCGCGGCCGGGGTCAGCGCCGCGCGCTACGGGGGACGGGTACGGGGATGGCTGCCAGTAGTTTCTGCGTGTACTCCTCCTGGGGGTTGTGGTAGATCTCCTCGACGGTGCCCGATTCGACGACTCTTCCGCCTGCCATCACCAGGACCCGGTCGGCGATCACTTCGATCAGTGCGAGGTCGTGGCAGACGAAGAGATAGGCCAATCCGAGTTCGTCCTGGAGGTCGCGCAGCAGGTTGAGTACTTGCGACCGGACGGAGACGTCGAGGGCGGCGACGGGTTCGTCGCAGACGATCATTTTGGGTTTCAGGGTGAGTGCGCGGGCGATCGCGACGCGTTGCAGTTGCCCACCGGACAGTTCGGCCGGGTACCGGGCGAGGTAGCGGTCGCCGATGCCGACCTTGTCCAGCAGGGTTCGCACGGTGGCGGTGCGAGACTTGCGATCGAGATCGGTGTGGACGACGAGTGGTTCGGCGACCGCGTCGAGGATGCTCATCCGCGGGTCGAGTGAGCTGTGCGGGTCCTGGAAGATCATCTGCATACCGCGGCGCAGGGCGCGGAGCCGGCCGGGGGTGGCGGCGCGGACGTCCTGTCCGTCGAAGACGATGCTGCCGGTGTCGGGTTCGATCAGTCGCAGCACGATTCGGCCGACGGTCGATTTCCCGGCACCGGATTCGCCGACCACGGCGAGGCATTCGCCGGTACCGAGCTGGAAGGAGACGTTCTGGACGGCGTGGGTCCAGCCGGAGCGGCGGCCGAGGAAATCGCGGCCTGTCGGGAACGACTTCGAAATATCGGATACCTCGAGCAGGCTCATGGTTGCGGCACTCCTTGTAGTTCGAGCTCGGTGGTGCGCAGGCACCGCGCAGTGCTCCGGTCCCCGGTGGGGGTGGTCGCCGGGTGGGTGGTGTCGCACAGGCCGGGCCGGGCGTGTGGGCAGCGTTCCCGGAATCGGCAGCCGGGCGGCCATTCGCCCGCGACCGGTACCCGGCCTTCGATGGCGGTGAGGCGCCGGTCGCGGTTGCGGCCCGGATGCGGGATGGAGGCGAGCAGGCCGGCGGTGTACGGGTGGCGGGGTGTGTAGAACAGGTTTTCGGCGTCGGCTTCTTCGATCACTTCGCCCGCGTACATGACGACCACGCGGCGGCACAGTTCGGCGACCACGGCGAGGTCGTGGGTGATGAACAGCAGCCCGATACCGGTTTGTTCCTGCAGGTCCCGTAGGAGTTGGAGGATGGTTTCCTGCACTGTGACGTCGAGTGCGGTGGTGGGTTCGTCGGCGATGAGCAGGCGCGGGTTGCAGGCCATGACCATGGCGATCATGACGCGCTGGCACATACCGCCGCTGAAGGCGTGCGGATATTCGCGGACCCGTTCGGCGGCGCGGGGGACCTGGACCAGCTCGAGCATTTCCACCGCGCGGGCCATGGCGGCGCGGCGGTCGAGGCCGAGGTGTCTGCGGACCGATTCGGCGATCTGGTCGCCCACCGTGTAGGCGGGGTTGAGGCTGCGGATGGGCTGCTGGAAGATCATGCCCATTCCGGTGCCGCGCAGTGTGCGCCATTCGCGCGGCGGGAGCGCGGTGAGGTCGCGGCCTTCGAATTCCACGGTGCCGCCGGACATACGGCCGCCGGTGTGCGCGGTCAAGCCCATGACCGCCAGGGAGGAAACGGTTTTCCCGGAGCCGGATTCGCCGACGAGGGCCACGGATTCGCCGGCGCCGACGTCGAAGGAGGCGCCGTCGACGACGGTGGTCCAGCGGCCGCGGCCGGCGGGGAATTGCACGGTGAGGTCGCGTACTCGCAGCAGGGTGTCGCCGGCCGCGCCGGGAGCGGTGTCCGGCAGGTGGAGTCCGTTAGTTGCTACTGCCATTGCGGCTCCTCGTCAGGGCTCGGCGCACACCGTCACCGAGGTAGGTGAATGCGAGTACGGTCAGGAAGATCATCACGCCCGGTGGCCACACCAGGTGCGGGGCGAGTTGCATATTCGAGGCGGCGGTGCTGAGCATCGATCCCCAGCTCGCGGCTGGGGCTTTCGCGCCGAGTCCCAGGAAGCTCAGGCTTGCTTCGGCGGCGACGGCGGTGCCGAGGGAGACGGAGATGACCAGGACGATCGGGGGCATCACATTCGGCAGGATGTGCCGGATGATCGTCCGGGCGGGCGTGCAACCCAATGCGACGGATGCCTCGATATAGGTGTCGCCGCGGACGTCCATGGTGGAGGCCCGGGCGACGCGGAAGAACCGGGGCGCCATCACGAGGCCGACCGCGAACATGGCGTTGGTGATTCCGGAGCCGAGGACCGCGACGATCGTGATCGCCAGTACCAGCGACGGCGCGCTCATGAGGGCTTCCATCAGCCGGGTGAGCAGGGTGTCGGTCCAGCCGCCGCGGTAGCCGGCGACCACGCCGAGCGGTAGTCCGAGGATCAGTGCCAGCGCCACCGCCTGCAGGGCGGCCGTCAGTGAGATGCGGGCGCCGAAGATCAACCGGCTCAGCGCGTCGCGGCCGTAATCGTCGGTGCCCAGCAGATGCTCGGCGTCGGGGGGCTGCAACCGGTTCAGCAGGTCCTGGGCGTACGGGTCGTGGGGGGCGATCCAGGGCGCGAAGAGCGCGAGGAGTATCAGCAGGGCGACGAACAGCGCCGCGGTCGCGGTGACGGGGCGGCGGCGCAGGAAGCCGAATACTCTGCGGCCCACGCCGGGCCGGATGCCGGCGTCGGCCGGTGTGGTCGCGGTCATGAACGCACCTTCGGGTTGAAGTAGCCGTAGGAGATATCGACGAGCAGGTTGACGAGGATGACGACGACCGTGGTGAACAGGACGAATCCGAGGAGTACCGGGACGTCGTGGTTCTGGACGCTGTTGACCGCCAGACTGCCCAGGCCGGGCATGTTGTAGATGATCTCGATGGTGACCGCGCCGCCGAGTACTTCGGAGACCCGGAAACCGAGCACGGTCACCACGGGGATGCAGGCGTTCTTGAGTCCGTGTTTGCCGATCACGCTCGCCCGGGACAGTCCGCGGGCTTCGGCGTTGAGGATGTAGTCACTGCCGAGGACCTGGCCGAGTGCGGACCGCAATTGCAGTGTCACCTCGGCGGCGGGCAGCAGTGCCAACGCGACACCGGGCAGCACCAGATGCTGGAACCACGGCACGACGCCCTCCGATATCGGCACATAGCCGAACGCGGGAAATATCTGGTGCGTGACCGCGAACAGCAGGACCAGGACCAGTCCGAACCAGAAGGCGGGGATGGCGATCGCCACCGAGGCCAGGGCGTTGATCCCCCGGTCGACGACACCGCCGGGCCGCAGTGCGCCCAGGATGCCCAGGACCACGCCGATGGTCACGGCCAGCACGATCGCGAACAACACCAGCGACAGGGTCGTGGCCATCCGCCGCAGCAGCAGTTCGGCCACCGTCTGGTTCGACCACAGCGACATACCGAGGTCGCCGCGTACCGCCGACCCGACCCAGTCCAGGTATCGCACGAAGACGTTCTCGTCGAGGTTGAGGTTCTCGCGTAGTTCCCGCAACCGTTTCGGTGTCGCGTTCTCCCCTGCCAGTACGACCGCCGGATCGCCCGGAGCCAGATCCATCAACAGAAATATCAACAGCGGAACGATCAGCAGCAGCGGGATCGCCGCCAGTAACCGCTGCCCGGCATAACGCAGCACAGGATCTCCTCAGAATTCCGGCGGACTATTCGGTCATTGCCACATGGCGGAGGTCGAAGATTCCGAGATCCGCCCATGGGATGTCTTGTGCGCCGACGACCTGGCTGGTGTACAGCGTGGCGTTGGTCTGATTGCAGATCGGGACGAACATGGCTTCTTTCAGCGTGAGGTCCCACGCCTGGTGGTACAGCGGTGCGCGCTGTTTCTCGGTGAGGGTGGGGTCGGCGGCCCGGGTGACCAGGTCCCGGATCTGCTGGTTACCGTTGGCGAGGGCGTAGGCACCGAACAGGAAGGTGTTCACGGTTTCCGCGGGATCGACCTTGGCGTTGAAACTGTTGGCCACCATCGAGGGGAAGTCGCCGGCGATATAGCGGGGTTCGTTCTGGGTGTTGGGCACCGGGTTGAGGTCGGTGTCGATACCGGCTTGCGACAGGGTCGATTGCAGGACGTTCGCGGTGTTCTCGGTGTTGGTGCCGGCGGCGAAGGTCAGTGCGATCTGCGCGCCGCCGGCCGCCTCCACCAGAGCCTTTGCCTTGGCCGGGTCGTAGGGATAGGGGTATTCGTAGTTTTCGTCCGCGGGCCAGCTACCGGCGGGATACAGCTGCCGGTGGGGTGTGCATGTTCCGGAGAACAGTGCGCTGACGGCTTCGGGGTCGATGGCGGCGGCCACGGCCTGCCGGACCTCCGGTTTCGCGAGGTCACCGTCGGGCCGCATGTACAGGCCGAGCACATTGCGGAAGACGACCTCGTCGACGCCCACGGTCCGGTTGCGTCCCAGCGTCTGGGCTTCGATGACTTCGTTGGCGGAACTGACCCAGCTCAGATCGGTCATCCCCGTTTTCATTCCGTTCAACCGGGTCCGGGCGTCGGGGATCCATTCGAATTCGATCCCGGCGAGCTGCCCGGCCTTCGGATCCCAGTTGGGGCCGCCGTCGGCGCGTACCAGCGACAGCGATTCCTCGGGGACGTATTCGGTGACCACATACCCGCCGGAGCCGGCGAGGCCGGGATCGTTGCGGAGATCGGTGCCCGCGGCAATCGTTTTCGGGCTGACCATCATTCCGACGTTGGTGCTGAACACGCCCGGCAGTTCCACCCCTGTGCCGGGCTTCAGATGCAGGCGGACGGTGTGGTCGTCGACTTCCTCGACCGAGGTGATGTTCTGCAGGGCGTCGGCGACCGTGCTGCCTTCCATGTTCTGGCCGCGGTGGATATTCGCGGCCACGGCCGCGGCGTCGAAGACCGCGCCGTCGTGGAAGGAGACATCGGTGCGGAGTTTCAACTCCAGGTATGAGCCGTCCCGGGCGAACTGCCATGAGTTCGCCAGACCGGGAACCAGTTTCCCGTCTTTGTCGACGGTGGTGAGCCGGTCGAAGATCACGGTCAGGTACCCCCAGCCGCCGTAGCTGGTCTGCAGGTGGGGGTCGAGGTTCCTGGTCGGTGAGCTGCTGGTGACCCGCAGTATGGCGTCCGGATCGATATCGCCGACCGGGCCACCGAAGCCGCCGTCGATGGGGCCGCCCCCGCAACCGGCCACGACCAGCGTCGCCACGGCTGCGGCCAGCAGATGCCGGGCACGGCGAAACCTTCTGCGGTTCATGGAGTTCCTTTCACGCACGATATGAGCAACGGGTCGGGCTGCCGGTCGGTGCGAACTGCGCGCACCTCGGAAACCGCCCGATCACGTGGGGTATGTCGTTGTGCGACTGCCGGGGTGAGGTGTCCGGCCGGTTGGTCCGGGGCGGTGGGTTGCCGAACGTTTCGGGGTCGGTGCCGGCGCGGATACGGATGTGCGGACCGGGTGCCGGTTCGCGCCGGTCGCCGGGTTCCGGCGGTGGCCGCCCTGGGCGGCGGTCCGGTTTGCTACCCGAGGTTGTTCACTGATGTGCCTGCGGACCGGGTTTCCGGGTATCGCGGCGCCGAAGGCCGCTCACGACGATTCCGGCTGCGGCCGGACGGGTACGGGTCGGTCGTCGTTGTGTCGTTGTGTCGACGGGGGAACCGGCGGAATCGCCGCATCGAATGAACCGAGACCCATGCTCTCTCCTTGCATGCTGCTTGGTTATCAGCGGTCACCACGGAACCAAGCAATGTTAGGGCGCTCCAAAGCAATCGCTTGCTTGGAACGTTAGATGGATCACAGCGGCCTGTCAACGGTTTGCCGGAATCTCCCTCACCGGGGGCACGAAGCACGCCGTACCGCAGGAGCCAACTGCGGCAACTCAACCCATGCTCTGTCATGGCAACTAGCTATTACTCAGCCTGGATGTGCTCGGCCGGACTGCCCCGCAGACGACGTTTCGCCAGGCCCGCACGTGTGCGGGCAGGCAGGTCCACGCGGTCGTGTAGCCTTCGAATCGAGCAAATGCTTGATCGGGAACCGGACAACATCGGCACACGAGGAGACGCCAGGTGTCACCCACTCGGAAAGAGGCCATCCTGTTCCACGCCGCGAAACTGTTCAGCGAACGCGGCGTCGCCCGCACCACCGTGCGCGATATCGCGGATGAAGTCGGAATCCTTTCGGGCAGCCTCTATCACCACTTCGCCTCCAAACACGCGATCGTCTTCGAAATCGTCACCACCTTCATCGACGACCTCAACGACCGTTACGAAGCCGCACTCGTCCCCGGCGAAACCGCGCGCGAGCGGCTCGACCGGATGGTCGCGGTCTCCTTCGAATCGGCCACCGATCACCCCTACGCGACGGAGATCTACCAGAACGAGAGCACACTCTCGTCCCAGCCCGCCGACAGCCGCATCGCCACCGCCGTACGCCGCGCCAACCAGTACTGGGCCGACGCGATCGCCCACGGTATCGACACCGGGGAATTCCGGACCGATGTGGACCAGCACCATTTCCATCGGATGCTGCGTGAATCGGTCTGGTTCACCGTTCGATTCCACCGGGACTCCCTGGCGAGGACCGCCGACCGGCTCCGCCACGATCTGATCGCGGTCTTCCTCGACGGTTTCGCCACCGGGAGTGCGGCCCTGGGGCCGGCCGTACCCACCCCTGAGATTGTGGCCGTTCAACCCGCGACCGCGAAGACCGGCGGCGAGCCCGCGCTCATCGATCTGCAGCGAAATATCCGCGAACTCGAGGAAGCCGTCCGGGAGCTACGCCTGCAGCGAGGCTGACGAACTGCCGGACACCGGCTCTCCGGCCGCGCGGGGCCGCGGAACGGTTTTATCGATGAACAAGCCCTCCGCGGAGACACACAGCTCACCCTCCGCAGTGTGGATCGCACCGACGGAATTGATCTTGTTGCCGTTCTGCGACACCAGCCGGCCGCTCACGGTGAGCGGCACGAACAACGGTGTCGGGCGGTGGTACCGCACATTCAATTGCGCGGTGGGACCATTACAGCCCGCCCACGTGTTGGCGACACCGAGCGTGTGATCGAGCAGCTGAGCCGACACTCCCCCGTGCACATGCCCCGGCGGGCCCTGGTACGGGATGGTCAGGGTGACCACACCGCCGACCGATCCGTCGGCGCGGCCGGTGAGCACCAGCGGCGGCGCGATCGCGTTCTCCGGGCCGGTCACCGGGTCATGACGTGTGACACCCTCACCGTGCCACATATCCACCAGTCGTTCGGCCACCTCCGGAGCGTGCTGCTCCAGATGATCGGCGATACTGTCCAGTTCCTCGGCTACCCGATCGAGGTTCGCGTTCGTGCGGTCGGTGCGCAGCAATGCGTCGATCACCCGCCGCGCCGCCGCCGTCGCACGGTCGACCGGGGTGTCCCGGGGGGCCGAGGTCAGCACAGTGCCGTCGGCCGCGGTGCGGACAGTGGGCCGGGCGGGTGGGTCGTAACTCATCGGGGTCTCCCGGGGGTGAATGAGCGAGATGGGTGCTTACTGTGCCTACGCTTCTCGCCCTGCGCCGTCACGGCGTCTCTCGGCGAGTGGGAACGCAATTCGGCGGGGGCCGGGCCGCGACAGGCTTGCGACCCTCATGCGACACCGAGCACCAGCCCACTCGTCGGCACCGCGGTTCCGGCAGTGACCAGTACGTTCTCCACACCGGCGGGCTGGTTCGCCGACGTACCGCGCAGCAGTCGCACGGCCTCCGCGATCCCGTTGACGCCGTGCAGGTAGGCCTCCCCGACCTGACCGCCGTGGGTGTTGGCGGGCAGGCGGCCCCCAAGTTCGAGGTTGCCGTCGGCGATGAAATCCTTCGCCTCGCCGGGCGCGCAGAAACCGAGTTCTTCGAGTTGCGGGAGCACCAGGGGCGTGAAGTGGTCGTAGAGGATCGCGGCGTCGATATCGGCGGGTTGCAGGCCGCTCTGGCCGTAGAGTTGCCGGCCGACCAGCCCCATCTCGGGGATACGGGTGATATCGGGCCGGTAGTAGCTCGTCATCATGTGCTGGTCCCTACCGCTGCCCTGCGCGGCGCCCTTGATCAGCGCCGGGGTGTGAGTCAGGGTGCGGGCGCGTTCGGCGGAGACTACGACGAGAGCTTGACCGCCGTCGGTTTCCTGGCAGCAGTCCAGCAGATGCAGTGGTTCGGCGATCCAGCGGGAGTTCTGGTGATCGGCGAGCGTGATCGGGCGCCGGTAGAACCAGGCGGCCGGGTTGTTCGCGGCGAAGGCGCGGGCGGCCACGGCGACCCGGCCGAAATCCTCGCTGGTGGCGCCGTACTGATGCATATACCGCCGGGCGAACATCGCCACCCATTGGGCAGGAGTGGACAGTCCCTGCGGGGTCAGCCAGGCGTACGCCGCGCGGTCGGCGGTGCTGTCCATCGGCCGGTCGTGCTGGCCGAGACCGTAACGGAGGCCGGACCGTTCGTTGAACGCCCGATAGCAGACGACGACCTCCGCGACCCCGGTGGCCACGGCCATCGCCGCCTGCTGCACCGTGGCGCAGGCGGCGCCGCCGCCGTATCCGACGCGGGAGAAGAATTTCAGCTCCCCGAGCCCGCAGTTGCGGGCGACGAGGACCTCACCGTTCGTTTCGGCGGTGTAGGTGGCGAGGCCGTCCACCTCGGAAGGGTCGATACCGGCGTCGGCGAGCGCCGCAACGATCGCCTCGCAGGCCAGTTGCAGTTCGCTGCGGCCGGAGTTCTTCGAGAACTCGGTCGCGCCGATACCGACCACGGCGGCCGCGCCGGACAGTGCGCCTACAGTCATCGGGCGTCTCCTTCCACGAAGGAGACGGTGACGACGCCGCGCACATGATCGCCCAGGCTGTTGGCGCCACGGACCTGCACCGACACCACACCATCGGCGATACCGGTCACCTCGCCGGTCAGCGTCATCGTGTCGCCGGGATAGTTGGGGGCGCCCAGCCGGATGGCGACCTTACGCAGCGAGGCCCGCGGCCCCGCCCAATCGGTGACGTAGCGGCCCACCAGCCCATTGCTGGTGAGGATATTCATGAACACATCCCTGGAGCCACGTTCCACCGCCAGATCCGGGTCGTGGTGCACGTCCTGATAGTCGCGGCTCGCGATGGCCGTCGACACGATCAGGGTGCGGGTGAGCGGGATGGCGAGTTCCGGGAGAACCTCGCCCACCGTGATATCGGCCGCCGCTCTCATACCGCCACCTCCGGGCGGGCGAGCAGATCGCCGAGGCGGGCGAGATCCGCGCTCGCCGCGCCGAGGGTCGCGGCGATCTGTTTACCCCACAGCAGGTACCGGTGCACGGGGTAGTCGATATCCACCCCGATCCCGCCGTGCAGATGCTGGACGCGATGCACCACGCGTTGCCCGCCGTCGGTGGCCCACCATTTGGCCACCAGCACCGCTGTACCGGGGTCGTCGCCGTTGCCGAGCAGCCATGCCGCCTGCCACAATGTGACCTGCATCGCCTCGAGATCGATATAGCAGTCGGCCAGTTGATGGCTCACGGCCTGGAAGGTCGACAGGGGGCGCCCGAACTGGTGGCGCTCGTTGAGGTAGGTCACCGCCTGCGCTGTCGCGGCGGCACCCACCCCGGCCTGCAGTGCCGCCAGCGCTACCTCGGCCCGGGAGACCAGCCACTGCACGGAATCCCCCTCGGCGAGGTATTCGGCGGGGGCGTTGTCGAAGGTCAGGTTCGCGGCGAGCGCGCGGGTGGTGGTTTCGTTGGTCTCGGCCCGGATGCCCGCGCCGGCGGGGTCGACCAGGAACAGTCCGGTACCGGTCGCTGTCGCGGCGGAAACGACGACCCGGGTGGCGATATGTGCCGCCGGGACCACCGCTTTCGCGCCGGTCAGAACCCAGGTTCCGTCGGTGGATCGGTGTGCCGACGTCTCGGGGGCCGCCGCGTCGGCGGGGCCGAACTCTTCGAGCCCGACGGTGAGGAACAGCTCCCCGTCTGCCGCGGGAGCCACATAGTTGCGCTGCTGCTCGGGTGTGCCGAATTCGGCGACGGCGGCCGAGGCGAGCGCGGTCTCCCATAACGGGACGGGGGCGACGCTGCGGCCCTGCTGTTCGAGCAGCACACAGAGTTCGGTGAAACCGAGCCCGCCGCCGCCGGATTCGGCGGGTAGGGCGATCCCCACCAGGCCGGCGCGGGCGAGCTCGCGCCACAGGCCCCGGTCGATCCGATCGTCAGAGGCTTCGACGGCCTGGACGCGGTCCGGGCCCGATTTGCCGGTGAAGATATCGGCGGCCAGGTCGCGGATCGCGGTCTGCTCTTCGGTGAAGGCGAAATCCATCAGTTCTCCTCGCGTATGACCGGACGGAACGCGGGCAGCGTCAGCTCCGGGTCGGCGTCGATCCAGTCCAGTTCCACCGGCATATCGACCCGTACCTCGCCGGGTTCGGCACCGATCATGTTCGCGACCAACCGGGTCCCCTCCTCCAGTTCGATGACCGCGACGATCAGCGGATAGTCGAACGCGTCGAGCCGCGGATGGTGGTTGACGACGAAGCTGTAGACGACGCCGCGGCCGCAGGCGTCGACGGTGTCCCAGTCCGATGATCGGCAGTGCCCGCACATCGGTCCGGTCGGATGCCGCAGTGTCCCGCAGGACACGCAGCGCTGAATCACCAGGCGATGCTCCTTGGCCGCCGCGAACCAGAAGGCATTGTCCTGGTTGATCGCCGGGCGTGGCCGTAGCTCGCGGGGGGTTTCTTTCGCCGCGGGCCGGAACCGCAGGATGCGCCACCGCTGGGTGGCGACGACCGCGCCGTCGTCGTCCCGGTACGTTTTGACGGTTGTCACGAAATGCCCGGGCCCGAGCGCGGTGTTCTTCTCCGGGGAGATCGATTCGATCACCTCGGTGACATTGACCCGGGTGCCGGGACGCAGTTCGGCGAAATACTCCTGTTCGGAATCCGTGGCGACCACCGAGGTGAACCCGGCGTCGGCCAGGGTGTCCAGCAGCTGGGTGGCGACCTCGGAGGCAGTGTTGCCGGCGGCGGTTGCCGCGTATCCCCGCATCGTCCACGCCTGGACCATCGTGGGTGGTGCGATGAGGCCGTCGCGGCCGGCGGCGCGGGCGGCGTCGTCGTCGAGGTAGATCGGGTTGGTATCGCCCATGGCTTCCACCCAGTGGCGGATCATGGCGGTGTTCACCGGGTCCGGCGCCCAGGTGGTGGGTTGCAGTTCGCGGCCGACCAGCGTGTTGAGGGTGTCGAGTACGTTCATCGGCTGCGGCCCGCCTTGACCGTGCCCAATCCCAGGGTGGCGACCATATCGCGCAGCACCTCGTTGACTCCGCCGCCGAAGGTGTTGACCACCCCTTGCCGGGAGATCTGCTCGATCTGCCCGGCCAGAATCGCGCCCGGGCTTCCGGGGCGGATCCGGCCGGCGGCCCCGAGGATGCCGAGCAGTGTGCGGTACACGTCGATATGGGTTTCGGTGCCGAACACCTTCGTGGCGCCCGCGTCCGCGCCGGAGAGAGTATCGGCCGCGACGGCGGCGGTCATCTTCCAGTTCATCAACCGCATCGCCACCAGCTTCGCGTGGGTGCGCGCGAATTCCTGCCGCACCCACGGGATGTCGATCGCGCCCGTCTCGCGGGCCCAAGCCAGAACCTGATGCCACAGGCCCTCGGTGCGCCCGCCCAGCGCGGCCAGCCCGATACGTTCGTGGTTGAGCTGCGCAGTGATCAGCCGCCATCCGCCGTGCGGCTCACCCACCACGGCATCCGCACCGACGCGGATTCCCGAGTAGTAGGTGGAGGTGACCGTCAGACCGCCGACGGTATGGATCGGCGACCAGGAGAAACCCGGAGCATCGGTCGGCACGATGAGAATCGAGATGCCCCGGTGTTTCGGGGCTTCCGGATCGGTGCGGCAGGCCAGCCAGACGTAGTCGGCGGTATTCGCGCCGGAGGTGAAGATCTTGTTGCCGTCCACCACCCAGTCGTCGCCGTCACGCACCGCACGGGTTTCCAGCGACGCCAGATCGGTGCCGGCGCCGGGTTCGGTATAGCCGATGGCGAAGACGATATCGCCGGCCAGAATCCCGGGCAGGAACTTCGCCTTCTGCTCATCGGTGCCGTATTTCATCAGGGTCGGGCCCACCGTGTTGACGGTGACGAACGGGAACGGCAGCCCCGCACGCTGGACCTCGTCGAAGAAAACGAACTGCTCCTCGATGGAACGGCCCTGACCGCCGTACTCCACCGGCCAGCCGATCCCCAGCCAGCCGTCCGCGCCGAGCATTGTGACGATCTCGCGGAACCGGTCGCCGCCCACACCCTGCTCGCCGGCCGCGCGGCGTTCGTCCGCGGGCAGCAGCTTCGCGAAATAGGCACGCAATTCCCGCCTGAGCTCCTGGTGCTCGGGTGACTCCCGCAAATCCATCGTGGTTCTCCTATGCCGTGCACGGCTGTCGCGACGTCGGTCCGGACGCTAATCCGCGAACCGGTTGCGGGCCTGCCGAGGTCTCACCCAACGGAAAGACCGGTTCCCTCCCGGGCCCGGCCGGGCTGAGATGAGGCCATGGATATCGGGCTCAACCTTCTCGGCGCCGAGGCACTGTTCGGTGGTGATATCAGTGCTGTCCCCGATCTGGCGGCAGAGGCAGATCGACGCGGAATCGACCTGATCTCCACCGGCGACCACCTCGGTTTCGCCGCGGACGCCCACGCCCAGCGCGTGCGGGACAACAACTTCCCGTTCCCGCTCGACCACCCGTGGTACGAACCGATCTCCCTGCTGTCGGCCGTCGCCGCCGTCACCGAACGGGCCGAGCTCGGGGTGTCGGTGCTCATCGCCACCGTCCGCCCCGCCGCCTTGCTGGCCAAACAGATCGCGACCCTCGACCGCCTCTCCCGCGGACGGGTCACCATGGGGTTCGGTGTGGGCTGGCAGGAAGCCGAATACACCGCCACCGGGATGCCGTTCGACGCCCGGTTCGGCCGGATGGAGGACACCGTGCGCGCGTGCCGGGAACTGTGGACCCGGGCACCGGCACAGTTCACGGGACGCGATTACGCCTTCGCGAACTTCCACAGCCTGCCGTTCCCCGTGCAGGACCGGGTTCCGATCCTGTTCGGACTCGGCCCGAGCCCCCGCAACTTCGACCGAATCGCCCGCGTCGCCGACGGCTGGTCGGTCAACCCCACCGATCTGCCCGGATTCACCGACAGTGTCGCGCTGCTGCGGGACAGGTTCGCGGCGCACGGCCGCGATCCCGGCACCCTCCGCATCCAGGTATCCCTCACGCCGGTGCGGCGCCCGGACGGCAGCGCCGATCTGGACGCCACCGCGCGGGCGGTACAGCAGTTCCGGCGCAACGGGGCCACAGCCGTCGTCTTCCGCCCGACCGTATTCGGCCGGGACACCGATCGGCTGCCCGAACTGCTCGACTGGATGGTCGGGCTCGGGCACGACTGACAGAAGGAGCAACCCCGGTGACCGACGCATTACAGGAACTACTGCACAAACAGGCCATCTACGAGGTGGTGCTGCGCTACTGCCGCGGTATCGACCGCCTCGACTTCGATCTGGTCCGCGACGCCTACCACCCCGACGGGATCGACCACCACACCGGATTCGACGGCACCGTGGACGAATTCATCGAATGGGTGCGCCCGAAACTGCGCACGCTCGGCGGCACCATGCATCACATCGGCAACCACCTCGTGGAACTGCACGGCGACCGCGCCATCAGCGAGTCATATTCCACGGCGGCCCACTGGGGCGCGCCCGGCCGGGACGATTTCACCAGCGGCTGCCGCTACGTGGACCTGATGGAACTGCGCGACGGCAGATGGGCCATCGCCGAGCGGTGGGCGGTACGCGAATGGACCCGCTCCGACGCCGGTAGGCTCACCGACCCCGAAGGGCACGGACCCCGCGGCCGCCGCGACACATCGGATCCGCTCAACCAGCTGCGCGCACGAATCGGCGAAGGCCCTGTGCCGACCTGAGTGCGGCGTCGACCCCAGTGCGGGCGGCGCGAAGCAGCCGCCCGCACTCAGGTCGTGTGTGCGATATACCGATTCGCCGGCTCGAGCGCGCGCCGTTTTCGTTCAGTCGGCCCCGCCCGCGTACGCCTGGATCACGTCGAGTCGTTTGACCTTGCCGGTGGCGTTGCGGGGCAGCGGTTCGGTCGTGATCTCCCATCGCGTGGGCACTTTGTAGCGCGCGATCCGTTCGGTGACGAACGCGCTCAGTTCCGCGGCACCCACCGCGTCCGCCGCCGTGGTGACCACCACCGCGCACACCTCTTGACCGAGGTCCGCGTGTGCGACGCCGAGCACGGCGCATTCCCGTACCGCGGGGTGTTCGCTCAACGCGTTCTCGACCTCGATCGGGTACACGTTCTCCCCGCCGCGCAGGATGAGATCGGACCGGCGGCTACTCACCCACAGGTAGCCGCCGTTCATCGTGCCCAGATCGCCGGTGTGCATCCAGCCGTCCGCGGCGATCGTGGCGGCGGTGGCCTCCGGATTGTTCCAGTAGCCGAGCATCACCAGCGGGCCGCGCAGGCAGATCTCGCCTTCGGTCCCGTCGGGCACCGGCGCACCGTGTTCGTCGCGGATCTGCACACTCATCGTCGGCACCGGGGTGCCGACGGTTTCGGGGCGTGCCTGCAGGTCGGCCGCGGTCGCGAAGGTTGCCGCCGTGGAGGATTCGGTGAGTCCGTAACTGGTCCCCAGCGATTTCGCGGCGACCGGGAGCACCGCCCGTAGCCGTTCCTTGAACGACGCGGAGGAGGGCGCGCTGTTCACCGAGATCATCCGCAGCGACGACAGATCGTATCCCGACAGGTCGCCGTGTTCCAGGAGCCGGTGCAGCATGGTCGGTACCGCACCCCAGTTCGTGACGCGTTCGGTGTCGATGAGCCGCAGCACCCGGTCGATATCGAAGCGGCCGGTGTGGATCACCGCGGTATCGCCGAACGCGAGTCGTGGGACGGCGAGATTGTGCAGTGCCGCGATATGGAACAGCGGGGTGGCGAGCAGGAACCGCCGTGCGCCCGGGGCGCTGCCCATTTCGGTGGCGACGGCATCGTTCAACCGGTAGAAGTCGACCGCGGCGATCATGTTCCGATGCGAATGCACGGCGCCTTTGGGGCGTCCGGTGGTGCCGCTGGTGTAGAGGATGACCGCTGGATCGTCCTCGTCGATCTCGGTTTCGGGCAGCGGCGTCCCCGGCGCGGCCGTGGCCAGCCGCGGAATATCCGCCTCGATCGACAGCACGGGGGCCTCGACCTCGCCCAGCAGGGCCCGGCGCGCTTCGTCGGCGACGACGAGATCCGGGGTGGAATGCTCGATCCCGTAGGCGATTTCCCGCGCGGACCACATCGAGTTCATTCCGACGGTGATGGCGCCGAGCGAGGTCGTCGCCCAGAACGTGAGAATCCATTCGGCGCAGTTGGCGGCGAGGATCGCCACCCGGTCGCCCTTACCTATCCCGTAGGTGGTGCGCAGCGCGTCGCTCAGCGATGCCACGCGGTCCAGATGTTCGGCGAAGCTCCAGCGGGTTTCGCCGCTGACGAGGTATTCGCTGTCGCCGTAGCGGGCCGATTCGATCAGTAGCTCCGGCAGGGCGCGCCTGCGGTGGCGGAACACCGGCATCGAGATTCCCCGGACCGGCTCCTGGCTGATTTCGAGCTCGGCGCCGGGCGCGGTGAGGCGCGCCGTGACGGCCGCGCGGGGGTCGGGTGTCGATCGATCGGACATGGGGAAGAACCCTTTCCTCGGAAACCGCACGCAGGGCGGTGAACGTACTACGGCGGATCGGTCAGCGAACGGTCAGCTGACCACCGTCGACATTCCAGGATTGGCCGGTGACCCAGCCCGCTTGTTCGCTGGCGAGAAATACCACCGCCCAGGCGACTTCACGCGCGTCCCCGACCCGCTGCAGCGGCAGATTCGCCTCGACATAGCTCTGCCACGCCGCCGCCGACAGGTCGTCGAGACGGCTGGTCCCGGTCACCCCGGGGCAGACCGCGTTCACCCGGACCCCGGCGGGACCCAGTTCTTTCGCCATCGAGGAGGTCAACGCCTGAATACCGGCCTTGGACGCGGCGTAGGCGGCGGTGTTCGCGCCACCGAGTTTTCCGGCGATCGAGGAGATATTGACGATACTGCCGCCGGCGCCGCGCTCGACCATGGCGCGGGCGAACGCGCGGCTCACCAGGAAGGTGCCCCGCAGGTTGACCCGCATCACCGCATCCCACGCCTCGGTGGGCAGGTCGAGCACCGGAACCCGGTCCCCGGCGCGTGCGGCGGCGGCATTGTTGACGACGATATCCACCCGCCCGTAGTCGTCCAGCACCTGCCGCACCAGGGCATCCACTGCCTGTTCGTCGGCGATATCGCAGACCACCGCACCGGCGCGCCGCCCCAGTTCGCGGATCTCGCCGGCGACCGAATCGATATCGCGCCAGCCGGCGGCGCGTTCTTCTTCGGTGTACCGGTCCGGTGTGCGTCCGGTGCCCGTGACGACGACATCGCAGCCGGCGCGGGCCAGCGCCAGCGCGGTTTCCCGGCCGATGGACCGTCGCCGGCCGGCGCCGGTGACCACGGCTACCTTGCCCTCGAACCCGGTGAGCTGCATGGTGTCAGACCCTTTCGATGATGGCACCGGAGACCATCGCGCCACCGGCGCAGACGGCGACGAGGGCGTGTGCGGCGTCGCGGCGTTCGAGCTCGTCGATCGCCGCGCCGACCAGCCGGACCCCTGAGGACCCCACCGGATGTCCCAGGGCGATCGCTCCGCCGTTGACGTTCAGCCGGTCCTCGTCGATTCCGTGTGTGCGCGCGGCGGACAGGGCGACGGCCGCGAAGGCTTCGTTGACCTCGACGATATCGATATCGCCGAGCGACATCCCGGTGCGTGCCAGCAGATGCTCGATCGCCAGGACCGGGCCGTCGAGCAGATAGGGGACCTCACTGCCGAGCAGGCACTGCCGGACGATGCGGGCGCGCGGCCGCAGCCCCAGTGACCGCGCGAGGTCTTCGTCCATGAGTACGGCGGCCGCCGCACCGTCGGAGATCTGAGATGCCGTCCCGGCGGTGTGCAGGCCGCCCTCCAGAACGGGAGCCAGCGCGGCGAGCGCCTCCAGCGAAGTATCCCGCAGCCCCTGGTCGCGGGATACCGTGGTGGCCTCGGTCCCGTCGCTGCCCGGTACCTCGACGGGAATGATCTGACGGTCGAACCGGCCCTCCTGCCAGGCCAGCGCGGCGCGCTGCTGGGAGCGCAGCCCGAATTCGTCGAGATCGGCGCGGGTGAAACCGCGGCGGTGCGCGATACGGTCGGCGCCGACGAACTGCGTGGGCAGATCCAGCGACCAATCGTCGGGGCGGGGCCGGCCGACGTTATCGGGGATATTCGACAGCAGCGGTACCCGCGACATCGCCTCGACCCCGCACGCCATACCCGCGTCGATCACTCCGGCGGCGATCTGGGCCGCCACGATATTCACCGATTGCTGACCGGATCCGCATTGGGCGTCGATGGTGGTGGCGCCGGTGCGTTCGGGTAGTCCCGAATGCAGCCATGCCGTGCGGGTGATGTTCGACGCCTGCTCACCGGCTTGGGTGACGCAGCCACCGACGACCTGTTCGATCAGCGCGGGGTCCAGCTCCAGCCGGTTCAGGATGCCCTGCTGCACCGCCCCGAGCAGTTCGGCGGCGTGCAGGCCCGACAACCATCCGCCGCGGCGGCCGATCGGTGAGCGCGCGGTATCGACGATGACCGGATTGCCCATAGGTGTCCTCCTTGACCGAAAAACGAAGGTGCTGCCCTCTCGATCGATAAGGACTGCTGAAACGCGATTCTATCCAACCAAGCACTTGTTTGGTAGCCGGTTCACGGAAGATCTCCGCCGATTCCCACCGTGAACCGGCCCCAAAACCGTGCGCTTACTCCCGTAACGACAGAATCTGCTGTTCCAGCTCCGGATCGTCACGTAGTTCCGCCCGGACCGCCGCCTCCCAGAATCCGTGGAACCCGTTCCCGTCGCTGCGGCGCTGCCGATCCATCCACCAATCGGGTAGTGCGGACTTATCCGGCCCGCGCGCCGCCCGCACCATCCAGGCATTCTTCGCCCGCTGTTCCAGCGCCACCGCCCGCAGGAACACCGCCCGTGCGGTACTGCCGATCACCAGGACACCGTGCCCACCGAGCAGCGCCAGATCGGCGTCACCCACCGCCGCGATCGCCGCGGTGGCGGCCTGCGCGCTGTTCACCGCACCGGCGTACTCGTCGACCAGTACCAGCTCCCCGCCACCGAGGCTCGAACTCTGGTCGTAGGCCGGTGGCACTTCGGCGAGATCGCCCCAGATGGTCCCGAATTCGGGATGGTTGTGCACCACGAACTGCACATCGGGCCGGGCGCGGTGCAGGGCGAGATGCAGTGGAATACCCAGCGGTACCGGCCACTCCCCTTCGAGCAGGGTCCCGTCCAGATCGATCCGGAGTACGTCGGCGGGGCCGAATTCCGGCCAGGTCAGCAGCCACGGATTGCACAGCAGTGTGCCGTCACCCATATTGCGGGTGATATGGCCGGCCAGGTGGTCGCGATATCCCTCGCGCCACAGGGTGCGCGCCAGCAGCACTATCTCCTCGGCGGGAGTCAGCTCGGGAACGAGCCGGTCGGCGCTCGGGCGGAAAGCCATCCGATCCCCCTCAGTCCCGCGGCAGCACGATATCGGGCAGCGGATGGCGGTAGAGCTCTGCCGCGTTCTCGCTGCACATCTTGCGGAGTTCGGGAGCGGGGATACCGGCCCAGTACTGTGCGATCACGTCCTGGGTATGCGGCCATGTGCCGTCACCGTGCGGGTAGTCGGTTTCCAGCATGATGTGGTCGACGCCGATCACCTCGCGCAGCGCGATCGTGGACGGATCGTCGAGCGTGCAGAACCAGAAGTTGCGGCGCAGGATATCGGCCGGGCGTTCATCCCAGCCGAGACCGTAACCGGAGCGGTCGATAATGTTGTTCAACCGGTCGATCAGCATCGGCACCCAGCCGATACCGCCTTCGCTCATCGCGATTTTCAGCGTCGGATTGTCCTTCGGATATCCCGACCACAACCATTCGCTGCACGCCCCGAGCGAGAGCTGGCCGAACATCGTGGCGCCCAGCTGGAGCCCCGGCGCACCCTGCGGGTAGGCGTACATTCCCGAACTGCCCACGTGCAACGAGATCACGGTGTCCGTTTCGACGCAGGCCCGGATGATCGGATCCCAGTATTCGCGCTCCCACAGCGACGGCAGCCCGATCGCGTGGGGTCGTTCGGGGAGGGTGACCGAGGTGAATCCGCGCGCGGCATTGCGCTCGATTTCGGCGACGGCCTCCACCGGGTCGCCCAGGTAGGTGATACCGCCGGGGATCACCCGGGACGGATAGGCCAGGTACCACTCGTTGTAGAGCCAGTCGTTCCACGCGCGCACGGCCGCCTTGCCGACTTCACGATCGGCGGCGAAGGCGAACACCCGGCCACAGAAACCGGTGATCTGCGACGGGAAATTCAGCATCGCCCAGATTCCGCCGAGATCCATATCTTTCACCCGGGCATGGATGTCGTAGCAGCCGGGGCGCATCTGCTCGAAGCGGAACGGTTCGTACTTCACCGATTCCGAACGCCGCCCCGCCACCGCGTTCATACCCACCTGGGAGTAGGTCTTGCCCTCGAACTCCCAGATCTGGGCGCCTTCCGCCGTCTCCCGGATCTGCGGTCCGCGCTCCCGCAGCGCGGCCGGCATCCAGGTTTCGAACAGATGCGGTGGTTCGACCACATGATCGTCGACCGAGATCACGGTGTAGCGGACCTCTGCGGGTTCGGGTTCCGGATCGAACAATTCGGGATCGAGTTGCTGCTGCGGTGCTGCCACGGCGTTCTCCTCCACACAGCGGTGCGCTACCGGAAACGGCACACACCTTGACTCAAGTATCTCTATGCGATACCTTGATATCTCTTATTGATACCAAGGTAGGGGTGATCCATATTCCGGTCAAGACTCTGAGCGGCCTGCTGCGCGGCCTGCAGGTGGTCGAAGCGATCGCCGCGGACCAGCCCGCCGGGCTGACCGAGCTGTGCCGGGCGCTCGGTGAGGACAAGAGCGCGATGCAGCGCGTCCTGGCGACCCTCCATGAAGCCGGATGGATCCGGCCGCTTCCCGATTCCCCACCGCGATGGGAACTCTCGGCGAAAATCGTCACGATGGCGGGACAGGCGCACAGCACGTCCTCGCTGCTCACCCGCGCGCGTCCCGTACTGGCCGCACTGCGCGACACCACCGGGGAGACCACTCACCTCGCGCTCCTCGAAGGCGGCAAGCTCGTAGTCGCGACCGTCGCCGACGGCACCCATACAGTGCGCACCGCCCTGCCGATCGGCCAGATCCACCCGCCGGAGACGAGCGCCGCCGGGCGCGCGATCTTCGCGCACCTCACCCCCGCCGAACGCACCGACCGCGCCGAAACGCCCGAAGCGCTGCCCTCCGCCGCGGAATACGACCGGATCCGGACCCGCGGCTGGTCGCTGTGCGAGGGCGCGGTACAGCACGGTTCGACCAGTATCGGCGCGGCGATCTTCGATATCGGCGGGGCACCCCAGGGAGCGCTCGTGGTGAGCGCGCCCGACACCCGGCTCACGCCCGACCGGTACGCGCGGACCGGGGAACTCGTCCGGGATGCCGCGCGCCGGTTGAGCGGCTCGGCTCAGGCGTAGTCCGCGAGGACGAGACGGATCACGTCCTCCACATTGCGGAGCGCCTCCGCGAAACTGATCCGCCCCGACGTCCACGAGGTGAGCGAGGTGAACATGGTGCCGCCGATGGCGAGCGAGGCCACCCGCGCTGTTTCCGGGGGCACCCCCTCGAGGAGGTCGAACAGCGCGCCGCGGTTGGCGGTGGCGCGCTGGTCCAGGGTCTCGATCACGTATTCGTCCGTGGACGAGAACAGCTCGATCTCCAGCCGGGCGAAATGCGGGCCTCGCTGGAACGCCCGCATCTCCCGCCGGTACAGGCCCAGCACGCGTTCGCAGATACTGCCGTCCTTCGGGCCGGGCGCGCGGCGTTCGGCTTGCAGTTTCTCCGACAACCGGTTGTTCCAACCGAGCATCGCCGCCGCCAGCAACTGCTGTTTGGCGGGAAAATAGCGGTACAGGGTGCCCAGCGCCACTCCGGAGCGTTCGGAAACCTCCCGCATCTGAATACGATCGGGCTCCATCTCGTGCAGCATCTCGATCACCGTGTCGGCCAACCGGCTGCGGCGTCCCAGCTGGCCCGCAGTCATCGATTCGGTGGTCATCGGCAACTCGGCCCCGCGGGAGGTCACGGCGGTGATACTAGCCGGACGGGTGGCACCCGCCGTCACTGCGTCCGCTCCCGCGGTAGTCCGAGGATGCGCTCACCGATGATGTTGAGCTGGATCTCCGCGGTACCGCCGCCGATCAGCATCGCCGGTGTCGAAAGGTACGCCGCGAGTGTGCGTCCGCCCTCCCCGGATGCCTGCGCCGCGTCGGGACCGGCCCATTCGATCATGGTGCGGGACAGCTCGACCTGATGCTGCGCCGACAGGTATTTCAAGACATTGCCTTCCGCGCCGGGTTCCAGGCCGGAGATCCGTTTGCGCAGCCCCCGGCGGCCGAGCGCGTCCAGCGCACCCGAGGTCGCCGTCACCGTGCCGAGGACAGGCAGCGCGGCGGCCCGCGCCTCGGCCGGCAGCGCGGCCACCGCGGCGACCGGGTCGAGCCGGATCCGGGCACCCACCGCACCGGACCCCATCGCGATCCGTTCGTTGCCCAATGTGGTGCGCGCCAGCCGCCAGCCGTCGCCCGGCGCGCCGACCAGGCAATCGTCCGGTACGAAGACATCGTCGAGGAACACCTCGTTGAACATCGACTCGCCGTTGGCTTCCCGCAACGGCCGCACCTCGATACCGGGTGTGCTCATATCGACCAGGAAGTAACTGATCCCGGCCCGCTTCGACGCAGTGCGGTCGGTGCGGGCGAGACACACCGCCCAGTGCGCCTCCCGGGCATGCGATGTCCACACCTTCTGGCCGTTGAGACACCAGCCGCCGCCGACCTTTTCCGCGAAGGTCCGCACCGCGGCGAGATCCGATCCGGCGCCCGGCTCGCTGAACAGCTGACACCATTCGATTTCACCGCGCAGGGTCGGGCCCACCAGCCGTTCCCGCTGGGCATCTGTGCCGTGCTGCAGGATCGTCGGCAGCGCCCACTCCCCGATCACCGTGGTGGGTTGCGCCATCCCGGCCCGCCGGAATTCCTCGGCGATGATCACCTGGGCGGTGGCGTCGGCGGCGCGACCGTAGGGTGGCGGGTAATGCGGTGCCACCAGGCCGTGACCGGCCAGGATCCGGCGCACAGTCTCCTCGTCGGCGCTCTCCGGCCCCGTCGCTTCCGCGATCGCCGCCGCGACCTCGGCCCGCAACTCGGGTCGATCCTCGACCCCCACGGCCGGTGCCCGCTCGGTGTTCAGGGCCAGCTCACCCGCGCGATGCGACCAGTTCCCGTGCGGGCCGAGCAGTGTGAACAGGCCGGTGGCGCGCCGCCAGTACAGGTGCAGGTCGTGGTCCCAGGTATTGCCGATACCGCCCAGCACGGTGAGCGCATCCAAGGCGATACCGGCGGCCTCGGGCAAACACTGCACCGCGGCCCGCGCCGCGGCGAGCGCGCTCTGCGGCCCGTCCGGTCCGTCCTCGTCGGCCGCGCACGCGCCGTCCCATGCCGCCGCGGCCACTAGTTCCACCCGCAGGAACAGCTGGGCACATTTGTGTTTGACGGCTTGGAACGAGCCGATCGGCCGGCCGAACTGTTCTCGCACCTTCGCATACGCCACGGCGGTGTCCAGGCACCAGCGGGCGATACCGACGGCCTCGGCGCTGAACAGGACGGCCGCCAGGTCGCGGACGTGGTGGGTGGAGCAGGACAGGACATGGTCGTCCGGTACCACCACGCCGTCCAGCTCGAGCCGCCCGAGATCGCGGGTGAGGTCGGCACCCGAAACCTGCACCCGGGTGATACCGGGGGAATCCGGCGGGACGACGAACCATACGGGGCCGTCGGGGCCGGATGCCCCCAGGACGAGAATATCCGCGCCCATGCCACCGAGAATCGGGCCGGTGAGACCCGAGACCCGCAGGCCACCACCACTCGTCGTGGCCACCGGACCCGTCGCGTCGAGCGCGCAGGCTCCGGTGGCACCGGCGACGAACCGGGCGAGCAGATCGTCGCGGACTGCGGAGGAGCCATGCCGGTCCACGAGCGCACCGGCCGTCACGGTGGGTAGCAGTGGTCCCGGGATCAATCCGTGCCCCGCCGCGTCGAGCGCCACGGCGAGCTCGACGATCCCGGCACCCCCGCCGCCGAACTCGGCGGGCAGGTGGATCCCGGGAATACCCTGGTGGCACAGTTTGTCCCAGATCGGCGGGTGTACGCCGCGGGCGGAGAGGTCGAAATGTTCGCGGGTCAGTGTGGTCGGCGCGGCCTGCGCGGCCAGTGCGGATATCGCCGCCATCAGATCGGTGTGCTCGGTGGTCAGCGCCACACAACTCGTTACCATCCGCGGCTAACCTTCCAGCTTCAGAACACGGCGCGCGTTCCCGGACAAGAATTTCGGCCACACCTCGTCGCGGAACGGCACATCCGGCATCTCGTTCGCGATCCGCTCCAGCGATAACCCCGCCGGGAAATACCCGGCATAGATGATCTTGTCCGCGCCGCGGGTATTGGCGTAATCGATAATCGCCTTCGGATAATGCTTCGGCGCGAACGCGGACGTCGAATAGTACAGATTCGGCCATTTGAGCATCAGTTTGACAGCCAGATCCTGCCACGGCTCGCACCCGTGCCTGGTCACGAACACCAGGTCCGGGAAATCGAACATCACATCGTCGATGAGTTCGACATGCTGTACCGCCGCCCGCAATCGCGGACCCGGGATCCCGGCGCAGGCGAAGATCGGGATATCCAGTTCCACACATTTGGCGTAGATCGGATACATCTGCGGAGCGTTCAACGCGACCTGCGGAAACGTACCGGCGGCAAAGGAACTCACCGAACGGATCCCGAACTCCTCGAATTCGGCTTCCATCCGCCGCAGGGTCCCCATGATGTCGTTGGGGTCGACGGCGCTGCCCTGCGGCACGAAACGCTGCGGGTGTTTTTTCACCGCCCGGCGCCCCGACTCGGTGGCGACACCGACCATCCCCATCGTTATCCCGTAGCGGTCCATTTCCCGCAGCGTCACCTCCACCGGATCATCCGTCGGCAGATCCTGCGGTACACCCTTGAACATGTACTCGGCGGGAAAGGAGAACGTCTCCTTGCTTTCCCGGTCCTTCGTCTGCCGGGTGATGAAGTCGTACTCGTTCTTCCCGGGTTCGCGGAAACCGATATGGGTGTCGATAACCGGCAGCCCGGCCCGGAAACCCCCGCCCGCCTCCTGCCCGCCGGTCATGCGCGCACCGCCGCGGCGAACGACTCGCGCAACAGCACATCGTTGGGTTCGTCGGGCAGTTCCGCCAGCGGCTGCGCCACTTCCGCCACGGTCGGACCGTACTGTGCGGCCAGCGGCGCCAGGGCGCCGAGATCGAAATCGTACAGATCCGCCGCATTGCAGGCGAGCAGCTGCCGCAGCTCGCCGGGATCGACGTCGTGCATCACCTGCCGGAGGCATTCCCGGGTGAACGGGTACGTCCCCTCCGAATGGGGGTAGTCGCTGCCCCACATGAATTTGCCCGCACCGAGCACGTCACGAGCCGCCATATCTTCGGCGGACGGCATACTCACACCGATCCAGCAGTTGCGGCGGAAATACTCGCTCGGGCGCAGCGGCAGCTGCTCGTCCCGGCCGTACACGAGTTCACCGATCCGCCCGGACCGTTTGATCCGGTGATCGATCAGGTCGAGCTCACGCAGCAGCCGCGGGGCCCATGCGCATCCCTGTTCGGACATCGCGAACTTCAGGTTCGGGAAACGTTCGAAAACCCCGGACAGAATGAACTGCACGAGGGGCCGCTGCGCGTAGAACGAGACTTCGGTGATGTAGAGCAACCCGGCCGTCTTGTACCGCCCGTAATCGGGCAACCCGTTACCGGCGTGGCTGTTCACCGGGACGCCGAGCTCTTCACACGCCCGCCAGATCGGGTCGTAGACCGGGTCGTACAGCGGCTTCACCCATTTCACATCGGGCGCCACATTCGGTATCAGGATGCCGCCGCGCAGACCGTTCTCCTTGATCCAATGCACATCCTCGACCGCGCGGTCCACATCGTTGAGGAAGATCTGGCCGACACCGGCGCGCTGTGCCGGGGCATCGGCGCACCAGTCGGCGAGCCAGCGGTTGTGCGCGCGGATACCCGCGAGCCGGCGTTCGAAGTCCTCGCTGTCCGGCGGCGCCGCCATCACGGCCGCGCTGGGGAAGAACGGCGGCACGGTGTTCGGGTAGATGACTTCGGCGACGACACCGTCGGTCGCCTGTTCGTTGATCCGGCGGTCGCTGTCCCAGTTGCGGGTGCGGCCGTCGTCCTGCAGATCGCGGTACGGGTTCCGATACCGGTTGCGCCACGCATCGAATTCGTCGTGCCACCGGGGGTCGAGGTACTCGCGGTAGGTGGCGTGATCGGCGCCCGCGTGGCAGTCGGCGGAGATCAGCGTGTACCGCTCGCCGGACTCGGCAGGATGTGCAGACATCGGCATCCTCTTTCTACTCAATATTGAAATACGGTTCTAGTTTCTGGACTCGACAGTACGCCACACGTACCGACTGCACACCATATTTCGCATCATTTCGAGAATTGGGTTCTATTTCTGCATATCGGCCGGGTGGGCACGGCACAGCGACCTCCGGCCACCGCGGCTGAAGTGGACCGCCCCATCGCCGGCACCGGAGACCGATCCGCCCGGCCCGCATCGAACCCGGCCACGCGGACCGCGCTGCCGGGCAGCGGACACCGGCAGCGATAGGCTCGGGCAGCTGGGCTCGTGTCGGCGACAACCTCCCGGAGGCGGCTGTGCACAGACGTCGGTTGACGGCTCTCGGGGCCGCGGTGGCGACCGTTGCCGCGCTGGCCACCGGATGCGGGATCGAGGAACCGGTCCCCGGAGCCACGACCAGCACCAGCGCCGCCGCACCACAGCCCGCCCGCGCCCCCGGAATCACCATTCCCGACGGACGCGTGGAACATATCGTGGACCGGGTCGATCAGCGTGCGCAGGAGCTGCTGACCAGCACCGGCATCCCGGGAATGGCAGTCGCGATCGTCGCCGACGGCGAGGTCGTGTACCAGGAAGGATTCGGGGTCCGCGAGGTGGGCACCGACCAGCAGGTGGATCCCGATACCGTGTTCCAGCTGGCGTCGATGTCGAAACCGATCGGGGCGACCGTGGTGGCCCGCGAGATCGGCGCCGGCCCCCTGGAATGGGATACACCGATCCGGCAGCTCGCACCCTGGTTCGCGCTGAACGACCCCTACGTCAGCGATAACGCGACCGTCGGTGATCTGTACGCGCACCGGTCCGGGCTGCCCGATCACGCCGGGGACCAGCTCGAGGACCTCGGCTTCGACCGGGCGCAGATACTGGAGCGGTTGGGGCGACTGCCGCTCGCACCGTTCCGGGACTCCTACGAATACACCAATTTCGGGCTGACAGCGGCGGCCACCGCAGTCGCCGAGGCGGCGCACACGGACTGGGCAGACCTGTCGAAACGCGCGATCTACGAACCGCTGGGAATGACGGCCACCAGCTCTCGCTACGCCGATTTCGCAGGAACCCCCGATCGCGCGGTGGGCCATACCCGCGTGGGCGAGGACTACCGGCGCACCGAACCCCCGCGGCAGCCGGACGCACAGTCCCCGGCGGGCGGTGTCAGCTCGTCGGTAGTGGATATGGCGCGCTGGATGACGATGGTCCTCGGGAACGGATCGTACGAAGGCCGGGAAGTGGTCACGCCGGACGCGCTGCTGCCCGCGGTATCACCACAGGCCGTATCGTCACCGCCGGCGACGCCGGACGCGCGCGCCGGTATGTACGGGTTCGGATTCAACGTCGGCACCTCGGCGGCGGGCCGGGTGGTGCTGAGCCATTCCGGGGCGTTCAACGCGGGCGCGGCGACCGCGTTCACGTTGATTCCGTCGGCGAATGTCGGGATCGTGACGCTGACCAACGCCGCGCCGATCGGGGTGCCGGAAACCCTGAACGCCGAATTCGCCGATCTGGTGCAGTTCGGCGAGGTCCGGGAGGACTGGTGGGGGCTGTACCAGGAGGCCTTCGGGCAGATCGAGGGGCCCACCGGCGAGCTCGTGGGTAAGGAGCCTCCGCCGAATCCGGTGCCCGCGGGGCCGCTGGACGATTATGCGGGGGTATACGGAAACGACTATTTCGGCCCGGCCGAGGTGGCGGTGGAGGGCGACCACCTCCGACTCACTCTGGGCCCGGGAAAGGTGACCGTACCGCTGCGCCATTGGGACGGTGATACATTCGCCTTCACCCCCACCGGAGAAGCCGCGAACCCGGGAACGATATCGCAGGCGCGCTTCGACGGCGACCGCCTGTGGCTGGAGTTCTACGACCCCGACGGATTCGGCACTTTCACCCGCTGACCGTGGAATGTCGAACTTCCCGGTCACCGGCGGCGTGATTCGCCGCCGGTGACCGCAGTTTCCCCTTACTCGGTCAGCTACCGACGTAGGCCGCCAGGTGTTCGCCGGTGAGGGTGGACCGCGCGGCGACCAGGTCGGTGGGGGTGCCTTCGAAAATGACCCGCCCGCCGTCGTGGCCCGCGCCGGGACCGAGGTCGATGATCCAGTCGGCGTGCGCCATCACCGCCTGGTGGTGTTCGATGACGATCACCGATTTTCCCGAGTCGACGAGCCGGTCCAGCAGGCCGAGCAGGTTTTCGACATCGGCGAGATGCAGGCCGGTGGTCGGTTCGTCGAGGACGTAGATCCCGTCTTTCTCCCCCATCCGGGTCGCCAGTTTCAGCCGCTGGCGTTCGCCGCCGGACAGGGTGGTGAGCGGCTGCCCGACCTTGATGTAGCCCAGGCCGACGTCGACCAGGCGGTCGAGGATCTTGTGCGCCGCGGGGATCCGGGCGTCACCGGCGCCGAAGAACTCCTCGGCTTCGGCGACCGACATCTCGAAGACCTCCGCGATATTGCGACCGCCGAAGGTGTAGTCCAGGACTTCGGCCTGGAAGCGCCGGCCCTCGCATTCCTCGCACGGGGATTCGACGGTGGCCATGACCCCGAGGTCGGTGTAGATGACCCCGGCGCCGTTGCAGGCCGGGCAAGCGCCTTCGGAGTTGGAGCTGAACAGGGCCGGTTTCACGCCGTTGGCTTTCGCGAAGGCCTTGCGGATCGGGTCGAGCAGGCCGGTGTAGGTGGCGGGGTTGCTCCGGCGCGACCCTTTGATGGGGGTTTGGTCGACCATGGCGACATCGTCGTGCCGGGCTACGGCGCAATCGATCAGCGAGCTCTTACCGGATCCGGCGACACCGGTCAGCACGACCAGCACACCGAGCGGGATATCGACGTCCACGTTCTGCAGATTGTGCGAATCGGCGCCGCGGACCTCGAGCGCACCGGAAGCAGTGCGGACCGACGGTTTGAGGGCGGCGCGGTCGTCGAGGTGGCGACCGGTGATGGTGTCGCTGCCGCGCAGGCCCTCGATGGAGCCCTCGAACATCACCTGCCCGCCCTCGGTACCGGCGCGGGGCCCGAGGTCGATGATGTGGTCGGCGATGGCCATCACTTCGGGTTTGTGCTCCACGACGAGCACGGTGTTGCCTTTATCTCGCAATTGCAGCAGCAGTTCGTTCATCCGCTGGATATCGTGCGGGTGCAGGCCGATGGTGGGTTCGTCGAATACGTAGGTGACATCGGTCAGCGAGGACCCCAGATGCCGGATCATCTTCGTCCGTTGCGCTTCGCCGCCGGACAGGGTACCGGCGGGACGTTCCAGCGACAGGTAGCCGAGCCCGATCTCGACGAACGAGTCGAGGGTCTGCCCGAGCGCGGTGAGCAGCGGCGCCACCGACGGTTCGTTCAGGTCACGGACCCAGGCGGCGAGATCGCTGATCTGCATCGAGCAGGCGTCGGCGATGCTGATGCCCTCGATCTTCGACGAACGGGCCTCGGCGCTGAGCCGGGTGCCGCCACATTCGGGGCAGGTGTCGAAGGTGATCGCCTTGTCGACGAACGCGCGGATATGCGGTTGCATCGCTTCCCGGTCCTTGGACAGGAAGGATTTCTGGATCCGCGGGATCAGGCCCTCGTAGGTGACGTTGACGCCCTCGACCTTGATCTTCGTGGGTTCCTTGTAGAGCAGGTCGTTGAGCTGTTTTTTCGTGAACTTCCCGATCGGTTTGTCCGGGTCGAAGAAACCGCAGCCGCGGAAGATCCGGCCGTACCAGCCGTCCATGCTGTAACCGGGGATGGTCAGGGCGCCTTCGTTGAGCGACAGGTTCGCATCGTAGAGAGCAGTGAGGTCGAAATCGGAGACCGAACCGCGGCCCTCACAGCGCGGGCACATACCGCCGAGGACGCTGAAACTGCGGCGTTCCCGGACGGTCTGCCCACCCTTTTCCACGGTGACCGCGCCGGCGCCGCTGATCGAGGCAACGTTGAAGGAGAACGCCTGCGGTGACCCGATATGCGGGGTGCCCAGCCGGCTGAACAGGATGCGCAGCATCGCATTGGCATCGGTGGCGGTACCGACGGTGGAGCGGGGATCGGACCCCATCCGCTCCTGGTCGACGATGATGGCGGTGGTGAGCCCGTCGAGTACATCGACATCGGGGCGGGCCTGATTGGGCATGAAACCCTGGATGAACGCGCTGTAGGTTTCGTTGATCAGGCGCTGCGATTCGGCGGCGATGGTGCTGAAGACCAGCGAGCTCTTCCCCGACCCGGAAACACCGGTGAACACGGTCAACCGGCGTTTCGGGATCTCGACGCTGACATCTTTGAGGTTGTTCTCCCGCGCGCCGTATACGCGGATCAGATCGTGACTGTCGGCGAGATGCGGCTCGGAGGTCTGTCTACCGGTCTTCGTGGCCATACTCATCTGCTCTCCTGGTCTCCCTCTGGTGCTCGTGCCGCCCGCGCGGACCCCACCGCCGTCGTCCGGTCGATCCAACCAGAACGCGGTGACATTTTTCGTTTCGCCGGGCCGGGGTGCGCGTGGTCGCCGCGGGCGTTCCGGCGTACCCGCGCGGTGAGCACCGGACCTCTCGTGGATCCGGTGCCCACCCGCTCGGATATCGACGGTTTCGCTGCCGGCGCTACCACGCGAGGTGCACGCCTGCCCCCGGTTCGTTCAGCCGGCCTGCTGGATACGGATCATATTTCCGGCCGGATCGCGGACGGCGCAGTCGCGGATACCGTACGGCTGATCGGTCGGTTCCTGGATGACCTCGACGTCACCGGCCTGCAGCCGGTCGAAGGTGCCGTCGAGATCCTCGGTGGCGAAGTTGATCCCGGCATAGGTGCCCTTGGCCATCATCTCGCTGATGATGCGGCGTTCGTCGTCGGTGATACCGGGATCCACGGCCGGCGGGGTGAGCACGATGGAAGTACTGGGCTGACCGGCGGGGCCCACGGTGATCCAGCGCAGCCCTTCGTAGCCGACATCTTTGCGCACCTCGAACCCGAGGAGATCACGGTAGAAGGCCAGGGCGGCGTCCGGGTCGTCGTGCGGGAGGTAGCTGGAGTGGATGGTGAGGTTCATGACGACGACGCTAGCCGCGCCGCGGTGACCTGCGCTTCTCGATTCCTGATCGGTCTTGTCACCTGTTTGGCAACACAGCTCGGCATCCCGGCCGCTTCGCCGTCCGCCTGCTGCCGGTAGATGCTGGGCGGTACACCGACCAGTTCGGTGAAGCGGGTGCTGAACGTGCCCAGCGAGGAACAGCCGACCGCGAAACAGACCTCGGTGACGCTCATATCGCCGCGGCGCAGCAGTGCCTTGGCGCGTTCGATCCGCCGGGTCATCAGATAGCCGTAGGGCGATTCGCCGTAGGCGAGGCGGAATTGGCGGCTGAGATGGCCGGCCGACATATTGACGCCGCGGGCCAGCGCGGCGACGTCGAGTGGTTGCGCGAACTCGCGGTCCATCCGGTCCCGGACCCGCCGCAGCAGGGCGAGGTCACGTAACCGGGGGTCGGTGGCGGGTTTGCTGGTCACGCCAGAAATCGTGCCATAGCGCGCACCCGGTTGCCCAGTCCCCGCAGGTCGCGCCGGCCACGGACATATCGTGATCCCAGGCGTGTCCGGCGGGCCTCCGTCGTGGCCGCGGCACAGTTACCCGTCGACGTGCACGGCCGCCCGCCGGTAACGCAGCCGAGGAGGCTACTCGTCGCTGAGCCCCCTCTGATTCGCCCGGATCCGGGTGTGCGATTCTCCCGGTTCTACGCGCGGACGGCGGCTGCGCCGGCGGCGCTGCGGCCGGGCCCCACGGAAGGCTTCGGCCAGGCGGGTGTGCGGCTGCCATTCGAGGCCGTTGGGCAGACCCCAGCCGAACCGGACGGCGGCCAGCCGCAGCAGCAGTGAGCAGACGATACCCGCGACGATGCCGAGCGCCGGGGCCCCGAGATAGGTGCACACGACCATGGTGGCGGCCACTACCGCGGCAACGCTGGCGTAGAGGCCGTTGCCGCCGAACACGGCCGGAACTCGCCGCAGCAGTACGTCGCGGGTGGCGCCGCCGCCGACTGCGGTGGTGATCCCCAACAGGATCGCGGGCAGCCAGCCGAGCCCGGCGGCCAGGGTTTTCTGGGCGCCGGTCACCGCCCAGAATCCGATGACGGCGGCATCGAGGGCGGTGAACAGCCGGTCCCAGGCGTTTTCGCTGAGGTGGATGACGAAGGAGATGATCGTGCCGAGCACCGCGGTGGGCAGGTAGGCGTAGTCGGTGAGTGCCACCGGTGGACCCTGTTGCAGCAGGGTGTCGCGGATGATGCCGCCACCGAGCCCGGAGACGATACCGACGACGAGGAAGCCGAACAGGTCGAGTCCCTCGCTTCGGGACACCGCACCGCCCAGCATGGCGCACGCCAGGACGCCTGCCAGATCGAGATACCGGGTGACCTGGTCGATGGTGTCGATAGGTGCCGCCACGGCAGCAAGCTAACACGCGTGGCCGTGCCCTTCCCGCCGCCGGGACGAGGCCCGGTCGTCTGCTCGCCGGGCCGCCCGGTCCTACCCGAGCGATCGATCCCGGCGGCCTCGTGCCGCGGTCAGCCCGCGCCGCCGGCCGCCATGCGCATGAGGTCGGTATCGAGATCGATACCGACCTCGCTGCCGCCTGCGCTCCCGAAGGTGTGCTGGTAGCTGTCCCAGGATTCGGCCTTCACCCGGTGCGCGAATTCGCTTTCCATGAGCAGCACCAGTTCCAGCGCGGCCCGGTCGATCCGCTTGTTCATATCTGTGTCGTTCCAGTCCTGGGAGGCGGCGAACAGAGAGGTGGGCACGGTCATGGTGCGCAGGAAGGCGAACAGGGTGCGCATCTGCTCGTCCACGACCAGGGCGTGCCGGGAGGTGCCGGCGGTCGCGGCCAGGATCACCGGTTTGGCGATCAGTAGATCGTTGTCGAGGACGTGGAAGAAGGAAGTGAGCAGACCGCTCGGGGCGGCCTTGTACACGGGAGCTGCCACCACCAGCCCGTCGGCGGCCGCCAGGGTGTCGATCGCCGCGGTCATCTTCGGGCCCATCAGTTGCGATACCAGGGCGGTGGTGATCTCGGTGGCCAGTTCCCGCAGGTCGATCACGGTAACGGTGACCCGGGCATCACGACGGGCGGCCAGCGCGCCGACGCGGGCGGAGATCCGGTCGGCAAGCATCCGGGTCGAGGAAGGGTTACTGGTGCCGCCACTGACCACGACCAACCGGTAGGGGTCGCGTACCTGTCCGTTCGATGTCATTACTGTTTCCTGTTCGTGGTGTCGGCGAGTTTTCCGCAGATCTGTTCGAGTGCGCACAGCTCGTCGTCGGTGAGTACGCCGGTCAGCGCCCGTGCCACGCCGACCGCGTGCCGGCCACCCACTCGGCGCTGCCGCGCCCGGCCCTCCGCGGTGAGGGAGAGCCGGACCCCGCGGCCGTCGTGCGGGTCGCGGGTGCGTTGCACGAAACCGCGTTCGATGAGCCGGTCCACCATCCGGGACAGTGCCGGCTGGGTGAGCAACACGTGCCGGTTCAGTTCGGCGGGCCGGATCGGTTCCGGGCATTTCGACAGCGTGTAGAGCACGTCGTATTCCCGCATGGTCAGCCCGTGCCAGACGTCCTCGGCCGCGAACTGCTTCATCAACGCGGCATGCGCGGTGAGCAGGGACTCCCAGGCGTCGTTGGCCAGCCGGCTGCTGGTTCTGGACGCGCCCGAGAGCCGGCTTCGGGGCCGCCCGGACGTGTCCGCGCGCCGCGCTACCGCCTCCGGGCCCGACTCGCTCATACCCGGGCATCCAGGTACGGGCTGGCGCCGGCGAGGTTGTCGCCCTGATTGGCGCCCGGCCGGGCCTGCCGGGGCGGGGTGTCACCGTATTCGGCCGTGACCCGCGCCTCATGCGTCGGGGCGGGCGCCGATTCCGGGTCGCGCCGCGATTCCAGTTCTTTGCGCAGGACCGGCACCACTTCCGAACCGAGCAGGTCGAGCTGGTTCAGCACCGTTTTCAGCGGCAGGCCGGCATGGTCCATCAGCCACAGCTGGCGCTGGTAGTCGCCGAAGGTGTCGTGGAAGGTGAGAGTTTTGTCGATGATCTCCTGGGGGCTGCCCACCGACAGCGGGGTCATCTCGGCGAAATCCTCCAGCGAGGGGCCGTGACCGTAGACCGGGGCCTCGTTGAAGTAGGGCCGGAACTCGTTCCACGCGTCCTGGGATTTCTTCGCGATATAGGCCTGCCCGCCGAGTCCGACGATGGCCTGCTTCTTGGTGCCGTGACCGTAGTGCTCGAACCGCTGCCGGTAGAACTCGATGAGCTGCAGCGAATGCGCGGTCGGCCAGAAGATGTGGTTGGCGAAGAACCCGTTGCCGTAGTAGGCGGCCTGTTCGGCGATCTCCGGGGTGCGGATGGAACCGTGCCAGACGAACGGCGGCACACCATCGAGGGGTCGCGGGGTGGCGGTGAAGCCCTGCAGTGGGGTGCGGTAGTTACCGTCCCAGTCCACCACGTCTTCGCGCCACAGCCGGTGCAGCAGGTTGTAGTTCTCCAGCGCCAGCGGCAGACCGGCTCGGATGTCCTTGCCGAACCACGGGTAGACAGGCCCGGTGTTGCCGCGGCCGAGCATGAGATCCATCCGGCCCTTGGACAGATGTTGCAGCATCGCGTAGTCCTCGGCGATCTTCACCGGGTCGTTGGTGGTGATCAGGGTGGTCGCCGTGGTGACGATCAGCCGCTCGGTGAGGGCGGCGATATGGGCCAGCAGAGTCGTCGGCGAGGAGGAGAAGAACGGCGGATTGTGGTGTTCGCCGATGGCGAAGACATCCAGGCCCACTTCCTCGGTCTTCTTCGCGATCTGCACGATCGCCTCGATGCGCTCGGCCTCGCTGGGGGTCGCCCCGGTGACGGGGTCACGCGTGATATCGCTGACCGAGAAGATTCCGAACTGCATTGATGTCACTCCCGCCGTAGGTTCTATGCATTTGCATCTACTTGAACCGAGGGGGTGGTGGGGTTATTCCGGTGTGCGCCGGGCACGGGACCCGGCTCACAGCAGGTGAAGGGTCAGGTATGCACTCCGCCGTCCCGCATCAGCGCCGGCGCCGCCTTCGGAACCAGTGCCCGCGGAAGCGGCATACCTTTCCCGTTGCTCAGACGCAGGTACACCACGTTCCGGAAAACGTCCGCGTTTTTGATACCGGTGTAGGCGAGATCGATATCGACTGTCAGCGGCAACCGGAGGTACAGGGCGTTATGGGTATAGCGCGCCCGCATCTGGGGTGCAGGTCCGGGCGAACCGGCGGACGTTGGCGTTACCGCGCACCATCGTCCAGAGGGTCGCCGGCGCCAGCACCACCAGTTCGAAAGCGACGACGACGAAAAACGCGCCGACCATCTCGAGAACGTCGAAATCGGTATCCGAGCCGCCGGCCAGCAGCCGGAAGGCTCCGCCGATCATCAGCAGGACCGGAAGGACGGCGATCAATATCCAGGTGGCACGTAGCCGCCATGTCATCAATGGCGTCACCCGGCTGAGGGCGCGGGCAGTGGATTTATCGGAGACGAAGGTGACCTCGTTCGGTTCGGGGATGACCTGCGTCTGGTAACCCGGCATCGGTGGCGATGGTTGCTGACCTGGATACATGGAAATTCCTCCCCCAGGGCGCCGCAGCGCGGCGCCGATCCTTCGAAACGTGTTTGTACTACCGAGTTTTCGACACTAGCGGCGTTTCGGCACTGACCCGGCGCCGGGCCGCGGGGGGGCGCACGGGCGCCGGTCGGGCGGTGAGCGAATCCAGATCGCGGATGGCGGCGCAACTGCGGCGGATCATGGTCGCGAACATGGCGTCACCGCGTTCGGTGGGTGTGCCGTAGGCGGCGCCGAAGACTGCGACCAGCGGGCCCTGCAGGGTCGCGAACCGATAATCCTGGCGGCAGTCGTCGAGTGCGTAGCCGGTGACCCCGAATTCGAGCAGCCGCCGATGGTAGGTGGCGACGAGAGACTCCTCTTCGGCGCGCCGGATCTCCGGATCGAGGCCGGTGGTGACGAAATAGGCGAGGTCGCGGGCGGGCAGCCCGAGGTTGACGGTCTGCCAGTCGACCGCGGTCACCACCGCCGGCTCCCCCGCACCGAACAGGAGGTTGTCCAGGCGGTAGTCGCCGTGGACCAGGCCGAATCGTTCGGGCCGGGCGACCAGCCAGTCGGCGATCACCGCACCGCAGGCGCGCACGGTATCGCAGTCCTCAGGAGTCAGGCGATCGCCCAGGCGGTCGAGGAAGAGATCGGTGGTGGGACCGTAGAGTTCGCCCAGTGTCGCGGCTTCCTCGGGACCGTTGCGGCTGAATCCTTCGATTTCCAGCAGGGACTCGTCACACCAGCGCGGCGCGTGCAGCCCGGCGAGGTTCGCCACGGCCTGGTGGGCGTGCGTCACCGGACAGCCGGTGATCTGATCGCCCTGGTGGGCGGGTGCGAGGTCCTCGAGCAGCAGCACGAATTCACTGCCGTCGCCCTGGATTTCGGCATAGTGACAGTGCGGCACACGAACCGCGACGGTGTCTGCGATCTCGGTGTAGAACCGGACCTCCTGCCGGTAGGCGCCGGCGAGCATCGCGCGGGTGCCGGCGTCGGCGGCGGGGAGTTTGGCCAGGAGCTTTTCCGGGACGCCGGCGCCGGTGAGCCTCAACCGGTACACCGACCCGATCTGGCCGGTACCGACGGGCTCGGCGACGACCTCCTCGACAGGGGCACGTAGCGCCGTGGTGAGCCATTCGGGGGTGAGCTCGGCGACGGTGGTGGGGAGGGTCATCGATCACTTCTCCGGGAATCGGTCCGCCGGGCCCGCGGATTTCTCGTTCCGGCGGTACTCCCGCCAGGCAGCGAGCACGGGGGTCAGCTCATCGGGTGTGTTGCCGTGCAGGATGACGCCGTCGACCCCGGCGCGGAACTGATCGGCGATCCTTGTGGCGCAGTGCGTGGCGGTGCCGGTCGCCGAGGCGGCGAGCCATTCGGCCGGTAGCAGGTCTTCGACGGCGACGAGGGTTTCCGGGCTCGCGACCGCGTCCAGCGCCCCACCGGCTCCGGTGACCAGCGGATGCGCGCGGAAGTCGTCGAGTACTTGCTGCTCCCAGCCGTTGACCCGGACGAGGATATCGCCGTACCCCTGCAGGTAGGTGCCGAGGCGGCCGACGAGTTTACGCAGCCGCGCAAGCTCGCCCTGCGATTCGTCCACGACGGCCAGAACGGACCAGATCCGGATAGCGGCAGGGTCGCGGCCGGCGGCTTCGGCGGCGGTGCGGATGGTGTGCACCGCGCGGGCGGTGGTGTCGTCGGTGAAGAAGGTGTGCAGGACGACAGAGTCGGCGATCTCCCCGGCGAGCCGCAGGGTCGCGGGGCCGATGGCAGTGAGGGTGACCGGAATGTTCTCGTCGTAGGACGGGTCCAGTTGCAGCAGCGGGTATTTTCCGGCGGGCCCGTCGTGACCGAGAACGGTTTCGCCGCGCCAGAGCCGGCGGTAGATATCGACGGCGTCGCGGAGCTGCGCGGAGGTGATGCGGGGCAGGCCGATCACATCGAACAGGGCGTCGAAACCGCGACCCAGGCCGAGGCTGTAGCGGCCGCGGGTGAGGCGGTGCAGGGTGACCGCACCGGCTGCGGTGACCAGCGGGTGGCGGGTGTTGTGGTTGGTGGCGGCGGTGCAGATCCGCAGGTCGGTGGTGACCGCGCCCGCGGCGGCGGCGAGGGTGAAGGCTTCCTTGGTGTTGAAACGTTCCGACAGGAACAGGGTGCCCAGGCCGAGTTGTTCGGCGGTGCGGGCTTCGCCGAGCAGGGCGTGCGGGTCGGTGGCGTGGCCGGCGAGCCCGTAGCAGCCGAGTTCGGGGAATTCGCCAGGACCGTAGCTGTCCGGTATGACCGGCAACTCTCCTTCGCTATGCACGTCCCGCCCTGGCCCGCTCATGCCCGCCCGGCCTGTTCACTGTTGCCGCCGATCATCTTGTGCAGCTCCTCGGCCGTCCACGGCGGGGTGTCGTTGTGGTCGCGGAAGCCGAGGATGCTCGGGGTGGGCCGGTCGTAGCGGCCGACGAACCCACCGGCGGCGACGAAGATCTGCCCGGTGATATCCCGGGCATCCGCGCCGGCGAGGTAGAGGTAGAGCTGGGCGACGTATTCGGCGGGCGGCGCGTCGAGGGCGGCATCCTTGCTCATTTCGTCGAGCATGCCGCGGCGATACAGCTCCATGATCTTGGCTTCGTAGGCGAACCCGCTGGACAGTCGAGTTTTCGCACCCGGGCATACGACGTTGGCGCGGACCTCGTGTTCGGCGAGTTCGGCGGCGATGGCGAGGGTGAGGCTGTTGACCGCACCTTTGCCGGCGGCGTAGCCGGTACCGCCGTAATCGCCCAGATAGGCGAAGGAGCTGGTGTTGATGATGCTGCCGCGGCGTTGCGCCACCATTTTCGGGGCGGCGGCGCGGCAGGTGTTGAAGGTGGTGGTGAGGTGCGAGTCGAGCAGGGCCCGCCAATCACGGGTGCTGACATTCAGAATCGAGGATTCGGCCGGTTCGGCGGCCCCGGCGCAGTTGACGAGGATATCGATGGTGCCGAAAGTACGCACACAGGTATCGACGAGTTCGGTGGCGACGGTTTCGTCGGCCGCGCTGCCCGCGACGCCGACCGCGCGCTGCCCACCGAGGGTGAGCGAGTTGACGGCACGTTCGACGGCGGCTTCGTTGCGGCCGTTCACGACCACTCCCGCACCGTTCCGGGCCAGGGCGTGGGCGACGGCGTGACCGATACCGCTGGTGGCGCCGACGACCACGGCGCCGCGGCCCCATAGGGATTGCTGACCGCTCATGGACCTGCTCTCGTTTCCGGGGCCGGCGACTGACCGCGGGCCGAACACTATTCCGTACAGGTGTCCGGACAGTATGGCATCCTGGCGTGGCTGCGTCAGCGGTTCGCGGAGCCGGCCTCGATGGCACGCCTTGATTGCAGTCCGCTTGCCGTAGTACTGTCTGGACAGGTGTCTAACATAGATCCTGGACAGTAATCTGGGGAAGGATTTCCACATGACTTCGGTGAAACCGCCGCGGGTGTCCGGAGGCGAACACGAACACGGCCATCTGGAGGAATTCCGCACCGACCCGATCGCGCTCATGCGCCGGGTCCGGGAGGAATGCGGCGACGTCGGCCAGTTCGAACTCGCCGGCCGCCACGTCATCCTGCTCACGGGAGCCGAGGCGAACGAATTCTTCTTCCGCGCCGCCGACGAGGACCTCGACCAGGCCGCCGCCTACCCGTTCATGAAACCGATCTTCGGTGAGGGCGTGGTGTTCGACGCCAGCCCGGAGCGGCGCAAGGAGATGCTGCACAATTCCGCGCTGCGCGGCGATCAGATGCGCGGCCACGCCGCCACCATCGAACGCGAAGTCGACCGGATGCTGGCGAACTGGGGCGACGAGGGCGAGATCGACCTGCTCGATTTCTTCGCTGAACTCACCATCTACACCTCCTCGGCCTGCCTGATCGGCACGAAGTTCCGCGAGGAACTCGACAGCCGGTTCGCGCACCTGTACCACAACCTGGAACGCGGGACCGATGCCCTGGCGTACGTGGACCCGTATATGCCGATCGAAAGCTTCCGGATCCGCGACGAATCCCGGGCGCAGCTGGTCGAGCTGGTCCAGGAGATCATGAACGACCGGATCGCGAACCCGCCCGCGGACAAGGAGGACCGCGATCTGCTCGATGTGCTGGTGTCGGTGAAGAAGGAAGACGGCACACCGCATTTCAGCGCAAGCGAGGTCACCGGCATCTTCATCTCGATGATGTTCGCCGGCCATCACACCACCTCCGGAACCGCCGCGTGGTCGGTGATCGAACTGCTGCGCCACCCGGAGGTGCTGTCCGGGGTCGTGAAGGAACTCGACGAGCTCTACGCCGACGGCCAGGAAGTGAGCTTCCACGCGCTGCGCCAGATCCCGCAGCTGGAGGCGGTGCTGAAGGAAACGCTGCGGCTACATCCGCCGTTGATCATCCTGATGCGGGTGGCTCAGGGCGAGTTCGAGGTGTGCGGGCACACCATCGCCGAAGGCGACCATGTCGCGGCCACCCCCGCGATCTCCAACCGGCTGCCGGAGGATTTCCCGAACCCGGACAGTTTCGACCCCGGCCGCTATATCGACCCCAACCAGGAAGACCTGGTCAACCGCTGGACCTGGATCCCGTTCGGCGCCGGCCGGCACCGTTGCGTGGGCGCCGCGTTCGCGCTGATGCAGTTGAAGGCCATCTTCTCGGTGCTCCTGCGGGACTGGGAGTTCGAGATGGTGCAGCCTTCGGAGAGCTACCGTAACGACCACTCCAAAATGGTGGTGCAGTTGCAGCAACCGTGCACGGTGCGCTACCGGCGCAGGCGCAGGGAGAACTGATGGCGTATGTCATCACGCAGCGCTGCTGCAACGATGCGAGCTGCGTGGCCGAATGCCCGGTGGACTGCATCCGGCCGCGCCCCGAGGACCCGCAGTTCGCGACCGCGGAAATGCTCTACATCGATCCGGACACCTGCATCGACTGCGGCGCCTGCTACGAGGCCTGCCCGGTGGACGCGATCTACGCCGAAGAGGATCTACCCGAACATCTCGAAGGATTCCTCGACGTCAACGCCGGATATTTCGCGAAACACCCCCTGGAACCGGATATGGCTCCCCCGCCGCCGGTACGGCGCCTCGCCAAGGATCTGGGGACGTTGCGGGTCGCGATCGTCGGGACCGGCCCCGCCGCCTGCTATGCCGCCGAACAGTTGCTGTCCGCCGGGTCGGTGGAGGTCGAGATGTTCGACCGGTTGCCCACTCCGTGGGGGCTGGCCCGCTACGGGGTGGCGCCGGACCATGCGCAGACCCGCGGGGTCACCGATATGTTCGCGGCCGCGTTCAAACGCGACACACTACAGATGTATCTGAACACCGAAATCGGTTCCCACATCACGCACGAAGAACTCCGGGACAGCGTGCACGCGGTGATCTACGCGGTCGGCGCGCCCGCGGACCGGCGGCTCGGCATTCCCGGCGAAGACCTGCCGGGCAGCCACTCCGCCACCGAATTCGTGGCCTGGTACAACGGCAACCCCGAGTACGCGGACCGGGAATTCGATCTGTCCGGGCAGCGAGCAGTGATCGTCGGCAACGGCAACGTCGCGCTGGATATCGCGCGGGTGCTCACCATGGAACCCGACGAACTGGCGGCCACCGATATCGCCGACCACGCGCTGGCGGCCCTGCGGCACAGTGAGATCCGTGAGGTCGTGATCCTCGGCCGGCGCGGACTGCTGCAAGCGGCCTACAGCGCCCCCGAATTCCGGGCGCTGGGGCGGTTGACCGGGGTCGATATCGTCGTCGACCCGGCGGATGTGGTCCTCGACGAGACCGCGCAGGCATTCCTGGACAGTCCGGACGCCGCGTACGAACTCGGGCTGAAGGTAGCCGCCGCCGGCGAGTACGCGGCCCGGCCGCCGCGCGACGGGCACAAGCGAATCCGGTTCCGATACTGCGTCTCCCCCACGGAAATCACCGGCGACGAACGGGTCCGGTCCGTGCGGTATGTGCACAACGAACTCACCGGCCCCGCCGGATCACCCACCGCCCGGCCGACCGCCGACACCGATGAACTGGACGCGTCGCTGGTCCTGCGCGCCGTCGGATACCGCGGGCAACCGATCGGCGATCTGCCGTTCGACGACGACCGCGGGATACTGCCCACCGAATCGGGCCGAGTCGTCGACTCCGCCGGAACACCGGTTCCCGGCGTCTACGCGACCGGCTGGATCAAACGCGGACCCCGCGGGGTGATCGGCTCGAACCGCGCCGATGCCGCCGAAACCGTCGCAGCCATCCTCGACGATTTCCGGGCCGGCGCATTGGCCGCTCCCGCCCGGGACCGCACCGCCCTCACGGAACTGGTCCGGCAGCGTCGACCCGAGATGCTCGACCGCACTGCCTGGCAGGCTATCGACCGTGCCGAGCGGGCCGCGGGCGCTGCCGCCGGACGACCCCGGATCAAACTGGCCACCGTCGACCAACTGCTGGCAACCGCACGCCGCGGCTGATCGAGCAGACATCCGCCCTATGTCCGCGGCGGCCGGCAACGCCTGGTGCGCGGCTCCCCGGATGGTTCCGGGCACCGGCCGGTCTCGCCGGTCATCGGCTTCGACGAGCGATGGCACGCCCGTGGGATCTGGGCCTCACCGCGGTGCGCATCGACGCCACCACCTACGGCCGTGTGCCGCCCGAATCTCGCTGGGACTGGACACCGTCAGAGCTGATCCGCACGCGAGACGACCTGACAAGCACCCGACAGCGAGATACTGCCTCGCCCTTGGGCATGAGGCGTCTCGCTGAGGCCCGCGCGGCAACCGAGGGTTCCAGGTGCCTCGGATACCGGAAACCGCCGGTCAGCGCGATCAACTCACGTCACGAGGGCTCGGCGCGCGTAGGCGCGAACGTCCGCATCGGTGTCGTCGACCGCCCCGTGCAGCGCCAGACGGGCCGGTTCGAACCCGGGCCAGATCGTCAGGGTCAGCACCGCTGCCTTGCGTACATCCAGGTGCGGGTCCGCGAGCGCGCCGGACAGCGCGGTAATTGCCGAGGCGGGATCGGCCGCCGCCAAACCCCGGGCCGCACCGACTCTGACCTGCCAGGCCGAGTCCCGCAGCGCGGCGATACAGGTATCGATATCGGCCGCTGCGGCACCGGTCCCGGCGAACGCGGCGAGCGCAGCGGCCCGCACCAGTGGGTCACGGTCGCCGGACAGCGCGCGCACGATATCGGTACCGCCGCCGCCGACCGTGGCCACACCCTGCGCAGCCGCGATACGCACTTCGCGGTTGGGATCGGTGGCCGCGGCCGCGATCGCCTCGCGTTCGTCGAGCGAGACCAGTGCCCGGACGCCTTCGATCCGGACGCGGTGGTCGGAATCGCCCAGAGCCGCACGGTAATCGGTAACCGTGCCCGCACGTAGCGCGCGCAACAGGTCGACGACGGCCGCGCGGACGACCGGGTCGCCGGAACCGAGCCGGTCGGCGAGGCCCGCCGGGGAAGGCAGGACTTCCACGAGTTCACGCAGTGCGGCCGCGGCGGCTGCGCGGACAGTGGCCGACCCATCGTCGAGTGCCTGCACCAGGAGTGGCGCGTAGCCGTCGGGGGTGCTCTCCGTCAGTGCCCCGATCGATGCGACCCGCACCAGGTCGTCGGGATCGCCGAGGTAATCCGCGAGTTGCGCGGCGGTGGGTGCATCCAGGGCGAGTAACGCAACGAGCCGCGGCGAGGCGGCGGAAGCGGGTTCGGCGACCACACCGGCCGGTTCGGGCGTAGCGGTTTCCGGGGCGCGGCGGTGCCCGATGAGGTCGGGTTGAGCGATGACGACCGGCTCGTCCATCGAGGGAAGATCTTCGAGTCCGGGTACCGGCACCAGATACGGCGCGACCGGCCGCTTCAGGAACTCCATCGTGCCGTCGGCGCATTTGCGGAGGTTGAGATGGTAGCGCCACTGCTGGTCGTCGCGCTCCGGGAGGTCGGCGCGTTCGTGGTAGAGGCCCCAGCGGGATTCGGTGCGGGTCAGCGAACTGCGGGCGGCCATTTCCGCGCAGTCGCGGATGAACGACACCTCGACGGCGCGCATGAGTTCGTGTGGGGTGCGCGCACCCATTTCGGCGAGGTCACCGTGCATCCGTTCGAAGGTTTCCACCGCCAGCGAGAGTTTGGCGGCGGTTTTCGGGGGCGCGACATAGTCGTTGACGAAACGGCGCAGTTTGTATTCGACCTGCGGTTGCGGCGGCCCGTCGGGGTTACGCAGCGGCTGATAGACGAGTTCGTGGGCGGCGGCGATCTGGCCGGCCGGCAATTCTTCCGGGGCGGGCACATCGGCGAGGGTTCCGGCGGCGTGGGCGCCGGCCAGTTCTCCGAAGACGAAGGCGCCGATCATGTAGTTGTGCGGGACGCATGCCAGATCACCGGCCGCATACAGACCGGGCACGGTGGTCCGGGCATTATCGTCCACCCACACCCCGGATGCGGAATGCCCGCCACACAAACCGATCTCGGAGATATGCATCTCGATATCGTGAGTACGGTAGTCGTGGCCGCGGTTGGCGTGGAAGGTACCGCGGGTGGGGCGTTCGGTGGTGTGCAGAATCCCTTCGAGAGTGCGCAGGGTTTCATCGGGCAGATGTGAGACCTTCAGGTAGATGGGTCCACGCGCGGAATCGATCTCACGTTTCACTTCCGCGATCATCTGCCCCGACCAGTAGTCGGAGTCCACGAACCGCTCCCCCTGGGCGTTCACCTGGTATCCGCCGAACGGATTCGCCACATACGCGCAGGCGGGGCCGTTGTAATCCTTGATCAGCGGGTTGATCTGGAAGCATTCGATCCCGCTCAGCTCCGCGCCGGCGTGATAGGCCATCGAATAGCCGTCGCCGGCGTTGGTCGGATTCTCGTACGTGCCGTACAGGTAACCGGAGGCGGGTAATCCCAGGCGCCCGCACGGTCCGGTTGCCAGGACGACCGCCTTCGCCCCGACCGTGACGAATTCGCCTGTCCGGGTGTTCAGCGCGGCCGCCCCCACCCCGCGGCCGCCGTCGGTGAGTACCCGCACCGGCATCAACCGGTTCTCGATCCGGATCCGTTCCCGGTTCTTGCGCTGCCGCAGCACCCGGTACAGCGCCTTCTTCACATCCTTGCCCTCGGGCATCGGCAGCACATAGGACCCCGACCGGTGCACCCGGCGCACCGCATACTCCCCGTATTCGTCCTTCTCGAACTTGACGCCGTAGCGTTCCAGCCGCTGCACCATGGCGAAACCGCGGGTCGCGGTCTGGTACACAGTGCGCTGGTCGACGATTCCGTCATTGGCCCGGGTGATCTCGGCGACGTAATCCTCCGGTTCGGCCTTCCCCGGGATCACCGCGTTGTTGACGCCGTCCATTCCCATGGCGAGCGCACCGGAGTGCCGGACGTGCGCCTTCTCCAGCAGAAGTACGTTCGCGCCGTGTTCGGCGGCGGTCAGCGCGGCCATCGTGCCCGCGGTGCCACCGCCGATGACCAGGACATCGCAGTCGAGGCGAACGGTTTCGGCGATCTCGGGTGCCGTGAACAAGGCGGGTGCGGTCACGACAGCGCCTCCAGGAGCCGGGCGCGATCCGCCTGCCGGTCGGCGGTTTCGCGCGGATTCGGGATGTCGATCAGGGCGCGCAGTGGTCGACCGGCCCGCCCGAGTACCGCGACCCGGTCACCGAGCAGCAGGGCCTCGTCCACATCGTGGGTGACGAAGACGACGGTGGTGGGGTGGGTGCGCCAGGTCTCGATCAGCAGGCGCTGCATGGTGGCCCGGGTCTGGCTGTCGAGTGCGCCGAACGGTTCGTCCATCATCACCGCACGCGGGGCTCCGGCCAGCCCCCGGGCCAGCTGCACACGCTGCCGCATCCCGCCGGACAGGCTTTTCGGCAGGTAGTCGGCGAACCCGGTGAGCCCTACTTCGGCGATCCAGCGGTCGGCGGCGGCACGGCGCCCGGCCTTCGGTTCGCCGCGCAACCGCAGCGCGAGCTCGATATTGGCGCGCACACTGCGCCACGGCAACAGCGCGTTGTCCTGGAAGACGACCGCGCGGTCGCGGGAGGTGGTGGTCACCGGATCGCCGTCGGCGAGGACCCGGCCCGCATCGGGGGCCAGCAGTCCGGCGAAAGCGCGCAGCACGGTGGATTTACCGCAGCCGGAAGGTCCGGTGAGTACGAGGATCTCGCCGGGCCGGGCATCCAGCGACAGGTCCGCGATCACCGGATCGCCGGTGTAGGACAGCGATACTGCGTCCAGGCGCAGGGCCATCCCGTGCTCGCCGGTTTCCGGTGACGCCTCGCGGGTGGTGAGAGTGGTGGTCACCAAGACGGCGTCCTTTCTGCGGGGGTTGTGATCGGGATCCGGTAGAAACCGGGATGACGGCGCTCGCTCACCGGACGTTCTCCTCTCCCCTCGGCAGCCAGCGGGTGACTCGGCGGCCGAGCAGTTCGATCGCCGCCGAGGTGCCGAAACCGAGGACGCCGATGGTGAGGATCCCGACGAACACGCCCGGGTAGTCGACGATGGTGTAGGCCTGCCAGGTGCGGTAGCCGACACCCAGCCGGCCCGAGATCATCTCGGCGGAGATCAGGCAGATCCAGGCGACCCCGAGGCCGACCGAGAGCCCGCCGAAGATCCCCGGCAGTGCGCCGGGGAATACGACGCGCACCAGGACATCCCAGCGGTTGCCGCCGAGCGTGCGTACCGAGTCCTCCCACAGCGTGGGCAGGGCGCGCACGGCATGCCGAGTGCTGACCATGATGGGGAAATAGGCGGCCAGACCGGTGATGAACACGATCCCGGCTTCGTCGTCGGGGAACAGCAGGATCGCGATCGGCACTACCGCGATCGCCGGGATGGGGCGGGCGAGTTCGGTGAGCGGACCGAGGATCCCGGCGAATATCCGGGACCGGCCCAGCGCGATGCCGCTCGCCACACCGAGCACGGTCGCGATGACGAAACCGGTGAGAATGCGGATCAGCGATTGCGCCAGGTCCAGGTAGTAGACGTCGGTACCCAGCTGACGACCGAACGCGGCGAGCACTTCGGTGACCGTGGGAAGGGTGTCGAAACGCAGCCACAGCCGGACGTCGGCGGCAGTCAGCAGCTGCCAGAGCAGCACCGCACCGGCCACCGAACCCAGCCGCAGCGCCCGGCCCGGCCACACCGAGCGGGTGCGGGGTCGCGCACGGGTGCGGTCGCTGTGTAGTGCGGCGCCCGAATCGGCGGGGGCGGCGACAGTCACGACCGGACCTCCGCGACGGCCTGGTCGTAATCGACCGGCTCAGCAGTGGGATGGGTGTGCCGGTAGCGGCCAGCGGCGGCCGGGGTGGTGAACGCCAGGTAGGTCGCCCCCTCGCGCAACCACACCGCCTTGTCGGCGAACCAGCGGGTGCCCAATTCGGAATCCACGACGTAGGCGGCGCGGATCGTCTTCCCCTGCGCCCGGGCGGCTTTCACGGCGCGGAGCAGCTCGGTCGGACTACCGGCCGGCTGGGTGGTGTGCTGACCGTCGAGCCACAGCTCGGTGCCCGAACCGGTCGTGTGATTGGTGGTGTCGGCGAGAGCGGTGTCGTAATCCTGGCCGCGGGCGGCGAACGCCGCCCGGATCAACCGGTCGTCGGCGAAGGCGTCGGTATCGAGATCGGCGAAATCGCCGATCGACTTCAGGTACCGCACATCGTCTTTGAACGCGGCCAGCAGGCTCGGTTTGAGGGTGGTGTCGAACGAGGTGCCGCCAGGACCGTTGTAGAGGTACACCACCTCCTGCGGCAGTCCCGACCCCTCGGCCACGATCCGCGCGGCCTCCAGCGGTTCCCGCCACAGGAATTCGGTGGCGTCCAATTGCGCCTGCAGGAACGCGTCCACTACTTCGGGACGCTGCGCCGTGTAGTCCTTCCGGGCGACGACCCCATGGAATGTCGGAACGTTCAACTCGGCGCCGTCGTAGAGCAGTTTCGCCTTGTCCTGGAACACCAGCAACCCCGGCCAGGCGACGAACTGCGACAGGCCACTCACCTGCCCCGATTCCAGGGCCGACGCACCGACCTGCGGTTGCTGGTTGAGCACCTCCACCCCGGTGACCGGGTCGATACCCGCGCGGGTCAGCGCCTGCACCAGTGTGCCGTGCCCGGCGGACCCGACACTGGCGGAGATCTTCTTCCCCGCCAGGTCGGGAAGAGCTGTAGCGGGCGAATCCGGGGGCACCACCACCATGTTCAGCGCGCCCTTGGGGTTGTAGCCGGTGACCGAGAGGAACTCTGTACGGGAACGCTCGTTGGCCTGGCTGCGCGACCCGTTGATCAGCAGCGGGTAATCCCCCATGGAACCGATATCGATCTTCTCCGCCACCATCTGCGCGGTGATCGGGGCGCCGGTGTCGTAATCCTGCCATTCGACCTCGTAGGCGGGCCCGCCGTCCTCGGTGAGCTGCGCCAGCCGCTGCTCCAGATAACCTTGCGCGCGCAGCAGGGTGCCCGCGGTGACGGTATTGATCGTTTTGGACTGGTATCCGATGACGACGCGCACCGTATCGCCGGCGGTGGCGTCTTCCAGCGAGCACCCGGTGAGGGTGAGCGCCCCGGCGGCGAGCAACGCGGCCAGACGTTTCAGTGTGGGCATGATGGGTCTACCTCAGGAGATACGGCATGTTGACGGTGACGGCGCCCGTGGGACAGCGGGCGGCGCAGGGGCCGCAGTACCAACATTCGTCCACGTGCATGAACGCTTTACCGTTGTCGGGGTTGATCGCGAGCGAGTCGAGCGGGCAGATCTCGACGCACAGGGTGCAGCCTTCGATACACAGCGATTCGTCGATGGTCACGGGGATATCGGTGCGCTGGTTCGCCAGGGCCATCTAGAGGACCTTCCATTCGGGGTTCGTGCGGGAAAGACTGCCGCGCAGGGTGATCCGGTCACCGCGCATACGGATGTACTCGAGGTCGACCGGTGTTCCGTCGTCGAGACGGGTGAGACGTTCGAGCATCAGCAGCGGTGCGCCTGCGGGGACATCGAGCGTGGCGGCGGTATGCCGGTCGGCGGGTATCGCCTCGACATTCAGATCCGCCGAACCGAGGAATTGCCCGCTGAGCTGTTCGAGGAGAACGAACACATCGGTGTGGGTGAGGTCGTGGTCGAGGACGCGGGCGCCGATATCGGGGGCCAGGTAGGTGAGGTCGAGGCTCAATGGCCGATCGCCGAGATAACGCAGGCGTTCCAGGTAGACGACCTGAGCATCGGATTCGAGGCCGAGCCGCCGAGCGATCACCGGCGGAGCGGTGATGCACTGGCCGACGCGGACTTCGTTGCGGACTGTTCCGCGTCCCTCCAGGGTTTCCTGCAGGCCCAGAAGCGCGTCCAGTCCGTGGTCGAATTTCTCGGCGGCTACCCGGGTTCCCACCCGGGGCGCGCGGTCGATCAGTCCTTCGTCCCGCAGCAGAGCCAGCGCATGGCGGATGGTGTTACGGGATGTCCCGTGTTCCGCGGCCAGTTGCTGTTCGCTGGGCAGGGTATCGCCGACGGTGCCGATGTGGACCTGCCGGCGCAGGATATCGGCAACACGCCTCGCCTGGTCCGCACGCAACCGGCGGACAGGCGTGGCGCCGCCCGACTGCTCGGGGTTCATCTTGCTGACCTGCATGAACGGTGACGATAGCGGCGTTTCGCGACGGTGCCGGGCGGCCGCAGGGACAGTGCAGAGGCGGGGCGGCGAATGCGCCGGGTCGACGATGGGCGCGACCAGCGTGGACACGCGGATACGCGGCTTATTCCGCCACCCCACGGTGCGGCCGTCCCGGTTGGGATCAGCCCGATTCAAATGAACGGGCGTGAGCGCACGCAGCTGGTACGCACAAGATCCCCCACCACCTCTCGGAAAGGTAGTGTAGCCTTCCCTAAGTATCGGAGGGTTCGTGGCAGAACTCTCCGAGGGGAGGCAGAAATCCATGTCAGCGATCCAGGTCACCGATCTCGTCAAGAGATACGGTGAGGTGGCGGCTCTCGACGGTATCTCGTTCGAAGTCGCCCGCGGAGAGGTACTCGGCCTACTCGGCCCGAACGGGAGCGGTAAGACCACAACGGTCACTCTGCTGTCCACCTTGCAACGACCTACCTCCGGTAGCGCCCGGATCTGTGGTCACGATGTGGTCGCCGAGGCTGCTCTGGTGCGCGAAAAGGTCTCGCTCACCGGGCAATACGCGTCTCTGGACGAGGGGCTCACCACTGTGGAGAACCTGTCCGTTTTCGGCCGTCTCACCGGTTTGCGCGGCCGGGGGCTGAGCACCCGCATCGACGAACTCGTCGAGCAATTCGACCTCGCAGCCGTGCGCAACCGGCGGGTCGGTGCCCTTTCCGGCGGGATGCGACGCCGGGTCGATATCGCCAGTGCCCTGGTCACCCGGCCCGAGGTGCTGTTCCTCGACGAACCGACCACGGGCTTGGATCCACGCAGCCGCGCCTCGGTGTGGGATACGGTCGCCGGCCTGCGGGAGGCCGGGATCACGGTACTGCTGACTACCCAGTACCTGGAGGAAGCCGACCGGCTCGCCGATCACATCGTGATGCTCAACCGGGGATCGGTGGTTGCCGCCGGCACACCGGGGCAGCTGAAAAAGCAGGCCGGCGCGGCTGTTTGCGAAGTAACCCTCGTGGATCGCGCCGATACCGACCAGGTCATCGGGCTGCTCGAGGGGCTGGAACTCGTCGAATCGCCGGCGCACGGCACAGCCGCCGGGGCGCAGGCCCATCCTCGACTGGTGGTCCGGGCGCCGAACGGAATGGCAACGGTATCCGGTGTTATCGCCCGATTGGACTCTGCGCGAATCGATGTGGTCGATATCGGCCTCCGGCAGCCATCGCTGGACGAGGTGTTCCTCCAATTGACAGAGACGAGCTGATGACGGCGACCACTGTCGAGCCCGCGCCCACCACGAACTTTCCGGGCACCGCCGCCCGGAGTTCGGTCGGGCTCGTACCGGCCACCGCTACTCTCGCCCGCCAGAAGATTCTGGCCGCAGTGCGCTCGGGCGATGTCGTCTTCGCCGTCCTCGGGCCGGTCGTATTCTTCCTCTGCTTCTATACGCCGCTGCACCGCCAGTTCGAACTCGGCGGGGGCGACTATGCGCAATTCCTCACGCCGATAATACTTTTGCAGGCCGGCCTGTTCACCGCCATCACTGCCACCGAGACTGCCGGACAGGACGCGCGAGCCGGTGTGCACGAGCGGATGATGTCGCTGCCGATCCCGCGCGTCGCCCCGTTCCTCGGGCGTATGGCCTGGGTTGTCGTGCGGATGGCCCTGGCGCTCGGCGGCGGGCTCGCCATCGGCTGCGGCTTGGGCTTCCGGCTCCAGGGCACCATCGTGGAAACCCTCGTCTTTGTCGTTCTCGTCATCGTCTTCGGGCTGGCAATGAGCCTGATCACCGATGCGATCGGCACCGTCGCGCGCAATTCGGTGTCGATCGCGAGCGTTCTCATGATCCCGCAGCTGATTCTGGTGATGGCATCCACCGGCCTGGTCGCCGCGCAGGCATTCCCCGAGTGGGTGCAGCCGTTCGTACGTAATCAGCCGATGTCGGTCTACGCCGACGCCCTCCGTGCGCTCGCCGCGGGCGGCGGTGCCGAACTGACCGCGGTGGCAGTCTGGTCGGTGGCGCTGCTCGTCAGCGGCGGCGCGGCAATGGTGGCCGCGGGCCGAGCGCAGGTGAAACGATGACGGAGACGATGACCTATACAGCAATCTGGCCACACCGGCAGAGCGTGCCGGTACTGCGGCAATCGATCGTCCAGGCGGGCGCGCTCATGCGTTCCTGGTCGCGCGATCCGGGGATCGTGGTGCAGTCGATAGTTTTTCCGGCCTTCCTGCTGCTGATGTTCCAATTGGTCCTCGGCAAAACCGTGACCTCGATGGGCGGTGGCGACAGCATCTTCGGCAACACCGGTCTGGTGGCGCTGGTGGGCGCCCTGTTCGGCACTCTGGCCACGGCGATCAGCCTCATCCACGAACGTGATACCGGGCTGCTGGCCCGGATGTGGACGCTGCCGGTCCCGCGCCCGGGTTTCCTCGCCGGTCGGCTGCTCGCCGAAGCGGTACGCACCGGGATAGCCACCGCTGTCCTGTTCGCCGTTGCGATCCCACTCGGATTCCGGTTCGAGCAGGGTATCGCCGCCGGAATCGGCGCTGTCCTGGTGGCGATGGTCTTCGCGGTCGGTATCGCGGTGCCGGTGATCGCCATGGCCACAGTCGCCTCCGGCCGGCAGGCCGTCCAGCAACTCAATGGGTTCTTCCTCCTGCTGCTGTTCTTCAACGGCGGTTTCGCACCCGTCAGCGAGTATCCGGGCTGGCTCCAGCCGGTGGTCCGGCATCAGCCGATGACACCGGCAATCGATACTGTTCGCGGATTGACCGAGGGCGGTCCGGTGGCGGAGCCACTGGTCATTACGGTGCTCTGGACGATCGGACTGATCGCCGTGTTCGGGCCGGTGGCGTTCCGCGGCTTCCGGCATGCCGCGGAACGCCGCTGACAACACAGCAGCGCATACCGGCGCCCCGGCCTCGATCAGTCGCTTTTCATATCCCCCGTGGACAGGCGCAGGGTGCCGAGCACGAATATGACCAGGCACGGCACCGCGAAGTACAGCAGTGATCCGTTCGGGCCGCCGAAGTAGCTTTCGATGGTGGAGAGCTGGCCGACACCGAGTTCGCCGTTCTTGAACGGCGACAACCGTTGCAGCATGCGCCCGAAATCGTTGTTGACGAACGTAACGAAAACCTCGATGCCGAACTTCCACAGCAGCACGATCATCACCACCAGGCCCGGTTTCGGCAGTAGTGCGGCCAGGCCCAGACCGAGGGCACAGACCAGCACGGTGAAGATCGGCACACAGATCAGCAGGCGGATCCCGGTGCCGGAGAAGGCATCCACCTTGCCCCATACGTCCGGGAACAGGTGCGGAAAGCCGCCCAGCAGCAGGAAGGTGGTCGCACCGGCCACCACACCGGAGAGCAGGCCGAACACGATCAGCTTCGCGACGGGCAGCAGCCAGCGGCGGGCCTGGATTCCCGCGACGGTCTCGACGGTCTTGTCCTTGAATTCGTTGCTCAGCGAGGACACCGCACCGGACATGAGGATGAACGTCGAAAAGATCAGCACCCAGTAGGTGGCATTGCTGGTCTCCATTCCGCCGTAACCGTTGATGGTTTCGGCCTGAGAGGCCTTGGCGATCCCGAAGTTGAGCGCCACCGGGATCAGGATCGCGAGCGGGACGACCGTGTACCACAGCGGGTTGCGCCATGAGAGCTTCGCGAGTTCGCTGCGGACTGCGCGGATCAGATAGCGGGTGAGCATCAGCCTGCACCTCCGCCGGTGGTGTATTCGACGCTGTTCGCGGTGATCCCGAGGTAGGCGGATTCCAGTGGTCGTGGGCCGGAGCCGCGGGCGACCAACTCGTCCTTGCTCGTGTCGGACAGCACCTTCCCCTTGCCCATGATGACGATCCGGTTGCCGGTGATCTGGACCTCGGTGAGGTTGTGCGAGGCCACCAGCAGGCATTTTCCGTCGGCGGCGAGCCCGGTGACGAGGTCGCGGAGCCATAGCGTGCCCTCGACGTCGAGCCCATTGGCCGGTTCGTCCAGCACCAGAGTTCGCGGATCGCCCAGCAGCGCCGCGGCGATACCGAGCCGCTGCAGCATGCCGTAGGAGAATTTGCCGACCGGACGCTTCGCGACCTTTTCCAGCCCGACCCGTTCCAGCGCCCGGCCGACGGCGGCCGCCGGCAGTCCGCCCAGGCGGGCTTGCCACAGCAGATGCTGCGTCGCGGTGTGCTGGGGGTTGCGGGTGAACGCGCCGAGGCCGAATCCGATTTCGCGGAGGGTGTCCCGGAATTCCAGTAGGCCTTTACCGTTGATGACAAGTGTGCCGCCGGTGGGCCGGGTCAGGCCGGCGATCATCCGCATCACGGTGGTTTTGCCGGCGCCGTTGGGCCCGAGTAGATAGGTGATCGAGCCCGGTTCGGCCTCGAAGCTGACATCGTCTACGGCGACGATATCTCCGAAGCGTTTGGATACGCCGCGAATACTGATCATCGATACATTCCTGAACGACTGAGTGGTGGGCTTATACGGAGAACGACTCCCCGTTCGGCCGTGGCGTCGACGGGGAGTCGTTCCGGAATTCTCTGCGGCTGTCAGTACCCGAAGTCCGGGTTACCCGCGCACTGCATTTCGGCGCAGATCGCCTTCCAGTCGTACTTCCACAGACCGCCTTCACGGATGAAGCGGTAGTTGATGGAGGTGGCCGGGAAGCCCGCCATCACACCCTCGACCCGCACCGACATCGTGTTGCCGGAGATAGCGATATCGCCGACGGCACGGCCCTGGATCGAGAAGAAGTCCATGGTCTGGCTGTTCGCCATGACCTGTTCGAGCGCACCGCGCGCCTGCGGGCCGTTGTAGCTGACCTCGAGCTTGGGCTCGACGCCGATGTTCGGGTTCCAGAAGGCAGCGAACTGCCGCTCGAGCTGACCGAGGTTCGGGACTTCGTCGCGAACGTAGAGGTCGCCGACCTTGCCGTCGCGAATCGACACATCGGCGGCGGCGGGCTGCGCCAGGCCCAGGCCGAGCAGTGCGGCGAAGACTAAGGCGGAAACGATCCTGATGAGTTTCGGCATGGGCGGTCCCTTCGACCAAACAACCAACAAACCCGGGCCTCCGGGCGGTCCAACAATAGGCCGCAAAAGTTAGGCAAGTCAATCCTAACTTCTGCGGCTTTTGATCAAAACGAAATGAGGCTTGCGGCCGACGAACGGCGTAACTTGCCCGACGGAGTCTTGGGCAGTGCACCCTTGTGCACGATCGTGACGACTGCCGGAGCGATGCCGATATCGTCGAATACCGCTCGGGCCACTTCCTTACGGATCCGCTCACTCTGCTCGGCATCCTCGGCGAGATCGGATTCGGCGATCACGGCGATACCTTCGCGCGCCATCCCGGGCAGGCGCACGGCCAATGCCGCAACACTGCCGGCGCGCACACCGTCGATTCCGGCCGCGGCACGCTCGACCGTAGTAGGCGCGATATTGCGGCCGGAGACAATGATGATGTCCTTTTTACGCCCGGTCACCACCGTCTCACCGGTATCGGTGATATATCCCAGATCGCCGGTGGCCAGCCAGCCTTCGGTGTCCACCGCCGATACGTAACCGTCGGGCAGGAGATATCGCCGGGTCACCGCGTCTCCGCGGACCAGGATTTCGCCGATCCGGTCGGCGGGTAGCGCCGCCCCTGAACCGTCGACGACTTTCAGTTCGATCCCGGCGACCGGTGTTCCCAACCGCATCAGAGTTCGCGATGCCGCGGCCGAGTCACGTTCGACCACGCCTTCGCCTTCGGCGCGTCCGGGTTCGATGATATCCACCGAATAGCGCGCGCCGGCATCGGTGAACGAGGTGGCAAGGGTGGTCTCGGCCATACCGTAGGCCGGGGTCAGGGCCTCCGGGCGGAATCCGAAACGGGCTGCCGCATCCAGGAATTCCCGCAAGGTCGCTTCGTCGACGATCTCCGCGCCGTTGACTGCGACCCGCAGACAGGACAGGTCATAGGCGCCGTCGGGCGCCCGACGCAGCCGCCGGGCCAGCAGCGAATAGGCGAAATTCGGTGCCGCGGTGTAGTTTCCCTCGAAACGGCTGATCAACTCCGCCCAGCACAGCGGATTCTTCAGGAACGCGAGCGGCGGAACGACCACCGCGGTCGCTTGCGCGAGCAGCGGGGTCATGAGCAGGCCGATCATGCCCATATCGTGGTAGAGCGGCAGCCAGCTGACGCCTACCCACTCGGCGGTGAAGCCCGTCCGGTCGACCATGGCGACCTGGTTCTGATGCAGGTTCCGGTAGGAGATCGCCACCGCCTTCGGCACACCGGTGGTGCCGGAGGTCAGCTGCAGGATGGCGGTATCGTCTTCGGCGGTCGGCACATGCGCGACCGTTTCGGTGCGCTCGGCCAGTTCAGCGATGACGGCAACCGGTGCACCGAGGTCGAGATCTCGCACGGCCTCGGTGAACGGCTCACTCAGCACGACCACCCGGGCGCCCAGCATATCGATCACCGAACGCGTATCCGTCAGCCAGGTCTCGAGATTCATGCGCGGGGTGGGCTGGTGCAGCATGGTGAAAACCGCGCCACGCATCCAGATCGCCTGTACCGCAATGATGACATCGTCGGCCGGGCCCGCGAGGATCGCGACGGAGTCACCCGGCATCACACCCGCCTCGGCCAATCCGGCGGCGGCCCGGCGGGCCTTGGCTCGCAGCCGATCCCAAGATCGGAAGGTCAGCTCCGATGCGTCGGGGCCGCTCCACAAACCTTTGACTTCGGACACCGGTTCGTCGAAAAGCAACTGGGTGATTCTGCTCATTGGAGTTCCATTTCTGCCTGGCGGGATATTTCCGGCCGTGGCGTACTACGCCTCGCCGAGGACCCGGTCGAACTGCTCGACGAAGGTGTCGGCGTACCCCGGCGGCAGGGCGGCGTGGTCGACGACAACGCCGAATGATGTCCGCTTGCCCAGAATCAGCGACGTCACCGAGAACGAGTAACCGGCCAGCGGCGACAGCGCGGTCAATTCGGTGATCTGTTTTCCGAGTACGGAACGAACCCTGGAGAATCCGGGGTTGATACCGATGTGGATGTCGGGACTCATATGTTTCATGGCCGCGCTACCGATCACCCGCCGCAGCGCCCAGGGCAGCCCGGGCTCGGTCGCGGGCGCGGCGGAAGTCAGCTCGGGGCGGCGTTTCTCGACGACGGCCAGTTCCGCTCTGCAGCGCTCGATCTGCCGGTCGAGATCGGGAACGTTGCCGGCCAGATTGAACGGGGTGACGATCACAGCGTTACCCGTGTGCCGGAAGTCCGGATCGTTGGTCACCGGCAGGGTTACCCGGATCACCTCGGCGGCCACCGAACCGGGCGGGGCGAGGCTGAGCGTGCGGCCGACGGCCGCGAGCAGGAACTCGTGCACCGAGGCGCCGCGTGCCTTGGCGGCGCGGCGCAGGTCGCGGGTGGAGGCACTGTACAACGCGTATTCGCGCCGGCCGGAGCTGGTGAGTTTCGGCCAGTTACGGCCGACCTTTCCGGCGGCGTGCTGTGCGGCGAAGGCGGCCTTTGCCTCCTTCATGATCTCCGGCTCGACTTCGGGTGTCCGGAACCGTGGGCTCGTCGCGAACCGCTCGAACTCGGCTAGTTCCTCGGCCGTACCGTCGGCCAGCAACGCGGCGAAGGCGGCGCCGGCGATACCGTCGGACAACGCATGGTGCACGCGCAGCAGGAAGTATTGGGCCCCGTCGGCGACCGGGGTGAACAGCGTGATGTGCCACATCGGTTGCGGACGAGGCAGCGGCGCCTCGAGCAGTGCGGTCACCTGTTTGCTCAACTCTGCCGCGTCGGTGTACTCGGCGGCGGCGAGATGGCTGTCCACATCGATCTTCTCGGCCACTACTTCGCGGGGGCGGCGCCAGCGCCCGCGGTCGATGCCGAGCCGGAACAGTTCGAACAGTTCACTGCGCTCACGCACCCGTTCCCGCACCTCGCCGATCGGCACGTGGGCGCCATCGGCGGACAGCTCGAGCAGCATCGCCCAGTGCATCGGGCTGCTGTCGGTGTCCAGGTGCAGGTAGGTGTGGTCGGAGGGGGTCAGCGTCGTTACCGAGGCATCTGTCATTGCGTGTCCACTTTCGCGAGTAAAGCCTGGTAGCCGTCCGTGTCGGGCTTCATGGCCGCGGCCACCAGTTCCCACAGCACCTCGTCCGTACCGCCACCGACGCGCGCCAGTTTCATATCCCGGAACCAGCGGTTCAGTGGGAGACCGGTATCGAGGTAGCCGATACCGCCCCAGATGTGCAGGCACTCCGAGGCCACTTCTTCGCCCAGATTGGCCGCGGTGACCTTCAGCGAGGCGGCGGTACGCAGATTGATACGTCCCTCGGCGGCGACGCCGGCCAGTGCGTGGCGCAGGGTGTCGACCCGCGATTGCAGATCGGCGACGCGGAGTCGCAGCGCCTGATGGTCGTAGAGGCGCTTGCCGAATTGGACGCGGTCGTACATCCGGGCCAGGGTTACGCCGAGCATGCGCTCGCAGGACGCGGCGATCTGACCGGCCACCGAATAGCGTTCGTGGGCCAGACCCCAGCTGATCACCGCCAAACCGGTGCCGGGGCGTGCGAGGAGCGCGTCCTCCGGAATCCAGGTGTCGATGCTCACCGCGGCGGTATCCAGCGGTCCGGCACCGAGCTTCCGGTACGGCTTGCCGACCTGCACCTGCGCGACCGGCACCACTGCCAGCGCGACATTGCCCGATTCGGTCGCCGGTTCATCGCCGAGGGTGCGCCCGACGACGAGCATGTAATCGGCGATCGGCGAGAGTGAAACGAACTTCTTGTGACCGACGATCCGGTAGCCGCCGCTCTCCGGCTCGATCCGGGTCCGGGCGTTCTGCAGGTCCGAGCCGCCGGATTCCTCCGACGCCCCGATGCACACCACTGTATCGACCGCGATCGCCTGCTCGGCGAGTTGCCGCAGGAAATCGGTACGCCCGAATCGGCGCAGCACGGCGATCGCCGAATCGTGCAGGCTCACTCCGACACCGATGGCCGCCGAACCGAGCGCGCCCAGCGCGCGGGCCAGTGCGAAATGGTCGCCGAGGTCGGTGACCTTGCGGTCGTTCCATTTCCGCGCGAAAACACCCTCGGCACCGAGATGTTCGAGCAGGACCCGTGGGAACTGGTTGTCCTGTTCGGCCTGTTCGGTCCACCGGACCACCCGGTCGTCGAAGGCCCGGGCGAGCAGATCGGAATACGAGTCGGCGGGCGCGGCGACTGTCATGCGACAGCGCCGGACTTGCCGCGGATCAAGTCTTCCAGATCACCGACCGATGCTGCCTCGGCCATCTCCCGTTCGGTGAGCCGGACGCCCAGGCGCTCTTCGATGGCCACGACACCGATAGCGAAAGCGACCGAGTCGATGCCGAGATCCTCGACCAGGAGCGACTCCCGGTCGAGGCCGGTGAGCGGCAGGTCGAGATCTTCTTCCAGAATGCTGTGCAGTACGTCGCGAATTCGGTCGGACATCTGAAACTCCTCAAAGAATGTTCGGATCCGCCGGCCCGGGGCCGGCGTTGTCCCTCCGGTCGGATCGGAGAGACACCACTGGGGTGAAGCGTCCGGAGAACCGGCGCGGCGTCGGTGAACGGCACCGCACGCGGGACGAGGCCCACCTGGCGAAGGGCGCCGCGCCCTATTCGAGAACCTCCTCGCCGGTGACCCCGAAGCTCGTGAACGCGGTATTCCGCGGAAGGCGATAGACTTCGCGCCCGGTCACGCTGTTGATGATCTTGGCGTTGCGCACGGCACCGATGTCCAGGTTCGGTGCGGAGACACCGTGGCTGTGTTCCTCCGCGTTGGCCACGAACAACCGGCCCCGCAGCGCGTCCTCGGCGCTCACCGAATGGTTGTTCTCGAACACCAGACGGCCGCGCGAATCACGCCGCAGATGCTCTTCCAGGGGGTCGAGGAAGTCGGTCCTGCGGTACCGGTATCCGGTCGCCGCGATCACCAGGTCGGCGGTGTGGGCGATCTTCTTTCCGGTGTCACGGTGCAGTCCCCGGACCCGGAGGCGGCCGTCGGGCAGCGTGTCGAGGCCCTCGACCGCGACACCGTTGCGCAACTCCACCGGCTGCGACTTCTCCAGCAACTGCCGTCGGTAGAGCAGATCGTGCAGGCGTTCCAAGGTATCGGTGGAGATGCCTTTGTGGAATTGCCAGTGCCCGGCCCGCACTCGATCGCGGGTGGCCTCCGGCAGGCTGTGGAAGTAGTCCATATACGCCGGTGTGGTCATCTCCAGGGAAAGCTTCGTGAAATCCAGCGGCGCGAACCACGGGGTGCGGGTCCACCAGCGCACGGCCGGACCGCCACGCAGGTTCTCTTCGAGCAGATCGATGACGATCTCGGCGCCGGACTGACCGGAGCCGATCACGGTGACGGCCTGCGCGCGATGCGCGGTGTCGCGGTGGTACAGGTATTGCGCACTGTGTACCAGTGCGGAGGATCCGGTCGAGAGCGCCTGCGGGATGGACGGTTCGGTTCCTACGCCGACCACCACATGCTCCGCGTATACCATCGAGGTGGTGGCGGAACCGGACATCAACACCTCGAAATGACCGCGTGCGCCGTCCCAGCGCACCGCGTCGACGGTGGTGCCGAAGCGCAGCGAATCCAGCTTCCCGACCGCCCACAGGAGGTACGCCTCGTACTCGCGTCGCGTCGGGAACCAGTCCTCACGCACCAGGAACGGGTACAGGCGGTCGACGTCGGCCAGATAGGCCAGGAACGACATCGGGTGTGTCGGGTCGACCAGCGAGACGAGGTCGGACAGGAAACTGACCTGTAGTTTCGCCTCGTCGAACAGGAGGCCGGGATGCCAGCGGAATTCCTCGGCGGAGTCGACCACGAGCACGTCGAGGTCGTCGACAGTCGAGGCCATGGCCGCCAGCGATATGTTGAACGGCCCGCAGCCGATACCGAGTACGTCGACTTTCCGTATATCACTCATGGCTCTTCACCATCTCGCCGTGATCGTGACGCAGACCTTCGGATTCCACTTCCAGCCCGATACGCAGCAGTTCGTCGAACAGGGCATCGATATCCCGTTCGGTGGTTTCCGGGTTGAGCAGGGTGAGCTTCACACAGGTGCGGGGTTCGCCTTCGCCGTGGACGCATACCTGGGTTCGGCCGATGAGCGCCTTACCGGAGCTGATCAGGCGCCGGCGCAGTTCCCCGTTCACTTGGTCGAGGTCGAGGTCCTCGCAGCGGTAGCGGAACACGACCGTGGTCATGGTGACCGGTGCGACGAGCTCGAGCTGCGGCTCGGTGACGATACGACGCTCGGCATGGCGGGCGAGATCGTGGCAGGTATCGAGCATCTCACCCAATCCGGTCCGGCCGTAAGCGAGAAAGGTGGCCAGGACCTTGAGCACATCGGGGCGACGAGTGGTCTGCAGAGTCTGGCCGAGCAGGCCGCCGAAACCGGCCTCGATATCGTCGTCCGGGTTGAGATAGGCCACCGACCGGTTCAGCGCGGAGAATCGCCCCTGATCGGCGAGCAGCAGCACACTGGCGGCGGCCGGCTGCCAGCCGACCTTGTGCAGATCCAGTGTCACCGAATCGGCCCGCTCGAGACCGGTGAGCAGCCCGGCGAGCTTATCGGAGAACAATGTGCCGAAACCGTATGCGGCGTCGACGTGCATCCAGACGCCGTGGCGCGCCGCGATGCGGGCGATCTCGGGCAACGGATCGACGGAGCCGAAGTCGGTGGTGCCTGCCGTGGCCACGATCGCGACCGGGGTGTGACTTTCGGCGAGTCCGGTGAGCAGCTCGTCGAGAGCCTCCGGGATCATCCGGTGCTCGGAATCGACCGGAACTCCGATCGCGGCGCTCTCCCCGAGGCCGAGTGCTGCGCACGCGCGGTGCACCGAAAAATGCGCGATCTGCGAACACAGCACCACCGGGCGAGGCAGACCGCTCACGCCGTTGCTGCGGGTATCGATGCCGAGCCGGGCGGCGCTGTAATCTCGAGCTATCAACAGCGCGAGCAGATTCGAGTAGGACCCACCGGGGCCGAAGACGCCACCGGACCTTTCGGTGAAACCGGCCAGCTCGGCGAGTGCGCTGATGGTCCATTTCTCGATGGCCAGCGTTGCCGGCCCCGAATCGTAGGTATCCAGCGACGCGTTGGTGGCGCCCGCCAGCGCATCGGCAACCACCGCCACCCGCAGCGAGGGCGGCTGCAGGTGCGCCGCCGCATGCCGGTGGGTGAGGTCCAGGCCGTAGGCGGCGATCAGTTCGGCCACCCGGTTCAGCGCCGCGTCCTCCCCTGCCCCGTGGTCCGGGATCCGCTCCGGGCCCAGCTGCTCGGCCACGGCCTCGAGCACGTCGGCCGGATTTCCCCAGGGCAGCGGTGCGCCGTGATGCCGTGATTCGACCGGACCGGCCAACTGCGCGAGGCCGTGGCCGATGGCCGTCCACCCGTCACCCGGCGTGGCGAACTTGGATCTCTGTCTTCGTGGGAATGCGATTTTCTCTGACACGGGTAGCCCATCGACTCGAATATGGATGACGACTGCATTCGTCCGTCCCCACCGCGGCGCGAAGCAGTTTCGACTGCGTGATCTAGGTGGATTCGCGGATGGTCCGAACGAGTTCGTCCAAGGGGCGGTCCAACGCACGTGGAATTGCTGCGACGAGTGCGGACACCATTTCGCCGGCACTGCGGGCGAGCTCGGCGCCGACTACCTCCGGCTGGTAATCGACCTCCAGGTGGACGCGGTCATCGGCGCCGCGTTCGAAGGCCAGCGTCAGCGGATAGTTGCCGACGCCGTGGAATACGGACTCGTAGCTCACCCGGCCCCGAGCGGGCGCCGGGATATCGCGTAGCGGCGCATTCCGCACGGACGCCATGATCTCGGCGACAGGGAAGCGACCGCCCGCGGTACGCAGCGCCGTGAGCACAGTGCCGTAGTCGACAGTGGCGAATTCCATCGCCCGGTACACCACCGAAACCGCCGCGCGCAGTGCGTTACCCACGGTCGCCGCCGGATCGAAGCGGAAGCGCATCGGGACGATATTCCCGCTGTAGCCGACCCGGTCGGGGCCGTCGTCGGGATCACGATTATCGGCGGGCACCAGCAGGACGTGGTCGGCGGCGCCGGTGAGGGCATACACGCTCACGGCGCACACTCCGATGAGAAGCGCGTTGAGAGTGGCGCCGACCTCGCGGGCGACGCCGTCCAACGCCTCGATGCCCGCCGGCTCGATCGGGGCTCCGAGGCGGATACCGGCCGCATCGGCGAGCGGGGCGAGCCAGCTCTGCTCGGCGCTGTCACCCGGCAACTCGCCGGAGAGCGGGTACCGGATATCGTCTGCCGCCCACGTGTCCTGGGCGTGCCGCAGTGCCCGGTCGATCTCGTCGGAGCCCACGGCGGTCACCGGACGGGCGGGGCGGACGACGTCGGCGGGCCGGGCACCGGAAACCAGCGTTCCCAGCAGCAATGGCCAGGAGGTGTCGTCCACAGCCAGGTGATGAACGACCAGCGCTACCGTGACCGCACCATCGGCAGCCGCGAAGATCCGCGCCCGTAACGGCGGCTCCCGGGTCAAGGCGAACGGCGCCTGCGCCAATGCCTCGGCAGCTGCCCGGATCTGCGCACGGCCGATCGATCGGCCCGTAGCGGTCGCTGCGCCGTACGGCGGCAGTGCGCCCCACTCCCAGACGGCACCGGGCTCGACCCAGCGGCCGGTGTGCTCGATGGCCTCCCGGCGCGGATCCCCTTCCGCCCCGACGACGATCACCGAGCTGAGCACCGCCGCATCACGCACCATGAGCTCGAACGCGGCGATCACCGAGTCGATCGTATGGGTACCGGCGAAATCCAGGACCAGGCCGATATTGTGGGATACCGAGTCCGGGTCGAGCTGGTAGATCTTCCACATCCGGCGTTCGGCAACAGCAAGACTGCCGGTGGAAACCGTCTCGGAGGTCGCGAGGCTCTCCGCCGGGCCGACGCCGGCCCCCGCGACGGCCAGACGCCGGCGAAAGACTTCCAGCCGCGCATCGGTCAATAGGTTCGTCATACTTCTTCCTGCTTCGGGCCGATCGGGGACTGCTCAGCTGCCGCGGGCACCGACTGTGCGAGCCGCAGTGTTCCGGCGATCCGAGTGAATTCGTCGCGCTGCACCGCGGTTTCCCGCACTGTCGACCAGTCGCTGACGATGTCGATCAGCTCGCCCTGCGCCCAGAGCGGCGCCTGGTCCTCGAACCACGGGGACCGTGGATCGCCACTGACACCCAATGGCACGATCCACCGGCTCGCGTCACGGTCGGCCAGGTCCCACGCATAGCGAGCGGCCGATCCGACACCGCAGGCATGCGAAAAGCCCACCGCACTGGCATTGGCCATAATGCATTCGGCGTCACCACCCAGCGGCTGTGGTTGCGGGCGGAGCTGCCGCGCGACCTCGGGGTGCTTCGGTGTTGCCCCGACCAGGTCCCACCCGTGGATCGGAGCGAGTACGTGGACACTCCCCCACGTCGGAAGCGGCGCGCCGGCGTCGGCAGCTTCGGCGACCGTTTCGAGTGCGCCGGTGACCAGCCGGGCGATATCCACGCCCAGCGCCGCGGCCCCGCCGATCACCGATTCCAGTGCGGCCGCGATCCGGGTCTGCGCCACGAACCACGGGGTGAAGGTGGCGCCGAACCCGTGCGGTGCGGCGAGCCCGGACAGCGCCGGGTCGGCGCCGATCGCCCGGACCAGGTGAGCTCGTACTTCGGCGAACAGGTAGGCGTCGATACTGCCGGCGTGCATCCGGCGATCCCATGCCAGCAGCCGTCCACGGAGCCGGTCGGCGCTCGTGCTCAACCCGGTCAGCGGCGGTAGCAGGCGCAGGAATGCGCCGGCCGCACCGTTGTGTACATCGGCATGGAGACGTTCGCAATCGCCCACCGTCATGGCCGGGGCGTCCGCGAGGAGAGCATCGATGCGGTCGGCTCGATAGATCGGCACGGTTTCGGTGGTCGTCGGCTGCAGCGAAATGTTGTCCGGGATGCGCTGGTTGGCGATCACCGAATAGCCGGGCACGAGGGCGTCGAACCGCTCGTCGCGTACCGACTCGGTGACGTATCCCTGCCACTGGTAGCGCTCGTCCCAGCCGGGCACCGGCAGCCAGTAGTTCTCCGGGGCTCGCCGTGGGAACTTTCCGGTGACGTGGTGGGTGAGCCGCCCGGCGGCGTCGGCGATGACGATCCGGTTGACGGGCTCGACCCACTGGGTGAGGGCTCGTTCCACGTCGGCGGTGGTCTCGGCGAACAGCACATCCAGTGCGGCGTCGAAGGTCGTCTCGGGATCGGTGAGCATGGGCGTGCGCAGGCTCACCGCGAACGATGCGTCCGGACCACCGAATACGACAGCGCCGTTCCCGGTGGTGATGATCTCGAGCTCGAGCGGTTCGCCGTCGCGTACGAGAATCTGTTCGGTTCTGATCTCGGCCGGGCGGCGGCCGCCGGCGGTGTCCGCGAGTACGCCGGAGCCGGCCCGGGCGAGCCGTTCGATGTACAGATCCTGGTAGTCGGCCATCCCATTGGTGATGCCCCAGGCCACGGTGCCCGCGTGGGCGAAATGCGGCGTACCGGGTACCCCGGCGAAGGCGAAGCCGACAACATCGAATTCCGGTGCCGCCAGATGGAACTGCTGGTAGATACCGGGCAGTTCCAGGAACCGGTGCGGGTCGCCTGCGATCAACGGTGCCCCGGTCGCGGTGCGGGCACCGGCGACACCCCAGGCATTGCTCCCCGACAGGGCATCACCGAACGACCGTGTCGCCGAGGCGGCTCGCTCGGGTAGGGCGGGGAAATTCGCCAGCAGTTCGGTGAGGAACGCGTCGTCCGGATAGTCGGGCACGGTGTCTCCGGCCGGATCCACTCCCTCGCAATCGAACAGGGTCAGCGCGTCGCGGCCGAGTGCGCGCACCGTATGCCATCGCCACAGTTTGGTGAGGAAACGGCCGAACAGGATGTGGTGCATGAGGAACACTGCGATCGGCGTCCACGGCTGCCAGGGTGCCGGACGGTGCGCGAGTTCGGTCAGCTCGGGGGCATCGGCCGTCTCGAGAGTGCTGTTGACGCCGTCGGAATAGGCAGCGAGCAGGGACCGGGTGCGCGCCGAGGACGTCCGGTAGATCCGGCGGGCAGCGCGCTCCATTCCGGAACGCCGGGCGAAAATGTCCCATTCGACCGTGTCCGCACCGAAAACCTCCGCGGTGCGTCCTTCGGCACGCAGCCGCAGGAATTCGATCTGCCAGGCGCGGTCGACCCCGCACGCATATCCCTGGCCGAAAAGTGCGCCCTCGGCGGAGTCCGCGATGATATGCGGGATGCCCCGCGCGTCCCGGACGATCTCCAGATCGGGCCGGCTGTTGCCTGCGGTGCTCACGCGGCATGCACCCCCTTTCCGGAGGTCGCCGCGATCGCGGACCGGTGCCGGGCGATCGGGTTCACGAGCACGTGATCGTTGTCCACCAGTGTCGAATACGAGTCACCGAGGTTCACCATGCGCCGGTTGTCCGATATCTGCAGGCGATTCAGGTGAATGGCCTGGAAGGTGGGTGCGAACAGATCCCATTTCCGGAAGCGGCCGGCCAGGTCCGGATGGCGGGCCTGGAATTCGCCGACACTGTGCGCGACGGTGGCCCAGAAGTCCGGGTCGGCGACGATCCCGTTCTCGTGCAGCAGCAAGGCGAGGTGGCGCAGGAAATCGTCGAATACATCCGAGAGCACACCCAGATTGCGGATCTCGTCGGCTTCCTGGGTTACCGCACGACGGCAGGATTCCGGAATATCGCCGGGAGCATCGAACAGGCAGATCTCTTCACCGATGTCCTTGAGGATTGCGCGTACCGGTACCCCGTCGTCGAGTACGAGGATCAGGTTCTCGCCGTGCGGAGAGAATTTGAACTCGTAGCGATAGAGGAGATAGATGATCGGGTGCAGATATGCCCGCAGATATCGGGCCAGCCACTCCTGCGCGGCGAGACCCGATTCCTGAATGAACGCTCCGACCAGGGGAATACCGTTGTGGTCGATATGCAACAGGGCGGCCATTGTGGTCAGCTGCTCGTGTTCGGCGACCCGGGAAACGGGGCTTTCCCGCCATAGCGCGCTCAGCAATTTGCGGTATTCCGAACCGGGCCGGGTGATCGCGGTGAGCGTGGTGTTGCGATAGCCGATCGCGGCGACCTCGGAGATCATCTCGAATCCGATCGAGGCCAGGTACGGGTCGCCGTCTACCCGGCTGCGGACCCAATCGTTGATCAGCGGAGTGGTGCGCATGTAGTCGGCGGACATCCCGCGGGTGAAGCCCATATTGACGATCGACAGCGCCGTTTTCACGTAGTGGCGCGTCGGAGCCGACACATTGAACAGGGTCCGGATGGACTGCTGCGGCTGGTACCGATCCGGCCCCGGGCCCACCGGCACGATCCGGCCTTCCGCGATATCGACCGCGTAGATCCGGGCGATCTTCTCCGCCCACTGCCATGGATGTACCGGCATGTAGTAGTAGGACGCCGGGTCGTACCCCTGTCCGGTGAGCACGCGATCGAACCGGGCGAGGGTATCCGCACCGAGTTCGTCGCGTATCAGGCTGTCGTAGTCGATACCCGACATCGCCGCGAAATCGGTATTCGCACGCAGCACCGCGACCCACTCCAGCGCGAACCGACCGCCCGACTCCGGCGCGTACCGCTCGATATCGTCGGCACTGAAGCCGAGCCGGCCCGCATTGGCGACGAGGCACGGGTGCCCCTCGGTCATCGTCTTCTCGATGGTCTGGAAATCGGCGACCGCCAGATCTGCCGCCGGGATCCGTCGTGTATCGGGCCTATTCATACTGATCGAGGCCGTGTTGGTGAACTCCTCGAGGAATTCCGGTAGCGCGTCGATCGGGATGCCGAGGCTGCCGCTCATATCGACGATCAGGGCGATCGAGTCGATTCGCAGTTCCTCGCCCGCACGGACTCGCCGCAGCGACGCCGCGTCGATACACCAGCTGTCGAGTGACAGAACCTCGGCGCGGAACCGGTATTCGGTTTTCCGATCGTCGGAATAGATCACATACTCGCCCGGAGACAGCTCGGTGGGCTGCAAGAACCGTTCATGACAGAACTCGGCCAGTATCTTCCTGGCGAGCCGGGTGTTGTAGACCTGCCGGTACGAGCAGGCAGGAACGGGTACCTCGCCGGTACCCCGGATATCGATACTCATCACTCGACCTCTCCGGCCACAGTGCGGCCGTTATCGGTCGCCCTGGCGAAATCCGCACGGGTGCAGTAGCTGAGCCGGGCGGTTTTGCCGGGTACCGGGAAATCACCGGCTACCCGGAAACCGACGGCGGCATTGAGCCGCTGCACATCGGCGTTGCGCACATCCGGTTCGACCACCACACGACGGGCACCGGCCTCGAAGAAGGCGGCACGCATGATGTGCACCATGACCGCACCGGTGAAACCGGGCAGTCGCCGCTCACTGCTGGATACCAGCAGATGCATGCCGATATCACCGGTTTCGTGGACGTAACCGGTGCCCGGCTGGGCCAGATCACTGGTGAGCGGGTTGTACAACTCGAAGAGGAACTGACGTTCGCCCTCGAAGTACCCGATGCGCATACCGAAGCGCGGATCCGGGTCGGCGCCGGCGTCGCGGATCAGCTTCGCCACATCGCCGAGCGGGCTGTTCAGCATATCCCAGTAATGGGACTTCGGGTGGTTGAGCCATCGGTGCACGGATTCCAGGTCGCGGTCCACATCGATTCTGCGGGACTGGAAGTGGTACGTCGTCGCGCCGTCACCGGCCTCGGCCCGGACCTGCTCGTCGGACAGTTGCGCCACCTCGAGGAAGATCTCGGCGACCTGCGCCGTCCGCGCACCTTCCAGTTCGACCAGACGTTCGGCCAGCGCGGCCAGGGTGCGATGCCGGAAGATATCGGACACCGTCAGGCGCGGCACGTCCAGCCACTGGCGTACCTGTGCGACGAACGCGGTGGCCAGCACGGAATCGCCGCCGAGAGCGATGAAATCGTCGGTGACCCCGATCGGTCGGGTACTCAGCAGTTCGCCGAGCACAGTGACCAGCGCGGTTTCCAAGGGGGTGCGAGGAGCGACGGATTCCACCCGGTCGACGGCCGTGACCAGTGCGCCGACGGCGACGCGATCGTATTTGCCGTTCGAGGTCAGCGGTAGCTCCTCGAGCACCGTTATCGTCCGCGGGATCATATGCGGCGGCAGCACCTCGGTGAGTGCCTCGCGGATCGCCGGACCGTCCGGGCTTGCGCCGGTCACCGCCGCGCGCAGTTCGTTTCCGTCGGACCAGGCAACCGCGGCGGTGACGGCATCCAGGGTCAGCAGGCCGGCCTCGACCTCGCCGAGCTCCACTCGATAACCGCGGATCTTGACCATATGGTCGGCACGGCCGAGGAAGTCGAGGAAGCCGCCGGGCAGGTAGCGCACCATATCTCCGGTGCGATACCAGCGGACGCCGTCGTACTCCACGAATCGATCGGCGGTGCGCTCGCGGTCGCCCCGGTAACCGTCGGCCACACCCGGGCCGCCGATCCACAACTCGCCGGGGACGAGATCGGGCCGGTCCCGGCCGGCCTGATCGACCGACCGGCATCGCACACCGTCCAGCGGGACCCCATAGGGCACGAAAGGTGCGCCCGCAGGCACCTCGTGTGCTTCACAGATGGTCGAGTGGATCGCAGTCTCGGTGGTGCCGCCCAGGCCGGCGACCCGGCAGTTCGGTAGTTGCTGCGCGACTCGGTCGAGCAGGGAGACCGCGACCTTGTCGCCACCCATGAGGATCACCCGCAGCGATGCGGGCAGCGGCGCCAGATCCAGCAGCATGCCCAGGATCGACGGCACACAGTTGAGCACAGTGACCGCGCCGTCCCGCAGCAGCCGGGACCATTCGTCGGCCTTGGTGTCCTCGTCGGCACCGGGAACCACTACAGCGCCACCGACGGCGAGCAGACCGAAGAGGTCGAAGACGGAGAGGTCGAACTCCAGCGACGAGACCAGCAGGCTACGGTCCTCGGGACCGAGACCGTATCGCCCGGTCAGGTCGGTGAGGGTGGCGACCGCGGCGCGATGGGGTACCTCGACCCCCTTCGGCTGACCGGTCGAACCCGAGGTGAACAGGATGTAGGCGAGCGCATCCGGTGAGACCGGGACCGGTTCGGCCGCCGTGGCGGTACGAGCGGCTGCCAGGTCGAGAACCGGGTTCTGCGAATCCGCCCAGCGAGCGGGCAGATCGGTGAGTACGGCGGCGGGGGACGCGACAGCAGCGATCCGTTCTCTGCGCACCCGCGGCTGGGTGGGCGCCATCGGCACATATGCGGCGCCTGCGGTCAGTACACCGAGCGCCGCCAGGATCTGGTCACCGCTCTTCGGTAGGTCGACGATCACGGTGTCGCCGGGCCGCACTCCCACAGCGTGCAGGGCGCCGGCAATACGCCGGGCCTCGGCAGCGGCTTCCCGGTGCGTCCATGTCCGGGCATCGGTGATGATGGCAGGAGCATCCGCGCGGTGGTCGGCCGCAGCCAGGAAGTGCCCGTGCAGCGTCCCGTCGAAAACCTCGGTCGCGGGTAGTGGACGCTCGGTCGCCCGCCGTTGCGCCCGAACCTGCTCCGATACCGGGTCGGGTGCGGGGCCGTCCCACTCCCCCGCGATCAGCAGGTCCAGCAGGCGTACGTAGTAGGCGAACATCGAGCGCGCCGTCCGGAGTTCGAGATCGGAAGCGCGCACGTCCCAGTTCAGCAGCAGCCCGCCCGAGACCTCGGTGATCTGTGCGTCCAGCAGCACTTGCGGGCCCTGAGAGACGATCCAGGAAGGCTCACCGAGCACCTCGGTGACTGCTTGTGAGAAGAGTTCGCCGAGGCCCAGCGCACTGGTGAAAACCACCGGCGACACCACGGGTTCGCCGCGCCTGCGGCCGAGTTCGCGCAGCACGTCCAGACCGCCGAAACTGCCGTGTGCGGCGGCGTCGTGCATCGCGGCACGCAGCTGCCCGGCCCGCTCGGCCAGGGTCGCTGGCGCACGCAGGTCGGCATCGATCACGAGCGAGGAAGTGAAGTCGCCGACCACCTTGTCGACATCGGCGTGGTCCATGTCCCGGTCGAACAATGGCACGGTGAGCAGGAAACGCGGGGTGCCCGAGTACGCGCCGACGGCCTCCGCGAAAACGGCTGCCACCGCGGCTGCGGGTGTTACGCCGCGGCGATGCGCGTGTTCCTCCAGCCGGCGCCGGTCGCCGGCGTCGATGACGTGATGTAACCGCACAGTGGCGGCCTCCCGGCCGGTCCGCTCCGTATTCACCGGTAGTTCCGGGGGGCCGGGCAGATCGGCAATTTTCTGCTGCCACCAGGCGATATCGTCGGCGCGGGCGGTACGTGCGGTGCGCTGGGCCGACAGCTCCGGGAAGGTCACGCCCAGTTCCGGCAGCTCCTCGCCCCGGTAGAGACGGGCCAGATCGTCGACGAGCACCCGGTAGCTCATGGCATCGGCGGCAATCATGTCCACGTCCAGGTGCACCCGCGAACCGCCCCCGGGGAGCTGGGTCAGTTCGACGCGCAGCACCTCGCCGTCCTCGATCGGCAGCGCGCGATGCGTACCCTCGGCGCGGCGGCGTTCCAGGATCTCGGCGGCGGCCTGCGAAGTTTCCGACGAAAGCTCGTGTACCGCACAGACGTTCGTGTGCTGCCCGATGATCTGCCGGCCGTCGGGTAGCACCCGCAGCCGCAGCATCGGATGACGCGCCACCAGAGCTGCCACGGCCGTCCCGAACCGTTCGGGATCGAGCTCGCGGCCATCGAACTCCACGTAGAGGTGGACGGCCACACCACCGTAGGTGAGGCTCGGGGAGCGACCTATCCAATACGCATGCTGCATGGGCGCCAAGGGAAAAGGCTGCTCGATATCGATGGCGGGAGCCGCATCGTGGGTGAAACCGGACTGCTCCGCGGTGTCGCCGGACCGCAGGAGCTGCGACCAGGCGCCGATTGTCGGCGCCGTGGCGAGCCGCGCGAAGTCGATATCCATTCCCCGCTTACGCCACCGGCCGGCCAGGCGCATCATACGCAGCGAGTCCAAACCCTGCGTGACCAGGTCGGTATCCGGTTCGAGGGACTCCGGTGAAATACCGAGGATCGCTCCCACTTCTTCCCGGATATCGATATCCGCACCCGCCTCTGGACGAGCAATCACCATGGGAAGCCTCTCGAAGAACACCACGCTACAAAATTAGCCTACCCTAATAAATTAGGGTGCACTTACCAATCCCGAGAAGATCCGCTGCCTCACGGAAACCGCTGCACCAGAGCACATCGATAAGCGCCGGCGCATCAGGTAATGGAAGATAGCTTAGCCTAAGCTAAGTCAAAGAGAAATGGGATGTATTCAACTTCCCTCGGCCCTCCCCCTCGGCCTGAACAGACCCGGGGGCCACCTACCGTGGATACCCGCCCTGTGGATACAGACCCGCCGTCAGTGAGCGCCCGCCGCCGCAGGATCTGCACTGATCCGCCACCCGGCGGCCTCGTGTTGCTGCGCCCAGAACTCGGCGAAACGACCGCCGGCAGCGCGCAATTCGTCGACCGTACCGTCCTCGACGATCCGGCCCTCGTCCAGGAACAGCACCCGGTCCGCACCCACGATGGTAGAGAGGCGATGCGTCACCACCACACGCGTACGCTGCTGCGGGTCGCCGGTGATGGCAGCTACCACCGCGGCTTCGTTCTCTGCGTCGAGCGCACTGGTGCCCTCGTCTACGAGCAATACCGAAGACCGCTTCAGCAGCGCCCGCGCAATCGAGACCCGCTGACGTTCACCCCCCGACAGCGCGGCACCCGCCTCCCCGACCAGGGTGTCCAGCCCCTCCGGCAGCCGTGCCGCGAGCTCGTCGACCCGCGCCAGGCGCAGCGCCTGTGCCAACTGATCCGGATCGGCCTCCGGCGCCCCTGCCAGGATGTTCTCCCGGATGGTGCCGGCGAACAGATACGGCTGCTGGAATACCATGCCGGCCACTGCCGGCCGGTCCGCGGCATCGAGAGCACCGAGGTCCACACCACCAACGGTGACGCTTCCGGACATCGGCGCTTCCACACCCGATATCAGTGCGAGCAGCGTGCTCTTACCGGACCCCGACGGTCCGACCACCGCCGTCACTCTGCCCGCCGCGAACTCGACATCCACCTCGTCCAGCACCGGCTCGGCACCATAGGCAAAACGCACTGCGCGCAACGTAACCGAAGCGAGCTCATCGGTATCCCGCACCGCCTTGCTGTTTCGCTCGGGTTCGGACGCCTCGACGACGGTGCGGATATCGCGCAGCGCGCCGCGGCTGGTTTCCAGTGCCGTCGCGAGGTCACCGAATGCAGCGAACGGCTCCAGGAACCGCACCACCACCACGATCAGCGCAACAGCCTCGGGAATTCCGATGGTGCCCGCCACTGCGAGCCATGCGACGGTTCCCGCCATCAGCAGGAGCACGATCTGGCTCGCCAGTCCGAACAGCACCTGCCCCGGGACATTCAGCAGCAGCAACCGAGTGGTCGCACCGTGCTGGGCGGACAGTGCCGCACCCGTCTCGTTGCGGGCAGGCTCCGCGCGCCGCGCGGCACGCAGTGCGGCCTGGGTACGAGCGAATTCGAGAATGCGCTCGGTGAGCACGCTGTTGGCATCCCTGGACACCGCGGTCGCACGCCGGGTCAGGAGATTGGTCAGCCACAGCGAACCCAGCATCAAGGGCAGCGCGAGCAGCGCAACCAGGCCCAGCTGCCACGCGACCGGTACCAGGGCGACGGCGATCGCGACCGGTAGCGCGACCGCTTGGAACAGGGGTGCCACCAGGTAGCCCACCAGGCCCACGAGGTCCGGGCCGGTGGTGGCGATCGCGCGCCGCGTGACGGCCGAGTTGTCCTCGGTGAACCAGCGCAGCGGAATCCGCGCCACCTGCGCCGATACCGACCGCTGGGCGTTGTCGAGAAGGTGGAATCCCAGGTCGAAACCGATCCGCGAGGTGATCGTGTCCACGACCCATCCGGCGGCGACGGCCAGGGTCAATGCCCCCACCCACCGCCATGCCTCGGCCGGGGTGTCCCCGAACAGTTCCGTAACCAGTGGCACCACCAGGACCACGGCGATCGCCCGCAGGATCACCGAAACGACGAGGAGCACCAGATATCCGGTGGTCCGGCTGCGCTGTTCGGCCGGCAGCAGGCTCATCGTGGTGCGGATCATCGGGCGATCTCCTTCATATCGGCGCCGGCATTCCACAGCTGCCGGTAGCGGCCCTCGGCGGCGAGGAGTTCGGTGTGTGTACCGGATTCGGCGATCCGGCCACCTTCCAGGACCACGATCCGATCGACCTCGGTGATGGTGCGCAGCCGGTGCGCGATCACGAGCACCGTCCGCCCGGCGGTCAGCCGGTTGAGAGCCTGCTGAACCAAATACTCCGACTCCGGGTCGGCATACGCCGTGGCCTCGTCCAGTACCAGTACCGGGGTGTCGGCCAGCAGTGCCCGAGCGATGGTGAGCCGCTGCCGTTCACCTCCGGACATCGTGCTGTCGGCACCCAGCAGCGTGTCGTATCCCTGCGGCAACCGAAGGATTCTGTCGTGGATCTGCGCGTCACGCGCGGCGCGCGCGATCGCGTCATCGGAGGCATCCGGTACCGCGAGGGCGATATTCTCCCGCACCGTGCCGCGGACCAGCTGGGTGTCCTGGAAAACGAAGCCGACCTGCGTGTACAATTCGTCCGGCGACAGTGTCGCGATATCGCGGCCACTCACCCGGATCGCACCGGAACCGACATCGTAGAAGCGGGCCAGCAGCGCGGCCAGGGTCGACTTTCCGGCGCCGGAGGAACCGACCAGCGCGGTGACCGTGCCGGGTTCCAGTGTGAGCGAGACGTTCTGGATCACCGGCGCACCCGGCCGATAGCCGAAGCTGACGTCGTCGAACACCACCTGGCCCGGCTCATCTGCCGGACCTACCGGCGCGGACCGCACCTCGAGCTCGTCGGTGTCCAAGACGACCTGGATCTTCTGCGCCGCTTCGCGGCCCTCCCGCAACCCCATCATGCCGTAACCGATGCCGAGCAGGCGCGACCCGAATGTGGTGCCCAGGAACAGGAACGGCAACAGATCCACCGGCTCCAGGCCGTCCGCCACGACCAGCGCGGTTCCGGCCACCAGGATCAACCACAGGAAGGTAACCGGCCGGGTGATCAGGTCCATCGCCGACTTCTTGCCGACGAACGGCCGCTGCCAGCCGTCCAGGAAGGCGATGTATTGATCCAGGCTGCGCCGGAACGGCGACGCGGCCGAGCCACCGAATACCCGGATCACGGGCTGACCGTCCATATAGGAGGTCGCCTCGCGCTTCATCCGTTCGCTCCAGCGCTGCGCCTGCATCGTCTTCGGCCCCGATGTCGCCATCATCGTCATCATCGTGAAGATGTAGGCCAGGATCGGTATCAGCAGCACCAGACCCATGCGCCAGTCCACGAAGAACAAGTAGACCAGGACCGCCAGCGGCGCCACGACCGCGGCGACCGCATCGACCACCGCGTGCGTGATCAGATAGTGCAGCGACAGCGTGTCACCGTTGATCAGCTTGTCGACCTGCCCCGAACTGCGCGCGGTGAACCAGCCCAGCGGCAGCTTCGCCAGCTTGCCGAGCAACCGGCCGCGTAGATCACGGCTGAACCGTGCGTCGACCGTGTGCAACCACAACTGCAACGCCGATTCCAGCAAGGCGCCCAGCCCGAACAGCCCCAGTGCCCACAGCCCGAGACGCCACAGCGTCTCGCTTCCACTGCCCGCGAGCAGTTCCCGCGCCAGTTCCACCAGCAGCACATAGGGCGCCAGCTGGATCAGTGTGACGAAGAATTGCAGGATGCCCGCCACGTAGAGCTTCGGCTTGACGCCGGCGAACAAGCGGCTGCCCGCTTGGGAGCGCCAGCTGCCGGCCCGAACGGAACGTACATTGCGTGGCGAGCCGTCCCCGGCAACCTGCGCCGCCGCGACCGCGCCGGACGTCGACTCGACGCCCGCGGTCTCCGGCACTGCCTCGCCGGGCACGGTCGATACTGCCTCGCCGGGCACGGCCGGCCCGGCGCTGTCCGAAGCAGTGCCGGCGACCGCGCTCTCCGCCACACCGGCCGGGAGCAGATCGGTGGCCGTTGCGGCACGCTCCTCGGCGCCGCGCTCCTTTCCCATTGCCCGGCCGTGCACCCAGTACGCCTGCGCATACACATCCGTCTTGGGGAAACCGAATTCCTTCACCCGCGTCCGAAGGTGTTTGAGAGCTTTCGATTCCGGCCCCATCCAGGCGTACCAGTTCGACCAGTCCCGCACTTCCAGGGCCGTCGCCAGCGCTTCCTCCGAGGTCCGCGGGACCCAGCGCACCTGCGCCAACGGGTGCTGCACCAGTGGGATCAGCAGATCGTCGTCGTGATGCTGTTCCAGATACACCTCGACCGCCACCTGATGCGGTAACGCGGCCAGGATCGTATTGATCGCCGGGATGGACGCCGAATCGCCGATCAGCAGGTACCCGGCCGGTAGGTCCTCCGATACCGAGAATCCCCGCGACCCGAACGAGGTCACCTCGATCGCCTCACCGCCGGTAACGTTCAACGCCCACGCCGAGGCCGGGCCCGCCGGCTCGTGCAGGACGAAATCCACCGCGAACCGGCCGGCGGTATCCGGGTCGACCTCCGCGATGGTGTACCCGCGCTGGAATTCCGCGTCCGAGCCCTTGTTGTCGGGGAACCACATCCGCAACCACGCCGTCGGTTCGATATCGATATCCGCCAGCAACGTCGGCGCAGTCAACCACACCCGGCGCATCCGCGGTGTCAATTGCTCTGTACTCGAGACGGTGGCGGTGTGGTACTGAACACCGAAGGCGTTCAGTACCACACCTTGAAATCCTCTGCGCGCCATTGCGGTGAACGTCCTCCGATACCAGAATCGATGACCGTCGAGGTCATCTGCCGAACAGCGCGGGGCACGAGGGGGCGCACCGGCTATCCGCCGTCGTCCCGCCTCCTCATAGAGACACGCTCGACAACTTTGGTTAGCCTACACATACCCACGACACCAAACCAGGCCTACAACACCGATCTTTTTCGACCGCACACCAAGGGCCGACCAGGCAAGGTAAGGCTATGCTAGCCTAACTTTCCGCGTCGGGTATGACCTTTTGGAGGACCGTTGTCGATCACGGATGAGCGCTCGCAGGCGGGCTATGTGACCGATCCGGTGGCGGCGGCAGCAGGGCTGGCGGGGGCCGACCTGTTCGGCGAGTACGTGGTGTACGAACGCCCGGGAGAGTGGGTGTTCGCTGCCGATCCGATCGGCACTGTCGAATTGGGCGTCGAGGAGCTGCGCGTCGAATGGGATGGGCGCAGCAGCACCCGCCGGTGGTCCGGCAGGCCCGCACATGCCCTCGATCAGGCACTTCGCGCGTTACCGCTCGACGGACGGAATGTGTACGGATGGGTCGGATTCGAATTCTGCGCCTGGGCGCTGGATACCACCGCCCAGGTCGCAGCGCCCACGACACTGGCGCATCTGATGATTCCACGTATCGAGGTGCGGATCGCGATATCCGGTATCCGGATCTCCGGTGCGACACCCGACGAGACCCGAGCGATCCACGACCTCGTCGTTGCCGCGCAGAACAGTGCGCTGCCGGTACCGCATCCGGCCGATATCCGCAGCGATCGGACCGGCTACCTTGAACGAGTAGCCCGGGCGGCTGCGGAGATCCGGAGCGGCCGGTACCGGAAGGTCATACTGTCGCGGAAGGTCGAGCTGCCCTTCATGGTCGACATACCGGCCACCTACCGGCTCGGTCGCGCACACAACACCCCCGCTCGATCCTTCCTGTTCCGGCTGGGTGGGCTCGCGGCGGCCGGATTCAGTCCGGAATTGGTCGTTTCCGTCGACGACGGCCGCGTGATCACCACCAAGCCGATGGCGGGCACCCGGCGCTTCGGGCGCAACCAGGCGGCCGATCTCGCCGCGCGCGCGGATCTGCTCGGCGATCCCAAAGAGATCGCCGAACACGCGATGTCGGTGAACGCCTCGTTCACCGAGATCACCGCGATCGCGGCACCCGGCACACCGGCCATCATCGATTTCATGACAGTGTGCGAACGTGGCAGCGTCCAGCACCTCACCTCCACCGTCCGCGGCCTGCTCACCGCCGACCGCACCGGCTGGGACGCCCTGGAAGCCCTGTTCCCCGCCGTCACCGCCTCGGGAATCCCCAAACGCGAAGGCGTCGATGCGATCTTCCGGCTCGACCGCGATCCCCGCGGGTTGTATTCCGGTGCGGTAGTGACTGTTTCCCCCTCCGGCTCACTGGAGGCCACGCTGGTGCTCCGTGCGGTCTACCAGACCCTCCACGGCGCGTGGTTACGTGCCGGAGCCGGGATCATCGAACAATCCACCCCCGAGCGCGAATTCGAGGAAACCTGCGAGAAGCTCGAAAGTATCGCGCCGTACGTCGTCGCGGCATAGCCGAGCGAGGGCACCGGACGGCCGGGGCTCACCTGCGCCGGCCACGGAATCGGCACCCGCGCGACTGCACCGGCCCGAGCACCTCGTTCGTCACCCCTCGGCGCGCAAGGCCTTCTTGTCGATCTTGCCGACCGCGGTCGTGGGAAGAACGTCCGCACGCCGCAGCACATCGGGAAGCTTGTACGTGGCGAGGCCGCGGTCGGTCAGGAATGCCTTGATCTCCGACAGCGTCGGCATCTCGCCGCCGACTACCAGGATCGCGCAGACCCGCTCACCGAGCGCGGCATCGGGCAGCCCGACGGCAGCAGCATGGCGGACCGCCGGATGAGCGAGCAGGTGCTCCTCGAGCTCGTCGCAGGAGACGTTCTCACCGCCGCGGTTGATGACGTCCTTGATGCGGCCGGAAACAACCAGATGACCACTGGGCAGCCGGCGCACCAGATCGCCGCTGCGGTAGTAGCCGTCCGGAGTGAAAGCACGGGCATTGTGTTCGGGCGCCCGGTAGTAGCCGCGAATCGTATAGGGGCCCTTCGTGAGCAGCTCCCCCTCCGCTCCGGGAGCGACGTCATTGCCGTCACCGTCGATAACACGGACCTCGTCGGACGGGGACAGCGGCCGACCCTGCGTGCTGTACACCAACTCGTCCGGATCGTCGAGGCGGGTGAAGTTGAGCAATCCCTCGGCCATACCGAACACCTGCTGTAGCCGCGCCTGCAGCGCAGGCTCGACGTCACGAGCGTTCACCTCGGCCAGCCGGGCGCCACCGACCTGCAGCAATCGCAGCGAGGAGATATCGGCCTCCTCCCACTCGACTGCCGCACACCATAATTGGGCAATCGGCGGTACGACCGCGGTCACGGTCACCCGGTACCTCTCGATCGCGGCGAACGTATTCTCCGGACTGGGCTCGGTCACGAAGGCCACCGCGCCCCCCACGGCGATCGTGCCGAGGATTCCAGGACAGGCGAGCGGGAAGTTGTGTGCGGCGGGAAGTGTCGCCAGGTACACATCGTCCTCGGTCAGTTCACACACCTGCGCGCTTGCGGTCGCGTTGTAGACATAATCGTCATGGGTGCGGGCGATCAGTTTCGGCAGCCCGGTGGTGCCCCCGGAAACCAGCATGAGCGCGATATCGCCCGGATCTGTCACAGGTAGCGAATCGCCTTCGCACGGCACAGAATTCAGATCGACGAACGGGCCGGGCTCACCGAGCACCAGCACGTGCCGCAGCGACGGCACTGCCGCTTGCACCTCGGCGGCCAACTCTCGGTAGTCGAAGTCCCCCATCCTGTCCGCGACGATATAGCCGACCGCTTCGGAAACCCGGGCCAGATGTTCGATCTCGCTACGCCGATGCGCGGGCAGCGTAAGCACCGGAATAACCCCCGCCCGCAACAGCCCGAACAGCACTGGCACGAACTCGGCCACATTCGGCAACTGCACCACGACCCGGTCCCCCGGCGCGATTCCGAGCGCCCGGAACCCGTGCGCCAGCCGATCGGCCTGCGCGTCGAGTGTCGCGTAGCTACGTCCGTCGGCGCCGAGCAGCGCGGTCCGGTGCGGGTACCGCCGCGCGGTCTCACGCAACAGCTCACCGAGCGAGCGTCCTTGCCACAAACCCGCGCGCCGGTATGCCGCGGCCTCCTCGTCGGGAAAGGGAACATAGCCTTCGCGATGGGTGATGGTCGTGTCAGGGGAAGTCACGATTCGCCTCTCAGGTACGAGCACGGGAGCAGACTCGGCAGATCTCGAGATTCGATGATCGGCCGGCGCCTGGCGGTCCGACCCCGGCGATCCCGCTTCACTACTCGGCACGGCCACCACCGAACCCCGATCCTCATCACTCGCCATTTGCTTAGGCTAAGCTAACATTCAGATCCGGCGCAGTCGACAGGCAACTCGAAGCGCTGCCATTGCAAGAACCTGGCCTTCGTCGTCGAGTGCCAGACAGGCAGGCGGCTCATGGCGAGTAGTACGCAGTCGGGTCCGGAGAGCCGCTAAGCTGTCGATATCCCTCTCCGGAGCGAGAGGCGCTGCGACGGACAGAGTCCGCCACGCTCGACTCCGGTCGACACAGTCAAGGGCGCCTCCTGCTTTCAGGAGGTAGACGAATGCACAGCCCGATGACGACGTGGGGTGCCGGTGACTACCCGTTGATGGGCCGTCATCTCCAGTCAGCTGCCGAGGCGGCCGTCGAGGCAGCTGCGGTCGGGCCGAGTGACCGGGTGGTCGATATCGCTACCGGCACAGGCAACGCGGCGCTGCTCGCGGCCGGGCGCGGCGGCCGGGTTGCCGGGATCGACTTCGAGCCGGCGCTGCTGCGGTTGGCCGCGGAACGCGCCCACTGCGCAGGTTCCGACGTCCAATGGCTGTGCGGTGACCTCGAGGCGCTCCCCGTTCCGGATCGATCGGCCGATGTCGTGCTGTCGGTATTCGGTGCGATGTACGCGACCGATCATCAGGCCGCGGCCCGCGAGCTCGCCCGAGTCGCGGCACCGGGCGCGCGGGTGGTGCTGGTGTCGTGGCAGCCGGGCAGTGTGCTGCCGGCGATGGGGCAGGTACTCAACGCCTACCTGCCGCCACCGCCGATCAGCAGCGGACCGCCCAGCCGCTGGGGCGAGGCCACCGCGCTCGCCGAAATACTCGACCCCCATCGGCTACGGCTCACAGCCACCTCATCCGGCCGGGTAACGCTGCGGTTTTCTTCCTCGGAGGAGGCTGCCGGTTTCCTGATCCGCACAGCGGGCCACGTCATGAGAGAAAAGGACCGGTTGGCCGCGGAGGGGCGCTGGGACGAGCTACACAGGGATCTGCGCCGATTCGTCGAGCAACGGGCGAAGCACCACCGCGACCATCTCGTCCTCCCGCTGGATTACCTTCTCGCCTCGGCCCTCGAGACAACGAACCGACCGCTGGTTCAGGACGCTCCAGGTCACTCTTGACCTGGAGTGCCCTCCAGGTCGTAGTGTGTGATCGACCCGATCACCCACCATCACAAGGGGATGTGTAGGGAACTCGGCTTCTGACACATTCCGGTTGCGAATTCGTGGAGTACCTCTGTCATGCAGAAGACGGGACGTTCGTCTTCATCAGCTCAGCTCGGTCGCGGGCGAACTACTACGACTCGTTCCGCCCGTTCGTAGGCGACCGCGCGGCCATGCAAGAACTAGCGGTAACACAGGTCGAGCGCCTGCGCGACGGAGGCACAACCATCGTCGACACCGCCGACGGTTCGACGTTCTTCGCGCCCTCTCGCCTCAGGGGCAACGGCAGTTTCCGGTTCTCCGGTATGAAATCGATCGAGCTCGACCCTGCCGACTTCGGACGTGTGTCCTGACGAAAGGACACGGCCGAACTGGCACCATGACAGATCGAGGGACGTACGCGGCATCGGCTTCGACCACAGCAGAACTCGAACGCAAACAGATCATCGAAGCCGCGCGAGTCGTGCTCGCGCGGGACGGACTGACCGGATGCACAGCCCGCGCCGTCGCCGACGCGAGCACGCAGCACCGAAGCACCGAAGCACAGCTCATCATCGCCGTGTTGGTCACGACATCGCGTTCCACCACGCGCATTCGTCAGAATTGCGACCACGATTCGTGCGCCGGTAAGTCGACCTCTACAACCCCGGTAGCCATGCGGCAATATGCCAGGTGTTCTTCGTGATCGAGTACAAGGACCTCGACGGCATCGGCTCTCTCGGCCAAGACCACGACATCGTCTTGGGACGGATGCCAGAGATCGTCGAAATGGTCGGCGAAACAGTGGAACCGCATGGACACTGCTGTCGCATCGGCGGGCCGGCCGACAATCACCTGGTCGCATTCGGCGATCGGCAACTCACTCAACCACTGCCGAATGCTCGCTGGTTCCGATTCCGCTGCCTCGAGGGCAGTATCCGAGGCCGCGAGGACGTGCTTCAGGGCCTGTAGGCCACCGATTCGCGCTAGCAAACGGTCGAACCCCGCCCGAGCGTCTACCGCGCCGAGCCTCGCCAGAATGTGAGCCCGCATCGGTGGCACCGCGCCTCCTGACCTCGGCTCGCGACGTGTCCGACTTCGACAAAGCCGCTCAACAATTTCAGCCCCTACAGCGGCGACGATACGCCGGCACTCGGCAATCTGCCGATCCGGGAAGCCCACCTGCCTGGGTGCGGATATCAGGCTGCCGACGCGTCACGCCCAGATGTGACGTCGACAGTCAGCTACTCAACACCTTGGAGGACATGGCCCCTGACGACAAACCGTCAAGGATGTGCTGAGCCCATACATTGACATTTTCGGCGTGCCGACGGGACCGCAAGTTCGGCCATTACGGGCGGCGGCGTGCTGTCGGCAGGGCTCTGGTGTGTCGCGGCGCGGCAGGAGTTGTGTTCGCTTGCGATAGGCCCCCTTTATTCTGCCGTGCACGAGCCATTCTTCCCAACGATGACGAACAGGGCTGTCAGGCCGTCGAAGCCGGGCACGTAGGGTGCCGGGGTGGCTGTTGTCGAGACCGTGGCACGTGTCCGAGTGGGAAGTGGTGTCGAGCAGTTGGTATGCCATCCACGACTTCCCCTGGTCGCGGGATCAGATTCCGGGCGTCCAGCAGTTCACGTGTGGGATAGCCGGAATCTGCAGGTCCTCGGGGCCGTGGGCGCCGATTCGGTTGTCTACGGCGACGCCACCGGTTGGGAGCGGGCGCAGCGCACACCCGATGTGGCATGGCATCCGGAAGAGCCGTTGCTACTGGTCGCAGGTGAGCACTCCGTGGTCAGCTGGACTCCCGCGGGCCGGGCCGAACCGGGTGGACTTCCACTCGACGCCGACTACAGTTGTCTCGCATTCAGCCCGAACGGTCGAACCCTGTGGGCCACACCCTCCTCCGACGGTGCCGATGATGCGTGGGAACGTTCTGACGTTGTCGACCTCGACTCGGGAACCCTCGGTACCGGCCCACGGTGGGACGCCGGCGTTGCGGCGCATCCCGCCGGCGGGTTGGTGGCAACGCTGCGCAGCGATCAAGGCGCGACGCTCGTCGTTTTCGCACGGGTCGATCAACAGGACACACCGAGCGCGACGCGAGTGCTTCGCCGGGCGCTTGTCCTGGATGCCGACGGCTACGAAGCACCGATATTCAGTGTGGACGGGCGTCACTTGGCGATTCGAGGCAACGCGTACGAGAACTCGCTATCGGTCTTCGAATTCCCTTCGCTCGACCGTATTTTGGAAACAACGCTGGGGCAACCCTGCCCGGGCTACCCCTATCCGCAAGAATGGCTCGAACAACTATACTCGTGGTCGCGACACAACATCGCATTCGGAACCCGACCCGGGGTCCTGTGGGTCGGCACACCGACCGGGACTCTGATCGAAATCGACCTGGACAACCAGAAATCGACCGAGCACGACGTGCCGGCCGGCTCCCGGGTGACCGCCATGACCGCCACCGCAACAGGCGAACTCGTCGTCGCCACCGCTGAAGGTGATCTTGCGGTGTTGTCAGTGCATGCCGGCACCGACCAGGTCGAACCCACCGACAGGGATTCGGTGCGTGCCCTGGTCACCGCCTTTTCGGACTCCACCGATGAGCTTCCCGACGACAGCGACCTCGATACGGACCTGTTCCGCACCGACGGAACGCGTAGCTGGGCGCCGGACGACCTGGCGGCCGTAACCACCACAACCTCGACGGACCCGACCTGGCGACAACTTCAAGCGGCCATGAACAACGCCCGCAACGAGGAAAAATGACGACAGCTCACCGGCTTCTCCCCCACCACCGGGCTCACAGGTTCTCCGGTCGGCTTCCCTGTGCGAGTGTGGACGCTCTCGACCACGGAACCGTCGGCCACGCCGAGGCCAGCGCCGGCGACGGAGTGATCCGGCTGCACCGCGAATCCGAACAGTCCGGCCGGCAGTCCCCGCGAACAACAGGAGCATGTACCAAGGCATTGTCGATCGTCGTCAGACGACGTCGATACCCACTGCTGCCACGGCCGTGGCCGCAGAGACGCGTCGTCGATACGGATGGATAATTCGGACCCGTTGGTCATGATCCTTACCGGGTTCATTGTGGACTTCACGTCGTGGTTGGACAGTTGTGGAGACGACGAGGTCGCGCTGGACTCCGCGGTGAAAATCATGGAACACGTGGCTGCCGTGCTGCGCGATGCGCCACCCGCCCAGCGGCCGCGTTTCCTGGATGCACTCGACGAGCTGGCACATTCTGAACAGGACCCGAATCGGCGGGACGCGTTCCTGGCGTTCCCACATGCGATCGGCTTGGCCGACAGCAAGGCCGGTTCACCTGGTTCTGGCCGCACTCGCCGCACTGTGGCTGTGGCTCGTCTATCGCCGCCGTACCCGCCGTAACGACCCGGACCGGCTACTCCTGCCGGCCCCGATCGGCGCACGCGCCACCGACCACAGCATCGGCGCCCCCACACCCCGCGCGGTTCAGAAATGCCCCGCCAGTGGCAGCGGCTGTCCGTTCACCAGCAGATCGCCCAGCGCTCGCGCTTTGTAGGCGGCCGGGTTGTGCGAGAACAGCGTGCGCAGATTGCGCCAGTGCCGGTCCAGGCCGGCCGCGGCTCGGGTCGCCGAGGCGCCACCGACGTCGAAGACGCGGCCGGCCGCGCGCAGCGCGAACTCTTCGATCGCGATCTTGGCCTGCGCGGCGCGGCGGGCGGATTCGGCTTCCAGGTCCGGGTCCACACCGCGGGACCGGGCTGCCGCGAAGGAGAGGTCCTGTGCCGCCGCGGCGGACAGCACGATGGATTCCGCCGCGAAGGCGGCCGCGTCCAGTTCGCCGATCACCGCGAGCAGCTGCGGATCGTGGCGGGGCTCCTCGGTATTCGCGAAAACGAAGTTGCGGACCCGGGAACGCACCAGCTCGGCGGCATCGGCCGCGACCGAGCGCAGGATTCCGGCGGCGATGGCATGGAGGTAGAGCTGCGGGAATGCCTGGCGGGGCCGGTCGGGTGAGCGTGGGTCACGGAAGGGCAGGGTCTCGGTCTCGGCCACGGCAACATCGGTGAAGACCGTGGTCCCGCTGCTGGTGTGCCGCTGGCCGATACCATCCCAGTCGTCGATGTGCTCCACACCGGGCCGGTCGACGGGCACGATGGCGCTGAGCACACCGATCTCCGGGGCATTCGCGGTGACCCGCACATAGTCGCCGTAGCGGGCGCCGGTGCTGTAGAACTTGCGGCCGTCGAGCCGGTAACCCCCGGGGGCCGGAGTGAGTGTGCTGTCGTAGGTGTAGTCGCCGACGTTGTGGGTGCCGAGTTCGGTGAGGGCCCCGCCGATCAACTTGCCCGCCAGTACCTCCGGCAGCCATGCCGATTTCCGCTCGGTCCGCGGCAGCCGGTACAACTCCTCGACGAAGCCGTAGTGCACCCGCAGGATATGGGGGACATCAGGATCCGCTTCGGCGAGGTCGATGAGCAGCCCGAACAATTCGGTCACCGACCAGCCGGGCCCGCCGTCGGCGGTCGGCACCCGCACCGCGCCGAGCCGGAGCCGGGTGATCGCGGCGATCGCACGGTTGGGTGGTTCGGTACCGCCGGCGGCCCGGCGGCGGGCCGCGTCGGCGGCGACTTCGGCGACCAGTTCGGCGAGCTCCGGATCCCCGGGCCGGGGCACGGCGGCGACAGCGGTTTCGGTACTGGACATGGGAACTCCTCCGAATCGGGGCGCGATCGCCTGTCGTCGTTGCGCGCTCGCGCCGGTCACGCCGGACCGGTGGCCGGCACACACACCGGGGAACGGCCGCGATCAGTATCGGAAACCGCAGGGCCGCGAAACAAGGCAGCCGATCTACGAGTTTCCTTCAGAAATTCTCGATGATCCGCATCATTTACCCGGCGATATCGGCCGATCACTCCCCCATGTACTCACTTCCGTGGCCGGATGAAAATAATTCCGCTCAGCTGGATTCTGTACATGTCACCGTTAAGAAGAATTGCAACGCCACTTTAATTCTCCTTCCGAGGTTAATTGTGGTTCCGACCAGAAATCACCGATAGGTTCCGTTTCGTGTCCGGCTATTTATGGCGCCGAATAGGTCAGGCCCTGCTCGTGGTGGCCCTGGCGTATTCGGCCGTGTTCTTCATCCTCAATGTGCTGCCGGGCGATCCGATCGAGCAGCAGATCGCCAATCCCGAGAATCCGATCACCGACGACGAGGCCGATGCCCTGCGCGCCTACTACCGCCTCGACGAACCCGCACATGTACAGTTCGCGATTTCGCTCACCCGGTTGTTCTCGGGAGACCTCGGGTATTCGCTCAACAGCGGACAGCCGGTGGCCCGCCTGCTCGGCGAGGCGATCCCCTCGACGCTGGCGCTGGCCTCGGTCGCTTTCGTCCTCGCCGCGCTGATCGGTTTCGTACTGGCCGTGCTCGCGGTGTTCGTCCCGTGGGGGCCGGTGCGGGAAGCCGCCCGGACGCTGCCCGCGGTCTTCCTGTCCGTTCCCGCGTTCGTTTCCGGGCTCCTGGTCCTGCAACTCATTGCGTTCCAGCTGGGCTGGATGTCGGCGGTGCGCGACCAGGGCCTGCGCTCGGTGTTCTTCGCGGCGATACCGCTCGCGATCCCGGTGGCGGCGCCGATCGCGCAGATCCTGACCCAGGGACTCGCCAACGCCTACGGGCGGCCGTACGTGGAAGTGCTGCGGGCCAAGGGGTTGCCGTCGTACCGGATCGTTTTCGGGCACGTTGTCCGCAACGGGTCCATCCCGACGGTCACCATTGTCGCGATCACCGTGGGTGAACTACTCGCGGGTTCGGTCATCACCGAAACGGTATTCAACCGCACCGGGATCGGTTATCTCACCGAATCCGCCGTACGTAACCAGGACACCCCGATCATCCAGGCGGTGGTCATCTCGGTATCGGTGACCTTCGTGGTGGTGAACCTCCTGGTCGACCTGGTGTATCCACTGATCGACCCGCGGATCCGCAAGGCCACCGGCGCCGCGGCCCCGAAGACCCGGGCGGTGCCGGCATGACCGCGGTAGCCACCGTCGCGCTCACCGGCACGCGGCGACCGCGACTCCCGTTGAGCGCGTGGGATATCCCGGCCGTCGCCTTCCTGCTGCTGGTCACCGCGATGATCCTCGCGCCCGGCTGGGTGGCACCCTACGATCCGCTGGCGGAGAACCTGGCCGCGCCGCTGTCCGGCCCGAGCGTGGCGCACCCGTTCGGCACCGACTACCTCGGTCGCGATCTGCTCAGCCGGATCGTGGCGGGCACGGCGGCCACCATCAGCGGATCGTTCATCGCCGTCCTGATCGGTCTGCTGGCCGGTACGGCACTGGGCTTGGTGGCCGCGTATTTCGGGCGGTTGATCGACAGTATCGCCGGGCGGATCGTGGATGTCCTGCTGTCGATCCCCACGCTGCTGCTGTCCATCACCATCATCGTGGCGCTCGGCTTCGGCACCGTGAACGCCGCGGTCGCGGTGGGGATCTCCTCGGTGGCGGTATTCGCCAGGCTGGCGCGGTCGGAGGTGCTGGCCGTCCGGCATCTGCCGTTCGTGGAAGCTGCCGAGCATATGGGCGCCGGGCATCTGCGGCTGCTGCTGCGCCATGTCCTGCCCAATGCGTATTCGGCGGTGCTGTCGCTGGCCGCGCTGCAGTTCGGTACCGCGATCCTGGCCATCGCCTCGCTCAGCTTCCTCGGCTACGGGGCTCAGCCGCCGGACCCGGAGTGGGGTCTGCTCATCTCCGAGGGCCGCAACTACATCAACTCCCATCCCTACCTCGTGCTCTTTCCTTCGCTCGCGATCGTGCTGGCCGTGCTGGCGCTCGGCCGGATCGCGCACCTCATCCGGAGAAAGGTCGGCTGATATGACGCGCACCGATCCGCTGCTGGCGGTTTCCCACCTGAGTGTCGACTACGACGGCACGGGCCGGGGCCGCACCGGACCGACCGTTTCGGATGTCTCGTTCCGGGTCGACCGCGGGGAGATCGTGGCCGTGGTGGGGCAATCGGGGTCGGGGAAATCGACCATCGCCCGCGCTGTCCTCGGTCTGCTGCCGGACAGCGGCCGCATCGTCGGGGGCCGGGTGCTGCTGGCGGGTCGCGATATCACCCGGCTGGACCGCCGCGGCTGGCTCGAGATCCGCGGCAGCGCGGTGGGTTTCGTCCCACAGGATCCGCTCGGTTCGCTGGATCCGCTGCAGCGGATAGGTGATCAGATCGCCGAGGTCCTGGTGACGCACGGGCTTGCCCGGGGCCGCGCGGCGCGGCGGCGCGCCGTCGAGCTCTTGGACCGGGTCGGCATCGCGGAACCGGAGAAACGCGCCCGCCACTACCCGCACCAGCTCTCCGGCGGCCAGCAGCAGCGGGTGCTCATCGCGATCGCGATTGCCGGTGAACCCGATCTCCTCATCGCCGACGAGCCGACCTCCGCGCTCGATGTCACCGTGCAGCGCCGGATCCTGGACCTGCTCGACGATCTGCGCCGGGAACGCGGGCTCGGAATCGTATTCATCACCCACGATCTGGCGCTGGCCGAGAACCACAGCCACCGAGTCGTCGTGCTCTCCGAGGGTGTGGTGCGGGAGAGCGGGGAGACGGCGCGGGTGCTGCGATTCCCGGAGCACGAGTACACGCACCGGTTGATCGGCGACGCCCCGGCCCTGTCGCCGGACAAGTACGCCCGCCCGGCGCCGCTCGCCCGGGATAATCCGATATTGACGGTGCGGGACGTGAGCAAGGCGTTCCACACCGGAACGCCGGCCCTCGACCGGGTGAGTTTCACGGTCACCCCGGGGTCGGTACACGCGCTGGTCGGTGAATCCGGATCCGGCAAGACGACTCTCGCCCGGGCGCTGTCCGGGCTGACCCCCTTCGACTCCGGCGCGGTGACCATCGACGGTGTGTCCCTGGATTCCCGGGACTGGTCGAGCCCGCAGAAGCGCCGGGAACGGGCCCGCGTCCTCACCCTCGTCCAGCAGAACCCGCTCGCGGCCCTGGACCCCCGGCTGCCGGTCGCAGAGGCGGTGGCCGAACCGCTGGCCGTCAACCGGGTGGGGTCCCGCCGCTCCCGCCGCGCGGACGCCCGCGCGGCGCTGGACCGGGTGGGCCTGCCCACGGAGCTCGACAGCCGGAAACCGGCCGAAATATCCGGTGGTCAGCGCCAGCGGGTGGTACTCGCACGGGCGCTCGTCCGGCAGCCGCGCATTCTGGTGCTAGACGAGCCGACCTCGGCACTGGACGTGTCCGTCCAGGCGCAGACCATCGATCTGCTGCTGTCATTACAGCGCGAACTCGGGTTGACCCTCCTGTTCATCTCCCACGACCTCGCGCTCGTCCGCCAGATCGCCGACGACGTGAGCGTGCTGCACGACGGCAGACTGGTGGAAACCGGGCCGGTGCGGGAGGTTTTCGCCGCGCCCACCGCCGAATACACCCGGCGCCTGCTCGACGCCGTCCCGCGTTCCGCCGCCGTGGTGAGCGCGGCATGATCCGGCGCACGCTCCGTCTCCTGGCCGCTGCCGTTCTGGTCGCCGCCGCCGCGGCCGGATGCGCGGTCACCGGCGAAACCGATCGCCCGGTCACCCCCGGCCGGGGCGGGCATCTGACCTACCTCGATGCCGAAGCCTTGGCTTCCATGCAGATCCAGGTGAGCTACTGGCAGAACAGTCTGGTGAAGGACCAGGTGCTGGACCGGCTGGTCTACCAGGACCCCACCACCTTCGAATTCGTGCCGTGGATCGCCGAGAAGTGGACCGTGGACGAATCCGGCCGGATCTACACGTTCACCATCCGCGATGGTGTCAGCTTCAGCAACGGTCAGCCGTTGGACGCGGGCGCGGTCGAGCGCAATCTCGAATGGCAGTTCACCGGTGACAAGGCAAAGGGCATCACCGCCAACCCGGTCTTCCCGAAAACCGGAGCCACCATCATCTCCGACGACGCCACCCGTACGGTGACGGTCGAACTGGACGAGCCCTATGCACCGTTCGTCCCGGTGCTGTCGATCAATACGGCAGGCCTGGTCGCCGACGCGACCATCCAGGCGTCGAAGGAAACCCAGTCCATACCCACCAACCTGATCGGTTCGGGTCCGTTCGTGGTGGAATCCGAGGTCCCGGACAAGAAGGTCGTGCTGGCCAAGCGCCGCGGCTACGACTGGGCCCCGGCAACCGCGCCGCATCAGGGCGAGGCGTATCTGGATACGGTGACGGTCATCCCGGTCACCGAGGACAGTATCCGGGTGGGCGCGCTGCGCGCCGGGCAGGGCGATGTCATCCGCTATGCGCAGCCACCGGACGAAACACTGCTGCGCCGTGAGGGTTTCGAGGTGCGCGGGCTGCGCACACCCGGTCTGGCCAATACCCTCGATATCCGGCAGACGGCCCCCTTCCTCCGGGATATCGCCGTGCGGCGGGCGATCGGTTTCGGTATCGACCGGCAGGAGATCCTGAATACGCTCTACACCGACAACTGGCGGGCCGCGAAGAACATCGTCACCGAGAACTTCCCGGGCTACTCCGACCGCTCCGATGCGATCCGCTACGACCCGGCGGAAGCCGAGCGGCTCCTCGATACCGCGGGCTGGACCGCACGGGATCCGGCCGGCTACCGCACGAAGGACTGTCAGCGGCTGTCGGTACTCGTCTACGTCGACGTCTACGACCACACCGCCCGCCCGATGTACGAACTGATCCAGCGTCAACTGGGCCGGATCGGTATCCGGCTCGACGTACGGCAGACCGATTTCGCCAACTACCCGACCGCGAGCGTCGACGATTCCGTGGGCTTGCGCCGTAACGGCTGGCCGACACCGGATCCGGTGCGCCTGTCGCAGAACTACGACAGTACGGGTGGTGACCTCTACGCGTTGGACGATAGCGATCCGACCATCGATCGGCTGCTGCGGGCTCAGCTGGTGGAAACCGACCCCGGGCGGCGCGACCGGATTCTGCGCGAATACACCGATTACGTCATCGACAACGCCTACACCGTGCCGCTGCTCGAGGACACCCAGATCTTCGGGGTCGCGCCGCGGGTGCAGGGGCTGACCCATGCCGCGAACTCGGTGGCCTGGTTCTACAACGCATGGATCGACGACACAGGAAAGCGAGACTGAGATGTCCTTCGTCCTCGGCCTGGAGATACCGGACGAAACGCTCGCCCGGACGGTGGGCGCGGGCTTCGGCGACCTTCCCGAACTCCTCGACGACTCCGGAGCCGGGTACGTGGTGCTCGGCGCCGACCGGTCCCGCTTGCCCGGCGCCTCGGTGAACCCAGTGTTGGCGGCCACGGTATTCGCCCGTCGCACAGTGGGTTTGGGCCTGGTCACGACGGCCGCGCCGCAGCGGGACCACCCCTTCAATATCGCCCGCCGGATCGCTTCGCTCGATCACATCTCCCGTGGCCGGGCGGGCTGGCTGGCGGTGCGCGCCGACCTCGCGACCGCCCTCGGCGCCACCGCCACGGGTGTCTGGGCGTCGGGCGGCGAACCGGACGACGCCGCCCTGCTCGCCGACGCCGTGACGGCGGCCCGGGCCCTGTGGCGGACGTGGCCGCTGGAATCACTCACCCGGGACCCGGTGGTGCGCACACCGGATGCTCGTGACCGGTGTGACCTACCGGCATCCCGGGCTGCTCGCCAAAATTGTCACCACACTCGACGTGCTCTCCGGTGGACGCGCGGCGCTCGGGATCGGCGCCGCCTGGTTCGAACGGGAACATCACGGTCTCGGGGTGCCGTATCCGTCGACCGGCGAACGGTTCGACCGGTTGGAGGAGACATTGCGAATCTGCGGGCAGATGTGGGATCCGGATAACAACGGGCCGTTCGAGGGCAAGTACTACCAGCTGGCCGAGACATTGTGCGCGCCCCAGCCGCTGCACCGGCCGAAGGTGCTCATCGGAGGCGGCGGTGAGAAGCGGACATTGCGGCTGGTGGCGCGTTACGGCGATGCCTGCAACCTGTTCGCTTCCAGCACGGAGGAGGTCGCGCACAAGCTCGATGTGCTGCGGCGCCACTGCGATGATGCCGGAACCGATTACGAGCGGATCCGCAAAACCGTGCTGGCGGGCAGCCCGGACCCGGCGGCGCTCGACGATTTCGTACGGCAGATGGCCGGCTACGCCGCGCTCGGTGTGCATACGGCGATCGTTATGCCGCCCGGTGGGTCGCCGGCGGCGTGGGTCGACAGGGTGGCGCCCGTCGTGCCGCAGCTCGCCGACCTCTGACCGGGCCGGTGGTGGGCCGGAATCGGGAGCGGCGGAATCCGCCTTCGGAATCGATCGACGCCCTCGGCGATCTGTCCCACCACCCAGCGGCCGTCGTCGGAGACCAGCCATTCGATGAGCCGCGCCGGATCGTCGGGTGTGCCGGCGTGGCCACAAGAAAAGCATCGTGGACGGCATCGACGAGCGCCGGATCCAGGCCGGTGGTGTGGCGCTCGAGGTAACCGGTGTCGACGGGGCCCGGGTTCACGGTGTTGAGGACGATCCCGAGTTCGGTCAGTTCCGCCGCCACGGTCGCGGTCATCCCGGCCAGCACCGATTTGGCGGCGCCGTAGGCGATTTCGCCGCGCATCGGGCCGAGGTGCCGGCCGGAGGGTATCCAGATCACCCGGCCGCGGTCACCGACGTCACCGTGGCCGGGCCGGTACGGCTTCGCAAGCGCCTGGGTGACCAGCAGCACCGAGCGGGCGTCGACCGCCCAGTGCCCGTCCAGGGTGGCTGCGTCGATGTCGAACTGGTCACCCGGAGGACGCCCGGTGGAATCAGATGCCCGGTATCACGCGGAGGTCACGAATCTCGCCGAGCCGATCGAGGACTCCCTCGATGGCCGAATCGCTGATATCGAGATCTGCCAGGGCGCTGCGAATATCCCGCTCATCGATGGTGTCCACGGCACGCAGCACATCCTCGTCGAGCTGCTCCTTCGGATCGAAGGTGACGAAATCCGAACGCATGAGGAACGACTCACTGACAGACCCTGGGTCCGTCCTTGCCGGGTCCGGCGCTTCGGGGAAAGAGAACCCGTGGTCGTAGAGCACGAGGTCACCACTGCCATCCGCCCCGTAGTTGCCGCGCTGGCCGTCGGCTGCGCCGATGACGTAGTGCAGCACCGCGGCCCGTTGTCGTTGTAGGTCGTCGTATTTGGTGGCCCATTTCCACGGGCCGAACTCGACGAACTGCTGTACCGCGCATTCCTCTCCGTTCGGCCTGGCGACCAGTGCGGTGGGTGGCACCAGACCGAAACCGAAAAGGCGGTCCATCCGGTAGGCGGCGACTTCTCGCCGTGCGAGCGTTCCCGGCACATGCGGTAGCCAATCCCGATTGTCGAATTGCTCGCCGCTGGAAGGCTTCACGATGACCAGGCTCTCTTCGTTGCGCCAGGGTAACCGATCTGCGGCGCGCATGACCCGGACCGTATTCGTCGAATCGGGCAGGCGGCCTGTCCTCGCGTCATCGGGTGACAAGCGCATATGCTGCAGGCGCCGTTCCAACCCGTCCGGCCGATATCCCGGAGAACTCCGTATCCAGGGCACTTGCCCGCCGCGGTCGTCGAATCGCCACTGCGTCTCCAGCGCACGCAGACCCCGGTTGTCTTCTTCACCACAGCGCCGGTGTGCCTGACCGAGCCCGCTCCCGACTCCGCTGGACGGTCCCGCCGCGACCCGCGCGACTCCGTCCACGTCCTGAACCAGTCGGTCCTTCAGGCGAGCCAGGAGGTCGCGTAACACTTCGCTTATCGCCATCTGAGTCCTCGACTCGGGCACAACTGCGCGAGGAATGACCCCAGCGCCTCGGCCGTAGCAGCGGCCGGGCCCGTTCGGCCATCGACCCGGACCGACGGTACGGCAACGACTATCCGCTGCTGACCGGCAGCGGTACCGGTTGGGCGGGGACGGCGTCGGCCGCGAGGTCGCGGAAGATGCCGTTGCCGGGCGTGGTGCGGGAGAGGGCGTCGGCGGCGAGGATCACCGCGGCGCCGGTCCAGGTGGTGCGTTCCACCGGCCAGCGTTTCCCGTCGGCATAGACCAGGCCGGTCCAGTATGAGCCGTCGGTCTCGCGGAGATGCTGCATATTCGCGAACAGCTGGTGGGCGCGTTCGCGGTCGCCGAGGGCGTCGAGGGACAGCACCAGTTCGCAGGTTTCGGCGCCGGTGACCCAGGGGCGGTCCGAAACGCAGCGGATACCGATATTGCCGACGACGAACGTGTCCCAGCGTTCGGCGATCCGCGCGCGACCGGCGGGGCCGCGTAACGCGCCGCCGAGGACCGGGTAGTACCAGTCCATCGAGTACCGGTCTTTCGCCGTGAACAGCTCCGGATGTTCGCGCAGCGCGGTGCCGAGCCGGGTGCGGGCCAGTTCCCACTCCGGGTGCGGGTCACCCAGGCAACGCGCCAATTCCAGTGCGGCGCCGAGACTGTGGTACATGCTGGCCGACCCGGTCACCAGCGCTTCGGGCAGGATATCGGTGCCGTCGCGCAGCCAGTAGATCTGACCCTGGTCACCTTGGCAGTCGATGACGAGATCGATGGCCGCGCGGACCACCGGCCACATTTCGGCGGCGAAGGCGGTGTCACCGGTGGTCGCGAGGTAGTGCCAGAGGCCGGTGGCGATATAGGCGCAGAAGTTGACATCGGTGGCGGCGTTCTCGATCTCGCCGTCGCGGAACTGCATCGGCCACGACCCGTCGGGCCGCTGGGTGCGGGCCGACCAGGTGTAGGCGGCGACGGCTTCGTCGCGGAGCCCGGCCACGGTGAGCGCCATCGCGGATTCCACATGATCCCACGGGTCGGTGTGGCCGCCGGAGAACCAGGGGATGGCACCCGAGGGTTCCTGGTCGGCGGCGATGGATTGCGCGGTCTGCAGACATTGGCGGCGGGTGAGGACCGAGGGCACCGACGGTAGCTCAACCGGCGGCACGGGTCACCGCCGGTTTGCTGAAGTACAGGGCCACACTCTTACCGATCAGCGGGTCGAGTGCCTTTTCCGCGGCCCGGGTGAGCAGGGGTTGTTTCATCATGTCCCACACCAGCATCCGGTGGTAACCGCGCACCAGCGGATGATCGGGTTTGTCCACGCCGACCGCGCATTTGATCCACCAGTACGGCGAATGCAGGGCGTGCACATGGGTGCGGTGGGTGTGCCGCAGCCCGCGGGCAGTGATCTTGTCGCGTAGCTCGTCGGCCTTGTAGATGCGGATATGCCCGCCCTCGTTGGCGTGGTATTCGTCCGACAGCGCCCAGCACACACGTTCGGGCAGCCAGCGCGGGACGGTGACCACCAGTTGGCCGCCCGGGCGCAGCACGCGTACGAGTTCGGCGATGGCGGCGTCGTCGGCGGGCACGTGTTCGAGGATCTCGGAGGCGATCACGACATCGAATTCGCCCGCACCGTAGGGCAGGTCGAGGGCATTACCCTCGACGGCTTCGGCCTTCGCGCCGGCCGGGGCCTCCCCCACCTGCGCCATGGCTTCGAACATGGTGGCGACGTTCGCGAGTTCCGGTGCGTCCTGGTCGAAGGCGACCACATCGGCGCCGCGCCGGTAGGCCTCGAAGGAATGGCGTCCGGCTCCGCAGCCCACATCGATGACCCGGGTTCCGGGCCCGATGCCGGCGCGGTCGAAGTCGACGGTCAGCACGAGGCGCCTCCTGTGGTGGTGAGCTGGGCGGATGCGCCGGTCGCCCGGTCGCCTACGAGGCGCCCGGCGTGCCGGTCGATCGCGTTCTGATACACCTGCGCGGTCTGTGCGGCCACCGATTCCCAGCTGAATACGGAGACGGCGCGGTCCCGGCCCGCGGCTTGCATGCGCTGCCGGGTCTGCGGGGAGTCGAGCAGACGGCCGATCACCTCGACCAGGGCCGCCGAATCGCCGGGTTCGGTGAGTTCGGCGCAGACGCCGGGTTCGCCGACGACCTCCGGCAGGGCACCGGTGCGGCTGACCACGAGCGGAGTCCCCGAGGCCATAGCTTCCACCGCCGGCAGCGAGAAGCCCTCGTACAGGGACGGGATGCACGCGACCTCGGCCGAGGCGAGGAGTTCGGCGAGTTCGGTATCGGTCAGCCCGGGGCGGACGGTGACGATATCGGAGAGCCCGAGTTCGGCGATCTGTTTCTCGGTCGGCCCGTTCGGTTCCAGCTTCGCGACCAGCTGCAGTTCCACCTTGTGGGTGATCCGCAGCCGGGTGAGTGCCTGCAGGAGGTGCGAGATGCCCTTGAGCGGTTTGTCGGCGCTGGCGACGGCGACGATCCGGCCGGCCACCCGCGGCCCGCGCGGCGCGAACAATTCGGTGTCCACACCGAGGGGGACCACTTTCAGCTGCGCCGGGTCGACACCGAAATCGTCGGCGATATCGGTCGCCGACGAGGTGGATACGGTGAGCAGATCGGGGATCTGCCGGGCGATGCGCTGCTGCATACCGAGGAACCCGTACCAGCGGCGCACGAGCGGTTTGCGCCGCCAGATCGCGGCCGCCAGATCGACCTCACGGTCCTTGGTGATGGGGTGGTGCACGGTGGCGACCAGCGGCAGCCGCCGCGCGATATCGAGCAGGCCGCTGCCCAGGCACTGGTTGTCGTGGACGACGTCGAAATCCTGGATCCGGTCGCGCAGGATCCGCGCCGCCCGCAGACTGAACGTGCGGGGTTCGGGGAATCCGGCGGTCCACATGGTGGCCAGTTCCAGCAGGTCGATCCGGTCACGGATCTCGCTGGGCCGCGGGGTGCGGAACGGGTCGTCCTCACGGTAGAGGTCCAGGCTGGGCACCTCGGTCAGGGTCACGCGCGGGTCGAGGTCGGCCGGATAGGGCTGGCCGGAGAACACCTCCACCTGGTGGCCGAGTTCGGCCAGTCCGGCGCTGAGCCGGCGCACATAGACCCCCTGCCCACCGCAATGAGGCTTGCTGCGGTAGGACAACAAGGCGATTCGCACGGCTAGCTGACCTCACGGGTGATCGAATTCATGTCCCGCAGTTTGCCAGCCAGGCGTTCGAGGTAGGCACGCACCTCCGGTTCCGGCTTGTCCGGCAACCCGTACAGCACATCGGTCACGCCGTCGGCGGCCCAGGCGGCCAGCCGGTCGGCGTCGGGTTTGAAGTCCAGTGCCACCACTCGCGGGGCACCCTCGCGGCCGGCATCGGCCCACGCCTTCTTCAGGTTCGCCAGGCGGTCGGAGATATCGGTTTCGCCGGGGGTGGTGATCCAGCCGTCGGCGTGGGCGGCGATCCATGCGCAGGTGCGTTCGGTGCCTGCGGCGCCGATGAGCACGGGAACGGTGCGGTCGACCGGCTTGGGCCAGGCCCAGCTCGGTCCGAACTGCACGAAGTTGCCGTCGTAGGACGCCTCGTCCTCGCGCCACAGGGCGCGCATGGCCTCCAGGTACTCACGCAACGCGGTGCGGCGTTTGTTACCGGGGATGCCGTGGTCGGCCAGCTCGTCGGTGTTCCAGCCGAAACCGGCGCCGAGGGTGACCCGGCCGCCGGACAGGTGATCGAGGGAGGCAATGGTTTTGGCAAGGGTGATGGGGTCGTGTTCGACCGGCAGCGCGACCGCGGTGGCGAGTTCGATCCGTTCGGTGACAGCGGCCGCCATGGCCAGCGAGACCCAGGGGTCGAGGGTGCGCATATAGCGGTCGTCGGGCAGGGTCGCGTCCCCGGTCTGCGGGTGCGCGGCCTCGCGCTTCACCGGGATATGAGTGTGTTCGGGGACGTAGAAAGAGGAGAATCCGTTGTCCTCGGCCGCGCGGGCGGCGGCGGCGGGACTGATCCCGCGATCACTGGTGAACAGAACGATGCCGAAACGCATACCTGAGCCTTGTCTGTCGGGGTGGTGGAGCGGGCCGCGGCAGCGTCCCGGAGGAGATGGTCACTGACCGTTGCGAGCGGCCTTCTTCGCGGCTTTTGCGTGCTGATCGATCTGGGCGCCGATCACATGGTCCAGCGAGGTGCCGGCGGGCCAGCCCACGTAGTGGCACAGGAACAGGGAGATTTCGCGCAGCGCGGTGTCGTCGAGTTCGCCGTTCTTCAGCGCGGCGCCGATCTGGATACCGGCGACATCGAACAGGCCCTGCGCGGTGAGCGCGCCGAGCAGCAGCAGCCGCCGGTCCCGCAGCGACAGCCCGGGGCGGGACCAGATATCGGCGAACAGGTGGTCGGCGGTGACGGCGAAATGGTCGCCGGGGCCGTCCTGGAATTCCCATCCGTAGACTTCCGCCATTTTGGCCAGGCCCCGCTCCCGCACCGTGGGTTGCACGGCGGGGTCGTTCGCCGCGGGCTGGGTCGTGGGATCGGTCATGCTGCTCCTTCGGCGCCGCAACGGTCCGGCGAAAGTGTCTGGACAGGTGTACGGAATATAATTCGGACACTCTCCGCCACGCAAGAACGTGTTCTCGTCGGCCCGTCGCCCGACCGTTCGACCACCGGCCGCGGCGGCATTCGCAAATCGACCCGAACCGGCGCCGGGTTCTGGAAAAATCGCTGAATCGTTGTCGGACGCAGTTGCCGGTGGTAGCGTCCAGACACATGTCCAGCTATGTGTCTTCCCCAGGGGGCGACCCCTCGCGAACCGGGAAGAACTCGTTCTCGGAATATCCGACGCCGAGGGAGCACACACCATGAAGATCGTGGCCGATATGGACCTGTGCCAGGGGCACGCCGTCTGCGCCGCCGAGGCGCCGGACATCTTCGCCGTACCCAAACGCGGCCAGGTGGAGATCCTCGACCCGACTCCCGGCCCCGAACACAAGGCCGATGTCGAGAATGCCGTGCGCTATTGCCCTACCCAGGCCCTCTTGCTCGTCGACGACACGGACTGAGCGACCCACACCGCCCGTTGTGGACACTCGGCCCGACGAGCACAGCAACCGAACCGACTCACAGCCCACAGGTTCTTTTCGAAAGGGAACAACACCGATGACAGGTTTCGATCGCGCCGAACTCGACGAGATGGTGCGCCGCTGGATCGCCGAGAACGAACGCTGCGAGAAGCTGGGTGACTGGAAGCCGCTGGCCGATATGTACACCGAGGACGCCACCTACGGCTGGAACTACGGTCCCAAGGACGAGTTCATGGCGGTGGGCCGCGACGAGATCCGCGAACTGGCCCTCGGTCAGGAAATGGAAGGCCTACAGGGCTGGGAGTACCCGTACCAGCAGTTCGTCATCGACGAGCGCAGCGGCGACTGCATCGGGTTCTGGAAACAGCAGTACACCACCACGCCCCGGGAAGACGGCAGCCTGTACACGGTGAACGGGATCGGCGGCAGCTGGTTCCGGTACGGCGGCAACTACCAGTGGTCCTGGCAGCGCGATTTCTTCGATTTCGGGAACGTCTCGGCGCTGTTCCTGGAGATGATGACGAACAAGGCGATGTCGGAGCCGATGAACGAGCGGATCGCGAAATCCACCGCCTCCCGGCTGCCCGGCTGGTACCGGATCGGCACCGCGCCGGCGTCGCTGTGGTGACTCCGATGACCGTACCCACCAGCAGGTTCCACGCGCTGGGCCGCGAAGCTCTGGCGGCACTGGTTCCCGAGCTGCTGTTGTGCGGGCAGCTCATCGACCGATCCGGGATGGCGCATTGTATTTCCGCCTTCGGCCGGGAGGGGATGGCCGAAGTCGCGATCGAGGAATGGCAGCTGTCCAGCCCGATCTACACCCGCCGGATGCAGCAGGCCCTCGGATACACCGGCGACGATATCGTCACCATCTTCAAGGGTCTGCAGCTCGATATCGGTGCGCCACCGCAGTTCATGGATTTCCGGTTCCGGGTCGACGATTCCCGCCACGGCGAGTTCTGGCTCGACCACTGCGGTGCACTCACCGATGTGGAGCCCATGGGCGAGCCCTATGTGAAGGCGATGTGTCATGACATCGAGGACCCCACCTTCGACGCCACCGCACTGGCAACCAACAAGTACGCCCAGGTCCGGCCGATCCACCGCCCGCCGCGCGTCCCCGCCGACCGGCACCCGGTGTGCGCGTGGACGGTGATCATCGACGAATCGCACACCCCGCCGGAGGTTCCGCGCAATGCGCCGCTGGTCGCGGAATCGGTGGCCGCCCGGCTACCGCTCGCCGCGATCGACCCCGCCGGCGAGGGCCGCGGGGACTACAGCGGACCGCTGCTCAGCGATCTGCGGTTCCCGGATTTCTCCCATTCCGCACTCGTACGCATCGCCGAGGAGGTGTGCCTGCAGCAGCATCTGCTGGTACTCGGTTTCATGATCGCCGTCCACGAACGCACCGACGACGATTCGGCGCTGGAAATCGGGCGTAAACAGTTCACCGGGATCGCCGGGGTCGCCTCCGAACGAATCCGCGCCTGCCTCGGACTGGGCGACGATATGGACGCGCTCGCGCAGGTCCTGCGTATCCACCCGGCGCTGAACCCGCTGCACTACACCGATGCCGAAGTCGAGCCCGGCATCGATTGCGTGCGGATCCGGTTCCCCGGCGCCAGCGGTGCGCTCACCGACCGCGCGTGGCCGTCGATGATCGATCCCGATCATCTCGGGCCACTGGATTCCCTGGTGCGGGGCGTGAACCCGCACTTCCACAGCCGAGTCACCGATCACGGTCCCGGCGGCTGGACCGCCGAGATCACCGCGGCCGCCGAACCGTTCGACGAGTTCTCGGAAGTGGCGATCACCCGGTTCAGCACCGGCGTCGAATTCACCTTCACCGACCGCGGAATACCGCTCCCCCTCACCGTTCTCTGACCCTCCCCGCCCAGGGAGGTTCCGCCAGCACCGCAGGATTGATATGGCAAATAATTTCGCCGACCTGTTCGAGCACTCCGTCGACGCCATGCCCGACCGGATCGCCCTCATCGAACAGGGCCGGCGCATCACCTACCGCGAACTGGACGAGCGGGCCAACCGGCTCGCCCACCATCTCGCGTCGGTGGGCGTCGGACGCGGAACCCACGTCGGGTTCCAGATGCACAACAGCATCGATACGATGCAAACGCTGATCGCCTGCTTCAAACTGGCGGCGGCCCCGGTGAACATCAACTTCCGGTACGGGCCGGAAGAACTCGCCTACCTCTACGACAACGCCGACCTCGAACACCTCGTCTACCACGCCTGCTACGGGGATGCGGTGCGCGCCGCGGCGCAGCGGTCACCGCGACTGAAATACATGTTGTGCGCCGCGGACGACCGGACCGCGGCGGATACAGGCGTGGACTGCCTGGCCGAGGTCACCGCCGCCGCGCCCGCGACCCGCCCCGACGTCACCCGCACCGCCGACGACCGGTTCATCATGTACACCGGCGGCACCACCGGGATGCCCAAGGGGGTGCTGTGGCGGCAAGAGGATATGTGGCGAGTGCTCGGCGGCGGAATCGACTTCTACAGCAACGAACCCGTCGCCGACGAATACCAGCAGTCCCGCACCGGCGCGGCCGGTGAACCTTCCACCTGGTTGATACTGCCGCCGCTGATGCATCTGGCGGCAATGATGCCCACGTTCATCGCGCTGTGGTCGGGCAACTGCGTGATCTTCGAACCCCGCTTCACTCCGGCCGCCGTCTGGCAGACGGTCGCCGCGGAGCACCCCGGGGTCATGGTGATCACCGGCGACGCCATGGCCCGGCCGCTGATCGACACCTACCGCGCCGGCCCGGTGGACACCACCGGCCTGTTCATGATCGCCTCCGGCGCGGCGCTGCTCACCCAGGCCACGAAGAACGATCTGCTGGACCTGATCCCGAACCTGTTCGTCTCCGATTCCATCGGCTCCTCCGAAACCGGTTTCGGCGGGATCGGATTCGCCCAACGCGATAGCGACCCGACCCGCAAACCACGCGTGTCGATCGGCCGCGGCGCGGTGGTCGTCGACGACGACGGCCGCCCTGTCCAACCCGGTGACCAGGGCTGGCTGGCGAAGACCGGGGCGGTGCCGCTGGGCTACTACAAGGACGAGGCCAAGACCGCAAAACTGTTCAAAACGGTCGACGGTGCACGGATCGTCATCACCGACGACCGGGCCACCCTGGAGGACGACGGCACGATCAGCCTGATCGGCCGCGGCAATATGGTCATCAACACCGGCGGGGAGAAGGTATTCGCCGAAGAGGTGGAGGGCGTGGTGAAAGCCCATCCCGCCGTCTACGACGCGACGGTGATCGGGGTCGATCACCCGCGCTGGGGCCAGCAGGTGGCCGCGGTGGTGAGCCTGGCGGCCGGTGCGGGCGGGGCGCTGGACCTACCCGGCCTGCAAGCCCATGTCCGAGGCCATCTCGCCGGATACAAGGTGCCGCGCGCGATCTGGGTCACCGAGTCGGTAACCCGTTCTCCGAGTGGGAAACCCGACTACACGTGGGCCCGGAAGTACGCGGCCGATCGCGCGCCCGACTATCGCGCCGACTGAAAGTAGGCCGCCCCGAACTCGCGCCGTGCACGCACGGCCGTTCGCGGCTCCGGTCCACACCCGCAGCCCGGATCGCTACCCTGGCCGCGGACGGCTCGAGGCCACCGCGGAGCGCGGGTCCCGCACGCTCGGCGAGCATTGTCCGCTGGTCGACTCCGGTTCGGCCGGCGGCACCGCAGTACTGCGCGAGTTCCCTCGTATCCGGCCGAGGAGGCGGGTGGCCGCAGATCACCGGCGCCGAACGCGGTACGCCGGACCCGGTTACCGTTCCGGACCCGGTTGCGGTGCGGGCGCCGCACCGGCCCGGACAAGTCGCTGTGCGAGCGTGTGACAGCGTGCCGCCAGTTCCGGCGGGTCGAGCACCTCGAACTCGTGCCCGAGCAACAACACGTGGGCGAGTACGCGATCGAGATCGTCGGCGCCACTGATCAGCTCGCAGTGGCCGCTTCCGCGTGGTCGTACCACGGCCGCGGCCGCCGGAACCTGGTCGCGGACCGTTTCTGCCGGTGCGTGCACGAGGAAACGTGCACTGTGCGTGTAGGCCCGGCTCGCCACGCCCTCCTGCACGTACGTGGCGGCGGCGGGGGCGGGTCGCGGGCGGAAACGCCAGGTGCGGGCGGTGACCGCGGTCATCCGGTCGACGCGGAAGGTGCGCCAGTCGTCGCGGTCGAGGTCGTAGGCCAGCAGATACCAGCGCCGGTCCGAAGCCACCAGGCGATACGGTTCGACCCGGCGGCGTTGTGCCCCGCCGGCGGCGGGATAGTGGAAACCTGCCTCGACCTCGTCGCGGCAGGTTCGGGCCAATGTCATCAGTGCTTCGGCGTCGACCGGCGGGCGGCCGCTGCCGAAGGATTCCACCGAGCCGGCCAGTGTGCGCACCTCCTGCCGCAGCCGGGTGGGGAGTACCCGGTCGATTTTGGTCAGCGCCCGCAACGCGGCATCACCGGTGCTCGCGCCACCCGCGCCCACGAGCAGTGATACCGCGGTGGCGATCGCTTCCTCGTCGTCGAGCAGCAGGGGCGGTAGATCCTGTCCGGGCCCGAGCCGGTAGCCGCCGCCGACACCTTGCCCGGCGTATACGGGGTAGCCGAGCGCGCGCAGCCGCTCGATATCGCGCCGGATCGTGCGCGCGGTGACCCGCAGCCGCTCGGCGAGTTCGGGACCGGTCCACACCCGGCGCTGCTGCAACAACCCGAGCAGGGTCAGCACCCGCTCGGTCGTCCCCCGTTCGTCACTGTCTGCCACACAGTCCAGCTTTCCAGAGATAGCGGACCGATCCTGTCCGCCATAGGTGCCAAGGTGGCGTTATGGACACCGACACACTCGACTGGAATCGAACCTTGCGTGAGCAGATCGAGTTCCACTGGAACCACCAGCTGCGCGACCGGCTCCGGGGCCTCACCGATGACGAGTACTTCTGGTCGCCGGTGCCGGGAGCCTGGAGCGTGCGGCCCCGCGGCACCTCGTCCGCACCGATTCAGGCCGGCACCGGGGAGTTCACCATCGACTACGGTTTCCCCGAGCCGGACCCCGCACCGTTCACCACCATCGCCTGGCGGCTCGGGCATGTCATCGTCGGCGTGCTCGCCACCCGCAATGCGGCACATTTCGGCGCGCCTGCCGCGTCCTACGAATCGTGGGAGTACGCCGGCGACGCGAGAACGGCATTCGACCAGCTCGACACCCAGCTGGGTGTCTGGCTGGACGGTGTGCGGGGTCTCGGTGATACCGCGCTGGCCGTCCCGGTCGGCCCGAAGGAGCCCTACCCGGACGCGCCCATGGCCGACCTGGTGCTACATATCCACCGGGAACTGATCCACCATCTGTCCGAAGTATGCCTGCTACGCGATCTCTATCTGCAGACCCACGCCACGAACGGAGAATTGCGATGAGCCGCGATATCCAGATCACCTTCGACGCCCGCGATCCCCGGGCGCTGTCGACCTTCTGGCGCGACGTCCTGGGCTACGTCCATCCCGGCCCGCCGGGAGTCGAGCTGCCCGAGGGTGCCGATCCGCTGGCCGCATGGGACGAGTTCCTCGCCCGGATCGGTGTGCCGCCCGAACAGCGCAATACGCGGTCGGCAATCGAGGATCCGGAGGGCCGCGGGCGGGTGTTTTTTCAGCAGGTTCCCGAAGACAAGGTCGCCAAGAACCGGGTGCACCTCGATGTCCGCGCGGCCCCGGGATTGCAGGGCGATGAGCGGATGGCAGCCTTGGAGGTCGAATGCGAACGACTGGTCGCTCTGGGCGCGACCCGGGTGCAGCGTTTCGAACCGCACCCGCCGATGGAAAGCGGTTTCATCGTGATGACCGACCCCGAGGGCAACGAGTTCTGCCTGGACTGATCCGGCGGCCTTCACCGCCCGACCGGCCGCCCAGGCCCGGGCCGGCACCGCGTAACCGTGATCGGAGACGCGATGTTCTGCCGGGGCGAGGTCGGCCGGTCTCGGATCGTCGCCCACCGCAGCACTCGCCCTGGGCGGCTATCTGCACGCCGTCGGCGACACCCTCGCGGTCCGCGATACCGGCGATGTCCGGGCGGACGGGAGAGCATTGTGGTCGCCTTCGTCGACCTGGTCACACGACGGCCGGAGGGTCCGTATTCGCCCAGCTCATCGGCGCCGCGCAAACCGACCCGGAACTGGCGGCCCAGTTCGGCCACCACTACTTCGGCCCCCGCCGCCGCGAGGTGTTCGCCCTGCTCGAGCGGGCGAAGCAGCGCCGGCAACTCCGCGCCGACGCCGATATCGGGATTCTCGTGGATCTCATCTGGGGAGCCTGCTACATCCGCCTGCTCCTGCCGCATCTCACCGACCAGCTCACCGCGGATTTCGCGCGCGAGGTCGTCCGCGAAGTCCTCTCCCGTGCGCTGGTCGACTCCCCTGCCCGTGACGACCCCGAATGAGGCCGGACGCGCCGGACGCTCATCGGCACGCCGCCCTGGCGGGCGCCGGTAACCTCCGCCGGGATCAGCCCATCGGCGTTTCGGCGGACGGGGCGATCCGTTCGAGGATGCGGAGCGAGCTGGTGGCCGAGACCTCGCGGAATTCGCCGCTGTCGAGGGCGCGGCGGTAGATGCCGTAGGGTGCCTGCCCGCCGTCGGCGGGGTCGGGGAAGACGTCGTGGATGGCCAGGGCGCCGCCGGGCACGACCCATTTCGCCCAGCCGCGGTAGTCGCGGTCGGCGGCTTCCTCGGTATGCCCGCCGTCGATGAACAGGAATTCGATCGGGGTGCGCCAGGTTTGCGCGACGCGCGCGGAGGCGCCGACGATCGCGAGCACGGTATCGCTCAGCCCCGCGGTATCGATGGTGTGCCGGAATCGGGGCAGCGTGTCGAAGCGGCCGGTGACCGGATCGACCAGGGAGGTGTCGTGGTACTCCCAGCCGGGCTGGTGTTCTTCGGAGCCGTGGTGGTGGTCGACGGTGAACACTACTCCGCCCTGCGCGCGGGCGGCGGCACCCAGAAGTATCGCGGATTTACCGCAGTACGTGCCGATTTCGGTGATCACCCCGCCGCGGCAGTACGTCACCGCGGCGGCATGCAGGGCCCGGCCCTCGTCCTCCGGCATGAAACCGGTGGCGCGGCGGGCGTGGTCGAACAGTTGCTCGTCGGTCAGCGGTGCGGTGGGGGCTGGGGCAGTCATCGGAGGTGTGGTCTCTCTTCCGCAAAATCACGTCTGGCTCGGCGGTGACCGACACTACCCCTCCCCTGGGCCGGGGAGTCGGTTGATCCGGTACGGCACCGACACTACTATCTAGACACATGTCCGAAGGCGATTCCAGAATTCTCGAGGCCACCCGGCGCCGGCTGAGCGGAAAACAGGCGGACACTGTCGACAAGCTCACCAGGGCCGCCATGGAAGTGCTCTCGCGGGAAGGTTTCGCCGGACTCACCATCCGGATGGTCGCCGGTGCCGCCGGCGTGGGTACCGCCACCGCCTACACCTACTTCTCCTCGAAGGAGCATCTGGTCGCAGAGATCTTCTGGCGCCGGCTGCGGTCGTCGGAAACACCGGTCAGCGAAGATGCCGACCCCACGGTGCGGGTACTGGCCGAACTGCGCGGTATCGCACTGCTGGTGGCCGACGAACAAGAGTTGTCGGGCGCGGTGACCAGCGCGCTACTCGGCCGCGACCCGGACGTCCAGCATCTGCGCACCCGCATCGGAGTGGAGATCCGCCACCGCCTCACCCGCGCGCTGGAACCGGAAGCCGACCCCGGCACCGTGGAATCACTGGAACTGCTGTACGCGGGCGCGCTGGTGCGCGCCGGGATGGGGTACGAGTCCTACGCCGATATCGCCGACCGACTGGAACGTGCCGCCTTGCTCATCCTGAAATAACCCGGGCAGCCCGGACTCTGCGTGCCCCAACCGGCGAATTCAACTGCGGCCGGCCCCGCGTCAGCTCGGCTCAATCCTGCGCGGCGGGCCGCCGATGGGAATAGACCAGCCGAGCGTACTCACCGAGCAACTGCTCCAGGCGCACGTCCTGCCCGGAGGCGACCATCTGCTGGTATCCGATCAGCATGGCCATCCCCAATTCGGTGTCCACCGCGGCGATCTCCTCGTCACCGACCACCCCGGAGATGGTCCGGCGGACGGTGCGCCGGCGGGATTCGTCGACCCGTTTGAGCGCCACCGCCACCGATTCGTCGTTCGCCGCCCACGCCCGGATCGCCGCCTCCGCCCGATGATGCAGGCCCAGCGTCAGATCCGACAGCGCCCCGATCGCCGAATCGGGAGTAGCGGGGTCGAACCGCAGCGACCGCAGGATCAGCACCTGCCGGTTCTCCCAATGTTCCAGTAGCGTATCCACATACGACTGCCAGCTACCGAAATGGTGGTAGAAGGAACCGCTGGTCACCCCCAGCCGGCGGCACAGCACACCGATATTGAGATGCCGGAATCCGAGGTCGGACAGCACCTCGAGGCCGGTGTCGAAATAGTTGTCCTTACTGACGATACGAGACATACGGCGCCGATCTGCTCGGGGAACGGAGGGGATCTCGAGCACCGAACAGTACCGTATCGCCGGAGAGTGGAGAGTCCCGGTTGTGAGGGTTCACGGCCCGTCCGGGCGGCCGAAGGTACTGCACCCGAACAGGCATGAGCGAACCTTCGCCGAGCAACGAGCCGGAGTCGGTACCGAGGCCGACCGGGGCTCAGTGTGGTGATCGCCTGCGGTTCGGCCTTCGCGTCCGCGTGCAGTCCGAGGGCCGGCTTCGTGCACACCCGGGCGAGACCGCCGGCCGATCAACGCAACCGCACACCCAGTAGGGCATCGACGGCGGTGGCGATCTCCGCGCCCGCGGCGGTATCGGTCCCGCCGTAGTCCAGAGTGTCGCGGACCCAGGCGTCGATCGCGGCCAGGGCCCGCGGGGTATCGAGATCGTCGGCCAGGTGAGTACGCAGCCGCGCAACGGTATCCGCAGCCGCGGGGGCGGACGGTGCGGTCACCGCCTGCCGCCAGCGATCCAGCCGCGCCTGCGCCTCGGTGAGCACGTCGTCGGTCCACATCCGGTCGGCACGGTAGTGGCCGGCGAACAAGCCCAGCCGGATCGCGCCGGGATCCACTCCGGCGGCCCGCAGCTTCGACACCAGCACCAGATTGCCCTTGGACTTCGACATCTTCTCCCCGTCCAGGCCGATCATCCCGGTGTGCACATAGTGGCGGGCGAACCGGCGGCCGGCCACCAGCGCCTCACCGTGCGCCGCGGAATACTCGTGATGGGGATAGATCAGATCGCTGCCGCCGCCCTGGATATCGAATTCGGTGCCGAGCCGGTTCACCGCGATCGCGGCGCATTCGATATGCCAGCCGGGCCGGCCCGGGCCGAACGGCGACGGCCACGACGGTTCGCCGGGGCGTTCGGCCCGCCACAGCAGCGCATCGAGCGGATCGCGTTTACCGGGACGGTCCGGGTCACCGCCGCGTTCGGCGAACAACCGCGCCATGGTCTCGCGGTCGTAACCCGATTCGTAGCCGAACTGTTCGGTGGCATCGGTGCGGAAGTAGATATCCGGGAACTCGGTGTCCTCGACGGTGTAGGCGGCGCCGGCGGCGAGCAGTTTGCGCACCAGCTCGATCACCTCGTCCACCGATTCGATCGCCCCCACGTAGTCGCGCGGCGGCAGCACCCGCAGTGCGGCCATATCGGCGCGGAACAGTTCGATCTCCCCGGTGCCCAGATCCCGCCAGTCCACACCGTCGCGCGCTGCGCGCTCGAACAGCGGATCGTCGACATCGGTGACGTTCTGCACGTAATGCACATCGTGCCCGTTATCGCGCAGCACCCGGTTCACCACATCGAAGGTGAGGTAGGTGGCGCCGTGACCCAGGTGCGTGGCGTCGTAGGGGGTGATACCGCAGACGTACATGGTGGCCGTCGCCCCCGGGGTCACCGGGCGGATACAGGAGTCGGCGGTGTCGTGCAAACGTAACGGGGGCCCTGCTCCGGGGACCGCGGGGATCGGGGTGTCGGACCAGGACTGCATACCTTCGAGAGTAGAGGTCGGTAACGGCCGGGTACCGCCCACCCCGCCGTCCCGGCCCCGATCGCGAGGCTCCGCGTGCCGCGGACCTGCACCGGACCCGCGGATCGAGGAAGACAAGTATTGCTCTCAGGTCGAATGAATCATCCGATGAACCGCCGGTGGCGGGGTCAGAACGCCGGCCACGGAATGGGGCGGGAGGTGACCGGTAACGGCATCACCGGATCGTCGAGCAGCCGTTTGGCGCGGCGCAGGACGGCGTCTATCTCGGGATCGGTGAGATGTTCGGCCAGCCCGTCGGCGAGCTCCCCCGGCAGGGCGTCGGTGAAGGCAGCGATATCGGCGAGCAGGTCCGCCGGAACGGGTTCACCGGCCCAGCCCCACAGGACGGTGCGCAGTTTGTTCTCCTGGTGCAGGCAGATCCCGTGATCGACGCCGTACACCTCGCCGTCCAGCCCCTCCAGCGCATGCCCGCCCTTACGGTCGGCGTTGTTCAGCAGCACGTCCAGCACCGCCATCCGCTGTAATCGCGGGTCGTCGGCGTGCACCAGCGATACCTCGTCACCGGCGCCGTCGTAGGCGCGCAGGATCTCGCGGTAACCGTCCGGAACCAGCCCGGGCGGGCACAGATCCACCAGATCGAGGCGGGTGCTGCCGGATATGCCGGGCTCGCGGGTGCTGATCCAGCGCTGCACCATACCCGGACCGTACGGCCCGTCCCGCAGCACCGTCTCCGGGATCACCGGCCAGCCCAGCGCGGTACAGATCAGATACGACGCCACCTCCCGGCCGGCCAGGGTGCCGTCGGGGAAATCCCACAGCGGCTGCTCCCCGCGTACGGGTTTGTACACCACTCGCACGGCACCGTCACCGGTCGCGAGGTCGCACACCAGGGTCACGTTACTGGCGACACTCACCCGGCCCAGGACCGTCAGCTCGCCGGCGGACAGCACGTCCCCGGCCACGCTATTCCTCCAGATCGTTCGCGCCGAACAGTTCGCCGCGCTTGTACCCGTTGGTGCGCACACACATATGCCCGCGCGCCGACAGCGGCTCCCCGCACAGCGGGCACGGCGGGCGGCCGGCGGCGATCACCCGGGTGGACCGCAGGGCGAACTCCCGCGCCTGATCCGGGGTGAGGAATACGCGAACCGCGTCGGGCCCCTCCTCGGTATCGTCGAGGACCACCGATTCGTCGACCTCGGTTTCGGTGATCGCCAGCAGCTCCACCACCACGGCACCCGCGTCGGCGTCCCAGCCCAGCCCCATGGTGCCGACGCGGAATTCCGCGTCGATCGGAGTCACCAGCGGATCGTTGTCGTTGACCTGCTCGGCCTGCGGCGGCACCTCGGCTCCGAACCGGCGCGCCACCTCGTCCAGCAGCAGACCCATCCGGTCGGCCAGAACCTTGACCTGCTGCTTCTCCAGCAGCACGCTCACCACCCGGGGTTCCTCCACCGCCTGTACATAGAACGCGCGATCGCCCGGCTCACCGACAGTTCCGGCGACGAAACGTTCGGGGGTGCGGAATACATGGATTGCTCGTGACACATGCACCTCCTGATACGTGACCCTGTTCGGCTGCGGTGCTCCGCCGCGCCGTTTCCCGGCGCACCCGCCGAGTCGCCCGACGCCGCCGAGAGGTGGCGCATCCGCCGGTATCGGGCATACCCATTATCCGTCTTTCCTTCCCGCGCCGATCTCCCCACCGGGTACCGGGCCCGAAGCCCCGGATTCGGGGGCCGGTGACGGCGCCAGACCGGAAAGATCCGAACCGGTGTCGTTCATCCGGGTGACGAACGGCGCGGTCCGGGTGTAGCGGACAACGCTGAGCGAGGCGGGTTCGACCATGATCCGCTGGAAGCCGTCGAGATGGATTCCCAGCGCATCGGCGAGCACCGCCTTGATGACATCACCGTGGGTGCACGCCACCCACAGCCGATCCCCGTCGTGCAACTCCGCCAGGGCACGATCGTGTTCCCGGATGGCCGATACCGCCCGGGCCTGGACCTGCGCCAGTCCTTCCCCGCCGGGGAACACCGCCGCCGACGCATGCCGCTGCACGACCTGCCACAGCGGTTCGGCCAGCAGGTCTTTGATCTTGCGACCGGTCCATTCGCCGTAGTCCACCTCCGCGAGCCGGTCGTCGACCACCGGTTCCAGTTCCAGACCGGCGGCCAGCGGCGAAACCGTGCGCTGACAGCGCAGCATCGGTGAGGTCACGATCCGGGTGATCGGCAGGCTCGCGAGCCGTGCCGCGACCCCGCGCGCCTGTTCGCCGCCGCGGTCGGTGAGTTCCACCCCGGGACTGCGCCCGGCGAGGGTCCCTCCGGTATTGGATGTCGACAGGCCGTGTCGCAACAGGATCACCGTCATGCTGCCAGCCTAACGGCGGCCGCGGCGCGGCGATGCCCGATGAGCCCGCCCCGCGCCACTTCCCGGCCCGGCTCGCTCACGTCGCCGACACGACACCGGCGGCGAGCAAACCGATGATCACGAACCCCAGCACGATCCGGTACCCGACGAACCAGTAGAACGAATGCCGCTCCACGAACCGCAGCAACCACGCAATCGACGCGTACCCGACGGCGAACGAAACCAGTGTCGCCACCAGCAGTTGCAGGCCGGAGGCGTTCAAACCCTCACCGGCCGGCTCGAAAGCGTCCGGCAGACTGAACAGACCCGACGCGGTGACCGCGGGAATCGCCAGCAGGAACGAGAACCGCACCGCCGCCTCCCGTTTCAAACCGAGGAACAGGCCCGCACTGGACGTGGCACCGGAACGCGACACACCGGGAATCAAGGCCAGGCACTGCGCCAGACCCATCACCACGCCGTCGCGGGTGGTGAGCTGTTCCATCGGGCGCTCTTTGCGGCCGTAGTGCTCGGCCGCCGCGATCACCAGCGCGAAAACGATCAACATGATCGCCACCAGCCACAGATTGCGTGCGCCCGTACGGATCTGGTCCTTGAACAGGAACCCCAGCACCCCGATCGGGATCGTGGCGATGATCACATACCAGCCCATGCGGTAGTCGAGTTCGCGCTGCGCCTCGGCCTCGGGGTCGTAGCCCACGGGCCCGGAACCGGTGACGACCGGCAGCTTCGTGGTGACCTGTTCGGCGAGCGGCACTCGTTCCCGGGCGCTCAGCTTCTCGAACACGGTCGCGAACCACACCGTCACGATCCGCCAGATGTCCTTGGCGAAGAACAACAGCACCGCCGCCTCGGTACCGAGCTGGGTGACCGCGGTGAACGACGCGCCCGCGTCCTCACCGAAGAACACCGAGGACACGATCCGTAAATGCCCCGACGACGACACCGGCAGGAACTCCGTCAATCCCTGCACCACACCGAGTACCAACGCCTGCACCCAGGTCATCGACTCGCCGATCACACATCCTCCTGAACCACGCCGAAAACCCCGCTCTTCCTTCACTCGACGGCACCGCAGCCGCTGCACGATCCCCGGCGATCGACCGCAGCGACCCTACAGTGCCCCATACCGGGCGCGCGCGGCGACCGGGGCCCGGCCGTGGCGATATCGCCGGCGGCGAAGCCGGTATCACCGGCAGCGGACACGCCGCGCCCACCGTTCGCCGCGAACGGTCACCGGCCGGTCACGCTCTAGGCTGGGCGCCGTGAGGAAACGTCGAACCGTGCTGCTGTGCATGAGCGCCGGCCCTACTCGGTTACGCTCCGCTACCACCTCCGGGCGCGACCCGCTCGTACTGTCTCATCCGGGCCCGGAGACCCGGTGATGGAACAGCGCACCGTCGGCCGCAGCGGGCTGCGGGTCTCCCGGATCGGTCTGGCCACCCACACCTGGGGTAGCCGCACCGATGCCGAGACCGCCGCTGCGCAACTGATCGCGTTCACCGAAGCGGGCGGCACCCTCGTCGACACCTCCCCCGCTTACGGCGGCGGCGCCGCGCAGCGGATTCTCGCCGACCTTCTCGGCGATCTGGTGTCCCGCGACGAACTCGTACTGTGCGCGGGGGCCGGTCAGGTGCCCTACCTACCGGCCGTCCCCGCCGGTAGCGAACCGCCCGTGCCCGAACAGGCGCGGATCACGGTCGACTGCTCACGCCGCACTCTGCTGCGCCAACTCGACCGCACCCTGCTCGAACTGGGCACCGACCACCTCGACCTGTGGCAGGTCACCGCCTGGGATACCGCCACACCTCTCGACGAGATCGCCGAAACCCTGAAGTACGCGGTCCGGTCCGGCCGCGTCCGCTATGCGGGGGTCCGCGGATTCACCGCCTGGCAGCTGGCGAGCCTGGCCGCCCGCACCCCGGTCACCGCCGTGCAGACGCCGTATTCGCTGCTCACCCGCGGCGCCGAGGACGATACGGTCCCGGCCGCCACCCACCACGGCGCGGGAATCGTCGCCACCGCGCCACTGGCCGCCGGAATACTCACCGGCAAATACCGCGACGGCGTACCCGCGGATTCCCGGGCCGCCGACGAGGCCACCGCCGCCGAGATCCGCGGCCGCCTCGATGATGATCGCGCCACGGCCGTGGTCGATGCCCTCGTCACCGCCGCCGACGGGCTGGCGACCTCACCGCTGGCGGTCGCGCTGGCCTGGGTGCGCGACCGGCCCGGGGTGGCGAGCATGTTCGTCGGCGCCCGCGATATGGGCCAGCTCACCGGGGTATTGGCCGCCGAAACACTGGAACTGCCGCGCGCGATCGCCGCCGCCCTCGACGATGTGAGCTCCACCCCGTAGCCGGGGGCGGGGGCGATCATCACACCGCGGCACGGATTAGCCTTGCCTACATGAGCGAGTCGGGTCCGGAGGCGGCAGCGGAACGAAATCACGGAGGGACCGCGCTCGTGCGCAGCAGATTCACCTCGGGGGCCCGCACGCGACGGGCGCGGGCCCTGCTGGCCGGCCTCGCCGCCGGGCTGCTCGTGCTCACTGCCGCCTGCGGTGGTACCGAACCGGCCGCGACGACCGGTCAGCAGGGCCCGGCCACCGCCGTGCTGGACAACCTGGACCCGGTACCGCTCACCCCGGCCCCGGTTCCCGCGTTACCCGCGACCGTGCGGTCGTTCGACGGCGCCGAGGTCACGGTCACCGATGCGAGCCGGATCGTGGCCGCCGACCGGTACGGCACCCTCGCCCAAATCGTGTACGGGCTCGGACTCGGCGACAATCTGGTCGGCCGCAGCACCGCCGCCTCGTTTCCCGCCGTGGCGGATCTGCCGAACGTCACCGGCGGTAACGGTGCGTTGAATGTCGAGTCGATTCTCGCGCTGCGGCCCAGTGTCTTCCTCACCGATACCACCAGTGCCTCTCCTGCCGTGCGTGAACAGTTACGCGCGACCGGGATCACCGTCGTCTACTTCGACCCGGAACGCACCATGGAGGGGGTCGTCCCGCAGATCGAGGCCGTCGCCGGCGCGCTCGGTGTCCCGGAACGCGGGCAGCAGCTCGCGCAGCGCACGCAGGACGAGATCGCCGCCGCGTCGGCCGCCGTGCCCGCCCGAGAACCGCCGCTGCGGATCGCGTTCCTGTACTTGCGCTCCAGTGCCATCACGATGCTGGCCGGCCCCGGGTCCGGTGCGGACGCGCTCATCGCCGCGCTCGGTGCCCGCGACGCCGGAGTCGAATCCGGGGTGAGTGAACCGTTCACGGCGATCACCAGCGAGGCGATGATTGCCGCGGCGCCCGATGTGCTGCTGGTCATGACCGACGGGATGAAATCGATCGGCGGGGTGGACGGTATCTCGCAGATACCCGGTATTGCGCAGACACCTGCCGGCCGTAACAAGCGGATCGTCGATATGTCGGATTCGGTGCTGCTGTCCTTCGGCCCGAACACCGGACGCGTCATCACCGCCCTGTCCGACGCCATCTATGGTCATCCCACCGCATGAGCGCATCGGGCCGGGTGGCAGTGGCATGACCGTCGAACTGGACGAACCGCGACAGTCCGTCACCCCGGGCCTCGGTCACCACCGGCGGCGGGCGGTGCTCGCATTCACCGTCGCCGTTCTCGCGCTGGTCGCATTGGCGGTCGCCTCCGCCGCCATCGGGCAGGTCCCCACCGGCCCCGCCGAGGTGGCCGGCAGTATCGCCCACCGGATCGGGCTGGACTGGGGGCCGCTACCCGCCCACCCGGCCGGCGAGGTCACGCTGTGGGAGGTGCGGTTCCCACGGGTGCTGCTCGCGATCCTGGTCGGTGCCGCGCTCGCCACCGCCGGGGCGCTGCTCCAGGGGGTTTTCGCCAACCCGCTCGCCGAACCGGGGGTGATCGGGGTGTCGTCCGGTGCCGCGGTCGGTGCGGGCGCGGTGATCGTATTCGGGGGTGCGTTCGTCGCCGCCTGGTCGGTGGCCGCCGCCGCGTTCGTCGCCGGATTGATCACCACCGTGCTGGTGTACGTACTGTCCCGGTCGGGGGGCCGCACCGAAGTGGTGACTCTGGTCCTCACCGGTGTCGCGATCAACGCTTTCGCCGGCGGGCTCATCGCCTTCCTGCTGTTCGTCGCCTCCCCCGCCGCCCGCGACCAGATCGTGTTCTGGCAGCTGGGCAGCCTCAACGGCGCCACCTGGGACGCGGTCGCGGTGGTCGCGGTACTCGCCACGGTCGGGATCGCGGCGGCCGTGTTCGTATCGCCCCGGCTGGATCTGCTGGCACTCGGCGAATCCGCAGCCCGCCATCTCGGGGTGGATGTGGAACGGCTGCGGCGCACCGTGATCGTGATCGTCGCCGTCCTCACCACCGCCGGGGTCGCGTTCACCGGCATCATCCTGTTCGTCGGGCTGATCGTCCCGCATGTGGTGCGCATGATCGTCGGGCCGGGGCATCGCGCCCTGATCCCGGTCAGTGCCGTCACCGGCGCCGTCGTCCTACTCGCCGCCGATGTCGCCGCCCGCTCGCTGGTCGACAACGCCGACCTCCCGCTGGGCATGCTCACCTCGCTGATCGGCGGGCCGTTCTTCTTCTGGCTGCTGCGCCGCACCCGCGCCCGTTCGGGAGGGTGGGCATGAACGAGCCGAGGCAGGAGGCGGCGGCGCGCCATCACCACGGAGGATCCTCGGCCATGGCCCCTCAGCACGGCACGAGCGCACCGGGTACGGAGCACGCGGGGCGGCATTCCCGGCCGCCGCTCCCTCATCCGGCCGATGGGCTCGGCCGGGCGGCCGCGCGGATTCCGCTGCGTCGCCGCGTCACCGGACTGCTGCAGCGGGCGCACCGGCTCCCCGCGCCCACCGAACCGGGCACCGTCACCCTGCGCGCCCGCGGCGTCACCCTGGACCGGCACGGTGGTGGGGGCGGCACCCGTCGCGTCCTCGACGACGTCGACCTGGACGTCACCGCTGGGCAGGTACTCGCGCTGGTCGGGCCGAACGGCGCCGGGAAATCGACGCTGCTCGCCGTCCTGGCCGGGGAACTCGTCCCGGGCCGAGGCGACGTCGAACTCGACGGCCGGGCACTCACCCACTGGACCCCGATCGATATGGCCCGCCGCCGGGCCGTCCTCCCGCAATCCCACACCGTCGGGTTTCCGTTCACCGCGGCCGAGGTGATCGCCATGGGGCGCGCGCCCTGGCAGCGCACTCCTCACGCCGACCGGGACGACGCGGTGATCACCGACGCCATGGCCGCGACCGACAGTGCGCATCTGGCGGGGCGGTCGTTTCCGAGCCTCTCCGGCGGCGAACGGGCCCGGGTCGCGTTGGCCCGGGTGCTGGCCCAGGACACCGCCACCCTGCTACTCGACGAGCCGACCGCGGCCCTCGACCTCGGCCATCAGGAGGCGGTGCTGACCCTGGCCGCCGACCGGGCCGCCGCTGGTGCCGCAGTGGTCGTGGTACTCCACGACCTGGCCTCCGCCGCCGCCTACGCCGACCGCGTCGCCGTCCTCGACAACGGTCAGCTCGCCGCCACCGGTACACCCCGTGAGGTCCTCACCGGGGAGCTGCTCAGTCGCGTCTACCGCTACCCGATCGAGGTCCTCGACCATCCGGACACCGGTGCACAACTGGTGCTACCCGCCCGGCCGGCACGCAGTTGATCCCTCGGCGCGGGTCGGTCCCACCGCCTATGCGTTGAGACCGGCCGGATCCGGCGACCCGGCCGGCTACCTGTCTTCGCCCGCCCGCGCCCCGGAGACCGCGGCTTCCGGTGCCGTCACCATACCGGAGGCTGCGCGCGGCGATTTCGGTCGCCAGATCAGTTTCAGCACCGCCGGGGTGAGCAGCATCCGGATCACCGTGGCGTCCAGGAGCAGCGCGGCGATCATGCCGTAGGCGATGTATTTCATCATCACCAGTTCCGAGAAACCGAACGCACCGCTCACCACGATCAGGATCGCCGCCGCCGAGGTGATCACGCCACCGGTGTGCGCGATACCGTACCGGATCGATTCGGGCGGGTCGGCACCGTTCGCGCGCGCCTCGGCGACCCGGGACAGCAGGAACACCTCGTAGTCGGTGGACAGCCCGAACACCACGGTCACGATCAGTACCAGTACCGCGAACATCAGCGGCCCGGGTGTGAAATCGAACAGTTGCGCGCCGTGCCCCTCCACGAAGATCCAGGTGAGGATGCCGAGGGTGGCGCCGAGACTCAGCGCCGACATCGCGACCGCCTTCACCGCGAGGACCAGCGACCGGAACGCCGCGTACATCAATGCCACCGCGGCCGCCACCAGCAGCAGCGCCAGCAGCGGCAATCCCTCCAGCAACCCGTGGATACTGTCGCGTTCCAGCGCCGGTACCCCGGCCACCATCACCCGCACACCGTCCGGTTCCTCGATACCGCGCAACACCGCGATCGCAGTATCGGCGGCCCGTTCGTCCACCAGACCGGCTTCCAGGACATTGATCCCGTCCTTGGTAGGTGCCGCCGGTTCGAACGGGCCCGTCAGACCGGGTGTCACATTCGCCTGCAGGCGGATATCGCTCAACTGCGCCGCATCCGCGCCCGTCACCACCAGCCGCAGCGGTTCGGTGCGGAAACCGGGGAACAGCGCATCGAATTTCTCCTGCGCCACCCGCGCCGGATTGTCCTGACCCAGATACTTCTCGCTCAACCCACCGAACTCGATATGCCGGAACGGCACCATCAGCAGCAACAGACCCAGCACCACCGGCACGATCACCGCCCACGGCCGCGCCATCGCCCGCACCGCGAGCCGGGAGAAGATCCCGCGATCGATTTCGGCCTCGGTACTGGCGCGGGCGAACCGCCGCCACTGCCACAGATCGATACGCCGCCCCACGATCGCCAGCATGGCCGGGAGCGCGGTCACCGACAGCACCGCGGCCAGCAGCACCGAACTGATCCCGCCGTAGGGCACCGACCGCAGCACACCGTTCGGGTAGATGAACAGGGCACCCAGGCTCACCGCGATGATCGCCGCCGAGAACACCACCGTGCGGCCCGCCGTCGCGACCGTCCGGGCGACCGCGTCCTCCACACCGCTGTCTCTCTCGGGCGTGGGCGAGGGACCTCCGTGGTTACCCTTCGCTGCCGCCTCCGGGCCTGACTCACCTACGCCGCCGGCGGCCAGCTCTTCCCGGAACCGGGTCACCGTGAACAGGCCGTAGTCGATGGCCAGCCCCAGACTGACCAGGGTCACCACCGCGCTGGCGAAGACGTTCACGTCGATATGGCCGGAGAGCAACCGCATGATGCCCTGGGTGCCCAGAATCGTCATACCGCCGACGAGCACCGGCAGCAGTGCCGCCACCACGCCGCCGAAAACGAAATACAGCAGCAACGCCACCAGCGGGAGCGCGATCATCTCCGCGCGCCGGATATCGTCCTGCATCCCGGTGTTGATGCCCTCCACCACCGGCTGCAACCCGGCCAGCTCCACGGTCGTCCCGCCCGGGCCCGCGCCGGGAGCGCCGGCATCCAGGTCGCCGGCGATGGCCAGATAGTTGTCGACGGTCGCCGACCCCTCCCCGTGCAGCCCGATACTCGCGAACGCGTACGTCCGGGAATCGTCGGCGAACTGTCCCGACAGGGCGCTGTCCCAATAGCTGTCGATACGCAGCACCCGGTCCGGATGGTCGTGCAACAAGCCGGTCAGCTGTGCGGTCACCGCCGCTCGCACCTGCGGATCGTCCACCGTCTTCCCCGGTGGCGCGGTGTACAGGGCGATCACATCGCTGTCGGTATCGCGTCCGAAGGTGGCATCGGCCAGTTTCGAGGCCGCCACCGATTCACTGGATTCGTCGAACCAGCCCTCCTGAGTGAGCCGATCCGCCAGATCCCGGCCGTACAGCCCGGACAGCGCGACCACGAACAGCGATATCACCAGCACCGCGACCCGGTGCCGGTACACGAAACGACCCCACCGTCGAGTCCCCGCCGTCAACATTGCGCCGGCCCGCTACTAACCGCAGGCCGGAGTGCGGTAGTCCGCCGACCGCAGGATCCCGCACAGATCGGTCCGTGACAGCTTCCACGCACCGTCCAGATAGATGAAATGCACCACCGTCGTGCGGACCGCCGTACCCGAACCGTCCTTGTCCAGCCGCAAGGTGGCCGTCACGGTGCCGTCGTGATTGTCGAACACCGGATCGGTGACCCCGTACACGGCCCGCGGATTGTCCTGCAACGCTTTGTACATATCCGGAATCGCGTCCCGGAACGCGTCCCCGTCCTCGATCAGTTCCGTACGCTCCGAATCCGGCAGCGCCGGATCCAGCGCCCGCTTGATCTGCGCGTCCAGCTCCGCGGCGGTGGGCAGGGCACGCGATGCCAGCTCCTGCGAGGTCGCCGCCGCCGAGGACGACAACGCCGCCTTCGCCGACGACCGGGCCGCCGCCACCGAATCCTCGTCGACACCGGTTCCGCAGCCGGTCAGCAGCACCACTGCGGCCGCAGCCGTCACGGCGCCGCCCGCACGCACCGCGCGCATCGGCCGGGAAACAGCTGTGTACCGCATCACGTCCTGCATACCACTCTCACTGCCTGCCTTCGATCACCGAGCCGATACGCGCCAGTAGGGCCCGTACCGTCGGAACATTACGGCCCCCCGGCGGGGAAGTCGCCCGCGGCAGCAGATCCCGCACCAACGCGACCACACTGCGCGCATCGTCGAGATCGATATCGCTCACCCGGGCTTCGGCCACGGCCACCACATCGTCCGGCCCCGGCACCTCCGATTCCAGGTCCGGACGGTAGATCTCCACCTGCAGGGTCGCCCGGACCGTGCGGAACGCGAACGTCCGCCCGTCTCCGGTACGACCGAACCCGTGCGCGAACGGGCCCGTCGTCACTTCCTCGGCGGAAAACCCCGGCACCTCGTGCATCGTCGACTCCTGAACTCCGCACCGTCTGATCCGTACGGTAACCCGCCCCGCATACGACCGGCCGCCGACACCCCACACCCCGCCGGTACCGGTGGCCACCCGGTCGTGATCAGATAATCCCATGCAGTATCGGTCGTTTCCGGGCACAGCGAGACGAGCGCGACACCGGCAACCCCGCGGTACCGTCGTCGTCGTGCTGCTCGCCGCCGCCCTGCTGGCGGGTTGCTCCGGTGATTCCGATTCCGGTGCGGGCGATGCACCCACCCGGGAACCGGCGACCCCGGCGGTCTCGCCACCGGTGGCTTCCGCCCCGGCCGGGGACGTGTACCCGGCCCCCACTCCTCTCACCGCCCTCACCGCCGATCCGGGCAGCGGCTTCCTCGCCGGCCTCGATCCGGCGGGCACCGGCCTGGTGGTGCTCGATCCCGCGACCACGCCGCCCACCGGCCACGAGGTACGTCTGCCCACCCCGGCCCGCGATCTCACCGCCGGTATCCCGGGCGAATTCCTCGCCGCGGGCGACGGGGTGATCCTGCGGATCGATGCCGCCGACCGCACGGTCACCGAGGTGGCGGTCGACGGCGATCTGCAGACTGTGCGCGCCCGCCCGGACGGCACCCTGATCGCCGGGACCGCCGACGGCCGCGTCCTCGTCCTGGACGGCACGGGCAAGGTCGAGCAGACCCTCACCGGGCTGGCCTCCGCCGACCGGATCGCGCTCACCGGCGACACTCTCGCCGTCCTCGACCGTCGCCAGACCCTGCTCACCGAGATCGAACCCGGCTACGAGAACCTGGGGCTGGCGTTACGCGCCGGAATCGGCGCCGCGAATGTGATCGAAGCCCCGGACAACCGGGTCGTCGTCACCGACCCCGACAGCGGCCAGTTGCTGGTGTTCACCACCGAACCGCTCGTCCTCCGGCAGCGCTACCCGGTAGGATCGTCGCCTTACGCACTCACCTACGACCGCGGTTCCGACACCGTATGGGTGACGTGCACGCAGAGCAACGAGATCGTCGGCTACGACCTGTCGACGGGAGCACCGCGGGAGGTGGGCCGCTACCCCACCGTCCGGCAGCCGAACGCGGTAACCGTCGACGCCGATACCGGTGACCTCTACATCGGCTCGGCCACCGAACCGGGTCTGCAACGGATATCCGCGGACCAGCGCGAGAGAGGGCAGTGATGGCATCCACTCACCGTGGCGCGGCGACGCGGGCAAAACTCCCCACCGGATGGGAGACCACCGGCGACGACTACGAGTACATCCCCCTGCGGCTCCCCCCGGACGTCACCCGCGTGACCGCGTCGATGCGGCTGGCCATCCAGGCCGAATTCGGCGGCTGGGAACTGTCCCGGGTCCGCGCCTACACCGACGGCAGCCGCCGCGTTCTGCTGCGCCGCCGCAAGACCGCGCTCACCAGCCCGGCGGGGCATACCACGGAGCTATGAGCGTGCTGTACCGATTACTGCTCCGCCTGATGTTCCTGGTGCCGCCGGAACGGATCCATCGCCTCGTATTCGGGGTGATCCGCGCGGCCACCGCGTTCGCACCTGCGCGCGTCCTGCTGCACCGCCTCTTCGCCGTACCCGATCCGATCCTGCGCACCCGCGTGTTCGGGGTCGATTTCCCGGCGCCGCTCGGGCTGGCCGCCGGTTTCGACAAGGACGCCACCGGGGCGAACGCCTGGGGTGCGCTCGGCTTCGGGTTCGCCGAGGTCGGCACCGTCACCGCCGCCGCCCAGCCGGGTAATCCGCAACCCCGCTTGTTCCGGCTGCCCGCCGACCGTGCCCTGATCAACCGGATGGGTTTCAACAACCACGGTGCGGCCGCCGCGGCCGCCCGGCTGCACGGCCGGGTGCCGTCGATACCCATCGGCGCCAATATCGGCAAAACCAAGGTCGTGGACGCCGAGCACGCGGCCGGCGATTACGCCACCAGCGCACGCCTCCTGGGACCGCATGCCGATTTCGTGGTCGTCAATGTCAGCTCCCCCAACACTCCCGGCCTGCGGGACCTGCAGGCGGTCGAATCGCTGCGCCCCGTCCTGACGGCAGTACTCGAGAGTGTGCGGGTGCCGGTCCTGGTGAAGATCGCACCGGATCTGTCCGACGAGGATGTCGACGCGGTAGCCGATCTGGCCGTGGAACTCGGGCTGGCCGGAATCGTCGCGACCAACACCACGATCGGGCGCGACGGCCTGCACAGCGATCCCGTCGCGGTCGACGACATCGGGGCCGGTGGGCTGTCCGGTCCGCCGGTGGCCCACCGCTCGCTGGAGGTCCTGCGCCGGCTGTACACCCGCGTCGGCGGGCAGCTCGTGCTGATCTCGGTGGGCGGTATCGAAACCCCGGACCAGGCCTGGGAACGGATCCTGGCGGGCGCGTCGCTGCTCCAGGGGTACACCGGATTCATCTACGGCGGGCCGTTGTGGACCTGGCGGATACACCGCGGGATCGCCGAGCGGCTCCGCGCCGGCGGCTATCGCAGCCTGGCCGACGCCGTGGGCGCCGGCCACACCGCGAAACGCTGACCGGGCAGGTCAGGCGGCCGAACCGCTGCGGATTGCGCCGGGATCGTCGCGATACCCGGTGGGCAGGGTCACCGGCGCGTCCTGCATGATCCGCGCCTCCGCCAGCCTGGCTTCGACGCGAGTGGCGAGCAGGACCACGACCTGGTCGAACACCAGCCCGAGCAGCTCCGCCTGATGCCGGGCCCAGGCCAGTGCCGCGTCGTCGTAGACCAGCTCGGGGTCGGACAGGATTTCGTCGAGTTCCATTGCCGCGTAGGCCTGTTCGAACGACAGGGCCCGGCCCGGCAACCAGCTCAACAGCCACGACGATCCGTGACGGGTCTGCACGCGCTCGGCGAATTCGAGGGAGATACCGCTGGTCATCAGCCAGTCGGTGATATGGATGCTCACAGCTGCCTCCTCAGGGGCTCGGCACCGATACCGGGCCGGAACCACAGCCGGCGCGGCATCGCTGCCGTCGGATAAGGGCGGACCGCCGGGCGCGCTCAGCGCGCCGTCGCGGAGGATGCCTCCGAGTCCGTCCCGGCGCAGGCGACGCATCGGCATGCTGCTGGATAACGGTGTCCGCGGAACCGGGCTGTCGTCATTGTCATCACCAGGCCCTCCCGTACCTCTGATCGAGGGAAACGCTATTTCCAGTGTGTCATTTGACTGTTCCGCGGGTCAATGCATATGTCAAACGCCGTCCTGCACTATGGTTATTGCCATATGTGACCGGGTCGAAACCCCTCGGCGACGGCGAAAGACGAGAAAGGCGCGCGGTATGTCCCCGACCGACGACACCGCAATCGTCGCTATCCGCAATATCCTGACCCGGCTCTGCAAACGCTCCGGACTCAGCCCCGACCGCCTGGCCACCACCGAAATCGATACCACTCCCCTGCTCGACCTCCCGGTCATCCGGCGGTACGCCGCCACCCACGGCATCACCCGCGCCGCCGCCGTACTCCCCGTCGTCCGCGAACACGCCCGCCGCCTCCCGCCGACCCACCGCGTCATCACCGACGCCGAACTGTCCCTCGGCCTGCTGCGCGAAACCGAGACCGCCGGTATCGACCCCGACGACCTCTACTCACAGGACCTCGGCGATCGCCGCGAATACCTCTCGGCACACTGGAGCCGGTTACACGAGATCGCCGACGCCGAGGCCATTCCGCCCGCGCCCACCGTGCGCTCCCTGCGCGCCACCCCCGAACGGCGCGCCTTCACCGCACTCGCCGCGCTGCTGGTCACCGGGAACGTCTATACCGACGCCCGGTCCCCTCTCGGCGCCACCCGTCACGGCACCTCCGGCCGGATCGGCACGCTCACTGTCGTCGGCGACGCCGTGATCGACCACATCTACCGGGTCGACGCAATCCCCGATGCGCGCGGGTTCGCCCGCGGCCGGTTCAGCGACAACCCGGGCGGTAAAGGACTCGATCGCGCGGTCGCGGCCGCCCGTCTCGGTATCGACGTCCGGCTGATCAGCGCGGTCGGCGACGACGAGGCCGGGCGCCGGATCCTCGACTATCTCCGCTCCGAGAAGGTCGATACGTCGCTGGTCAGGGTCGTTCCCGACGCCGCCACTCCCATTACCGCACTCATCGTCGGTAAAACGGGTATCGCAGGCACCATCTTCTGCGAGGACGATCGCATCCGGCTCAGCACCGCCGAGCTCACCGGACCGGCCGTCGCCGCCGCGCTCACCGAAACCGACGCCGTCCTGGTCACCCTCGAACCGCCGCTACCGGTGATAGAACGAGTCCTGACGACGCTGCAGAACCTTCCGAAACGGCCCACCCTGCTGCTCACCGCGGCCTATGTCGAAACCCCTCAGGTGCTGTACCGCTACCTGTCCACCGTCGACTACCTGATCGGGTCCACCCAGGAGCTCGACAGTATGGTTCCCGAGATACCCGCCCAGTCCGGGGCCCATATCGCCCGGCAACTCCAGATGCTGGGCACCCGCGTCGTCTGCGTCGTCGAGGATTTCGGCTGCACCGTCCGCTCCGACCGCCTTGCCCTCGATATCCCGCGCTTCCAGGCCGCGGCACTCACCGATGTACCGGGTTCGCGCGGCGCCTTCTCCGCCGCACTGGTGTACCGCCTGCTGTCGCGCCCCGCGGTCGCCGACGGCGAGGGCGGGCCGATCCGCCGGGTAGCCGACGAACAGGACTACACCTGGGCGACCGCCGCCATGGTGGCGACCCAGTCGTTCGCCGGGGACGTACCCGGCGCGATGCCCACCGCCGACGAGGTGGACCGCATCATCCGGCTCACCGCCGAAAGGCACTGACCGGTGCCCGCTCCGCGGGTTCCGGGCCGTCCACCGGACCTCACCGACCCGCCCCGCACGGAGTGCGTATCCGTGCGGGCAGGCGTAAAGTCACCTATCGGCCCACCGCTGATCGGGAACGATTTCCCCGACCGGCCGACCGAGTGCTGCGGTAGCCCGGCCACATCCATACTTTGCGGTACCGACAGATCATCGAAGGAGTATCGACCTTGACCGCAGCCGCGGAGCCCTCCGCTGTCGCCACCACCGAGCACCGGTTCACCCGCAACGGCCACGAATCCCCGCTGCAGGTGTTACCCGTGGTCGACGGCGAACCCCAGCTCGGTCATGTACTGGTCTTCGGCAGGCCCGCCGACGGCTGCCTCGTGCGGATCCACTCCCGCTGCCTCTACGGTGAAGCACTGGACTCCCAGGACTGCGATTGCGGACCGGAACTCCGCCTATCCCTCGACCTCATCCAAGAAGCCGGGCACGGCGTACTCGTCTATCTCGAACAGGAAGGGCGTGGCCTCGGGCTCATCGCGAAGGCGCAGGGCTACGGGGTGGCCGAACGCACCGGCGCGGATACCTTCGCCGCGTACCGCAGCCTCGGGTTCCCCGAAGATGCGCGCGGATATGCGCACGCCGCGGACAGCGTGCGCAATCTCGGGCTCACCCGCGTCCGGCTCCTCACCAACAACCCCGAGAAGGTCGAGGCTCTCCGCGCGGCCGGAATCGAAGTCATGATCGAGCCGCTGTGCACACCGCCGCTCAGCGAGCGGGCGGCTGCCTATCTGGAAGCCAAACGCCGTCGTCGCGGGCACTGGATTCCGGCAAGCGAATCCGGACCGGTCCCGGCACCGGCTACGGAGCGCCCGGGGGGCCAGCAGATCGCCGTCATTCGCTGACCCAGACAGAACGCCCCCACCAGCGCCGTTCCCCCGCTACCATTAGTGATCCGCGTCACTCACCGGTCGCCGGCCGCTCCTACGGGCTCCGGCGGTAACCACGGCGAGTGTTCCGGAACCCCAGCACCTCGGGAACGGACCCATGACCACAGATATCGCCTACACCCACCGCACCGGCGTCACTGCCCGCACAGTGCCCGCGGCCTTCCAGCAGACCCTCACCCTGCGCCCCGACGCGGTCGCCCTGCGCACCGTCGGCGGCACCCAGGAGATCACCTGGCGGGACTACGGGCACCGCGTCCGCGTCCTCGCCGCGGGCTTGGCCGCCCTCGGCCTCACCCGCGGCGACACGGTGGGCATCATGCTCACCAACCGGCCGGAATTCAACCTCCTCGACACCGCCGCCCTGCACGTGGGCGCCACCCCGTTCTCCGTCTACAACACCTGCTCACCCGAGCAGATCGCGCATGTCTTCGGCAATGCCGGCAACAAAATAGTCGTCACCGAGCAGCAGTTCCTCGGCACCATCCGGGCCGCGGGCGTACCGATCGACCACCTCATCGTCATCGACGGGCCGGCCGAAGGCGCGACTACACTCGCCGACCTCGAGGCGAACCCCGATCCGGAGTTCGATTTCGACGCCGCCTGGCAAGCCGTGGAACCCGGCGATCTCGCCACCCTCATCTACACCTCCGGCACCACCGGGCCCTCCAAGGGGGTCGAACTCACCCACGGCAATGTGCTGGCCCAGATCCTCGCCCTCACCAGTGGCCCGCTCGATGTCGGTATCGAGGACCGCGCGCTGTCCTACCTGCCCGCCGCCCATGTCGCGGACCGGATCTCCGGGCATGCGATCAACCTGGTCACCGGTATCCAGATCACCACCGTTCCTGATCCCCGGGAAATTGCCGCCGCCCTCCCCGACGCCCGGCCGACCGTCTTCTTCGGTGTCCCGCGTGTCTGGCAGAAGATCAAAGGCGGTGTCGAGGCCAAGCTGGCCGCCGAAACCGGGGCGAAGAAAGCCATCGCCGATTGGGCCGTCGCCACCGGTATCGCGGCCGCCAAAGCCGATCTGGCCGGCACCGGTCGCGGACCGCTGCTGAATATCCAGCACCAAATCGCCGAGAAACTGCTGCTGTCCAAGGTGCGGGCCGCGCTCGGCCTGGATGAACTCCGTGTCGCCTCCTCCGGTGCGGCACCGATCCCGCCGGAAACCCTCGAATTCTTCCTGGGGCTCGGTTTCTGCGTCTCCGAGGTATGGGGGATGTCGGAAACCAGCGGCGTCGCCACCTACACCGAACTCGACAAACCCCGGCCGGGATCCGTCGGCCGCGCCGTCGACGGGCTGGAGCTCCGGCTGGCCGACGACGGTGAGGTACTCGTCCGCGGCGCGATCATCACCCACGGTTACCGCGCCATGCCGGAGAAAACCGCCGAGGCGCTCGACGCCGAGGGCTGGTTGCACACCGGTGATGTCGGGACTCTCGATACCGACGGCTATCTGCGGATCATCGACCGCAAGAAGGAACTCATCATCAACGAAGGCGGGAAGAATATCGCCCCGAGCAATATCGAGAACGCCGTCAAGGCCGCCTCCTCGCTCGTCGGGCAGGCGGTGGCGCTGGGCGACGCCAAACCCTATATCACCGCGCTCATCGTGCTCGACCCCGATATGGCCGCCATCCGCGCGAAGGAAATCGACGCCACCGACGCCGATATCGCCACCCTCGCCCGGCACCCCCGCATCGTCGACGACGTCCGCGCCGCGATCCAGGCCGGGAATGCGAAACTGTCCCGGGTCGAACAGATCAAACGGTTCACCATCGTCGATACCGTATGGGAACCCGGCGGCGACGAACTCACCCCGAAGATGTCGCTCAAACGGTCGCCGATCGCCGAGAAATACGCCGAGCAGATCACCGCGCTCTACGCCCAGGAGATCCCCGGCACCGTGATCGACGTACGGGGCTGAGCCGTACCGTACTCCGACAGCACTGTGGCCCCGGGAGTCCCCGGGGCCACAGTGCTGTTCACGATTCACTTCTGTTCGTAGGTACCCACCAGCGTCGCCCGCGCCAGCGTATGCGAGAACAGGTTGAACCCGAGGAAGGCCGGGGTGGCTTCCGGCGGTATCCCCAGCGATTCGACATCCACCGCGTGCACCACGATGAAGTACCGATGCGGTCCGTGCCCGGCCGGCGGGGCGGCACCCACGTACCCGGCGAAACCGCCGTCGTTGCGCAGCATCACCGCGCCCGCGGGCAGCGTGCCGCCCTCACTGCCCGCGCCGGACGGCAGTTCGGTGACCGACGCGGGGATCTCGGCCACCGCCCAGTGCCAGAAACCGGAAGCGGTCGGCGCGTCCGGGTCGTACACCGTCACCGCGAAACTCTTCGTCTCCGCCGGGAAACCCGACCAGCTCAGCTGCGGGGACACATCTTTACCACCGGCCCCGAACACACCGCTGACCTGGTCGTTGCCGAGCGTCGCACCATCGGACACATCGGCAGAGGCCACGGTAAACGACGGCACCGAGGGCAAAGCGTCATAGGGGTTGTAGGTCATGGAAACCTCTCTCGAATCGGATCAGCTGTGCAACAGAAAGTGTTCCAGGACATCGGTGCCGAATTCGAGCGCATCGACCGGCACCCGTTCGTCGACGCCGTGGAACAGCGCCGCGAAATCCAGTTCCGGCGGCAACCGCAGCGGCGCGAACCCGAAGCACCGGATCCCCAGATCCGCGAAGGCCTTCGCATCGGTTCCGCCGGACAGCATGTACGGAACCGTACGCCCGTGCGGATCGTGTGCCAGGATCGCCTCGTTCATCGCGTCCACCAGATGGCCGTCGAAAGTTGTTTCGTAGGAATCGAGTTTGGTGACCCATTCGCGTTCCACGTCCGGGCCGATCAGCTCGTCCACTTCACGTTCGAATTCGGCCAGCCGGCCCGGCACCACCCGGCAGTCCACCACCGCTTCCGCGGTCTGCGGGATCACATTCGCCTTGTACCCGGCGTTCAGCATGGTCGGGTTCGCCGTATCACGCAGGGTGGCACCGATGATCCGGGATATCGACCCCAGTTTCGCCAGTGTGCCCTCGATATCCTTACTGCCCGGATCGAACGCGAGCCCGGTCTCCTCCGATACCGCCGCGAGGAACTCGGCCACGGAATCGGACAGGACGAGCGGGAAGGTATGTGTCCCCAGCCGGGCCACCGCCGCCGCCAGAATGGTCACCGCATTGTCCTCGTGCAGGAAGGACCCGTGCCCGGCGCGGGCCTTCGCCCGCAACCGCATCCAGCCCAGGCCTTTTTCCGCGGTCTCCACCAGATAGAGCCGCCGTTCACCACCGTCGGGACGGGGCACGGTCAGCGAGAAGCCGCCGACCTCCCCCACCGCCTCGGTGATTCCGGTGAAGAGATCCGGCCGGTTCTGCACCAGCCACTGCGACCCCCATTTGCCGCCGTTCTCCTCGTCGGCCAGGAAGGCGAACACCAGGTCGCGGGGCGGCACGGTGCCCTCGATCTTGAACTGGCGGGCCACCGCCAGCATCATCCCGACCATATCCTTCATATCGATGGCGCCACGGCCCCAGACGTACCCGTCCTGTACCGCACCGGAGAAAGGGTGCACGCTCCAATCGGCTGCTTCGGCCGGCACCACATCGAGATGCCCGTGCAGCAGCAGCGCACCGCGGCCCGAATCCGCCCCAGGCAGCCGCGCGAAAACGTTCCCCCGGCCCGGCAGGCCGGATTCCACGTACTCCGTGGTGTAACCGGCGTCTTCCAGCTGCCGTGCCACCCACTCGGCACACTCGCGTTCCCCCTTGGTGGTCGCCGGGTCGCCGGTATTCGAGGTGTCGAAACGGATCAGCGAACTGACCAGCTCCACCACCTCCGATACGGCACGGGAACGAGCGGAGCCAGAGTTATCACCTGTCGCGGCCACGCACCCTTCCTACCATCAAGCGCATCCTTGATTCCTTTTGGTGTTGTGCGGTGCGTTGCGTGTGGTCGCAACCAGACAGCGATCAGGTGGGATACATGTTGTAATGCGCATATCTACGTACATACATTTTAGTTACCTTCCGTGGACCTGATGAGTTCACGGAGCGGGTTACCCGTACGCGGGAACGCGCGGGTCAGGCGCACAGCTCTGGGAAGCCTTCCGGTCCAACACCTTCAGGCCTTCCCTACCTGGGGCGACTCCCCCGCTACCGGCCGGCGCGCGGGGCGTGCACCTACTTGTCCGGTAGTTCGCTGAGCACCCGGCGCAGATGGTCGCGGCTCTCCCCCGGGGTGGGCGCGATGACGCTGAGCTTGTTCATCACCGTCATATACACCTCCACCTCATGCTTCTTCTCGAGGTAGTGCGAGGTGGTCAGCTGCTCCATATAGACCATATCCGGCAGCTCGGGCTCCGGGAAGCGCAGGATGCTGAACGAACCGCCCGCGGCGGGATGCCCGCCGACCTCGTAGGGCAGGACCTGGATCTTCACGTTCGGCCGGTCGGACACGGCGATCAGATGTTCGATCTGGCCGCGCAGCACCGCATAACCACCGACCGGGCGGCGCAGTGCGTTCTCGTCCACCACCGCCCACAGCGTCGGAGCCGAGGCCCGGCTGAGGATCTCCTGGCGGCGCATCCGCACCCCCACCCGACGTTCGGTGTCTTCCTCGTTGAACAGTTTGATCACCGAGCGCGCATAGGCTTCGGTCTGCAGCAGGCCGGGAACGAACTGCGCCTCATAGGTGCGGATCGTGGTCGCGGCCTGTTCGAGGCCGATATAGGTTTCGAACCACGGCGGCAGCAGATCGTTGAACGGTTGCCACCAGCCCGGATCGTTGGCCTTCTTCATCAACTCCAGGTAGACGGAAAGCTTCTCCGGATCGTCGACACCGTAGAGCTTCAGCAGATCCAGCAGATCGCGTTCCCGGAACCGGGTGCGGCCCAATTCGAGGCGGCTGATCTTGGCGTGCGAACCGCGGATATGCTCCCCCGCGTCCTCGCGGCTGATACCGCACGCCTCCCGCAGCTGCCGCAGCCGGCTACCGAGCGATATACGCAATACGGTGGGCCCGCGATCGGCTTCCGCCTTATCCGGGAGATCGGAATCGTCCTGCTCGTTAGTCATGATCGCCTCTGGCCAGTTCGTGCTGTGCTGCATCGTACGGCGCCCGCCGCCGACGAACCGCACCGGTCGGCAGGCGATCCTACTCTCAAGTAGGCACTGAATATCGGTAACGCGCCCACACCGGGCGGACCCGGCATCCACGCGGCAACCCATTGCCGCGCCACTCGGATCGAATTCTACAGCGCCGCATATCCGTAGCTTCACGCACGTTTACGCGCGCTATCGGCATTGTTTGCGTAAACTCCCCCACGACACGGCGATCCGGCCTCGCAACCACGAAGACCTGGGGAGATGACATCGATGAGGGCACCGGAAGCGGGTGCGGGTACCGCGGAAGCTGCCCCCAGCCTACCTCCTGCCCGCCCGAATCGCGACAACCGACCGGCCGGTCCGGGCACGCGTTCCCCCGGTGAGCCCACAGGGCGGGGCCGCGGCAACCGCCGGGCGGCCGCATCCGCTCGGCGTCCCCTGCCGGTTCCCGCTCCGGCTATCCCACGGACAACTCCGCGCATACCTGTAAGCCCTTGGGCAGCACCAACTTCCCGTCGCGTCACCGATATGTCCCGGACTGTTCTGCATCGGTGCGGACCGCTAGGCTCGCGCGCAACCGTCCGGGGCCCGGATTCGCCGGGAACCCCGCGGCGTTTCGAGCACGAAGCACTACTTGCACACCGAGAAAATCTGGAGGGTCGTATGTCCGACGAAGTCACCGCCATCGAGATCCGCAAAAAACTGACCGAGGTTCTCACCCATTCCAGTATCGACCTCGCGACTTCCAAAGACGGTGTCAACTGGGCCACCAGCGCGTTCTTCGCCAACCTGGACGAAGACCTGTTCCGCCTCACTCTGATCCTCGAGAACCGCGGCCGCACGCTGGATCAGCTCAGGGCCAACCCCAACGTGGGCGTGAAAGTGGTGCCGGGCGGTATCGCCGATCCGTTCGCGCAGGGCCTCGGCACGGTCACCCTGCGCGACGACAGCGAACGCGATGAGACCTTCCAGGCGTTGCTGCGCAAGGAACCACAGGTCGAACCGTTCTTCGCCTCCCCCGTCACCGCGGTCGTCATCGATATCGACTGGTGGCGGGTCACCCATCTGGGTGGCGGCTGGCTGCCGGGCAAGGTGCTCGAACGCGGCAACGGAGCCTGAGCGCACACACGCTGCCGCGCGGTCTTACCATCACGCTGTCGGATCGATAATGCAGAGAGAGGTTTTCATGGCCGAACCGGCTCCTCGGACGGGGGTTCGCGCACCGGTCGGGGTGGATACCACCCGGCCGAGTATCGCCCGCGTCTACGACTACAGCCTCGGCGGTAAGGACAACTACGACGTCGACCGTGTGGCCTTCGAGCAGGTCCTGGAATTCGCCCCGCGGCAGGGTGATGTCTCCCGGATGAACCGGCGCTGGTTGCACCGGGTGGTCCGGTATCTGGCCGGGCCGGCCGGAATCGACCAGTTCCTCGATATCGGCGCCGGGCTGCCGACCGTGGGCAACACTCATCAGATCGCGCAGCAGGAGAATCCGGAAGCCAAGGTCGTCTACGTCGACAACGATCCGGTGTGCAACGCGCACGGCCGGGTCCTGCTCGAGCAGAACGAGAACACCCATTTCGTCTCCGGCGACGTCCTCGAGGAGCGCACGCTACTGGAGAACAAGAACGTTCTGCAGTATCTCGATCCGGACCGGCCGATGGCGATCATCCTGTGCGGGCTGCTGCATCATCTCGACGATGAACTGGACCCGCCGGGAGTGATGCGCGAATACATCTCCCGGCTTCCGGCCGGATCGTATGTCGCGATCACCAATTTCTGGGATCCGGCCGACGAGAACCCCGACCTCCACGCACTCGCGAAAGAACTCGAGCGGGCCTTCACCGAAATGGGCCTGGGGTCGGGGTGGTACCGCACCCGGGAACAGCAGCTCGAATACTTCGAGGGCCTGGAGCTCATACCGCCGGGGTTCACCGAGCTCGAGGACTGGTGGCCGTCGGGGCCGCCCACCCGGCAGCGGCTGCCGGAGGAACAGGTCGTCATCGGCGGCGTCGGTTACAAATCGGGCGCTCCCGCGGCCCGGCTGCACAGTATCGACGGAGACGGGTAGGCGGGATCCGGGGTCGCCGAGCACGCTGCGGTAGCGTTTTGTCGAATCGGGTTATACAACAATGCTTTTCCGTCGCGTCCGGCCGCATACCGCGGCACAGCGCCCGGGTCCGCCGCGCAACGATGCGAAGTATGTTGCCGCGCACGGTGATCACGATATTGCTCACCTCGCGGCAACGTTCTACGCTGAGTGATCCGACTCACACTTCGTTCGTATTGTTCATTTCGTGCAGAGAGAGGTCGATATGGCCGAGCCGGCTTCCCGGATCCGCCCCCGCAAACCCGTCGGGGTGGACACCACCCGTGCCAGTATCGCCCGCGTCTACGACCACAGCCTCGGCGGCAAGGACAACTACGACGTCGACCGGGCCGCCTACCAGCAGATCCTGGAGGTGGCGCCGCGGCAGGGCGATGTCTCCATCATGAATCGCCGCTGGTTGCATCGCGTGGTCCGGTATCTGGCCGGAACCTCGGGTATCGACCAATTCCTCGATATCGGCGCCGGGTTGCCCACGGTCGCCAATACGCACGAGATCGCACAACAGCTCAACCCCGAGGCCCAAGTGGTCTACGTCGACAACGATCCCGTTTGCAATGCGCACGGCCGGGTCCTGCTCGAACAGAACGAGAACACCCATTTCGTCTCCGCGGACCTCCTCGAGGAGGGCACGCTGCTGGCCGCATCCGATATCACCAAATACCTGGATATGGACCGGCCCCTCGGGCTCATCCTGTGCGGATTGCTGCACCATATCGACGAGCAGTTCGATCCGGTGGGTCTGATGCGCGAATATGTCGAACTCCTGCCCGCGGGCTCCTATCTCGCGATAAGCCATTTCCACGACCCCGGCCCGCGGGAACCCGAACTGCACGCGCTGGCCCGCGAGCTCGAACGGCGCTTCACCGAAAAAGGGCTGGGTTCGGGGTGGTATCGCACCAGCGAGGAAATCCTCGAATACTTCGGTGGTCTCGAACTCGCCGCGCCGGGTCTCGTTCAGCTCGACGATTGGTGGCCCTCCGGTCCGCCGCTGCGGGAGCGGTTCCCGGAGGAGAAGGTCATGGTCGGCGGGATCGCCTACAAACCCTGAGCGCCGGCGCGCCGATCGTCACGCCGGTGTCTCTACACGCCGCGGCGTGTGATTCTCCGGGCGGGCGCATGGGGAGACACCGGCGTGGCTGTCGTCTTTCTCAGGAAAAGTGTCGACCCCGGCGCATACGCAACTCATGCCGCCGATGACGGCGGAGGATACGAAGCGATCCCGGTCGCACAACACGACCGGGATTGAAACACAGTCCGCTCAGCCGTTCCCGGCCACGAAGCTCAGCCGTTCACGGCATGGAACGCCGCGAGCACACCGGCCGGGATACGGCCGCGGGCCGATACCTCGTGACCGTTGCGCTGGGCCCATTCCCGGACCACCCGCGCCGAGGCCGACCGGCCCGGCCGTTCCCGTTTGGTCCGCCCGGCCCGTCCGGCCTTGCGGGCGAACGGGGTCCATTTTCCGAAGACTGCGCGCAATTCCCCCGCGTTGGCTTCGGTCAGGTCGATCTCGTACGTCACTCCCTCGAGTGCGAACACCACCGTTTCCGCTGCGGGTGATTCGCCGTCGAGGTCATCGATCAAGCTGATGACGACCTTGCGCGCCATGGGCCTACTCCTCCGATCCCCGAATACATTGCCACCTATGACATCAACAACCCCGCGGCCGCGCGAAATCCGGGCCTGCCCGCAGCACCGGCACCGCCACCTCTCCCGGGGGATGTGAGCATACCGCCAAGGGCGAATGCTCCGACGCCGGGGCGCAATACGGGCCGGCGGGCTACGGTGACGGGCAGACCAGAGAGGATCGGCCGGATGAACACACACCGCGGGGACGAACCCGAGACCCTGGAGTTCGGACTCCCCCACCTGGCGATGACCGCTCTCGCCTGGGGTGCGCCGGACGGGCGGCTCGCGCTGTGCCTACACGGTTTCCCCGACAGTGCCTGGACCTGGCGCCGGCTCGGCCCCGCGCTCGCCGACCGCGGTTTCCGCGTGATCGCCCCCTTCACCCGGGGGTATGCCCCGACGGCGGTACCGGCCGACGGGGTCTATCACCTCGGCGCTCTCGCCTACGACGCGCTCGCGATCCATCGGGCGTTCGGCGCTCCGGACGATGCCGTGCTGATCGGCCACGACTGGGGAGCGCTGACCGCCAATACGATTGCCGCCGATCCCGATTGCCCGTTCCCGAAGGTTGTTTCGCTCGCCGTGCCGCCGGTGCCCGGTATGCGGCCGCGGCGGGCGGCGACACTGCGGTCGGCGGGGGCGTATCTGCGTCAGCTGCGGTACAGCTGGTACATCCTGTTCAACCAGTTGCCCGGGATTGCCGAACGCGCGCTCGACCGACTGGTCCCCCGGCTGTGGCAGGACTGGTCCCCGGGTTACCCGGCGGCCGACGATATCGCCCATGCGCTCGATGCCATGCCCGCGGGCGCCCACCGGACCGCGGCGCTCTCTTACTATCGCGCGTTCGTGCGGGTGACCGCGAAGGTTCCGGAACCGTATGCCGGACCACACCGGTTCTGGGATCAGGCTCCCCGGGTGCCGATGCTGTATCTGCACGGTTCGGCGGATACGACATTGCATCCGGCATTCACGGCCGGCGTCGCCGATGTTCTGGCCCCAGCGGGCGGGGCCGTCGATATGGTTCCGGGGGCCGGGCATTTCCTGCACCTGGAGCAGCCCGATGCGATCGCCGGACTGATCGGTGATTTCCTCACCGGCGGCTCCGTGCCGCGGAACTGATCGGTTCCGGCGATCGGGTTGCCGTCACCGGGGCCGCCTCGGCCGGCACTCCGGGCATATCGCCCGTGATGCGAACGGGAGCGCGGTTATGTTTCCCATCACAGACGCAATAATCCCGCTTCCGCAACTATCACGGCAGCCCATATCATCGCGCGGTGGCAAGTGAGGCGGACACAAGCACACTGATCGAGCACTTCGTGCTCGCGGTCTGCGATCCAGGACGGTGGAAAGGGGTGGACCGGCTCGCCGAGCTGGATCTCACCCTGGCTCAGGCGCGAGTGTTGTTCAGCGTCGTGCGGCACAGCGAGCCGCAACCGATCCACACCATCGCGGGTGAACTCGGCCTGTCGATGACCGCGGCCGGCCGCAATGTCGACCGGCTGGTACGCCTGGGACTGCTCACCCGGGAGGAAAGCCCGACCGACCGGCGAGTGAAACTGGTCGGCCCTACCGACGAGGGGCGTCAGCTCGCCTGGGACCAGATCGCCATCCACCGCGCGACGATCGACCAGGTGGTACACCGCCTACCCGACCCACTGCGCGCCGACCTCCGCCGGGTCCTCACCGCTGTCCTCGAATCCAGGGCCATACACAACGTCGTGACGTGCCCCCCAGCATCTTCAGGAGATAATTCGTGAACGCAAGTCCAGCCCCCGCGCCCGTCGCGGGGGCCCCGGAGAAGATCGACGCATCGGTGCTGAAACTGGCCGGTGTCGTCGTTCTCGGATCCATCATGTCCATTCTGGACATCACGGTGGTGAACGTCGCCATGCCGACGTTCCAGTCCGAATTCGACGTCGCCAACTACTCGACGGTCGCGTGGACGGTCACCGCCTACACCCTCGCACTGGCCACCGTCATCCCGCTGACCGGCTGGGCGGCCGACCGCTTCGGCACCAAACGCCTGTACATGATGGCGCTGCTGCTGTTCACCGCCGGATCGGTGCTGTGCGCACTGTCCTGGAACATCGGTGCGCTCATCGGCTTCCGGGTGATCCAGGGCCTCGGCGGCGGCATGCTCATGCCGCTCGGTATGACCATCATGACCAAAGCCGCCGGCCCCGAGCGGATGGGCCGCTTGATGGCCATCCTCGGTGTGCCGATGCTGCTGGGCCCGATTCTCGGCCCGATCCTCGGTGGCTGGCTGATCGAGGACGCGTCCTGGCACTGGATCTTCCTGATCAACCTGCCGCTCGGCGCAATCGCCATCGTCTACGCCTGGTTCGCCCTGCCCAAGGACGAGGCGCGGCCCACCGAGAAGTTCGATTTCTTGGGCATGCTGATGCTGTCGCCGGGTCTGGCGCTGTTCCTGTACGGAATCTCGTCCATTCCGGAAGAAGGCACCGTCAACACGCCCAAGGTGTGGGCGACCATGCTGGTCGGCGGCGCGCTCGTGGCCGCGTTCATCGTGTACTCGTTCAAGCCGAAGAATCCGCTGCTGGATCTGCGGCTGTTCCAGAACCGCGATCTGACCGTCGCCACGGTCACCATGTTCCTGTTCTCCGCGTCGTTCTTCGGCGGCCTGCTGCTGATCCCGACCTACTTCCAGCAGGTGCGTGGTGAAAGCGCGCTGATGGCGGGCCTGCTGGTGGCACCGCAGGGCCTGGGTTCGCTGCTCACCATGCCGATCGCGGGCATGCTGGTGGACAAGATTCCGGTGGGCCGGGTCGTCCCGGTCGGCCTGGCGATTCTCACCGCGACCATGTTCGGCCTGACCCAGATCGGCGCCGACAGTTCCTACTTCTACGTTCTCGGCGTGCTGTTCGTCATGGGCCTCGGTATGGGCCTGACGATGATGCCGCTGATGACCGCCGCGCTGCGCACGCTGAAGGAAGCGCAAGTGGCCCGGGGGTCCACGCTGCTCAACATCATTCAGCAGATCGCCAGCTCGGTGGGTGTCGCGGTGATCTCGGTGGTGCTCACCAACCGGATGCAGAGCTCGGAGGCGGTCTCGGCCGGTCAGGCGATGATGGAGGCGCAGAAGACCGGTGCCCAGCCGGACCCCTCGGTGTTGCAGTATCTGGCGAGCCTGGGCGACAAGTTCGAGGCTGTCATGCTCGGCGAGATGGCGGACGCCTACGCGACCAGCTTCTGGGTTGCGTTCGTGCTGTGCGTGGTGACCGTCGTCTTCTCGCTGTTGCTACCGCGTAAGGCGAGTTCGGTGCCGACGACCGGCGAGAACGCTCCGGCGCCGGTGCTGATGCACTGATCCGCCGGTCCCCCGCGCGCCGCCCGCCCGAACTCAGCCGGTTCAGGCGGGCGGTGCCGTATTCCGGAACCATTCGAGGATCTGTGGGAGCGCCGCGCGGACGGTGCCGCCGTGGTCGAGATCGCCGAGTTCGATCAGCTCGGCATCGGCGCCGAGTTCGGATTTCATACAGCGCTGCGCATTCTCGAACGGCACACTGCGGTCACCCGGGGCGGCGTACAACCGGACCGGAACGCCGGCCTGCCAGTCGCAGACCGCATCGCTGTCGGCCATGGCACGCAGGGCGGCACCGGTCGGGTTCAGCGCCAGGGACAAGAATTCCGGGGTGAGCAGTTCCTGCGGTGTCCGCGGGAGGCCCGCCCCGATCCGGAGCATATCGTGGCGGCCGTCGAAGAGTTCCTCGACGCCCTGTGCGTACGGCTCCCGGAATGCTTCTGCGGGCTGGTCGTACAGGTGGTAGATACGATTCATCGCGGTGATCCAGTAGGCGAGGTAGACCACCGCCTGGCGCGGCCCCACCCGCCCGTCCAAGGCCGCCGGAGCCTGGACCTCCTGCACGGCGTACGGTCCGCTCACCGCGGCCACCGCACCGAGACCGAAACCGCTCACCTCACCCTCACGAAGATCCCGGGCGAGGGCGAGGGCGGCCTGCCCGCCCTGGGAGAAGCCGGTGACCAGGACCTCGGGGTGCAGATCACGATCCTGCCGATCGAGCAGCTCGCGGGCCGCGAGCAGGAGATCCGCGGACGCGGTGCCCTCCGACGGCGCGTGCGCGTAGGGGTGCGGTCCCGGCCCCGTGCCCAGACCGAGGTAGTCCGGTGCCACGGCGAGGTAGCCGGCGGCGGCGAACAGGGTTGCCCGGGCGCGGTCCGTTTCACCGTCGGCGGTCGGTGCCTCGTCGCGGCGCACGATCGTGCCGTGCGCGTAGGACACCGCACGCAGGCGCGGATTCTCGGTATCGGGTACCACGACCAATCCGCTGGCGGTGGTGGGGGCACCGTCCGCGGCGACGGTGCGGTATTCGACGGCGTATCGGCGGACACCGCCTGCCTGCGGCAGGGGGTACATCCACTTGTCGAGATAGGCGCTCGTTTCCGAGGCGTTCATCGCCGGCATCGGAGTGACCGACACGATCTCCCCGCGGTTCGCCGGTGCAGCGGCCTGCCCGTCGTCGGAGGCACCGCAGGCGGCGACCGGCAGCACGAGCACAGCAGCCAGCAGCGTCAGCAGAACTCGGCCTGCGTACACCGTTTTACCTCCCGGCGGGTAGATCGACAGTGACGTGGACGCTACCGAAGCGGTACCGGACCGGTCGAGCCGGTGCCGTGCACGCTCGGCGATCACTGTCCGGTATGCCTCGACCGAACCGGCCCTTCCGGCGCGGCATATCCGCGATCTGCCCGAGCCGCGAAACAACGACCGCGCCGAGGGCGATGACCTCTTCGTGGAAGCAGAAGTCATACCGGCGGCCGAACGGCGGGATATGGTGCGGCGCTTGCTCGCACTGTGTCATACCGCCAACGATCTGGTAGCGGCCGCCGAGGCCGGGGCACCCGGTCACGGTGGATCCTCGGCCGTAGTCCTCGAGCATGCGCAACGTATCCAGGCGGTGCTGCGCGATACCGTAGTCGATCTGGTGGCCAATGGGCACGCGCACCGGACGGATGCGGCGTAGCGCCGAACCCAGTGGCGTGCAGGTGTTTCCGTATCCTATTCCCAGTGGTGGGCGCAGAAATACACTGGAATGATGGCCAAACCGACCCCGTGGGGCCGCCGCGCGGGCCCGGACGCCGACGCGGTGCGCTCCTCGTTCGCCGGCACCGCGGGTAGCGCGGCGGCCACGGATCCGACCGCCGACCGGACGCGGCGGTGGAATGAGCGCAGGGCCGCGGCCACCGCGCTGCTGCGCCGGGCCCGCGGGCGTGCCGACGATATCCGTACGGCACCACGGCTGGCCGGTAAGTGGGGCTACGTATTCAGTGCACTCGGGGGCATTGCCGCGTTCATCCTGATGTTCCAGCACTGGATGGTGGCGCACGGACCGGACGGAACGGCCGCGGCGACAGCGTTCGGGCGGATCGATACGACCACCCGCTACCTGGCCGTATGGTCGTCCAAGGGCGCACCGCCCGCCGCCGACCTGACCGGTTCGTGGGCGGTGACCGCGAGTGCCGCGATCGCCGTCTGCCTGGCGGCCGTGGCGATCTACATCGTTACCGATTCACCGCGTTTCGCACGGATCGCCACCGGCGCGTCCGTGCTCACCGCCGTACTGGTCGTGGTGAACCTGTTGTATCTGACGGCCCGGCAGAAGAGCCTCAAGGATATGACGGCGCGGCGCTGGGATCTCGGCGGTCAGATCGGCTCCTGGATCGACTGGGCGTTCAACGACGGCACCAAACCGGTGGCCGGTTTGAATCAGATCGACTACGTGGCCTCGGGTACGGTCACCACGGCCGCGATCACCGCGGTGATCAGCTCTGTGGCAGGAGCGGTGGTGGCGGTCGCGATGGTGCCGCGCCGCACGGACGGGTCGCCGTGGTCGTGGATTCCCTGGCGGATCAGCGTATCCCGGGCGACAACGAGCAATTACGTGGCGGCGGGCGCCGACCGGCCACCGGATCCGGTGCCGGCCGCGGACTCCCCGGCCGCCGAACCGGACAGGGCACGAGTGGTGGAGAACGATCCGCCGGACGACGACCTGCCCCGGACACCGCACCCTTAGGCGCACGACGCACCGCGCCGCCCGGTTCGCGAGGCCGGCAGGGCCCCGATCCCCGCGGACCCCGCCGCGTACCGGCCGCGCAGTGTAGTGTCGCGCGCGTGCCGGATCAGTTGCGGCACAGGCACGGTTCCGAAATACCTATCAGCGGCCCTGTCGGCTCGAGCGATCGCGAGGCATATGTTCCCGAACCAGATGTCCACCGACTACCCTGTCGCCCCCATCCCGGACGAGGCCTACGGCCGGGGCGCGCCGCTACCGGCTCCCCGCGAGCCCGATCTGGTGATCACCGCACTGCTGTGGTTCCTGCTCGCCACGCTGGCCATCGTCTCGGTGGTCATCTCCCCGTGGTTCCTGCTGGCGATGGGCGTCTGCGAAGGGCGTACCGGCTGCAGTACCGATCCGAGTGCGGGGAACTGGATCATCGTGCTGGGTGGCTGCTTCGGTTTCCTGATCGGCGCCGCCACCTCGGTGAACGCGGCACGTAGCGGGCGTGCGCTGTATCCGGGCGCGCTGATCGGGGTGGTATTGGTGCTGGCCGCCTGGTTGGCGGGTTCGCTGCTGATGGGCTGACCCGGGGCGGACCGGCGCGGACCGCCCCGGTCGCGCTCAGGGCTGCGCGGGGGCGAACCGGCGGTCGGTGTAGCGGCGCAGGTTGGCCAGGAACCGGCGGAACGCCATATTCATGAAGGGCGTCGCCGCGAACGCCGTGAACCGCGCGGGACCCGCCAGACTCTGTGCGAGGGTCCAGGTGAGCCGGCATCCCTCGGGTGTCGGCTCGATCCGGTAGTCCTCGGCGAATGCCGCCAGCGCCCCGGTGGAGCAATTGTTGAACCGGAACGCCATCCGGGTATTCGGTTCCCAGACCAGGAATTCCTCGTCACCGACGAGCCCGCCGCGCATATCGACCACCCGGGTCGTCCCCACGCCACGAGGTTCCGGACTGGTCCAGGTGACCTTGGTGATCACGCTCGCCCACTGTGGCCAGGATTCGGCATCGGCCAGTACCTCGAACAACTGCTCGGGGGTGATCGCCAGGTCCACACTGTTACTGCACCGCACCGGCGCGTTCTCGAGGAATTCGAGCCCGACTCGTTCACACGGACGCATAGTGCTCATCGCCGGCCACCGCCGATCCTGTGCTCCGGTCCCCGATTCGCACGGATTTCCATGCGTCTGTTCCTCTCGTCGCTCGGCGCAGCCACGGAAAACCGGCTGCGCACCGATGGTGACACCTGTCCAGTTGTATGTCCAGGTCTCCGGCGTCCCCCCTCCGGCAGAGCCGGCTTGGGACCGGTGGCAGGGAATTCCCGCGCGCACTGGCCCGCGTCACAGAGTTGGGCGGAACCACGCCCGGCAGACCGCCGGCCGCAATAACTTCCGGCGATGCGTCACCCACGCCGCACGCACCGGATCCTGCTCGTCCTCGTGGCCACGCTCGCTCTCGTACCGGTCGCGGTCTCCCCCGGTTCCGCCGCGCCCGGTAATCCCTCCCCGGCCGCACCCGGCCCCCCGGGGCAACCGGGAACGCCGGAAACCCCGATAACCGGTAGCCGGGCACTCGGTGGGCGCGCGGTCGAGCTGGCCGTGTATTCGGCCGCGATGGGCCGTGAGATCCCGGTACGGGTGTTACCGGCCAGGGATCCGGCGGCGCCGGCCCCGGTGTTGTACCTACTGAACGGGATCACCGGCGGCGGCGACGGGGGCAACTGGTTCGACCGCACCGATCTGACCGAATTCTTCGGCTCCGAACAGGTCACCGTCGTCAATCCGATCGGCGGCGCCGGCAGCTATTACACCGACTGGCGTGCCGACGACCCCGTCCTGGGCCGCCAGCGCTGGACCACATTCCTCACCACGGAACTGCCCCCGTTGATCGACGCCACCTACCGCGGCAGCGGCGCCAACGCACTCGCCGGGGTCTCGATGGCCGCGGCGTCGGTGTTCCAGCTCGCCCTCGCCGCACCGGGCCGGTACCGTGCGCTCGGCGCCTACAGCGGCTGTGTCCGAACCAGCGATCCGCAGGGGCGCGCGGTGGTCGAGATGGTGGTGCGCGGCAACGGGGGCAATCCGCTCAACATGTGGGGCCCGCCGCAGGATCCCGCGTGGTCGGACAACGATCCGTTCCTGCATGCCGAAGAGTTACGTGGACTCAGCGTGTATATCTCCGCCGGAACCGGCATGCCCGGCGCTCTCGACACCATGGAGGGCCCGGGGATTCGGCGTAATCCGGGCAAGCTGGTCGACCAGCTGTTGATCGGCGGCGCCCTGGAGACCGTCGCGGCGGGATGTACGGCCCGGCTGGGTGAACGCCTGCACGAGCTGGGCATCCCGGCGACGGTGGCGCTACGACCCGACGGTACGCATTCCTGGGGCTACTGGCAGCGGGAGCTGCACGCTTCGTGGCCGCTGTTCGCTGCGGCGTTGCGCGCGTGAACGCAACCTTACTGGGCTACTTCACAATTCGTCCGGTGACCGCTTGTGTGGTGACGGAAGGTTGTCCGGAAGCTGTTCCAGTCACTCGAAGCACATCGGTAGCGTCGGCCCCAATGCCGTAGCGGCACCGGATATTTTGCGAACATTTGGCACTTCTGCCGGACTTTCATCGCAACTGATGTTTCCGGCGGCGTCGGCAGCGAATACCGCAGCTCACCCGGATCCGGGAGGACATGTAGATGTCGGACATTGCCATAGTCGGTATCGGCTGCCGATTCGGCGGGGGGATCGACTCCCCGGAATCGTTCTGGGATTTCGTGGCCGGTAAACGCGATGCCGTCGTCGAGATCCCCGCCGACCGCTGGGATTACCGGCGCTACTACGACCCCGAAAAGCGGACCCCTGGCCGCAGCTACACCAAACGGGGTGCATTCCTCACCACCGACCCCTGGGAATTCGATCCCGATTTCTTCGGTATCTCCCCGCGCGAGGCCACCGGACTCGACCCGCAGCAGCGTCTCCTGCTCGAGGTCACCTGGGAGGCACTCGACGACGCCGGGGTCGCCGGTAAGGCCGGCGGGGAATCGGTCGGTGTCTACATCGGCGGATTCGTGGTCGACCAGTCCGTGGTCGGTGTGGTGGGCCCGGCGCTGGCGCATGTGGATATGCACACTGCAGCGTCGGCGTCCTACACCATGCTGTCCAACCGGATCGCCTATGCCCTCGACCTGGTCGGGCCCGCACTGACCATCGATACCGCCTGTTCCTCGTCGCTGGTGGCGTTCCACCTGGCCTGTCAGGCACTCGAGAACGGCGACTGCACGATGGCCCTGGCCGGCGGGGTGAATGTCATGCTGCAGCCGGAAACCTTCGTCATGATGTGCAAGGGCGGCTTCCTGGCGGCCGACGGCCGCTGCAAATCCTTCGATGCGGCCGGGGACGGCTACGGCCGCGGCGAGGGCGGCGGGATCGTCGTTCTCAAGAAACTCGACGAGGCAGTGCGCGACGGCGACCGCGTCTACGCGGTGGTCAAAGCCACCGGGTCCAACCAGGACGGGCGCACCGCGGCCATCACCGTGCCCAACGCCGATTCCCAGGAAGCGCTTGCACGGGCGGTCTGCACGCGGTCGGGGCTCTCGCCCGAAGAGATCACCTATGTCGAGGCACACGGCACCGGCACACCGGTGGGCGACCCGATCGAACTGCGGGCCCTGGGCACGGTCTACGGCGCGGCCGGCCGCCGCCCCGAATCGCTCGGTGTGGGCTCGCTGAAGGCCACGCTCGGGCATACCGAGGCCGCTTCCGGGATCGCCAGCGTCATCAAATCGGCACTCGCCCTGCAGCACCGCACCATCCCGCCGCAGGGCTGGCTCGACGAACCCAACCCCGATATCCCGTTCGCCGACCTCAATCTGCATATTCAGCTCGAGCCGCAACCGCTGCCCGCGGACGCGGGGCCGATGACGATCGCGGTGAACGGCTTCGGCTACGGCGGCACCAACGCGCATACGATCCTGCAGGAGTTCCGGCCGGCCACCGCGACCCCGGCAGACCGCGAACGCCACCATCTCGGGGTACTGCCGCTTTCGGCGCGCAGCGCCCCCGCGGTCCGTGCCATGGCGGGCCGGTTCGCCGATCTGCTCGAGGCCGGCGCGGACCCGGATCATCTGGCCGAGGCCGCGTGGACCCGGCTGGCGCACCACCAGTTCCGCACCGGAGTGCCGCTGCGGGAACGCGCGGAACTCGTCGCGGAACTGCGGCAGTACGCGGGCGGGGAGGGCCGCGATGCGGTGCGCACCGTCTCCCAGCGCACCGACGAACCGGTGTTCGTCTTCTCCGGGATGGGGCCGCAGTGGTGGGGTATGGCCCGCGAACTGCTCGCCGCCGACGGGGTTTTCGCCGCGACCGCGCGCACCGTCGACGCCGCGTTCGCCGAGGTGGCCGGCTGGTCGATCCTCGAAGAACTGCTGCGGCCCGAGGAGGAATCCCGGGTCACCGCGACCGAGGTCGCACAACCGGCGAACTTCCTGGTACAGGTGGGACTGGTGGCCGAACTCGCGCAGTACGGAATCACTCCGGCGCGGATCGTGGGCCATAGCGTCGGCGAGGTATCGGCCGCGTATGTGACCGGGATGCTCACTCTGCGTGAAGCCGTCTCCGTCGCCTACCACCGGTCCCGGCTCCAGGCCACCACCGCGGGAAAGGGCGGGATGCTGGCCGTCGGCACCGGCGCGGACAAGGTCCGCGAGTATTTCGGCGACGACGATGCGGTGGATATCGCGGCGGTCAACAGTCCCGGATCGCTCACTCTGGCCGGTGATGTGGACCGCCTCGACGAGATCGCCGAAAAGCTCACCGAGGACGGCGCCTTCGCCCGTACGCTGCGGGTCGAGGTGCCCTACCACAGCCGGTTCATGGATCCGATCCTCGACGAACTGCGCACCGCCCTCGCGGGTCTGTCCCCGCGGGCACCGCGGATCCCGCTGGTGTCCACGGTGACCGCGGAGGCGGTGGTGGAGGCCGAGGACGGTTTCGACGCCGAATACTGGTGTGCCAATGTCCGGCAGCCGGTCCGCTTCGCCGGCGCGATCGCCGGTCTGGTCTCCGCCGGGCACCGGGTATTCGTCGAAGTCGGGCCGCATCCGGTGCTGTCCGGCAATATCCGCGAAGTGCTGCTCGCCGCCGGCGAGAACGGTGCGACGGTTGCGACCCTGAACCGTAAGGCGCACGACGCCGACAGTATCTGCCGCGCGATCGCCGGGGTGTACGCCGCCGGAGTCCTCGATATCGCGGCACTGTTCCCGCCGGAGTGCCCCGCCACCGAACACCTGCCGCTGCCGCGGTATCCGTGGCAGAACACCCGGCTGCACAATCCGCTGCCGCTGTTCGAACAGCTGCGGCTCGGCAGCCCCGGCACCTATGCGATGCTCGGCGACCCTGATGTGGAGGGCCGGCCGGGCTGGATGCTGCAGGTCGGGACCGAACTGCTGCCGTGGCTGCCCGATCACGTCGTGGGCGGTATGCGGATCATGCCCGGCGCGGCATATCTGGACGCGGCATTGAGTGCGGCCGCCACCCGCTCCGGTGACATACGCGTCGCGCTCGAGGATGTGCGGTTCGTGGCCCCCCTGGTCATGGCGCAACCGGATGTGCCGTTCCTGGAACTGGGTATCGAGGAGGGCGGCGGCCGGTTCCTGATCCGGTCGCGCAGCGCCACCGGATCGGTGTGGACGGTGCATTCCACGGGCCGCATCCTCAACGGCAGTTACGAGACGATCGTGGATACGGTGCCGGAACCGGAATCCGCGGTCGACTTCGAGCCGGAACTGTTCTATGCGGCCCTGGCCTCGCGCGGACTGCAGTACGGTCCGGCGTTCCGGCGGGTCACGGCGGTGCGGGCCGGACGCGATGCGGTGGTCGCCACCGTCGATGCGACGATCGCCGCCGGCTCCGGGCATCTCGCGCATCCCGCGGTGGTGGACGCCGCGATGCAGACCGTGGCGCTGCTGTTCGCACAGGACGGGATCGGCGACGGTGCGATGGTTCCGGTCGGGGTCGAGGCCGTGCGGATGTACCGGGAGCTGCCCGAGGAGGTGACCGTTGTCGCGCGGCGTGATCCGGAATCGGGGCGCCTCGCGGATGTGCGGTTGCTCGGCGCCGACGGCACGCTGTGCCTGCACCTGATCGGGGTACGCCTCGGCGCCCTCACGCCCGGGGGCAGCCCACTGCAGCGGATGGCCGATTTCTACTACTCCGACACCATGGAACCTGCCGAACCCATCGATACCGTGGCACTCGGTGAGACCGGTACCCCGGCGACAGTCGTTCTCGCGCTGGGCGACAGCGATCGCGCCCGGGCGCTGGCCGCCACACTGCCCGGCGCCCGGTACCTGCTCACCACGGGCGACGATCCCGATCTCGAGACCGAGCTGACCGAGATGCTGCGCACGGGCACGGACGATCCCGGGACCGACCGCGTCCATCTGGTGGTCGTGGCCGGACGTATCGAAGACGATCTGGCCGACCTGTGGACGCTGAAACGGATCGCGGTCGCCACCCACGAATTCGTCGCACCCGGTGAGGGCGATACCCCGATCGTCGGTATCGGCGGCGACGGTTCTTGCCATATCACGCTGGTCACCGAACGCGCCTTCGCCCTGCCGGATACGCCGGTACCGCCGGAGTCGCGCCAGGCTGCGCTGGCCGGCGCGCGGCGGGTGCTGCTGAACGAACAGCCCGCGCTGCGCTGGCGGCTCATCGATACCGAGCCCGGTACCGCCCTCGACGACCTCATCGCCGAACTGGGCGTCCCCGGCGCATTCCAGTACGACAACTCCGACGAGGTGCTGCTGCGCGACGGCGCGCGCTGGCTGCCGCGGGTCACCACCCCGCTGCAGGAACGTATCGACGTCCTGGACACCGCGGAACCGCTCACCGACCCCGAGGCCGATTTCGAGCTCGAGATCCCGAAATCGAAACTGTTGTCCGCGTTGGCCTGGCGGCGCACCCCGCGGCGAGATCCCGGGCCGGGTGAGGTGGAGGTCGGAATGCGCATCATCGGCCTCAACTACAAGGACCCGCTCAAGGTCATGGGAATTCTCGGCGAACGCGAACTCGCCGAAACGTTCTTCGGCACGAGCCCCGGGATGGAAGGTGTCGGCGCCGTCACCCGCGTCGGTGCCGGGGTCAGCGATATCGCGGTCGGCGATCTGGTCGCACTGGCGGCGAAAGGCATGATGCGGCGGTACCACATCGTCGACCGCTCGGCGGTCATCCCGCTGCCCGAGGGCACCGATCCCGCGGTGTGCACCAGCACCACCGCGTTCGGCACCGCCGAGTACTCCCTGCTCGACCTCGCCCGCCTCGAACCGGGCGAAACCGTGCTCATCCACGGTGCCGCCGGCGGTGTGGGTTCGGCGGCGATCCAGGTGGCCAAGGCGCGCAGGGCACGAATCATCGGGACGGCGAGTACCGAAGAGCGGCGGGCACATATCCGCGAACTCGGGGCCGACCACGCGTTGAATTCGCGGTCGCTGAACTTCGCCGACGACGTCCTCGCCCTGACCGACGGCGCCGGCGTGGACGTGATTCTCAGTTCGGCGCCGGGTGAGGCCCTGCGGCAGAACTTCAAGGCGATCCGGGAATTCGGGCGCATCGTCGAGGTCGGCAAGGCCGATATCTACACCGGCGGCCTGCTCGAACTGGCCGTATTCGACAAGAACCTGTCCTACTTCTCGATGGACCTCGACCGTATGTGCCGGTTCCGGCCGCGACAACTGGCGGATCTGCTGCGCCGGGTGGTGGAGAAGTTCCAGACCGGCGAATACCGGCCGCTGCCCTACGAGTTGTACGGGACGCACGAGGTCGCCAAGGCCTTCGACGACACCATCCGCTCGACCCGGATCGGCCGGATCGCGCTGTCGATGGCCGACGAGGCGCCACCGGTCCGGCCGATGCTGCCCGAACTCGAGATCGACCCGGCGGGAACCTATCTCATCACCGGCGGATTCGGCGGTTTCGGTATGGCCACCGGAACCTGGCTCGTCGCCAAGGGCGCGCGCCGGCTGGTGCTGGTGGGTCGCAGTGGTGCCGCCACACCCGCGGCCCGCCGGCAACTGGCCGCCTGGCGGGCCGCGGAGGTCACCGTGATCGAGGAACGGGCCGATATCGCCGACGCCGACGCCGTCACCGCGTTGGTGGCCCGCGCACACGATCCGCGGTATCCATTGCGTGGTGTCTTCCACGCCGCCGGGGCGGTCGCGGACAACCGGGTCGAACATATGGACGCCGAGCAGCTGGCGCGGGTCTACCGGTCGAAAGTGCACGGCGCGCGGTTAGTGCACGACGCGGTCACCGGGGCCGGGGCGCGACCGGATATGTTCGTGCTGTACTCCTCCGGCGGCTCCATGTTCGGGATCTTCGGTCAGTACAACTACACCGCCGCCAACCTCGCCGTGGAAGCCCTCGCCGAGGAATGGTCGCGGGCCGGGGAACGGGTGCTGTGCGTGGGCTGGGGCCATATGTCCGGCGCCGCCGGCGGTATGGCCGCCGACGAGAAGGTCGCGAAATACCTGGAGCTGGCCGGTTTCGGGGCCATCGATATGGCCGACGGCACCCTCTACCTGGAACAGGCCCTGCGACTGGGCGTCACCCGGGCCGCCGTCATCCCCACCGACTGGTCGAAACTCACCGCGGCCTTCCCGCAGATGAGCCGCACCGGACGGCTCGCCGCGCTCGTCGCGGCCTCGGTCCAGGACAACTCGATGCTGGCGAAACTGAAAGCCGACCTGACCGCCCTCGATGAGGGTAAACGCGGGCAGGCCATGGCCCGGATGCTCGCCGACCAACTGGCCGTCGTGATGGGGGTACAACCCGACACCATCGACCTGACCGTACCGGTCACCGAACTGGGCCTGGATTCGCTGATGGCGGTCGAATTCGGTTCCCGGGTCAGCAAACAGCTCGGCGTCGAGCTCATGTCGCTGCAGATGGGGCGCGCGTTCAGCCTCGAACAGGCGGGGCCGAAAGTGGCCGAGCTGATTCTGGCCACCGATCCGGCGGCCGGGTTCGCGGCGTCCCTGCCGGGTGCCGCACCCGGACCGGACGGGTCCCCTGATACCCCGCCCGTCTCCTCCGCGAAAGTGGCTGCGCCCCGGAATCCCGGAACTGCCACCGCCAACGGCAACGGCAACGGGACGGGGAACGTGGACGGTAGTGCCCGGGCCGACGGCGCCGCCGACGGCAGCACAACCGACAGCAACAGCACGGCAGAAGGCGACGGTGTGGTTCGCGCGCCGCACAGTATTGCACCGCAGGCGTACACAGCGGCGGCGAGCGCCGGTAACCTCCCGCAGGCACCGGGCAGTGGCGCCGAGCCCGTAGCAGGCAACGGCGGCGAATCTGCAGGGGCCAACGGCACCGAGTCCGTGGGGAGCGCGGGCGTATTGCTCGGCAGGGAGGCTCCGCGGTGATCACCGGCACCACGGCAGACGCCCGGGCCGGAGCCGGGGCGGGGGCGGGGGCCTGGGCAGCCTTCGCCGGCTGTCTGCTCTCGGTGTTCATGCAGATGATCGACGTGACGATCGTCAACACCGCGCTACCCGAGATCACCACCGATCTGCACGCGAGTTCCGCACAGCAATTGCTCATCGTGTCCGGGTATTCGCTGGCCTTCGCGTGCACCCTGCTTGCCGCCGCCCGGCTGGGTGCCCGGATCGGGCGGCGGCGGATGTTCCTGTTCGCGGTCGTCGCGTTCACCGCGGCGTCGGTGTGGTGCGGTACGGCCGACAGTGCCGGCGAGCTGGTTCTGGCGCGGATCGTCCAGGGTGTGGCCGGCGGGGGGATGGCGGCGCAGACCATCGCGATCCTCACCGCCCTGTTCCCGCGCCGGATGCATACCCAGGTGTTCGCGCTCTACGGCGCCACTTCGGGTTTCGCGGGCCTGCTCGGGCCTATCCTGGGTGGCGGCCTGGTCACCGCCGATATCGCCGGGCTGGGTTGGCACAGTATTTTCCTGATGAACCTGCCGCTGGGGGGCGTGGCCTTCGTCCTCGCCTGGCGTTTCCTGCGCCTGGAGACCCCACCACAGCGGGTCCGAATGGATTACCCCGGCATAGTTCTCTGCGCGGCAACGCTTTTCGCTCTCCTGTACGCATTGTCGGAGATCCATCTATCCGGCTGGCGACCGATTCCGTGCCTGATCGTCGTGGTGGCGCTCGGGCTGGGCGCGCTCACCCTGCTCCACGAACGCGCCGCAACCCGGCGCGATACCGGGCCGCTGGTGCGGCTGGATCTGTTCACCGACCGCGGTTTCGCGGTCGGCTCGATCGTGATCACCGGATTCTTCGGGGTGTTCACCGCCTTCGTGTTCGCCATTTCCATCACCCTGCAGGAGGTGCTGGAGTTCTCGGCGCTACGCACCGGGATCGCGATGACGCCGTTTGCACTCGGCGCAGGCGCCGGTGCCCTGCTGTCGCCGATCCTGGTGAAACGGTGGGGAGTGCGGGTGCTCGCGGGTGGTCTCGTGCTGTACGCGGCCTGTGTGCTCATGGGGGTGGTGTATGTGAACATCACCGGCGGGCAGGTGAACATGCTGCTGTGCGCCGCACCGGTTCTCCTGTGCGGGTTCGGCGCCGGGGTTTTCGCGGTACCGCTGCAACCCCTCATGCTGTCCGGTCTCGACGATGCACAGATGGCCGAGGCCTCCGGGCTGGTACCCACTATCGAGCAGATCGGCAACGGCGTCGGTCTCGCACTACTGGCGACGGCGTTCTTCCGCGCCCATACGCTCGGCGGCAGCACCGTGATGCTGTCGGCGATCGCGGTGGTCGCGCTGGTGCTTGCCGCCGTCACGCTGGCCCTTCCCGAACCGGCCACGCCGGACAATTCCGCTACGGCACGCGCGCCGGCGGTGAACTGAGGAACACGAGATGGTCGATTTCGGACTCATCGACGAATGGAATCCCGCGCCCGGGCGGGTGGTGAGCTGGGAGGCGACCGACGCCGCGCGGGCCGCTGCCGCCGCGGCGCCGGCGCATAGTGCGCCACCCTCGCATCAGCAGGAGCACTATCTGCGACAGGCGCACCGTAATACCGGCACCGCCTACCGGAGTTCCGGGCTGTGCCTGGTCACCGCGGAGGTCCCGGCCGTGCTCGACCGCGCGGCGATGACCCGGGCGGTCAACGAATTCCTCACCCGCAACGATACTTTCCGCAGCTGGTTCGCCCTCGAACCGGACGGCTCACTGCGGCGGCACCTCATGGAACCCGGCGAGATCGAATTCGAGCCCGTCGATCACGGCCCGCTCGCCGATGCTGCCGCGATCCGGGAGCTCGCGCAGACGCGTACACCCGCCCCCACCCGGTGGGACTGTTTCACCTTCTGGGCCGTCGAACACGAGGAATCCACCACGGTGTTCATGGCGATCGATCATCTGCACACCGACGGCGTGGGCCAGCACATCTCGTCGTTCGAACTGGCCTGCCTGTATGCGAAACACGCCTGGGACGAAGCGCCGCCCATCCTCCAGCCCGCCAGTTACACCGAGTACTGCGCCCGCGAACGCGCCGCCTCGGCGCGGCTATCGCTCGCCTCCCCGGAGGTCGGCACGTGGTTGCGGTTGTTACGCGGCAACGACGGCGAACTGCCGTCGTTCCCGCTGGATCTCGGTGCGCGTGACGGCGATACGCACCACAGCGCACACCGCACGATGACATTGTTCGACGAGGACGCGGCGGCTCGTTTCGAGAAGGTCTGCCGGGACAACGGCGGCGAGTTCGCCGGTGGCGTGTTCGCCGCGGCGGCGCTGGCCGAACGCGAACTCGCCGACAACGACTACTATTTCGGCATCACACCGCTCAACACCCGGTCCACGTTCGAGGAGATGGCCTCCATCGGCTGGTATGTGGCCCTGGTTCCGGTCGCGTTCCCGATCGGGATCCGTGCCACGTTCGAACGGACGGTGGCGCGGGCCCAGCGGGCCTACGAGAACGGTATGCGGCTGAAAACCACCACGATCCACCGGGTGCTCGAGCTGGCACCGGCCGATAGCGGTATCGCGGTCGGGCCGAACTGGTCCAACCCGATGATCTCCTATGTCGACGCCCGCGATTTCGCCGGTAGCGAGTTCTTCGATATCGCCCGCAGCGGTCTGTACGGTAATCGCGCGGCCAGCGAGGAAGCCCTCATCTGGGTCAACCGGTTGCCGTCCGAGACCACGGTCAGCGTGATCTACCCCGATACTCCGGTCGCCCACGATTCGGTGCGGCGTTATCTGGACACACTCGCCGGGATCATCCGGGCGGCCGGGGCCGAACGCCGGTAAGCCGGACCTCAATCCACCGCGAGGGCTTCGACTATCGGCATCCGCGCCGCCCGCAGGGCCGGCGGAACGGAACCGAGCAGCGCCAGCAGCAGGGCGACCACCCCGTACACCACCAGCAGCGGACTCGGTTCGTAGACGACGTCGATGGTCATCGCATGACCGATGGCGATCGCGGACAGATACTGCACCGCGGCGCCGACGAGCAGGCCGAGCACCGCGCCGATCAACCCGATCCCGGCGGCCTCCGCCAATACCGAACGCAGCAGGAAACGGCGACTGGTCCCCATCGCCCGCAACACCCCGATCTCGCGGCGGCGGTCCAGAACCGACAGCATCAGGGTGTTCAGGAGCGCGATGGTCGCCACCAGTACGACGATCCAGAGAATATTCGTCGCCAGCGCCGTTCCCTGGCGCAGGCTCGCGGAGGTAGCGGCGACGGCTTCCCGGCCGGAATCGATATAGAGCTCGGGCGGCACCACCCGCCGGAGTTCGGCGCGGACGGTTTCGGGGTCGGCACCGGGGGCCAGGTCCACGGCCAGGGTGGTCTCCCCCGGCCGTTGATACCAGCCGCGCATCCGGTCGAGATCCATCATGATCACGCCGGCGATGGCGGAGAAGTACGGGATCACCTGCAATACCCGGACCTCGTGGCGGCCCGCCGGCGTCGGCAGGGTGAGGGTGTCACCCGCGGCGACCTGCAATGACCGGGCGATATCCCGGGAGACGACCACACCTTGACCGGTCACGAGCAGGCGGGCGGTTTCCGGGCTGATCTCCGAGCTCAGCCTCGTATTGTCGGAGCCCGCCGGGAACCCCTGCAGCAGGACCCGCCCGGCGCCGACACTGGCGAACGCCAGCTGCGCCGGATTCACCGCCGCGACACCGGGCACCGCTTCGAGTCGTTCCTCGAGGCCGTCGGGGAGCAGCGGGCCGGTCGGGAACTGGGCCATGGACCCAGGGGTGACCCAGAAGTCGGTCGCGGCCAGGTTTTCGAAACTGGCCCCGGCCGAATCGACCACATTGCGGGTCGCGCTGCCGGTGGACACGACGGCCGCCACCCCGATCAGCACTGTCATCGCGGTGGCCCAGACCCGCCGCGGTGCACGTTCGAGGGTGGTGGCGCCCAAGGCGCCCGGACCACCGAACAGCCGGGCGATTGCACCGGCCGCACGCACGATCGGGCCGGTGGCCGCGAAACACAGCACGATCGCGGCACCGAAGGACAGTGAGATCGAGGCCAGCGACCATATCCCGAAATCGGTTTCGGCGAGGTAGATTGCGGCGCCCACCATGAGCAGGCCGAGGACCACCGCCGCCCAGCGCAACGCCGGGCGCAGGGTATCGGCGGCCGCGGCGCCCACCGGAACCAGCGCCTCGATCGGCTGGACCCGGTACACGGCACGGGCCGCGAACGCCGAGGCGGCCACACTGGCCAGCACACACAACGCGATGGCGACGGGGACCGCGTAGCCAGGTAACTGATATTCGGTGCGGGCCTCCACCGATTGCAGGATGGCGGCGGGCAGTTGGTCGATGGCGATACGCCCCATGAGAATGCCCGCGCCCGCGCCGAGGATACCGCCGAGTATCCCGACCGCTACCGCCTCGGCCAGCAGATCACGCACCATCGGCGCGCGGCGGCCGCCGATCGCCCGCAGCAGCGACAGTGTGGGGCGTCGCTGGGCGATCGCCATGGCCATCGCGTTGTAGATCAGGAAGGCCGAGACCACCAGCGCTGCCGCGGCGGCCATCAGGGTGGAGTAGCGGATGATCATCACCGCACCGCCCGCCTGGGCGGCGCGCAAGCCCGGGTCGGCGACCACCGCCCGGCCGGCGACGGTATCGGTCAGGGCGGTACGCAGCCGTTCGATATCGGTGCCGGGTTCGGCGATGATCTGGATGGAATCGAGTTGCCCGGTGCGGCCGGTGAGTTTCTGTGCGGTCGCCAAGGTGGTGGCGATCAGGTATCCGCCGTTGAGCTGCCCGGCGCCGTCGGTGTCGAGTATCCCCGCCACGGTCGCGGTGCCGGAGCCGAGCGGAAATGTCTCGCCCTCCCGGTATCCCATGGCGGCGCCGGTCAGCACGCCGTTGGGAACGGTCAGCAGTTTCGCGGCGTCCGAGCCCAGCGATCCGGTGAGCGAACTGCCCAGTTCGGCGATCCGGGCGTCCGCCCCCACCAGCAGCGCCCGGTCCGCGTCGGCACCGGTCTGCGCACGCAGCATCGGTACCGCCGTCCGCACTCCCGGGGTCGCCGATACCGCGCCCAGCAGATCCTGGCCGAACCCGGCATCGGTGATACCGCTGATCTCGAGCTGGGCCTCGCCACCGAGACCGGCGACGAGTTTGTCCACCGACCCGGTGACCGATCCGGAAATACTGAACACCGCGACCAGCAGCGCCGCCGATACGGCCATCACGATCAGCGACATGAGCGACCGGCCCCGGTGGATCAGCAGATCACCGATATTGAACAGCCGGAACCGATCCCAGCCCGCGGCGATCATCGCACTCCCCGCTCGCCGTGTTCGGCCATGCGACATATGGCCCGGTTCCGCCTGACGTCCACTCTCACAACCCCGGTCCTGTCCCCGCCCATTACGTCCCCGATGCCGTCCATCCTGGTGCATCCGGGCCCCTTACGCCATACCTCGAACCCTGTTCGGCGGCTCGTCCGAAGGCCGTTGCCCGGTATCGGCCACTTTCCGTACCGTCATCCGGACGGACCCGGCCCCGAGGGATACTCGGATTCCGCTCGTGGCCTGCGCCGGCCCCGATTGTCGTGGTCCCCCGTCTGCTGCCGAGCGCTACTCGCGCTCGGCGCGGGCGAACATCTCGAGGTGACCGCAGCGCACACACCGGTAGGTGTCGACCGCACGCCGAGGCCTGCCCAAGCGTTTGGCACCGCCGAAGATTCCGCGTGCCAGTGCGCCTTCGATCCAGCGCACATGCCCGCCGGATCCTTCCCCGCGATCCTCCAGGAAGCCTGGTTCCAGTTCCGTTCCGGCGCAGTAGGTGCACCGCAATTGCTTCATACGATCATGATCGCCGATCGGTGCGCGCTCGGCCCGGTGGCGTCGAACCGCCGGGCCCCGGCTTGCCGGCCGATTCCGCTGTCCCGGCGCTCATGCCCCCAGGGCGCGCGCGAGATGAGGCCAGGAATCGTGCAGGTCGTATTCGAACTGTCCCCAGGTGTGTGCGCCGGCCGGGCGGTCGATGTGTACGGCGTCGACCCCGAGTTGGGCCAGCCGGCCGGCGAAGGCCGAGGTACAGCTACTGGCGATGGCTTCGACGGGCGGAAAACCCCAGCCGCGGTCGATGGCGCCCGGGATGCCCGAGGCGGCGGACAGGTACACCGTTTTACCGGCGAGCCGCGCGGCGTGCCGGAAGGCGTCGTGCGCCTGCCATCCGGGGCCGCCGGGCGGACCCCACATATTGCCGGGGTTGCCGCCGCCGCGCAGCACCTGCGCGCCGACCATCGCGACGCCCGCCGCATCCGCGGACCAGGGGCAGCCGCTGTAGGAGGCGACCGCCTGATAACGGCCGGGCGCCTGGATCGCCAGGTCCACCGCCGAGCCTCCGCTCATGGACACACCGGCAACAGCATTGCGGCCGGTTGTCGCGAACCGGGCGTCCACCACCGCGGGGAGTTCCGCGGTGAGGTAGGTCTGCCAGCGGGCGCGGCCGAGCGCCGGATCGTCGGTGAGCCAATCGGTGTACATCGTGTACGCGCCGCCGATCGGCATCACCACGTTCACATTCTTGTCGCCGAAGAACTGCCGGACATCGGTATCGTCCCACCAGGAGATGCCGTCGGTTCCGCCCCCGATACCGGTGAGCAGGTAGATCGTGGGGGCGGGCCCGCCGCCGGCCGCCGGGATGACCCGGTTGCTGATCACCGTGTTCATCGCCGGGGAGAACACCTCCAGCTGGACGGCGCGCCCGCCGAGCGGCCGTTCCGCGTCCACCCGTGGGCCCGGCGCGGCCGCCGCCGGAGACGGAACGAACAGTGCTACGGCGGCGACGAGCGCCACACTCGATACCGCGAACAGATATTTCCACCGCACTTCTCCCTTGTACCCGTTCTCGCGGCGCCGCAACGTCCGGCGGCGTTTCGGCCGCTTCCACCAGTCCCCTTGTGCGGGAGCAGAGCCCAGCACGCGGGTCGAGGGCCGGGCCGGACGCCCGATGTCCGCCGAAGCCGCCCCACCGGCCTCCGACCGGCTATGGTTCGGGGCCGCCGGGCCGGCATCGGCGGGTCCGCGCGCGCGGGCCCGGAGCCACCCGGTAGAAAAGAACAGAGGCAGTCAGCCGTGCTCGCGAGCGAACCGCACCTGTTCGCGGACGCGGCGCGACCGGCCGGAACATAAAACTGTCGAAGGAAAGAGCAGGTTCATGGCGTCCTCCACAGCGCGTGCCCAGATCGGGGTCACCGGCCTGGCGGTGATGGGCAGCAATATCGCCCGTAACTTCGCCAAGCACGGATACACCGTGGCCCTGCACAATCGCAGCGTCGCCAAAACCGACGCATTGCTCGCCGCGCACAGCGGCGACGGTGATTTCGTCCGCACCGAAACGGTCGCCGAGTTCGTCGCGGCGCTGGAGAAACCGCGCCGCGTGCTCATCATGGTGAAGGCCGGCGACGCCACCGATGCGGTGATCGAAGAGCTCGCCGCGGCCATGGAGCCCGGCGATATCATCATCGACGGCGGTAACGCCCTCTACACCGACACCATCCGCCGGGAAGCGGCGCTACGGGACCGTGGCCTGAACTTCGTGGGCGCCGGTATCTCCGGTGGTGAGGAAGGCGCCCTCAACGGGCCCTCCATCATGCCCGGCGGACCGGCCGAATCCTATGAATCGCTGGGTCCGCTGCTGGAGTCGATCGCCGCACAGGTCGACGGCACGCCGTGCTGCACCCATATCGGCCCCGACGGGTCCGGGCATTTCGTGAAGATGGTGCACAACGGTATCGAGTACGCGGATATGCAGCTGATCGGCGAGGCCTATCACCTGTTCCGCGCCGCCTTGGACCTCGATCCGAAGCAGATCGCCGATATCTTCACCCAGTGGAACTCCGGCGATCTGGAGAGCTACCTGGTGGAGATCACCGCCGAGGTCCTCGGGCAGGTGGATGCGAAAACCGGTAAACCGCTGGTCGATGTGATCGTCGATGCCGCGGAGCAGAAGGGTACCGGGCGCTGGACGGTGAAATCGGCGCTCGATCTCGGTATCCCGGTGACCGGTATCGCCGAGGCGGTGTTCGCCCGGGCGCTGTCGGGGTCGCGGGCCCAGCGCGCCGCCGCCAAGGATCTGGCCGCGGGCGAACTCGCCGCCAAACCGACCGATATCGCCCAGTTCACCGAAGATATCCGGCAGGCCCTGTACGCCTCCAAGGTTGTCGCCTACGCGCAGGGCTTCGATCAGATCGCCGCGGGCAGCGCGGAGTACGGATGGGATCTGAAGCCCGGCGATATGGCCACCATCTGGCGTGGCGGCTGCATCATCCGCGCCCGCTTCCTGAACCGCATCAAGGAGGCCTACGAAACCGATCCGGCGCTGCCGAGCCTGATCCTGGACCCCTATTTCCGCAGCGCGATCGAAACCGCGATCGACAGCTGGCGCCGCGTGGTCGCCACCGCGACCCTGCTGGGTATCCCGGTACCGGCGTTCGCCTCCTCGCTGTCGTACTACGACGCCCTGCGCGCGCAGCGGCTGCCGGCCGCGCTCACCCAGGCCCAGCGCGATTTCTTCGGCGCGCATACCTATGAGCGAGTGGATGCCGAGGGGAAGTACCACACGCTGTGGAGCGAGGATCGGTCCGAAGTCCGGACCAGCTGAGCCGGCGGCGCCAGGCGGATCGGTCCGCCCGGCGCCGGCCCAGGGCTCGGTTTTCGCGGCGTACGGCCCGGTTTCAGCGCCGGTCCTCGGGGACCGCGAAGGATTCCAGGCCGAAGCTGCGGAGGGTCCGGATCAGCTTCTCGTATCGGAACCGGTTGTATGCCAGTGGCTGGAGCAGCACGCGGTCGGGCAGAGTCCGCCAGGCCCATTGCAGCAGCCGGACGTAGAGTGCGAATTCCTGGTCGTGGCGCGGTTTCAGTTCGAAGCCGGTCAGCTCCTGCACCTGCGGATGCATCACCTTGGACGAGCACACCTGGATCACATGGCCCGCCACCGGCCGCATCACCAGCCACATCGGGGTGAGTGCCCGCCGGGCCGGCGACGGCAGACCCAGAGTGGGCAGCGGAAGGCGGGTGAGTCCGGCGAATTTCTCCACGAGGAACGGGTTGGCGCGTAGTTCCTCGGTCGCCATCGTGTCGTAGTATTCGCGAGCCTCCGCGAGATCGGCGGGCAATTTGCCTGCGGCGCTGGGAAGTTCGAGATCGGCGAAGGCCTCGCGGAGCAGCTGGTAGGCCGCTTCCTCCTCCTCCGGCCGCAGTGCGGTACCGGTGCAGGGGGTGAAGGTGTTCAGTACGACAAAGATGCCGCTCACCGCGATCCATTTCCAGGTGAACGGGCTCAGCGCACTGTATTTCACCTCCCCGAAATCCGCGGTCCCGGTGCCGCGGACATCGCGGTGGCGCAGTTTGAGCCAGTCGGCCTCGGCGCGGCGGTCGTCGGAATCGCCCCACAGCGCGATCATCGCCGAGGCTCCGCTGCGCACCCCGCGGTCGGCGAAATTGGCGGCGAACCGGCCGGTGCGGTCCACCGAAGCAGCCACCGGCACGAGGGCGACCTGATCGAAGGCCGCTCCGGCGAAGACACCGGCCAGCACGCTACCGGAATGCTTGCGGAACTCCCGCAGGACCTCGGGCCGGATCCGGGAGCCGGTGGACTTTTCGGCGGTGCGCACCGTTGCGTTGTTCGCCATGTCGTCACCTCGGGAAGAGTGGGAAATGATAGTTCAACCACCTTCAGACTATCACCGAGAGCTGTGCGTGCACCAGAACGCCGAGCCCCCGGGGGACCATCCCGCCGCGTGGCGGGCCGGTAGGCTGGTGCGAATGGAGACCGCCGCTGCGCCGTGGACCGAACTGCAGCAGTTGGATACCAGATCACGCACAATCGTCGACGCGGCCCGGGATTGTTTCGCGGCCGACGGCTTCGACGACACCACCATGGTCCGGATCGCCGAAACCGCCGGTGTCGGGGTCGCCACGGTGTACCGGCGGTTCGGCACGAAATCGACGATCCTGCGCTACGCGTTGATGGCCGAATCGCAGCGGGTCTCGACGATCGTGGCCGATGCGATGCACGGGTCATCCGGCCCGGTGGGCGCACTGGCGGATATGTTCGCCGCGTTCGTCAGCGAGGCCACCGCGCCCCTGCTGCTCACCCGCAGTCTGCGGTCCTCGGGCGGCGCCGGGCAGCTCACCGATTTCCTGACCGGCGACGACGCGGTCGTCCAGGGTCGCGAGCCGGTGGCGCGGTTCCTGACCTACTGGCAGCAGCGTGGGGAGCTCGGCAGTTTCGATCCGGACGTGGTGGCCGAGCTGTTCGTCCGGCTCACCATATCGTTCATCGCGAACCCGCGCGGCGTGCTCCCGCTCGGCGATACCGAGGCCGCGCGGGAATTCGCCCGCACCTACCTCGCACCGCTGATGTACCCGCACTCCGGCGGCGACTGAACCGGCACCGATCAGACCGGCGCCAGGGTGACGGGTACACCGTTGAACACCGCATTGCCGGACGGTATGTCGAGTACCGAATCATCGGTCAGCGTATTGGCATTCACGCCGGGGGTGCCGGCCGCCACCTCTTGCGCACTGCCGGCGTGGCCCCAGCCGTGCGGCAGACTCACGACTCCGGGCATGATCGTCTCGGTGGGTTCCAGAGGGACGGTCAGGGAGCCGGCAGCCGATTTCACGACGGCGCGATCACCGAGTCCGAGGCGGGCGATATCGTCGGGATGGATCTGCAGCGTGCAGCGATTGGTGCCGCCTACCAGCCGCTCCATATTGTGCATCCAGCTGTTGTTCGAGCGGAGATGCCGCCGGCCGATGAGCACCAGATCCGCCGGCGCCGCCGCCGAACCGGCACGCAGGCGCTCGATATCGGCCAGTAACAGCTCGGGTGCGAGTTCGACCTTTCCGGAGGCGGTCCGCAGGACCTCGGGAAGTCGGGGCCGCAGCGGACCGAGGTCGATACCGTGCGGATTGTCCAGCAGGGTCTGCACACTCAGCTCGCCACCGTTCCAAGCACCGTAGGGACCCAGGCGCAGCATCAGGTCCAGGCGCTGTTCGGTCGTGGTGGCGCCGAGTAGATCCGGCCGGCGCTGGGCGAAACCGGCGCGCTGCAGCGTATCGGCGATAACGAATTCGTCGAAGGCGGCGAGCGGATCGAAATCCGCGGTGGGATTATGCGGTTGCCCGCTCACCGCCGCACCCAGCCGCACATACACGGCCGCCTCGGAAGGCCGATCGTCCAGCGGAACCAGCGGCGGCGAATACCGGGCGTAGTTGCGCACCGCGAACTGCAGCAGCGCGAAATCGTAGTGCGGCGACTGCACCGGGCGGGGCGGAGGCAGGATCACATCGGCGTGCCGGGTGGTCTCGTTGAGGTAGCGGTCGACGCTCACCATGAATTCCAGCCCGGCGAACGCCTCGTCCAGCCGGGGGCCGCTCGGCGCGGACAACACCGGGTTGCCCGCCACGGTGATCAGGGCGCGGACCTGACCGTCACCCGGTGTGGTGATCTCGTCGACGAGCGTGGCGACCGGCAGTTCCCCCATCGCCTCCGGCAGCTGCCGGACCCGGCTGCGCCACCGGCCGGGCCGGAAGGGTTTGGTGCGGACGATCCCGCGCGCGGCGGCGGTCGCGAACATGACCCCGCCGGGACGGTCCAGGTTACCGGTCAGGACGTTCAGGACATCGACCAGCCATTGCGTGAGTGTGCCGTATTCCGCTGTGCACGTGCCGATCCGGGCATACACCGCGGCGGTGGGCGCGGCGGCCAGCTCCCGCGCCAGGCGGCGCACGGTATCAGCGGGGACACCGGTGCGCTCGGCCACCCGTTCCGGCGGGAAATCCGCCGCCGCGGCGCGCACCTCGTCCACACCGTTGGCCTCGACGGCGATATCGGTGAGCCCCTCGGCGAACAGGGTGTGCACGATTCCGAAGAGGAGATAGGCGTCGGCGCCGGGCCGGATGAACAGATGCTCGTCGGCGACGGCCGCGGTGCGGGTGCGCCGGGGATCCACCACGACCAGCCGGCCCCCGCGTTCCCGCAAGGCGCGCAGACGGCCGGGGAAATCCGGGGCGGTACAGACCGAACCGTTGGATTCGAGCGGGTTGGCGCCCAGCATCAGCAGGTAGCCGGTGCGGTCGAGATCGGGCACCGGTACGGCCAGCGGGTCACCGAAGAGCAGGCCGCAGGCGAGCTGTTTGGGCATCTGGTCGGCGGTACTGGCGGAGAACAGATTCTTGGTGCCGAGCGCGCGGATCACCGCCGGGGCGTACAGGGTGCCCGCGACGGTGTGGGCGTTGGGATTGCCCAGATACAGCGCGACCGCCTGGTTGCCGTGCGCGGATTTGATCGCGGGAATACGTTCGGCGATGAGATCGAACGCCTCCTCCCAGCTCGCGGTGCGCCAGGTGCCGCTCGCGCGATCCCGGATCATCGGCTCGGTGAGGCGATCGGGGTCGCTGTCGAGGCGGCCGAAGCTCGCGCCTTTCGGGCAGAGGAAACCGGCGCTGAAGGGGTCCTGTTTATCGCCGCGGACCGCGGTCACCCGGTCGTCGGCGTCCAGGGTGAGTTCGAGACCGCATACCGCCTCGCACAGCGGGCAGGTGCGCAGCAGATTCCGCGAACCGGTCGCGGAATCAATAGGAGACGTAGGTCGGGCCATGACTCCATCATGGCCCGGCGAGCCGGTGCTCGGGTAGTGTTCCGCCGATTTCGCGACGATAACTGCGGCGCCCTGCCCTCAGTCAGTTTCGTCCTGATCGTTCAGGGACCGGCGACGACCGTGCGGTAGCGCGCGGCGGCACCTCCCGTCCGAGCCTGAGTTCATGCGCTTGCCGGCCTCGGAGCGGGTCTGAACTCGTCGCGTTACAGGCCATGTCGGCGTCGTGGCCGGACGGCCGCACCAGCACGTTTCGGTGCCGGTCAACGCGTTCCGCCGGCCGCGTTCGGTACGTGCCGCCGGACATGCTGTCAGAGGTGCACCACGCTGCCCGACTCGGCCGACTCGCGGGCGGCCTCGAGGATTCGCAGACCGGCCAGGGCGTCGCGTGGGTCGACCGGAACCGGTGCACCGTCGAGTATCGCCTCGGCCAGGGCGCGGTAGAAGGCGAGGTAGTCGCCGGGCAGGGTGGGAAACGCCGCCCCCTCCGGGTCCGCGCCGAGGATTCCGTACCGTTCGGGTTCCACGGTTCCCCATGGCTTTCCGTCGTCCGGGCGCCGGCCGCTGCGCAGCGCGGCCTCTTGCGGATCCATCCCGTACACCTCGTAGCCGGCCTTGTCCCCCAGTACCCGGAAACGCGGGCCGAGCCGCGGCGCGACCGCGCTGGCCCACAGATGGGAGCGGACTCCGCCGGTATGGGTCAGCGCCAGGAAAATATCGTCGTCGGTGCTCACCCCGGGGCGCCGGGAATCGAGTTCGCAGTAGACGGCGCCGACCGGACCGAACAGGGTCAGTGCTTGATCGACGAGATGGCTGCCCAAGTCGTAGAGGGTCCCGGCGGCGTCGGCGGCGGTACCGGTCTCGCGCCAGCCGCTCTTGGGCACCGGCCGCCAGCGTTCGAAGCGGGATTCGAATCGGCGCACCTCCCCCAGCCGGCCCGACCGGGCCAGTTCTCCGACGGTCCGGAAATCACCGTCCCACCGGCGGTTCTGGAACACCGTCAGCACGCTACCGGATTCTTCGGCAGACCGGACCACCTCCGCGGCCTCGGCGGCGGATACCGCAAACGGCTTGTCCACCACCACGGCAGTGCCCGCGGCGAGCGCCCGCTGTGCCAGTTCGGCGTGGGTGCGGTTGGGTGCGGCGACAACCACCACATCGATCCCGGACAGATCGGCGAACAACGCGTCGGCGTCCGGCAGAACCCGGACACCCGGATGCTCGCGCCGAGCCTGCTCGCTCCGTTCCCGCGAGCCCGTCACCACAGCGGCCACCCGCAGCCGCGGTTCGGCGGCGATCAGCGGTGCGTGGAATACCGCACCGGCCAAGCCGTACCCGATGATCGCGACGCCGAGACTGCGCATACCCGCGACGTTACCCGGCGCCGCCGCTCACCCCGCGGAGGCCAGGAACGACAGCCGGACCTGCCGGTCGGGGTTGTCGACGTTCACATCGACGAGGGCGAGGGACTGCCAGGTACCGAGCGCGAGTTCCCCGTCGAGCACCGGAACGGTCGCATACGGGGCGATGAGCGCCGGTAGGACATGGGAGCGCCCGTGCCCGCGCGACCCGTGCGCGTGCCGCCAGCGATCGTCGGCCGGCAACAGATCCCGCAGCGCGGCCAGCAGATCGTCGTCGCTGTAGGCACCCAGTTCGATGACGGCGACACCGGCGGTGGCATGCGGGACGAAGACGTGCAGCAGCCCGTCGCCACCCGCCTGCCGCACGAATTCCGAGCATTCACCGGTGATATCCCGGACCGTCTCGGTGTTCCCGGTGCGTACCGCGATCAGTGTGCTCCGCATATCCGCAGCGTACGCGGCGGCACTTCCCACCGGTCAGCGTGCAGGCAGTGTGCCGCAATCCGCTGAACACGTGCCTTCGACTGCCGCGGCGGTCTCAGCAGTCGCAGCGCCGACCGTCCCTTGCCCCCTCGAGCGCCGTCGTTCCTTGTCCCCTCGAGCGCCGATCCGTGCCGGTTCGGGCGAGCGCTGCTGCATCGATCGGCCGATGGGCTGACACCGGCGATCCGGTATGTGGCGCCGATCACTGTTGCAGACGAGCGCGTCACGCGCGGCCCCCGTCCGCGGTCTCCTCGATCCCGTCCAGGGGTCACAGGCTGACATCGCCCAGCAGCTCCGGCGCGGCGTTACCCAGTTTCCTCTGGCCGACCAGATCGGTGCCACCACCGAGGAACGCCGCTCGAGTCCAGCATGCGTACCGCGTTGATCACACGGTGCGGTACGGCTCCGCGGTCCGGCGGTTCGCGTAGCGGTCGGCAATCCGAGCCAGGACCGGTGAACAGCCGGCGGCCACCGTGCGCGCGGCCAAGTCGTCGCTGCGGGTGGGGCCACGGTTGACGATCAGTACCATGCCGCCGCGACGGGCGACGCGGTGAACGAAGCGGCGGCCGGACCACACCGTCAAACTCGAACCCGCGACCAGGATCACTTCGGCCGAATCGACCAGTTCACACGCCGCGGCTACCCGCCCCGGCGGCACGTTTTCGCCGAAATAGACGATATCCGGCTTCAACAGTCCGCCGCAGCGTTCGCAATCCACCATGCGGAACCCGGCCACATCCTCGACCACCGCATCGGCGTCCGGTGCGACTTCCAAGCCGGTCACCGAGGAGACGGCGAAACCGGGATTGACGCGTTCCAGCCGTTCGGCGAGCGTCATCCGGGAGATCCGGGCACCGCAGGCCAGGCATCGGACCTGCGCGTAACAGCCGTGGAGGTCGATCACTCGCCGGCTGCCCGCTTTGGTGTGCAGCAGGTCGACATTCTGGGTGATCACACCGGCCACCACACCGTGACGCTCCAGGACCGCCAGCGCGCGATGCCCGTCGTTCGGCCGGGCGGCGTCCATATACCGCCAGCCCACGTGATTCCGGGCCCAGTACCGGCGGCGGAATTCCGGATCGCCCACGAACTGCTGGTAGGTCATCGGATTGCGCGGCGGCGAATCGGGCCCCCGATAATCGGGGATACCGCTGTCGGTCGAGATTCCGGCGCCGGTGAGTACGACCACGCGCCGGTCGCCGATCAGCGCGACCAGATCATCGGCCGCGTCCACGTCGCGTACCGGGTGATCGTCGGTGAGCAGCGCCGTATCGGACATGTTCCCGAGAGTACGGGTGTCCCGGCGCGGTCACCTCATCCCTCCGGGAGCAGGGCTCCGGCGCTGTGCCGGAGCCGGCCGGGAGTCAGGTCTGGAGACCGGCGAGTTTCCCCGCCTCCGCGTCGAGTCCGAGCATCGCCAGGAGGTTCCGGCAGTCGGCGGCATCGGTCGAGTGTCCGGCGACGATGCGGGCGGCGACGGCGCTACGACGGGCGACCTCCGCCCGCTCGGCGCTGCGGATCTCGGCGAATTCGGCCAGTTCGGCCTCGGGTAGCTCGTGATCGACAGGGGTGGGACGGCTGGATGTGCCAGGCATGGGTCTCCTTCGAGGTTGCCCGAAGCCTACGCTGCCGGCCGGTGCGGCACAGCCCAACCGGAAAACCTCCGGTGCCGCCCGTGGATGGCGAGCGTGGGGCCGGGTTCGCACGGCGGCCGGGGCGGCACTTCACTCGGGGCGATTACCGGAGTACGGTGCGGCGGTATCCGGCAGACCTCCTGCGGAATTGCCGATTGCGGCGAGTGCCGATCGGTTGCCGGAACCACGGTGGGTACCGAATGCGGACGTGGCGAATCGCCGCCGGCGTCGACCCGAAACCGGATTGTCTCGAATACGCCTTTGTCGCTTCTGGGGCCCTTGTTTTATACGACATATTTCCTCTAAATTCACTCCCTGCACGTTCACCGTTCTGGAATGCCCGCGTTCCGCAGTCGTGCGGTCGGGATTCCGTGCAGCGAGGAGGTCCCCGGTGGAGATCGACCACTTCAGCCACGGCTGGCTCACCCCCGTGGTCGCGTACGTCATGTCGTTCACCGGGTCATTGCTAGGGCTACGGTGCATGAGCCGGGTGCGCGGCAGTTCGATTTTCGACGGCTGGCTCATCGCCGCCGCCGTCGCCATCGGCGGCACCGGCATCTGGGTTATGCATTTCATCGCCATGCTGGGCTTCCGGATCGACGGCGCGGCCATCAAATACGACGTCCCCGTCACGCTGGCCAGTGCCCTGATCGCGATGATCGTCGTCTGGCTCGGGCTGTGCCTGGCCCAGCAACGCACGCTGGGCAACCGGGGTCTGCTGATCGGCGGCGTGGTGACCGGCCTCGGCGTGGGCGCCATGCACTACGCCGGTATGTATGCCATGAAAACCGATGTGGAGATCGGCTACGACTGGCCCACCGTGGCCCTGTCGATGATCATCGCGGTTCTCGCCGCGACCGCCGCGCTGTGGTTCACCCTCAATGTGCGCGGTACCCTCGCGACTCTCGGCGCCGCCCTGGCCATGGGGATGGCCGTGGCCGGAATGCACTACACCGGGATGTTCGCCATGCATATCGGCGATCAGCAGCACCATATGCCGCCGTCGGGCGCAGGGGCCGCCCAGCTGCTCACACCGCTCATCGTGAGTGTCAGCCTGGTGACCGTCGGCATGCTATTCCACCTGGGCCTCACCGAGGTCGGCGGCGCGACACCCCTCACCCGACGGCCTGCCACCGAGAACTACTGGCCGACCCGGGACTGAACTCGCCCCGCGTCCGAAGTGCGTCACGTGACGTCGCCACGCCACCAACAAAGTTCGGCCGAATTGTTCGGTGCGGAATGCCACCATCCAACGGGCGGCCTCGTTCCAGTGGCCGCCGGGCAATGCGGCGCCCCTGGGCCGGGCGGATCATCGCGCCACCGCTCGATACGGGGCGCAGGCTCAGGCGCCCTGCGACGCCACTAGGCTCGGGGAGTGCGGCAGCGGATCATCGTGGATGTGGACACCGGCGTGGACGATTCTCTCGCCCTGCTGTATCTACTCGCCAGCCCGGACGCCGAGATCACCGGTATCGCCGCGACCGCCGGAAACGTGCCCGCCGGCCAGGTCGCGATCAACAACCTGGCCTGGCTGGACCTGGTCGGCGCCCCGGATATCGAGGTGGCGCTGGGCGCGACCGACCCGCTGGCGATACCGCTGCGCACCACCGAGGACACCCACGGACCGCAGGGCGTCGGCTACGCCGAACTCCCTGCCCCGACCAGGCGGATCTCCGACCGCAGCGCGGCACAGATGTGGGTCGATCTGGCGCGAGCACACCCTGGGGAACTGCTCGGCCTGTGTACCGGACCGCTCACCAACCTTGCCCTCGCCCTGCGGATCGAACCCGAGCTTCCGCGGCTGCTGCGCCGGCTGGTGATCATGGGCGGGGCGTTCAACCATCCGGGCAACACCACACCCACCAACGAGTGGAATATCCACGTCGACCCCGAAGCCGCGAAGATCGTTTTCGACGCGTTCTCCGCCGCACCGGCGCACCGGCGTCCGGTGGTGTGCGGCCTCGATATCACCGAAACCATCGAGATGCGGCCCGCGCATCTCACCCGGCTGGCGAGCCGGGCCGCGAGCTTCCCGATCGAAACGGTATCGCCGGACGATCCGCCCGCGGCACGATCGGCGGCGAGCAATCCGATCATCCGCCACGTCACCGACGCCGTCCGCTTCTATTTCGATTTCCACCACGGCTACGATCTCGGCTATCTGGCGCATATGCACGATCCGTTCGCGGCGGCCGTGGCCCTGGACCCCACCCTCGCCCGGACCCGGCCCGCGACGGTGGACGTGGAGCTCGGCGGCACCCTCACCCGCGGCGCCACCGTCGCCGACTGGGCGGGTATGTGGGGTCGCCCGCCCAACGCCGATATCGTCGTCGCCACCGACCCCGACCGGTTCTTCGACCGGCTCATCACCCGGATCGGCGACTATGCCCGCGCGCAGTTCCCCGCGTCCGCCGGCGAACACACGCTCACCGCCGGATCGAGCTGACCCGGCCGCACGACAACAGCCGTTCCCACACGAGGAGGACCAGCCAGTGACCACACCCGGTGGCTCCGAGATCCCGGCCGACGAGGCGTATCTGGCGCAGTTCCGGCAGGGCCTCGACCTGCCCGGGCTGATCGATGTGCACACCCATTTCATGCCGCACCGGGTGATGCGCAAGGTGTGGGCGTACTTCGATTCGGCCGGACCGCTCATCGGGCGTTCCTGGCCGATCACCTACCGGGACGAGGAGCCGGTCCGGCTCGAGGCGCTACGACGGTTCGGGGTCCGCGCTTTCACGGCCCTGGTGTACCCGCACCGCCCGGATATGGCGGCCTGGCTCAACGACTGGACGGCGAAATTCGCCGCCGAGGTTCCGGAATGCCTGCATACGGCGACGTTCTATCCCGAACCGGCCGCGGCCGAATACGTCACGGCCGCACTGGAACAGGGCACACAAGTCTTCAAGGCACATATCCAGGTCGGCGCCTACGACCCCCGCGATCCGCTGCTGGAACCGGTGTGGGGTGCACTCACCGACGCGCAGGTACCGACGGTTGTCCACTGCGGCTCCGGCCCGGCACCCGGTACGTTCACCGGCCCGGAACCGATTGCCGAGGTACTCCACCGATTCCCGCGGCTACCGCTGATCGTGGCCCATATGGGTATGCCCGAATACCGCGAATTCCTCGATCTGGCCGACCGGTATCCCGGTGTCCATCTCGATACCACCATGGCGTTCACCGATTTCGCCGAGGACGGTAGCCCTTTCCCGCCCGATGCCTTGAAACGGCTGGCCGATTACGGCGACCGGATCATGTTCGGCAGCGATTTCCCGAATATCCCCTACCCGTACCGCCACGCCGTGCAAGCGCTGGAACGCCTCGACCTCGGCGACGACTGGCTGCGCGCAGTCTGCTACCGCACCGCTGCAAAACTTTTCGATCTCGACTGAACCGCCAGCGGAACTACCGCGCCCCCGCCACCGGTCCGCGCGTAGTTGGATGCGCATATCCACACTGCGACATTGTGAACGCAGGCCGAAAGAAACTTCGGCGGCGCTGTGCACCGCCGAAGTCCCGGTCAGTTGTCGAAAGCGTCCAGTAACCGTTCCGCGGCGAGCGCAGCTGTGAGCGCACCCGCCCGCACCTGCGCCTCCACGTCCCCGCGGATCGACTTCACGTTCGGATTGTCGGCAAGCCGGCGCAGCAACTGGTCGTGCACCATGGTCCAGGTCCAATCGACCTGCTGGCGGCGCCGCTTCTCGGCGAACTCCCCCGCCTCGGTCAGCACCCGGCGATGGTCCAGCACGGTCTGCCAGAACTTGTCCAGCCCGGTCCCCTCGAGACTGCTCATGGTAAGTACCGGTGGTTTCCACAACGCATCGTGCGGATGGATGAGCCGCAACGCTCCGGACAGTTCCCGGGCCGCGCCCTTGGCCTCGATCTCGTGTTTACCGTCGGCCTTGTTCACCGCGACCAGATCGGCCAGTTCCAGCACACCCTTTTTGATGCCCTGCAGCTGGTCACCGGTGCGGGCCAGGGTGAGGAAGCAGAATACGTCGACCATATTCGCCACCGTCACCTCGGACTGGCCGACGCCGACGGTTTCCACCAGGATCACGTCGTAACCGGCCGCTTCGAGCAGCGCGATGGTTTCGCGGGTGGCCTTGGCGACCCCGCCGAGCGTCCCGGCGGTCGGCGAGGGCCGGATGAAGGCGTTCGGCTCCACCGACAGCCGCGCCATCCGGGTCTTGTCACCGAGGATCGACCCGCCGGTGCGGGTGGACGACGGGTCCACCGCCAGCACCGCGACCTGGTGGCCCTGCTGGATCAGGTTCATCCCCAGCGCGTCGATGAAGGTGGATTTGCCGACCCCGGGCACACCGGTGATGCCGACCCGATTCGACAGGGCGGCACCGGGTTCCGGGGTCAGTTTCAGCAGGAGCTGCTGGGCCCGCTCCCGATGGTCGGTCCGGGTGGATTCGACCAGGGTGATCGCCCGGGCGAGGGCGGCCCGCTCACCGGAGCGGACCGCCTGCGCGAGCGCGTCGACGTCGATGGCGCGCGCGTTCATCCCTGCGTATTCGCCTCGGCACCGGTTGCGCCGGAACCGAGCTCGTGTCCGAGCGCGGCGCCGAGCTTACGCAGCAGATCGATCGCGGCGTCCGCGATCACGGTGCCCGGCGGGAAGATCGCCGCGGCACCCGCCTCGTAGAGCTCGTCGAAATCACCGGGCGGGATGACCCCGCCGACGATGACCATGATGTCGGACCGGCCGACATCGGCCAGTGCCTGCCGCAGGGCGGGCACCAGCGTGAGGTGACCGGCCGCCAGCGAGGACACACCGACGCAGTGCACATCGTTGTCCGCGGCCTGGCGGGCCACCTCTTCGGGGGTCTGGAACAGCGGGCCCACATCGACGTCGAAGCCGAGATCGGCGAAGGCGGTGGCGATCACCTTCTGGCCGCGGTCGTGACCGTCCTGGCCCATCTTCGCGACCAGGATCCGGGGACGCCGGCCCTCGGCCTCGGCGAATTCCTCCACCAGATCCCCGGCGGTGGTGATGTTGGTGACCTTGCCGGCCTCATCGCGATACACACCGGACAGGGTACGGATCTCGGCCTGATGCCGGCCGTAGACCTTCTCCAGCGCGTCGGAGATCTCGCCGACGGTCGCCTTTGCCCGCGCGGCGTCGATCGCCAGCGCCAGCAGGTTGTTCTCCATCCCGCCGTCGGACGAGGCGGCGGCCCTGGACAATTCGGCCAGCGCCCGCTCCACCGCGTCCTGATCGCGATCGGCGCGCAGGCTCCGCAGCTTCTCGAGCTGCTCGGCCCGCACCCGCGAATTCTCGACCTTGAGGACCTCGACCTCGTGATCCTCGGCGACCTGGTACTTGTTGACACCGATCACCGGCTGCTGGCCGGTATCGATACGGGCCTGGGTCCGGGCCGCGGCTTCCTCGATCCGCAGCTTCGGAATGCCCTCACCGATGGCCTGCGCCATCCCGCCGTGCGCCTCCACCTCGGCGATATGGGCCCGCGCGCGTTCGGCGAGCTGATGGGTCAGCCATTCGACGTAGTAGGAGCCACCCCACGGGTCGATCGGGCGGGTGGTGTTGGACTCCTGCTGGATCAGCAGCTGGGTATTGCGTGCGATACGGGCCGAGAAATCGGTCGGCAGCGCGAGCGCCTCGTCGAGGGCATTGGTGTGCAGCGACTGGGTGTGCCCCTGGGTCGCCGCCATCGCCTCGATACAGGTCCGCGCCACATTGTTGTAGGCGTCCTGCGCGGTCAGCGACCAGCCCGAGGTCTGCGAATGGGTCCGCAGCGACAGCGATTTCGGATTCTTCGGTTCGAACTTCGCGACCAGTTCACTCCACAGCAGCCGGCCCGCACGCAGCTTGGCGACCTCCATGAAGAAATTCATGCCGATGGCCCAGAAGAACGACAGCCGGGGCGCGAACTTGTCGATCTCCATTCCGGCGTCGATCCCGGCCCGCAGGTATTCCACGCCGTCGGCGAGGGTGTAGGCGAGCTCCAGATCGGCGGTCGCACCGGCTTCCTGGATGTGGTAGCCGGAAATGGAGATGGAATTGAACTTCGGCATCTTCGCGCTGGTGTAGGCGAAGATATCGGAGATGATCCGCATCGACGGTTTCGGCGGATAGATATAGGTATTGCGGACCATGAACTCTTTCAGAATATCGTTCTGAATCGTTCCGGCCAGCTGTTCCGGCGCCACGCCCTGTTCCTCGGCGGCCACCACGTACAGCGCCAGGATCGGCAGCACCGCACCGTTCATCGTCATCGAGACGCTGACCTGGTCGAGCGGGATCTGGTCGAAGAGCTGGCGCATATCCAGGATGGAATCGATGGCCACCCCCGCCATGCCGACATCACCCTGCACCCGCGGATGGTCGGAGTCGTACCCGCGGTGGGTGGCCAGGTCGAACGCCACCGACAGGCCCTTCTGACCGGCCTGCAGGTTACGGCGGTAGAAGGCGTTGGAATCGGCTGCGGTGGAGAAACCCGCGTACTGGCGGACGGTCCACGGCTGATTCACATACATCGTCGGATACGGTCCGCGCACGAACGGCGCCACACCGGGGACGCTGTCGAGCGGGAAACCCGCCGCGGCCACGGCGTCCCGATCGGCCTTGGTGAATACCGGCGGGACGTCGATCCCTTCGGGGGTCGACCACACCAGTTGTTCGGGAGCGTAGTTGTTCGCGGTGGCCGACTCCTGCACGAAGGCATCGCGTGCGCTCTCGTCGGCCGCGGCGGGGGTCAACCCCGGCTCGGTGAGCGGCACGTCGGCGAAACTGCCGACCACCTGCTCGATTCGCTGAGTCGTCATCAGGCTCCCACCTTCTCCAGCAGGGCGGTCAGGGCGGCGACCGCGTCGATCCGGGCCGCCAGGAACCCGTCCGGACGCCGGGCCTCCTCGATACCGTTCACGACCTTCTCGGGTCCGGCCAGCAGTACCGTGTCGACGCCGGCGCTGCGTAGTTGTTCCACCGCGCCCGCGGCATCGGTGCCGTACCGCGCGTCGGTGCCGCAGAGCACCGCGATCTGCACGCCGGATTCCTGTGCCGCCGCAGCGATCTCACCGTCGGCCAGGGGCCCCGGATTGATGGATTCGATCCCGCCGGAAGCCAGCAGGTTGGCGATGAAGGTGACCCGCACATTGTGCTCGGCCACTGTGCCCAGCGGCACCAGCAGCGCCTGCGGGCGGGTGCCGTGCGCAGCCAGATAGGTATCCGAACGATCGCGCAGCGCTTCGAACACGGCGCCGTAGCGCTGCCCCGGTCCGGCCGTCAGAGCGGCCTCCGACAGCGGCGCCTCGGCCAGGTTCGGGAATTCGTTCACGCCGGTGACGGCGGTCCGGCGGTGGGCGATATCGCTTTCCCGCCGTGCCTTCGTCGCATCGATACGCGTGCCGAGCAGGCCGGAATCCAGCGCCGCACGGTAGCCGCCGGCGGCCTCGAGTTCCTGCATGAATTCCCAAGCGGCAGCGGCCAGGTCGGCGGTGTACTGCTCGACGTGCCACGAACCGGCACCAGGGTCGTGTACATGCCCGAGATGGGATTCCTCGAGCAGCAGCAGCTGGGTGTTGCGGGCCATCCGCTCCGAGAACGACGCCGAGACCCCGAGTTCACCGGCCGGCAGCGCGGAATCGAACGGCAGCACGGTGACGGTATCGGCGCCACCCACACCGGCGCCGAAGGCGGCCAGGGTCGTGCGCAGCAGATTCACCCAGGGGTCGCGCCGGCTCATCATCGCCGCGGAGGTCACCGCATGCTGCGGAGCCGCGCCTTCCGACGGTGCGCCGAGGGCGTGGGCGACCCGCGCCCAGAGACGGCGCGCGGCGCGGAACTTGGCGATGGTGGCGAACTGGTCATCGGTGGCGGCGAACCGGAACTCCACCTGGCGCAGCGCCTCGGCGACCGGCATCTCCCCGGACAGCACGCGCAGGTATTCGAGCCCGGCGGCGACGGCGGCACCCAGCTCCTGGGCGTCGGAGGCGCCGGCATCGTGGAAGACGGTGCCGTCCACGGTGATCGCACGGACGGATTCGGGGCGCTGCCCGGCGGCGGCCGCCAGGGCCGTGGTCTCGGCGAGCCCGAGTTCCTCGATTCCGGCGAAAGCGGCGGTGAGCGGGGCCGCGCCGAGGGAGATCCGGATCGCGGCGCGGTCGGGCGCTGAATACCGGTCGACCACCTCGTACACGGCCGCGGCCGCTTCGGCGGTCTCGGTGCCGGCGCGCAGAGCCAGCGGCGCCAGCTCGAACAGCAGGCCGTCGAGCGCGGCGGCCAGGTCACCCACCGGTACACCGTGCGCACCGACGGCGAGTTCGACGGCGCTCGCGCCGTTCTCGAGGCCGGTGGTCAGTTCCCGGTTCGCGGTCGCCGCATCGGCGGCGGCGATATGGACGTTGACGAACCAGCCGCGATGGACATCGCGGGTGCCGTCGCCGCCACGAACGAACGGATAGGCTCCGGGCAGCGGCTGCTCGGGCAATTCGTCCCGGCGTGTGTACAGCGGCGCGATCTCCAGTCCGTCATACGTGGACTGGTTCAGCAGCTTTTCGGGTTCCGCACCGAGTTCGGCCGCATCGACCTTGCGGGTCTTGGCCAGCACACCCGCCACACCCTTGCGCCAGGCGGGATATTCGGGCACCGCGGACGAGGACGGATCAGCCCCCGCCGCGGGCTCTGCAGCAATCGGCATACCCTGTTCCCTCTTGTCGTTCCAGTACAAGCGCACCAACTACGTGCGCGGGTACCTTGGCATCCGCCCAGCTCAGCGAATACTTTGGTTAACGGGCATTCAGCCCGCCCCTCCGATGCTAGCCGGGACGCCCGTATCGAGCGCCCGGGGCCACCGCTACCAACGAGTAACCTCATCCTGCCGAGATGGCCCGGCGGGCGGTCCGCTACTGTTCTGGGCCGCCTCGTCCGATCGCACAACCGCCGCGCCCCGGGACCGTGCCCGGCCACAGCGTCGGCACCGATTGCCGCGACGCGCACACCACTCGGTAATCTCGCCCGGTGTCCCGCATCCTCCGCGACCGCCGGCTGGTCCTCGTGCTGTGCCTCGCCGCGGTCGTCTGCGCGGCGGCGCTGCTCACCCCGTTACCGGACCCCCGCCAGATCCAGGAATGGGCGCAGGGCGCCGGACCGTGGTTCCCGGTGCTGTTCTTCGCGGCGCATACGCTGATCATCATCGCGCCGGTCCCCCGCACCGTGTTCACCGTGGCATCGGGGCTGCTTTTCGGCCCCTTCCTGGGCCTCGGCGTGGCGGTCACCGCCTCGCTGCTGAGTGCGGCGGCGGCCTTCCTGCTGGTCCGCGCCTTCGGCCGGGACCGGGTCGCGCCCTACCTCAACCATCCGACCGTGCAGATCATCGACGACCGTCTGCGCCGCCGCGGCTGGCTCGCGGTCGGCGCGCTACGCCTGATCGCCTTCGCGCCGTTCTCGGTGGTGAACTATTCGTGTGCACTGTCCTCGATCCGCTTCTGGCCGTATCTGGGCGCCACACTCGTGGGCATCCTGCCGGGCACGGCCGCCACCGTAGTGCTCGCCGACGCACTGACCGGTGGCACCCACCCGGTCATGGTCGGAGTGTCGATCGCCTGTATTGCCGCCGGCTGCCTCGGCCTGGTGATCGACCAGCGCTGGAAACCGGTCACCACCGACCCGGCCGCCGTCCCCGGCCACGCCCTTGTCACGTCATCGGCCGATAGCGCGACCGACCGATAACAGGGGTGGACCGGAGGTCGTGTCCAGCAGAGGGTTTCGATTGTTCCCTGACCGGCGATACGGTGCCGCGGTTTCACCGGATGGCCGATCCGGTCATCCGGCGGGCCGGAGCGAGCGGTTTACTGCTGGTGCGGTGGCCGCGGCTGCTGGTGGTACTGCTGCGGAGGCGTCCCCGGCTGCTGTGGTTGCACGCCGTACGCGGGGCCGGGCTGCGGCGGCATGACCGCCTGCGGGGGCTGCTGCTGCCGCGGCGCCGTCTGCGGATCCGGTTTTGCCGTGTTCACGGGAGCTGCCGTATCCACCGGTGTCCGCGCCACCGACTCGGCGGCGCGCACCGCACGCTCGACGGCCGGATCGGTACTGGTGTCGAACCAATCCGCGACCTCGTCGGCGTCGTCATCCAATTTGCCCGAGGTCTCGTCCTCGGCCGGGGGCTCGTACCGGAAGACACCGTCCTCGCCCTTGGTGGCGAAATTCTTCGCGAAACCCTCCAGCGCCTTCCCGAAATCGCTCGGCACCAGCCACACCTTGTTCGCATCGCCCCGCGCGACCATGGGCAGGGTCTGCATGTACTGGTAGGCCAGCAGCTCGGGGGTGGGTTTGCCCGATTTGATCGCGGCGAAAACCTTCTCGATCGCCTTGGCCTGCCCCTGCGCCTGCAGATAGGAGGCGGCGCGCTCACCCTGGGCCCGCAGGATACGGCTCTGCCGTTCACCCTCAGCGGACAGGATCGCCGACTGTTTCGCACCCTCGGCGGAGAGGATCTGCGACTGCTTGGCACCCTCGGCGGTCTTGATCTGCGATTCCCGGTTGCCTTCGGCGGTGAGGATCATGGCTCGCTTCTCCCGGTCCGCCTTCATCTGCTTCTCCATCGACTCCTGGATCGACGGCGGCGGATCGATGGCCTTCAACTCCACCCGGGCCACCCGCAGGCCCCAGCGGCCGGTCGCTTCGTCGAGCACCCCGCGCAGCTGGCTGTTGATCTGGTCGCGGGAGGTCAGCGTCTCCTCCAGGGTCATTCCGCCGACCACATTGCGCAGCGTGGTCACGGTGAGCTGTTCGACCGCCGCGATGTAGTTGGAGATCTCGTACACCGCCGCCTGCGGCTGCATGACCTGGAAGTACACCACCGAATCGATCTGCAGGGTGAGATTGTCCTGGGTGATCACCGGTTGCGGCGGGAAGGACACCACGCGCTCGCGCAGGTCGACCTTGGCGCGGATACGGTCGACGAACGGCACCAGGAACGTCAGCTGCCCCGACGCCGTCCGCGAATACCGGCCGAGTCGTTCGATCACCGCGGCTTCGGCCTGCGGTACCAGGGCGATCGACTTGAAAACCACCACCGCCGCCAGCACCACCAGTGCGGCGACGAGTATCAATGCAGCCATTTACGGGCCCTTCCAGACGACCGCGGTCGCCCCGTCGATCTTCATCACGTATACGGTCGCGCCCTCCGGGTACTCCTCCCCCGGGTCCAGGGACCGGGCGCTCCACACTTCGCCGCTCAGCTTCACCCGGCCGTCGTGTTCACCGACCGGTTCCAGCACCAGCGCGGTCTTACCGGTCAGGGCGTCCACATTGGTCGGTGTCGGCGGTGGAGTTCCGAAGCGCCGCAACAGCGTCGGCCGGACACCCAGTAGTAGCACCACCGCCGAGACCGCGAAGACCACCGCATCCACCACGACCGGGGCATCGGTCAGGAAGCTCACTCCCGCGGTCAGCAACGCGGCGGAACCGAGCATCAGCAGCGTCAGTTCACCGACGAACATCTCGGCAGCCGCCAGCAGCACACCGGCGACCAGCCAGACAATAGCGGCCACGCCGCCCAGCCTAGTGGGATATTCCGCCGCACGGGGCCCGGATGACGACACCCCGCCCCGGCAGCCGCCGCCGAACCCGCCGATACGCTACTTTCGGGCCGGTGAGCGATCGATACGGCGATATCTTTTCCGGCCATCCGCGCACCGCGAAACGCACCGTTGCCCAGGTCGTGGCGGAACCCGAACTGGTGGTGGAGGACGCGGCCAGCGGTTTCTGCGGTGCGGTGGTGGGGTTCGACCGCACCTACGACGGCGATTTCGTGAAATTGGCGGACGCCCGCGGCGCGGTACGCCTTTTCGCGTTGCGCGAAGCGGCTTTCCTCATCGACGGCAAGCCCGTGACATTGCGGCGACCGGCGAAATCGGCGCCCGCGAAACCCGCCCGTTCGGCCTCCGGTTCGACCCGGGTGGAGGGCTTGCGCGCGAAAGTTGCCGCGCCGAGCCGGATCTGGGTGGAAGGCGTGCACGATGCCGCGTTGGTGGAGCGGGTCTGGGGGCACGACCTGCGGGTCGAGGGCGTGGTGGTGGAGCATTTGGAAGGACTGGACAATCTCGCTGCGCGTCTGGCCGAATTCGGCCCCGGACCCGGTAAACGGGTCGGTGTGCTCGTGGACCATCTGGTGACCGGATCCAAGGAAACGCATCTCACCACCGGGCTCGGTGAATTCGTTCTCGTCACCGGGCATCCTTTCGTCGATATCTGGCAGGCGGTGAAACCGGCAGCCGTCGGAATCCCGGAATGGCCGCGCGTCCCACGCAACGAGGACTGGAAAACCGGTGTCTGCAGCCGACTGGGCTGGGGCACACCGCAGGACGGCTGGCGGCGGGTGTATTCGGCGGTGAATTCGTTCCGGGATCTGGAGGCGCCATTGCTGGGCGCGGTGGAACGGCTGATCGATTTCGTCACCGAACCGGGGCAACAATTCTAACGCGTGCCGACAGCCTGCGCAGACGCTGCCCGCCGACTGCCGGCACCCTTTATGCTCGATGATTATGTGCTCTCCCAGTGCCACCCTCACGCTGTGGGCCGGTTCGTGGCTCGCGGGTCGCAGCGCGCCCGACGACGTTCTCGAGGCATTGCACGCCTGGGCCCCGCGGCACACGCTGTCCGCCGGTGATCCGGTGACCGGTGGGCGCACCGACCTGCCGTGGACCGCACTCGGGGAGACCGCCGCGACAGCGGTTATGCCGCTGCTCAAGATGATTCGGCAGGCACTGGCCGCACCCGGTGCGGAGCTGCGGCTGGTGCTGCCGGTACCCGGCGATGTCCGCGGGCTGCCGGTCGGTACCGCGTTCGCCACCGATGCGATCGAGGCGGGCGAGGGAATTCTCATCGGAGTTCCGGGCGCGGAGGGCACTGGGCTCATCCCGTATCACGAGGATGATTCCACCCTGCAGTGGACGGTCTACGCCGTCCCGATGCCGCCTGCCGCGGGCCCCGATATGTCGCTGGGTGAGGCCGAGTACGCCATGCGCGAAGCCGTCCGCGATGCCGCCGACGCGCTCATGCGGCTGCACACCACCGGCCTCGGCGGCGGCGACGCGGATCCACGCGAACTCATCGAGGCCGAACTGGCCGACTACTCCCGCCACACCTACCCCGAGTACGTGCCGCTGCGGGCCAGACGCATCCTGGATACCGCCGACCACGTGGCGGCGATCCTCACCGTCGCCCAGCGCGAGCCCGCCTCCGCACCCACCTCGGCCACCGCCGCGACGGCCCAGGAATCCTTGCTGCGCCCCCTGTGGGACGCTCTCCGGGCTGCCCGCCTGGTCGCCGTGCACACGGCAGCTCCCCAGACACGCTGAGCCGGCCCCGCGACGGTCGGGCGTCCGGATCGCCACCGGCGCTGTGTTGTCCCCAGGCCGACTCGTCCACACAGAGCGCTCCGATCACCATCGGTCCACCCTGGTCTCGACGGACCCACCGACCGGACGCCACCCCTGACTACCGGCCGGCGCGGCGACGACCTCCCTGCTGGACGTAGCGGATCCACCGCCCGCCCAACGGCCTGGGTGCGGTGCACCTATCACCGTCGGTCCGTCCTGATCACGACAGGCCTGCCGGCCGCTCGCACGCAGAACGGGCTGTCCCGCGAGGGAGGTGCAGCGATCACGTGCCGGTCATCGTGCCCTGAGAGGGTGCCGCACGCGGTCAGCCGCCCGACCCGGCACGGTCCGCTATCGCCGCCGGCCGGCGCGAGCCCGGTCTTCGACGTCGGCGCTGCGGTGGTGCGCCCGCGACGCGGCGACGCACGCTATGGCGCGTCCGGGATCATGCCTGCTAGCAACCGCTGGGTCGTCGCACCGGTTCGCAACAGCCGACGGCACACAGCGCGCCGTCGACCGTACACCCGTGACCGGGTACCTCACCGAGACGCCGCGGCGATGTTCCGCGCAGTTGCTCGGCGATCAACTCGACCACCATCTCGGCGAATCGATCGTCGGTACCCGGAGTTGCCGCGCGGACGAAGGCGATCCCGAGTTCGCCGGCCTTCGTGGCGGCTTCGTTGTCGAGATCCCAGATCACCTCGAGGTGATCGGAGACGAAACCCACCGGGCAGACGATCACGGCGTCGAACCCCTTGTCCGGCAAGGTTTCCAGGTGATCGACGATATCGGGATCGAGCCACGGGACCTGCGGTGGCCCGGACCGCGATTGCCACACCACGTCGTAATCACCGAAACCTGTTGCTGCGGCACACAACCGCGCAGCCTCGGCCACCTGCCGACTGTAGAGATTACCGCCGTCGGCGGGCGGTCCGGCCGCGTTGTCGGCGGCGACCGGCACCGAATGCGCGGTGAACACCAGCCGGACGTTCTCGGCCCGTCCGGCCGGAAGCGTCTCCCGCGCAGCGTGTATCGCGTCCGTGAAGGCCGCGATCAGCAGTGGATGATCGAAATAATGCCGGAGCTTCACCATTTCCGGCGCCTCCGGGCCCACCGCGGCCCGGGCCCTGGTGATGTCCTCGTCGTACTGCCGGCACCCCGAGTATCCGCCCCAGGCCGAGGTCGGGAACACCAGGGCCGAACGCACCCCGTCGGCGGCCATCTGCGCCAGCGTGTCCTCGACCATCGGGTGCCAGTTCCGGTTGCCGAAGTAGACGGGCAGATCGAGCCCGGTACGCACCAGTTCGGCCTCCACCGCGGTGATGATCGCGCGATTGCAGGCATTGATCGGCGATACCCCACCGAAGTGCAGATAATGCTCGGCGACCTCGGTCAGGCGTTCGGGAGGGACGCCACGGCCGCGGGTGACGTTCTCCAGGAACGGCAGCACATCCTCGGGTCCCTCGGGGCCACCGAAGGACAGCAGCAGCAATGCGTCGGCCGCGCGGGCCACGGCGCCTCCTTACAGGTCCGGTGATCAGTCCAGCGGCATGTTCTCGGGGAACCAGGTGTTGTGGCTGGCCCCGCCGTCGACGTAGACGATCGATCCGGTGGTCGCGGGCAACCAATCCGACAGCAGCGCCACGATCGATTTGCCGACCACTTCGGCGCCGCCGTCCCAGCCGATCGGGGACGCGCCGTCCCAGTAGGTATCCAGCTGTTTGAGCTGTTTCGCGTCATCGGTCGCGGTCCCGGCGATCGCCTTGGCGGCAAGGGTTTTCACCGGGCCGGCGGCGATCAGGTTGGACCGGATCTGCTTCGCGTAACCGACCTCACGCGCCACATACCGGTTCACCGATTCCAGTGCGGCCTTGGCCACACCCATCCAGTTGTAGTACGGCATGGCGGTCCGGGGATCGAAATCCATGCCGACGATCGACCCGCGTTCGTTCATCACCGGCAGTACCGCCCGTGCCAGCGCCGCATAGCTCCACGCCGAGATCTCGAAGGATTTCGCGGCATCCGCGCTCGGCCCCTCCAGGAACGGAACGGCATCCGGACCCATCAGCGTCTTCGGGGCGAAGGCGATCGAATGCAGCACACCGTCGATGCCCTCCGGGGCGAGACGACGCAGCTCGTCGGGCAGTTTGTCCAGATCCTCCTGGTTGGTGACATCGAGCCCGATGGCCGGCGGCACCTCCTCGGGCAGCCGCTTGGCGATCCGGTCGATCAACCGCAGGCGCTCGGTGAGACCCGTGATGATCACCCGGGCCCCCTCCTTCTGTGCGATCGCCGCCGCGTGGAACGCGATCGAGGCATCGGTGATGATGCCGGTGACGAGGATCGTCTTGCCTTCGAGCAATCCGCCCATGAGTTCTCGGTTCTCCCTGATGTGTGGTGTTGTGGATCGCGTTCGACCGGCCGTGCCGACGGTGTTCACCGTATCGCCGGCGCGGCCGTCGAGAAGTGTTCGGTGACCTGCAGGCGGGTCAGTGCCCCATACCCATACCACCGTCGACCGGGATCACCGCACCGGAGACGTAGGCCGAATCCTCCGACGCGAGGAAGCTGACCACGGCCGCGACGTCCTCGGGTTTGCCGACCCGCTTCATCGGGATGAACTTCTCGGCCAGCTCCCGCATCTCCTGCGGCAGGTCCTTGGTCATATCGGTATCGATGAAACCGGGCGCGACGACATTGGCGGTGATCGAGCGCCCGCCCAGTTCGCGCGTGATGGACCGCGCCAGCCCGACGACACCGGCTTTCGACGCGGCGTAGTTGATCTGCCCGGCCTGGCCCGCGAGGCCCACGACCGAGCCGAGGAAGATCATCCGGCCCCACCGGGCGCGCAGCATGGCCCGGTTGGCCCGCTTGGCGCACCGGAAGGCGCCGGCCAGGTTCGCATCTACCACCGTGGTGAACTGCTCTTCGGTCATCCGCATGAGCAGCGTGTCGTCGGTGATTCCCGCATTGGCGACCAGTACTTCCACCGGACCCTGCTGCGCCTCGACCTCGGAAAAAGCCCGATCCACCGATTCACTGTCGGTGACATCGCATTTCACTCCGAACAGGCCCTCGGGTGCACCCGAACCGCGATGGGTGACGGCCACCTTGTGACCGTCGGCGTGCAGGCGCTGCGCCACCGCGAGCCCGATCCCGCGGTTGCCGCCGGTCACCAGAACCGAGCGTGCTGTGAAGTTCGACATGGGGACAAACCTACCTGGCGGCGCCGGTAGCACTCGCATGGGACGTCCACCCATATTTCGCCGGTGTACTTGTGCGTCTCGCACAAACCGGGGTACGGCGACGGGCCGGGTTCGGTATCGAACCCGGCCCGTCGGCGGCGTACTCACCGGCCCGCTGAGGGGCCGGTGGATCCGGTTACGGCAGCCGCTGCCGCATCAGTAGGGCCACCACGACACCGGCGAGGGTCGCCAGCAGACCGAGCAGCCACCAGGGCCGGCTCGCGTCCCCGCGGGTGATCTCGTAGCCGATCTGTTCTTCGAGGGTGTCGTAGACGCCGGAGAGTTCCTCGAGGCTGGAGGCCGTATAGAACTCCCCACCGGACAGTTGCGCGATCTCCTGCATCGCCTCGTCGTCCACCGGTACCTCGACCTGATCGGCGCCCCCGTCGTCGCGCGGGATCTCGACCACACCCCATTGGGTGCCGAACGAGATCGTCGACACCGGGATCTTCTTGGTCTTGGCCAGCCGGGCCGCCACGAATTCGTGCCGCGGATTGTCGAAATCCTCGAAATCCGGGACCGTCTGTTTACCGTCGGACATCAGCACGATCCGGGCCGGCGGCGGTGTCTCCGAACCGCCCAGGACCGAGGCGAGGGTTTCGATCGACTGCAGGGCGGTGAAGATCCCTTCACCGGTGGCCGTGCGTTCGGCGAGGCGGATGTTGTCGATGGCGGCCTTCACCGAGCCGCGGTCGGTGGTGGGCGAGACGAGTACCGAGGCGGTTCCCGCGTAGGTCACCAGGCCCAGGTTGATACCCGGGGTGAGGCCTTCGGCGAAATCCTTGGCCGCCTGCTGGGCGACCTCGAGCCGGCTCGGTGATACATCGGTGGCTTCCATCGACAGCGAGACGTCCATGACGAGGACGACGGTGGCCCGGTTCCGGGGCACCTTCTGCTCGGCGGTCGGCCCGGCGGCGCCGATGGTGGAGAACACCATGCCGACGATCACCAGGATGATCGGGATATGCCGCCAGAAGGCCGGCCGGTTCGGCGCCACCTTCTCGAGCTGCTCCATATTGCTGAATCGCAGCATATGGCGGTGTTTACTGCGCTGGACCAGCAGGTACGCCAGCGCCAGCAGCAGGATGACGGCAAGGAACCCGAGCCAGATCGGGGCGGCGAAATTCGAAATACTCACTGGCGTGGCACCCGCGAAGTCGAGGCGCCGAGGCTGTGGCGCCGGGTGGAGACGAACCGGACCACATCGGCGATCCAGTCCCGGTCGGTCTGCAAGGTCATCACGGGGGCGCCGCAGCTGCGCAAGGTCTGCTCGACCTCCTCCCGGTGCCGCTGCGCGGCCGCCGCATAGTCGGCGCGCAACTGGGGCGTCACGCTGAACTCGCGGGTCCGCCCGGTTTCCGGGTCGTGCAGCACGACGTCACCGATATCGGGCAGGGCCATATCGCGCGGATCGAGCACCTCCACGGCCAGCAGCTCGTGGCGCGCGGAGATGGCGCGCAGCGACCGCTGCCAGGTGATATCCCCGAGGAAATCGCTGATCACCACCGCGAGTCCGCGTTTACGCTGCGGGCGGCGCAGCGATTCGATGGCGCCGTGCAGATCACCGCGTACCCCGTCGCGCGGATGCGGCGTGGTGGCGATACTGCGCAGCAGCGACTGTGCGTGCACCCGGCCGCTCCGCGCCGGAATGCGCCGCAACTGTTCGCCGGTGGCCACCACGGCGCCGACCCGGTTACCGCCGCCCATCGTCAGATGGGTGATCGCGGCCGCGGCGGCGACCACGAGATCGCGTTTCTGACAGGCGCCGGTGCCGAAGTCCAGGCTGGCGGACAGATCCACCACCATCCAGGTTTCCAGTTCCCGGTCGGCGATCATCTGCCGGACATGCGGATGGGTGGTGCGGGCAGTGACCGACCAGTCCATCTGCCGGACATCGTCACCGGGCTGATAGGCGCGCGCCTCACCCGGTTCCGAACCGGGCCCCGGGATCAGGCCGAGATGATCGCCGTGCAGTACGCCGTCCAACCGGCGGCGCACCGTGAGCTCCAGGGTTTTCAGGGCGGCCGCCAGATGCGGGTCGGTCAGTTCGCCCGACCGGAACGAAGGTGGCGCGTGATCTGCCATGGGCACTCGGGCACGGGGGTCCGGCCGGGTCACTGGGGCTGGTTCGTGCCGGCGGTCTGCGGCACCTGGGGCGCCTGCTGCGGCGGTGCGGGCGGCCGGCCGTTACCGTTCTCGGCGGCGGGCGGCGCACCGGGCGCCACCGCCTGCGGCGCCACCTGCGGCAGGCCGACGGTCTGCAGGACCCGCTGGATGACATCCTCGGGGCTGATCTCGTCGGCGAGCGCATCGTAGGAGAGCACCAGGCGATGCCGGAGCACGTCCGGGATGACCTCGAGAACATCCTGCGGAACCACATAGTCGCGACCGCGGATCAGCGCGACCGCACGGGCGGCGGCGATGATGCCGAGGCTGGCGCGGGGGGAGGCGCCGTAGGAGATCCAGTTCGCCACATCGTGCATACCGAATTCGGCCGGGACACGAGTGGCCGAGATCACCCGGACCACATAGTCCACCAGCGCATGGTGCACAAAGGTGCTCGCGGCGAGTTTCTGCAAACGGATCAACTCCGCCGGCTCCAGGATCTGCCCGGGCTCCGGCGGCGCGACACCCATCCGGTAGATGATCTCGCGTTCCTCCTCGACGGAGGGGTAGTCGACAACGATCTTGAACAGGAACCGGTCACGCTGCGCTTCCGGCAGCGGGTACACGCCTTCGCTCTCGATCGGGTTCTGCGTAGCCATCACCAGGAAGGGATCGGGCATCGGGTAAGTCTTACCGCCGATCGACACATGCCGTTCGGCCATCACCTCGAGCAGCGCCGACTGCACCTTCGCGGGGGCGCGGTTGATCTCGTCGGCCAGGACGAAGTTGGCGACGACGGGGCCCAGTTCGGTATCGAACTCTTCCCGGCCCTGGCGGTAGATCCGGGTACCGACGAGGTCGGTGGGCACCAGGTCGGGGGTGAACTGGACGCGGGAGAACGACCCGCCGACCACCTTGGCGAAGGTTTCCACCGCCAGCGTTTTGGCGATACCGGGCACGCCCTCCAGCAGCACATGACCGCGGGCGAGCACCCCGACCAGCAGCCGCTCGACCAGCCGGTCCTGCCCGACGATTACCCGCTTGACCTCGTAGATCGCTTTTTCCAGGGTCTGGACGTCGCGTTCGAGGGTGCTCGAAGCAGGCGCCGGCGGTTCTTTCGCCAAGTCCGCCCCTTTGACACCGTCCGTCGAAGTCACCAACATCCCCGCTTTCGCCTCGGTCCTGTGCGTGCTGTCACAACTATTCCAGGTGATGACCGTATCCGCCGCAACCGGCTCCACTGTCGCGGATTTCGCCGCCTTCACCTGCGGTCGCCGGCCCGGCGGACGGTGTCCGCCCGGTGGCCGCGGCCGCCGGCATCGCCCGTCGCCCTCGACCATACGTACCGATAAGGCATGATGCCCGCCGCAGCGGCCGCCGAAACCTGCGCAATTCCGCCGGACGGCGGGACAGGCGGGCGCAGAGAGCGAGCCACAGGCGCCATGTGGCCCCGCAGCCATCGGCTCGATAGCTGCTCAGACCCGTACAACGCCGCAGACGCGCGGCCCCCGCCTGTCGGCGCCGGCCGGATCCCGCGCCCGCGATCGCGGCGGTCACACGGCCCGCGACACGCACCCACAGAGTAGGCGCGACCCATGGAATAGCGGCAGGCGCAGGCGCCTACCGCGAGGCCGGTTCGCGCACGGCTGCTTCGGTGACCCGGGCAGGAATCTCGGAGTCTCCCGCGGGCGCCGGGGCGTCCGGCGGAGTCGCGGTATCTGCTGCCGGCGTCTCGTCGCGGCGCGCCTTGACCCAGTACAACCCGCCGATCACCAGGACCAGCCCGGCCAGCAGCACCGAGGTGATCTCGGTCCAGCTCACCGTCGGGGTCTGTTCGAGGCGGTGCACCAGGATCTGGGCGGCCTCCTCGCTGTCACCGCCTTTGAACTTCGCCGTGTCCTCGGCCCATTCGAGCCGCACGCGGCTGATCGAATCGCTGGTGGTGCCGATCCAGTCGTCGCTGAAGACCGCGATCGTGCCGTGCTGGAATCCGGCGACCTCGGTGGCCAGATCCCGCAGTTCCGAATCGTGGCCGGGGTTGCCGTGCATCACCACGATGCTCAGGTCGATGCCGTGCGCCCGCGCATCGGCCACGATTGCGGCCAGTTCGCTCTGGTCGTCTCCGTCGGGTGTGGACACCCCGTTGTCGGCGAGATCGGTCCGGACTTCCGCCATGGTGTCCGTGTCGAATTCGTCCGGCAGCTTGGTGGCCTTGAGGGAGAAGGCCGAAGTGTGGGTGACGGTCATCTTCCATCCGGTCTTGGTCGAGGCCGCATCGTCGGACGAGGCGACAGGGGTAGCGAGCACTGGGCACGAGTTCCGGGAGTACCCGACGGCACGCCCCGGCAATCCGGTCCAGCTCGAGAGCAGATTACGCGACGACGGCGCGGTCGGTGCACACCCGCCACGCCGAACGGTTGCCACGCCGGGCCGCGGTGACCGGGCGCCGCCCCGAAAATTTCACAGGACAAGCGTACTGTTAGGGTTGGGAACCGCGGGGAACCGGCGCCATCCCGGGCCGGCACCTCATGCCAGAGACGTACCGCCGCCGGCACAGCCCCGCCGACGGCGCCCACACCCGACAAGTGGAGCTGACGTGACCAAAAGTATCGATACTTTCGGCGCCAAGGGCAACCTCGAGGTCGGAAGCAACTCCTACGAGATCTTCCGCCTCTCGGCCGTGCCCGGCACCGAGAAACTCCCGTACGCACTGAAGGTCCTCGCCGAGAATCTGCTGCGCACCGAGGACGGCGCGAACATCACCGCCGACCATATTCGTGCGCTGGCCGACTGGGATCCCAACGCCCAGCCCAGTATCGAAATCCAGTTCACCCCGGCCCGCGTGGTGATGCAGGACTTCACCGGCGTGCCCTGCGTGGTCGATTTGGCCACCATGCGCGAGGCCGTCGCCGCCCTGGGTGGCGACCCGGAGAAGGTCAACCCCCTCTCCCCCGCCGAGATGGTCATCGACCACTCCGTCATCCTCGATGTGTTCGGCCGCGCCGATGCTTTCGAGCGCAATGTCGAACTCGAATACGAGCGCAACGGTGAGCGCTACCAGTTCCTGCGCTGGGGCCAGGGCGCCTTCGACGATTTCAAGGTCGTTCCCCCGGGCACCGGTATCGTGCACCAGGTCAATATCGAGTACCTGGCCCGCACCGTCATGGTCCGCAACGGCCAAGCCTACCCGGACACCTGCGTCGGCACCGACTCGCACACCACCATGGTCAACGGCCTGGGTGTGCTGGGCTGGGGCGTCGGCGGTATCGAGGCCGAGGCCGCCATGCTCGGCCAGCCGGTGTCCATGCTGATCCCGCGCGTGGTCGGCTTCAAACTGACCGGTGAGATCCAGCCGGGCGTCACCGCCACCGACGTGGTGCTCACCGTCACCGAAATGCTGCGCAAGCACGGTGTGGTCGGCAAGTTCGTCGAGTTCTACGGACAGGGCGTGGCCGAGGTGCCGCTGGCCAACCGCGCCACCCTGGGCAATATGAGCCCCGAGTTCGGCTCCACCGCGGCGATTTTCCCGATCGACGAAGAAACCATCAACTACCTGCGTCTCACCGGCCGCAGCGACGAACAGCTGGCGCTCGTCGAGGCCTACGCCAAAGAGCAGGGCATGTGGCACGACCCGGCCTCGGAGCCCACCTACTCCGAGTACCTGGAGCTCGATCTGGGCACCGTGGTGCCCTCCATCGCCGGCCCGAAGCGCCCGCAGGACCGGATCCTGCTCAGCGAATCGAAGATCGCGTTCCGCAAGGACATCCACAACTACGTGGAAGAGGACTACCCGACCCCGCACAGCAAACTGGACGAGGCGGTCGAGGAGACCTTCCCGGCCTCCGATCCCGCGCCGATGCTCAGCTTCGCCGACGACGGGGCCGTCGATGTCAACTCCGCGGCCAGCGGCGCCGACGGCCGGCCCTCCAAACCGATCCGGGTGGTGTCCGAGGAGCGCGGTGAGTTCGTGCTCGACCACGGCGCGGTGGCGGTCGCGGGTATCACCTCCTGCACCAACACCTCCAACCCGTCGGTCATGATCGGTGCCGCGCTGCTGGCCCGTAACGCGGTGGAGAAGGGCTTGACCAGCAAGCCGTGGGTGAAGACCAATATGGCCCCCGGTTCGCAGGTCGTCACCGACTACTACGAGAAGGCCGGTCTGTGGCCCTACCTGGAGAAGCTGGGCTTCCACCTGGGTGGCTACGGCTGCACCACCTGCATCGGTAACACCGGTCCGCTGCCGGAGGAGATCTCGCAGGCGGTCAACGACAACGACCTCACCGTCACCGCGGTGCTGTCGGGTAACCGTAACTTCGAGGGCCGTATCTCGCCCGACGTGAAGATGAACTACCTGGCATCCCCGCCGCTGGTCATCGCCTACGCGCTCGCGGGCACGATGGACTTCGATTTCGAGAACGATCCGCTGGGCAAGGACACCCAGGGCAATTCGGTGTTCCTGAAGGACATCTGGCCCTCGGCGCAGGAGATCGACGACACCATCAAGTCGGCGATCAGCCAGGAGATGTTCACCAAGTCCTATGCCGATGTCTTCAAGGGCGACGAGCGGTGGCGCAGCCTGCCCACCCCGGAGGGCAACACCTTCGAGTGGAGCGACGATTCCACCTACGTCCGCAAGGCGCCGTATTTCGACGGTATGGGCATGGATCCGGAGCCCGTCGCCGATATCAAGGGCGCCCGCGTCCTGGCCCTGCTGGGCGATTCGGTCACCACCGACCACATCTCCCCCGCCGGTGCCATCAAACCGGGTACCCCGGCCGCCGACTACCTCGATTCGCACGGCGTGGCGCGCAAGGACTACAACTCCCTGGGCTCGCGCCGCGGTAACCACGAGGTGATGATCCGCGGCACCTTCGCCAACATCCGGCTGCGCAACCAGCTCCTCGACGATGTCTCGGGCGGTTACACCCGCGACTTCACCCAGGACGGCGGCCCGCAAGCGTTCATCTACGACGCTTCGCAGAACTACCAGAAGGCCGGTATCCCCCTGGTCGTGCTGGGCGGTAAGGAGTACGGCTCCGGTTCGTCGCGCGACTGGGCCGCCAAGGGCACCCGCCTGTTGGGTGTGAAGGCCGTGATCACCGAATCGTTCGAGCGTATCCACCGGTCGAACCTGATCGGTATGGGTGTGATCCCGCTGCAGTTCCCGCAGGGCGAATCGGCGAAATCGCTGGGCCTGACCGGTACCGAGGTCTTCGATATCGCGGGTATCGAGGAACTCAACTCGGGCACCACCCCGGCCACCGTCCACGTCACGGCGACCAAGGACGACGGGTCGAAGGTCGAGTTCGACGCGGTGGTCCGTATCGACACCCCCGGTGAGGCGGATTACTACCGCAACGGTGGCATTCTACAGTACGTGCTGCGGAATATGATCCGGAACTGATCGCAGGTACCGCGAGCCCGGGTACCACCGGGCTCGCGCACCGGATCCCGTGACCCGAGCCACCGGCTCCTCCGGTTCGGGGTCCGGTGTGCGGGCCGGTCTCCGAGCAGTCCGCGAGGCGCCTGCCGGCCGGACGGCCGCGCCGGACCCGGATGCGGCGCGGTTCCCGCGAGATCACATAGTAGACACCGGGATTCCCCGCCTCGGTCTCGGCCGCGGCGGGGATGCGCGTATCTGTGACCCACCGCCCGTCATTTCGTATCCACCCCCGCTGGAGGAGAGTCCATGCCCAAGGTCAGCGACGATCATCTGGCCGCCCGGCGCACACAGATACTCGACGGCGCGCGCCGCTGTTTCGCCGAGTTCGGGTACGACGGCGCCACCGTGCGCCGTCTGGAGGATGCCATCGGCCTGTCCCGGGGCGCGATCTTCCATCATTTCCGCGATAAGGACGCCCTCTTCCTGGCGCTCGCCCAGGAGGACAACGAGCGAATGGCCGAGGTCGCGGCCAACGAGGGCATCGTGCAGGTGATGCGGGATATGCTCGCCGATCCGCAGGAGTACAACTGGCTGGGCACCCGGCTGGAGATCGCCCGGCGGCTGCGCACCGATCCCGAGTTCCGGTCGAGCTGGACGCAGCGTTCGGCCGAGCTCACCGCGGCCACCCTGGCCCGGCTCGAACGCCGGAAGGCGGCCGGGGCGTTGCGCGACGATGTCCCCACCGATGTCCTGCTGGGTTACCTCGACCTCGTGCTGGACGGTCTCATCGCCCGGATCGCCTCGGGGCATACGAACGAAAACCTTACCGCCGTCCTGGATCTGGTCGAGGCCTCGGTACGACGCCGCCCCGGAGCTCCGGAGCCGAGGGAACAACAGTGACCCGCGGCGAGTTCGCAGAAATATGACCTTCTCCGTCCCCATCACCGTCCGCGGTTACGAACTCGATGTCCAGGGCCATGTCAATCAGGCGGTCTACCTGCAGTACGCCGAACACGCCCGCTGGGAGTGCCTGGTGGCCGCGGGACTACAGGCGGACAAACTGGTGGCGGCCCGGCTGGGACCGGTGATTCTGGAAACCACCATCAAATACCGGCGCGAACTGCGCAGCGGCGACGAGGTCCGGGTGAGCTGCGAATTCGAATGGGGTTCGGGCAAAACCTATCGTATCCGGCAGGAGATGATCCGCGCCGACGGCACCCTCTCGGCCGAGGTGGTCGGCGTCGGCGGAGTGCTGGATCTGGATGCCCGCCGGTTGGTCGCGGATCCGGCGGGGCGCTTGCGCGCACTGGCCGAGAAACCCGAACTCCTCGGCGGCTGAACGGCGCCGAGGAAGCATTCGGCAAACATTCCGTCCGCCGGGCCGTTCTGCCCGGTGGCCGGAAAACTTCCGTCCCGGTAATTTTCCCGGTCTCGAGATCGGCTTTCTGCGGACACAATTCCGGCGATATCGGCCGCCGCCGTGCCGCGGCGGCGTTATGATCCGGACGCGCTCGGGTCGTGGCACATTGCGAGCTAGATCGGAGAAATCAGATGACCGCTGTCCTGCCTCCCGTCGGCACAACACAATCCGATGCGGTGGCCACCCTCACTGGTGTGCTCCTCGCCGACGACGAGGATGCTGTCCGGATCCGGGTCGCGGACGGGACGTGGACCTTCGCCCCCTGCGATGTACTCGGGATCCGCGAGCACGACGAACGGCCCGGCACCCCCGCGGGCACAGTCCTGGTCGATATCCGGTCCGGCGCAACCGCCGATTTCACCCGCCGGCTGCGTATCGATGTGGGCGAACGGCCGCTGACGCTGGCGGCACCCCCGTCGCCGGCCTTCGGCGATACCCAGCTACGCCGGCTCACCGAAACCTGGGCGCGGCGGCTGCACCTCGCCGATCCCCCGCACCACCCGGCGACATTCACCTTCGCGCAGACCCGGTCGTACAACAGCAGCGACGACGGTATCCACTGCGACAGTCTCGACTGAGCGGCCACCACGATGACCACCCGGCAGGGGTCGGTCCTCATCGTCTCCGAATCCGATGATCTGCACGCCGCAGCCATGCAGGCGACACTGCGAGAACAGTACGGCGTCACCACCCTACGGCTCGATCTCCGCGATTTCCCCCGGGAAACGGGCAGTTTCCGGCTCGACGGTTCCGCGAGCGCGCGCTCATTGGCGGGCCTGTCCGGCCTCGACGACATCCGCGCGGTGTGGTGGCGGCGCCCGCATCCCAGCCGGGTCCCGGCCGGGGTCCGCGCCGACGACGACGCCTATCGGCAGGCCGAATGCGATGGGTTCACGCAGGGCCTGCTGTGGTCGCTGCCGGCCCGGTGGGTCAACGATCCCGGCCACGATCGACTCGCCCACCGCAAGATCGTCCAGCTGGATACGGCCCGGCGGGCCGGCTGTGCGCTCCCGGAGACGCTGATCACCAACGATCCCGGCGCGGCCCGGGAGTTCATCGAAAACAGTGCGGGGCGGGTCGTTTTCAAACGCACCGGCACCTCCCGGGCGGAATTCGCCGAGACCCGGCTCGTCGAACCCGCCGATCTGGACCGGCTCGGTGCGATCCGCTGGTCGCCGACGATCTTCCAGCGGTATATCGATCCCGAATGCGATCTGCGCGTGGTCTGGGTGGGCGGGCAGGAGTGGGTGGTCCGGATCGACTCCCGCGCGGGTGCGGGGCGCGTCGACTCCCGACTCGATGTGTCGGTCGATTTCTCCCCCGCCCGGCTTCCGGCCGCGGTCAGCAAATCACTGGCCACCTTGATGGGCACCCTCGGACTCTGCTTCGGCGTGCTGGATCTGCGGGTGGGCCTCGACGGCGAGCACTATTTCCTCGAGGTCAACCCGCAGGGACAGTTCGCCTATCTCGAGATCAAGACCGGGCTGCCGATCTTCGCCAGTCTGGCCGGCCTGCTGGCTCACGGCGACAGCGCGGTGACCGGCTGGTGACCCGGGCATAACCGGCTCGACCCGGCACACCGGGCCCCGCGCCGCCGGGTCGATATCCGGCGGCGGAGCCTGCGAATACGGTGCGGTTAGCGGGCTTTACGGCGGTTCGCGCCACCACGGCTGCGGAGCTGCACATGCGACTCCGTCAGCACATTGTGGATGAACCCGTAGGAACGCCCGGTCGCGCGTGCCAGCGACCTGATGCTCGCCCCTGCTTCGTATTGCTTCTTCAACTGGGACTGCAGGCGGTCGCGTGACTTTCCCGTGACGCGGGTGCCTTTACCCAATGTGCTCTTGCTCTGTACCGGCCTGTCGCCCATGGCTTCCTCCGAGTCGCCGAGCAGCGTCACTCTCAGGCTAAGCATTCGGCGAGCATCCGGCAATGAGTTCTTGTGATGAAACTCACGCGAGCTGAATCAATTCCAGGTACTCGGCCGACCAGTGGTCCTCGGTGCCGTCCGGGAGCAGGATCACGCGCTCGGGATTCAGGGCTTCGGCGGCGCCGGGGTCGTGGGTGACCAGGACGACCGCACCGGCGTAGGTGCGCAGCGCGTCGAGGACCTGTTCGCGGGAGATCGGGTCCAGGTTGTTGGTCGGTTCGTCGAGCAACAGCACGTTCGCCGCCGAGGAGACCAGCCCGGCCAGCGCCAGACGGGTCTTCTCACCGCCGGACAGCGTTCCCGCGGGCTGGTCGAGCTGCGGACCGCTGAACATGAAGGCGCCCAGCAGACCGCGCAATTCCTGTTCGCCCGCATCGGGTGCCATATGCCGGATGTTCTCCCACACGCTGGCCGCGTCGTCGAGGGTGTCGTGCTCCTGCGCGAAGTACCCGACCTTCAGCCCGTGACCGGGCACCAGCGAACCGCCGGTCGGCTCCTCGGTACCGCCGAGCAGCCGCAGCAGGGTGGTCTTACCGGCACCGTTGAGGCCCAGGACCACCACGCGACTGCCGCGGTCGATCGCCAGGTCCACCCCGGTGAAGATCTCCAGCGACCCGTAGACCTTGGTGAGGTTCTCCGCCATCAACGGGGTCTTACCGCAGGCCGCCGGTTCCGGGAATTTGATCCGCGCGACCTTGTCCGCGACGCGCACCTCGTCCAGTTCGGCGAGCAGCCGGTCGGCGCGTTTGGCCATATTCTGGGCGGCAACGGCTTTCGTGGCCTTGGCGCCCAGTTTGGCGGCCTGGGTCCGCAGCGCCGACGCCTTCTTCTCGGCGTTGGCGCGTTCCCGGCGGCGCCGCTGTTCGTCGGTGGCACGGGCATCGAGGTATTTGGTCCAGCCCATGTTGTACACATCGGCTTCCCCGCGGACTGCGTCGAGGAACCACACCTTGTTCACGACATCCGCGAGCAGGTCCACATCGTGGCTGATCACGATGAGCCCGCCGTCGTGGTTCTGCAGGAACCCGCGCAACCAGGTGATGGAATCGGCATCCAGGTGGTTGGTGGGTTCATCGAGCAACAGCGTGGTGTCGGACCGTCCGCCGCTGCCGTCGGAGGCCGCGAACAGAATGCGGGCCAGCTCGATTCGCCGCCGCTGACCGCCCGACAGCGTCCGCAGCGGTTGCCCCAGCACGCGGTCCGGCAGGCCCAGGCTGTGGCAGATCCGGGCCGACTCGCTTTCCGCGACGTAGCCGCCGAGCGCGGAGAAACGATCCTCGAGCCGCCCGTACTTGCGGACGGCCCGCTCGCGTTCGGTGTCATCGGCCAGTTCGGCCATGAGCGCCTGCTGTTTCTCCATATCCCGGATCAGCGCGTCCAGGCCGCGAGCCGACAGCACCCGGTCGCGCGCCAGCACATCGAGATTGCCTTCGCGCGGATCCTGCGGCAGGTAGCCGATATCGCTCGACCGCATGATCGTGCCGGCGTACGGTTCACCTTCCCCGGCCAGGATGCGCAGGGTGGTGGTCTTACCGGCGCCGTTACGGCCGACCAGGCCGATCCGGTCGCCGGCCTGCACCCGCAACGCCGGTCCGGGCGCGGACAGCAGGGTACGGACGCCGGCCCGGACCTCGAGGTCGGTCGCGGTGATCACAGATATCTCCTCGGCAGCAGGTTGGGGGCGATGGTCCGGCGGGTTCGGGCGGGACTTTCCACCCATGATCGGCCGTATCCGGACACGGAACCACCGATTTTACCTGCCCGCACGGTGGCCCCGCCCGCTGCGGCCTACGGCACCGCCGCTGCCGGCCGGCAGCCGTCTCGGACACGGTAACGTGCCCGGCTATGAGCACCGATCTGTTGGGTAAGAGCGCGCTGGTCTCCGGGGCCAGCCGGGGTATCGGCTTCGCGGTGGCCGCGGAGCTGCTGAGCCGGGGCGCAAACGTGCTGATCACCGCGCGCAAACCTGAACCGCTGGACAAGGCGGCCGCCGAACTGCGCGGATTGGGGCATCAAGGCGAGGTCATCGCACTGGCCGGTAACTCCGGCGACGCGGAGGCACGCACGGCCGCGGTCCAGCGGGCGGTCACCGAATTCGGGTCGCTGGACATCCTGATCAACAACACCGGTATCAACCCGGTGTACGGCTCCCTGATGGAGGCCGATCTCGACGCGGTCCGCAAGATCTTCGATGTGAACGTCGTCGCCGCCCTGGGCTATATCCAGGAGGCGTACAAGGCGTGGATGGGCGAACACGGCGGCGCGGTGGTGAACGTGGCCAGCGTCGCGGGCCTGCGTTCCACCGGGGTGATCGCCGCCTACGGCGCCTCCAAGGCGGCGCTGATCCGGCTCACCGACGAACTCGCCTGGCAGCTCGGCCCGAAGATCCGGGTCAACGCGGTCGCGCCCGGGGTGGTGAAGACCAGTTTCGCGGATGCGCTGTACTCGGCCGACGAGGAGGCCGCGGCGCAGGTCTACCCGATGAAGCGGCTCGGTTCGCCGGAGGATGTGGCCCGGCTGATCGCGTTCCTCGCTTCGGAGCAGGCGCAGTGGATCACCGGCGAAACGGTACGTGTCGACGGTGGCCTGCTGTCGACCGGAGGCCTCTAGCAACCGCGGATATCCGGACCCGGCGGTGCTCGAGCAGCCACCGGTACTCGACCGGCCGGCGGTATCCGGCCGCCGGAGATATTCGAGGCGACCAGAGATAGCCGGGTTCGCTCGCTGCGGGGCGGGGGGGGGGGGGGTTGGGTTGGTCGGTTGCTCGTGTTTTTCTTCCTTCTCCTCTGCCCCACTCTCCCCC